>CAVXWN010000040.1:0-51993 GCA_963765485.1 uncultured Acidobacteriota bacterium | reverse complement strand
CGTACCATCGCCCGTTTCCACTGCCGTGGAACCAAAAGTTTGCCAGCCGTCATGGACCGAATCCATCGGCCAGATCGTGTCGCCCTCCCGATCCACAAAGAGCGTTCCTTTTGTGCCGTAGGACTCCATCCCGTATTGATGGCGATCGGTGCCGGGTCCCGTGCACTTGTAGAACTTCACCAGAATCCGTTCTCATTTACCGCTCTGCCGGGGTACTCGTAAATCGCCGCGATGGTATCGGGGATTTCAAAGACGCCGGCGGAAACGTACCGCCCTCCGGAAGCGACGACCGTCCGCGGCGCATCCACCTCCGTCGCCCAATGTACGATATCGATTAAGTGAGTCGCCCAGTTCGTCAATTCGCCGCCTCCCGTGTCCCACCACCGGCCCCATAGGTGGCGGGCGCGGTTATAGTGGTGATAGGGCGCTGGTCCCAGCCACGTGTCCCAGTCGAGACCCTCCGGCGGGTCAGTATCCGGGTAAGGCGTCTCCAGTCTCGACTGCACCGAGGTCCCCGCCGAAACCCAGGTATCGGCCTCCGTCACTCGGCCAATCCTCCCGCTGCGGATGAGTTCGGCAACTTTCTGGAAGTGCTCACCCGACCGTTGTTGAGTCCCACACTGAACCACCCGGTTGTTTTTGTTAGCCGCCTCAACCATCCTTCGACCTTCAAAACCGTGTGGGAAGTCGGCTTTTCCACGTACACATCCTTGCCGGCCTCACACGCCATGATCATGGGAATGGCATGCCAGTGTTCAGGCGTGGCCACAAGAACCACATCGATGTCTTTGCTATCCAGGAGCTTGCGAAAATCCTTGTAAGTCTTCACCTTTTCCGAAGAGAGATTGAGATCCACCAGCGCCCGGTTGACGCGTTGGTCCCATACATCGCAGTTTGCGACTACGTCAACTTGATTCGTCTTCACGAAAGAGCCCAGGTCATAACGCCCCTGATTCCCTGAACCGATCAGCCCTACACCAATGCGATCGTTGGCTCCGACACGTTCCGCACCGCAGGGCCTGCCGAAAGAGCCAGGCTCGAGCTCCCAAGACTGCGGACTTATTAAAATCCCGACGCGACATTTTCAAACTTTCCATCATACCTCCTCGAGGATCTGGATCGCGCGTCTGCATGCAGAGGTAGGGTCCTAATTTGGGGTGTAGAGCCGGAAGCTGCCCCGGCCAAGACGTGCCGCCGTCGCGGGAGGCGGCCCTGCAGTAGCATTGGGAAACTACCCACGCAGAATATCTCTTGCGCTCTGAGCACTACTGAAAAAACCGAAGCGCAAAGGCCTCCAAATCGCGATTTGCATTATACAACCCGGCATTAGGAAGTAAAAGATAGAAAGGCGCTTGCCAATCAGCGTCGATTCGGAAGATTACCGGGAGCACGCTCTCCGCTCAAGCCACCACCCACGGTTTCTCGATCTTCCTTGGTCAACATCCTGTTGGCTTCGGCGTCGCCAACAAACTGTTCCTTGTCACGATCCCAATGTAGCTTCCGTCCCAGCTTGTAAGAGATGTTTCCAACAATGCAGGCGCTCGTCGCCCGATGCGTCGTCTCGATATCCGAGTTGGGCTTCTTGCGTGAGCGAATGCAGTCGAGGAAGTTCTCCACGTGCGGCTAATGCTGAGCCGTACCGTCACCTCTTTCTATCGCTGTGGAGCCAAACGTTTCCCAGCCATCATGGACCAGATCCATGGGCCAAATCGTATAGCCCTCGCAATCCAGGAAAAGAGTGCCCTCCGTGCCGTAGAACTCCATGCCATATTGATGACCGTCGGGCCCGCGTCCACCACGATTGTAGAACTTCACCAGGAAGCCATTCTCGTTTACGGAGGTGCCAGGGTATTCGTAAGTCGCCTCAATTGTGTCGGGGATTTCATAGGTGCCGGAGGAGATGAATTGCCCTCCGGAAGCCATTACTGTCAGTGGCGCATCCGTCTTCGTAGCCCAATGAACAATGTCGATGAGGTGGGGCGCCCAGTTCGTCAGTTCGCCGCCCCCGGTCTCCAAAAACCGCCCCATCCCATATGGCGGGTGCGGTTGTAGTGATGGTAAGGCGCTGGTCCCAGCCACGTGTCCCAGTCGAGACCCGGCGGCGGGTCGCTGTCGGGAAAGGGCGTTTGCATTCTCGACTGCACCGAGGTTCCGCGCAACACCCATGTGTCGGCCTCCGTCACCCTGCCAATCCTCCCGTTGCGGAGCAGTTCGGCAACTTTCTTGAAGTGCTCACCTGACCTCTGTTGCGTTCCACATTGGACCACGCGGCTATTTTTGTTGGCTGCCTCAGCCATCCTTCGGCCTTCGTGAATGGTATGGGAAATCGGTTTCTCCACGTAGACGTCCTTCCCCGCCTCGCATGCCATGATCGTCGGAATGGCGTGCCAGTGCTCGGGCGTCGCCACAATTACCGCATCGATATCCTTGCGCTCCAGGAGTTTGCGGAAATCCTTGTAAGTCTTTACTTTTTCCGTCGAGAGATTGTGCTCCACGAACGCCTGGTTCAAGCGCTGGTCCCACACATCGGAAAGCGCGATCACATCAACCTGATTCGTTTTGATGAAAGAGCCCAGATTATAACGTCCCTGACCCCCTGAACCGATCAGCCCCAACCCAATGCGATCGTTGGCACCTACCACGTTTCGCACCGCCGGGCCCGCGGCAAGTGCCAGACTCGCGGCTCCCATTACTGCGGATTTGTGAAAGTCGCGACGCGTCATCTTCAAACCGTCCATATTAACCTCCTCCAAAGGCTGGGCCGAGCGTCCTGGGATGCCGATAATCTCTTCCGCTCCGAGCACCACTGAAAACGCGAAGCGCAAGGCCCTCCGAATCGCGTTCATTATACAGCCCCGCGCTGGGAAGTAAAGAGGTTCAACCCTGATTCTCGGATGAGAGGGGTCCTGTGGAAAGGTAGTGTCGGACGCACTCACTGCGTGGGCAACCGCTCATGCCCGTCGGCTGGCGGGCACCCGGAGACCATGAAAATTCCCTGCCGGTGCATAGCTGTAGCGCGGGCGTCTCGCCCGCTGTCGCAGGGGCGTCTCGCCCCCGCAAGAACTCGCGGGCAGGATGCCCGCGCCACAGCGGGCGTCTCGCCCGCGCTACGATTTTCAGAGCGAAGATGTCAGAAGTTCCGCGAAAGTCCCTTTAGGCGACCTTCCACGGCTTTCGATATTCTCTGGTGAGCAGCTTGTTGGCTTGTTCATCGTCAACAAACTGTTCCTTGTCCCGATCCCACTGCAGCTTTCGTCGCAGCCTGTAGGAGATGTTCCCCATAATGCATGCGCTGGTAGACCGGTGTGTAGTCTCAATATCCGAGTTCGGCTTCTTGCGCGAGCGAACGCATTCAAGGAAGTTCTCCACATGCGGCTGATGTTGAGGCGTTCCATCGCCCGTTTCCACCGCTGTGGGACCAAATCCTTCCGCGCCGTCGTGCACGATATCCTTGGGCCAGATCGTGTACCCCTCGCGATCCACGAAAAGCGTCCCTTCAGTACCGAAGAACTGCATACCGTACGGATGGCCATCGGGGCCGCGTCCGGAATGGTCCGTGAACCTCACCAGGAAGCCGCTCTCATTCACCTTCGTGCCAGGATATTCGTAAGTCACCGAAACCGTATCGGGAACTTCAAAGAAGCCTGGGGAAACAAACCTCCCGCCGGAAGCCACGACCGTTTGTGGCGCATCCGCTCCCGTCGCCCAATGAACTATATCAATCAAGTGAACTCCCCAGTTCGTCAATTGCCCACCTCCCGTCTGCCACCACCAATTCCAAGTGATATGGCGGCCACGGTTGTAGTGGTGATAGGGTGCGGGGCCCAGAAACATGTCCCAATCGAGGCCCTCCGGCGGGTCGCTGTCGGGGTGATTCGCTAGCATCGTATGCGTTGAGGTCCCCGAGAAAATCCAGGTGTCAGCCTCCGTCAGCCGGCCGATCCTACCGTTTCGGATCAGTTCCGCAACTTTCTTGAAGTGCTCACCCGAGCGTTGTTGCGTCCCGCACTGGACCACCCTGTCGTGCGTATTGGCCGCCTCGACCATCCTTCGACCTTCCAGAATCGTGAGCGAAAGCGGCTTTTCCACGTACACGTCCTTGCCGGCCTCACACGCCATAATCGTAGGAATGGCGTGCCAGTGTTCGGGCGTGACGACGAGAACCGCATCGACGTCCTTGTGGTCCAAAATCTTACGAAAATCTTTGTAAAGTTTGACTTTTTCGGATGACAACTCCAGCTCCGCCAGTGCCTCTCTGAGGCACACGTCCCACACATCACAGAGTGCGACGACGTCAACTTGTTTCGTCCTCATGAAGGCGCCCAAGTCAAAGCGCCCCTGATGCCCTACCGCGATCACCCCTAAACCGATGCGATCGTTGGCTCCGAGCACGTTTCGCACCGCGGGTCCGGCGGAAAGTGCCAGGCTTGCAGCTCCCATTACTGCCGATTTACTAAAGTCGCGACGTGACATTTTCAAGTCATTTACCATAGTTTCCTCCAAGGCTGGCTCGAGCTTTTGGACTCGCGTGAACCGTAAGCTCTGGTCACTGCCGAAACGCGAAGCGTAGGGCATTCCGAATGGGGCTCATTATACAGTCCTATGCTGGTAAGTGAAGAGATTCACCGATCGTCGGGAAGGGACCGATGTTGTGGGTAGGTCTGCAAGACGCATCGAATGCATCCTCTGGTCTCACCAAAGCGCCGACTCGTGGGGACGCACATGCGGCGCGGAAGCTAAGCGCTGTGACGAACAACCTGCGGCATGGCAAAAAGGGCGTTAAAAGTTGACCAAAACGCTTTTAGGTAACTTTCCACGGCTTTCGATATTCCTTGGTCAGCATCTTGTTAGCTTCATCATCGCCCAGAAACTGTTCTTTGTCTCGATCCCACCGCAGCTTTCGTCCCAGCCTGTATGAAATGTTTGCGATGAGGCCTGCACTGGTAGCGCGGTGCGTCGTCTCAATGTCCGAGTTCGGCTTTTTGCGGGTGCGAACGCACTCCAGAAAGTTCTCCACGTGCGGTTGGTGTTGAGCCGTACCGTCGCCAGTCTCCACTGCTGTCGGACCAAACGTTTCCCAGCCATCATGGACCAAATCCATCGGCCAGATGCTGTAGCCCTCGCGATTCACAAAGGCCGTGCCTTCGGTGCCGGAAAACTGCGTCCCGTATTGATGACCATCGGGGCCACGCCCGGCATGATTGAAGAATTTCACCAAAAAGCCATTTTCATTGACGGATGAACCCGGATATTCGTAAATCGCCTCGTTAGAGTCGGGGATATCGACCACTCCGGGCGAGATGAACTGCCCTCCCGAAGTCACCACGGTCCGCGGCGCATCTACCCCCAGCGCCCAATGGACGATATCCATCACGTGGGGCGCCCAGTCCGTGAACTCGCCACCTGCCGTGTCCCAAAATGCGCGCCAATTCATATAGCGGCTACGGTTGTACGGGCGATAGGGCGCCGGTCCCAAAAACGTATCCCAGTCGAGGTCTTCCGGCGGGGCGGTATCGGGGTAAGGCGTTTGGATTCGTGGATCCGTCCCCCACAAATACCAAGTGGCGGCCACCGACACACGTCCAATCCTCCCGTCACGGACGAGTCCGGCAACTTTCTTGAAGTGCTCACCCGACCGTTGTTGGGTCCCGCACTGGACCACACGGTTGGTTCTCTTGACCGCCTCCACCATCTTTCGGCCTTCCAGAACCGTGTGCGAAGTGGGCTTTTCCACGTACACGTCCTTGCCGGCCTCACACGCCGCGATCATCTGTATGGCATGCCAGTGGTCAGGGGTGGCTATGATCACCGCATCGATGTCCTTACGATCTATTAGCTGGCGAAAATCCTTGTAGGTCTTCACCTTCTGAGCCGAAAAATTGAAGTCTACGAACGCTTGGTTGAGGCGCTGATCCCACACGTCGCAAAGCGCGATCACATCAACTTGATTTGTTTTGATAAACGAGCCCAGGTCATAACGGCCCTGGTTTCCTGAACCGATCAGCCCCACTCCGATGCGATCGTTAGCTCCCGTCACATTGCGCACGGGAGGGCCCGCGGAAAGAGCGAGGCTCGCAGTTCCCAACACAGCCGATCTGTTGAAATCGCGACGCGACATTGTCAGGTTTTCCATCAAGCCTCTGTTGACCTCCCTCCAGGCCCTTTGCAGCCGGCGGTAGTGGCCCAGTCGGGACGGCGACGGCCAGGGCTCGCCACAAGTAGCGAGCCCGGCGCGCTACACCTAAGGCGATTACAAATTCTTCTTCGCCCAGTCGCCGATCCAACTCAGCGCCTTCTGGATATTCTCCACAGAATTAGCAAAGGAGAACCGCAAGTAACCCTCGCCCCACGCACCAAATGCGGTCCCAGACAGACACGCCACGCCGGCTTCCTTCAGGATGGCGTCTGCCAGTTTGCCGGACTCCCACTTGGTTTCTTTAATGTTCGGAAACACGTAAAAAGCCCCGTGAGGTAAATGGCAACTAAAGCCCGGGATGCTGTTTAATCCGTCCACAATGATGCCGCGGCGGCGCCGGAACTCTTCCCGCATGACACCTACTGAGCTTTGATCGCCGCTCAGCGCCTCGACGCCCGCGATCTGACTGAAGCTGGCGGTGCAGGAGTTTGCGTTAGTCATTAACTGCGCCACCCACTTCGCGAGGTCCGGCCGCATCACGCCCCACCCCATCCGCCAACCGGTCATGGCATAGGTCTTCGAGAACCCGTTCAAGATGATGGTCTTGTCCTTCATACCTGGAAATTGCGTGATACTCGCGTGTTCACCCTCGTAAATCAACTGATGATAGATTTCGTCGGAGAGGACTGGGATATCGCGATCAGCAAGATAGTCGGCCAGAGTTTTCAGGCTTTCGCGGCTGACGACTCCGCCGGTCGGGTTTTGGGGGCTATTCAGAATAATCAAGGCAGTGCGGTCAGTAATCTTGCCGATTACTTCTTCCGCATCCAGCTCGAAATTTCGTTCGTCAGGCAACGAATAAGGAACCGGCTTTCCCCCAACGAAGTCGATCATGGATTCATAAATGGGAAAGCCGGGATTCGGATAAAGGACTTCGTCGCCCGTGTCCACGAGGGCGAGAATGACGAAGAACATGATCGGCTTTCCGCCTGGCGTGACGACAACTTCGCTCGGGTCAGCCGGAATCCCCAAGTACCGCGTCGTGTACTCAGCTACAGTCTGCCGGAGTTGAGGCAAGCCGGCAGAAGGCCCGTAATGTGTCCACCCGTCGTGCAGCGCCCGCACGGCGGCCTCTACGATATTCGTTGGAGTGGCGAAATCGGGCTCTCCAATCTCCAAGTGAATGATCTCTCTGCCCTGCGCTTCGAGTGCACGGGCGCGTACCAGCACTTCGAAAGCAGTCTCGGTACCCAGCCGGGACATGCGCTCGGCCAAGCGAATCGGTTTTTGCGTACTTATACCCATTGTGACCTCTTGTCCGCCTCCAAGATTGAGCCCCTGCGGGCTTTGAGGCGCTGTCAGAATAATCCGAGACAGCACTAAAGTCCAGGGGCATCTCCGACGTTCAGGCAGTGCTTTAATCTCGAGCGCACGCCCGGCCTGGCCCTGGTCACGGAGCCCTAGAGGCGGCCCTACTTTGCGACACGTGCCACTCATCGCTTTGTGCTAATATACGGGCCGCTTGGATGTAATAGATTGGTGCGCAGTGGCGGGAATTCTGCGGTTTTCCGCCGCACTTGAAATCAACGACTCCAGCGCTCATAGAGCGCCGCTAAAGGGGAGGGTTGTGCCAGTCTTCCGCATTCCCAATGTCGACAACTCCCAAACCGTTACTCAATGCCCCCGCCACGTTCGACTCCACATCGGACCCCTCCGCGAAAGTTGGGGAGCCGCTTGGACGCGTTGATTTGGCGCTCGCGGCCATCCTCGTGCTCTGTTCTTTCGCGATGTTCTGGAAGGTGATCTTTACCCCTTCCAGGCTTTTCTTCTGGGACGTCTACAACTACACCTATCCTTCTGCCCGCTTTATTCAGGAGATGTGCCGCCATGGTTCTCTGCCCTACTGGGTTCCCTATCTAAACTATGGGCAGCCTTTCCTGGAAAATCCAAATCACCTCTTCTTTTATCCCTTTACCTTATTCATCATCCTCTTGCCGTTCGATCTGGCCTATCCGCTACACTATGTCCTTCACTTCGCGGTGGCTGGAATTGGCACTTACCTGCTAGCGCGACGATGGAATCAAACCCGCGTCGCGTCTTTTTTTTCCGGCTTCGTATTCGAGTTTAGCGGACCGCTGCTCTCCCTGGGCAACCTGTACAACCACGCTGCGTGCGCGGCATGGATTCCCTGGGCGCTGCTCGCCACCGACCGCGCCGTCCAAAGCCGAACGGATCCACACCACCCCTTAATCCCCCTCTCTGAGGAGGGGATTAAGGGGTGGCGCCCTGGTTCGCCCCTGGATTCCTTTGACACTGGTTTTCTCATTGCAGTTCCTTGCCGCCGAACCTTTCACTCTCATCGCCACGTTTTGGCCTTTGCCTCGCCTATGCGATGTACCTTCGAGGAACGCGGCGCCCTCTTATCTCTGCATCCAATTTGCGGATCCTGACCGGATTCGCACTGGCCGGTTGCCTCATGGTGGCGCTGTGCGCTGTGCAATTCCTCCCTTCCGTTGACCTGCTGAGCCATTCCCGGCGGGGCGCGCAAGGCTTACGATTCAGGGGGGAAACGGCCTCCTGGTCCTTGCATCCGCTGGCGCTGGTGGAAGCGGTGGCCCCGGATTTCTATGGGCCCGCCAAGACTTCGGCAGGGCAATTTGAAAGGATGATCGATGACGCCGACCACACGTATCTCATATCGCTCTTCGTGGGCTGTGTGCCGCTTTTTCTTGCTCTGGCCGGGTGGGCGCTCAGCGGCGAACGGCGGCGGAATTTCGTGGCCGGCGCATTGCTCGTAATTCTTGTGCTTTCCTTCGGGCACCTCACTCCCGTGTTCTCGCTGGCGTATCTGCTCATGCCGCTGTTGACGCTCGTGCGGTTTCCGATTAAGTTATTGATACCTGTCGTAATGCTGACGGCAATCTTATCAGGATGGGGTCTGGATGCCCTGCGTGGCGCGAGCGGTCGCTGGAGGGCGCAGCGCAAGCGAATGTTGGTTCCCCTGTGCGTAGCGCTTATCTTCCTCGTAATTTCGCTGATTTTGGCATTGGTTTTCCCGAAAACAACCACTCTCGCTACAGGTTGGGCGCTGCGAGTTCAAGGCCTGGAAACAGCCGAGGCCCGCCGTGCGGCGGAAACTGTCGTGGCCATGATGCGAGTCTTCTTCCCCGGGCTCATTGGTTTCGCGTTGGCAGGACTTCTACTGGTGGTCGGCCTCGAGCAGCGTAGAGCATGGGCGCGCCACGGAGTCGAGGTCTTCGCGGCACTCGGCCTCATACAACTAGTTCTGTCGGGCAGCCATGTCAACGCCACCGTCCCCAAGGTCTTCTATACTTACCGTCCGCCGGTGCTCTCAGAGTTTAATGGCCCTCCAGGCACCTACCGTGTCGCCCCCCTGGCGCGTTATCCGCGAACTCCCATTTCCACGGGGGATGCTGGAAGGTACTTGAATTTCCAATCAATCCCCGAGCTAGCCCAGCTCCCTGAATCGGCGTTGTCGGCATTCCATGACAAGTTGCTCCTGGCCACCGGCTCCATGTCGGAGCGCGTTGAGGCAAACCTCAACTTAGACATCGAGCGCTCCATGCCACCGTACGTCTATGATCTGATGATCTTTATGGCGAGCCAGGCTTCTAACCACCTCCATATCGATTGTCTGTTGGGTCGCACAAATGTGAAATACGCGATTCGATCCGGCAGGTGGGACTCGTCCGGCTCGCGGTTGGTCAGCGAGATTTTCAACGGTTCCCCGAAGCCCAGCTACTTGTACGAGGACATTTGCTTCGTGCCCCGTGCCTATGTGGCAGGCACATCCATTTTCACGACCAGCCCGCTCGAGACGCTCTCGAAAATGGCCTCGCCGGACTTCGATGCTCTCGGGAACGTCATCTTGGCCGCGGACCCCGGCGACTCTCCCGCCGTCCACGGCTCGGGCCCGGCAGGTCAGGTTGAAATCACCGAACACCAGCACAACAGGGTGACGCTAAGCGCGCAACTTTCCAGACCGGGATACGTTGTGCTGCTCGACCGCTACGATTCGAATTGGCACGCAGACTTGGATGGCCGGGACACTCCCGTTCTTCGGGCGAATCAACTTTTCCGTGCGGTCTACGCACCGGCGGGCACCCATAGGCTACGCTTCTACTACCATCAAAGTGGACTCCTGGCTGGGGCGGTGATTTCCGCGGTGACTTGCATACTGCTCGCAGGGCTCTACATTTCCAACTTGCACGAAATCTCCGGGTCGTAGGGCCGAACGGCGTTCGGCCCTGGGGCGAGCGCCACTCGCCCCTACTGCGGGAGTGGTGGCCCATCGGGGCTGCCCTGCGGCGCGGGCCGCGCTCACGATCACCCCGCCGAGATAACATAATTAATTCCGCCGGTAGACGACAAAAGCGTCATAGTCAGCTACTGCAGTATAATTGGTCGTAATGAAGGTATGGAGTTCCGGAAATCTCTGGAGAAACGTCTCCGAGTCCAGATCTACGTAGGTGATGATGGGCACGGCGTCGTGGCGGCCCACCACGATGAACCGTGGCTGAGTGTTCCTTAAGTCCCGCACCAACTCCACCCGGTAGGAAGAGGGAGCCCAGGGAGCCATGAGACCCCAATTGGAATGGAACCGGGTCGGCGGTATATGACCCGTCAGGAAATAAATGGGTCCGCGAGCACCCCAAATATACAAGCCATCGGCGGGTCTGGCGTTTCTCTTCAAAAAATCTATGACTTCGAGTTCGGCGCCTAGGTACTCAAACGGCAACTGATTCGGGTAGCTCGCGTAGAAAGCGTCATGGTCGGTTCGCCATTCGCGGAGGTGCTCATACCGCATCGTCAGTCTGTTGAACTCGTCCGGGAGGGGCCAGAAAACCGCCTGGGCGAAAACAACCCAAACCAGCCCAGCCGCCAGCCGCCACCCTCGCTGCCTGAGATTCCTTGCTAAGGCACGAGATCCCTCGTAGATACTGACCGCGAGGTACGCCCATATGACGGCGCAAAATGGGTAGCAAGTCTGGAAGTAGTAATCATGGAAACGAAGCTGCATCGCCACGGCGGCATAGGATGTGAGGACAGCAAGGAACACTGGGGCGAAGCGCTTCAAATCCCGGCGCCTCCACGCTACGAGAAGTGCCGCGAGAATAGCGCACAGATTCCACATGCCAAGAAAATAGTTTGTTCGAACAAAGACCGAGAGCAAGTAGTGGGGTCTACGCTGAACGGCCATGGCCGCGTAGCGCGGCACGACTTCGAACTGCATCTCCTTGAAGGCGGACCAGGCGCCCTTGAGTACGATCCAAGCTAGTAGAATGCCAATTGCAGCAGCGAGTCCAGCCAGCAGAAGAGCGGCCTTCGCAAACCAACTCCGCCAGGAGATTGAGAGGAAGATCCGAGGCGGCTCGCGGTCAAGACCACTCGTGTCGAGAAACGGCAGGAAAAGGATAAGAGGCAGGAAGGCGAGAGCATTGTACTTGAGCCAGCACCCGCAACCAAGGAGGATGCCTGCCGCCAAGTAACCGCTCTTCCGCCATCGATCTTGGTGCAGCATCAGGAGGTAAGCGCCCAAGACGCACACAACTTGGAACGTCTCCGGTTGAGCGATCCAGTAATACCGCATCTCACCATACATGGAAGCATGCACCATCACTGCCACTGCGGCGCCCGCACGGCCCAGGTAACGCTCGCTGAACCGGAAAAGGAGGTAAGAGATGACAAGCAGCAATAGGATTTCTGCCGCCGCTGCTGACCACATTACTCTACCGAACAGCTTGGCGATTCCGGCGTAAACGATGAAAATGCCCGGCGGCTTAGTATCCAAGAGGTCGCGGTACAGTTGCTTACCCTCGAGCAGACCCTGCCCGATCATCAGGTACGCTCCCTGGTCGTTTCCCAACGGAAGGGTAAGGATGGGGAGCGCTCGTACCACTACGAACAGGATAGCTATGGCGAGCAAGGCCCGGTCCAAAAGCGAGGGGCGAGCTTTGCCGGGCGCAGTTGCAGCCGCCCTGCTCGGGATCGGCTGTACAGGAGGGATGGTCTCAAGGCTCATGAAGTCCCATGATGTGCGACAATGTCCAGAAGGCCCTTGCCACTCGAACCAATGGCAATGCTAGTGTCCTGTTCTAGTGATTCGTGACCTAGGTCGCACCAGCCCCGGTAGGGGCTGAAGATAGTAGCCCAGGGCGCAAGCCCTGGGAAGACCGGCCCCCACCCCCTTTAATTCCCCCTCCCCCGCTGACCGGGGGAGGGGGGAGGGGGAAGGGGCCGCGCTCGCCACCCACGGCTCACGCCGTGGGCTAACTCATGCCCGCCCCTGACGGGGCTTCAACGTCGCTATCGCAAGAAGGCGTTCCCTCTGCGAACGGCATTCCGGCCCCGCTCAGTTTACCTATTTCTGGGACGGCCATGCTAGTTGGTCTTCCCTCTAAAATCCAGCCCGCGCCTCTCGCTGCGCCCCAATTTCTTTCGAAGGCTCAGTGCGAGAAAAGGGGCTCTCTCGACGATAAATAACGAAGCTGTCAAAGTCGGCGACGGGCTTGTAGTTGTCAGTGATGAAGAAATTAAGCTTCGGAAAGATCTTGAGATAGTTCTCGGAGTCCAGGTTCACATAGCTGATGTTAGGCAAAGCGTCACGGCGCGATACGATGATGAAACGCGGCTGAGCATTTCTCAGCCCCCGCACCAACTCTTCACGGAAGGAAGGCGGGCACCACGGTGAGACAAAGCCGAAGGTTGAGACGAACCGGGTTGGGGCTTGATGGCCAGAAAAATAATAAATCGAACAGTTGTAGCCCCACAGAAAAACGCCATCGCTTGGCTTGGCATTCTTTTCAAGGTAATGAATAACTTCCAACTGCCCGCGAAGATGCTCGAATTGGCAACTGTTGCGGGTAGCCCGCGTAAAAAGTCTCATGGTCGGCTCGCCATTCGCGCAGTTCTTCATACCGCATCCTCAATTTGTCAAATTCGTCGGGAAGCGGCCAGAAAACGGCCTGGGCGAAAACAATCCAAAGCAGGCCAGCCGCCAGCGGCCAGCCCCGTCGCCTGAAATTCCTTGCCAGCACACAGGTGCCCTCATAGATACTGACCACGAGGTACGCCCATAGGGCGGCGAAGAAAGGGTAGCAGGTCTGAAAGTAGTAATCATGAAAACGAATTTGCATCACCACGGCGGCATAGGCGCTAAGGGCAGCAAGGAAGAGCGGGGCGGACCGCCTCAAATCCCGGCGCACCCACGCCACCACAAGTCCCGCCAGAGTGGCCCCTAAAGTCCACTCGCCCAAGAAATAGTTTGTTCGAGCAAAGACCGAGAGTAAGTAGTGTGGATTGCGCTCGAAGCCCATGACTGCGTAACGCGGCACGACTTCGAATTGCATCTCCCGCATGGCAGGCCAAGCGCCCTTGAACATGATCCAAGCCAGCACAATGCCAATTGCCGCAGCGAGCCCCGCCAGCAGATGGGCGGCCCGCACCAACCAGTTCCGCCAGGGAATTATAAGCGAAACCCTGGGTGGCACCCGGTCAAGAACACTCGTATCGAGAAAAGGCAGGAAGAGGAGCAAGGGCAAGAATGCAATGGCATTGTATTTTAGCCAGCACCCGTAGCCGAGCAGGAGGCCCGACGCAAAACAGTTTGCTTTCCACCACCGCCGCCCCCCCAACAGAAGTATGGCAGAGAGAATGCAAACCAACTGGAAGGTTTCCGGCTGGGTAATCCAGTTGTACCTAATCTCGCCATGTATGGAAGCATGCACCATCACTGCTATTGCGGCGCCCGCGCGGCCCAGGTAGGGCTTGGTGAACCGAAAAAGAAGGTAAGAGATAACGAACAACAGGAGGATATCAGCCGCTGCCGCCGACCACATTACTTTGCCAAACAGCCTGGCAATGCCGGCGTACAAATAGAAAATCCCGGGCGGTTTGCTGTCGCAAAGGTCGCGATACAGCTCCTTACCTTCGAGCAGGCCCTGTCCGATGGTCAGGTAGGTTCCCTGGTCGGTGCCCGGTGGAAAGCTCAAGATTGGGAGCGCTCGTACCACCACGAATAACGCGGCTAAGGCAAGCAAGGCCCGGCTTAGAAGCGAAGTCCGCGCCTCGATGCACGCAGGTTCGGCCATGTCAGACGGAACCGGCTGGGTGGGGGAATCGGTTTCAGGACTCATGCAGCCCCCGCCTCCGTGCCAGCGTCATTTGGGATGGCATCGGTCTCGCCCCTCCCCCGCGTCCACGAAAATGCTGAAAAAGCCGTTGCCTGCGCCATCCGAAGAAACGCCTATCCTACCTCGCATTCCCCTTGAAATCCAGATTGTGCCTCTCGCCGCCATGATTCCTTTCGGCGGTTCGGCGTGAGATGAAGCTAGAGTGACCTGGTGCTGCCGCTTTCTTGCATTATGCAAGCAGAGAGTGTATATCAGTCTTGCATCTCAATCTTTGGTACAAAAGTACTTACAGATTCTGGCAGTTAGCGTGTTAGACTTTGCCGAGTATGATTTCTGTCGCCTTTCACACCCGCGATGAAGGCCGGGGCATTCAGGAGGACCCGCCCGGGGCGCTTAATGGCGTGCGTGCTTTTCTCATAGCCAGGGTCCGGTGTGGCACGACTCGGCAACCGTTGGCTGCGTGTCGTCGCGGCGTGATTCGAGATTGCTATGAGGGGGTACAATAGTCCAATGTCCGTCGCATGCTCGATTGGAATTATGGCTTATAACGAGGAAGCGAATATCGGCCGGATGCTCGAGGCTCTGGTTTCGCAACGAACGGGAAATGTAACCCTGACGGAGATTGTAGTCGTGGCCAGTGGCTGTACGGACCGCACTGAATCTATCGTGCAAGAGTGGGCACGGCGGGACGAACGAATTCGCCTGATCGTGCAGCCGCGGCGCGAGGGGAAGGCCTCAGCAATCAACCAGTTTCTTCCGCAAGCGCGGGAGAAGATAGTAGTGCTTTGCGGTGCTGATCTGCTGCCCGCAGCGGACGCCATTGAAGAGCTGGTGGCGCCTTTTGCCGACCCGGCGGTGGGATTGACTACGGGCCGACCAGTGCCCGTCAACGACCCCGGAACGTTTATGGGGTTTGCCGCACATCTGCTCTGGGACCTGCATCACCAAATCAACCTGCGCACATTCAAGGCCGGGGAGATGATCGCCTTCCGCAAGATCTTTGAGCGTATTCCCTATCACACCTCGGTGGACGAGGCAAGCATCGAGCCGGTCGTTCGCGGTCAGGGATATGAGGCACGATATGTACCGACGGCCGTCGTCCACAACAAGGGTCCGCTGACGATGGCCGATTTTCTGCGTCGGCGCCGAAGCAATTATGCCGGCCACTTGGCTTTGCGCAGTACCCTTGGCTACACCGTAAGCACCATGAGCGGCTGGAAGATACTGCGGATCTTAATGCATAACCTTGATTGGCGGCCTCGGCCTTTTCTCTGGACGTGGGGCGTGGCGGCACTCGAAGCCTACGGACGGTTCCTGGGCAGTCGCGACTACAAGAAAGGACGCGACCACTCCGTCTGGGAAATCGCAAAAACAACGAAAGATCTCATGGTAAGGGGATAGCGGCGACATGAATTCGATGGCTGGCGCTTTGCTGCGCGTTCCGCTGTTCAAGCTATACCGCCAGCTTGACTGGCCGCGGATGCTGCCACTTAACCTGACCCTCTCCCCTTCCCCCAAGTGCAATTCGCGTTGTCTCACCTGCAATATCTGGATGAAACGCGAGGACGAACTGACCCTGGACGAGTGGGATAAGGTCCTAGCTTCCCTGGGCCAAACCCCCTATTGGTTCACGATCAGTGGCGGGGAACCGTTGATGTACACACACGTGGTGGAGCTCGCCCAGTCGGCCTATGAGCATTGCCAGCCGGGTGTCATCAACATCCCTACCAACGGAATCCTACCCACCATCCCTGAGAGAGTGGAGCGTATTGCCCGGTCGTGCCCCAAAAGCCAGGTGATTATCAACCTGTCGCTGGACGGAGTGGGGGAGAAACATGACTTCATTCGCGGCGTGCCGGGCAACTTCAGGAAATTCGAACAGCGCCTGGAGCAACTGCTGTCCTTGCGCAGTCGACTGAACAACCTGACGATAGGAATCCACTCGGTGGTGTCGGTCTTTAGCGTGGGCCATCTGGACGAAATCATCGCCTATGCCGACCAATCGGGCGCCGACCAGTTCATCACCGAGATTGCGGAACCTCGGGTGGAGCTTGACACGGTTGGCTTGCCGATAACGCCGAGCCCTGAGAGCTACGCAAAGGCAATTGATCGCCTGATCGCCTACGTGGAAAGCAAACGTTTCACCGGCGTGGCACGAATCACGGAAGCTCTCCGGGTTGAATACTACAAGCTGGTCAAACGCATCTTGGACGAGCAGAGCCAGGTGATCGCCTGCTACGCCGGCTGGGTCAGCGCCCACATCTATGCCGACGGCACAGTCTGGCCCTGTTGTGTGCGAGCCGATAACCTGGGCAATCTGCGCGATCACAGTTATGATTTCAAGGAAATCTGGTTTGGCGAGAAGATCAAAGAAGTACGCCGGAGTATAGCGGCGAAGGAATGTCATTGCCCGCTGGCCAACGCATCTTACACCAACATGTTGCACGACATTCCGACGCTGGCGCGGGTGGGCGCCAAGGTGTTGCGTCCAGGCGGCAGGCGCCCGCAGGCCGCCGTCGGTGACCCGCGCCAATCGGTTCCTAGGCGGCGACTCGTAGCGCTGACCTTTAGGTCAGCACCGTGAATGCCGACACTGCAAGGCGGGGTCGGCATTACATGCTCCCTTGCGGGAGATGAAAAAGCATGGCCTTCGATTGGTTGAACAAGTTCCAGCACCACATGGAGAAGGAACCGGACTACGCCGTGAAAACCTTGGCGGCCTACCGCCTGGGAATGAAGGCCAAGGGCGCCATCGTCGGCGTCGTGGTCGAGCCGGCGCCAAATTGTTGCGATGCAGCGCGGAAGCTGCCAGCCGGTAAGATTTACCATCCTGACCAGGCTCCACTTCTGCCGTTGCCAGACTGTCCCCAGGGCCGGCGGTGCGGATGCCTCTACCGGCCCGTCATGAGCTATCAGCAAACTGACGAAGGGTGAGCGTTTGCGCGCTGGTTACACAAAGTATATGACGGCGTGGCGGCACGCGCTGTTCCGCTCAGCCGGCATGAGACAGAGCCTGATCCTGGGACCAGCCATGGTTTTGGCTGGGGGTCTGGACTATGCGGTCAATGTCTTGGCTGGCCGTTGGCTCCTACCCGTTGAATTCGGGATCTTTGTTTGCGTGGCGGCTATTCTGCAAGTGCTGACTTACTTAGCCATCTCCATAAGAAACGTTGTAGCCTTTTACACCGCGGAGCTCAGCGCACAAAATAATTCCGTCAATCAGGTGGGAGCCTTCGTGCAGCGCGCTTGGCGCTGGGCTTGGCAGTGGGGTCTAATGGCGACGGCGTTGGCGGTTCTCATCAGCCCCCTCTTGGCGCGTCTGCTGCGGCTGCCCAACCCTTGGCCATTGTGGGCTGCCAGCCCCGTGGTGCTGCTATTCTTCGTGCGCCCGGTCACCGATGGCGCGCTTCAGGGAACGCAGACCTTTACGGGCTTCGGAGTGATACAGGTCGCTCAGTCGGTTCTGCGATTGCTCTTTGCCGCCGTGCTAATCTGGCTGGGATGCCAAGCCGTCGGGGCCATCGCCGCATTGCCCCTTGCCATGGTTGTCGTCCTGGTGCTGGCGCTGCGGTGGCTCCGCCACTATTTCCAGGCCCCGGCCAAGGTTGTTGCCCGCCCGGTAAGCTGGCACTACTCGTCTTACACGCTGCTGGGACTGGCGGCCTTTGCCGTCCTGTCGAACCTGGATGCACTATTTGTGAAGCGCTTTTTCAGCCCACGGATGGCCGGCGACTACGGGCCGGTGGTTACCCTGGCCAAGGTAAGTTTGTTCTTGCCCTTGGCGATGGGAATCATTCTTCTCCCCAAGGCGGCCCAGCGTCGCGCCATGGGCCGGGATTCCCGGCCGATCTTATTGCTGGCACTGACGGGGGCGCTGGTCCCGGGGCTGTTCCTGACAATTTTCTACTTTCTGTTTCCTGGACAGTTGGTGAGAATCATATTCACCGAAGCTTACGCCAACCCCGGCATTGTCCTGGGACTGGCCAGCTTGGCCGCGAGTCTCTACGCGGGTTTGAATATCTGGCTGAATTATGCCCTCTCTCTGGAGCGCCCGGCGTTTATCTATGCCCTGGTGGGGGTCCTCGTTTGGCAGGGGCTGGGCATGTTTATGTTCGGCCAGGAGAGCTTGGTCCACATGACACTGGTCATGGTCTCAGCCGGTGCGATGGGCAATCTTGCGGGCTTCATCACCACTTGGCACATTGTGCGAACAACCAAACCTGTGGGCGCGGAGGTTATCGGGCTATGAGGTTCGCCTGCAGGCGAGGCCATCAAGGATGACTCTGTGCAACACTAAGGGACTCAGGCTATTATGAGCAGGCAGTATATCCTATTAACAGGATCCACCGGTTTTATCTGGCCGCCACGTGGTCCCGAAATTAGCCCGACTTCAGGATCTCCGATTAATCTGCATAGTCAGAGGAGGTGAGCGCCACCCGCAAGCGAACTCCTTGCTGAACCAGGGAGCCATCTTGGTTCGGGGTGAGTTTTGGGACGAAACCGTCCTCAAGGAGACGTTTGAGCAATACCAAGTGCGGCAGGTGGTCCATCTGGCGGCAATCCGTGGGGCACGGAAGGCAACACCTGCCGAGTTTCGGCGGGTGAATATTGAAGGAACGGCCCTCCTGCTTCGTGAGGCGCATGAGCACCGAGTGCAGAAGTTCATTCACTGTAGCTCGGTCGGCGTCTACGGCACGATCCCCGTGGCCGTGCCGGCGGGAGTTGAGACTCCCCTGCGTGGGGACACGCACTACCATCAGTCCAAGGTAGCGGCGGAAGAGGCCGTCCATGGCTATATTCAGAAGGGATTGAACGCCTATATCGTTCGTCCGGCGATCGCTTACGGGCCCGGTGACGACGGCTTCCCACAGACTCTGGTCCAACTTGTCAGGCGGCATCTACTATGGCTCCCCAGAAGCAGTCACCGGATTCACTTGGTTGATGTGGAACGGCTGGCAGAGGTTTTTTATGCTCTGGTTGCAAGAGATCAGTGTACCCAGCGAATCTTCGTAGCTGCAGATGGTGAGCCGGTCCCGTTGAAAGATCTGGTTGATTGGATTCATTGGCATTTCTATCGACGCCCCTACCCACGGTTCCTGCGCCTTCCCGACTGGACGTTTGAGCTGGCGTTTCACCTGTTCCAAGGGCTGGGCAACGAGAAGTGGGCGGTCCGCGTGGCGCTGATATGCAGAGACTGGTATTATCAAGCCGCCGACACGTACCGCACGCTGGGCATTCAGCCAGGCTCGACCCGCGAGGGGTTTGGCCGCTTTTTGGGCGAAAGTGCAACTTTCCCGAGGTGAGCACCCGTGACTGCGACCGCCGCGATGACAACCACGAACAACTGGAGGCAATATTTCCTTAATACGCATGAGGGGTTCGGTACCACTTACGAACGTTTCGTACTGCATCGTTATTTCAGTTGGTTGAAAACCCGTTATGACATCAAAAGTGTGCTGGAAGCTCCGTCTTTTGGAATGACGGGGGTGTCAGGCATCAACAGCCTCTGGTGGGCTTCGCAGCGGGCGGAAGTTACGATTGTTGACCAATGTCTTGAACGAATGGAGGCTATTCAGAAGGTCTGGAGCGGACTGGGCCTCGGAGTTCACATGGTCTGCCAGTCTCCAGCGTCTGCCCTTCTGCCATTCTCAGATCGTTCCTTTGATTTGTCCTGGAACTTTGCCGCTCTCTGGCATGTGAAAGATGGTGAAACCTATTTGGGAGAACTTGCCCGTGTGACAAAGACGGCGCTCTTCTTGTGTGTTCCCAACCAACAGAACATCTGTTGGAAGCTGCGGCCCCATGATGCCGCTGATTTTGACCTCGATAACATCAGGACCGACTGGATCGTTTCATCCCTGGCGGCACATAACTGGCGCCTGGTGGAAACTGGTCTCTTTGATGTTCCTCCTTTCCCCGACATTGCCATGAAAAAGGAGGACTTCCTCAGGCGGTTAGGGTTGAATAGGCTAGCCAAGTGGACGGAACCCAAAGAAGGGCGAGGGATGTGTATCCTGGATTATTTTAATGGCCGATCACCGGCAATGGAGCGACAGGTAATGAAGTTTGGCCTCCTGGAGCGGTCTCCGGCCTGGTTCAAGAGATTATGGGCGCACCACCGTTTCCTTCTTTTTGAGAAGAACTGAGCCGTGTTATTGAGGCTGCGGACACCACCGTCCCGGAATGCCGTTGCCGTGGATGGGTCTGCCCCACTGGTCCGCCATGCCGGAGGCGGTAGGGTTCGACGTACCGGGGCGTGTGTGCGGCCGGACACCTCCGCTGAGCCGGACGGGAGTAGCTTGCTTCAGCGAAGATCGTCTATATTCCTGGCAGAAGGCGCATGAGGAGTTGGGTTACACACCAGAATATGATCTGGGCAGGGGCGTGGCCCGCACCATCGCTTGGTATCGCAAACAAGGGTGGTTGTGACTCTCAGTTAATCTCTGAGCCGAGGGTTGGATCGAGGCGCACCACCACACCTCGCCGCGCTTTGGCGTCGCTCCAGGGCTCACGGAATTCCTCGGAGATGGCGGGTTGACGCCTCATCACTCGCCGTTCGCGCCACACGTCATTCCCGCGAAGGCGGGAATCCAGCTCCGCAATGGACCCCCCGCCTGCGCGGGGGCGACCCGGTGGCGCTACAGGGCACCCACGAGGGGTGCCCCTACAAATTTCCTACAAGGGCAGCGAGTTGTTCCGCTGCGTACTGCACCTGCTCATCCGTCATTTCGGGAAAGAACGGCATACTCAAAACTCGCTCGCAGGCACGCTCGGCATGAGGGAAACTGCCGGCACCAAATCCGAGCCCGGCGAAGGCAGGCTGCAAAGGCACGGGACAAGGATAGTGGATGGCGGTGTGGACTCCGCGCGCTTCGAGAGCCGCGCGCACGGCATCACGTCGCTCAACGTAAACCACGAACAGGTGGTACACCCTTTCATCGCGTGGATCATCCACCGGAATCTCCACCTTGGCGTCCTTCAAGACGCTACGATAGAGGGCCGCGATTTCGTTTCGGCGCGAGTCCCATTGTTCCAACTTCTTCAGCTTAACCCGTAAGACGGCGCCCTGAAATCCGTCCATGCGGTAGTTGTAGCCGATTCTCGCATGGGTATAAGGCCCACTCTGGCCATGGTTGCGCAGTGAACGTGCAAGTTCGGCAGTTGCTGCGTTATTCGTCGTCAGCGCTCCACCTTCACCATAAGCGCTCAAATTCTTGCTCGGATAGAAGCTGAAAGCAGCAGCGTCGCCGATGCTTCCCACGCGCCTGCCCCGATAACGGGCGCCGTGAGCCTGGCAGGCATCCTCAATGACCACTAACCCGTGTTTCTGCGCGATTCCCAGGATCGTGTCCATATCGGCAGGACGCCCGTACAAATGAACCGGAAGGATCCCTTTTGTCCGGCCGGTTATGACCCGCTCGATCAGGGAGGGATCCAGATTCCCCGTTTTCGGATCGATATCCACAAAAACCGGCTTGGCGCCTGTGTAACAAATGGCCTCGGCGGTGGCGATGAACGTATTCGGGGTGGTAATCACCTCGTCGCCAGGCTTCACTCCCAAAGCCAGCAAGGCCAAGTGCAGGGCGCTTGTGCCGGAATTCAAAGCCACACAATATTTGACTTCGCAATAGGCGGCGAATTCCTTCTCAAACTCATTAACCTCTTTGCCCAGGATGAATGACGTGTCGCTGCAGACTCGATCCAGGGCCTCCCTGATCTCGTTGCGAAGGCTTGAATACTGTTTCTTCAGATCCAGGTAAGGGACATGCATGCGCTTCCTCGTGACGTGTCGGATATATGGCTCAGCCACACGGGCTCACGCTTGGTCCTGCGTCTTGAAGTCGCAGGCCTCACGGCAATCCGGGCAATAGTACTGGCCGTCCTCGGTGAGGCGGAGGCCACGGTCGGAGTGGCAGGCTGCGCAGTACTTCACGCATGTGCATTTCTTCTCGGGCAGGTCACAAACACAACAACGAAATTCCCTAAATGCCATCAGGCCTCCGGGCACTCAGTATCACGTGAGCTTCTTCAACGCATCCAGGATCTCGGAGTTTTCGGGTTGCTGTCTCACTTCGTAGATCTTCATCCACGCAATCTTGCCATGTTTATCCACAATGAAGACCGCACGATCGTTCACGAACGGTATCTGGTGCTTTGTGGGGGGAAAGATGCCATAATCCGCCGCCGTTTTCGCGTAAGGCCAGCGGTCAGTAGCGAGCGGAAATTGAAGACCCCCAAGAGATTTTTGGAAAGCGATATGCGAGAAAACCGTATCAGTACAGACGCCCACGACCTGGGCGTTAAGGTCGGCAAACCTGCTGAGGTCCCCCTGGATTGCCGACAGATCGTTCTCTCAAACGGGGGTGAAGTCAAGGATGTAAAAACAAATCACCACATTTTGGCCACGATGGGCGGAAAGCTGAAACTCACCCTGCGTGGCGCCAGTCGCCGAGCTGAGCCTGAAATCAGGCGCTTCATCTCCAATCTTCAATGTCATGTAAGCCTCCACGGACAGAATAGCATCGCTAGCGTGAGGACTGCCAATGAATCGGAAGACGAGCCTCTGATCGAGAGGAAAGCGAACCCTCTCCCATGTCGGGGAAAGGGTGGCTCGCCGCCGGCGTTTCTCTCAGCCGGAGCGAGAGGGTTGGGGGCCGCGAGCCGGGCCGCCACTCCGCTTGCGGATCAAGACTTGTGTTCCGCGTCCCTGCTCGTGCGTCTACTCTTTTCGTTCGCCGTTCAGGATGACCAACTCAGGGTCTTTAAGGGTCACTTTGCTGTGGGGCTCCACGGAGTGGGTGAGCCAAACGTTACCACCGATGACGCTGTGATGCCCAACGCGTGTACCGCCCCCCAGGATGGTGGCGTTCGGGTAAACGGTGACATGATCCTCGAGATCGGGGTGCCGTTTATTTTCCTGTCCTCGGCGAAGCTGGCCTTGTTCATCCTTGCGAAGAGGATTGAATGCTCCCAGCGTCACTCCGTGGTAAAGCGTCACCATTCTGCCGATGGTGGCGGTTTCGCCGATCACCACGCCGGTGCCGTGGTCGATGAAAAATGACTCGCCTATAGAAGCGCCGGGATTAATGTCGATGCCGGTATGGCTGTGCGCCGTCTCAGTCATCATGCGCGGAACGAAAGGCACTCCCATCAAGTAAAGTCGATGTGCCAGGCGTTGCACGGTAATTGCCTCCACGCAAGGATAGCTGAGCAGAATCTCCTCATGAGTAGCGGCGGCGGGATCATTCCGGAATGCCGCCTCGATATCCGAAGCCAGCAGCCCGGCCAATTCCGGCAACTGGCCGAAAATATCGTCGATCATCTCCTGGGCACGATCCTCAAAGTTCGCGGGAAGCTGGTCTCCTCGGCAACGCCTGTCGAAGCGCATGGCTGAGCACAGTTGCTCTCGCAACAGTGTTTCAATTTCAGTCAGGTAACCCCTGGTCCCGGCCGGCGGGCTGTCCGTTTCCGCGCGGCGCCCCTGATAGAAAACCGGGAAGAGCAGCCCGAGGTAGCGGCGGCAGATTTGCGCCACCGATTCTCGGCTGGGGAGCTGAAACTCGCACCCATAATCGCCGGCAAGCTGCGCATCCAGCGCCGTCCTAAATTCGCTTGCAAGGTTTTCTAAACGCTTGTCATCCATAAACTACCTCCTGACTTCTCCTCCCGCCTGGCGCGACTGGGAGTCTCCTTGCTGTAAATGCCCGTCCTCTCCCCAACGCAGAAACACGTCGGCGAAATGCGCGTGGGCACGGATAAGCCGTATGTTCGGGCCGTCGGTGCGGCGGAAGTGAGCCTCGATCCATTGGCTGTCGCGCCCGGCGGCGGCATGACGCAAACCTAGACGCCCGCGAAGCACGTCATCGCTGGCGTCGAGGAAAATCCTTCGGTCCAGCAACTGCCGGACTTGGCGCCACGGTGGGGCGTCCAAAAAGAGGAAATTTCCCTCGACAAAGAGCCACTCCACGTCCGCTCCCACCGTTATGCGGCGAGCCAGCGGCTCGTGCGACTGCCGGCAGTACGTTGGCAAGTGCGATTCCTGGCGGCTGCTCTTCACCGCCAGCAGGTCGGCGAGGAAAGAGTCCGCGTCGAACGTCGGCGGCGTACCTTTGAGGAGGCGAAGCGGCACGGAGTTACCCTCCGAATCGACGCCCGACCGGCTGTCGAGCACAGCATTTGGAAAGTGGTAACCGTCCAGGGCAGCGAAAGCGAACTGTCGCAAATTCAGTTCGCCTGCCGTAGCTGCCAACCAGGATAACAGAAGCGTCTTTCCTGCTCCGCACGGCGCAGCAATGCCTACGATGCCGCGTGCGGCCGAAGGTCTCCGGCACAGGCACCAGTCCAAAAGCGGGATCACTACACCGCACAGTTCGTCCGCCCGTGGGGCCACCGCGACAGGATTCCCGTCCGCCAGCACCGACCCCGCTTTGAGAGTGGACGCAACCCGGCGAGCAAGATCGTCAAGCTCCAAACTCGCGAGATTCATAATGTGATCTCCCAGAGTAACGAGCACTCCGCAGCACTAGCAGCAATCCTATTCTCGTGGGGCGAAGATTTCCGTTCGTGTCATTAGCGCCTCCGCCCTGCCCCATCCGGTGCGGGGCTCCGTGTCCTCCGTGGCCAGAAGATCCTTAACACAGAGGTCACTAAGACGCTCTGTGTGCTCCGTGTTAAAGCTTGAGTGCCACGGAGAACACGGAGAGTGTCATTTGGGTTGCGGCCAACAGCCGCGCTGTGGGCACTACGCTAGCCCATGCCCTCGAAGAGCACCGTAGATAAGTATCTCTCGCCGGAATCCGGCAAGACCGCAACGATGATCTTCCCCGCAAACTCGGGCTGCTGCGCCAACCGCACGGCTACAGCGGCCGCGGCGCCACAGGAAATGCCGCTTAGGATGCCTTCTTCCCTGGTTAAACGCCGGCCAAATTCAATCGCCTCTTCGTTTGATACCTGCTCAATCCGGTCCACAAGCGACAGGTCGAGAGTCTTGGGCACAAAACCGGCTCCGAGCCCCTGGATCTTATGCGGCGACGGCTTCAGAGGCTGACCCCCAGTAAACTGCGTCAACACGGGGCTTGCCGCCGGCTCGACCGCCACCGATAGGATTGGCTTGCCCTTGGTTTTCTTAATGTAGCGGGAAACGCCGGTGATGGTGCCCCCTGTACCCACACCGGACACTAACACGTCTACTGTCCCGTCGGTATCGTCCCAAATTTCGGGCCCGGTGGTCTTTTCGTGAATATCAGGGTTAGCAGGATTTTCAAACTGCTGGGGCAGGAAATAATGGTTGGGATCGGATTGGCAAATTTCCTGCGCCTTCTTGATTGCACCCGGCATGCCCCCGGGCCCCGGAGTGAGGATCAAGTTGGCTCCCAATGCAACCACCACCCGCCGCCGCTCGAGCGACATGGTCTCGGGCATAGTGAGGGTCAACTTGTAGCCTCGAGCGGCCGCAACAAATGCAAGAGCGATTCCCGTATTTCCGCTGGTGGGCTCAATGATCTCCTTCCCTGGTGTCAAAACACCTCTCTTCTCGGCGTCCCAAATCATCGCTGCCCCGATCCGGTCCTTCACCGAGTAGCCTGGGCCGCGGCCCTCGATCTTGGCCAAGACGGTTGCTTTGGCTCCGTCGGTTATCCGGTTGAGCCTTACCAGCGGAGTTCTTCCAATACTGAACGAATTATCCTGGTACATGTTTGACATTGATTATCCTCTCTTTAGTGAAATTGGGTGCACTCACGTTGGGTCATCACGAAATGACTATCCTCCCCCTGGAGGGGCCGGGGGTAGGGGGGCCTTCGTGGAAGCCTGAGAATGATCTTGTATTTACCCCTGGCACTCCCGATGACCGAAGCCATAAGGAGCCCAGGCTAGCTACAGATGCAGCGACGGTTTGAAGAAACAGCAAGGAAGCCCAATCCAAGCGCCGCGCCGGGAGTGAGGGAGGCTTCGTCAAATGTTCGACGACGAATGTCTGCGATCGTAAAGTGATTAGCCATCAGTACTTCGGCACGCTTGGGTCCACTTGGTCAGACCAAGCTAGAATGCCACCCTTCAGGTTGTGAACCTTGCTGAATCCTACCTTGGTGAGCAGTTCCACGGCCTTGGCACTTCGCTGGCCCGAACGGCAGTAAACCACGATTTCATCCGCAGAATTCAATTCGTTCGTGCGTTTCGCAACCTGCCCGAGCGGGATGAGTTTCGAGCCCGGTAAACGGCATATCTGGAACTCATGAGGTTCCCGCACGTCGATCAGAACGAAGGGCTTCTTTTCGTTCATCAATCTTCTTGACTTCCTGAGCGGTGACTTCTGGAATGCCATTTACCACGGCGGTTTGCTCTTCGCCACGGATCCGGCAGAATTGCTCATAGTCGATCAGCTTCGTAATCGTCGGATGCGCGCCGCAGACCGGGCATTCAGGATCTTTCCGCAGCTTCAGCTCACGGAATTTTATACTCAGGGCGTCAAACACCAGCAGCCGCCCGATCAATGGTTGACCCTGTCCAATAATGAGCTTAATCGCTTCCATCGCCTGGATGGAACCGACGATCCCCGGCAGGACGCCCAGCACCCCGCCCTCCGCGCAGCTCGGTACCAGTCCCGGCGGAGGCGGCTCCGGATACAGACATCGGTAGCAAGGCCCTTCCCGGGCATAGAAAACGGATACCTGCCCTTCGAAACGGAAAATGCTTCCGTAAACATTCGGCTTGCCCAGCAGCACGCACGCATCATTCACCAAGTAGCGCGTGGGAAAGTTGTCAGTGCCATCAACAACGATGTCAAAGCCCGCGAAAAGCTCGATGGCATTCTCGGAAGTCAGGCGCGTTTCGTAGCCAACGACTTCGACGTTCGGATTGATCTTACGGATGGTCTCCTCCGCAGAAGCCAACTTCGGCTTTCCCACATCCGCAGTGCCGTGGATCACTTGCCGTTGCAGGTTGGTCAAGTCCACTACGTCGAAGTCCACGATTCCGAGCCGTCCTACCCCGGCGGCGGCAAGGTAAATCGCCAGCGGCGACCCAAGCCCTCCTGCGCCGATGCAGAGCACCTTGGCTTTCTTTAGCTTAAGCTGCCCTTCCATCCCGACTTCCGGCATGATGAGGTGCCGGCTGTAACGAAGAACTTCGTCCTTGCTCAACTGTTCGGTAGGAGTCAGACTCAGCGTAGCCATTTCCTTTTTGCCCTCAGACTGGAATCGCGGAGGCTCTCGCCCCCCTGTCATTCTGAGGCCCCCGTTTCTTTGGGGGGCCGAAGAATCCCTGCAGTTTCTCTGAATGGTCGGGCGGCGAACGCTCCCTGCGAACTCCAGAGATCCTTCGTCGTCCGCCAATAAGAATGGCGGACTCCTCAGGATGACAGGTTTGG
The DNA here is from genome assembly GCA_963765485.1 of uncultured Acidobacteriota bacterium. Classification (GTDB taxonomy): domain Bacteria; phylum Acidobacteriota; class Terriglobia; order UBA7540; family UBA7540; genus CAVROP01. The sequence continues at coordinate 24,338 of CAVXWN010000040.1, read as the reverse complement.
GGCGCGCTCGCTGTTATTGTGAGGCCCCGTTCTTTGGGCGCCGAAGAACCGGTAAGCAGTGTGCCCGGGATTCACCATCCCAGGCTAGCTACAGATACAAAGTAGTACCGTGCCTCCGGCGATGGAAGGAATGATGCTGAGCACATCGTTTTCATTCAGTGGAGTTTGTTCCCTTTGAAGGAGGCGGATATCTTCGTCACCGAGGTAGATGTTGACGAAGCTGCGCAGTTTACCTTCTTCGGTGTAAAGGTACCTGCGCAAGTCGCTATATTCGGCAGACAGTTTTGAGAGCGCCTCGGCTACGGTTCCTGCTTCCACCTCCACCTGATCCCGCTTCCCCGCATATTGCCGAAGGGGAGTTGGAATCATTATCTTAACCGCCATTTCCTCTCCTCGGGTCGCTGATGAAGTCCTAAGCTTCAGCGAAGTCCCCTGGTCGTTTAGATGCCGCAGAAAAGCCGGCGATTCCTACCCAGCAATTTCGAGTCGTTCCGAGTGAAACATCCCCTGGTCTTCAGCTAGAACCCAGCAGGTCGAATCTTCCGCGATGCCCCGAACTACAGACACTATTAGGTAAGAATACCATGGCCAGGCATGTTCGCGGTCGTAATTGGAAGGCCGCGCCGGATGATCCGGGTGGGAGTGGTAATAACCCAGAACCTCCAAACCCCTGCTCCGCGCTTCTTTTTCCACTCGCAACTGATCGAGCGGATCGATCAGAAAGCGGTTGCGCTCCGTTTCCCTTCCGGGATCGTCCACTGGCAACAATTCCTGCGCTCGTGCTGGATCGTTTCGGAGGTTCTTCAAGGGCACAATCTCACGCACGTGTTTGCGGACCCCATTTGACTTCCCCAGCAGCAAACCGCAGCACTCGCCAGGGTAGTCCCGTGCGCCATGCCGGCGAATCGCTTCCATCTGTGCCTTTTTGATCGTCAGTACCATCTTCCGAACGCTGTAGTCAGTAGCCGCAATTGTCAACCTTGGAATAGCATCGCCGGGATTAATCGCACTGTGCGACTGAACCTTTTCGGGCCTCAAAGTCAGTCAGCGCCGTTCGCCTTCGGCTTCGTCCCAGAAATGCTCACTCAAGTACCTGGACCCACCATCACAGAAGATGGTGACGATGACGCCCTCCCGGATTTTCATCGCCACCTTCAGGGAAGCGGCCATAGCCGCGCCCGAAGAGATTCCCACCAGGATGCCTTCCTCCCGGGCCAGGCGTACCGTCATTGTATAGGCCTCCTCCGTGGAGATCTCCAGTTCCTCGTCCGCGACATTCGGATCGTAGATCTTCGGAACGATCGCGGTGGCCATATGCTTCATTCCCTCCAGCCCGTGAAATGCCGAGTCAGGTTGAAAGGAGATGCAGCGAATGCCAGGATTCAATTCCTTCAAGCGGCGCGACGTGCCGATGAAGGTCCCGCTGGTTCCAAGTCCCGCTACGAAGTGCGTTACACACCCATCCGTCTGTGCGAAGATTTCCGGCCCTGTAGAATTATAATGGGCTCGCCAGTTGGCGTCATTATCAAACTGGTTTGCGTAGTAATACAGCTCCGGATTCTGTTCCGCCAGGTCGCGCACCTTCCGCAATGCCCCGTCCGACCCTTCCAGGGGATCCGTATAGAGGATTTCCGCTCCATAGGCCTTGAGTATCCGCTTGCGCTCAATGCTCACGTTGGACGGCATGCAAAGCTCCACCCCGTATCCGCGGGCCGCACAGATCATCGCGTAGGCTATGCCGGTATTACCGGAAGTCGAGTCGAGCAGTATCTTGTCCCTGGACATCAACCCCCTGCGCTCGGCTTCCATAATGATGTTCAGCGCCGGCCGGTCCTTGATTGATCCGCCAGGGTTTTCCCACTCAGCCTTGGCGTAGAATTCCACCCCTGCAAACTCCGCGCCTATGAGGCCGAGCCGGAGCAGCGGAGTTTTCCCAATCAGGCCCAGGACTTCCTGCGAACCCTCAGCGATTCTATGCATTCTTGAAGACGTAGCCCTTGCGCTGTTTGCCATCAATAGATTAGATTCATATTTTAGGCTCCGGACTTCAAGATCTTTCAGCTTTGTGGAGTCGAGCAGGATGAGAAAAGCGCAGCCGCTAATTGCCGACATTGAGAAAGCATTTGCAGACGCCGGTTTTGAGATTGTGCACGGTCGACCTCCTGGCTCAATCGGCGTTAAAAAAGCCAATTGCGTGCAATACCTGCAATTGACCGAGGACCACAACTGGAGGCCCCTCGGACCGCCTTATTTCATTACTCGAGGCTTGAATTGTGAACTCGAGGATAGGGGTTACCAGAAGTTCTGGTACCATCAGGGAACAAGGTTTCCCATTCAAACAGCCAACCTCAAGACACTTCACCGCTTTGACGAGGAAGTTCGCGAGATCCTTCGCGTGAGATCCTTCTACAACGAGTCCCTGGGCTCGACGTGCGCCCGAACCGTGTATGACCGCCTGGAAGGAAGACCGGACCGCTGACTATCCACTTTCAGGGCTTAAGCGCTGGAATCACTGCAGCTTTGCGTATTCCGCCTTGGCTTCCTTGAGGACGGGAACATCAGGGTCGGCGTCTTTCCAGAGCATGAGGAAATCCTGATAGGCGGCACGGGCCTTGGCGAGAGCGTCCTGTGGTGTAGGGGCGCCCCTTGTGGGTGCCCCCTGGGCGGGCACGAGGCCCCCCGCCCCTACACCGGCTTCGAGGGCGTAAGTGCGGGCCAGTCCGAGGCGCGCCAGCGCACCCCAGGGAAAGTTCACCACCACCCCTCGGTGGTCGATGAATTTATGAAATTCCGCTGCCGCTCGGTTGCCGTCGTGGAGCATGAGATAGGCTTCTCCTCGCAAATAAGCGGGGCACAGGAATATCGCGACGTTTGTTGGTGCGCTAAGTTCGACCGTGCTCGCCACCTTCAATAGTTCGATTGCCCGGTTCGGGTCTTGGCGCCCCAGGGTGACCGCCGCCCGGATCGTGGGCAGCCAATACCTCTGGGCTCGCGTGTCCAATGGGAAGGTCTTGTCGAGTTCGGCCGCCAGCTTTTCCGCCCCTGCCGTGTCGCCTGCCCGCGCCAGGGCCAGCGCCGCTATGGCCCGCACATCGCGGTTCGGGGCGAGCTTCAACGCCGCATTAGCCTCGGCACGCGCCTGCTCCCGGTTTCCCGCTTCCACCTCGCGCAGCGCTGCCGCTGCCTGATAGGCTGCCGCACTCTCTTTGGCGTCGTTGTGCCGGGCTGAATCCATCGCCCGCCCGGTCAGCTCGTGCGCGTTCTTCAGCTTGCCGTACCAACCTTCCGTGTCCGCTTGCGCCGCCAGCAACAGGTCTTCATAGCCCGGCTTACCGATGGCGACTGAGACCAACTGCGCCATCTCCACCGCATCGCCCTTCAGAAACGCCAACTGGTAGCGGTTCTGGAACAGAATCTCGTTCTCCATCTTGCGCTCTTCCGCCCGCTTGTACACCGCCTCCGCTTCATCCAGCCGGTTGAGGCTCGTGTAGGCGAGGCCGAGGCAGAGATAGTTGCCCGGATTATTTGGCTCCAGGCGCAGCGCCTCTCGAAATTCCTCCAACGCCTTTTCCCAGTTTCCCAGGTAGACGGAAACATTCCCCGGAAGTCTATAAGGCGCGTCGTTTCTTGGGTAGGTCTGCCGCCACAGCTCGTAGGTCTGCGCCGCCTTCTCCAGCTCTCCCGTCGCGTCCAAGTAGTAGCTTCCCTCGATGTAGAACCGCTCCCGCTCGCTTACCTTCTCCCGCAGCTTGTAAGCCTTGCGTGCATTTTCGGCCCCCCGCCCCACTTCTCTTAGGTCCCTGTAGATAGGCGAGATCCAGGCGTAGGCCATGGCAAAATTCGGGTCGAGTTCCACCGCCCGTTTGAAGAAGGGCAGCGCGGCTGTGTTCCCTTTCGCATAGCCCGTCTTTAGTCCCAGGCTGTAGGCTTTCAGCGCCTCCAGGGATGGCGTGGTCGCTTCCGCCACCGGCGCGGCGTATTTCTGCACCGAGCTGAGCGACTCGCCCAGCTTGCTCCGCAAACTGACTGCCGCAGCATCCAGAGCCTTGAGCACCGCTTCCTTGCCCGCCGCCTGCTCCTGCGCTTCCGCCAGCACGTCCCCCGTGTCGCAGTTCACTGCCTTCAAGCCAATCACGTACTGGCTTCCCAGCCCCGCAATCGAGCCGGTTAGCATGGCCTTGCTGCTCGTGCGCTGGCAGACCTCGCGTGTGACCTCCGGCGTCAACCGGTCACCGGCCGGACGGCCCATCAGCTTCAATGTCTCCGTCACCTTGCTCTCGGAAAGCAGGCCGAGAAAGGGTGATTGCTCAAGCTGCACCGAGAGTCCCTGCTTCAGCGTGTCATCGAATACCGCATCACCCGTCTTGTTGTCGAAATCGGAGAGGACAATGGTGTCTTTGTTGGTCAGGCGAGTCATGGCTTGGCGCGAGCGGAAGTAGAGCGTTCCCCCGATGGTAGCAGCGACAAGGATCACAGCGGCAGGAACCAGAACCTTCCAATGCCTGCTGTAGCGGCGGTCGGAGCTTGTCCTGACGTAGGAAGGAACCGCCGTTTCGTCCGGCGATGGCGACGTCGCCGCAACAGGAATCGGCGATGGGGACATTGCCGCTACAGGAATCGCCGGTGAGGAGACCGGCGCTACAGGGGGCGTATCGTCGCGCGCATGTCCACTCACCGGCGCGATAAAGCGGTAACCGTGGCGCGGTAAGGTTTCGATGAAGCGTGGCGCATCCGCATCGTCTCCTAAGGCCTCGCGCAACCTCTTGATCGAGGTGTTGATGCTCTTTTCGAAATCAACGAAGGTGTCCCCCGGCCAGAGCTTCTCTCGAATCTCTTCGCGGGTCACCAGCTCGCCCGGACGCTCCAGCAGCATAGCAAGGACTTGAAAAGGTTGACCGTGTAGCTTGACCTTCAGTCCCTGCTTGCGCAGCTCCCCGGTGCGAAGGTCAACTTCGAAAACACTGAAGTGAAACTGGCGGGGTCGGGCGTTACCGTCTTTCATTGGGGTCGCTTGCCCCCTTTTGACAGCAAGTGTATCACTACACGAGTTCCCATGAAAGGCAAACCACTTAAACTATATTGGAGGACAACCCGCCTCTCCTCGGGGGGTTAGCCATACACAAACATTTCACCTCCGTGTTTCCCACAGGGTATTGACGCCTGCACGTGGCCGCCGGAAAGTGCTGGCGGAAGGAGAGCTCTTCATGTTGAGCGCAACCCACCGAATCCTATTTCTAGCTGGATGCTATTCCGTTCGTTGGTAGGGGAGACGGCTTGCCGTCTCCGTCAGCCGACGGATAGGGCAAGCGCTACCCCTACCCCCGGCGGAAACTCTAGCAGAGATAAGCCAAAAGGAGATTAACCGATGATGACAAACCATATTGCCGTTTACCAATTCTGTTCGGCAATCCGACGGAAAGCAGCGCTCGCCCTTTGCCTGGCCCTGTGCATGCTCGGGCTAGGCCTTTCCGCAACCGCTCAAGAGCCCAACATTATCACGATCAACCCCCCGGGCGCGGGCACAGGCGACTGGCAGGGCACCCAGGGCCCGGGCATCAACCCGGCGGGGGCGACCACCGGATTCTACTCAGACTCGAACAATGTGTATCACGGTTTCCTGCGCACTCCGGACGGCAGGATCACCACGTTCGACGCTCCGGGCGCGGGCAGTGAAAACGTCAGCGGGTTTTATGGGACCGCCATAGGGGTTCTGGGCGGCCAGGGCACCTACGGCATATCCATCAACCCCGCGGGGGCGATTACGGGAGCATATATAGACAAAGACAACGTGATCCACGGCTTCCTGCGCTCTCCCGACGGCAAGTTCAAGACCATTGACGACCCGTACGCGGGCACAGGCTTCGCCCAGGGGACCGAAGCCGGAAACATCAACCCGACGGGGGTGATTGCGGGAACGTACTGGGACGCGGGCGGTGTGGCTCACGGTTTCCTGCGCGCTCCGGACGGCAAGTTCACGACGATCGACGCTGCCGGCGCGGGTGCTAGCAGCGGCCAGGGCACAACGGTTGTGTGGGCCTCATGCCTCAACGCGGCGGGGGCGATCACGGGTTACTACGTGGACGGGAGCTATGTGTATCACAGCTACGTGCGCGCTCCGGGCGGCACTATCACCGAGTTCGACGTTCCGGGCGCAGGCACAGGTGCTGGCCAGGGCACATATTCCTGGAGCATCAACCCCGCGGGTGCGGTTACAGCAATATACGTGGACGGGAGCTATGTGGCTCACGGCTACGTGCGCGCTCCTGACGGCGCCATCACCAAGTTCGACGTTCCGGGCGCGGGCACAGGCGCTTGGCAGGGGACCTCCGCCGCGAACATCAACCCGGCGGGAGCGATCACGGGAAACTACTGGGACGCGAGCGATGTGGCTCACGGTTTCCTGCGCGCTCCTGACGGCACCATCACTGGTTTCGATGTTCGGGGCGCGGGCACAGCCGCCTGGGAGGGCACCTACCCCATAAGCAACAACCCTGCGGGGGCGATCACGGGATACTACGTAGATACGAACGGTGCATCTCATGGCTTCCTGCGGGTCCCGGAAGCCCGTAGAGGCGATTTTTTCAGCAGGTGACGCACGAGAAGTTTCTTGCTCACGCTGATGCACCGCGCGGCTGCGTGGGTTCGCGACGCGCAGCCCGCGGCCAGCCCGACCGCTAGTTTTGGAGTGCGGCAGCTTGCTGCCGCTTTCCTTCAGCCCAGCTTGCTGGGCGCAGCCGAGATGACCGCGAGCAAGCTCGCGGCGGAGCGGCAGCAAGCTGCCGCACTCCAAAGGAAGAACCGCGTCTTTCGCCTCTAAGAGGGCGGGATGGTTCATTTTGCGCGCAACCAGCGGCCCATTGCTTTCGAAGGTGTGTGAAAAAATTGCGCTTTGGCGAGGCGTCGTAGGGCAACCCTTGTGGTTGCCCTAGGGCGGCCACAAGGGCCGCCCCTACAACGCGATTTTTTCACAGCTTCTTTCGCGGTGGGCCGCACTATTCCCCCGCTGCCGAGAGTCAAAGGCTTGCGGGTTCCGTTTAGCTTGCGCGGACGACGGGAGGGGATTATGTCATGCCATCGGGTATTTCTGAACCGGGTCATCGCCTGGGCGGCACTGCCGAGCCTGACCCTATTTCTGGCGGTTGTTCCGGCGATAGCCCAAACCAGCAATAGTGATTACACCTTCCTGGTGGGCTCGGGGTTTCTTTGCGATTCCGGTGACTCTTCTGCGTGTCCGGGGGTGGTCAAGTCCGCCGATGGCGCGAGTTACGAGCTGAGCGGCGCAGGCACGCTCGCTCCGCAAAGAAAGTTGGTTACGGCAGCGGGAACTTTCACCCACAAGTCCTCCGGTGGAGATGTGCTTGAGACAGGTGTCTGGGTGGCGAGCGAACTCGTCAGTTTTGACTCCTACGGCATCGCGCCGGGCGCGCTCATGCGCGAAGGCCGGGCATTAGGCCCTCCACAGTTCGGCCCCATGCGTATGCGAATGTTCTCTGGCCCCATGCCAGCAGGCGGTCGGGCTGTGCTGCGCATCCGCCTGATTCCGGTGTTGGGGTTAGCGAAAAACGCGACGCTCGAAGTGAACTGCGCCCTCGCCAAAGTGCCTCCCGAACACCAAGTGGAAGGGATAAGGCTGGCATTCGAGGGAGGCGGCGGCGAATTCGATCAGGAACTGGGCGGGCGCACCTTGTTCGTCTTGACCAGGCCCGGAGCCCGCGCTGCTGCGAAAGCGCCACCTCCGGAGGGCGATACAAACCCTGCGTCCACTGAGGTCCAGCAGTGATTTGAATATGTGAGGACGCCGAGCTGAAGCCCGCCGCCACGAAGTCCCAACTTTACTCATCCGGCTACGCGGGGTTCTGATCATCCGGCTTGACGAGGGGCTTTGCCGGCGGCGTGGCCGTCTCACTGGTGGCCGTCCGGATCTTGCTCTCTGAGGATGAAAGAGGGGACGTGGCCGACGTGGAGGATGCGGCATTACCGCTAGCTTGATTGGACCCGGTTGCAGGGGCGGAGGTCACGTTCGAGCTTGCAACCCCAGGCCGGGTTGCAGGCTTGACCGGTGCGGCTGACGAGGCTGCCGGTTGGGTAGTCGGGAATGGCTTCGCCCCGCCTACGGCAGACCCCCTGCCCGCTCCCTGCTGCCAAGGGTGCGGCGCCTGGCGGTTGGTTACCTGCGGACGCAACACCGGTGTCACCGCAGCTTGGGCAATCGGACGAAAGATGATCTCAATCTGCACTTTGTCGAGATCCTCATCACGAAGTTCGATGATTTCGTCAAATCCTTCCTGACGAATGGCCGCCTTTGTCTGGTCAAAAGCCAAGTACTGACGTTCGATCACAGGACGCCCAACCGTCCTCTGCCTGCCTTGATCACGCTCGATGCACTTCTCCAGCGGAACATCAAAAAGGAAAACCACGCAAGGAACGTGAAACCTTTTTGCCAACTCGAGGTATTCCTTCCGATGGTGCGCGGTAAGCGCCGTTGAATCCACCACGCAGAGGCGGTTCAAGCCCAAACGCATTTCAGTGAGGTAGTGTACAAGAGCGAACGCCTGGCGCTTGAAAACGCTGATCCCGCTCATCGTCGCAGACTCGAGCCCGCGCCCAGTCAGAAGATATGATTTGCGTGGGGCGAAAGTGACGCTCCGCGAAAGTTGACTTTCCGCAGGCCGCGGGGCCGCAAAGAAGAACGATCGACGGGCGAACCAGTCGCACTCGCTTCTCTTGATTTTGATTCGGTGTTTGTTCTTCGGGCATAGTAATTGTGACGGTTCAGATTTGGCTGTTTGTCAGTACTGATCCCGAACCTCAAAGGAGCCAAGGGGCTCCGTGCTCCCAAGTGTGCCCTTCGACCCCAAGAGTATGATACTTCCCTTGCGCGAATGGTTGCACTTCCGTCTCTGATTCGATTGCAGGGCCACCTCATGGAGCGGCCCGTGGAGTTCGCACATTAATAAGGTGGACGCTCTGTCCGCGAGCGTGGTGGGCCCATCTTTGGGTAGGCTGTCATTCCGAGCACACGCTCGCCACGCTCGGAATGATCTTAGAGCTTCAGGCACGACGGGCAAGGTTGCCAAGACGTCCAAGTGGTAAGCTTTGCCAGACGTCCAAGCTCCCGGAAAACGGGCCCTGCTGCGCCCGGGCAAAACCCTGCCTGGCGCGATCGTTGGCCGCGGCCTACGCGATTATTTTCCCAAGCCGACTGAACATTCGTGCCGTTCGCGGGACACGCGTTCCTGCTCGAGGTAGGCTCGCGTGCGGCGAGTTAACTCATCGAAGTCCACTTGGTGCGCGTCGAACTCCGGTCCATCGACACAGGCGAACCGAACCTTGCCGCCCACGGTGACCCTGCACCCTCCGCACATTCCAGTGCCGTCCACCATAATGGGGTTCAGGCTGGCATAGGTTAAGACACCCCATTCCTTGGTTACAGCAGCCGCCGCGCGCATCATGGGAATCGGTCCGATTACATGGGCTGCTCCAACCGTGCAGGAGTTGCGCGTCCTCCAATCACGCATCAGATCCACCACGGTGCCGTGCAGTCCTGCCGAGCCATCGTCGGTCGCCCAAAGGACTTCGTCGGCCGCCGAGCGCAGTTCCGCATCAAGAATGATCAGGTTCGACGAACGCGCCCCGCACAGGGCGATGACGTGGTTCCCCACCTCTCGGAATGCCCGAGCCACCGGTAGTAATTCGGCGACCCCGACTCCCCCGGCGAGGCACAACACGTTTCCAACTTTCTCGATGCTGGCCGGTTCGCCGAGCGGTCCCAGGAGGTCCGCCAACCGATCTCCGGCTTCGAGCCGAACCGTGGCGCGGCTTGTCTTTCCGAGCGCCTGCACTACGAGAGTGATGCTTCCGCTGGCTTTATCACCATCGACGATCGTGAGGGGAATACGCTCACTCCGTTTTGTCGGCCGGATGATGACGAACTGGCCCGGCTTCCAGCGCTTCGCAATCTCCGGGGCTTCCACTTGCAACCAGGCAATATCCGGTGTGAGCGCCCGCTTCTTCAAAATCAGATTGCCCGAGCTCTCGGCGTGTTGTCTATCTGCCGCCTTCCCTGCCCCCTCAGTCGCGCTGGGTGCCGCTTGCGCCTGCTGTTGGAGAGCGGTGTGAATAGCAGCCGCCGCGGCGCGACCGTCGCGCATCGCCAGGATGACGGTGGAGCCGCCTCGGACCACGTCGCCACCGGCGAAAACGTTGGGAATGCTGGTTTGCCCGCTGGCATCGATCACCACCTTGCCGCGTTTGGTCAGAAGCTGTGGCGTGGCGCGCTGCACCGTTGGGTTGGGGCTTTGACCGATGGCCATCACCACCGTATCCACCGCCATGCGGAACTCCGACCCCGGGAGAGGTATGGGCGAAGGCCGGCCGGATTCGTCAAGCTTCTCCCAACTGCATTCGAATACACTCCATCTCCCGGAGGATGCCTTTTTCGTCACCGAACAGGGCGACCGGCGCAGCCAAGAAATCGAAGTGCACTCCTTCCTCTTCGGCGTGCTCGATCTCCTCCAGCCGGGCACGCAGTTCGGCGCGCCCACGCCGGAACATGATCGTCGTTTCGGCGCCCATCCGCCGCGACCAACGAGCCGCATCCATGGCGGAGTTCCCTCCGCCCACCACTACCACGCGGGAGCCGATCCGCACAGGTGTGTCAGATTCCGGGAAGCGATAAGCCTCCATAAGGTTCAGTCGCGTCAGGTATTCATTGGCGGTATAAACACCGATCAAGTTTTCCCCGGGAATGTTCATTAAATGGGGCAGACCGGCGCCCGTGCCCAGAAAAATGGCTTGAAATCCCTCCGCGAACAGCTCATCCACCGCCTCCGTCTTGCCCACAATGAAATCCGTGCGAAACTCGACGCCCATACTTCGAAGCCGATCTACCTCGTCGCGAATAATGTCTCGCGGCAAGCGGAAATTGGGAATGCCGTAGGCCAGAACGCCACCCAGCCCGTGCAGCGCCTCGAAAATCGTCACGCGGTAGCCATGTCGTACCAGGTCGTACGCCGCAATGAGGGATGCGGGGCCACTTCCCACCAGGGCCACGCGCGGCCCGTCGAGCGCCAGGGCTGGCGGCGGGTTGGAGGTGTTTTGACGATGATAATCGGCCGCGAACCGCTCCAGGGATCCAATCGCCACCGGTTGCAGTTTCTTCCCCATCAGGCAGGCATGCTCGCAGAAAAGCTCGTGCTGACATACACGTCCGCAGATGCCCGGGAATGGACTTTCCTCGCTGATTTTATCGAAGGCGCCGGCGAAATCGCCCTGCGCCATCAAGCCGATGAAGGCTTTCACGTTGATGTGTAGCGGGCACGCCTCCACACAGGTCGGATTCTTGCACTGCAAGCACCGGAGCGCCTCAATCTGGACCTCCGCGAGCGAAAACCCCAGCGCAACTTCAGCGGGACCGCGAAGGCGTTCTTCGGGGGACAGGAGCGGCAAGGCCTGACGCGGTGCTTTCGGATTCAGTTTGATTTTAGGTCTTGGTACGGCCGACTGACTCACTGTCTGCTTCGTGGTCTCCGTGTTGTTCGTGTTCTCGGTGTTCAACGTCAGCCTCCTTTAACCGGTGTGAGATTTCGATTTCGGATCCCTGATAGGTGGGTCCGAGCGGCATGGCGAGAAAAACGGGAGCTGGACATACCAATAGGGCGAACGTAGCAATTCATTTGCCAGGCATTGGTCAACGAACAACTGAACTTAGGGCATTTCCAACCTATCGCCTTGGTCATTTCGCGGACGCAGGGTACAAATTGCCGAAACGCGCCAGTCCAGGCGCCATAATGTGGCATTTGTAACACCCCCAGGACCGAAAAGTGAGCCAATGCGCCCAGTCATGACCCAGTTCAGCGTTCATAAGGTCCACTTTTGCGATCTCCATCAGCCGCTGGGTGGAACGTCGCGCGGTGACGGTGTCAAATGCGAGGCCTAAGCGTTTCTCCACGTGACAGTAGTACACGGTGCGGACATGACTTTTCGCCCGTTTCGTGTTAGCATACGTCCTGGAATCAGGAAGGCGGGGATCAGTTTGTCAGCTTCTCTCCTCGAGTTTCCAGCTTCTGCCTCCTGGAGTGAGTTATCAATGGTTTTGGTTGTGGTAGACGACCTCCTTTTCCTTTCCAGAATTCAGCAGACTGCCGGGCACCTCGGCGTCGCAGTGAAATCCGTCCGGCCTGCCGACCTGCCAAAGCTGGCCGTCGCCGATATTCCGAAAGCCGTCGTCATCGATCTAAACCATAGGTCAGGCGAGGCTTTGGGAGTTTTGCGCACCCTCAAGTCTGACGTCAAAACAAAAGACATCGCAGTTATCGGCTTTGTCTCTCACGTCCAAAAGGACCTCATTAATGCCGCGCACGACGCCGGTTGCGATCTCGTCCTGGCACGCTCCGCATTTGTCAGCCAACTTCCAAGTCTCCTGAAACGGTTCTCGGGAACGGGCATGGCAGAACCCACTCCTGAATAAGATTGCCACCCTGGCTCCTGCCCGCCGCGCTGTATTATGGCTTTTCTGGATTCTGTCCCTCTCGGACCGTGATCGCTCCGAGCCGGTAGCGATGTTGCCCGTCGTCATCGGTCAGTGGCAATGCGATTCGGGGTGAGCCATCACGTTGACCGACAGATACAAACACCGTGTATTGACCAGGCTTGGTAACGGGCGCAAATCGGCCGATGACAAACTCGCATTCATTCGTCCGTGTCGGCGCGGCGCCAGGCGGGGCGGGAGCCAAGTCCCGCACGTTGAATTGCTCATCGGACAGTACCGACACAATGCCTCCCTTATCGTCCTTAAGCGTGAGCGTTACGAATCCGCCGGGATAACAGGGCGCCACGCCGGCATTAGCCCAGATGTTGCGCACCTTGAATGACTGGCCGATCACCACCTCGCGCGGCCAGGACATCTCGCGCAGTTGCAATCGGTATCCCATTCGCAGGTTGATGCGGTCGACAAGTGAACGGTTTTCGTTCAGCTCCACGCGCGGCCACCAATGAATGGACATGTAGCTCGCGTGGTAATCCTCGATTGCTTTCAGCAGGAGCGACCCATCACCCCATGCGCCCCTCCCTTTCGAGAGGCCGTAGTGTTCGTGCTCGAGAATGACCGGCCAGCGCGGCCAGAAGGCCTGCGCCATTTCCGCGTGAAACCAAGACCGCGGCGGTGGTTGCACCAGAATGCTGTCGTCGCGCAGCGTCACGCCTTTTGAGATCGCGTAATCGGTTTCCGGAAAATGCCAGCCCGGTTTATAGGGTCCGGCCACGTCGTCGTTGACGCACAAGAGCGTCCGTTTGAAATGTTTTGTGTAGAGGTCAATATGCTTCTTGATGATCTCTGGCGCTTTGGCCTCGGGCACTTGGCTGCTCATATGCGTGTGGCCTTCGCCCCACAACCCGTAAGAGCCGATGTCAACGAACGCCACGTTGGGATTGCCATCGTAGCGCGCCGCCATCACGGCCAGGAATTGGTCCAGCTTTTCCAGAAAAACCGGATCGCCAAAGTCCGGATCCCAGCTTTTTCCCTGCGGCGTGGGTCCTTTGCCGAATTCATAGAAGGTTCCCTTGGCGCCGGCCCTCTTGACCCACTCGGGCGTGGCGTAAGGCATCCAGTTCTCCGAGCATGTCACGCGCAAAGCCACGCGCTTTCCCTTGGCGACCCAACGTTGCGCGGGTGTGTCGAACAGCGCCCAGTTGAAGCGTCCTTCCTCCGGTTCGAGAAACGCCCACGGCACGCGCAGATACACGGTCGAGAGGCCTGGAAAATCATCCACCGTGTCGGATGGCTCCAGCTTCGAGCCGTAATTCTGTCGGATCGTTCGAGTAGAACTGCAGGGTCCATCCCATATCCGGGTTGACCAACGCCCCGCCAGTATCATGAGGTCGCACTGTGATCCACTCATCCGCAGCACGGGCGGCTGCGATTCCGAGGCCGGCCAACAGGCCTGTAGCCGCTACTACCCACCCAGCGCGGACCGATACTCGCAAGCACCGCTTCAGCCAGTCTATTAGAGTCGTTAACAATTCCATCAAAGCTCCCCCTCCCTTTCGGAACGTGAACGCGTTCGTCGGCAAGCGCGGGGCAATGCCCCACCCCTACATTGGTGACGATTGGAACTATTTTCATCGCGCCGGCGCCTTCGCCGTGGAGAAGGCGAGGGCAAGCAGCGTTTTCTGCTCCAACTCGTGGGCCTTGGCTGATCCCGTTGCGGGACTGGGGCTGGCCGACCGCTTCACGGAGCGCACCGGCCGATTCCTGAAGATTCGCCTGAAGCGGGGCATCACGTAGAAAAGTGCCCCCATGTTTGCCGGCTCTTCCTGCACCCAGACGATTTCGCGCGCCGCGCTATGCCGGTTGATTTCCGCCACCAGTGCACTCTCGGGAAAAGGATAAAGCTGCTCGAGGGAAACGATTGCGGCCCGAGTGTCGTTCAGCTTTTTGCGTTCGGCCCGCAAGTCGTGCACGATCTTGCCCGTCGCAACCAGTACCCGCTCCGCGCGGGTGGACTCCTGGTCCGGCATCACCGGCACAAACTGGCGCAAAGTAAAGCCCTCGAGATTTGATGACGCGCCCGAATACCGCAATAGGCTCTTGGGGGTGAACACCACCAGCGGCTTGCGCCAAGCGCGCAATGCCTGACGGCGCAACAGATGGAAGTACTGTCCCGCGGTCGAAGGCTGGCAGACCTGGATGTTGTCCCGCGCGGCGAGCTGAAGGAATCTTTCAATGCGGGCGCTGGAATGTTCCGGCCCTTGCCCCTCAAAGCCGTGAGGCAGCAGCAAGACCAATCCGGAGAGCAGCCCCCACTTGTCCTCACCGGCCGCAATGAACTGGTCAATCATCACCTGTGCGCCATTGGCGAAGTCACCGAATTGCGCCTCCCAAAGGACCAGAGCTTCAGGATAGTCGCGACTGAACCCATACTCAAAGCCCAAGACCGCAGCTTCTGAAAGAATCGAGTCGTAGACCTCAAAGCGGGCCTGCCTGGGATGCACGTGGCACAGAGGCGTGTACTCCATTTCAGTTTCCGCGTCGAAAAGCACCGCGTGACGCTGGTTGAAAGTGCCTCGGCGGCTGTCCTGCCCACTCAAGCGAACCGGAATTCCGTTCCGCAAGAGCGAACCAAATCCCAGCGCCTCCGCCATTCCGAAGTCCACGGGACGCTCGCCGCGGGCCATCTGCAGCCTCTGATCGAGAAGGCGTTTTATTTTCGGGTGAATACGGAACCCTTCCGGCTGGCGCGTCAGTGCCTTGCCAATTTCGCGGAGTTCTTCTGCGGTAACTCGCGTATCAACTTCAAACGCGGCATCGTAGGCGCCGCCGCTGTACGCGTCCCAGTATGCCGGCAGCTCCCGCAGCATTGAGACTTTGTGAATTGCCCGGGCCTTTTCCAAATCCGCTTCATAACGAGCCCGGATTTTCTGAACGGTGCCGGCGGGGTCTACCCCAATCTTTCGCGCATAGGACTCCCACAGCGGTTGTATCTCCGCGATTTTGCGGTAGCGAACGGGTTGCGTCACGGTAGGATCATCCACTTCGCTGTGCCCGTGGCGGCGGAAACCGATGAGGTCCACGATCACATCACTCGAGAAAGCATAACGGTATTCCACGGCCAGTCGTGCCACACGCACCACGGCCTCAGGGTCTTCCGCGTTGACGTGGAAGACCGGAATGGGCAGCCGCTTCGCCACATCGGAGGCAAAGCGCGACGTGTAAAGGTCTTCGGGGTTGGCCGTGAACCCGATAAGGTTGTTGACAATCACGTGCACTGTGCCCCCCACGGAAAAACCGCGCAAGGTGGCGAGATTCAGAGTTTCCGCCGCAGTTCCCTGCCCCGCGAATGCCGCATCGCCGTGCAGTAGCAGGGGCAGCACACGCCGCTCGCCTCCTTCGCCCAGGCGTGTTTGCTTGGCGCGAGCGCGGCCCACGGCCACCGGATCGACAGCCTCCAGGTGGCTGGGGTTCGACACCAAGTGGATGCGCAGCGTCCGGCCATGCGCGGTCTGGTAATCTCCGGTAGCGCCTAGGTGATACTTGACGTCTCCTCCACCTAGAACGCGCCGGGGATCGATATCTTCGAAGCGCGCAAAGATATCCATCGGCGACTTCCCGGCGATCTGCACCATGACGTCCAGGCGCCCGCGATGGCTCATTCCCAGGACCACCTGTTCAGCCCCCAACTGTCCCGCGGTGTCCAAGGCTTCGTCCAGTAAAGGCAGCAGGGCAATGACGCCTTCGAGCGAAAACCGCTTGGTGCCGGGGTAGCGGGCCTGGAGCACTTGCTCGAACACTCCTGCCTCAATGAGGCGCATCATGAGGTGCGGCCGGTCCGGCGGTATCACGTCCGCCTCGAGTCGTTCCGCAACCCACCGCCGCTTTTCCGGCTCCGGGAGGTGCATGAACTCAGCGCCGATCTTGCCGCAGTAGACGCGCCGTGCGTAATCAGCAATTTGCCCGCTAAGCTGGAGCTCTGGATGCGGCACGGGCCGCAGGTATCCGACGGGGTCAAGGTCCGCCTGGAGGTAGCCCCAGCGCCGAAAAACATCAAGCACGCGGTCCCTTTCCTCGCAGTGTGTGTCCATGCATTTAGTATACAGTTCTCGGCGGTCAGTGAGAACGGCAACCCTCTCCCTTGGGGAGATGTTGAGGACCCTTTGCTTGAAATCCGAGCCATGCGCCACGGTGGGTCTGCGGTCGAGGGTTTCAACTTCGGCGTTGCCGAACTCGCATTATGCAAGGAAAACGCGCCGCGGTCCCTGCCTTGCGTCATGAAAATCAAAATCTAGACTAAGACGGACCGTTGAAAAAAGGACTTGACAACTGGTCTGGCATAAACTAGTTATAGACTAGTGGAGATTCGGCCATGAGTACTGTCGGACTGTTTGAAGCTAAGACCCATCTTTCCGCCTTGGTGGACCGCGCTGCCCGAGGGGAAGAGATCACCATCACCAAGCATGGTGTGCCGGTAGCTGTCTTGACTCCTGCTGCGAATCGCCGTAAGAAGGATCCCCAGAAAGTTGCAGAACGGATTCGCGCTCTGCGGAAAGGGGCGCGGCTGGAAGGCGTTACCATCCGTCAACTCATTGAAGAGGGCCGCCGCTATTGAGCCGCTTCGTCCTGGATGCCTCTGTAACCATCTGCTGGTGTTTCGAGAACCAGAGGACTAAATACTCCGAAGCCATTTTCGCGATGCTGTCGAGTGGTGAGGAAGCGAGTGTGCCGTTTATTTGGCCCCTCGAGGTAGCCAACGTGCTCGTTACGGCAGAACGAAGGAAGGACCTAAAACCCGCGCACGTAACAAGCTTCACTGAAGAACTCAGTGCTTGGCCCATTCAGGTGGATGCCCTTGGGGTGGACCGTGCCTTTCAGCAGATACTTAGCATTGCCCGCTTGTACCATCTGTCAGCTTACGATGCCGCTTATCTTGAGCTCGCAATCCGCGAAGGACTGCCGTTGGCTACTCTCGACAACGACTTGAGAAAAGCCGCCAGTGCGGCTGGCGTCAAGATTGCCGGGAGACACTAAGGTTGGAACATCTCGATGGTGTCTTCGACCGGGGTATCCGGTTGTCGCGATACTCCTCGGAGATCATATTAAAAACGCGGCCTAGCTCGCCAAAAGCTTCTTCGCGGCTGGGCATCAAGGCGTAGCAACCCGGTATGGCGGGAATTTCCGCCACCCACGAGCCGTCTTCCCGCCGGTATAGAATCGTTTTGTAATCCTCGATACTCATGACCGGACGGTCCCAATTCGATCCCAGTATACCACGCCTTTAGCCTGACACCCGCTCATCATCGCAGGTAGTGTTCGAGGACAGCCTCCCACTTTCCCTGGGCGGAGAGAATCAGCTCGATGGTCTCGCGCACTGCGCCATTTCCCCCCGCCTGCCGGGTCACATAGTGAACGTGGCGGCGCAGGAGCCTGTGGCCATCGCTCACACCGACTGCCAGCCCAACTCGCCTCAGCAGAGGCAGGTCCACGATGTCGTCGCCCACATAGCACACTTCTTCATCCTTCAGGCCTGACTCCCCAAGGATCTGCTGGTAAGGCTCAAGTTTTTCGCGGGCATTCTGCTTCAGGAAGTGAACGCCCAATTCCTTTGCCCGGTGTTCAACCGCAGGTGAACTGCGACCCGAAATGAAGCCTGTCTTGAGGCCGGCCTGGTGGGCGAGGCGAAAGCCCAAACCGTCGCGCGAATGGAACCCCTTGGTTTCGACCAGCCGACCGCCGGCGCTCGGAACGTAAAAGAAACGTCCGTCAGTCAAGACACCGTCCACATCCATGAGCAAGAGCTTGATCTTGCGAGCGCGCGCCCGAAGCTGTTTGGATGCCAAAGGCATATTGCTTCTCAAAACATCTGTGTTGTCCAGAGGTCGTGGATATGAACGACGCCCTCCAGCTTGCCTTCGGCGTCCACCACCACTAGGAAAGTAATTTTCCGGGTCTCCATAAGATTCAAGGCTTTTGTCGCCAACTCTCGCCGGTCAATGGTCACGGGACTTCGTGTCATGGCGTCCGCGGCTTTCAAGTCGAGAGCTCGGTTCCCTTCCCGCTGAAATAATCGTCGCAGGTCGCCATCGGAAATGATTCCCAGCAAGCGGTCAGATTCGCCGGTAACAGCGGCGTGCCCCAATCCCTTCTTGCTCATCTCGTAGATCACATCGGGCATCGGCGTGTGGGGGCCCACGCGGGGAAGGTCATGACCCGTGTGCATGACGCTCTCGACCCGGCGTAGCCTGACTCCGAGGTCGCCTCCCGGGTGGAGCGCCGCGTAGTCCGCTTCATCGAAACCCCGTTTCTCGAGCAGCGCCATGGCGAGCGCATCACCCATGGCCAGCATGGCGGTGGTCGAGGCAGTTGGCGCCAGTCCCAGAGGGCATGCTTCCGTGCGGATTCCCACGTCGATCACCGCGTCGCTTGCCTGCGCCAGCGTCGAACTCAGATTACCGGTCAATGAGATCAGCGGGATGGCCAAGCGCTTGACGGTATCGAGCAGCCGCAGCAGTTCCACGGTCTCACCGCTGTAAGACAGCGCCACCAGGACGTCGTGGCGGACCAAGCGTCCAAGATCACCGTGAAAGGCTTCCGCCGGGTGCAAAGAGAAAGACGGCGTGCCCGTGCTCGAAAGCGTGGCGGAGATCTTCTGGCCAATCAGGCCGGACTTCCCCATGCCGGTCACGACAACCCTGCCCCGGCAGGCAAACAGGATATCCACCGCCCGCACAAAAGACTGATCGAGGCGGTCCACGAGTTCGTTCAGGGTCTTAGCCTCGATTTCCAGTACCCGGCGCGCCGTATCCAAACTCATAGCTGATTCACTCGAACTGGGGATGATAACATAACCTGGCTGTTTCAGACGTTCCCGATGCGCCAAGACAGCTCTTTCAAGCCAAATTCCTGAGCCGGAGTCGTTCCTCCCCGCTCACCTTCGTTTTCTGCCAGACTGCGCTCCGCTATATCGCACCTGGTGAGGCTGAGCTTGACCCAAAGGGATGGCAATTTTGCAAGGTGAGTAAGAAGGCCGCGTTTATGTCCGGCGCCACGCCGTTTGTTCGTGATAGAATGGCCCCTTGGGAAGGCGAAAGTAAGGCGAACGATGATTACGACTTCCAATTCCTCCCAGAGTGGGAAGCATCCAGCACACCGCACTGAGCGAAAGGAAAATCGCGGTATCGAAATGAGGGACTAGAAAATGGAAAGAAAACAAAGACTTGTGAAGTCCATTAAGGATCAACTCAGCCGACGTACCTTCATGACGCGCCTTACAGCCGCGGGTTTAGGCGTGACTGGGAAGAACCTGCTGGGATCTCCCGCGGG
This sequence comes from uncultured Acidobacteriota bacterium, assembly GCA_963765485.1. Lineage (GTDB taxonomy): Bacteria > Acidobacteriota > Terriglobia > UBA7540 > UBA7540 > CAVROP01. The sequence continues at coordinate 4,525 of CAVXWN010000040.1, read as the reverse complement.
CGGGCCGGACCAGAATGGTCCTGTGCTTGAAAACAATTCCATGCGTCTCTTCTTCGACAGCAAGTCGGGATTTATAACCAAAATCGAGAATCGACTAACAAATGAAACCATCCCGGTAAAGGGAGATGATTTTCGAGTGGTCGCGAAAGAGTTCACGCTAGGATCTACAAACACGCTCGTCGAAGCCGTCAAAAAAACCTCTAACGAAACGGTTCAGGCAACTTATTTCGGCGACAACGGCTTAAGGATCAGGGCAGTTTACAGGCTTGGTCAAAACAATCATTTCTTCGAAAAACGTGTCTCTCTTACTTCTCCCGCGCCGTACCGCTTGACCCACGTAGTTATCAGCGAGCTAGACTTCTCCGGGATATCGATGAAATGGATCAGGTACCCCCATCTCAAATGTACCACCTACTTCGGGAGGTCGGATAAGGGAGGGATCTTTCTGGGAATGGAACTTCCTTTTGACGACTCGTCGATGAATGAGCAGGGACTGATCGCATTAAGTTACGCCCCGAGTTTGAAAGTTAGGGCGAATGTATCTTTAGTGTGCGAGGCTTCTTATTGTGGGGTTTACAAGAAGGAAGCGGATGACTCGGAATTGCCAAGACTTGGACTGCGCGAATCCTTGATGACGGAAGATGTCTACGATCAACAGCTTAATGATACAGAGCGGGCACACCGACCGCTCCGATCCGAGTCCAAAGCGATGATTGAATTGGCGTCGGCCGTATTGGGTCCGCGTGCGAAGCGGCTGCTCGCCATGCTAAATGGCTGGGTGTCGCAAATGACAACCGCACCGTATCGCAGCATTCGTGATGCAGAAGGTGACATTCAATCGATCGACTTTGCTGCAACGTGCGGAATTGACTACTTTTCGGATGCGCATCCTTGGGCCGGAGACTTCGCAAGGATAGGGGAACTCCGAGACGCCGACAAACTTCAATTCACTGATCTTGTCCTAAGAGTCGCCCAGCACGCAAACCAGACGGATAAGAAATGGCAGCTATGGCATTCGCTGAACAATACGGATCCTTGGTCACCTGACAGCCCGCGAAGGCCAAGCAACGATCCGGTTCCAGTCGGAAAACCCTATCGTTCCGACCAACCTGACTGGTTGTCAAATCCCGCCGATGTCTCTTCGATATTTGGCCCTGGGACGAAGGAACAGGGAAACTGTTTTGCGAACGAACCTTTTTTCGAGTGGCTATACGCAAGAATAGTAGAAGCCCTTGAAGCTGGACATTTTGCTGGTTGGGGCATCGATGGAGATTTCCTAGGAGGCCCAGGGATTACCCGTCCTGCAAACTGCCCTTCTGCAACGCATGACCACCTCCCAGGAGATTCGAATTATGCCTGTCAGCGCAACCTGAATGAACTGGCACGGCGCTTGCGCGAGAAGTACCCCGGACTCTTCTTATCGTATGCCCGGCCGCCGATGGATCTAGGACTGTGGGCACTGCGTTACGTCGATGCTGTCTTCACCATTGATGAGTATGCGAGGCCGATCGGGCTTCCGGGAGTCGGCACTCAGCCCGTCAACGTACTGTTTGGAGATAAGATTCGGACGTGGTCGCGAATACGTGTTCAACGGCAATTCTTCCCTCACTACCTGGACGCACCGCAAGTCTTCGGAATGCCCAAACCGAATAGTTCGGCTGGCTGGGAGAGCACAGGTTTGGACTACATCATGCTGAGCGCGCTAGCATGCGCACCCAACCAGATCTACTACTTGCCCACCAAGGTGGGGATCCCTGAAGAAGACAAGCGGACCATTAGGAAATGGTTGGACTGGGGCCGCGCTCACATCGAATACTTGATGGTAAGGAAGGATCTTAAGGACTGGCCGGCCAGCGGAAAAGTAGATGGGTTTGCTCATATTAAAGGCGATCGTGGCTTTGTGTTCCTATTCAACCCGAACCCTAACGGGCTTACGGGTGTTTTTCAATTGAATGATTCCATCGGACTTTCAGGTGGGGAGCGGTTCAGAGTAGTGTCAATTTACCCGGCTGCAGGCGCATCGAAGGGAGCAAGACTTGATGACGAGATAATCTGGGAAGTTCCAGCCCAAACAGCCGTTGTTTTGGAAGTTCGCCCTAGAGATGCCATATGAAATGTCACTAAGCCCGCCCCCCAGGTACGTGGAGTAAACCACCAGCCCTGAGCTGTCCAGCTTGGGCACGAAGGCATCCCTGGCCCCTCCGTGTGCGCCTTGCACGGGGTTCTTGGTTGGGAAGTCGTTTGAGTCCTTTGTACGGGAAGGCGTTCACGGCCCTCCCGTCCAAGCCTCAACACGACCTCGGGTTCGAGTTGCGGATTCCGGGGCAAGGCGGGCGCGATTCCGAAGTTGATCCGGTCAGGATTCCGAAATTAATTCGGTCACGATTCCGGGATGAAGCCGGGCAGGGATTCCGATTTTAATCCGGTCAGTTTCCGGCACTTGTCGGAACCCTGACCGGGATCATTTCGGAAAGATTTCCACACGCTTCCGGACGGGACGGTGAACGGGAGGCGAAGGACGCTGGACAACATTACGGTCAATGCGGCTCCACTGGAAGGTGGAGGTAACCGACATTGCCCATGCAGAGGTTGTCCATGCGAAAGCTCAAAGAAGTACTCCGACTCCGCTATGAGCTGGGGTTGGGGCAGCGGCAGATCGCCCGCAGTTGCTCGATCGGGCACGGCACGGTTTATGAGTATCTGAAACGTGCCCGGGAGGCTGGGGTCCGTTGGCCGCTGCCGGAAGGCTGGGATGATCGCCAACTGGAAGCCGCCGTATTTGGAGGAACCCCGCGGCGCGCCTACGAAAACCGCAAGCCCCAGCCCGATTTTGCGAAGCTCCACGAAGAACTCCAACGCCATCCCCACCTGACGCTGCAGCTCGCCTGGGAAGAATACCGGCAGGCGCATCCCGACGGCTACGCTTACAGTCGCTTCTGCGAACTCTACCAACGGTGGCGACAGCAGTTGGACGTGGTGCTGCGCCAGGATCATGTAGCCGGTGAGAAGCTCTTCGTCGATTACGCCGGGGCGACGATCCCCTTGCAAGACTCGGAGGGCGGACCGGAGCGGCAGGCGGCGATCTTTGTTGCCGTCCTGGGAGCCAGCAACTACACGTACGCCGAAGCCACCCACAGCCAGGAACTGGAGAACTGGATTGGTTCCCACATCCGTGCCTTCGAGTTTTTAGGAGGCGTGCCCAAGCTGGTCATCCCCGACAACACTCGTACCGGCGTGAATCGCGCCTGCCGCTACGAGCCCGATCTGAACCGCACCTATCACGAACTGGCCATGCATTACGGCGTGGGGGTGCTGCCCACGCGGCCTTACAAGCCCCGCGATAAAGCCAAGGTCGAAACCGGTGTGCAGATCGTGCAGCGTTGGATCGTGGCGGCCCTGCGGCACCGGAAGTTCTTCAGCTTGGCCGAACTCAATCAGGCGATCCGGGAGTTGCTGGATAAACTCAACCAACGGCCGTTTCGCAAGCGCCCCGGCTGCCGTGCCAGCTTGTTCCAGGAACTAGACCAACCGGCGCTGGGCCCGCTTCCGCAGGATCGCTTTGAGCTGCAGCAGTGGGCGACCGCGCGCGTCAACATCGACTATCACGTCGAGATCGACCGCCACTACTACAGCGTGCCCTACGTGCTGACCGGGCAGGTGGTGGAGATCCGCTCGACGCTGACCACGGTAGAGATCTTTCACCGCGGCGAGCGCGTGGCTTCGCATGTCCGCAGCCACCAGCACTATAAAGCCACGACCGTCAACGAGCATCGACCCAAGAGCCATCAGCAACACCTGGCCTGGCCGCCCTCGCGCCTGCTGCACTGGGCGCAGTCGGTGGGGCCGTCGACGGCACAGTTATTCAAGGCCATCCTGGAGAGTAAACCGCACCCCGAGATGGGATATCGGTCCTGTCTGGGGATTCTGCGCCTGGGCCAGCGCTATTCGCCCGAGCGGGTGGAAGCGGCGGCGGCACGGGCCTTGGTCACCGGCGCCTGCTCCTATCAGAGTGTCAAGTCGATGCTGGAACGCGGACTGGATCGTCAACCGCTGGAAACCCCGGCGCCCCGACCGCCCCTCGCCCACGACAATCTGCGGGGCGCGGCTTATTTCGATCCCTCGGATACGTCGAGGGTGCAGTAACTCGATCGGCAGAGAGGAGAACACATGTTGAATCAGCAGACCCTGGAAAAGTTGCGCGCCTTGCGCTTGCACGGCATGGCCGAGGCCTTTCGCGCCCAGTCCGAGCAGACCGGCATCAGCGAGTTGAGCTTCGAGGAACGCTTCGCCCTGCTGGTCGACCAGCAGTGGAACTGGCGACAGAACCGCGCCCTGGAGCGTCGTTTGAGCCAGGCCAAGCTGCGGCATCGGGCCTCGGTGGAGGACCTGGACTTCCGCACCCCGCGGGGTCTGGACCGTGCCTTGCTGCGGTCGCTCACCCAGGACTCCGCTTGGGTGCGCGAACATCAGAACATTTTTCTGCTCGGCCCCACGGGGATCGGGAAGAGCTTCTTGGCTTGTGCTC
>CAVXWN010000039.1:0-67473 GCA_963765485.1 uncultured Acidobacteriota bacterium | reverse complement strand
CATCACCTGGAAGTACCCGGGCTGCATCCTCCAGGGGAACAACTCGGTCGGCGAGTTCTACTCCGTGGCCGTCACCAACAATTACCAGCAGGCGGACACGGGCACGAAGATGATCCACATCGGCAAGAACACCAAGAGCACCATCGTCTCGAAGGGCATTTCCGCCGGCCATGGTCAGAACAGCTACCGAGGCATGGTGAAGATTTTGGGCGGGGCCACGGGAGCGCGCAACTACTCCCAGTGCGACTCGCTGCTGATTGGCGACAAGTGCGGCGCTCACACCTTCCCGTATCTGGAGGTGAAGAACTCCACCGCCCAGGTGGAACACGAGGCTCCACGTCGAAGATCGGCGAGGACCAGATTTTCTATTGCCGCCAGCGCGGGATGTCCACCGAAGATGCGGTTTCCATGATCGTCAACGGCTTCTGCAAACAGGTCTTCAAGGAACTTCCCATGGAGTTCGCGGTGGAAGCGCAGAAACTGCTGGGCGTGAGTTTGGAAGGCAGCGTGGGGTGATTCTGAATAGTGAATAGTAAATGGTGAATGGTGACAGAGGTGAAGGCGTAGAGGAGCGAAACGGTCTCTGACTGGCTGCAGGAGGCTTCGAGTTTCGATTTCGAGTTTCCAGTTTCTAGCATAGGGGAGAAGTGAATGCTTCAAATCAAGAACCTGCAAGCAAGAGCGGAGGGCAAAGAGATCCTGCGCGGAATTGATCTGGAAGTGAACACCGGCGAAGTGCACGCCATCATGGGCCCCAACGGCAGCGGCAAGAGCACGCTGGCGCAGGTGCTGGCGGGGCGCGATGTTTACGAAGTGACGGGCGGCGAGGTCACCTACGAAGGCAAGGATCTGCTTGCGATGTCGCCCGAAGAGCGCGCCCGCGAAGGCATTTTCCTCGCCTTCCAGTACCCGGTGGAGATCCCCGGCGTCAACAACACTTATTTTCTGCGCTCGGCGCTCAATGCCATCCGCAAGCACCGCGGGCTGCCGGAATATGACGCGATGGACTTCCTCGTGCTCCTCCGCGAGAAGATGAAGCTGCTGGACGTGGACGACACACTGATGACCCGCGCGGTGAACGAAGGCTTTTCGGGCGGCGAGAAGAAGCGCAATGAGATTTTCCAGATGGCGGTGCTCGAACCCAAACTCGGCATTCTCGACGAGACCGACTCCGGCCTCGATATTGATGCCCTAAAGATCGTGGCCAATGGCGTGAACGCGCTCCGCAGCAAGGACCGGAGCATTATCGTGGTCACGCACTACCAGCGGCTGCTCAATTACATCGTTCCCGATTTCGTGCACGTTCTGTATGACGGCCGCATCGTGAAATCGGGGACCAAGGAGCTGGCCCTGGAACTCGAGGAAAAGGGCTACGGATGGCTGGAGGAGGTAGAGCAGGTGTCAGGTGCCAGGTGACAGGTGTCGGGGCAGTTGTCAGTCGTCAGTACGACCACGGACAACGGACCACGGACGGTAAAAAAGAAGGGAATATTGAGCTGATGATTGCCTTAACAGAAAAAGAAGGTGCTTACCTTTCAAGCTTCATGGAACTCGAGCAGCGCCTTGCTGCCAGCGCGCCTTCCTGGCTCCATGAAATCCGCAGAGCGGCAATTGAGAGTTTTGCTGAGAAGGGGTTCCCGAACACGCGCCAGGAAGAGTGGAGGAACACCAACGTCGCGCCAATTGCCGCGGTGCCATTTCAACCCGCCACTGCCCCCTGGGCCCCTCCTCAGGGAGGAGGGGAGTTGGTCCCCTCCTTGGCGAGGAGGGGGCAGGGGGTGGTGGCAGGGGAGGCCGACGCATCATACGCCGAGCGAAACAGCCGGCTTCCCCTTGCTGACCTCGGATGCCCGCGGCTCGTCTTCATCAATGGGCGTTTTTCGAAACAGCTTTCGACGCTGGAAACTCTGCCCGAGGGCGTGAAGGCTGGCAGCCTGGGGGAGGTCCTTGCTAGTGACGGGGAAACTCTGCAGCGCCACCTGACCCGCTACGCTACGGATTACAGGGAGCACGCGTTTGTAGCACTGAATACGGCTTTCCTCGAGGACGGAGCATTCCTCGAGATCCCCAAGGGCATGGTTCTTGACAAGCCTATTTACCTGCTCTACGTTTCCGACCCAAGGGGGCGTCCCGTGGTTTCCTATCCCCGCAACTTGATTATTGCCGGGCGAGAAACCCAGGCTACTATCATTGAAGGTTACGTGGGACCAGGCGCAGCGCCGCTCTTTAGAGCAGCAGGGGCGAAGAGCTTGGCGCCTGCGGGGGTCTACTTCACCAATGCCGTGAGCGAAGTTGCGCTCGGTGAAGGGGCCGTCATCGAGTATCACAGGATTCAGCAAGAGAGCGAAACGGCGTTCCATTTTGGTCGGCTCCAGTTCCACCAGGAACGCTCCAGCTGTGTCACCACACATTCCATTGCGATCGGTGGGGCTCTTGCCCGGGAAGAAGTGAGCGTTCTTCTAAACGGCGAGGGCGCCGAGGCGACACTCAACGGCCTGTACGTCGTCACCGGCCGCCAACACATTGACAACCAGACCACCCTGGACCACGCGAAGCCGCACTGTAGCAGCCGGGAAGTCTATAGAGGCGTTCTGGACGGAGAGTCTTCCGCAGTCTTCAACGGCAAAATCATTGTCCGCAAGGATGCGCAAAAGACCGATTCCAAACAAAGCAACAAAAATCTCCTTCTTTCCGAAAAAGCCATCATCGATACCAAGCCGGCGCTGGAGATTTATGCTGATGACGTCAAGTGTACGCACGGCGCCACTATTGGGCAGATCGATCCGGAAGCGGTCTTCTATCTGCGTTCCCGCGGAATTGGCCGTCAGGAAGCGCGAGACCTGCTCACTTACGCCTTTGCCAACGAAGTGCTGGAGCGGATCAAGTATGAACCACTGCGCGATCGGCTCAGGGAAGGTTTATTCGCTCGTCTGGCGACGGGCCAGCGGGCCGAGGAGGTATGATGGCCACCACGCGCGAAGTGATCCAAGCACCCGCCCGCGAACTATCCAGTCCCGCTTTTGATGTGAAGCGGATTCGCGAGGATTTCCCCATTCTAAAACAGAAGGTGCACGGGAAGCCGCTCGTCTATCTCGACAATGCAGCGACCAGCCAGAAGCCGGCCAAAGTGATCGATGCGATTCTTGGGTTTTACATGCACGATTGCTCGAACGTGCATCGCGGCGTGCATCTGTTGAGCGAGCGTGCGACCGAGGCCTATGAAGGCACGAGGACAAAAATCCAGCGATTCCTGAACGCTCCCGATTCGCGGGAGATCGTCTTCGTGCGCGGAACCACGGAGGGCGTCAACCTTGTCGCGCAGACCTACGGGCGGCAAAACGTGAAGGCAGGTGACGAAGTCCTGATCACTGCCATGGAGCATCACTCCAACATCGTTCCCTGGCAGATGTTGTGTGAGGAGAAGAATGCCGTCCTTCGCGTGGCCCCGATCAACGACCGCGGCGAGCTGATCCTGGAGGCATTTGAAAAGCTCCTGAACCCCCGCACGCGCATTGTCGCTGTCACCCATGTATCCAACGCCCTCGGCAGCATCAATCCAGTGCGTCAGATCATCCAGATGGCGCATGCCGTGAATGTTCCGGTGCTTGTTGATGGCGCCCAGGCCATCCCTCACATGAAGGTTGACGTCCAGGAACTCGGCTGCGACTTCTATGCGCTCTCAGGCCATAAGGTTTTTGGGCCGACGGGAATTGGGGCGCTTTACGGCAGGGCCGAGCTCCTCGATTCGATGCCACCTTTTCAGGGCGGCGGCGATATGATCAGCTCCGTGACCTTTGAGAAGACGATTTATAATGTGATTCCCTATAAGTTTGAAGCGGGGACGCCTAATATCGCCGACGTTTACGGCTTTGGCGCCGCCCTTGACTATGTGGACCAGATCGGTCTCGCAAACATCAGCTCCTACGAGCATGCCTTGCTCTCCTATGCCACGGAGGCGATCAATCAGATTCCCGGCGTCAGGATTATCGGCACGGCGCGCGAGAAGGCCGGTGTCATTTCATTCGTTCTGGACGGCGTGCACGCCCACGACGTGGGGACGATTCTGGACCGCGAAGGCATCGCGGTTCGCACAGGCCATCACTGCGCTCAGCCGGTCATGGACCGCTTCGGAGTGCCCGCTACGGTGCGCGCTTCCCTGGCGTTTTACAACACCAAGCAGGAGATTAATGCGCTGGCCGTGGGCCTCCAAAGAGTGAAGGCTCTTTTCGGATGAGTTGTTAGTTCGGAGCTTGGCAGAAAGTAATGGTATGTCATTCTGAGCGAAGCGAAGAATCTCTGCATTTAGCCAAGTGGAAGACTGCCGAGATCCTTCGTCGTCCGCCAATAAGAATGGCGGACTCCTCAGGATGACAGGATAGGGACTTTGGACTCATTCTTATGTCAGAACTCGAAGGGCTTTATCAGGAACTAATTCTCGACCACGGTAGGAAACCGCGGAACTTTCATCCCATGAAGGATGCCGACCGGTCCGCGGACGGTTACAATCCCCTTTGCGGCGACCGGTTTACGGTTTATCTGAAACTCCAGGATGACCGAATCACCGACATCAGCTTCGAGGGTACCGGCTGCGCCATTTCCACAGCCTCTGCGTCGATCTTGACGGAAATTCTAAAGGGGAAGACGCGAGCCGAGGCTGAAGCTCTCTTCGAGACCTTTCACGATCTGGTCACGGGAAAAACTCACGCGGAAGGTGAGACTCCAGCCCTAGGGAAATTGGCCGCTTTCTCCGGCGTTTGCGAGTTCCCTGTGCGCGTCAAGTGCGCCACCCTGGTCTGGCACACGCTACGCAGCGCCCTCAACGGCGACTCGAAAGCGGCGACAACGGAGTGAAATAGGTCATGGAAGAGGCAGCCCCCTCGACGGTTTCTCAGGCAGTAGCTCTTCAGGAGACGATAGTTGCAGCTTTGCGTACCTGCTACGACCCCGAGATTCCGGTGAATATTTACGACCTGGGGCTGATTTATGAGGCCAAGGTGGACGCCTCCGGCCATGCCTTTGTGAAGATGACACTGACCGCACCGGGCTGCCCTGCTGCGGGCTCACTGCCGGGAGAAGTCGAAGATAAGATTACCGTGCTTCCAGGCATCAAGAGCGTCAAAGTCGATGTTGTGTGGGATCCGCCGTGGAGCAAAGAGATGATGTCCGAGGCCGCCAAGCTTCAACTCGGCTTTTTGTAGTGGCGACCCTTGTGAGTGCCAGGCAGGCAACCGGAAAGTCGAACTTCGAAACACGGGATTGAAAGCTGGAAAATAGAAACTGGAAAATCGAAGTTACGATATGAGCAGGCGCCATTTTCCAATGTCCAGAAGTTGCTGACCAAGTCATTTCTTATTGCCATTTGCAATCTTCGAATTTCCAATTTCGAACTTCGACTTTCCATTTTCTATTTTCCAGTCTCGATAACAGATGGACTTATCCACGACTCCATTAGCTGACTACCACCTTTCGCAAGGCGCCACGCTAGGCGAGTATCATGGCGCTTTTGTTCCTTCGTGTTTCACCGACCCTGTTGCGGAGCACAAGGCGGTGCGCGAGGCCTCCGGGCTTTTTGATTTCTCCTATCGCGGCAAGTTCGCCATGAAAGGCCGGGACCACGCCAAGTTCCTTCACCGCATGGTCTCAAACGACATCAAGCGCCTTGCCCCAGGCCAGGGAACATACGCGACATTGCTGAACCCCCAGGGACATATTCTGGTGGATATGCGCCTTTACTGCGCCGACGACGGGTTTTTCGTGGATGCCGACGCTGACCTGCGCGACAAAGCGTGGCTTGGCCTCAAGCGGTACGTCATCAGCGACCAGGTGGAATTCGAACCACTGGATCTTTACGCTCTCGCCTTTCAGGGGCCACGCTCGCGTTCTCTACTTGAAAAAACCCTGCACATCGACCTTCCCGCAATGCAGGAATTTGATCATTTTGCCACCAACTACGCCGGTTTTTCTGTGCGTGTAGTATGCGCGAGTAGCACCGGGGAGGATGGGTATGAAGTCTGGGTGGGCTCGAAGGGCCTGTTGCCACTTTGGGGCGCAGCCTGCGGCCAGGCTCCCACTTACGGCATGCTCCCTTGCGGGACGCAGGCGCTGGAAACTCTGCGGATCGAAGCTGCCATCCCCCGCTACGGTCAGGAACTGGGTGAGGATACCATTCCAAACGAAGCGGGGTTGTGGAATGCCCTGAGCTTCAACAAAGGCTGCTACGTCGGCCAGGAAATCGTGGAGCGGACCCGCAGCCGCGGGCACGTCAACTGGAAATTAGTGGGACTCATCGTAGAGGCAGAGATTCCACCGAACCCGGGGGAGAAGCTGGTTCGGGACAGCAAAGAGATCGGCGAAGTCACCAGCTCCTGCGTTGCTCCAACACTTGGTAAGACCATCGCAATGGCTTACCTCCGCCGGGAAGTCTCGGAACCTGGAACCAAACTGGAGTTCCCTTCCGGCACAGTCGCCGAAGTGGTAGCCCTTCCCTTTTACCACCGCAACCCGATCCTGTCTGCCGCTTGAAGATAGAAGTAGCACGGCCAGGCTGCCCACGCTACGAGGCGTCGCAAAACACCGCTGCCCTGGATTTCGACGGCGCCAACCGGCCTCGGTCACATGCTATAATCCTGTCATGAGCATCTCCACCAAGTTCACTTTCGAGGACCTGAAACTTATGCCGCCCGGCCGGAACCGCTACGAAATCGTGGATGAAGAACTTTTCGTGACCCCTGCACCGGGGACCCTACATTAAAGAATCACAGGCAATATTCTTGCCGCACTACACCAACATGTCCGCCGGCAGCGCCTGGGCGAAGTTTTCGTAGCCCCCGATGAAGTCGTCTTCGCTACGCGTACAGTTCTTGAGCCGGACGTGCTTTTTGTTTCAAGCTCCCGGCTGCACTACATCGGAGAAGACAATCTTTCCGGGCCACCAAACCTCGCGGTGGAAGTGGTCTCAGAAAGCACCGAACGTTTAGACCGTGAGGTCAAATTAAAACAGTATGCCCTTTATGGAAGTGAGCGAATACTGGCTAGTGGACCCGGAGGGCAAAAATGTGGAAGTTTTTTGCCTCCATGAGAAAGAGTACGAACTGGCGGAGCGTTTGGGTTTTGGAGACATGCTGACCTCACCTTTATTCCCAGGGCTGAAACTCGCGGTCGCCAGCCTCTGGGAAAACTGGGAAGTAAGTTCAGCGAGTTTATCGCTGATCTCCAGAACAAAGCCGCAAAGTTGGGTGCTAAAAAAGACTAAACGCAGACCCAGATGAAGCTCCAGTGGACCTCCCATTTCCCGCGGGCCTACGGCAAAGCGCCCAAAGGAATCCAGGCAGCCTTTGACAAGCAGTCGTTTTCCCGCAGGAGACTCCCACGCCAGCGGGGCGGCAAGCTACTCGGCCCGGCAGAGCCGCGTACGAACGGTGTGACTACGTGACACTCCACGAACTTTGCAGCGCTTCCTGGGCTGGGTGTTGGAAATTTGGAGTTGTTCATTCTGAGGAAATGAACCACGCTAGGGGATGGCCAAGAATTGGATGCGCCCTCTGCTTTCTGCCTTCTGCTTCCTGCCTTCTAAATGGGCAGTCTCACCCTCGCCTCACATCCACGGCCAGAGTTCCGGTTCTGGAGGGTTAGGGTACCGCCGTGGGCCTCGGCGATTTGCCGGCTCAGGACGAGGCCAATGCCCGTACCCGCGGCCTTGGTGGTGAAGAAGGGCACGAACAGGTTGGCTGTATTTGAGAGGCCCGGCCCCTCGTCTTCAATCCACAATTCCACGCTGTCGCCGTTTCGCGCCCAGCCGAGCCTCACGCCGCCTCCGGTTTCGAGCGACGCATCCACGGCGTTGCGCAGAAGGTTGATGAGCATCTGCTCGAGTTGGTCTCCGTCAGCACGAAGGGTCAACCCGGGGCCTGGAGTCAGGATCACGGGCAGGCGCGTCTCCAGGCTTGCGACCCGCCGCACGAGGGCCCCTAAATCCACCGGTCGCAAGCTGGGCGAGGGCAAGCGCGCCAAACGTGAATAGGCTTCCATGAATCGGCTCAGCGATTCGGCGCGCCCTTCGATAACGGTTAAAGCCCGACACGCATCCTCCTCCCAGTCCGCTGGGCGGGGCTGGCGGGCCAGCAGGCCGCTGAGGGTGCCCGCCATCGACTTGATGGGTGCCAGCGAGTTGTTAAGCTCGTGCCCTAATACCCGGATCAGGCGCTGCCACGCTTGCCGTTCCTCTTCGCGTAGAGCTTGGCTCAGATTGGTAAGCACCAACATCTGGTGCGGCAGGCCATGCTCCCGGAAGGTGCTGCGACGGACTCCCCATCGACCGGCGCCTCCCGGAAAGGATGTCGCCATCGTCCAGACCGGCGCGCCCTCGAGGCACATGCCCAACCCCAGCTCCATGGCCGTCCGCCCCAGGATTCGTTCCGCAGGCTGTGCCAGCAGCCGTTCACCGGCCCGGTTCAAAAGCCGAAGTCGTTGCTCGCCGTCGAAAGTGAAAATGGCCACATCGATCTCTTCCATCACTTTGCGGAGCAACGCCGTGGCTTCGAGGGAAGAGAGCCGCTGATCTCTCAACATCGCGCTGAGCGCGTTCACTTCCGTAAAGACCTCGTCGAGGGTGGAGCCGGAGCGAGTCCCCCTGGCGCGTATCGAGTAATCTTCCTCCCTCAGGGCCGAAAGCAGGTTGGAAAGAGTCTGGAGAGGGAAAACCATCTTCCCGCGCAAGGCGAAAGAAAACCCAAGCCAGACAACGATCAGAATGATGGTCAGGGTCCAACGTGTTTGGGAGGAGTAAATCCCCGTCCACAACAGGACGAGGGCAACGACGATGGCGGGGAGACCCGCGGCCAGGGCCATGAAGACCAGGCGGGTTTCGAGCGACAGACCAGCGCGTTCTATCGAGGCGGTCCGTGCCGTCGGGCTTGTTTTCGGGGCTTCAAAGTCTGGGTCTGGGGACATGCTCATTGTCGATTGCCGATCGTCGATTCAAAGGGCGCTGTGGCAAACAGCTCCGCTGCCAATCGGCAATCGACAATCATCCCTCGGCAATCATTGCCAGCTTTGGTTGCGGCCATGCCGCGCCGCTGTACCGGCTACAACCCGTATTTCCTCAAGCGGCGGTAAAGGCCGCTACGGCTCAAGCCCAGTGCTGACGCGGCCTGGCTCACGTTCCCCCCGTACCGCGCCACCGCTTTCTTGATGAGAAGGCACTCCACTTCTTCCAGGCTCATCGCTTCCAGGCGCGAGGCGCTTTCACGCTCCGTCCTCAAACCAAAGTCGCTGGGCCGCACGACAGCGCCTTGCGCCATCAGGACTGCCCGCTCCACAGCATGCTCGAGCTCGCGCACATTCCCAGGCCAGGCATAATCGAGAAGAAATTGGATCGCCGCAGGTTCAAAAGCAGTCAGGGATTTCCGGTAGCGCTCGGCATAACGCCGCAGGAACCAATTGGCCAGCAGCGGGATGTCCTCGCGTCGGTCGCGCAGGGCAGGAATGCGAATTTCAATGGTGTTGAGGCGGAACAGAAGGTCTTCGCGGAAGCGGCCGGCCTGCACTTCCTGGGTGACGTCCGCATTGGTCGCCGAGAGCACACGCACATCCACACGCCGCGTCTTCGAGGAACCTACTCGTTCCATATGCCCGGTCTCGAGTACGCGCAAGAGCTTGGCCTGCATGTTGATTGGGACATTGGCAATTTCATCCAGAAACAAAGTCCCGCCGTCGGCGAGCTCGAAACGACCTACGCGGTCCGTCTTGGCATCGGTGAAAGCTCCTTTGACGTGGCCAAAAAGTTCGCTCTCAAACACTCCTTCCGAAAGGCCCCCGGCGTTCACGGTCACCATCGGCTTCGCTGCCCGGCCGGAAAGGGCATGCAGCGTCTGGGCAACGACCTCCTTTCCTGTGCCGTGCTCACCTGTAATCAGAATGTTGGCATCCGAAGGGCCGACGCGGGAGGCTAGCTCCAGCACTGGGCGCATGGCGGGCGAATCCGCGATCAGCGTGGGACGTCCCTCGGCGCGGAGCAACCGGTTCTCCGCCTCCAGGCGAAGGCCCTGCCGTAGCGCCCGGCTGAGCTCGATCTGGGTGCGGAGAATGGCGAGCAGGCGGGCGTTATCCCAGGGTTTCTGGACAAAGTCCCGCGCGCCCCGCCGCATGGCCTCCACCGCCACGTTCACGCTGCCCCAAGCGGTCATCACCACCACGGGCAAAGTGCTGTCCATCGCCTGAAGCCGCCTGAGCAGGTCCAGACCTTCCTGGCCCGAAGTGGTATCGCGGGCAAAGTTCAGGTCCATAAGAACCAGATCGAAATCATGGGCATCGAGCGCTGCCAGGATTCCAGCCGGGGACGTTGCAGACTCGGTTGCGTAACCCTCGCCCTTGAGCAGCAGGCGGAGCGCCTCCAACACGTCGGGTAGGTCGTCAGCGATGAGGACTCTGGTGGTCTGTAAGGTGCTCATGTTCCGATGGTTCACTCCTTCACGATCCAGCCGTCTTGCAGCCTAACGATGCGGTGGCTGTAGGCCGCGTTCGCCTCCGAGTGCGTCACTTGGATGATCGTCGTCCCTTCGTTGTTGAGCTTCGTGAAAAGCTCCATGATTTCCCGGCCCTGGTCCGAATGCAAGTTGCCCGTCGGCTCGTCAGCCAGGATCAGTTTCGGGTTCGCAATCACAGCCCGCGCCACGGCCACCAATTGCTGCTGGCCACCTGAAAGCTGGCTGGGGAAAAGGTCCTTCTTCCCGACAATGTGAAACCGGTCCAGGGTGTCGGCTACGAGCGCCTGCCGTTCCGAAGCCTTGATATTCCTGTAAGAAAGAGGAATGTCGAGATTCTCCGCAACCGTAAGGCCGTCCAGTAGATGGTACTGCTGGAAGACGAAGCCGACAGTTTGCTTCCCGAGTTCTGCGCGCTGTTTCAAATTCATTTTATGAACCGGGCGCTCCATCAGGTAGTACTCACCTTCCCAGCCGCCGTCCAACATTCCAAGAATGCTCAGGAGCGTTGTTTTCCCTGCTCCGGACGGCCCCATGATGGTCACGAAATCCCCTTGGGCGAGGTCCATGGTGATGCGTCGCAAGACGTAATATCTTCCTGGTCCCACAGGGTAGAACTTCTCGAGATTTCTTAGAGTTATCATTGTGTCTTCCTCATAGTTGTCAGTAGTCAGTTGTCAGTGGTCAGAACTGTCCGGTCATTGATTTCGGATTTCGCTGTAACTTGCGATAACTTATGTATTTATCCGTCAAACCGAGCGTTTTCGATTTGAATTTGCGTGGCATTTATGGCCATTCTTTCCCGACATTCCGGGAGGGTTTGGAACATGAATGCTGGCAAAACGGTCTTCGCGCAGTTGATGGATTTCGTGCCCACTCACGAGTTCTCGCGTTGTGTGGATCGCTACCAAGGCAATTACAAAGTCAGTCGTTTTTCCTGTTGGGATCAATTTCTGTGCATGGCCTTTGCGCAACTCACTTATCGCGAAAGCCTGCGCGATATCGAAACCTGTCTGCGTGCCTTGGGGCCGCGACTCTATCACGCCGGCGTCCACGGTCACATCGCCCACAGCACGCTGGCCGATGCCAACGAGACTCGCGATTGGCGAATCTACGCCGACTTGGGGCAGGTGTTGATTCGTACCGCGCGCGCCTTGTATGCCCACGAAGATTTCGGAGTGGAGTTGCAGCAAGCCGTCTACGCTTTGGACTGCACCACCATCGACCTTTGTCTTTCGCTCTTTCCCTGGGCTCGATACCGAGCCAAGAACGCCGCCGTGAAGATGCATACCTTGCTCGATCTGCAGGGCAACATCCCGGCCCTCATCGACGTTACACCCGCGAAAATACACGAGATTCACATCCTCGACAAACTCGTTCCCGAACCCGGCTCCATTTACATTGTGGACCGAGCTTACCTGGATTTCGAGCGGCTTTACCGACTCAAGCAGGCTTTGGCTTTCTTCATCATTCGTCCTCGCAAGGACTTTACCTTTCGCCGAGTCTGCTCTCATCCTGTAGACCACGTAACTGGCCTACTCTGCGACCAAACGATTCGGCTCAAGAGTTTTTATCCGGCCAAGTTTTATCCCGAGCCTTTGCGCCGCATTCGTTATCACGACGCCGATACCGACAAAAGCTTGACCTTCTTGACCAACAACTTTCTCCTGGCCGCGCTCATCATCACCCAGCTTTACAAATGCCGCTGGCAGGTGGAGTTGTTTTTCAAATGGGTCAAACAGCATCTGCGTATCAAGAAATTCTACGGTCTGTCACCCAACGCCGTGAAGACCCAAATCTGGATCGCCATCTCCGTCTACGTGTTGCTGGCGATTGTTCGCAAGCAACTGGGGCTCGAACTGAATCTCTACCCAATGTCACAAATCCTGAGCCTCAGTCTTTTCGAAAAAGTGCCACTTTTACAGGCTTTTTCGCACATCAGCTCCGAGAATGAAATTGACGTACCATGTAATCAATTAAAACTATTCGACTTATGACCGGACAGTTCTGGTCAGTGGTCAGTGGTCAGAACTGTCCGGTCATTGATTTCGGATTTCGCTGTAACTTGCGATAACTTATGTATTTATCCGTCAAACCGAGCGTTTTCGATTTGAATTTGCGTGGCATTTATGGCCATTCTTTCCCGACATTCCGGGAGGGTTTGGAACATGAATGCTGGCAAAACGGTCTTCGCGCAGTTGATGGATTTCGTGCCCACTCACGAGTTCTCGCGTTGTGTGGATCGCTACCAAGGCAATTACAAAGTCAGTCGTTTTTCCTGTTGGGATCAATTTCTGTGCATGGCCTTTGCGCAACTCACTTATCGCGAAAGCCTGCGCGATATCGAAACCTGTCTGCGTGCCTTGGGGCCGCGACTCTATCACGCCGGCGTCCACGGTCACATCGCCCACAGCACGCTGGCCGATGCCAACGAGACTCGCGATTGGCGAATCTACGCCGACTTGGGGCAGGTGTTGATTCGTACCGCGCGCGCCTTGTATGCCCACGAAGATTTCGGAGTGGAGTTGCAGCAAGCCGTCTACGCTTTGGACTGCACCACCATCGACCTTTGTCTTTCGCTCTTTCCCTGGGCTCGATACCGAGCCAAGAACGCCGCCGTGAAGATGCATACCTTGCTCGATCTGCAGGGCAACATCCCGGCCCTCATCGACGTTACACCCGCGAAAATACACGAGATTCACATCCTCGACAAACTCGTTCCCGAACCCGGCTCCATTTACATTGTGGACCGAGCTTACCTGGATTTCGAGCGGCTTTACCGACTCAAGCAGGCTTTGGCTTTCTTCATCATTCGTCCTCGCAAGGACTTTACCTTTCGCCGAGTCTGCTCTCATCCTGTAGACCACGTAACTGGCCTACTCTGCGACCAAACGATTCGGCTCAAGAGTTTTTATCCGGCCAAGTTTTATCCCGAGCCTTTGCGCCGCATTCGTTATCACGACGCCGATACCGACAAAAGCTTGACCTTCTTGACCAACAACTTTCTCCTGGCCGCGCTCATCATCACCCAGCTTTACAAATGCCGCTGGCAGGTGGAGTTGTTTTTCAAATGGGTCAAACAGCATCTGCGTATCAAGAAATTCTACGGTCTGTCACCCAACGCCGTGAAGACCCAAATCTGGATCGCCATCTCCGTCTACGTGTTGCTGGCGATTGTTCGCAAGCAACTGGGGCTCGAACTGAATCTCTACCCAATGTCACAAATCCTGAGCCTCAGTCTTTTCGAAAAAGTGCCACTTTTACAGGCTTTTTCGCACATCAGCTCCGAGAATGAAATTGACGTACCATGTAATCAATTAAAACTATTCGACTTATGACCGGACAGTTCTGGTCAGTGGTCAGTTGTCAGCAAGCTATCAGCCATCAGCTTTAAGCTATCAGCAAGCAGCCGACGACCTTTCCCATAGCTGACGGCTGAGAGCAGCGCACAGCTTCTCTCTCGTCCTGGCCTTCAGCTCCTCGCGAGCTATACGCAGGATTCCCCATCGTTGGATCTTCAATCGGCAATCGTAAATCGTCAATCATTCGTACCGCAGCGCCACCATCGGGTCGACCTTGGTGGCCCGCCGCGCCGGGATGTAGCTTGCGAGCAGCGCCACGGCGATCAGGAGCAGTGGAACCAGCACGAATGTCAGCGGGTCCGTTGGTTTGACGCCGTACAAAATACTGGCAAGGGAACGCGTCAGTGCCAATGCACCGGCAGTACCGATCGCCACACCAACCATCGTCAACTTGGCTCCCTGGCCTACGACTAGCTTCAGCACATCATTTCGCTCTGCGCCCAGCGCCACGCGAACGCCGATCTCATGCGTTCGCTGCGCTACGGAATAGGAAACCACGCCGTAGATTCCGATCGCGGCTATGAACAAGGCCACACTGCCGAATGCTCCCAGCAGAATTGCATGGAAGCGCCAGTCAGTGAGCGAAGTTGAGAGGACTTGGGCCATCGTCTTGATTTCGGCCAGAGGCAGATCCGGATCCACTTCCTGAACGGCGCGGCGAACCTCGGGAACAGATGCGAGCGGCGTTTGCAAGGTCCGGATGACAAAACAAGCTTCGTTGTCCTTCGGCCGCTGCGCGTATGGCATGTACATCGTAGGAGTGGGCGGCTCTGCCAAAGTCGTTTCGTGGATGTCACTGACGATGCCGACGATTCTCCTTGGACCAGGTTCGGCGTTCGCCGGCCCCATCGGCTTCCCTATCCAAATGTATTCCCCAATTGGGTCCTGACTCGGCCAGTAGGTACTCGCCATCACTTGATTGATGATGGCAACGGGTTCAGCGCTCGCGCTGTCAGAAGCGGAGAACGCGCGGCCACGCACGAGCGGGATGCGCAGAGCCTCGAAGTAAGCTGGGCTGATAACGCGAAAGTCAGCGTCCAGAGGTTCGCCGGGCTGGCGCGCTTCCGAGCGCGCCTCAATGTCGAACAAGATATCAGGCCCGTTTTCGAGCGGCAGTACGCTTGCCAGCGCAACCCGCTCGACTCCTGGAAGAGCCGAAACGCGAGCCGCAGCTTGCTCGAAGAAGGCCGACTGCTTCGCCGGCGTTGGGTATCTCTTCTCCGGCAGCGCGACTTTGAACGTAAGCAGATTGCGTGGATCGAATCCGGGCCGGACGTGCAGCAGCCCGGCGAGGCTCTCGAGGGCAAGGGCCGCGCCAATTAAGAGCACCAGCGCGATGCTCACCTCGCTAACCGCCAGCACGCTCCGCAACCGGCCTCCGCCGCGCGAGCCGGCGTGGAGGTTCGCCTCCTTGAGCGACACATTCAAGTCCAGGCGGGAGGCGCCAAGCGCGGGCGCAAGGCCAAGCACAATGCCCGTGGCGAGGCTCAGCAGTAAAGCGAACAGCAAGACTATTCCGTCCACCTGAAGCGCGCCGACGTGGGGCAGTTCTGCCGGCACGAGCGCAAGAATGGAATTGAAGCTCGCGTAACACGCGAACACGCCGCATAATCCGCCGAGCAAGGCGAGCACAACACTTTCCGTCAAAAGCTGCCGCACGATTCGAGCCCGGCCCGCGCCGATGGCTGTGCGGATGGAAATTTCTCTCTCCCGGCTGGTGGAGCGGGCGAGGGTCAGATTGGCAACGTTCACGCACGCGATCAGCAGTACGAGCGCCACCGCGCCAAACAGGAGCAATGGCGCCGGCCCCGCCCGATCCGCCAGGAATCTGCGAAGAGGAACGAGGTGCGCTCTCTCGCCCGGAGTGAACATGCTTGGAAATTCGCGCCGCAATTCCGCCAACGGCGGCGTGAGCGCGGCTTCCGCTTGCGCCGGGGTCACGCTGCTCTTCAGCAGGCCGACGCAGAATAATTCCCCATTGCTCGGGTTGTGGCTCGTCGGCGGAATGCGAACAGGCAGCCAGAGTTCGGCGTTGCGCATGCCGGGGACCGGGACCTCAAATCCGCGCGGAAGAACACCAATGATCGTGAAAGGCTCGTCATTCAGCGTGATCGTTCGCCCGAGGACGTTCTTGTCCTGGCCGAACCGGCTTCGCCACAAACCGTCACTCAAGATGACTACGTTCGCGCCGCCGGTCCGGCCCTCCTCCGGGCGAAAATCGCGGCCAAGCGCGGGGCGGACACCGAGGGTAGCAAACAACTCCGTTGAGGCGCCCGCGCTTGGGATCTGCTCGGGCTGCCCCCCACCGGAGAGGGTACGGTCATTCCGCCATGCCAGAAGCGCCAGATGGTCGAACAACCTGTCTTCCTTTTGCCAAACTAGAAAAATGGGAAAGGAAATTGAAACGCCGCCGATCTGGTTGCCAGTCCGCTTGACCGCATAGATGCGGTTTGCAAACGGAAAAGGAAGCGGACGCAGTAGAACAGCATTGATGACGGAGAAGATCGCTGTGTTCGCCCCGATGCCAAGCGCCAGCGTCAACACGGCTATGGCGGTAAAGCCGGGACTCTTCGCCAACATCCTTAAGCCGTACCGAACGTCATGAAGCAGTGTGCTCAACGTGCTCCTCCTCAACGGGCAAGTGGCTAGTGGCAGCGCAGACCTGCGTTTTTTGCAGGTCTGGGGCTTTCAAAGTTCCGAAAAGCCGTAGACCTCGAAATACACGCAGTTTGCGCTTCCCGCTCTAACCGACCCCTCACCCGTCCCGCTCCGGCTGGTGAAAACGCCGGCAGCGGGA
This sequence comes from uncultured Acidobacteriota bacterium, assembly GCA_963765485.1. Lineage (GTDB taxonomy): Bacteria > Acidobacteriota > Terriglobia > UBA7540 > UBA7540 > CAVROP01. The sequence continues at coordinate 50,833 of CAVXWN010000039.1, read as the reverse complement.
CACCCTCTCCCCAGCGGAGAGGGGACTTTTCCTGATTTGACCGCACAACGAACTTTCCTGTTCCCTGCCACCTGTTCCCCGTGCCCTACAACCTCACACCTGACACCTGCCTGCGGGCCAAAGCCCTTCGGCAGGCGTAGGCCCGACACCTAACACCTATTCATACCGCAGCGCCAGCATGGGATCGGCCCTCGTCACCCGGCGGGCAGGCAGGTAGCTAGCGGTGAGCACCACGGCCAGAAGAACCAATGCCACCGCCGCAAACGTGACAGGATCATAAGAGCTGATGCCGAAAACCATGCTCCCCAGGAGGCGTGCGACACCAAGGGCGAGCGTCATGCCCAGGGCGCCGCCGACCAGCAGCAGTCGCAAGGCGCCGTTCGCTACCAAGCGGAGAATCTCGCGATGGGGAGCACCCAAAGCCAATCTTATAGCAAACTCGGTCGCGCGCTGAGTCACCGAATAGGAGATAACGCCATAGAGCCCCACGCTCCCCATCAAGAGCGCCATAAGAGCGAAGATGACCATAAGGGCCACGACGACGCGTCCACCGGCGAGCGAACTCGAGAAACGCTCGTCCATCGTGCTGACGTCCGTTAAGGGTAAGTCAGGATCGACCGCGCGGAGGGCCTTCCGGACAAAGGCCACTAGTGGCTCTGCCTCGCTCCGGCTCCGCACCACGAGGTATTCGCCGGTCCAGGGTGCTTGCAGATAGGAGATATAATCTCGGGGCTGCTGGGTTCGTTCAATCTCGAGTTCTTGACGTCATTCACTACGCCGACTATTTCGAGCGCCACCGGCGCCGGGGAGTCGTTGCGATCTGGGACGCGTTCCGAAATCAGCAAACGCTTGCCGAGCGGCTCGCCGGCTGGAAAGAATTTGTCTGCCAGCCTGTGGTTGATGATCACCACCGCGGTTGACCCTGCGCGGTCGTCTTCGGAGAAGTTGCGACCCTTCAGCACGGTCAAGCCGAGGGTGCGGAAGTAGCCCGAGCTGATGACCAGGTAATTTGCGATGCCGGAGGCGGCGGGAGCAGCTTGATCGCGGCCCTCTACACTAAAAGGCTGGCCGAATTCAAAGTTCATCGGTGGCAGGCCTGTGGCAATCGCGGCCTCCTCGACGCCGGAGATCGCGCGCACCCTCTCGAGGAATTCTGAATAAAACGCCCGGACGCGAGCCACATCGGCGTACTGCGGAGACGGCAGTGACAGGTGAGCTGTCAGCAGGCCCTTGGTGGGGAAGCCCGGATCAACTTGAGCTAAGCGAATGAAGCTGCGAAGGCTAAGCCCAGCGGTCACCATGAGCACTAGAGATAATGCCAGTTCCGCCATCACGAGCCCATTCCGGAGGCGGCTTTGCCTATGATCACCGACTGCGGTGCGGCCCGACGCTTTGACCCGCTCCATCAAATTTGCGGTGGTGACCTGCCAGGCGGGTGCGAATCCGGAAAGCAACGTCGTGGCCAGGCAGAGCGCCACGGCGAATTCCAGAACAATGCGATTGATCTCGATAGGCGCCAGACCCGGCGCCTGCAGAACGGGGAGAGTTGCCAGATAGCGCACCGCACCGCCGGCCAGTAGAAGACCGAGTGCGCCGCCCATCAGGGCCAGGAGAAGAGTCTCCACCAGCAGTTGGCGCATCACACGCCAGCGGCTTGCGCCCAAAGCGATGCGGACCGCAATCTCCTTCTGACGCGTGATGGCTCGAGCCAGAAGCAAGTTGGCTACATTGGCGCAAGCCATGAGCAGGACCACGCTCACCGCGGCGAATAGGAGGACCAGCATAAAATTGACGCCCGGTCCCGCTAAGGCCTCGTGGAAGTTCTGGGCGAACGCGCTCCATCGCTTGTTCGTTTCGGGCCATTCCTGTGCGACTCGTGCTGCGAGCGTCCGCATTTCCTCCTGAACCTGTACGGCAGTGACGCCTGGCTTCATCCGTCCTACTACGAGCAAGTCGCGAGCTTGCCGGTTGAGTCCCCCGCTGGGAAGAGCTAGCGGCATCCAGACATCCGTCCGCCCCCAGAACTCAAAATCAGCGGGCGCCACGCCGACCACGACATACGCCTCGCCATTGAGGCGGATGGTTTTGCCCACAATGCCCGCTTCTCCTCCAAAATGGGTCTGCCAGACTTCGTGGCTCAGGACGGTTACTCTGTTGCCTCCCGGGTGGAATTCCGCCGCCGAAAAGAAACGCCCCAGCTCAGGCCGCAATCGGAAAGTGTCAAAAAAGGCCGGAGTTACGCTTGCTCCTGACACAAGGATGGGAGGATTGCCGGAAAATGCGACACTCGCGTTGCGGGCGGCGGCGAGTTGCTCGAAAGAAGTACTTTGGTCGCGCCAGTCGGAGAAGGTTGGAGCAGACACGGCGCTTCGGCTGCCATCCGGGCGTGTCTCCCACACCATCAGAAGGCGATTGGCTTCACGGTAACGCATGGGACGCCACGCGACGCTGAAGATGGTCGTGTTGGCGCCGATGCCGAGCGCCAGCGTCAACACGGCGACGGTCGTGAAGCCGGGATTCTTGACCAGCATCCGCAAGCCGTAGCGCAAGTCCTGACTCAGAGCTGTCATAAGGGTCGGCTCCTTCAATCGACCAATTGCCGATCTTCGACGGTCGATTTTCGATTGGCTGCGTGCTCGTGCCTTTTCGCAGTCTTTCGCGATGTCAGCATGATGGCGACGAGTTCGTTGGCTTCTTCGATGATGGCTGAGAACAGGTCCGCTCTTATGAGTCCCGTCTCGCGTACTAGCTCAAGCCAGTAGAGCGCTTCGTCCGACACTTCAGTTCTTCCGATGTCACCTGCAACACCTCGGGGCTTCGATCGAAAATCGACAATCGAAATTCGACAATTCACTGCGTTTCTTCCACGATCTGGCCATCGAAGAGATGAACCGTCCGGTCGGCGAACTCGGCGTAGCGCGGATCATGAGTGACCATGCAGATGGTGGCGCCTTCACGGTGGAGTTCGCGCAGCAAGTCCATCACCGCCTCCCCGTTCTTGGAGTCCAGGTTCCCCGTGGGCTCATCGGCCAGCAGGATCGACGGCTTCCCGGCCAGCGCGCGCGCCACCGCCACGCGCTGCTGCTGACCCCCGGAGAGTTGGGAAGGATAATGCTTCATGCGATGGGACATCCCCACCCTTTCCAGCGCCTCTTGCACGCGTTGTTTGCGTTCCGCGGAAGGCATGCCACGGTAGGTCAACGGCAACTCCACGTTTTCATAAACGTTCAGATCGCCGATGAGGTTGAAGGCCTGGAAAATAAAACCGATTTCGCGGTTGCGAATCCGGGTGCGCTGCGATAACGAGAGGTCTTCGACCCCTGTTCCGTTCAGAGTGTACTTCCCATCGGTGGGTGAATCGAGCAGCCCCAAGATGGAAAGCAGGGTGGATTTCCCGCAGCCCGAGGGACCGGCGATGGAAAGATATTCGCCTTTCTTGATCTCCCAGGTGGATACCGGAAAGGGCGTGCGTCTCCACCTCGTCGGTGTAAAAGACCTTGGTGACGCCTTCCAGTTGAATCAGAGTTTGACCGGAACCATTCGGTTTGTCTTGCATGGAGTTCCGGGGGTAGCTTCGGCTTCCGAGTTAGGGTCCATTTTTCATCTCCTTGGTGACGATAGCAGTAGTCAGTAGTCGGTTGTCAGTCGATCAAGCAATTCTCAATGGTGCATGTTGAATCATAATTTACGACAGCCACCTGACCGTGTATCGCGTATTTGGATTTTTACAATTCATAATTCACAAATCAGAATTCACAATTCATTCGTAGCGCAGCGCGACCATGGGGTCGACCTGGGTCGCCCGGCGGGCGGGAAGATAACAAGCCAATAGCGCCGCGGCCATAAGCAGCAGCGGGACGCACGAGAACGTCATCGGATCATAAGGCCTGATTCCGATATCTGCCAACTCGTGCCCCAGGAGTCTTCCGAACGCGAACGCCCCCGCCAAGCCCACGACCACCCCACTTACAATGAGGACCAGCGCATCCTTCACCACCAACCGCATGACGTCGCGCGGGACGCGCTCCCAGCGACATTCGGACACCAATTTCGTGTGTGCGTTGCGCCACGACATAACTCATAACGCTGTAAACCCCGGCAGAGGCCAGGACCAGGGCAAGCACGGCGAAGGCCACAACCATCTCCACCATGGCAAACGGCCCCGCCAATTCATCGGACACCATCTGCTCCAGCGTCCGCATGTCCTCGACCGGTTGATCCTTATCCACCGCCCAGAGGGCGCGCTTCAGGGGCTCCTCCAAACCCAGGGGAGGCGTTAGCGTGCGCACCACAAACGTCATCGCGCGTTCAGGATTCTGCGCGCAGGGCAGGTAGACACCAGGCAAAGGCGCCTTGCGCGCGTCAATGATGACGTCCCCTACCACGCCCACGACCGTAACCCAAGGCTGTTCGGGACCAAGGCTTTCCAAGCGCAACCTCCTCCCGATGGGGTCTTCGCCCGGCCAGGAGCGTGCCAGAGTTTCGTTGATCAATGCCACGCGTGCGGCTCCGGCCGTGTCTTGCTCCGTCAACAGTTGGCCGCGGCGCTGCAGGATGCGCAGCGCGGGGAAATAGCCTGGACTTACCTTGAACACAACGGCAGAGGCCCGCGCCTCCGCACCCGATCCACCCTCGAGGCTGAACAGGCTTAAGTGCCGACCGTTGTTCCGTAAGAATGGACAGACGGTTCACGACCCCAACGCGCTTCCACTCCGGGGATGGCTCGAGCGCCTTCCAGAACCCTGCGATAAAACGCCGCCACGTCCGAGTCGCGGGGATAGGCGGATTCTGACAAAGAAACCGTCATCGTCAGCAGGTTTCTGGTATCGAATGGCGGCTTCAGACTGCCCACTAAGAGCATGAGGCGGATGAGCAGGCCACCGAGGCCCAGCAGCGCCACGGCAAGACCGACCTCTGAAACCACCAGGTACTCTCGCAGCCGATGCGAACCGTCCGCTCGGGAAACTCTCCTGCCTTCCTTGAGGGTTTCGTTGAGGTCCAGCTTGGAGCCGCAGAGCGCCGGCGCCAAACCGAACAAGAGAGGCGTCAGCAGACAGAGGAGCAGCGCGAAGCCAAGCACGCCGAGCGTCCAGGCGCGGCGCACCTGGAGAAGCATCGATGACGGTGGGAAACAGAGAGTGCAGGATGCCCGTTCCCCATACCCCGAGCAAGAGGCCGAGAGCACCCGCCAGCAGGGCGACCATCAGGTTCTCGGTGAGAAGTTGGCGGACGAGACGGAGTCGCCCAGCACCCATGGCAGCCCGCACAGCCATCTCCGTCTTGCGCACCGAGGCGCGGGCCAGGAGGAGGTTGGCCACATTCGCACAGGCAATCAGCAGCACCAAGACCACAGGACCCATGACGAAAACCAGTCCCAATCCGAGCTTCTTATTGATCTCGTCCCGCAGGGGGACCACCTGCACACCCCAACCCTTATTCGTGCTGGGAAAGGCCTGCGCCAAGCGGTGGGCGAGGTTGTTCATCTCCGCCTGCGCTTGTTCTTTTCCGACCCCAGGTTTCAACCGTCCAATCACCATCACCTGACGCGCGCCGCGGCTCAGTGCGCTGGAGCCAAGCTCGAGCGGAACCCACAGGTCGGCGTTGCCATTGAACAACCGGAAACCCGCGGGCATCACCCCGATGACCGTGTAGCTTTCGCGGTCCAGTGTGATGTTACGCCCGAGGACCCTCGGATCAGCCCCGAAACTGCCTTGCCACGACGCATGGCTCAGGATGACCACCCGCGTTTTGCCGCCTTTAGATTCGTCGGGCAGGAAGTTACGACCCATCGCCGGTTGCACGCCCAGGACGTGGAAATAATTGAAGGACACTCGGCTGCCCGCGAGACGCTGCGGCTCAGCCACGTTGGTGAGGTGGAAGGATTGCCCGGCAAACGCGGCGAGATCTTCGAAAACCCGGTTCTGCTGCCGGTAATCAAGAAAGTCAGGAATGGACAGCGTGTTCCTGCTGCCAAATGAGTTGTTCGAGGCCCAGAGATTAACAATCTGATCCTGATCCCTAATAGGGAAACGCAGGTTAAGGGCCGCATCCAGAAAACTGAAAATGGCAGTGTTGGCCCCGATGCCGAGACCCAACGTCAACACCATCACCGCCGCAAGGCCAGGACTACGGCGCAAATGGCGAAGGCCATAGCGAACGTCCTGTGTCAATGAACCCATTGAAAACCTCACCTTTTCGCGACCTCCCAACTGCCAGCTCTCAACTTCCAGCAGAAGGCGCACCGTCGTACTCTGGCTGCTGACACCCGGCACCCGACACCTATTCATAGCGCAGCGCGACCATGGGGTCGACCCGGGTCGCCCGACGGGCGGGAATGTAAGCCGCCAGTGCCGCGACCAACGCAAGCAAGAGTGTGAACAGGGCAAAAATCGGCGTATCCATCCGCACGACACCGAACAGCGCGCTCGAGAGAGCGCGCGTGAGCGCCAGCGCCACGGGTACGCCGATCGCTAGCCCCATGATCGTCAGCTTGAGTGCATAACCCACCACGAGCCTGAGCACGTCGCCGCGCTGTGCTCCCAGCGCCATGCGCACGCCGACTTCGTGAGTGCGTTGCGTGACGGAATAGGCCATGAGCGCAAAAATCCCCGACGCTGAGAGTACAAGGGCAAGAATACCAAATACAAGCATCATGCGCGCTGAGTACTCGACGCCGCTGACATCATCCGAGATGAGCTGCTCGAGCGTCCGCATGTCGTAGGGAGGCTGGTCCGCGTCCACGCTTCGCACCTGGGCGCGCACTGCGGCGGCCAGAGCAATGGGATCGCCCGCCGTGCGCACCGCCAGGGCCGAAGAGGCTAGTGGCAGTTGGGCGAACGGAAGGTACGCGGTTGGCTCCGGTAGGTGATCGAAAGGCGATTGCTCGATATCCCCTACCACACCCACGATGGTCTTCCACGGCTGGCTGCTTTCTGCCCGGCCGAACTTGATGCGCTTTCCGACCGGGTCCTGGCTTTCCCAGATCCGGCGGGCCATGCTTTGGCTGATAACAATGGCCAGCGGAGCATCCGGGCCGTCTTGAGCAGTAAGAAGCCGCCCCTTCAGCAGCGGTATGCGCAGGGCGCGGAAAAAGCCCGGGGAGACGGATTGCCACACGGCCGCCCGCATCTCGCCCGGAGCGGCAGGAGGCTGCCCCTCCGCCGTGTATTCCGTCCGGTTCCAGGACCAACCCGATGGCAGGCTGGTGACCTCAGCAGCCGAGTCGACACCAGGCAGGGCCTGTAACTTCTCGATGACCTGAGCGTAGAAATCCCTCACCCGCGCTTTATCGCGAGCTTTCGATTCGGAAAGCGCGATGCGGAAGGTCAGCACATTGCTGCGATCAAAGCCTGGGTACTCATTCAGCAGGGCGCCAAATCCCTTCGCCATCAGTCCGGCGCCCACCAGTAGGACTAGGGCGAGCGCGACCTCGGTAACCACCAGCAGCGCGCGCAGACGCTGCCGGCCGGGGCTGGCGCTCCCGCCGCGAACCCCCTCTTTCAGTGCCTCATTAGGGTCGGGGTTCGACACGTGCAAGGCTGGCGCAAGCCCGGCCAGGATTCCGGTGAGCAGCGTCACGGCGAGAGTGAACGCCAGCACCCCGGAATCAATTTGCAGGTGCTTCACTCCGGGTATGTGTTGGACGATAAACGGCGGGATGGTCCGCTGCATTAGTTCGCTTCCCCAATTGGCCAGAAGCACACCCGCCAATCCGCCCAGCAGGGCCAGCACTACACTTTCCACCAGTAACTGGCGCGTAATTTGCCAGCGGCTCGCCCCCAGCGCGAGGCGCACCGCGAGTTCCTTCTGCCGTGCCGTGGCGCGGGCCAACTGCAAATTCGCCACATTGGCGCAGGCGAGAAGCAGAACGAACACCGCGGCGCCCATCAGCACCAAAAGGAACTGCCGGGAACCGGTTGTGAGATCTTCGACCAGACTCACCACTCTCACCCCGTGGCCGGCGTTCGTCTGCGGATATTGCTGGGCCAAGCGGGCTGCGATGGTCACTAGATCCGCCTGCGCCTGCGCCATGGTGATCCCGGATTTCAAGCGGCCGATGACTTGCAAATAATGTGCCGCGCGCTCAGCGTTCTGGGCGGTGCTCAGGTCGAGGGGTGCCCAAGCTTCAGCCCCCACGGGATAATCGAAGTCCGCTGGCATTATGCCGACGACTGTGAATTCCTGCCCATTCAAGTGCAGGCTCTTACCAACAATGCCGACGTCGGCGCCAAGATGCCGCTGCCAGAATCCGTAGCTGAGAACCACGACGGAGGTATGCCCGGGCTCGAAATCGCCTGCCGTGATAGCCCGGCCAAACTGTGGCGGCATCCCCAGCAAGGGGAAGAAGCCGGCGGTGACCTGGTAGCCCTCGACGCGCTCCGCAACGCCGGCGCCGGTCAGGTTGACGTCCCACCCGTGACCGGCGGCGAGCATCTCGAACCCTTTGCTCTGCTCCTTCCAGTCGCGGAAGTTCGCTGCAGCGGCCTTGATATGGTTTTCGTTCTGCTTCGGCACTGTCTCCCACACGGTCACGATGCGGTCAAGATGCTTGAAGGCAAAGGGGTGAAGCAGCATGGCGTTTACAATGCTGAAGACGGCGGTGTTGGCCCCGATGCCAAGGGCCAGCGCAATCACCGCGACGGCCGTAAAGCCGCGGTCCTTCGCCAGCATGCGAATTGCGAAGCGAAAGTCCTGGACGAGTGCATTCATGCCTTGCCTCCGACTAGCCGTCAAATAGTGAATGGTGAATTGTGAATTGCTTGCTCTAGCCTCCTGTGTGTCGTTCCAATTTACTACTCATAATTCACCATTCACTATTCGTAGCGCAGCGCCACCAGAGGATCGACCCGGGTCGCCCGGCGCGCCGGGAAGTAACACGCCGCGAGAGCCACGCTGACGGCGACGAGGATGCTGGCCACGTAACTCAGTGGATCCGTAAGCGTGACGCCGTAAATGAATCGGGACATCAAGCGGGACGCAGCCAAGGCCCCGGCCAAGCCGACGGCTGCGCCCGCTCCGCTCAAGCGCAAGCCCTGAGCCAACACCAGCCTAAGCACGTCACCACGGCGCGCCCCCAGCGCCATGCGGATACCCAGCTCATGCGTGCGCCGATTGACAAGATAAGCCACCGCCGCGTACAACCCTACCGCGGCCAGAAACATTCCGAGGATGCTCAGGCTGGCAAGCAGCTCAGCCATCGAGCGCTCCTCGGCGGTAGCATCGCGCATAGATTCCTTGAGAGTCACCGCATTTACGATGGGAAGGTTTTTGGCCACCGCCGCAGTCGCTTTCAGAATCGCCGCGATCATCCCGCGCGGGTCTCCAGCCGTTTCCACAAACAAGGTGCACTCGCCCGAGAATACCTGGGTGAAAGGAAGGAACAGGTAGGGCTGGACGGTCTCATGAAGGCGGTTGTACCTGCCTGCCTCCACCACGCCAACGATCTGATAGTCCTTCTTATCAATCTGGAGGGCTTTTCCCACGGCGTTCTGTCCAGGCCAGAACCTGCGGGCCATGGTGTCATTGATGATGACGACGGGTGCGGTAGATGGCCGATCGAAATCAGTAAATTCACGTCCCTCCTCGAGGCGGGCGCCCAAAGTGGCAAAGAACTTCGGGCCGACAATGTTGTAGCGAATCTTGAAATGTTCGCTTCCGGGAGGCGGCTGCACACCAGGAATAACCACGGCCTGCGTTTCTCCCTCCTCTACGCTGGTGAAGGAAGCGTGACGGGCATAGCTCGCGCGTACTACCCCGGGCACGGATTCCACGCCAGCGGCCAAGGCAGGATAAATGACGCGCGCCTGGGCCGTGCTGTAGCCGTAGAACTCAGGCGGCGCTGCGGAGAGCATGACGACGTTCTTTTTCTGATCAAACCCCAGATTGATCCGTTCGCTGTACCAGAGGCTCCGGAGCAGCAGAGCCGAACCCACGAGCAGGACCACGGAAAGTGCGATTTCCCCCGACACAAACAGACTGCGCAGCGGCACGCGGGCCAGGGCTCGTCCAAACCGGGGGTCATCACCCTTAAGGACCGTGACCAGGTCAGACTTCGAAGCCCAAAATCCCGGGATCAATCCGAAGACAAGAGCTGTTAGAAGTGAAATAGCCGCTGTAAACAGGAGCACCCGGCCATCGAGCATGAGGCTGGTATCGGACATGCCGGGAACGAGTGCGGGCACAAGCTTCGTGAGCCACGCCGCCAACACGCCTCCCACCACACCCCCCGCCAAGGCCAGGGGAAGGCTCTCGGCGAGGAGTTGGGCGACCAGCCGCCGCGGCCCCGCGCCCAAGGCCCGGCGCATCGCGATCTCTCGCTGCCTCCGCTCCGTTTGCGCCAACAGTAGATTGGCGACATTGGCACAAGAAATGAGGAGGACCAGGCCCACCATGGCCATCAGATAGATTCCCACCGCCATGCCTTCGTGAGCCACCTCGGAAGCAGGGCGCGCAATAAAGTTGACGCCTTGATTGGAGGATGGGTATGCCAAGGCAAGCCGCTTGGCCAGTGTCTGGAGCTGCGCTCGCGCCTCACTGATTTTGGCGCCGTGGCGCAGATGTCCAGCCACCTCGAACCAGCGATAGTTGCGGGCAGAGTCGGCTCGTTCCTCTCCGGGAACCATCGTTTCCCAGCCCTCTTTGGTGACCCAGATGTCGGGGGTCCATCCTTGGTGGCGTAGCCCGGAGAACTCCTGGGCTGTGACGCCGATCACCGTGAAGTCTTTATCGTCGAGGAGCGTGGTCTTGCCGGGTAGTGAGGAATCGCCTCTGAAGTATTTTTGCCAGAGATTGTAGCTCACCACCACGGCGCGACCATCTGCGGCCGCTTGGTCTAGCTGCGGTGAGAAAGTGCGACCTAGCGGGGCGTGTACACCCAGCGCCGCGAAGTAGTTTTGAGAGACCACCTCGACGATCACTTCCTGGCCTTGGCCCTCGCCGCTTACGAACCCGCCCCGATCGCCGTAGGCGACTACATCTGAGAAGGCGGCGACTTGGTTGCGAATGTCAAGATAATCAGGATATGAGACCGTCCGAAAATCAGGCTCTTTCGGCCAGTCCGTCGAGATCATGGCTAGGCGCGCAGGGTCCTTCACCGGCCAGGGCTTTAGGATAAGATTATCCACAATGCTGAAAATGGTTGTGTTGGCCCCGATTCCCAGCGCCAGCGAGGCTATCGCGACCACCGAGAAGCCCGGGTTCTTAGCCAGCATGCGGAGCCCGTAGCGCAAATCCTGAAGCAAAGCACTCATCGTGTTCCTCCTCAACACGCAAGTGGCTAGTGCCTAGTGGTTAGTGGCTAGACGCGGCGTTAGAAGATCCCGATGGCTCCTGATCTCACCGTTTCCGGTCATATCGTTCCTCCACGAACCGCAGGTTCCCACCGGCCACTAGCCACTAATCACTAACCACTGCCTTACTCGTACCGCAGCGCCACCATGGGATCGACCTTCGTCGCCCGTCGTGCGGGAATCCAGCTCGCCGCAAGCGCCACGGTAGCCAAGCCCAGGATCGCTGCGGCGAACGCAACTGAATCGCCCGGCCCCACCCCAAAAAGCATTGAGCGAAGCACCCGCGCACCCGCCACGGCCAGTGGGAGACCAAAAAGAAGACCTGCTACGCTGACTGCCAAACTCTCGCGCAGGATCATCCAGAGCACCTGCCGGCGCTGTGCGCCCAGGGCCATCCGCACCCCGATCTCGGCGGTCCGCCGGCTCACCCGGTAAGAAAGTGTCCCGTAGAGTCCCGTGGCCACGAGCAGCGCGGCTAGCAAGCCGAAGGACGTGGCGAGGCGCGCCGACAAGCGCTCATCGGTGAACGACCGCTCAAACTGCTCCTGCTGCGTCATCGGCTCAAGCAGCGGCAGGTCAGGCCCAAACTCTGCGACGGCGCGGCGGACCACGGGCAGCAACGCCGCCGGGTTGCCTTCCGCGCGCAATTCAATGTGCATCGTTGCCGTGCCACCGATTTGCGTGTAGGGAAAATAGGCCATGGGTTTAGCTGCTTCCTGCACGCTGGTGTATTTGCTGTCCTGAACCACCCCCACGATGGTGTACTCGTCCGCTTTGGGGCCGCTGTCGAACGCCACGTGGTGCCCCAGCGGTTCGCGGCCGGCGAGATACCGCTCGGCAAAGGTCCGGTTGATGATCGCCACCTTGGGGGCAGCCGCCGTATCAGCGTCGGTGAAGTCGCGCCCGACGAGGATCGGGGTGCCTAGGACGTGGAAAAAATCCGGCCCCACATTGTTGCAGCGCATGGACGAAGAAATAACACCGCGCGGGCTTGTTCCGTCGACATACGCGTCAGTATTGTTGCTCCACCCCGAGCCAATCCGTTCTTCCATCAAGGTAGCGGATTCCACCCCGGGCAGAGTGCGCAGCCGCTCCATGAGCGATTGATAGAAATGAAGGACCTCTGCCTCCGTGCGGAGTGCTTGAGGCGGCGTGATGCCGAAAACCAGCAGCCCCTGCGTGCGCAGACCAAGGTCCAGAGTTTCCAGGTTGCGCAGCGTGCGTAATAGCAGGCCGGCGCAAACCAGCAGAGTCAGGCACAGGGAAACTTGAAATGCGACCACCGCTTGCCCGCGGCGATGATAGCTTCTGCCTCGCGTGGCGCTGGGGGCGGAAGTCTTGAGCGCGAATCCTGGGGCACAGCGCAGGGCGTTGCGCAAGGGCGCCAAGCCGAACCCCAGCGCCGCCAAGGCGGAGAGCGCCAAGGTGAACACCAATACCCTATGATCGGGGGATACATTGAAGTCCAGATCCGCCCAGGCCACCAGGGCCTCTGTGGCCCACGTCGCGAACACCCAGCCGAACGCCGTTCCCGTTGCCACCAGCAGCAGGCTCTCGGCAAGCAACTGGCGAAAGAGTTGCAATCTGGTTGCGCCCAACGCACTGCGCAGGCTGAACTCGTGCTGCCGCGCCGTGTTCCTCGCCACCAGAAGCATGGCCACGTTGCTGCACGCGATCACCAACACGAGGCCCACCATCGCCATTAACACGAGCAGCGGTTTTTCGTAATTCTCCCGCAGGCTCTCGATGCCCCGGACGGGCGTGAAGTAAAGCTGCACCGGCTGCTGCTTTCGGGTCTGGTTTGGCGCCTCCTTCCAAAAGGGCGTGCTGGTAGACGGGGTTCAATTGGGCCAGTGCTTGTTTTTGGCTGAGTCCGGGCTGAAGTCGCCCGATCATCAAAAGGAAGAGCCATGTCGGATTTCCATAGAGACTATCTTCGCTGTGCGGGGAGCGCCCCCATGGCTTCAAGTCCTCGCGGGTTTGGAAGGGAACCCAAATATCGGTTGGCTCGCCTTGCCCAACTCCAGCGAATTCCCTTGCCGCGACCCCGATAATCGTGAACGGCACTCCCTTGAGGTAGAGCGTCTGGCCAATCACCGCGGGATCACGGGCGAAACGGCGCGTCCAGTAACCGTAGCTCAGCACCATCGTCTGGCTGTGCTGAGTTTCATCCTCGATCGTGAATGCCCGCCCCCGCACCAGCCGCACTCTCAGCCCCGAGAAAAAGTTCCCGCTCACCATATCAGCGTTGGCCTCTTCGGGCTCGCCGCCGAAGCGCACCGCCACCCTCCTGAGGCTCAGCGGCACGTAGGCAACCAGGTCCGAGAATACGTTGTGCCGCTGCCGGAGCTGCTGGAATACGGGTTCGGTCAAGGACGTGTCGTTGTAGCCAGTCTGGGACGTGTTAGGCGGCTGGTCGGTGGTGTGCAATCGAACCAACCGTTCCGGGTCGGGCACCGGTAAGCGGCGGACCAGGGCGGCATTCATCACGCTAAAGATCGCGGTGTTCGCCCCGATGCCGAGCGCCAGCGTCAGCACCGCCACGACTGTGAAGCCGGGATTCTTTGCCAGCATGCGCAAGCCGTAACGAAAGTCTTGAAGCAGAGTGCTCATCGTTATCCTCCACAGTTCGCAAGCTGTCAGCCGTTAGCCTCCAGCTATCATCAAGCTGCCACGAGTGGCGCATACATTGCTGTTTGTGTATGCGCACCCGTGAGACGATGCTTTCTGCCCTTTGTTCACCAGATCACCCGATATCTTCACCAGCCACTGCTTGACATTTTTCCGTACTTGCCGTATGGTTTTCCGTATGAAGACAACTTTGATCATTCCCGACCCGGTCTTCCGACGATTTGAAACGGCATGCCGCAAAGCGCGGCACGACCATGTCGGAGCTGGCCGCAGAACTGCTGCGCAAAGGGCTGGCCGAGCGCCCGAAACCGTTCCAGCCTCCCTCCGCTGCCCAGCTTCGATGGCGGGGCGCATCCTGGTGGACGTCGCCGACCGTGACGCGCTGTATGACGTTTTGGACGCTGAGCGCGACGCGCGGCTGTACGGATCGAGCCGGAAAAAGGACTGACCTTGTTCGTCGTCGACACGAATCCTGCTGATCTACGCAGCCATAAGAGAATCCCCTGCAGGCATGACCGGGCCAGCCGGTTGGTAGCGGACTGGAGAGTCGTCGCCGAACCTGGCTGATCACATGGTCGATTGCTTACGAGTTTTTGCGGGTGGTCACCCATCGGTCGGCCCTGGCTGGACCCGCTGACTTTGCCGATGCCTGGAGTTTCATCGAAAGTCTCCGCTCGTCGCCCTCGTTTGGGATCCTGGTGGAAACGGAGCGGCACGCCGAAGTGGTGCGCGATCTCACCCGCGAGTATCCCCACGTCTCCGGCAACCGCCTGCATGATCTTCATATCGCGGCCCTCATGCGGGAGCATGGAGTGGTCGAAATTCGCACTGCCGACCTGGGCTTCCACCAATTCAAGTTCCTCCGAGTCGTCAATCCGCTCTAATTGCCGATTTTCGATTGCCAATTGGCTGACCAAGGCCGAAACTCGAAACTGGAAACTCGAAACTCGGAATTCTGCCGCCTGCCCCCGACTTTCAAATTTCGACTTTCGATGTTCGAGTTTCGTTTCTCGGGCAATCGAGAATCGACAATCGCAAATCGACAATCACTCGTACCTCAGCGCCACCATCGGATCGACCTTCGCCGCCCGGCGCGCGGGCAAGTAGGCGGCGAGCAAGCCAGTCAAGGCAACCAGCAGGCCCGATAAGCCCAGCACCACCGGGTTCAGCGACGAAACGCCGAACAACATACTTTGCGAGCAAGCGGTCTGCGGCCAGCGAAGCGGCGAGACCCAGCACCAGCCCCGCCGCCAACAGCACCAGCGCCTGCTTGAGTACCATCGAGAGCACCATGGAGCGGCTGGCGCCCAGCGCGATTCGCACTCCGATTTCGCGCGTGCGCCGCGTCACGGAGTAAGCCATCACGCCGTAGAGCCCCACCATGGTCAACAGCAGCGCGATCCCGGCAAAGCAGCCCAACAGCACCGTGTGGAAGCGCGGCTCGGTGACTTGGGTGGAGAGCAGTTCCTCCATGGTCCTGACTTGAAACACGGGAACCATGCGGGTCCAGTGCCGCCATCTCTTTGCGCAACCGCTGACTTCCAAGATCCGAGGTGGGACGGCGGTGCGCAGCATCACCACCGGCGGCTGCCAGGCAAGCTGCTTGTAGGGGAAGTAATAGATGGGCTGGGGCTCGGCGTCCATGCGCAAACAGCTTGGCGCTGCCCACCACGCCCACGATCTCACGTACTATCCCATCTTTCTCGCCAGGAGCCGAAGCGCCCGGCGTGATGCGCTTGCCGATCACGTCTTCGCCGCGGAAAAAACTTGTCCGCAAATGCCTTATTGACGATCAGCACCCGCGGCGCATTCGCGTCGTCGTGGTCATTGAAGAACCGGCCTTTGAGCAAGGGAATGCCGGCCGTCGAAAAGTAGCCCGGCGTCGCGAAGGCCATGCGGGCCGAGGGCCGGTCAGGTTGCGCGGCCGGACGCTCTTCGATATTGAACGAGACCGTGGCGTTATCGCCGCCGAGCGGCAGCGGCCACACTCCTGCCGCTGATTTGACGCCCGGCAGGGCGCGCATGCGCTCCAGCAATTGGTCATAGAAGGCCACTTGCTGGGCAGCGTTTGTATTGCGATCTCTGGCAGGCTGAACGAAAAGGTCAGCAGATGGTCCGGTTTCAGGCCCAGATCGCTTCTTTCGAGGCGCAGAAAACTCGCCATCAATAATCCGGCTCCGGTGACGAGGACCAGGCCCAGCGTTACCTGAGCGATCACCAGGGCGCCGCGGATCCGATCGTGCTTGCTGGGTGCTGACCCTGCTTCCCTCCTTCAGCGAAGAAGCGAAATCAACTTTGGACGCGTGCAGCGCAGGCGCCAAGCCGAAGAAAACGCTGGTGAGGAAAATGAGGAGCAGCGAGAATCCGAGCACGCGCCCGTCGATGCTGGTTTGGGCAAGGCGCGGAATGCCCTGGCCGCCGAGGGGCAGCACCACGCCCAAAGCACATCCAGCCAAGAGCGTGCCGGCCGCGCCCCCAAGAACGGCCAGCAGCAGGCTTTCAGTCAGTAGTTGCCGGACCACGCGCCCGCGGCTTGCGCCCATGGCGGCGCGCACGGCCATTTCCTGCTCGCGGTTGGCAGTCCGAGCCAGAAGGAGATTGGCAATGTTGGCGCAGGCGATCAGCAGCACCAAGCCCACCGCGCCGAACAGAATCAGCAGGGGTGTGCGCGACTCACCCACCAAGGTTTCAAGTTCCGGTCGAACCGAGGCTTGGGGGTCATTGGTGTTGGAATCCGGGTACTGCTTGGCGAGGGCCGCGGCGATGACGTTGAGATCGGCGCGCGCCTGGTCAATGCTGACGCCGCGCTTGAGTCGTCCGAGCGCCCTCAGCATGTGAGCGCCGCGCTGCTCGGCCATGGGCGTGTCGCCCGGCGGCGCTTCGTGGTCCGCCGCGATCGTGGTCCAGAGCTGGATGTTGGGTTCGTTCACTGGAAACACGAAGCCTGCCGGGGCCACGCCAATCACCGTATAGGGCTTTCGATCGAGGGTGATCGTCCGCCCCAGGATGCCGCGGTCGCCGCCGAACTGCCTCTGCCAAAGCGTGTGACTGAGCACCAGCACGTGTGTGCCCGCCGCTTCTTCGGAGGGCAAGAAGCCGCGGCCCAACTCAGGCTGAATCCCGAGCGCAGGGAACAAATCCCAGGTGACCATCTCGCCGTCGAGCTGTATCGGCGTTCCGACGCCGGTAAGCGCCAGATTCGTGTCGCGTGAGGTCACGAGGTGCTCGAAAACATGATTCTGCGCCCGGAAGTCGAAGAAATCGGGATAAGAGAGACGCTCCGGGACCTGCGTGCCGTGCGTCCACATCGATTGCACGGCCACCAGCCGATCGGGTTGGGCGTAAGGCAGCGGCCTGAGCAGGACGGTGTTGACCACGCTGAAGACCGCAGTGTTGGCGCCAATTCCGAGCGCCAGTGTCAGTACCGCCGCTGCCGTGAAGCCGGGGGACCTAGCTAGCATCCGAAGACCGTAGCGAACGTCCTGGGTGAGGGTTGTCACGACGAACCTCCTGAACCACACAATTGTCGATTGCCGATTGACCGCGAAGGCTGACTTTTCCTCTTCAATTGCTGGTTTTCGGCGTTTTGTGCAAATTCATAGCGATAGCCATCAGTTGCGCCGCCCCTTGATGCGCTCCAAATCCAATCCCTGGTTCTTCAATCGACAATCGGCAATCGCAAATCGGCAATCATTCGTACCGCAGCGCCTCCATGGGATCGACTTTCGTCGTGCGCCGCGCCGGGATGTAGCAGGCGACGAGCGACACCAGGCATAGCAACAATGCCACTGCGGCGTATGTGAGCACATCGTCAGCGGTGACGCCGAAGAGTACACTTTTCAGATAGCGTGTCAGCGCCAGTGAAACCGCGATGCCCGCCGCCAAGCCGGTGAGCGTCAGTCGCAGCCCCTGGCCCAGCACCAACCGGAGGACCTCCGCGCGCCGCGCTCCCAGCGCCATGCGAATGGCCATCTCATGCGTGCGTTGGCGCGTGGTGTAATCGATCACTCCGTAGATGCCCACGGCGGCGAGGATTAGCGCCAGCAATCCAAATGCGCCTGCCAAGGTTCCGGGGAGTCGTTCAAAGACGCTCCCCAGCCGCATGATTGACTCGAGGGTCGTCACCCCGAACACGGGCAAGTCCGCATTGAGTTGATGCACCGCCTGCTCGACCTCCGAGGCGTAAGCCTGCGGATCGCCTGAGACCCGCGCGTGAATCGTGACCAGGTCTCGGTAACGCTGGTAAAGAGGCTGAAAAAAAACTGGCTCCGGGGGATAAACCAAGCGGCGGTACTTGCCATTTCGAGCTACCCCCACGACGTTGTACCACGTCCCCCAGACGCTAAACCGCTTGCCAATCGCGTCTTGCCCAGGCCAATATCGGTCGGCAAACTGTTGATTCACTATGGCCACCCGCTGCGACTTCTCCGTATCTTGTTCTGTGAACTCACGCCCTGCGGTGATGGGAATGCGCAGGGTCCGGAAATAGTTCGGACTCACGATGGCGCGGCTGACCTCCATGGATTCGCCCGGCTTTTGGAGGTAGCCATCGGGAAGGATATCGTCGGTGTGGAGCGAAAAACTGAGAGGCGAGAAGTCTGCCAAGGTCACCGACTCAACCCCGGGCAGGGTCGAGAGCTTTGAGAGCAGTTGCTGGTGGAAGGCAATGCCTTGAGCCTCCGAATAGCCGAGAGGCCCAAGCTCGTAGGAAGCCAGCAGCACGTGCTTGGGGTCAAAACCGGGGTCCAACCGCTGGGCCTTTTGCAAACTGCGGGCGAACAGACCGGCACATATCAACAGAAGCAGTGAAAGGGAGATCTGGGCCACGACCAAGGCGCGGGAAAGCCGCGACTTGTGGATTCCGCCCGACATGCTCCCCGCCTCCTCCTTCAGCACGGCGATGGGCGCCAAGCTGGAAGCGCGTAGCGCTGGCAAAATGCCGAAGATCATAGCGGTAAGAATTGAAATGAGGATCGTCACAGCGAGCACCATGGGGTCGGCGCGGCCATTGATCGCGATCGGCACGTTGGTGCTGGGCGGAAAGAAGGCAGCAAAGGTCCCGGCAGTCCATTTGGTGAGCAGCATGGCGACCGCGCCGCCTAGCAGAGCGAGCAGCAGGCTCTCTACCAGGAGTTGGCGTATCAGTCGCCAGCGGGTGGCGCCCATCGACAGGCGCAACGCAATCTCACGCCGGCGGGCGACCGAGCGCACTAGCAACAGATTGGCGACGTTGGCGCAGGCCAGCAACAGCAGTACCGCCGCCAGCGCCAACAGCATGGGCAGTGTCTTGTACATGTAGACATTGGCCCCGAAGGGCGAACGATAGAGTGGGTCGAGCGTGATTTGGTTGGGGCCGCGGTGCGAATCGGGATACTGCTTGACGATGCGCTGCATTTGAAGGTCCAGCTCCTTTTCCGCTTGGCGCCGACTAACCCCGGGTTTGAGCCTGCCGAGGACCTGGAGCCAATAATCGTCGCGTTCGCGAAAGTGGCTGGTCCAATAAACCAAAGGGAACCAGAGGTCGCTTCGCAGCCCCGACTTACATCCTTGAAAATCCGGTGGAGCTACTCCCACAATCGTGCCCAAGGCGCGGTTGATCTGGATGGATTTGCCGACGACGGATAAGTCTGCGCCGAAATGCGTCTGCCACAAGGCGTAACTGATCACGACCGCCGGCAGGCCCCCGGGATTGTCCTCTTCCCCCGGCCGGAACCCGCGACCGAGGATGGGCCGGATGCCGAGCACGTCGAAATAATTCGCTGAAACAAACGCTCCGTAAATGCGCTCCGGCTTATTGGTGCCGGTGAGGGACACGTAATCGTCGTGGTACGCCAGAAGGCCCGAGAAGCTCTGAGTCCTTGCGCGCAGGTCCACGTAGTCCGGATAGGAAAACGGCGGGGTCGGATGTTCACTGCGCTCCCCTCTCATGACCGAAATAAGCCTGCTGGTGTCGGCGACTCCCGGAATAGGGTTCAGCAATGTGGAGTTGATCCAACTGAAGATGGTGCTATTCGCGCCAATCCCCAGCGCTAGCGTGATCACAACAATCGCCGTGAAGCCGCGGTTGTTGGCCAACATTCGGAAGCCGTACCGCAAGTCCTGAAGCAGAGTGCTCATCGTTGTCACCTCATCGGGCAAGTGGCAAGTGCTTAGTGGCTAGACGCGTCGCGCGCCGTCATATCGTTCCTCCACGAACCGCAGGTTGCTGCTTGCCACTATCCACTAACCACTAGCCACTGCTTTACTCATACCGCCAGGCCACCATGGGATCGACCTTGGTCGCGCGCCGTGCGGGAACATAGGTGGCTACGAGGGCGACGCCGAGAAGGAATAGGATGGCCGCAACAAACGTTAGCGGATCGGCAGCGCTTACTTCCACAAGGAGGCTGGAGACCAGACGCGTCAACGCCAGTGCAGCGAGCACCCCGCCCAGGAGGCCTGTGGCTGTCATCGCCAGCGACTTCCCGAAGACCATGGCGTGCACGTCGCGCCGGCTGGCGCCCAGCGCCATCCGGATGCCGATTTCCTGCGTGCGCTCGCTCACCGCGTACGACATAACGCTGTACAGTCCGACCGCCGCCAGCAGCATCGAGAGAATGCCCAGCGACGCCAGAAGGATGGCCGCGACTTTCTGCGGATACAACGCCGACTGGGTGTATTCGGTGAGCGGCATCGCATCAAACAGGTCGGCCGTCGGGTCTAAAGCGGCGACCTCGTGCCGCAGGGTGGCGCGCGCCGTATTCGGGTTGCCCCGGGTACGCACATAAATGAAACTGTTATGGCCCCTGCCGAACATCTGGCGAAACGGAGCATATACAAAGGGAGTGGGGGGCTCAGACGGGCTGCTCTCTTTGCTGTCCTGGGCGAGGCCGACTATGGTGTGCCAGCAATCACAGTAATCGAAATGCACCCTGCGGCCCAATGGGTCCTGGCCTTGGAAAAAGCGTCGCGCAAAGGTCTGGTTGACGATCATGACGCGCGGCGCCTTTTCATCGTCCTGGTCCGTAAACTCGCGGCCCGCCAGCAACGGGATGTGAAGTAGGTGGAAATACCCCGGGCCGACCAAGGTGCGGAAGACGGGCGTGCCCGCTTCCCGGCTCCGTGCATACCCTTCGATGCGCAGCATCTCCCAGGGAGGGTTTCCGAACCAAAGCGGCACCCAGTCCGCATAGGTCACCTGTTCGATGCCGGGTCCCCCCTCCAGGCGCTGGCACAGCGTGCGGTCGAACTGCACTTCCTGGTCGCGCAGGTAGCCCGCGGAGGAAAGATATAAGTGCGCGATCAGCACATTGCGCGCTTCAAAGCCAGGATGCATAACCTGGGCATTCCGGAAACTGCGGACGAACAATCCGGCGCCGATCAACGCGACGGCGGCCAGCGCAATTTCGAAGCCTACCAGCAATCCCCGGGCGCGGTGGGAACGCAGGCTGGAAGTTCCGCTTCGACCGCCCGCCTTCAGGCTTTCGTTCAGAGGGACGTGGCCTGAGTGCAACATCGGCATCATGGCCGCGAGCACCGCGGCGCCGAAGCAGATCAGCACAGTGAAGCTGAGCACGCGCCAGCTCAGAAAGGACCCGCCGACTGCGATGGGCAGGTCAGTGCGAGGGAGAAGATACATCAGCGATTGTGCCAGCCATCGCGCCAGCCAGGCGCCGAAAATCGCGCCAGCGCCCGCCAGCAGCAGCACCTCCACTAGCAGTTGCTGCATCACCCTCCGGCGGGTTGCGCCCAGGGCCATGCGAATGCTGAGCTCCCTCTGCCGTGTGACTGACCGGGCAAGCAGGAGGTTGGCAACGTTGGCGCATGCGATCAACAACACCAGGATGCACACGGCCATCAGGATGCGGAGCGGGTCCAGCAGGAGCGACTGCGCACCGGTATGCGCCCTCCAGAGCGGAACCACGGTGGCGGTCACACCGCTGTGCGTCTGGGGATACGCTTTCGCGATTCGGGCGGCAACGGCCTTAACTTCGGCTCGTGCCTGCCCGATGTGCACTCCGGGTTTCAGCCTGACCAACACGTCCAGGAACCTGGCATTCCGGTCGTCGGCAGCCCAGGTATTCAAGCTGCCCGTTTCGAGGATCATGCTGAGTGGGACCCAGATGTCAAATGTCAATCCCCCCATAGTGCCGCGGAAGTCCGGGGGCGTGACTCCAACGATGGTGAGCTGATGCCCATTCACGCGCTCTGTTTTCCCTATCACGTCCGGGTCAGCACCGAAATGGCTGTGCCAAAGGCGATAACTGATCACCGCTAAAGGAAAGGCGCCGGGCGCGTCGCGGTCCTCCTGGGACGAGAACGTGCGCCCGAGATACGGCTGAACACCCAACACCTCGAAGAAATTGGCGGATACGACTTGGCCGAAGACGCGCCGTGCGTTCTCTTTCCGCCCGATCGAGAACGCAGCGAAATGCGTCGCTGTGACACCTGCGACCGACCCCAGGTCGTGCTGGAAATCGCGGAAATCCGGATGGGTACACGCAGAACTTCCGCCTTCCGGCATGACCTCTTCGAGCGCCGCCAGTTCCTGCGCGTTGCGCACCCCAGGAATCGGCTGCAGCAAGACCGAGTCGATCCAACTGAACACCGTAGTATTGGCGGCAATGCCCAGCCCCAGCGTGAGGACAGCTACCGCCGTGAAGCCTGGGCTGCGCCGCAACTGGCGAATGCCATAGCGAACGTCCCGTACCAGTGTACCCAACATGTTTCCCCTCAATGGGCTAGTGGTTAGTGGCTAGACGCGTCGCGCGCGTTCATATCGTTCCTCCACGAACCGCGGGTTGCTACTCGCCACTATCCAGTAACTACTAACCACTAGTCACTAACCACTGCTTCACTCATACCGCAACGCCACCATGGGATCGACCTTGGTCGCGCGCCGCGCGGGAACGTAACTTGCGGCCACGGCCACAACGGCCACAAGCAGCGACACCCCGATGAACATCAACGGGTCGGTGGGCTTGACGCCATAGAGCAGGCTTGTCAAGAAGCGTGTCAAAGCCAGCGCCCCGAAGATTCCCATGGCGACGCCGGCGCCCATGAGCAGCAAGCCTTGTCCGACCACCTGACGCAGCACGTCACCGCGCTGTGCGCCTAACGCCATGCGGATGCCGATTTCGTGCGTTCGCTGGGCGACGGCATAGGCGATGACGCCGTAGATCCCCATCGCCGCCAGGGCCAGCGCCAGGAAGGCAAAAATCCCGAGCAGGACAAAGGCGAGGCGTTGCGCTGAGACCACTCCCGTGATGATCTCGTCCATGGTCTTGACATTGAAAACAGGCTGATCCTTATCCACTGCCCGAATCGCGCTTTTTATCGAAGGCAGGATGGCGGCAGGCCGCGAATCCGTACGCACCACCAGGCTCATCGTCTGATCGCCGGCCTGCAAATAAGGAAAGTAAATGGTGGGACGTGGCTGCTGATCGAATCCAGTATCATGAACCCCGCCGACTACACCCACGATTTCCCACGGACGCAATAGCTCTGAGAACTGAAGGTGCTTGCCCACGGGGTCCCGGTTGGGGAAAAAGCGCCGAGCCAGCGTCTCGTCAATGATCGCGACCCGCGGGCTGTCCGCGTTGTCGTGGTCCGCGAAAGTACGACCCTGAAGAAGCGGAATGCCCATGGTGCCAAAGTAGCTGGGGCTGACATCCCGGAAATCCGCCGAGGGGTACTCCCCCGGGACCAACGGCGGCGCCTCTTTGACGATGAAGCGCCCCATATCCATATCCTCCTGGCTGAGAGGAATAATCTCGGTGAGTCCGGCGGAGCGAACTCCCGGCAGGGCCTCGACGTTGCTCAAGAACTGCTGAAAGGTGAGGGCGCGTTGCCGTGGCTCGCGGTACTTCGACTCTTTCACATCGTTGGGCAGTTTGATGCGCAGCGTAAGCAGGCGACTGGGGTTGAAGCCCGGATTGGCTTCCATAAGATGCAAGAAACTCTCGATCATCAGACCGGCGCCGATCACCAGGATGAACGCCAGGGCAGCCTCGGCAACCACCAGCGTGGCGCGCGTGCGATGGCCCTGAGGGCCAGAGAGAGAACCTCTTCCACCTTCTTTGAGCGATTCGTTGACGTTGCACCTCGCACCCTGAAAGGCGGGAACCAAGCCGAAAACGATTCCTGTGAGTAACGAGACCAGCAGCGTGAAGACAACCACCGCCCCATCCATGTGGACCTTGGGCAGCAGGACCGCGTCCGCCGCATTAGGAACAGGGATGCGCGACGGCACCAGTCTCATGAGCAGGTCGGTTCCCCACAGGGCCAAGCACAAGCCGGCCCCACCCCCGACGAGTGCCAATAGCGTACTTTCAGCCAGGAACTGGCGGATCAGACGAAAGCGTCCGGCGCCGAGCGCGATGCGCATCGCCACTTCTCGCTCGCGGCTAACGGCGCGGGCCAGCAGCAGGTTGGCCACGTTGACGCAGGCGATGAGCAGGACGAAGCCCACCCCGCCCAGCAGCACCAGCAGCGCAGGGCGGATGTACTCCACCCGCGCCGCTTCGAGCGGCACCAGGACCACACCCCAGCCTTTGCGCTCCAGCCGCTGGCTCTCGATGCGTTGGGCGATCAGGCTCATCTCAGCGGAGGCCTGCTCGAGCGTGATTCCAGGTTTCGGCCTGCCGAAAACACCCAGGTCACTGTCTACGCGCTTCAACCAATCGTTGTCGAAGGGCACCACAACATCGGCGGGAAAGAGGGTGGCGAAGGATGCGGGAACAACCCCGATGATGGTGTACAGTTCACTGTTCAGCGTTATGCCTCGCCCGACGACCTGCGGGTCAGACCCAAACCGCCGCTGCCAATAGCCGTACGACAGGATTAACAAATTGTGGCGGCCCTGCGCTTCGTCGAGGCGAAAGGTCCGTCCCACGACGGGCTTGATCCCAAAGAAGTCACCGAAATTCGTGGTCACACGCAGGCCCGCCACCTGCTCGGGCTCGCCCACGCCCGTGACGGTCCCGGTTCCGTGTTCGAACAGGAACAGGTCCTCAAAGGATTTGTTCTGCTCCTTCCAATCGAGATAATCCCGGCCCGTGGGTCCCACGCGGCTCCAACCGTGCGCGAGGTTGCGTATCCAGATCACCAAGAGGCGGTCGGCAGCCCTAACAGGCAGCCGCTGAAGAAGCACGGTATTCACCACACTGAAGATGGCGGCGTTCGCGCCAATGCCCAGGGCCAGCGTCAGCACTGCGACGGTGGTAAAGCCGGGACTGCGCCGCAACTGGCGAATGCCGTACCGAACGTCTTGGAATAGTGAATTCAACATCCTCCCCCCCAGCCACTCGCCACTAATAGTAGCCACTAACCGCTAGCCACCTAAGTTGGTCACATGCTTCTTCCGAGCCTGCCATTCCTCGCTGGAGAAAATTCGTGGGCCGACCTGAATGAGGCGCGGTAGCATGTTGTAGACGGATACGGGCTCCCACTTGGACCCGTTGCGGGTCCGAAGGCCGTTTCGGTTCAGCTCGTCCGCGACCTTGGAAAAAGGATAATCCTCAACAATGCAGTCCAGCATCCGAATGAGAACCTGGGTCTCGGCGGGATTCTCGACGAGGTGCGTGCAGTCATCCCCCACGCGCAGTCCATACGGTACATGCTCGATGATGCGGCGCGGTTCTTTCTCGTCCGCTTCGACCTCGTGCTCCCACTCCACGGCGACCAATTTCCACCCCGCCTCAGCCCTCTGCTCGACGTACTCCGGCTCCAGTGGCTTGGTCAAAACCTCGCGAATTCGTTCCACCTTAGCCATGATTCCTCCTTCCCGAGCGACTGCTGGCCACTAACCACTAGCCAGAACTGTCCGGTCATTGATTTCGGATTTCGCTGTAACTTGCGATAACTTATGTATTTATCCGTCAAACCGAGCGTTTTCGATTTGAATTTGCGTGGCATTTATGGCCATTCTTTCCCGACATTCCGGGAGGGTTTGGAACATGAATGCTGGCAAAACGGTCTTCGCGCAGTTGATGGATTTCGTGCCCACTCACGAGTTCTCGCGTTGTGTGGATCGCTACCAAGGCAATTACAAAGTCAGTCGTTTTTCCTGTTGGGATCAATTTCTGTGCATGGCCTTTGCGCAACTCACTTATCGCGAAAGCCTGCGCGATATCGAAACCTGTCTGCGTGCCTTGGGGCCGCGACTCTATCACGCCGGCGTCCACGGTCACATCGCCCACAGCACGCTGGCCGATGCCAACGAGACTCGCGATTGGCGAATCTACGCCGACTTGGGGCAGGTGTTGATTCGTACCGCGCGCGCCTTGTATGCCCACGAAGATTTCGGAGTGGAGTTGCAGCAAGCCGTCTACGCTTTGGACTGCACCACCATCGACCTTTGTCTTTCGCTCTTTCCCTGGGCTCGATACCGAGCCAAGAACGCCGCCGTGAAGATGCATACCTTGCTCGATCTGCAGGGCAACATCCCGGCCCTCATCGACGTTACACCCGCGAAAATACACGAGATTCACATCCTCGACAAACTCGTTCCCGAACCCGGCTCCATTTACATTGTGGACCGAGCTTACCTGGATTTCGAGCGGCTTTACCGACTCAAGCAGGCTTTGGCTTTCTTCATCATTCGTCCTCGCAAGGACTTTACCTTTCGCCGAGTCTGCTCTCATCCTGTAGACCACGTAACTGGCCTACTCTGCGACCAAACGATTCGGCTCAAGAGTTTTTATCCGGCCAAGTTTTATCCCGAGCCTTTGCGCCGCATTCGTTATCACGACGCCGATACCGACAAAAGCTTGACCTTCTTGACCAACAACTTTCTCCTGGCCGCGCTCATCATCACCCAGCTTTACAAATGCCGCTGGCAGGTGGAGTTGTTTTTCAAATGGGTCAAACAGCATCTGCGTATCAAGAAATTCTACGGTCTGTCACCCAACGCCGTGAAGACCCAAATCTGGATCGCCATCTCCGTCTACGTGTTGCTGGCGATTGTTCGCAAGCAACTGGGGCTCGAACTGAATCTCTACCCAATGTCACAAATCCTGAGCCTCAGTCTTTTCGAAAAAGTGCCACTTTTACAGGCTTTTTCGCACATCAGCTCCGAGAATGAAATTGACGTACCATGTAATCAATTAAAACTATTCGACTTATGACCGGACAGTTCTGACCACTAGCCACTAAGAGCTAATCACTGCTCACTCGTACCGCAGCGCTACCGTGGGAGCGACTTTGGTCGCGCGCCACGCGGGAATGTAACAGGCAAGCAAGGCAATTCCCCCAAGAAGCAACAATACAAGCGCAAGCGTTGCCGGGTCCGTTGGCTTGACGCCGTAGAGCAGGCTCGCCATCCATCGCGTCAGTCCGAGCGTAGCCGCCAGGCCAACCGCCGCACCGGCCGCCGCCATCGCCATCCCTTCACCTACCACGAGCCTCAAGATCTCACGTCGCGATGCACCCAGGGCCATGCGCACGCCCAACTCATGCGTACGCCGGCTTACCGCATAAGACATCACGCCATAGATTCCTACCGCTGCCAACACCAGCGCAGTGGAAGCGAAGATGATAAGCAGCAGCATGGCGAAGCGCCGCTCCGTGAGGGAGACCGAAATGACCTGTTCCATGGTTTGGACACCGAAGATAGGCTGGTCCTCAGTTGGCCCCGCCACTTGCGCCCGCACGGCGGAAACCACGCTCAAGGGATCGGGAGTGGTGCGCAAGACGAGCGTCAAACCTGCCACGCCCTCGGACATGAACTTGTCAGGAATTTGGAGGAAAGGAAAGTAGATTTCATCCCGGATCTTGGCCGTGTCGTCCGAATCGAGACCCCAGTGCTTCACGTGGCCGACCACGCCCACGATCTGGACCGGGCCTAGCATCAGCAAGTTGAACTGTTTGCCGACCGCATCGTGGCCGGGGAATAGGTGCTTGGCCATGACCTCGTCGATGACCACAACAGGGGGCGAGGCGAGCGTGTCATGGTCCGTGAAAAATCGTCCCTCCAGTAGCGGAATACCCATCACGCGAAGGTAGCTGGAGGTCCCAATATAAAAGAGGGCCGAAGACATCTGGTCTTGTGGGGGTTGAGGCCCTCCTCCCGACCAGAATGAAATCTCGCTATCGCTGTCGCTGAGAGGAACCAGTGCCGTGACGGCTGCCGACTGGACGCCCGGGATGCTCGCCACACGGTCGATCATCTGCTGGTAAGCCAACCGGATCCCTGCCGGACTGGCCATGACCGTAGGTGAGACTGCCACTTGCGTCGTTAGCACATGATGGATATTGAATCCCGGGTCAACCCGCCACAGCCGCCAAATACTCTGAATCATCAAACCGGCGCCTGCCAGCAAGACCACGGCCAAGCCCACCTCGACAACTACAAAAACCCCTTCCGCACGATGACGTCCCCCACCGCTGCCGCGGGTACCTTCCTTCAGCGACTCCTGCGGTTGTACCTTCGAACTGTGGAATGCCGGGGCGAGGCCGAACAGCACGCCGGTGAGAATCGAAACCACCAGCGTAAAGGCCAACACGTACGGATCGAGTCTGACCTGCTGGCTGCTCGGGAGGGTATCGGGCACCGCTGCCAGTACGAGGCGCGTTCCCCAATTTGCGAGGAGCAACCCAAAGAAGGAGGCCCCCAGGGCTAGCAGTACGCTCTCCGTCAAAAGCTGGCGCACCACCCGTTGGCGGTCTGCTCCCAGCGCCGCGCGAATGGCGAACTCGCGGCTTCGCGCGCTCGAACGTGCCAGTAGCAGGTTCGCTACGTTGGCGCAAGCGATGAGCAGCACAAATCCCACTGCACCCAGCAACAGCAGCAGCGTAGTTCGGATGTACCCCACGATATCGTCCTTCATACCGAACAATGCAGCCCCCTGCCCCGCATTTGTTTTCGGGTACTTCTCGGCCAGCGCGCGTGCGATTGCCGTCATCTCAGCCTGCGCCGCGGCCACGGTGACGCCCGGCTTGAGCCGACCCACTACGCGTAGCCCGGGATGATTTGCCCGCTCATAAAGCTCAGTGGAATGAGATTGGCCCAAGGGAACGTAGAGGCCCGGCCGAGCACGGAATCGGAAGTCTGAGGGCAAAACGCCGATCACGGTGTAGTCCTTGGCATTCAGAGTTAGGGACTTGCCAAGGATGGTCAGGTCGGCGCCGAATCGCCGTTTCCACAGGCCATAGCTGAGAATCACCACTCCGCCGGCATCTCGCTGGTCTTCCTGCGGCAGAAAATTGCGGCCCAATAATGGATTCACGCCGAGAACCGGCAGGAGGCTGGCCGAGACTAGCCCGCCCCTGAGATGCTCCGGCTGGCCTGCACCAGTAAAGTTGAAGTCATCGGTGCGGAAAGCGGCCATGTCGGCAAAAGAACGATTCTCGCGCCGCCAGTCGAGAAAATCCGGGTAAGAAACAGACATTTGCTTGTATTGCGCTTCGTTCTCGTAGATCAATACCAGCCGCGCGGGCTCCAGGTAAGGCAGCGGCCGCAGGAGCACACCGTTCACCACGCTGAAGATCGCCGTGTTGGCGCCAATGCCGAGCGCTAGGGCCAGCAGGGCGACGGCGGTGAAGCCCGGATTCTTCACCAGCGTCCGCAAACCGTATTTTAGGTCTTGGTAAACCGTGCCCATCCAGCACCTCCAACTGTTGCCGATTCGGGCGCTAAATTTGAAAATCCTCTATTTAACTGCCACCACGACGAGCGTGGCATCGTCCTCGAACCGTCCCCCACTGAATTTGGCCACCTCTCCCAGAATTCTTTGTTTCAATTCCCCAGCGCTGAGGTGGCGGTTTTCCAACAGAACTGCGACCAGCCGTTCCTCGCCAAATTCTTCTCCTTCCGTGCTGCTGACTTCCGTCACTCCATCCGTGAAAAGCACCAGCCGGTCGCCGGGGGCAAACTCAACCTCGCCCCTTTCGTAGTTCCAATCGGGGAATAATCCCAGTGCCGCGCCACCCTGAGCAAGGCGGAGCCATGAGCCATCGCGACGCGCCAAAATCGGCGCATTGTGTCCCGCATTCGTAAAGACCAGACGGTTGCAGGAGCCGTCAAGCAGGCCATAGAAAGCAGTAATGAACTTGCCCGGCGAAACATTGCCGTAAATGATCCGATTGACTCTGGCGCAGAGCTGCTCAGGTTGCACCTGCTCGGACGCCGTTGCCTTGAGCGCTGCCTGCAAGTTGGACATCAGGAGCGCGGCGGACATTCCCTTACCCGAGACGTCCGCGATGGACACGGCAAGTTTCGTTTCGCTGAGGGCATTAATATCAAAATAATCGCCACCCACAACCCGCGCCGGCAACCACGCGCCCGAAATCTTGTAGCCCGGCATCTGCGGGATCTCCTTCGGGAGAAACCCGCGCTGCACAGCTTCGACGTCCTGCAGTTCCCGTTCCTCGGCACGCAACTGCTGGCGACGAGATGCTCCCTGCTCGAGCTGCGTTCGAAGAACTTCAAGAAGCTGCCGGTTGTTCCACGGCTTCAAAACGAAGTCCCCCACCCCCAGATGCATGGCTTCCACAGCCAACTCAACGCTGCCCCAAGCCGTCATGACGACGACGGGCAGAATGCTGTCGCGGGCCTTGATGTGGGAAAGGAGATCCAACCCCTCCAGGCCCGAGGTGGTATCCCGGGTATAATTCAAGTCCAGCAGCAGAAGATCGAAATCTTGAGTCGCAATAGCTTGCAAAACCGCTGAAGGGGAGTTCACCCCTTCAGCTTCGTAGCCTTCCCCTTTGAGCAGGAGGCGCAGGGCCTCCACCACGTCTGGTTGATCATCCGCAACTAAGATTCGCGCGACGCCAGAAGTTCCCCTTTTCTCGGGGTCTAACACCGGAGTCTCCATTGGACCGCCTCCTTCCTTGGCAAGCTTTCAACCGTCAACTTTCAGCTATTAGCAGGCAGCGGGTGGCTTTCCAGGGGAAGGCTGCCGCCGGCCAAAAGCTGACAGCCTTATTCGTATCGCAGCGCCTCCATGGGATCGACTCTCGTTGCTCTTCGCGCCGGGATGTAGCTGGCCAGCAAGGCCACACCCGCGAGCAATACCGAAACCCCGATAAACGTCGTTGGATCGGTCGTCGTAGTGCCGTAGAGAAAACTCGCGAGCAGCCGGGTGAGCGCCAAGGCAGCCATCGGCCCCGCGCCGATGCCGACGAGCGTCAGAGCAAATCCCTGGCTGACGATCAGCTTCAGAACGTGCAAGGATTCGGCGCCGAGCGCCATGCGGATACCGATCTCGTGCGTACGCTGAGTCACCGCGTACGCCATCACGCTATACAGGCCAACCGCTGCCAGCAACAAGGCAAGCCCGCCCAGCGTGCTCAACAGGCTCGCGGCGACCTCTTCGGCGTATAGGGTACTGGCGACGTGCTCAGCAAGCGGAATGGCGTCTACGATCGCGACGTTGGGATCGACCGCCCGCACCTCACGCCGCATTGTGGCGATAGCTTTGTTTGGATCGGTGGTGGTTCGAACATAGAAGGCCAAGCCCATGTCTGCCCGGTAGATTTGCCGGAAGGGCACGTAGAAAAAGGGAACCGGGGCCTCAGTAACATTGTGGTATTTGCTGTCCTTCACCTCGCCGATGACCGTGAACCAATCATTCCAGCCGTGAACCTTCCGGCCGATCGGGTCTTGGCCCCCAAAGAACCGCTTTACGAACGTCTGATTCACAATCATTACCGGCGTCCTGGTCTCGTCGTCTTGCTCGGTGAAGTCGCGGCCCTCAAGGAGCGGAATGCGCATCAACTGGAAGTAACCGGGCGAGACCAGGCTCCGGTAGATCTTCATGTTCTCGCCGGGGCTCGAAACGTACCCCTCGACCTTCAAGTCCTCCCACCAAGCCGCGAGAAACCCCAGTGGCTCGACATCGGAATAGGCAACGTCGGTGACCGCTGGGCTCGGACTCGAGTTTTTGGCGCAGCCGAACGCAGAATTGTTTGCGCTGGTCGAGGTTGTAGCCGCTGGTGTTGATGAAGAAGCGCGAAAGCAGGACGTGGTCTGGATCAAATTGGGGGTTAATCTTGCGGACGGCTTCGAAGCTGCGTACCAGAAGCCCCGCACAGACCAACGCCACCAGCGCCAGCGAAACCTCCGAGACCACCAGAAGGGCTCGCGGGCGTTGCGACCTCGCCCCGGCCGTGCCGCTGCGCCCGACTTCCTTGAGGCTGTCATTCAAGTCGGCGCGCGCCATCTGCAAGGCGGGCACAAGTCCCGAGAGCAGCGCGGCGGTGACGCACATCAGGACGGCGAACAGGAGCGTCTGGCCGTTGACACGAACGTCCAGCGCGACGGGAAAGTGGCTGGGCGGGAACATGTACTGAAGAGCGCCGCCCATCCACATGGTCAAGGCCACTCCGGCCGCGGCGCCGGCGGTGGCAAGCACCAGACTTTCGGTAAGCACCTGCCGCGCCAAGCGAATGCGTCCAGCGCCGAGCGCCAAACGCACGCTGAATTCCTTCTGGCGAGCCGTGAAGCGAGCCAGCAAAAGGTTCGCCACGTTGGCGCAGACGATCAGCAGGATGACCACACATGCCGCCATCAGAATTTCGAGCGGTTTCAAAAGCAGGCTTTGCATGCCGAAGTGCGATTTCCAAATCGGCAGCACGGTAGCGCTAATGCCTTTGTTGGTACCCGGATCAACTTCGGCGATGGAACGGGCAAGTTCGGCAATTTCGGCCCGTGCTTGGCTGAGTGTCACCCCGGGCTTCAGGCGCGCTATGCCGATGAGTTGGCGCGTCCCACGGTCGCGAAGCATCCACTCGCCGACGCCCTGAAGTTGCGGGTGCATCATGTATGGCACCCAAACATCAAAGGACAACCCGGCTACGGTGCCGCGGAAATCCGGCGGGGCCACGCCGACGATAGTCAGCTCGTGGCGGTTCACTCGAATGGTCTTGCCCACGATGAGCGGATCCGCATTGAAGTACGACCGCCATAAACGCGAACTGATCACCGCAATCGGAAAGGCGCCCGGCTTGTCCCCATATTCATCCGGGGAAAAGGCGCGGCCCAAGGCGGGCTTCACGCCGAGCACCGCGAAGTAATTGCCCGACACCAATTCCCCCCAGACTTGCTGGGTGTGGTCTTCCGAGCCGACGCTGAGTGGCGTGAGTTGCGTTCCGGCGAGTCCGGCGAGGGATGTCAGATGGTCGCGATAATCGCGGTAGTCGGGATAGGACATCGGTAAGAAGTCGCCGTTTGGAGCGATGGTCTCAAACGCTAGAAGCTCGTTGGCGTTCTCGACACCGGGCAGAGGGCGGAGCAGCACGGCATCAATCCAACTGAAGACGGTAGTGCTCGCGCCAATCCCGATAGCAAGCGTGAGCACCGCCACCGCCGTGAACCCCGGACTGCGGCGCAACTGGCGAATGCCGTAGCGAACGTCCTGTACTAGTGTACCCAAGGTGTTTCTCCTCAATGGGCAAGTGGCTAGTGGTTAGTGGCTAGACGCGTCGCGAGCGGTCACATCGTTCCTTCACGAACCGCAGGTTGCTACTCGCCACTATCCACTGGCTACTAACCACTGCTTTACTCATACCGCAACGCCTCCACGGGATTGACCTTGAGTTGAACATCGGCCCGTGCCCTTGGCTTGACAGGTCCGGTAGGAATTCATACACTCTAGGTATGAAAACCATCGTTTCGGAAAAGGGCCAAATCACGATCCCGAAGCCTCTGCGCGTCCGGCTGGGCATTCGCAGCGGCCAAGTCCTCGAGGTACGGGAGGAACGAGGCCGTTTAGTGATGAGCAAGCGCATATCCAGGGATCCATTTGACAAGTGTTTTGGCATTTTGAAACTCGGTCGGCGCACTGACGACATCATGAAGGAGCTTCGGGGCGAGTACCCGCTGAAGTGATTACCGCCGTCGATACAAGCGTACTGCTCGATTTCTTGAACCACGATCCCGAGTTCGGGACCACTTCCCGGGACGCACTGCGCTCCTGCGCTGGGGAGGGACCCCTGCTCGCCTGCGACGTGGTATGGGCCGAGATTGCCGGGTGCTTTCCGTCGATTTCGGCCTGCCGTGACACACTCCAAGAACTGGAGATCGAGTTCAGCCCGCTCCAGCCTCAAGCCGCTTTCGAAGCAGGCCTCGCCTGGAAGGCCTACCGGCAGCGTGGTGGCGCCCGAACGCGAGTCGCAGCGGACTTCCTCATCGGGGCACATGCGCTCTTCCAGGCCGACCGGCTGCTGACACGCGACCATGGTTTCTATCGCTCTTGCTTCAATACGCTTGTGATATTCGACCCCAGTCGAAGCTGACATCCCCCACCCAGTAGAGTTGGGATGCTTCGCCAAGCCTCGGAAGCCGTATTTGAGGTCTGGGAGCGGAGTCACTGCATTCACCTCAATATCTCTTAATCTTCAACCTTCAGCGTTCAGTTCCAGCAAACTCTCAGTTAGCAACCTCTTCTCTTCAACCTGACAACTGCCGACCGATAACTGACGGCTGAGAACTGACAGCTAATTCAGCCGAATTCGGTTGAACGCATCCCAGGCGGACATATCGGAAAGGACGACACGGTCCCCGGGTTTGAGTCCGTCCAGAATCTCGACGGTGTTGACGGAGCTTCGGCCCATTTTCACCTGCACCCGCGACGCGCCATTGTCGCCCTCATCCAGCTTGAAAATCCCCACCGTGCTATTGGGTTGGCCAAATGCCGGGCGGCCCACATAGATCACGTCCTTCAGGTTCTCGATTTCGATGGTGCCTTCCACGCTCAAATCGGGACGCGCGCCTTTCGGCAACTCGCCCTCCAGTTTGACGTCCACCGTCACCGTTCCGTTTAGCACCGCCGGGTCAATCCGCATCACATGGCCGGAGATGACGCCGTTGCGCGTGTCGACGGAAGCGAGTAGCCCGATCTGAACGTCCTTCGCCTGGGTCTCGGGAATCTTCAGTTCCGCCTTCAGCCGGGTCGGCTGGGCCACCTTGGCCAGGATCGTGCCTACCGTCACCTGCTGGCCGACTTCCACGGGCACTTCCTGAAGCACCCCTTCATCTCCCGCCCGCACCCTAAGCCGGTCCAGTTGCGCGCGCTTCAACTCGTAAAGAGCCCGCTGTTGCTCGACCTTGGCCTTCTGGGCCTCGAGTTGGGCCTTGGCGGAAGCGGCGCTCACGGTAAGCCGGTCCTGCTCGATTTGATTGCGGGTGGTCAACTCGTCGGCCTTGGCCCGCGAGAGCTTCGAGTTCAGTTCCGCCCCCAGACCCGCTTTGGCCAACGCGCCATCCTTTTCGGCGTTGAGCACTGCCTGGCGATAGTCAGCCTGAACCGTGGCGGCTGACGCCCTGTGGTCCAGGAGTGTGCTATCAAGCGTCGCCTTCAGGCTGT
Organism: uncultured Acidobacteriota bacterium; assembly: GCA_963765485.1. Lineage (GTDB taxonomy): Bacteria > Acidobacteriota > Terriglobia > UBA7540 > UBA7540 > CAVROP01. Next base: position 15,627 of record CAVXWN010000039.1, on the reverse strand, counting down.
TGTACTCAGCCTCGGCGGCCTTCAGTTGCCATTCGGCGTCCAAAGCGGCCTGCTCCAGCTCGGGATTCTTCAATTCCAGGATTACCGTATCCGCCTTCAAGTGCACACCTGGCAGAAGCCGGCTCACCACTCGACCGTCCGATGTCGCCGGAATCCAAAGGATCTCCTCCGGGACCAGAGTGCCCAAGCCTCTCACCTCGAGCAGCATCGGTCCTCTCTTTACGGTATCAATCCAGACGGTCGCCTTATCCACGCTAGGCGCGGCGGGCCTCAGCCGCGAAAGTCCAAGGGTGACTGAGGCAAGAGCTATCAGACCGAGAATGGAATAAATGATCCTGCGAATTCGTCGTTGTCGCTTTGCAGACTCACGTGGGATGTCCATTTTAATACTCTCCGGGAATAGTTACGGCAAGAGGGCTGCCAACTTGGTTGTCAATCAAAGCATTTATTTTCAATTTGTTATGGGAAAGAGCGGGCGACGCTTCCTCCCGAAGTGTCCGATTTTGGGATTAGCTCGTTCCGAGTTCGGACAGTAGTTAGTTCTCAGTTCTCAGTTGTCAGTCTTTAGTCCACGGATCTCGGCCATCAGGTTCCTGTCGCATGTCGGAATCGTATCCCTCTCCCTTGGGGAGAGGGGGTCCCGCGACGGTGCCTTTTCCAGCCGTCGCGGGCCGGGTGAGGGGTTCGCTGCAAAAACCATGCGCCATTACTCTGACCATCTATTTTCCCTGAATCCTGAATCCTATCTAGTGCCGGGAATGTTGGGTACGCGCTGAACTTCCCCTTGTACGGCCTCGGACAGATTGATGTTGTTCCTTTCGAGAAGGGTTCCCGTGGCTTGTTCGTACTGAATCAATGCCTTGGCATATGCGGCGCGAGCTGTCACCACATTGCCCTGAGCGCTGGCCAAGTTACTTTGCGCGACGATGACATCTTCAACGGTAGCCGAAGCCAGGGTGAACTTCTGCTGTTGCATGTCGAGCACTTGGCGCGAGATCGTAGCCAAATTCAACGCAGCGTCAAGTTGGGCTTTGGCCTGCTCCACGGCGCTCACTGCCTTGCTCACATCCCAGACAGCTTGGTTCTTCGCGTCCTGTAGCTTCATTTGCAACTGCCGCTGCTCCAAGAGCGCCCGAGCCGCATCGGCCTGGGCGGTGCGGTTGCGAATGGGAATCTGCAGCGAAACTCCATAAGAGAGGTTAGGGTAATCGTCCGCAAAGATATTTCCAAAGGTAGGCCGCAGAGCCCCCCCCAGCCCTGCGAAGGTATAGGAGGCAAGAACCTGGAGTTGGGGCAAAAGGGAGTTGCGTCTCGCCTCAATGGTGTACTCCTGGTTGCGCAGGTTAATATCGGCCTGCTCGATCTCCGGACGATAGCGTGCAGCTTCCCGCAAGGCCTCAGGCAATGGGGGCACATCGTCCGGATGTGGCTCGGGAAGCCGGTCCGTGGGGGAAATGTCCACCCTGGCCAACTCCTCATTGAAGCTCTTGGAAATCTTGGCCTTCAGGGATTGGGCATCCTGGGAAAAGGTGTTTCCAGCCGCCAGCAGGTCTTGCTTCCGCAGAGCGACTTCCTCCTGGCTGCGCAGCACGTCATACTGGGCCACGGCTCCGATCTTCAATTCCGTTTGGTTGTCTTCCAGGAGCTTCTGCGCATTTTGCAACCCCTCTTGAGCCACACGGATCTTCTCCTGGTCGGCCAGCAGATCATAGTAAGTGCTCACTACGGCCGCCACTTGGGTGATCACGCTTTGCCGGAACACGCTTTCGGCATACTTCTGGTTGTTGCGGCCTTGGCGGATAAATAGGGCGTTGGCGCGATAGCCATAGCCGGCCAATAAGTTTTGGGTAAAGCCCACGGAGAGGCCCGAGACAAACTCGGGATTAAAGAGACTGGTAGTGGTGTTTGAGGACAGACGGTAGCTATACTCGTACGCGCTGATGCTCCCACCAGTCAGAAATCCCTGGCTGTACCCGCCTTGAAAGTACGTTTGGTGCGTGGTCTCAACCGGCACACCGCTCACCACCGTGTAGTTCAGGGGCGTGATCGCGTTGCTCCAACCGTAGAGTGCGTAGACGGTCGGATCGCAGCATCCCGCTGAATTCGGAGTGTTGATGCCGCCCCCTAAAGTGCCTCCCGCACCCACTCCGGTATTGGTTCCGCCGGTGTTCAAACCTCCGCCCAGACTGCCGGAAAATGCCGTCGTGGATTGATATGAGCCAGCTACGCCTCGGGTCGCACCTCCCCCCTTGGCACGCAGGTAGTCGGTTTGAGCAATGGGCAGGTTGTAACGCGCCACCTCGATATCAAGGTTGTTTTCCAGGGCCAAGGCGATGGCGTCATCGAGCTTGAGCATCAGCTTGCCTTCCACGATTAGGTTCGGAAGCCGCGGCGAGTTTTCCAGCCGCGGAGTAGGTACGAAAGGGGTCATGTAGGGTGAAAAAAGCTGGGGGAAGGCGTGGTTGTTCGAGTAATTGAACCGGGTCGCCTCCTCCGGCGCCGAAGTTTTCCGAGCTTCTTGGCCAGCCGTGGGCGGGGCAAAGACCAGAGTCAGGAAAGGTACTGTCGTTAACATTCGCCAAAATGCCATTCTTGTGACCATGCTCACTTCTCCGTTAAGTCTCTGAGACTCGTTCGTCGGAATTCAGACGGCCAAGACGTCTCGCGGACGACCTCAGGTCGCTGAAACTTCCTTATAGGGCACGAGAGGTGCCGATTCGTTTGTGGATCGAGGCGTTAATTTTCAAAGGGTTAAAGAGAAGAGCGGGCGACACCCGATGCTGAGGTGTCCGATTTTGGGATAGCTCGTCCCGAGTTCGGACAGTGATCTGATTGCCGAATCGCGTCAGAACTCGCGAGGTTCGCAGAAGCGGCCGCGAGGTGTGCCCAGATCACAAAACGCTGAGTTGAGCCTTCAGCTCCGAAAGAAAGCGGGCAGCCGCAACACCGTCGATGACGCGATGGTCGACCGTGAGGGTCGCAGCCATGGTGGGCCTCCATGCCAACGCGCCGCCGTCGCGGATTGGCCGATCAACCACGCACCCAACGGAGAGGATGCCGGTCTGAGGTGGCACGATAATGGCGGTGAAAGATTCCACTCCGAACATCCCGAGGTTCGAAACGGTGAATGTGCCGCCAGCCATATCACCTTCGGTAAGTCGTTTTTGTGCAGCCTTGTCGGTGAGGCGCTTTGATTCTGCGGCGATTTCCTCCAGGGAGAGCTTGTCGGCATTTCTGATGACGGGCACATAGAGGCCGTCCTCCGCACCCACGGCAAGCCCAACGTTTATGTTACGGTGACGGCGAAGCGAATCTCCCTCGAGCTGTGCGTTCAAGTCAGGGTGGGAGGGGAGCGTGCGGGCAACTGCGAACACTATCAAGTCGTTGAGGGAGGCGTGCTTCCCGGCAGCTTGGAGTTCGTTCTTCTTGCGCAAAGCGGCGGTCATATCCATCGCCATGGTCACGCTGAAGTCCGCCATATCCCGCTTACTGCGGATCATCCGGCGGGCGATGGCTCGCCGCATCGCAGAAAACGAGACCACGGCATCGAAACTCAAGGGCAATGTAGTCTTGGTCTCCGCAGCGCGGATCACGTCATCCCTCTCGATCCGTCCTCCGGGTCCGGTCCCTCGAATCGAGGCAAGGTCGATTCCTTTTTCCTGGGCCAAGCGTCGGGCGAGAGGCGAGGCTTTCGGAGGCGTTCCGCTCTCCGGGGATGGAGTGTGCCGAACAGACTCAGCAACAGCCGCAGGCACTGCCGGCTTCTCCTGACTCCCTGGCGTTTCTCCGATCATTCCTTTAAGTTCTTCCGCTGATTCGTCAGCTTCCCCCAGAACGGCAATCAGCCGGGTGGCGGGCACCACTTCCCCTTCTCTGGAAAGGCGCTCGAGAAGAAATCCGGAGGCTGGCGCCTCGACCTCCATGGTGGCCTTGTCCGTCTCAATCTCGAGAAGAACCTCGCCCTTTTCGATCCGCTCGCCTACGTTCTTTTTCCACGCCAAGATGCGCCCTTCTTCCATGTCTGCGCCGGTCTTGGGCATGATTACTCGGGTCAAAGCCATAGGAGCCTGCTCGCTGTCAAACTGGCAAACGTTGGTCTTGGGCGCGTCGCGCCCAACTTCGTGCCGCTAAGACTGTTTCGACGATACGCTGAGGCGACGGAAGGGTTTCCTGCTCCAAAATTCGTGCGAAGGGGATCGGGGTGTCCTTGGAGGCTATGCGAATCGGAGGCATATCGAGTGAATCCAGGCAATGCTCTGCGACGCGGGCCACGACCTCAGCTCCGATGCCGCATTGCGGATAGCCCTCCTCGACGGTGACCAGTCGCGCCGTTTTCTCCACGCTGGTGCGGATGGCGCCGAAGTCGATGGGGCGGAGGGTGCGGAGGTCGATGACTTCGGCTTCAATGCCTTGCTTGGCCAATTCTTCCGCGGCCTCGAGGCAATTGAGCACTTGCCGGGAGTGCGAGACCAACGTGAGATCCGATCCCTCGCGCTTGACCTCAGCAACCCCCAGCGGAATCAGGAAGTCGGGATCGTCCGGGACTTCTCCCTTGACGTTGTAAAGCAGCTTGTGTTCAACGAACATCACGGGGTTGTCGTCGCGGATGGCGGACTTCAGCAGCCCCTTGGCATCGCGCGGTGTAGCAGGCATCACGACCTTGAGGCCGGGAATATGGGTGAACCACGCCTCCAGACTCTGCGAATGCTGCGCGGCGTAACCCTTGCCGGCCCCCGCCTGGGTGCGAATCACCAAGGGCGCCTTCACCTGGCCTCCCAACATGTAACGCACCTTCGCCACTTGGTTAACGATCTGATCCATGCATACGCCGGCGAAGTCGATAAACATCAGCTCCGCAATCGGCCGTTGTCCGGTGAGCGCCATGCCCAGCGCCGAACCGATGATCGCCGCTTCGCTGATCGGCGTGTCGATCACGCGGCTCGCCCCGAACTCCTGAAAAAGCCCCTTACTTGCGCCCATGGCGCCGCCGAACCGGCCCACATCCTCACCGATGAGAACCACCGTCTCATCCCGGCGCATCTCTTCCGCCATCGCTTCAATAATTGCTTCCCGAAAGGTTTTTTCAGCCACCGCATTCCTCAGCGTAAACGTAAAGAGTTGACTCCTGGGGTTTGGGGTCGGGACTGGATTCGGCGAAGGCCACCCCGGCCTCTACTTCCGCGTTAATCTCCTGCTCGAGGGCAGCCAATTCCCTTTCCGTAGCCACGCCCTCCGCCAGCAACCTGGCCCGATAGTTTGCCACCGGACAGCGCTTCCACCACCCCTGCTCTTCCTCGCGCGTCCGGTAGGGGCGATGGTCGGAAGCTCCATGCCCGAAGTAGCGGTAGGTCCTGACTTCCATGAGCGTGGGACCGCCTCCTGCGCGAGCGCGATTCACGGCTTCTTCCGCCGCTGCCCGTACTGCCTCCACATCCATGCCATCCACCGTGACGCCCGGCATCGCGTAACCCTTGGCCCGGTCCGACAGCGTGGGCGTGGCCGCGACCTTCTCGATAGGCGTGGAGAGCCCGTAGAGATTGTTCTCGCATACCCATACGATCGGCAGATGGAACGCCTTTGACATGTTCATCGCTTCGTGAAAAGTGCCCTGGTTGGTCGCCGCATCGCCGAAAAAGCAGACAACCACTTGGTTCGTGCGCTTCTTCTGAATTGTGAAACCCGCTCCCAGGGCAATCGGCAGGCCGGCCCCGACGATGCCGTTTGCGCCCAAATTGCCCTTGGCGACGTCGGCGATGTGCATCGACCCGCCACGCCCGTGGCAATAGCCGGTCTCCTTGCCAAACAACTCAGCATACATTTTGCCCATCTGGGCGCCCTTGGCCAGGCAGTGACCGTGGCCGCGATGGGTGGAAAGGATGTAGTCGTCAGGATTCAAAACGGAGATGACCCCCACCGCCGAGGCCTCCTCCCCAATGCAGAGATGGGGAGACATGCCGGTCAAACGCCCGGCCTTGTAAAGCTCGTGGGTCTTTTCCTCAAACTTGCGGATCCGCAACATCTGGCGGTAAAGTGCGACGCGCGTTTCTGGGCTTGGGATGGAATTCGTTGTACTCATCTATTAGCGTGTCCTTTAGCAGGATACTGAAAAACCCTAGCCTGTCATTCCAGCCCACGCAAGTGTTTTTCAGCATCGTGGTCGGAAATGCCCTCAGCCGGCTAGTTCCACTCGGCTTTGGACAAGCCGCTTCAGTTCATCGGCAATCATGTGGTTGATCATCAAGTGAATATCCTCGACCTGGACCATTTTGCGGCAGGGAACAACGATATTGATGTCCGCCACATGGCGCGCTTTCCCTCCCTCGAAACCGCTGAAACAGATGGTCGTTGCCCCGCGTTTCCTGGCTTCTTCAAAGGCCAGCAGCACATTGTTGGAATTGCCGCTTCCGGAGATTCCGATTACCACATCTCCAGGTTCAACCCAATTGGCGACTTGTTCGCTGAAGACGTAGTCGAAACCCATATCGTTGCCGATTCCGGTCAGGAACGAGACGCTGTCGTTCAGGCACATAGTGCGGAAACGGCAATTCCCAGCCACCACTGCCTTCTTATCGTCGGAACTGACGGTGTGTTTCGCCAAATCGTTGATCATGTGGGCGGCGGTGTTAGAATGCCCACCGTTCCCCATAGTGAAAATTCGTCCGCCCCGCTGGCAGCACTGCCAGAGAACTTCGACAGCCTGCGCAATGGCATCCCAGGGAAGCTTGTCCGAGGACTTCCTGAATCCCGTCTGCATAAGCTTTCAAGTTCGCCTTGTGATCCATTGGAGAATCCCTTTCCCATTTCACTGAGGCAATGAGTATCGTTGCTCGAGCGCCGTCACGAGCGCCTTCAGTCCCTTGGCTCCAGCGATTTGACGAAGAGCACGAACGTGAGCGAGAGGATCCTTGACGTCCACGGGAGCTTCACCTGCTCGCCACAGCGCCAGCGCTTCCCGCATTGCCTCGGCGCCAAGGCGGGCGTCGGGCTGCCCGTCGGGTCCGTGCACGGAATTGATGGCAGAACCGGCCAGGTATAGAGCTTGACCCTTCGGGAGGTGTTTGGAAACGTCAACCAGATTCAGGATGATGTTGCCCTGGTCGAGTCCTCCCGCCCGCGCAATCATTACTGGCTTGATGTGCCCCAAGGGTTTCGTCAATGCCTCTTCGCACTTGCGCCATTCCAAACCTTGCGGCCGCAGCAAGGGCTGAGCCGTGGTCACCGGAGCCGTCTGCCGGAAATCGATCCCATCCAGTCGCGCAAATAGATCCAGCACCTCCCGCCAGATGGAGTTCGTGCGAGTGGAGATCCCGCTGTTGTGACCATAAATGGCCGGCGGCGAATCGAGACTCAGCAACCAGATCCCGGACGGCACGCGAGCTTCCGCCCGTAAATTGCTCGCTGAACATCAGACCATTGACGCCGGTCTCGATCACACGCTTGATCGTCTCGACAAGCAGGTGAGGCGGTGATGTGATATGGGGCGCAAAAATAAGACCCACGTCCCCGCGTGATTCCCGCAGACGGCGGATGACTTCTACCGCCTTCCGCGCCCGGGAAGCGACCGGGCAATAGGGAAGATGAGGGAACAGGTTCTCGTCTTCTTTGACGAACATGAAGAGTGTTTCACCCGCCACCCCCTCCACCAACTGGGCTACCTCGTCATCGGTGATTCCCGCCGTAGGTTTCAGAATCGTCCCAAAGGCCGGCGCTTCGTCTGGCCAGTGGGTCAGTTTCCGGACGCCTTCGCATCCATAAGCGGGCCCGGGGAAGGTGGACAGGACTTGGGCAGGAATCTTTACATCCACTAACTTGACCTCTTCGAACTCCCACAGTCCGCAGGTCCCTTCCCCTGCCATCAGGTGAAGGATGTCCGTGGTGTAAAACTTCCCATCCTCGTGTTCGAACAGTTGCGTCGGAAAGGCGACCCGGACAAGTCCCACGCGCTCTGAGCCATCCCAGGGCAAAACCCCCTCAACCCTGCCGGTGCAGCGGTCAATCAGCGTTCCGGGAGTCGGGTGCTTTGTCCCCGTCGTCATGTGATAGGAGATCGCCTTTCCCGCCGATCCGAGTGAACCGGTGCGGGCTCGAAGGAAGTACGTTGCGACCAACGCTTCAGCGTCTTCGGGGACTTCGAACCAGAAGTGGGATTCGTCGTACACGCGCTGCCGAATTGCTGCTTCACGTTGGTCGAGGTCAATCCGCACATCGTTCTGATAGGTCATACGACTTTTGCCTCAAGCTACGGAAGTATAGGAGATTTCCGGCAATTGTTAAAGCTGTCGAGCAACGGTAGCGTCCCAATGTCGAGTGCAGGGCCAGGGGGAACCCCGAAGAGCTTGTGTGATAACTCGGTTTGCGTGTCATTCCGAGGAGCCGAAGGCGACGAGGAATCTCGCACTGCGTTGAAAATGCTCGGAGCGAGATTTCTCGCTGCGCTTGGAATGACAGCCTGAACGAGGTTGTCACACAGACTCCAAGGGGGTTTAAATTGAGCAGCCGTGGGCAAGGGCACGGTTTTTGTGCCCGCCGCCCATGGGCCGCGCTCGGACTTCTCTGTCGTGCACTCAGGAGGGATTCCGGACTTGCCTTTTCTCAGGCCCGGACATTAGAATTGCGCGTTCGGACGGCTTACGAAACAACTGGCTTCGAACTGAGCGAAGTCGATCCGAGTTGAGCCGCTGGCTCTGGCAGGAGATAGGAAGAATGAAATTTGTTCCCATGTCGGAATTATTGAAGCGGGCGACTTCTGAAGCCTACGCAGTTCCCGCGTTCTGTGTCTGGAATGCCGAGACCATGGAGACGGTACTGCGAACGGCTGCGACGCTGAAGGCGCCGGTTATCCTGATGAGTGGCCCCTGGGAGTTCTCTCTTCTCGGCCCGCTTGACTTGGGCGCCGTCGCCCATGCTCTGATCAGACGATTCGAGGTGCCCGCTGCCCTTCACCTGGACCACGGAAACTCCCTGCAGCAGGTCGAGGACTGCCTGGCTGGCGGCTACACCTCCGTCATGTTGGACTACTCGAGCCGCCCGCTAGCCGAGAACACGGAGGCTATGAAACGCGTGGTGGCGATGGCTCACCCACTGGGGGTGACCGTGGAAGGCGAACTGGGCATCATCGGCCAGGTCGACCAGGTCACACCGGAAGGGGGCGGGCAGGCGAAGCTCACCGACCCGGACCTGGCGACCTCCTTCGTCAACGAAACCGGGATCGACGCCCTGGCCGTATCCATTGGGAATGCCCATGGCATTTACACAAAACTGCCCCAACTCGATTTTGAACGTTTGACGAAAATCCATGCTACCGTACCCGTACCGCTCGTTCTGCACGGCGGTTCTGGGACGCCCGAGGCTGACCTGCGCCAGGCGATAATGCGCGGAATCGCCAAAGTGAATGTGGCGACGGAGTCCATTACCGCAGTGCGGCAATCGTTGATGGAACAGTGGGGCTCGGGAACAAACCTCTGGACACCGATTGCGCTGGCGGGTGCAATGCAAGCTATGGCCAAGGTAGTGGAGAAATGGTTTCACTTAACGGGTGCGGTGGGGCGCGCCTGACAATCGCCGCAAGGAGAAGAGACCATGAGCGATGAAAATCTGCGTGCACAACTGATCGAAGACCTGGCTGCCATCCCGCTGCTGGATGCTCACACCCACATGGTTGACGGCAAGCTCGGGGCACGAGGACTGCACGAAGTTCTCCTCTATCACATGGCGGTCAGCGACCTCTATGCGGCCGACTGTCCCAGCGGCGCCCGTCTGACCCAATACCCCGGCTGGCCCACGCAGGAAGAAGCGCAAGCGCGCATCCGAGAGGCCTTGCCCTTCCTCAAACATGTGCGCAACACCAGCATCTCCTGGGGGGTTAGGCTCCTTTTGGAGGATCTCTATGGCTGGAAAGAACCTCTCGAACCCGAGAACTGGCAGGTGCTCGATGCCATGATCCGAGAGCGCGCAGAGGATCGCGCTTGGCAGAGGGAAATCATGCGCCGCGCCAACATCCAGCGTTTTGTCACCGAATATGCGCGGCGGGAGTGCGGAAAGGACAAGGACATTCTCCAGTATTCACTGGAATGGGCGTTTTTCACTCGTTGCCAGTGGGGCGAGTATGACACCGCCTTGTATGAACTGGAACGCTGCTGGGGCAAGACGCCGCAAAGCCCCAGTCCCATCGGCAGCGGAGGGCGCCCCTCAACCGACCGCACGATTCGAACCTTGGAAGACGTTCATTCCGCCCTTGCTCACTACGTGCGGAATATTCCTTATGACCAGATCCTCTCAACCGCCACGCACATCTCCACGGATATCGATTTGAGCTTGGTGAGCGAGCAGGAGATGGTGGAATCGCTCCGACGGCGCTCCACCGCGGGTCCCAGGGAACGCGACGTGTATGCGTCCTACATCAACGAAGCCTTCCTCACCGCTCTCGCGGAGCATGCTGACCAGATCGTCTTCCAGTTCAGTTTTGGGGCTGAGCCTTTGCCCTTTGAGACGGGCAGCCGCTTGTCACAGCGAACCATCGCACAACTGGCGGAGATCATCAGCCGGCATCCCAGAATCCGTTTTCAATGTTTCCTCGCCAACCGTCATTGCAACCAGGCGCTCTGCACTCTTTGCCGAGAACTGCCGAACCTTTCGCTTGCCGGTTACTGGTGGCTGAACTTCTTTCCGTCCGCGATGCGACAGATCATGGAAGAGCGCCTCGATATGCTCCCCACCAATAAACAGGTCGGATTTTTCTCCGATGCTTATTGCGTGGACTGGACCTACGCCAAAGCGAAAATGGTCCGTAACCAACTGGCGATGGTCCTGGCCCAGAAGATCCAACAAGGCCAATATACCCGGAACGACGCTCTGGAAATTGCGAAGGCGATCCTCTATGAAACTCCGTACGAACTGTTGGGTATGCGGCCGGCAGAGGCTCATTAGCCGGGGAGAGGGGACCGCGTACTCCCCTCCTCAGCCGAGGAGGGGCGGGGGCGGTGGTGACCAAAGTCATCTCCTGACGGTCCCAATTGCAGCGTCAATTGGCCCCAACTCAGAAGTTGGAGTTGCGCAGAGACGGGGCACACCGCAGGTAGGTCATCCTGAGGAGTCCGCCATTCTTATTGGCGGACGACAAAGGATCTCCGCAGTTCGTAGGGAACATTGACAGGCTGGCCGTTCAAAGCAACTGTAGGGATTCTTCGTCCGCCAACGAGAATGGCGGACTCAGAATGACGGAGAGCCGGCGACGGATGAAGCCATGAAAAGAATTCACTGTGTCGGTGCGCTGGTGGTGGACCTGTTGAGCGGGCCTATCGAGCGTTATCCGGTACCGCGTCTTCAGACCCAGGTCACCACCAAATGGATTCGCATCATGCCGGGCGGTGGGGCCGCCAACATGCCCTCGGCGGTGGCACGCATGGGGCTGCCAGTCAATTCCTTCTCCAAGGTGGGGGATGATTTTAACGGCGAGTTCATTCGCCGGGAACTGGAGAAGTTAGGCGTGGGCACGGCCGGCATTTCTGTTTCGGCGCGTGACGCGACGCCCTTCACGTTTGTGGGGGTACACGCAGACGGAGACCGAACGTTTATCCATACCCCCGGCGCCAACGTGACCTTTAATCTCAGCGACCTGGACCTTGATCGGGTGCTGGACACCGATCTTCTCCTCTATCACGATTTGTGGGTCCTGCCCGGCCTGGATGGCAGCCCTGGCGCAACGTTGTTGGCGGAGGCGCAAAAGCGGGGAGTCGTGACGTTTCTCGATGAAGGATTCGGCTATGGACCCAAACGAGAACAATTAGAAGCGATGTTGCCTCACTGCGACTATGTAGTTCCAAGCTTTGATGACCTGCAGGCGATTTATCCGGGCGCCTCGGTGGAAGAAATTGCAGGCCGGCTCCTGAACTTGGGCGCCCGCACCGCAGTGCTGAAAACGGGTCGAAGCGGCTGCCTGGTGGCCCGCGGGAGCGACCGCATACCCCTACCAGCCCTCCCTGCCAACGTCGTAGACACGACGGGCGCTGGAGATTGCTGGGATGCGGGTTTTATTGCGGGACTGGCAAGCGGCGAAGATATCCTGACTGCTGCTCAGATCGGAAATGCCTGTGCCGCCTTTTGTATCGAAGCCATCGGTGGGTCAACCGGCGTCCCCGACTACTCGACCGTCCGACGGAGAGCCGTTGCCCGGGCCGCATAAGAATCAAGCGATAGAACTCGCTGAACAATCGAGCTGTGTCGACCGATAACCACTTTTCTTTTCAACAACATTGGCGGCTTTTGGAGCTAAGTGCTGTTTTTTCATAGACATTCCAGCTTCGTTCCCGACTTTTCCACAGCGACCCTTTGTTTTCATAGACATTCCGGCTTCGTTCCGTCAAAAATAATTCTTTTCGAATTGCAGCCTCTCTCGAAAATTGATGGCCGGCAGAATTCCCGTTCCGGCAAATCATCTTCGCCGACAGCGCGCGGTTTTCGTCTCCGGGATCGGCAGTGGCGCTAAGCGGGGTCCGGTCCTTGCCGGCGTTCCGCGGCATCATCATAGGCTAGAATACTAGCTCAGCGCTAACTTGTCAAGCGCCAATTGGCGAGGGCAATTGTCGAAGGACCGCAATCCCCCGGTATCGCGTGGCTACGGACGGCTTTTGAGTCTGTGTGAAGACCTCGACCTGTGGCGGCGATCTATGACCGCCGGGCGAGCACGTGTCGGTGAATAGCGGCATCGTAGGGCCGAGCGCCGCTCGGCAAGGCTTGGCGCTTTAGCGCCGGAAAGCTGCGTCTTGCGGATTCGGTTGCTTGGCTGCTGCTACGGGAACATGGTCCACGAGATCAGCCATACGGGCGTGATATGCCGCCACGTCCGCGGCGGCCTCGGCGGCCCTCTTCTCAGTCTCAGCGAGGCGCCTGTACTGCTTCTTCAATTCACGTGCTGACGCTGGGTCGAGGCCCGGGGGCGGAGTCCCATCTTTATAGATTTTCGCCATGCGGTCATAAGACTTGGCCAAGCCTTGCTCTTGCGCAGCCAAGTCCCGGAAGTATTCCGCCAAACGGAAGTGGTCCTCGGAGGTACTGGCGGTGTCGATCAAAGACGGGCTCAGACTCCGAGTCGGCTGGGGGTCGCCGGCCGCCAGATCCTGCGCGGGGACTGACCACGGCGCCGCCAAAAGCCAGACGGATAATAATACTGCCCTGGTCAATTGCAATTTCATATGTGCCTCCTCGTCAGGTATTTCCACTTCATCCCTTAGGGTCCGGCTTGCTGAACTCACCTTCAGCAGCCGGGCCGGAGCTTTTCCAAGCTAGCGGTACGACCCGTACTGAATGGTTTCTGCCGCTGCACGGCCTGATTCAGCCGATCCTGGGCGACAAGCTGGAAGGCCACGACTTCGCCGGTTGGCCGATAGACGACGGGACTGTTCATTCTGACTATCGTGACGCTCGGCGGCGCCCTCTGAATCACATTATGGGCGTTCGAGCCTCCGGCAACGGCCTGGGAGCGGTAGATCACATCCACCACGCTCCAGGCCTGGCGGGCATCTACAACAAGGCCGAGCGAGGAGTCTTCGATCCGTATAATTGGGGCGTCTCGGGCCGCCAACAAGCTGTCGAAGATCGCTTGGCGGCTGGACCGTCTTGTCGATTGGATTTATGACCGCGTGGTGCCGGGCGTCAGCGGTTGGCTGTCGCGGGGAATCCGGGCGGCGCATACAGGGGACTATCGATGTATATCGTCTGGTCGCTCGCCGGCGCGGTGATGGTTTTGTGGTTCTTGGCAAAGGGGAATTAGCGTGCTCCCGTTGTTTGTACTGGTGCCGTTCTGCTGCCTGCTGGTTCTCAGCCTGCCTTTGGGGCCGGCAAGCCGGAGATGGGCCTTTCCGTTTGCCTTGCTGGTCGCCGGTCTTCAGACCCTTGCGGTATGTCACAAATCCCCGGCGATCTGAGCGAGCCGGGGCGTCTGGATGCGCTCATGAGGCCTGGGCTGCAAGTGGACAACCTGACGCTGGTCCTGCTCCTGTCGATTGGGATCGTCGTGTTCGTCGCGGCGGCGGTCGGTCACTCCATGCTGTCCGGCGACAAGAACCGGCTAACTTCGCGACGGTTCTACGCTGGCGCTGGCCGGGATGAACGGAGCCGTCCTGCTGCGAGACGTCTTCTCGCTCTACGTGTTCCTCGAAGTCACATCCGTCTGCTCATTCATTCTCATCGCCTCCGACCGCAAGAAGAAATTCGCTTGAAGGGCGTTCAAGTACCTGATCGCCAGCGCCGTGGCCACCCTTATGATGCTGCTGTCGGTGGGTTTGCTGCTGCTGGTGGCCGGCGGCACGTCGTTCGAGACGGTGGCGGCGGCCCTGAAATCAAACGACAAGGGCTTCGTGGCGAAAATCGCCATGGGCGCTTTTACTTGCGGGCTGTTCGTCAAGGGCGGTCTGGTTCCGTTCCACGGATGGCTGCCCGGCGCGTACTCATCGGCGCCGGCGTCGGTGTCCGTGCTGCTGGCCGGCATCGTAACGAAGGTCTCGGGCATCTACGGCCTTATCCGCCTCGTGGCTTACGTGTTCCCGCCACAGCCAGTCGCTCAACGCAGTCCTGATGCTGGTCGGAGCCATCTCCATTGTCGTCGGCGCATTGGCGGCTCTGAAGCAGACGGACATGAAGTGGATTCTCGCCTACTCCAGCATCAGCCAAATCGGGTACATCGTGCTCGCTCTGGGCTGCGGGACCAAGCTCGCCATAGCGGCGGCCATTCTGCACCTGTTCAATCACTCGATCTTCAAGTCGCTGCTCTTCGTGAATGCGGCGGCTGTGGAGCAGAGCACCGGCACGACGGACATGGGCCGCTTGGGCGGCCTGGGCTCTCGAATGCCCTATACCAGCACGACCTCGGTCATCGGCCTGCTCTCGACGGCAGGCATCCCGCCGCTAGCCGGCTTCTGGAGCAAGCTCGTCATTATCATCGCTCTTTGGCAGGCTCAACAGTACGGCTATGCCGTCCTGGCCGCACTGCTCAGCGTAGTAACTTTAGGCTATCTGCTGATTATGCAGAGGCATGTGTTCTTTGGTAAGACGGCCGAGCATCTCATGAGCACGCGAGAGGCTCGGACCGGCGTCGTTCTGGCGTCTGTCGTGCTGGCGGCTATCACGATTGTGGTTGGTGTGCTTTTCCCGTGGATCATCGGCACGTTCCTGTTCCCGCTGAGCGGGATCATTTAGGGTAAGACTCATGACGGTAAGCATCTTGATTCTCATCGTGCTGGTCCTGGCGGCCCTGACCACGGTGATGACAGCCCGCCTGCTCGGTGCTATAATAGGTTTGGCGGTCACGAGCGCCATGGTTTCCATCGTGCTGTTTCGCCTTCACGCCCCACTGGCGGCAGTTTTCGAACTGTCCGTCGGGGCAGGGCTGATCCCGGCGATCTTCCTCAGCGTGATTGGCATGACGGAACGGCTGACCCCGGAAGCGGTGTCGTTGCGGCGAAAGGAAAAACTCCGAATCTACTGGGCATTGCCGATCATTGTGGTCTGGTCGGAGTGGCTCTGACGCAGATTCACCTGGTTCTTCCGGCTCTCGACGGCGGCGCCGGTCGCAGGCGATGTAAAGACCGTCATCTGGAATCTTCGCCATATAGACCTGCTCGGCCAGATATC
>CAVXWN010000038.1:0-91191 GCA_963765485.1 uncultured Acidobacteriota bacterium | reverse complement strand
CGCGCCCGAGAAGTACTCCGGGGCGTTTCCGCTCTTCCACTTGATATTGCAACCGATGCTTGGCCTCTGATTGGCAGGGACCGCGCGTCCTCCTAAGACCGCGTCGAGAGCCGTGCGGAGGTCCGCGCCCGTCACCGGACGGCCGTTGCCCGGCCGGCTGTCATCAAACTGCCCGCGATAGACGAGGCGGTGTTCTCGATCGAAGAGGTAGAAGTCCGGCGTACAGGCGGCTCGATACGCTTTGGCCACCTCCTGGCTCTCGTCGTAGAGATACGGGAAGGTATAGCCCATTTGCTTGACTTCTTCGGCCATCTTCTCCGGCCGGTCGTCCGGGTAGCTTTCGGCGTCGTTGGAGTTGATTCCGACCACGCCTACCCCACGAGACTGGTACTCCTTGGCGACTGCGGCGAATTGCGAGCGGATGTGTTTCACAAAAGGACAGTGATTGCACATGAACACTACCAGGAGGGCCGACGCATCTTTGAATTCGTCCGACGTCACCCATTTCCCATAGGTGTCCTGGAGGCGGAAATGAGGGGCCTGTGTCCCGAGGGGAAGCATCGTAGAAGGGGTCTCAGCCATGCGAATCGCTCCTTTCTCAGATAACCGGGTCAGAACTGGTAGTTTAACACTTCAACCTGAATCCGCAAATCGGGACGCACTGTTAATGTCGTGCGCCCCGCACTGTTGCGTTCCAATCCGTTAGATCGAAATCGATTCGACCAAACCTGGGCAGGAACAGAGCCGTGTGCCTGACAGTCGCTTCATTCTGGGCTTCCAGCTTTTCCCAACGAACCCCTCACCCGTCCCGCTCCGGCTGGTGAAAGCGCCGGCAGCCCTCTCCCCTCGGGAGAGGGCGGTTCTTATAACCTTCGCCGAGGGCTTGGTGATCGGGCATCGCGTAGGGTTTCTTGATACGCAGATGCTGTTTAGTCAATTTGAAGAACAGCTCCACTCTGTGGCCGGGAAAACCCAGGAAAACCAGGTTGACGTTGGTTGTCAAACTTGATATTCTCCGGCCCGGGTTGCGGGGGTGATTTCCTGGTGGGCTCCGTGCCCTTGAACGCAGAAGTCTGTGACAAATGACGGCGATTAAACTCTAGCAGCGAGATTTTCATTCCGGCAAGGTTTCATTCATGAATTCCAGTGTTTTCGATGTCACGTCGGAAGGAGTGCGCGTGTGACCAATCCAACCCGGAGGCATTTCTTATCTGCGGGCACGGCGGCCTTAGCAAGCGGGTTCAGCCTCCCGGGCCTATCCGCCGCCATCCAGAACACTACATCGCCTTATCAACGGCCCAAGCTGAAGATTACTGACATCCGGACAGCCATGGTGACGGTGCACGGGCCCCAGGCGCACGTCCGGATTTACACCGATCAGGGTTTGATCGGCCAAGGCGAATCGACCGATGCCGCCATAGGCACACCTGCTCTGATCCGCAGCTTCAGGCCGACCCTCATCGGCAAGGACCCGTTGAACGTTGATGCAATCTGGGAGGAACTGAGACGCGGCGGCATCTTCTCCGGCGCGCAGGGCGGGCAGTATACGACCGCGCTCAGCGGACTCGAGATCGCGCTCTGGGACGTTGTGGGAAAGGCGCTCGGCTTGCCCATTTATCAACTGATGGGCGGCAAGTTCCGGGACCGCGTCCGGATGTACTGCGACTCAGACATGCGCGACGCCATGGGCGCCGAGGGTGAGCGGAAGGTGGCCTGGGTTCAGGAAGCGGGATTCACGGCGACCAAGATGGACATCGATGATGCCCAGGATCCGGCCCGGTTCGACCGGGCGAACCGGACGGCGAGCAACGGTGAGATCGATCGCATGGTGAGAGAGGTCCGGCACATCCGGGAGAAACTCCCCAAGCCGATCGATCTGGCCGTGGACATGCACGGGTTCTACGACGCGCCGACCGGCAAACGCGTTGCACAGGAGATGGAAGGCTTCCATCTGTTGTGGCTGGAAGAACCTGTGCCGGCGGAGAACATCGACGCGATGGCGGAAATTCGGCGCTCGACGAAGACGCCCATATGCTGCGGCGAGAACCTGTTCATGCGCTGGGGCTTCACCGAGCTGCTGGAGAAGCGGGCGGTCGACATCATCATGCCCGACATTCAAAAGGCGGGCGGGTTGTCGGAAGCGCGCAAGATCGCCAACCTGGCGGAAGCGTATTATATTCCGTTCGCGCCGCATTGCGTCGTCTCGCCGGTGGGGACGATGGCTTCGGCGCACGTGTGTGCGTCCGTTCCGAACTTTCTGGTCTGTGAATGGCATTGGGTCAACAATCTGGATCTTTGGAAGAACTGGCTGAACGAAGGCGAAATCATCGAGAAGGGTTTTATTACCGTTCCTGACCGCCCCGGGATTGGGGTGGAAATGAATGAAGAAGCGGCCCGGAGCGCCCAGATGCCAGGCACGCCCTGGTTCGCACCCGGGGAGGGAGCATAGTTATGCGTTATTGGAATTGTTTGCCTGTTATCCTGTTAGCGTCGGGGATCGCGATGGGTCAAGTGACTCCCGACCCGGCGCTGCGCAAGAACCGCAACACCTATAGCCCGGTGATGGAACTCCTGAAATCCAAACGGACTCCGGCCACCGACGAGCAATTAGAGGAACTGAAGACATTCCCTTTCGAGGCGATCTGGGGGACTGTGAAGGGTCTCGGCTACAACACTTATTGGACCGGGCTTAAGCCCAGTCGCCCGGAGGCGCGTCTAGTGGGCCGGGCGCTCACCATGCGATACATGCCACGGCGGCCCGACTTGGATGAGGCGATGAAGACGCTGGCCAAAGAAGGAGATTGGCCTGAGTACTGGAATGTGCGCGCGGCGGAAGAAGCCAGGCCGGGCGACGTCCTCGTGGTGGACTTGGGTGGAGCGATGACGACCGGGGTCTTCTTTGGTGATATATCCGCGCTGGGTGCGCAGATGGCGGGTGCGCGCGGCGCGGTGCTTTACGGCTCCTCCCGCGACCTGGGAGAGCTCAAAGAGATGAAAGATTTCCCTGTTTTCGCGTCGGGATTCGATCCCAACCCGGCGCTCCAGGTTGGAGTTGAGTGGAATGTCCCAGTCCGCGTCGGAGACGCCACCGTGTTGCCGGGTGACGTGGTGGTGGTCGAGGAAGAGGCGGCGCTGTTCTTCCCACCAGAATTAACATCCAAAGTCATCGAGGGAGCCAGGCGGATTGTCGAGCAGGAGATTTATGAACGCTCCCTGGTCCGTCAAAAGAAGTACCGTTTCCGGGATGTCTACCCCTTGAATCCGGAATTGCATAAGAAGTTCGAGGAGGAACAGGCGAATAAGAAGCACAATCCTCAACCTTGAAGGAAGAGAAAACGACGCATTACGGAGTGACAGTGAAAAGCTCGGAATGAGTCGCCGCGGCGACTTCACGAAGGATTTTTCAGCCGTCCTGCTGGAATCTTAAATGGAATTTGGAGAAGGAGCACCCCATGGCTGGTTACTCGCGTAGATCGATTCTAGGCTTGGCTGCCGCATTACCCACTCTCGCGGGTTCGGATCGGCACACACTCGCAGCTTCGGACACCAACCGGCAGCGCCCGGCAAGCGAGAGGCGCTCGCATCCGCTGGATGGGATTAAGCGTGAGAACATCACCATCCGCGACGTCAAAGTCACCATCATGTCCTACGAACTCCCGCGGAATAAACAGTGGATAACCGGGACTGCGGTCGCGTGGAAAACCGACGCGGTTCTGGTGCAGGTCTTCACCGACCAGGGTGTCGTGGGCATAGGCGAGTCCAGCCCGTACGGCGGGCCAGAAGACCTCAAGAAGTTCATCGAAGAGTTCGTCCGGCCCGTAATAATCGGAAAGAACCCGTTCGATGTTGAACACCTCGCCTGCGGGTGGGGAGGCCAACATCCCAACTATATGGCCTGGGCCGGGGTCGACGCGGCGCTATGGGACGTCATCGGCAAAGCGAAGAACATGCCGGTGTATAAACTCCTGGCCACTGACAACGAGCCCAATCCTCATATTCGAATGTATGCCAGCGGGGGTGTTGAGTATGCGTGGTACAAACGGCCGGAAGACCTGATTGACGAGGCCGTGCGGCACAAGGAAGAAGGTTACACTGCGTTCAAGTTCCGCATTGGGACCGAATGGAAGAACAGCGGTATGACCGTGAAGAAGTACGTTCCCTATTTGTATAAGATGCGGGAGGCGGTAGGACCGAAGTTCGACCTCATGCAGGAAGGCAATATGCGGTTCAGCCTGGAGGAGGCATTGGAGCTCTGCCCCGTCCTGACAGAGTTGAAATTCTTGTGGTTCGAGGAGCCCATCAACGCGTGGAAGGACGGGTCAATTGACGGATATATCCGAATCAGAGAAACCTTACGATCGGTGATGGTTTCGGGAGGCGAATCGCTGCCGATGCGATTTGATTTCAAGCCGTGGATCGACCGGGACGGTTACGACATCGTCCAGCCGGACTGCAACGTGGTGGGGGTCACCGAAGCCTGGCAAATCGCCCATGTGGCCAATCTCAAGAAGAAACACTGCTGCCCGCACAACTGGCACGGCGGCTTAACGACGATGGCCAATGCAGCGCTGGTTGCTGCGATCCCCAACCGCCTGGTGCTGGAACTCAATCAGACTTACAACCCCTTGAAGGAGGAAGTCTTCAAGGAACCCTTGGTTGTGAAGAATGGTTACATGGATCTGCCGAATAAGCCGGGGTTCGGAGTCGAGGTGATAGAGGACGTGGGCAAGAAGTTTCCTTACCTGCCCGGGCCGTATTCCAAACCCAATCCCGACTTGCCTTCATAAGATCAACAGATGAATGGAAGAGAGAGGTTGCTTACGACCCTCAAAGGGGAAGAGCGGACCGCGTCCCGGTCGCCCCATTCCTCTACTGCAACAGCGTCTATGAGATGTTCCGTCACAAGCCGGAGATTGAAACCTTTTGGGAGCCACCCGACTTCGATCTTATCGAAAAGTTTGTGGAGTACTGCGACCACTTTGGTTTCGATGTCTTACACACTCTGGGCAGTGTTTGGGATTTCGGGATGAGCACCTTCTCCGATCGCAGCGTAGCCGCATCCGCCGAGAATTGGGATGTGAGGATTGTTGACGAGAGGAAAGCTGACGAACTCCATCGG
The DNA here is from genome assembly GCA_963765485.1 of uncultured Acidobacteriota bacterium. Lineage (GTDB taxonomy): Bacteria > Acidobacteriota > Terriglobia > UBA7540 > UBA7540 > CAVROP01. The sequence goes on along the minus strand of CAVXWN010000038.1, from coordinate 86,072 downwards.
ACGATTACCGTTCGCACTCCAGGCGGCGATCTGCGACACACCGAGAACTACCGAAGGAGTTCGACCTACCTCATCGTCTCCGCTCCCGACGAGCACTTTATCAAGACCAAGAGGGATTTTGATCTCCTGAGGAAATACGGTCCGCCCGGGGATGACATGGATTGCAGCCCCATTCGCAGGGCCAGGGCGGCCGTGGGCGAGAAAGGCCTGGTGGATGCAAACACCGGCGGAGCGTTCACGACTCTCAGTTGCTTTCGTAAACTAGACGATCTCTTCCAGGACCCGCAGGCTGACGAAGGATTTTTCCGCGAGATGATGGAGTTCGCTGTCGACCGTATTATTCGGCGCGATCGCAAGATGGTCGAGGCCGGCGCGGACATCATTGAAGCCGCCGGGCACCTGGTCGGTAGCATGGCCGGTCCGCACTTTGCCAGCACGTACGTCATGGAATACGAGCGGCGGGTGGTCAAGGCGGTGCGCGAGATGGGCGCCCTCGTGATCTTTCACAATTGCGGTGACGCGGCCAAGGTGATGCACCTTTACAACGATCTGGAAATCAACTGCTGGGGCTACCTCACGCCCCCGCCGTTTGGCGATGTGGACGTTGACGAAGCTTTGCGCGTTATGCGCCCGAACCTCACGTTGCGCGGTAATATCGACCAGGTCGAGTTCATGGTGAAGGCCAGCCCGAAGGAAATCCGAGCGAAAGTGCGAGAATTATTGCAGAAAGTAAAGCCACGGGGTAATTGGATACTATCCACTACCGACTTCTTCTTTGACGGCACCCCGTACGCCAATATTGAGGCCTTCGCCGAGGCCGGGCGCGAATACGGCGCCTATTGACGAGATGAGGCGCGAGGGATTCCCCTCGTCGGTTGAGGAAGGTTCATGGGGTGGCGGGATACGGGCGCCAGGGCGCAGGCCAACCGCTCCCTTGCCCCGCACCAAAGGGCGGGTTCGCACACACTCCCGCGCAGCTATGGGTCAGGGTGTTAAAGGTCCTTCGGGATGGAGGTGCCATCGCATCCGGGTGCGCGCTGCCGCAATTCCAGCAAGAAGCCGACCCATTCCTGGCTATCCAGGAGCGCCCATCGCGTGCCCGGCCGAATTCCGGTTCCGGCCTGCAGAAGCCCGACGCCCTTCTCCGAGAGGCTGCGAACGACCCCATCCATATCGTCCACCTCGAACAGAACGTGGTGAATCCCGCCGCCCTTCTGTTCCAGGAACTCGCGGTAAGCATTTCGGTCCCCTTCCAACGGCTGGATGAGTTCCAATTCCAGCGGGCCGACCTGAACAAATGCCTGCCGAATCTTAATGTGCTCCTCTTGGCCCCGATAGAAGTACTTTGCACCCGCGCGATTTGGCCATTCGATAAAGCTGAAAGGGCCGATGCCAAACAGGGAAGTCAGCGCCTGAGTTGCCTGCTCGAGGTCCCGAACCACAATGCCGATCTGGACCGGCCGCTTCAATGCAACTGTACCTTCGGAGTCTTTCACATGTTCCATGTTTCACCCAATGATTATTCCGTATTTTCGTAGGGGCGCATGGCCATGCGCCCCTACATCGCTGTTCCACTGGCTACCCTCTAACGTGCCAGGTAGCCTCCGTCCACCGGCAGGATCACTCCGGTGACCATCGAGGACGCATCGGAAGCCAGGAACAAGGCGGGCCCAACCATTTCCTCCGGTTCCCCCACTCGCCCGAGGGGGATATTCGAAATCCAGGTTCGCGTCAGCTTTTCAGGGTCAAACTGCTTGTCAGCCATGACTTCAAGAAGTCCCGGGGTTCGAAACTGACAGGGAGCAATGGCGTTAACCCGAATACCATAGCTTGCCCATTCAATGGCGAGTTGCTTGGTCAGACCATTGATACCTGCTTTGCTGGCAGAATAGACATTGTTCCCTCGACCCGTGCCCACGACACCCGCGATCGAGGAAAAGTTGATCATCACTCCCTTTTGCCTTGGCAGCATCACCCGCGCGACAGTTCGGCAGCACAGGAAAGTGCCACGCAGATTGACGTCGATGACCTGATCCCAGGCTTCCACAGGCAAGTCCACAGCCGCCTGGTGCTGAGAGATGCCGGCAGAGTTAACCAAAATGTCAATGGTTCCGAGCTCGCGGACCGCGGTCTCGACCATTGCCTCGATCTCCTCGGGTGAGCCGACGTCGGCACGGATCGCCACGGAGCGTCTCCCGCGTCCTGCCACCTTCTCCGCAGTTTGCTTGGCCGTTGCAAGATTCAGATCAGCGGCGGCAATGTCACACCCGTACTCGGCGAAACCGGCCGCGATCACTTCACCCAATCCCGCCCCCGCGCCGGTGATCAAAGCCACTCGTCCATGCAAGTCGAAGAGCTTGCCGAAATTGTCCTGTGCCGGGTCCATCTTGCCTCCTCCTCAATCCTCTGCAAAGTTTAACAATGTCCTGAGTTGGAAGTTCGCTGACAAAGTCTTCCCGTCTGCGGCGGCCGTTCCACAGGTTCCAGTCCAGCCGTCTCCCGCTTTCAGGGCATGATACAGCCCCTGCACCAGTCAGTCAAAACCTTTGTCGCCTTTGTCGGCCGCTCAGCCGGCCGCATCGAGGGGCAGCCCTACGGTCAGATTGGGACACTAGTGTAGTGTCCAGGAAATAACTGGACAACGCTCCCTCTCGTAGCGCCGGCATCCTGCCGGCAGATGCCGCCGAGACGGCGGCGCTACATTGTCCACTCAATTAGTGGACACTACACTAGCTCGAGTCGAGAGGCCGTCTTTCATCCGGCCTTGTGGGTTGCGATTCCAACTTGCGCAAACTTGGCATTCATATTATAAGGGTTGGTCGAAGAAACCTACCTCGGTCGTAAAGAATGCCCGCAGGTAAGAACCGCCTGCGGCCAAGTCCGACTTCCAGTTCTGATCCGGTGCTCTATGCGGACCCGCTTTCCGAAACTCGCAATCGACGCGATCAATGGCTCGGCGCGAAGGAGAGAAATCGGAGGATAAAATGAAGAGTGTGCTCAGGCGGTCGATCTCGCTGTTCGGTTCTTATAGCGTTCTACTTGGTCTTACGGCGGCACTGGCATTCAGTGCCGAGCGGAATAGCACGGAGCTGATCAATAAGTCGGGCGATGCTTTTGTGCGGCAATCAGGTACTCAGTGGGTCTTCGGGACCAGTAAGGCGGAAAAGGAAGTTGTCCTCAAGGAGGGCCATCTTTCCTTGACGAGCTTCAAGAACCAAGTTACCCGGCACGATTATGTCCAAGGCTCTTCTGAAGCATTTCGTTTCCAGCTTAACGGGGATTCAGTAACGGGACAATCCAGGCATTGGGCATTGGACAAAGTTCGCACGGAGATTCTTTCGCAAGGCGAGCTCCTGTTTACGCTGGCCGTACGCGACGACACGGTTCGGGTCTCAATGAACTACCTCATTTATCCCAATGAGAGCATTATTCAGGAATGGCTTGCCATCAAGAATATTTCAGGCCACGAAGTCGCCCTTGAGGATCCCTTTCTTCTCCAAATGCACGTTATGCAGAAAGAGGTTTCGCTGCTCGACTTTTCTTACATGACGGGAGGGATGTGCTTCTGGGGGAGCTGGATTCTGAAGACGTCTGCTCTGACACCGACCTACGCTCGCAATTTCGCATCCACGGATGCTGCGGAGTGCCTGCCCGGTCAGGTCTGCCCGAAGGGGCCAACCACGGGAAACTCCGTCTACGCGCCAATCTACACCTTCTACAATCGGAAGACCAAGGATGGGGTTTTTGTAGGCTGGGATTACTTCGGCCGCTGGGCTTCGTACGTAGGGAACTACAACGGCGAGCCGGTAAACGTCGGCCTCAAAGTTGCCGGGTACAAGAGATCCATCGCCCCTGGGGTTTCAGTGGAGACTCCCAAAGCTTTCACGGGGGTGTTCGAGGGCGATCTCGATGAAATGGGAAATCAACTGAAAGACTACCAGTACCGTTACAAGTGGGACTACACGCGTGATGCGTACTTTCCTGCTACGCGGATGCTCGATTACTGGTGGAACGGAGCTTCCGACTTTGACCCCAAACATCCTGGCGCGGATGTGGAGCCCGCCTCTACGTTCCGGAAGATCTTTCGCGTGGCGGACTTGATGCGCTACGTTGGCGGCGACGTCTATTGGCGAGACTACGGCTGGTGGGACATTGCCGGCACCTGGAATGGGCCGGATTTCGGGGAGGCGGGGCGATACCTTGCGAAGTACGGTATTCCACAGACCATTTACACCATCGTGTACGATGCCGAGCAGGGGTCTTCAGTCGCCACCCAACATCCCGACTGGCTGATCTATAAGGGAGGACTCTTTGCGGGCCAGTACATCCTCGACCAATCGAAGCCGGGCGTGACTGAGTGGGAGCTGAAGCTCCTTGAGGACCAGGTGCGGAAATGGGGAGATTACGAGTGGCGGAAGGATGACACTTTCCTGCATGAAGTGAATGACGACGCAACACCTTTGTTGGCCCAGGATCAGAACTTCCGCGAACTGATGAAGAGTTTCTTGAGTCGGAATCCAGGCAGCGCATTTCACGGGTGCAATGGAGGCGGCAATGATCTCGGATACGAAGCCCTGCGCATGGCTGTGGTGTGGCAGATGACTGACGGGTGCGTGGGCCGATACAGCGACTATTACGCCTCGTACTTGTTTCCACCCGACAAGCTCGAGAGCCAGCCGGACAACTGGAACCCCGACAATTACCAGCAGGCCTCTTGGCGTCCACTACTCTGGATAAGCGCCGCCATGACCGGCGACACGCAGAATCCTGCCAAGCTGGAGGCGATCCGGCAACTCCTGGACATTTACCATTACCTGGCTAAAGAAGGGGTCGTCGGCCGCTGGGTGAAAGTGTTCCACCCATCCGTCACCGGAGATTCGCCGGAATGGTATCTCGAACGGCTGAGCAACGACAACCTGCGCGGTATCATCATCCCCTCGCATAGTCCTCAGACTCCTGCAACATCTGTCCCGAGAATGGGGATTGTTCGTCGGGCGGAATGAAGAACACGCCCGTTAAAGGGCCAGTCACGATCTATCCGAAGGGCTTGCTACCGGGGACGACTTACAACGTTTCCTATCAGGAGTCCAATACCACGGTGAACCGTTTGGGCTCGGACCTGATGGGCCAGGGAATCACGTTGCCAAATCCGCAAGAGGGCGAGCTAATCTATCTGAACCTGCCGATGCACCCTGGAAGCGCCGCTGATAAGACGCCCCCTTCCGCTCCCCAACAACTCCTAAAACGGATCGGCACCAACATGGGTTATATCGGCGTGGAACTGACTTGGCTCCCCGCCACGGATAACAACTGGATCTCCTACTACGAGATTTTCCGCAACGGAGTGGCAATAGATAAAGTAGCCAAGGGAACGTACTACTTTGACCACTCGCTTGGCGCCGATCTTGCCGCGCCCTACGAGGTGAGGGCGGTAGACGGCAGCGGAAACGCTTCGGCGAAGGCGCTGTCAGCCGGCTTACAGCCTGCTGAAGCCTCGGTCGTAGATAATGCAGACAAGGAGCTCAGATACTCGGGCGGCGGCTGGAAGCTTGAAGATCATGTCTGGGGGGTTTACGATGGAACCCTGTCCAGGACCCGCCAGCCCGGCGATGCGGTGGAGTATGATTTCGAGGGTAGTGGGATCACCTGGTACGGCAACCTTGGTGACGGAATGGGCAAGGCCGACGTCTATATCGACGGACGTCTGGACCGCACTCTTGATTGCTACGATGCGGACGAGATTCCCAATGTGGCGATCTACGCGCGAACTTTCGCGGCAAGGGGCAGGCACAAGATCAAGGTCGTTGCCCGCGGCGATCACCGGTGGCGTGCTTCAGATAGTTGGGTGGTGATCGATGGATTCAAGGTGGGCAGGGACTCCACAGCGGTGATAGAAGATACGCCCGGACAGGGCGCCGTCTATGGAGGGTCAGGCTGGAGGCATGGCGATCAGTGGGACGCTGCGGAAGGGAAAAGTATTAGTTGGTCTGCCGAGCCGGGAGACAGTGCCGAATACAAATTCCATGGGGATGGGATCATCTGGGTGGGGAAACTTTGCCCAGCTTGTGGAATGGCCGACGTTTATATTGATGGGACCCTGGATACAACGGTAGATGCCTACGAGCCTGACTTCCACACCTTCCGGCTCGACCTTCAAGGCGGCTGGCAGGCGCCGGTTTACGAAAAGAGCTGGACCGCCGCAGGGGAGCACGTCATCCGGATCGTGGTCCGCCCTGATAAGAATATGTTGTCGCAAGGTAATACGGTGTATCTGGACGCGTTCCAGGTCACTGGGGCGCAGTAGTGGGCTTGAAAACTGTTCTTCTGTAATAATCGGGCCGGAAGATCCGGCCGGAAATCAGCCAAGCGAGGTGGTCATGTCACGTGAATGCATGGAATCGGTTCGCCAATTCAAGGTGGATAAGGGTTCGGTTGCTCTGTGGTGGCTCGGACAGATGGGCTACCTGATTAAAACACCCGAAGGGACACTGCTCTCAGTGGATGCCTATCTGACGAACTCCTGCAAAAAGATTGGAGACTCTCTGGGTCTGAACATGGATCGCCGGGTTCCGGTGTACATCGAGCCCGAGGAACTCGACGTGGATCATTTTCTGTGTACACATTCTCACTACGATCACGCCGATCCGGAGACAATCAGCCGTGTGCGGAAGGAAGCCGTCCAGACGTTCGTGGGGCCCGGGCTGGCCTGCGAGAGCTTCTGCAACTATGGTGTGCAAGAAGCGAAGATTCAAACGGCTTACCCAGGTGGGAAGTTGCAGGTCTCGGATGTCGTGGTCCACGGCACCTTTGCCATGCCAACCGATGATTCAGACCTGAATCACATGGGATTCGTGCTCGCGGTCGAAAATGGTCCGCGCATATACATTTCGGGGGATACGGATTACAGCGATCTTCTGGCGCACGTGCGGAAACTCGAGCCGGACATCATGATTACCTGTGTCAATGGCGGGTTCAACAACCTCAGCCACTGGGAGGCTGCCGGTCTTGCCGCGCTGATCGGACCGAAGGTTGCGATCCCCTGCCATTACGACATGTTTCCGGACAACGCCGCGGATCCCCAGCAGTTCCGGGCTTGCTTGCACCACATGGCTCCGCGAGTGCGGTACCAGCAACTCGAATACGTAAAGCCCTTCGTGTTCAAGTCCTGAGCAAGTATTCCTACTCACTCGTGGGGCGGCCCTCTGTAACATTGTGCCCGGCAAGTTTGACGGAACCCTAGGCTGGCGGTCTCTCGGCAGGGACGAACAAGGCCTGTATTCAAAGGAAGAGACGACTATGCGACCTCAGCAGATGAAAGAATCAACTATGATGCCGCCTGCGCTCCGTTCAGGCGGACCCGCTATGATCGCCGTTGCGCTGGCGCTATGGCTGGCCAGCGCCACACTTACGGCCGCAGGCTCAGAACGCCAAGCCGCGACGAATTCCTGGACGCTCGCGACGGACGACACGGAGGTCATATTGAGTGTCAAGGATGGCCGGCCGGCCGTGGAAGCTCTGAGGTCAACTGCTACTCACCGGAATTGGCTGTCGTCTCGCCTCGAAGAAACGCTGATGAAAAAATTGGAAGTAGACGGCGCAGCGAAGGAGTTGGACTGGAAGTTTGAGGGCGCGGACCTCGACGCAACGAGCGAGCAGTTGAATCTTCATTACAGCAACGCCAGCCCAAAACTGCGGCTGGATTCGGTGTGGCAAGCAAGGCCTGGCCGCGGCCCGGTGGAACACTGGTTGACAATGACCAATGATTCCGGACACACCATCACGACGCTTCAGCAGGAGAGTTTAGTCCTCACGAATCTTGTGGTTCCATCGAAAGAGCCGGCGCAAGCGTGGTGGATCAACCGCGGGGGAAGCAATGCCAGTCAGGAAGGGGGAACTTTCGCCGTAAGAGTTGACCCGGACTTTGATCAGGTCTTGTTGAGTGATCCCACTGACGGGTCGAGTCCTGTTCCTTGGATGGCAGTGCAAGCCGGCCAGGAAGAGGGACTCTATGTGGGCTGGGAGTTTTCCGGTATCGGGGTCATCCACGCCAAAGCCAATTCCGCGGGCCCGACGCGATTCGAGTTGCGCGTCGGCCTTGCGCCGGGTTTCAAGACTGACATCCCCGCTGGAGCAACCTTTCTGGCCCCTCCGGCCTTTGTGGGTTGTTATAAAGGGGATGTAGACGACGGCAGCTACTCTTTGCATCGTTTCATTCTTGAAAAACTTCTTCCTCCTCTGCCTGCGGACCAGCCCTATCCGACGCTGGCCTACAACCTCTATCTTGACGTCGGTGGCAGCAAGGCACGCGAGTCGGACGTTCTCAACAGCGCCGCATTTTGTAAGTCGCTCGGCTTTGAAACTTTCGTGCCGGACGCGATGTGGTTTGCAACCGACGGGGACTGGCGCTGGGACCCGGCTCGGTTTCCGCATGGAGGAGGGCCGATTGAACAGTACACGCACGACAACGGGATGAAACTGGGTCTTTGGGTCGCTTGGACACACGGAGGAGACTCAATTCATCCCGGAGCTTTAAATATTTTTCGCCACCCCGACTGGGCTATTGAGAAAGTGAAGCCGGACTGGAAGCCGGAAGACATCAATTGGAGCACCCTTATCGACCTGGGGTTTGATCCGGCTAGAGAGTGGGCTACGCGCGAGGTAGAGCGCATCGTCGACGATTACCATCTCGACTACCTCAAACATGATTACACTCCGATCGTGACTCAGTGCGTGCAGACCAACCACCGCCACTCCTATGGGGTCGACGTCAGCTACTGGTCAACGCTAGGCTACTACCAAGTAATGGAGAACCTGAAGCAGCGGCACCCGCAACTCGTCCTGGAGGGATGCTCCGGAGGTGGACACATTAAGGACTTTGGCTACGTCAAGCACGTGCACTATATCGTGACCACCGATACCCTGTCTGCCTTGCCCGATCGCCAGAGCATCTACGACTCGACCTTCGCCTTTCCGCCCGCAGTGTTAATGGCGTATACCTATGAGAACTTCTTTAACAAGGATGCTGACCGGCCTCGCCCTTTCTTTTGGCGTTCTGCGATGATGAGTGCGTGGCAGATTGATCCGACCCACACCGCCAATTGGTCTCCGGAGGAAATCGCCGGCGCCAAGCGTGCAACTGAAATCTACAAATCCTGGATTCGGCCGATGTTCAAGGACGTTGAGGTTCATCACATTCTGCCGCGGCCGGACGGGGCTCATTGGGATGGGATGTTCTACTGGAGTCCCAGCCTGAAGCATGGGACGCTTTACATCTTCCGGCCAAACAACGACCAGGCCACACAACGCGTTCGGCTGAAGGGATTGACTCCTGAGGCGCAATATCGCCTCCGCTCGGAGGATTCCTCAGTTGCTGAAGGAGTGCGCAGCGGGAAAGAGTTGATGAGTTACGGCCTCAAAATAAAGCTCCCGAATAAATACAGCAGCGATCTGGTCTACCTCGAGCAGACCCAATGAAATACTCGGATGTTGGAGGGCCTCAGTTGAGACAGCCGAACGTTGTTGCAAGAGGTTTGAAAACCTCAGGATATACACTGGCGCAGGTTTGCCTTGCGATCGTCCTCGCCTGTGCCAGCGGATTCGCCAGCGCAGCAGAAGGCAGCGCGGGCAAATACTGGGCCGCGGATATTCACCAGCAACCCTTGCCAGGAATTCGGCTTACCTCCGGGCTGACTATTTGTGATGAAGTGTTGTGGATGGGCCGATGGGTCAACCGATATTGGCTCTCCACCGGAATGATCGAACCGGAGTTCCACTTGGCCTCGCAAGAAGAGCGGCGAGAGGGTCTGCCGATCGACGGCTTCCAACTTGCCGTGGAGGGCCAGGATTTGTCGGGGACTTGGACTTGGGTCAAGGCCGAGAAGTCAGAGGTTCAGAACCCGGACGGCCTGCTCGTCACCCTGGAACTGGCAAGCCGCGCGCGTCCGATCACCGTAAAGATTCACACGCTGCTTATACGGAGGGCCGGTGATGGTCCGCTGGCTTGAGGTCACTAACACCGGGAAAAAGCCTACCGCCATTACCGCTGTCTCACCTTGGTCGGGTCTTATTTGGGATACAACCAACTATCAGGAGCGGCTGCCGAGAGGGAGCGGCGGTCCTTTCGAGGTCGGCTACGCACAGTACCAGGAGTGGGGGCATGAAGGCGCTTGGCAATTTGAGCCAGTGGAAAATGGCAGCAAGACCGATTTCCGGCACGCGCGGGAAGTCCGGATGGGGGCACCCCACCTTCTTTGCCCACAACAAGGCGACGGGAGAATGGTTTGTAGCCTCGCTCGGCTGGAGCGGCAATTGGACTATTCAAGTGACCGGCCACCAGGAACCTGAGACGCAACGCGCGGCTTTCCTTTTCCGGATGGGACCGAGCACTGTGGATCCCGTGCTGCGAGTCATCGGGCCGGGCGAGATCGGTGGAAACTCCGAAGACTCACATCGTCTGCAAGCGGGGCGACCTGGACAGCGTGATCCAGGCCTTGCACGAGCATGTGCGCCGGGACATCCTTCCACCGCCCGTGCCAGGCCGGGACATGTTGGTGGAGGCAAACCATCGAGGTTACATCGTCGATCACGAAAGTGAAGCTGGCCTCAAGCGCGAGATCGACTTGGCTGCCGAGGTCGGCGCCGAGATGTTTGTTGTCGACGCGGGTTGGTACGGACCGGAGCCGAACCAGCTGGGGGCCCAACGTGGGTGATTGGTACGCCGGAGCCTGGCTGCCTAATGATCTAACCCCGGTGCGAGAGTATGCCCGGGAGAAAAGGCTTGCTTTTCGGACTGTGGGTCGAGATCGAAAGCATCGGCAGCGCATCGAAGCTGCGCAAGGAACATCCCGAGTGGGTACTCACCCGTAATGGCAAGCCTGTCGCTGAGGGCAGACAACTCGATGTCTCGAACCCCGCTGTGGCAGCCTGGATGGAGTCGGAAATCGCCCGCATTATCAAGAAGTACGACCTCGACCTCTTCCGCATCGACTACAACACCACCGTCGAAGAAGGCGGCAACCACGTTCGTGACGGCTTCGTGGAAAATACCCTGTGGCGCCACGTTGATGCACTCTACGCGATGTTCGACCGGCTGCATAAACAGTTTCCCAGGGTCGTTTTTCAAAACTGTGCCGGCGGCGGCGGCAGGCTCGACCTGGGCATTATGCACCGCTTTCAGAACACAGAACTTTCGGATTGGCTGCGTGCTCCGCGGGGTTTGAAGATTCTGAATGGTATGACTTGGATCTTGCCTCCCGAGATCCTTCTTCGCACTTTCGGGACAGAGTCCGACGGAGTCACCTCCGATGCCGATCTGGTCACGCAGTTAAGGGCTACCACTATGGCCCTCCCAATTTTTCGGGGCTTGAGTCCCTCAGCGGAAGAGTTCAACCCCCTCGAAAGAGAGACGGTTCGGCACAATGTCGAGCTTTACAAGCAGGTAATCCGGCCGATCCTGAAAGACTGTCGGGTGTATCACCACACACCGCTCACCCCCATGATGGAGGGCTCGCCCTGGGTAGTGCTGGAATATGCGGCTCCGAATTCCCAAAAGGGACTTGGGCTGGCTGTTTCGCACTTCTGAATCTGAGGAACCGGTGTTCCGGTTCAGGCCGCGCGGCCTCGGCATGAATAAAACCTACGACGTGACCTTTTCCAATAGCGGCCAGACCATCGAGCTTCCCGGTTACCGCCTTCTGCAAGAAGGAATCCCGGTTCGGCTTGAAGGAGATTTGACATCAGAACTGTTGATCTTTGGGGCCAAATGACGGCACTAAACGAGAGCCCCTGCCCTTAATACTGAGTCACAATCTGATAACGCTGGTCTCCATGTATCTTACTGCCTCCGTCTGTCCCTCATAGCATGTTGCGAGGGGAGTAACTTGGAACTCGAGGTCCCGCAAAGTGGATTTGTCACCGTGGAACGCCACCGAAAACCCACCAGGGCCCGTGGACATTCTCATCATTGCCAAGTGCAAAAGCAAGGTCCCCAGGACCAAGCTAGCTAGGAGGGGAGTAGAATAGACCATCGCGGTGCGTACCCGTGGATCAAGGTGAGCAGTTGACGTCGGGCCACAACCTGCCTCCTCTTTTGTGACCCTGGGTTTGCGTAGGCGGCGTTGGCGCCCATGGTGAGTCCAGGCCGAGGAGTTGTTCCCGATTATGGAAATCAGCCAGAATCAGGCTCTAAGACCGTACACGACGTTCAAGATTGGCGGACCGGCCAAATACTTCGCCCGCTTCGAGACACCTGACGAGCTGCGTGAAGTCCTGGCGTTTCGAGAGACCCACAATCTGAACTTGTTTGTTTTGGCCGGCGGCAGCAACATTCTGGTGAGTGACCGCGGCTTTGATGGGCTGGTCATTCACCCTGCCAACAGAGGAATTATCACTGGCGAAGAAGATGCTGGGGGGATTTTCCTTTGCGTGCACGCGGCGGAAACCTGGGACGACGCTGTCGGCTTCGCCGTCGAGCACGGGTGGTGGGGCATCGAAAACCTCGCGCACATTCCCGGGCAGGCCGGCGCGGCCCTCGTCCAGAACATCGGGGCATACGGAGCCGAGTTGAGTGACGTCTTCCAAAGCGCGGAGGTCATGGAAGTCAGAACGGGCGAAGTCAAAATTTTGGATCACGAAGCCTGCCGCCTCGGCTATCGATCCAGCATCTTCAACAGCAGCGACAAGGGAAGCTTTATCATCCTCAGTTTGAGGATTCGGCTCGCCAAGCACGGCCAGCCGAACCTTGGGTACCCGGACGTTCGCGCATACTTCGAGCAGAGAGGGCTCACCTCGCCTTCGCTGGGCGAAATCCGGCAGGCCATCACCTCGATTCGCGATGCTAAGTTTCCGTTCCCCTGCGAGGAAAAAGGTGGAAACGCCGGGTCCTTCTTCAAAAATGTGCTCCTGACGGAGGCTGAGTACCTAAAGGTTGAGGAGCGTTTTCAGATGAATTTCAGCCACGACTCGACGGCAACGCTGCGGACCTTGCGGAACAAACTCCCTTCGGCTGACCGGATTAAGATCCCGACGGCCTTCTTGATTGACGCCTGCGGCCTCAGAGGCCACCGGATTCGCGGCGCACAGGTGAACCCCGCTCAGCCCCTGGTCCTGCTGAACCAGGGCGGGGCCACGGCTCGCGACGTGCTGAGCCTCGCCCGCCACATCCGAAGAACGGTTTACGAAAAGACAGGGGTCGCAATCGCCCTTGAGCCCGAACTTGTCGGGTTCACTCACGTGGAACTAGCGGAATACGGGTCGTTAGAATAATCTCCGCCCCGTTTCTTTCAGCACCCTGCTACGTGGCAGGGGAAACGCTGGCCTGCTGCTTGTAGCCGTATTCCTTTTTCAGCTTGTAAGCGATGCTGTCCACGAGGGCCTGCCAGCTAGCCTCGATGAGGTTTTCGGAGACGCCCACGGTTCCCCAGGTCTCGTGGCCGTCGGTGGTTTCGATCAGCACCCGGACCTTGGCGTCCGTCGCGGCCTTGGCGTCCAGCACACGCACCTTATAGTCGGTCAACCGAATGTCCCGAATGCACGGGAAGAAAGTAGTGAGCGATTTTCTCAGCGCTCTGTCCAACGCACTCACCGGGCCAACCCCTTCCGCGGCTGTGTGTTCTTCCGTGCCGTCCACGCGCAATTTAATGACCGCCTCCGAGTAAGGCTCGTCGGCTCCCTTCTTCTGGGTGATAACGCGAAAGCCATCCAACTCGAAAAACTCTTTCGAGTGGTGCAACAGTTTGTCGAAGAGGATCTCAAACGACGCTTCAGCTCCTTCAAACTGGTAGCCGTAGTGCTCCATCTCTTTGAGTTTCTCCACAACTACCTTGGCGTCGGGAGAAGCCTTGTCGATCTCCAGGCCCAACTCCGCCGCCTTGTAAATCACGCTGCTCTTCCCGGAAAGCTCCGAGACCAAGACCCGCCGCTCGTTGCCGACCACTGCCGGATCCACGTGCTCGTAGGCAGCCGCATCCTTCATGACCGCGCTCACATGAATGCCGCCTTTGTGGGCAAACGCGCTCTCACCCACGAAGGGCAGGTCGTGTCGATGGTGCAGGTTGGCCAGCTCACTCACGTAGTGGGACACCTCCGTGAGGCGCTTGAGGTTTTCCTTACCGATGCAATGCACGCCCAACTTCAGCTCGACGTTGGGAATTACGGAGCAGAGGTTGGCATTACCGCACCGTTCTCCATACCCGTTGATCGTGCCCTGGACCTGCACTGCCCCCTGCTGTACCGCGGCAATGGAGTTCGCGACCGCCATTTCGCAATCGTTGTGAGTGTGAATCCCCAGGGGCGTCTTGACATGTTTCAAAGCCATCTGGAAACGTTCGCAAATCTCGGCGGTCAGCGCCCCGCCGTTGGTGTCGCACAACACGATGGTGTCGGCGCCCGCCCCCTCGGCGGCCTCGAGGGTGGCCAGCGCGTAAGCCGAGTCGGCCTTGAATCCGTCAAAGAAATGCTCGGCGTCGTAGATCACTTCCTTCCCTTTGGATTTCAGGTACGCGACTGACTCGCGAATCAGACCGAGGTTTTCCTCGAGAGAGATGCCCAAAGCCACCTTCACATGCAAATCCCAACTCTTTCCAAAGATGGTCACGACCGGCGTCTCGGCTTCCAGAAGCGCTTGAAGATTTCGGTCGTGGGCTACATCGTGACGTGGATGACGAGTGCTGCCAAACGCGGCGATCCTGGCATGCCTCAGGTTCAGTTCCCGGGCCCGGTGGAAAAAAGCGATGTCTTTGCTGTTCGAGCCCGGCCAGCCGCCTTCCACGTAGTCCACTCCCAGTTCGTCCAGCTTCTTCACAATGTGAAGTTTGTCTTCCAAAGAAAACGAGAGGTGCTCGCCTTGCGAACCGTCTCGCAACGTGGTGTCGTAAATCAAAAGCTTTTTCATAATCCCACTTGACCCGATGTAACTGAGATGAGGACAGGATGCCCGATACGCCAACAAAAATCAACCCTTGGTAATGGCCCGTGTCGGGTTAATCGGGCTTTCTCACAACTTGCGGGATGAAAACTCGGCTAGGCGGACGAACGGCGCCGAAGGCGCTTTGGAGTGCGGCAGCTTGCTGCCGCTTTCACGGAGCGAGCTTGCTCGCGTCCCGCCTGTCCAACGGCCACGTTCCACTTTACGGCCAGCAAGCTGGCCGACGGAAAGCGGCAGCAAGCTGCCGCACTCCAAAGCGCTTCCCCCACCTTAACGCGTCGTTTTCACACAGGCTCTGAAGAGCCCGTCTGAAAATCACTGTTCGCGTGCTGTAGCAGCGCTCTATGAGCGCCGAAGCCCTTTGTTTTCGGGACCGGTGGTCATAGACCGCCGCCACAGATCAGAGTTTTCACACAGGCCCGTCTACCAATTCACTTGTACCCAGTAAGCCTGCAACGTGGGACCGAGAGTTATCTCGATTCCCTCCGCGCTGGGCGACCAAGAGAGAACATCCAAGGTCTTGTTCCCTAATGGAGAAACATCGACGAGAGAAACTGACTGCGGCCCGACCGATCGTCCGTAAAGGACCAGCTTGCCAGGGACCTCACTTTTTGCATAGATGCGCTTGGCAGTAATGAGGTCGGACCCATCATCGCTGAAGATGTACAGGTAACCGCCCGCGGGTCCTGAAGCCAACTGCTTCCCACTCCACGAGACGGAGGTCAGTGACATGGCGGCGAAACAGCGAGCTCCGGACACGTGATACAGCGAGTAGGCCTGTGATTCCTCCGCATCTTTCAATTTGACCAGCAATTCGCCGCGGTCGGTTGAAATTCGCCTGGAGGAGCTCTCGAAGTCCGCAAGATGAACCGTCCGCAGCAGCGTGGCGAGGTTGCGGAACACCTGGCCTGCCGGCTTGAGGGTGGAATCGTCGTGGGTGTGAGTTCCCAGCCGGTCGTCCCAACTTTCCATCCTGAAGGCAGGATCGTGTTCGTATGAATCCTGCCAGAGCCTCATCTGGCGAGTCCAGGACCACGGCGCTACTCCGCAATATCCGTTCTTGAGCGTGGCCAGGATTCCTTCTCTCATATCCTCAGCCTGGACAAGTTCGCTCGGCAGGTCCTCGTTGTGATCCATGTAGATTTCCTGCATTAATACCGGCTTTGCCGAGGTGTTTACGACCTTGCGAATATCGTGAGTCCCTGAGTGGGCGCCAAGGTAGTCAACGGCGTCTCCCAGTTTTTCTCCAGATCCGCCGCCCACCGTAATGTAACGGGGCACGCCCGTTTTCTCGAGAGTCTGGCGCAGGTCGTTCGTCCAGCTTTTTAGGGCATCCACGGGCACTCCCGGTTCATTCCAGAGATCCCAAGCAATGCCGGGTGCGGCTTTGAACCTCAAATTAATCTCCCGCAGGAATTCCTTTTCAAGAGTCCTCTTTTCCTGGCAATAAACGCTTTCCAAGAGCGGGAACCACCCGCGCGGGTCACCCATTTCCTCCGGCACGAGCGTAAACAAGTCTCCGCCGTACACTATGCCGAGTTTCTGGCAGAGATAAATGAAGGCGTCCCAGATACGCCAAGTGCGTTCGTCAGGCAGAGGGCTGTCGACACCCTCCAGGCTTGCGAAAAACGGAAAGAGTTTGCCCTGTTGAAACAGCAAATAATCCTTGAACCATTTGAGGTGATGGTAATGTGGCCGAATATAGTTTATGCCGCATTCACGCATCTGCCTCAAATCCGCAGCAATGCGCTTCACATTCGGCCGGAACCACATGATCTCCCCACGGGTTGACTCATAGTAGTTCGTGCCGCTCAGGAACGATTCCGACCCGCCGATTCGGAAGTACTTGCCTTGCATACTGACGGTGGGGCCCCGCTGGACCACGCCGGGGTTCCATATTACGAATCCGTTCTCGGCGGAGGAAACGGTCTGGCCGTGTCGCCGGATGCTGACCAGGACTTCGTATTCGTCTGCCTCGAAGGCTTGGGGCGCCCAATGCCATTCTTTAGTAGCGGCCTGTTTCGCGGGAAGCCGCAGCGTTTCGGTATGCGAATCCACCGTCTGCCCGTTGGCTCGAATTTCAAGCACAACCTCCGCCTCAGTTTCTTTTGCCTCGAAGCTCACCATTTCCGCTTGCACTCGGACGGGTTCACCCTGCCGGTAACAGGCGTAGTTTGTCTCCACCTCTTTAAGCATGAGACGATTCGTGAGCAGATTGAGCAGGTCCGCCATCAGTCCTGAAAAATGCTTCGAGTCCGGTGAAAGCGGATGGGGCTCAGCTTGGTGGGCGATGTGGATGCGGCGACTGCCATTCTCGAAGTCCTGAATCAGAAGGCCGTTGACGGCGAGCACATTGCCGTACTTGTCGGTACCCCACAAAAAAGGCGTAACCTGCCGAGCGGGGTAGCGCTCGGGAAATACGTTCCCGTGCGAACATTTGGGGACAGGTTCGTGGGAGCTGTTATTGGCAACGATTCCCAGCCGGCAAGCGGCAACGTCGAGTGTACCCGGTACACTGGGGAGGCATCGCCGATCGACACACGTCTCGACCGGTTGATACGGATGCACGTAATACTTGTAACCAAGCGGCGCGATCCACCTTTGGAAGATTTCGTTCTTGGGGCTCAAGCCGTCGGGCTCCGTCGCCTCCTTCATGGGAGGTTCGCCCTCGTCACTCACCGGCAAGCCGAACGGAACGCCGCCCGTCGTCATTACAGCGCCCCCGCGTCTGAGGAAGTGCGTCAGGGTGTCCCCGGAAAATAGCGAGAAGCCGTCCATGGGATAGAGCGGCCCATAGGGGTACACAAGAACATCCAATCGGCCCTTGAAGAGTATGGAATAGGAACGGACCTGGTCCTTGTCGAGGAAGACTACCCGAATATCGTTTCTCGTACCCCAGGTCTTCTGGAAGTTTTCAGGACGCAGACTGGCGGGGATTTCGCGGCCTGCGAACGCTGGGTCGTGAAACACCCCCACAACTGTCCGCTTCTCTTTGGCAAGCTCACGGGCCAGGACGAGAAAGTCTTTGCCCTCCATTCCCCCTGGAAGGGCTCCGGGAGCGTCAGCAGGCAATTGACTCGGGCGTCCCATGCGACCCCCTACCACGACCCCGGGAACAATCCCGACAACCGTCTTAAGAAAAGAGCGTCTCTTCACGGTCACCTCCTGTGAGGACCGCGGCCAGTGCTGCCGTCAGATAGGCTGGGCCTCGCAACTTTTTTGTGGCGCAGACACTGCCCGCGCGAAACGCCCACATTATACATGAGCCCTGATATCAAGGAGTGGCGCGCGGCGGGATGGAGTCGAATTGCCGCCGGCCTTTTCACGTACAGGAGCCGGTTATTGCCGCGAAAGATGAGCCGGCTTTTCCAATCCAGCCCAGAAATCGAGTGACCCATCGTCCATGTGAAGCGGCGACAAATTCGGCTCAGCCTCCTTCACGAATTCCTCCCGCTGATAAAGCAGGCCAGGCCCCTCTTTCCCATAAAAAATAGGCACCTGTTTATTGTCGAAGTCGGAATAACCGGTGGCGTACTCGTTGCCTAGCGGCTCCATCCGTATCACCGTATCGCCCTTCCACGTCACCCGATAGCGATAGTGGCGAAAGCCTGGGTTGCCTATCTCAACCTCCTCAGTTGTGAAAGGAAGCGGGTAGGTGATGTTGATCGTGTCGCCCGGTGTGCGCTGCCCAAGCTCGAGATAATTCCCGAGGACCTTGACCCTTGCCTTGGCGCCATTCACCTCGACGACTACAGCGCTTGGTTCGACAAAATCCGGGACGCGCACGCGCACGGCGCAAGCTTCTTTGAGGTGAATCGACAGCAACCCCTTAAACGGCTGAAAACCTCGGATTTCAGCTTGCGGCAGCAACTTGTCAATGTGCAGGTTTACCGACAGCGTGCCCTTCTCAAATCGTGCTGCGTTCTTCCAGGCGATGAATAACGCATGGATGCCTGATCCGCCGCAACAATTCTGAAAGGCACGCGTCTTGTCGTGCAATTCAGGCCCTCCCCAGTGATGGCCGAGTGTTTCGCAAGCGGCGAGCAAGTGCGTGGGCGAACTCCATCCCGCCCAGCCGCCCTCCATCCTCCCCCCGATGTCGCGCCAGGTGAATTGCTCTGTATCGGACTTGGCAGGATCGGACTTTAACCACGAGAGGTTACGGGCTTGGTTTTCCACGAGCTGATTGCGAACCACCCGCTCGATATCACCCCAATACTCGGGATGCCCATGGTTCGCCAAGGTGGCCGCCAGCCCCACATAATCCATGAGCGCGCACGTTTCGGTCCCCACGATGTCGCCCTTGCGCCCAATCGCTTCCGGAAGAAATCCAAATCGCGTTCCTTCCGAGCGCACGTAACGATAGATTGCATCTACGCGGCTGAAAAGTACGGGGTCCCCGACGTAGAGTGCGTAATCCGCCGCCCCCACCAGAGTGCGCAGATTCCCGTGCATGTGCCCCCCCTGCTTGAACGTATTGTCGGGCGTAAAGAGAGGTTTTTCAGTAAAGACCCTATGAATTTGCATTTCCGCCAGCGTCAACGCCGGGTCATTGCCCAGCACGCGGGCGCAGGCCATCAGACTCTTGATCATGAACCCATTGCCGAATCCCTCGCCGGCTGCTTTTGAACACCGAGCGAGCAAGGCGTCCGCCATTTGGACAATGACCTGGCGGAGCTCTGGGTCCGGCGCGTCAGCATAGGCGGTCACCAGCGCGTAGAGGGTAAGCGCCTGGTCGCCTTCGTCTGCGACCTTGGTCGAGTAGCTCGTCTGAGGCCGTGTCAACAGCCCGGTCTCCGGGTCGATCAAGCCCAGAATTTTCCGCCGCCAGGCGGCTTCGATGGGAGCGGTCTCACCTGTCATGTGCCGAGCCATCACGACTGCCTGGAATTGCCGCGACATGACGTCGCCGAAGTCCGGCCAATCGTGAGCGGCTTCGGCAGGCTCAGACCAGAAGATATTGAAGTAGGGCAGGCCGTCCTTGTCGACCATGCGGTTGTAATAGTTGAAGCCGCGCTGCGCATAGGTTTCAAGCGCGAAGGTTTGGACACCTTCTCGTGCAGGTTGTCGGTGCGGAGCTTCTTGAGCCTGAACCGTTCCACTCGGGCCAGGGTCTGCAGCCAGAGCCAGGGCCATCACCACCAAGCAAAAGCAGCCAATTCTCATAACAGTCGGACCTCCTTGCGGGGTTTGAGTATGAAACAATATGAGGCCAGTGGCTCTGTTCATAAGCGCCCTCCTCAACTGAGGAGGGGAATCCGTGGCCACTCTCCGACCGCGATTTCTCACCAGGATTGCCCACTCACAGCGGTATAACGTGGTGAGACGTCCGACCAAGTTTACCCCTTCCACATCAGGCCAGTAACGGTAAATTGCTGTTCACAAGAGACCAAAGCCCAAATTCCCGGAGCATGTGGAAAACTCGCGTTAATTCCCAGTGGGCTGGTATAGTTACGGTACTCTAAAGTCGAGAGACGGACCTTTCCGGGGAAGGTGGTTTCATGGCTTTCATTTCCGACCGACGAACGTTCTTGAGAAATTCCGCTGCCTGGGCCATGGCGTTCCCCGCACTCCCTAGCCTGAGCGGGGCGTATGCCCTTCTTCAGGCTGCGGAAGATGGGAGAGAGCAACGTGGAACGTTGGAGAGCGTATTTCTGGAGCCACGAGATGCCGCTTGGCCGTGGGTTTATTTCGTGGTCTCCGACGGCAACCTCACGCCTGAAGGCATCTCGGCTGACCTCGAGGCGATGCACCGGGTAGGCATTCGCGGACTCTTGTATTTGGAATGTGACTTGTTTACTCCCAAGGGGCCGGCGCGTTTTTTGAGCCCACGGTGGAGGGAGTTGATCCAGCATATGGTGAGGGAAGCCACGCGGCTTGGCATCACCCTGAGCATGAACAATGATGGGGGTTACTCCGGCAGCGGCGGCCCCTGGATAACGCCGGACTTATCTATGCAGGTGATGGTATGGAGCGAGACTACCCTCGAGGGTCCGCAACGCTTCACAGGAAGGCTTCCACAACCGAAAACGGTTCAGGACTACTACCGTGACATTGCCTTGCTGGCTTTTCCCACGCCCCCAGCGGAGAGCGTACGGATGGCCGAGCGCTCTCCCACGCTGACGTATGGCCTCGAGCGCAAGAGTTTCGATGCCACCAAGCTCCTCGACGGCAACCCCGCGACGGTTGTACTGCTGCCCCCGCCCGAAGCGGACCAGCCGCAGTACCTGAACATTGATTTTCCTGAACCTTTCACGGCGCAGGCCTTGACCATCGCTCTCGACCCTTGCAATTCCGAGATTACCGGGACGCTGGAGGCTTCCGACGATGGGCAACACTTCCAGACAGTTCACGCGTTCAGGCTGCGCTGGCCGGTTTCTTCGGTGAACTTCCCTGCGATCACCTCTCGCCATTTCAGGATCGCCATAAAGGGGCCATCGGAAGAGGTTGACTGGCTCTTCCGGGAGTTTGCCAAAGGGTTTCCACTGGGCGAGGTGGAACTCCATTCCGGCCTCCGCATCGAAGACATCGCTGGGAAAGCGGCTTACATTCGTGAGGAGGTGTTTTCCGGGGAGCCCGCCCTAACCCCCGAGATGGTTGTCCGCCGGGACCAGATTCTGGATCTCAGCAACAGGCCGGACAGAGAAGGGCGGCTCACTTGGGAAGTGCCCGCCGGCAAATGGACCGTGCTGCGCATCGGACACACCTCGACGGGAAAAATGAACCACCCGGCGCCGCAAGAAAGCCTCGGCCTGGAGTGCGACAAGCTGAGTAAGAAGGCGATCGAGGTGCAGTTCGCGGGGCTGATGGGAAAATTGCTCGAGGACCAGGCGGCCATCGGAGGAAGAGCCCTGGCCATGACCCACATCGACAGTTGGGAAGTTGGCGCGCAGAATTGGACGCCGGGATTTCGGGAAGAATTCCAAAAGCGGCGCGGATACGACCTGCTCCCGTATCTGGCCGTCTTGACAGGTCGAGCCGTCGAGAGCCGGGAAATTTCGGAGCGCTTCCTCTGGGACCTGCGGCGGACGGTTGGCGATCTGCTGATCGATAACTACGCCGCACACCTGAGGGAGATCGGCCACCAGCATGGACTGACGTTGTCGATCGAGGGCTACGGCGGAGGGCCGTTCGACGACGTTGCCTACGGCGGCTGCGCCGATGTGCCCATGTGCGAATTCTGGTCGGGAGTACCCGCGTGGTGGGACTTGCTGATGGGCTGGTGCAAAGCGATGGCCTCGGCGGGGCACATCTACGGCCGGCCCATTATCGCGGCGGAATCCTTCACCTCCGAGCCGGACAGTGCAAAGTGGCAGAGCCATCCGTTCCGCATGAAACCCCTGGGCGACCTGGCTTTCACGCTGGGCGCCAACCGCTTTGTATACCACCGCTATTCGATGCAGCCTTGGCTGGACCGCAAGCCCGGCATGACGTTTGGACCTTTTGGCATTCATTACGAACGCACGAACACTTGGTGGGAGCAATCTCTTGCCTGGAATACGTACGTCGCCCGTTGCCAGTCCATGCTACAGAGCGGGAAGTTTGTTGCCGACGTGGCCTATCTGGGCAGTGAGAATTCGCCGAACTCTTTCCCGAAACGCGAATCGATGGATCCGGTCATACCCCCCGGATATGACTTTGACGACCTGCCGCCTGGAGTCTTGCTGGAGCAGATGACGGTGCATGACGGCAGACTGGTTCTTCCGAGCGGAATGAGCTACCGGATCTTGGTCCTGCCGCCGGGACGTACCATGACGCCTGCCTTGCTGGGGAAGATCAAGGAGCTCGTCGCCGCTGGGGCGACGGTGGTCGGCCCGCACCCCGCCAGTTCGCCTAGCTTGGCCGATTACCCGCGCTGCGACGGCGAAGTGCAACACCTGGCCGCCGCACTGTGGGGCGACTGCGATGGCGTGAGCATTATTGAGAATCGCTTTGGCGAAGGCAAAGTGGTGTGGGGAAAGCCTCTTGCGGACGTGCTCGCGGGATTGGATTCGCGGCCCGACTTTGCCTGCCTCGAGGTGACGCCGGGCGAGGAGATTCGCTATATTCACCGCCACATCGACGGCGACGACCTTTACTTTGTGGCCAGCTCCTTCCCGGAGGCCAGGAGATTTCTGTGCACGTTCCGCGTCAAAGGAAAACGGCCGGAATTGTGGTGGCCGGACACGGGGCGGATTGAACCGATTGCGGTTTACGACGAACGGGCCGATAGCACCGTGGTCCCGCTCGCACTGGACCCCTTCGGTTCGGTGTTCGTGGTTTTCCGTGGCAGCACCGCCCCGCTAACGGAGCGAGTGATTTCGCTCCGGCGAAACGGTGTCGAGCTTTCCGGACTCACTCCCACGCCCGCTCCCGAAACGCAACTGCGGCACGAAGCCGTGGGCGTGGAACACACAGGCACCGAGGAATACCACATCGAAGTTGCGCAGCCGGGGACCTACGAGCTGAAGACCGCTTCCGGCCACACTCTCAAGGCTGAAATCCCGGCCCTTCCGGACCCCATCGAGATCGTGGGACCTTGGGAATTAGAATTCCCCAAGGGCTGGGGTGCGCCGGAACGCGTGACACTCGAGCAACTCATCTCATGGACGGATCATCCCGATCCCGGCGTGAAGTACTTCTCCGGCACCGCAACTTACCGCCGGCAATTCGAAGTGCCTCGAGCGATGCTGCCGCGAAATCGCAGCTTCTACTTGGATCTGGGGCGCGTCAGCGTCATTGCGCAGCCAAAGCTGAACGGGCGTGATCTCGGCATTCTGTGGAAGCCGCCCTTCCGTGTGGAGATCACCGATCTCCTGCACGCGGGTGCGAATGAATTAGCGGTGAGCGTGGTCAACCTGTGGCCCAACCGCCTGATCGGCGACGAGCAGTTGCCGGATGACTGCGAGTGGATACCACCTTCAACTCCCGGAAATCCCACTCCCCGCAACTATGGCGAGGTGCTCGCCCGCTGGCCACAATGGTTTCTCGAGCACAAACCCAGCCCTACCGGACGCGTCACCTTTACAACCTGGAAGCATTGGACGAAGGACGATCCGCTCCTGGAGTCGGGCCTGCTTGGCCCGGTTTGCATCGCTGCCAAAGCTATAATGGCTGTTCGACGTTGACAACTGGGCTGAGTTGACGATTTTGCGGCGGTTCACGCCGTTAAGTCCCTTGCTGTCAGCGAGGGACCCTCCGCAAAATGTTGTAGTGAAGACCTACGAACCCGACCGGCGGAAGTGGAGTGAGAACATCCACCAGGCCTAATCGCAGAGCCCGCCATTGCATTTCGGATGTGGTCAGGTGTATCTTCTGTGCCCGTCGAGATTTGAAGACGGAAACGTTGACGAGCCGGGGAACGGCCATCCCGGAAATTCAGTCTTATAAACTGGTTGAGAGGTATGTCATCTATGGAAACCATAACCAAGCCAACCATCCCAGCGGAGGAATATCCCCAGCGATGGGCTCGGGTTCAAGCCATGATGGAACGGGAGAAGCTCGACCTCCTCGTGGCCTATGCCGATGATCGGGCCGTCTTTGGAGCGGCGCATGCCCGCTGGCTGGCCAATTTTCCGGTACACTTTGAGCCCGTCTGCATTCTGCTGTTCCGGCAAGGGCCACCCATTATGCTCTGCGGTCCGGAGACCCGGGAATACGCCCTGCTGGCCAGCCGTCTCTCCGACGTGCGTGTGTTGCGCGAGTTCACTCACCCCGACGAAGACTACCCCTTCAGCACCATCCAAAGCCTGGCCGAGATCGTCGGGGAAGCGATTCCGGATCCGGCTTCGGTCCGCCGGATCGGCTTGGCCGCACGGGGGCTGATGAGCGCCGACCTGCTGGGATCATTCCAGGCGAGCTTCCCGGGCGCGGAATGGGCGGACGTTGAGAACGCCATGTGCGATGTGCGGGCGCGGAAGTCGCCGGCGGAACTGGCCGTCATCCGGTACGCTTACCGGATCGCGGAAGCGGGCCTGAATGCCGGGGTGGATGCAATTGGCGTGGGGGCAACGGAACGCGAAGTGGCGGCGGAAGTGGAATCGGCCATGCGCCGGATGGGGGCGGAAGGCACCGGCATCGACACGATTGTCGCCTCCGGGCCGCACTCGCGGCCCATTCTGGCGCGCTCGACATTTCGGGCCATTCAGGCGGATGAACTGGTGCTGCTCACGGTAGCTCCTCGCTACGAAGGGTATCACGCCGCGATCGGGCGCCCGGTGCTGGTGGGAAATCCGGGGGACGAGATCCGGCGGGCGGTGGAAGTGGCCCGGCAAGCGCAGGAGGCGTGCTTTCGGGCGATGCGGCCGGGCATCGAAGGACGAGCTGTGGAGGCCCTGGGGCGGCGGGTGGTGGAAGCCGCCGGGATGGGGCCCTACTTCCTTTATTCCGGCGTGCACAGCGTTGGGGTGATCGAATTCGAGCCGCCCATCTTTGGACCCAGCAGCAGCGCGCTGTTCCAGCCCGATATGGTGATTTCAGTGGATATTCCCCTGTTCGACGCACCCTGGGGCGGCCTGCGGATCGAAGACGGCTTTCTGATCACGGAGAGCGGCGCCGAGCGGCTCAACCACACGCCCTACCACATCGCCCGCTGACCGTAACTGTTTCCTTAGCTTCATAGCCGCAGAGCAAGCAGCAACTTCGCTTGCGTATGCACCACCCGGTGGCGCAAACGGGCGAATGGCTCAAGTCGGTCGTGCGAGGCTAGTCAAAACGAAGGCCCCTGGGCTGGATTCTTTTCGGGCCACGGTGTTGTCGAGTGCGGACGGTCAAAGCTGGCGATGCAAGATGAATGGGATAAGCGAGTTGGGGAAGTCGGAGGGTTGAGTAAAGTCGATGAAGCCAAGAGATCGCGTCCTGGCTGCCGTCGCTGGGAAGGAAGTCTGGCCCATCCCTGTCGACGTTATGGAGAACTTGATCTACCCGCGGCTCGAAGCCGGCCTGTGCCGGCATTTCGGCTTGGCCGAAGCCGACCACGAGGGCGTGCTCTTCTCTTTGGGCGCACACACGCGCTGGGGGAAGCCTCTGTACACCGGACCACCACTCCAGCCAGCGCCCTTCCAGCCTCCCTCGACCTTCCCGTCCAAGAAGGCTACCCGCAGCATCTGGGGTACTTGGTCGGGCATGAACACCTACACGGACGAGCTTGAGCGTCCGCTCAGCCACGTCGGGACGGTGGCCGATGTCGATGCTCATTGCTGGCCGAATCCTGACTGGTTCGACTACGGGCGCATCGGCTGGAACCTGGACGATGCCGACGCGTTCTTACCAACGGCGCAGTGGGCCAGCCGGCACGCCGACTACGCAAGGATCATTGGGGGCTTCGATCCTGTCTTCAGTCGGATCATGGACCTCTGCGGCATGGAGGTGGGACTGGTTCTTATGGCGGCTCGCCCAGACTTGGTCCACGCCATGGTCGCCCACATCGGCGAGTTTCACGAGCAGTACTACCGGCGCATCGCGGAGGCCGCTTGTGGGCACGCCGACTTCATCGCGTTCGGCGATGACTTCGCCGGCCAACAGGGGATGCTCGTGAGGCCCGAAAAGTGGCGGGAATACTTCCTTCCACTTTGGAGGCGTCTGTTCGACATTGTTCACAGAAGAGGCCTCAAGGTGGTGCTGCACAGTTGCGGATCGATCCGTCCGGTCTTGGGCGACCTGATCGACGCTGGTTTGGACGTCCTTGAGGTCGTGCAGGTGACGGCGACGGGCATGGATCCGGCCGAGCTGAAACGTGAGTTCGGTGCTGAGTTGACCTTTTGCGGCGGTATGGATACTCAGCACGTCTTGCCTCACGGGACGCCCAACGACGTCCGCCGCCAGGTACGTCGGTTGGCAGACGTCTTCGGCGCAGGAGGCCGCTACATTCTGGCCAACATGCACATTCTGATGGACGATGTTCCTGTTGAGAACGCGCTGGCAATGTACGATGAGGCCCAGACGTATCGAGCAGATTGAGCTAGCCTCGGTTTACACGATGCTGGCAATGACAGTTCTTGATCTGGTGGCCGGGGGAAGGGAACGATAATTGAGCGACTGCGAAACCGCCCCTCGAAACGGTAGGACGGGTCAACGCGCTCAGTGCCCGTGCCGTTGGCTGTGAACATCCAGATGATCGGCGGGGGGAGTCCCCTGCGAGAATCCCCCCGCCGAACGCCGCCACAACTCACTACCAAAGCCAGCGGTATATCACGATGGTTGCGACACTCAGAATCGCGAGATGAAGGCGCCAGTCGCGAATCCCGCTGAAGGGTTCCTGGGCTCCTCCCCATTTGATCGTGACTCTCTCCAGTCCCGCGGGATCTGATTTCATAGTGAATGTCGAAACAGCGAATAGAACAGCGGAAATTGCAATCGTTCCCCACAGGCCCCGGTAGGTGTAATTCAAGGTCAAATTCGTGTGAAGCCAAGGGAACAACGTCGCACCCTCTGCCCTGGGCATCAACTGATCGGCCACGAAAATCGTCGCCAAGACAAGGCCGGTGATCACGGAGGCAATCGCGCCCTTCACCGTGACGCGCTTGCTGATGATGCCGAATACGATTGCCGGCGTTATCGGCATCACCAGGTATATCGAGATGGTCTGAAGATATTTGTAAAGGCCGTCAGGAGTAGTGTAGACAAGATACGCCGCGAGCACGCCCAGCCCGGCCGCCACCGCAATCGCGACGCGCCCAAAAAAAACCTGCGATCTCTCGCTCGACTGCGGCCGGAAGTGCAATACGAAATCACGCACTACCAGAGTCGAGACCGAGTTCATCACCGAGAGATTGGAGCCAATCAGCGACGCCAGGAGAGCCGCCAGCACCAGACCTCGAATTCCAACCGGCAGCAGTTCGTTCAGGAGGGTGACAAAGGTCGTCTTGGGTTCTCTGCCCGGAAACAATACTGCTGCGATCACGCCCGGCACGGCGAAAATAAACACGGGAGTAAACTTCAACAGCGTGGCGAACATCGATCCCCATCTGGCTTGCTGCAGGTCTCGTGCGCCAAGCACGCGCTGCACATTCACCTGGTCCATCCCCCAGTAGAAAATGCCTCCGTAAACTGCGCCCGCGATAATGCCCCAGAAGGGATAGTTGGGGTCGGCGTAGGGCTTCGCAATTCTCATTGCGACCGGCATGGCAGCCACCAGCGTGTGCCATCCCCCGACCTTATGCAGGCCCACGAGCAGCATCAATCCGCAGCCCAGGATCATGATCCCCGCCTGAATGGAGTCGGTGTAGGCAACCGCCGTAAATCCGCCAATGATGGTGATCATCGCGATGATGAGCCCGGTCAACGCGACCACCGGCATCACACTCCACCCCAGCAACCCGTGCAAAACCAGCGCGCCGGCATACAGGTGGAAAGCCATTTTCGTCATGATGCATATCGCCAACATCAAACCGGAGAAGAACGTCCTGGCCGCTCGGTTGTAACGCATCTCAAGGAACTCAGGAATCGTGAAGACCCGGGTGCGGATGTAGTAGGGGAACAGGATCGAGCAGGCGAAGCCCAGGCAGATCGCGGTGGTTAACTCTACCGTACCCGCACACAAACCGTACCGATTCGCATCTCCCGAAAGCCCAACCAAATGTTCTGCCCCGATGTTGGTGGCGAACAACGAAGCGCCTATAACCGGCCAGGTGAGCCGGCGCCCCGCCAGGAAGAAGCCTGCGCTGCTCTCGCTGGCGTGGGCGCGCGAGGCAAGGCGCAGACCTATGAAAACACTCCCGCCCAGACCCAGCAGGCAAACGATCCAGTCGAGCGGGGAAAGTGAAAAGCTCATTCGAAGCTCCTCAACGGTTGCTTACTATCTTCCAGTGCAGAGTAGGCCTTCCTGGTTTGCTCCCAGTCGTGGCGGATTATCCGGTCCACTAACTGAATCTGCTCCATCTTCCTGTCGATTATCCCCTAGAAAACGGATTTCGCACAGGCCAACTCTGCCTTGAAGAAGTTCGCTGGCACCGCCGGTTGACGAAACCGAGCCCCAGCTTACGGGCTGCTGGCTTCAGATGGCCGGCTAGAATGGTCCCCCATAGCTGTGCCCTTAATAAGCGACGGAAAAACCAAGTCGTCAATCCTGTCGGATTTCACCACGCGGTACCGCCTTGTGGCTCTGCCGGCTTTCACTTATTTCGCTGTTGCCAGTGTAATCTACGACCCCAGGGAATTACTCGCACGGGCGGATCTGCCCTCGTGGGTTGGCTGGACAAGTCGGGTCGGTCGTACCCTGGACTGACGCCAGAGGCGATTGCGCCGAAACGCAATCATACGCCCCCGGGGGGCAATTCTGGCGCAATCCAGTGCACTAAATGCCGAGATTTCAATAGGGTATAACGAGCCTGCAATTACGTCTGAACGACGCCTTGGCGCAATTCCGGCCCAATTCCGATGCAATCCTGGTGTAAACGAGGATGGACACCAGCCACTGGCCGCTTGCGGCTCGCG
Organism: uncultured Acidobacteriota bacterium; assembly: GCA_963765485.1. Classification (GTDB taxonomy): domain Bacteria; phylum Acidobacteriota; class Terriglobia; order UBA7540; family UBA7540; genus CAVROP01. Next base: position 56,737 of record CAVXWN010000038.1, on the reverse strand, counting down.
CCGCGCGGAGAGTGGACATAGCAGTTGGGCCGGGCGTCGAGGAAACTCAGAGGCGAAAAACTCTTGATGACCGACTTTGCGGTCACGCGACTGTGCTTGGAACTTGACCGCAGCCACTGTGGGTGGCGACCATTTGGGGCTGAAGCAGCTTGTCATCGACTTCGCAAAATACCTCTACTTGCCGCGCCTGAAAGACCCCAGTGCATTGCTGCGAGCGGTGCGAGACGGTCTGAGCTTGATTACCTGACAGCAGGAATCATTTACTTGTGGTTCAGGACTCCATCCGGGACGGGATCTATCCACCGCACCGAAGCAGCCCTTTGTGTTCTCGCAAGCACTGCGGCTACTGGCGTGAATGCGAGCGAGAGTATGGTGGCCATGTACCTGAATGACCTGTTCGCCAATCCTCCCATCGCTTCTTCCGTGCCCAGCCCCACTGCCCGCGTCAGGGCGGTAAAGCCGTTTTACGTCCAACTGGAGAGGTGAGCAGATCCAGACATCCCAGAACCCCGTTTCGGGACAACGATCAGCCTAGCGAACCACTGAAAGCTGACTTTCCGAATGCGCCGTTGCTCGCCGAGACGTATTCAAAAATAGAATTTGACAGCTAACTGAAGGAGGCGGGGAGCGGCGGCGCTCACGACCCTCCCGAAAGAAGGGCTGCTGATGTTCCCGTTGACGGCGGCGGCCCCATAAAACTGTGCATGGTTGGTAACATTAAAGGCCTCCACCCGGAATTGCAGCGATTTCGACTCAGTGAGGTGGAGACTCTTCGATAGGGCAAGGTCAGAATTGGCGATGCCAGGGCCGTAGAAAAAGCGCCTCCCCGCCGTACCCATCTGGCCGAGCGCTGGATGGCTGAACAGCGAAGTATTAAAGGCGGGTCTGCCGTTTCGAGGGTCGGTGTTGATTTCCATGTTGCCGGGGCTGACGTTGGGCGTGTCCACGCCGTTGTTGTTAATCCCGTTGGGTATCGTCCCCAACAGCGAAGTGTCGTTGTTGTTGTAAAGAGTCACGGGAAAGCCAGTACTGAATCGCGTAATACCCGAGAAACTCCAACCCTCCGTCAGCCGGTTCCGGCGATGAAGGAGATGGTCGACGGGCAGTTCGTATTTGTAACTTGCCACAAGATTGTGGCGCATATCGAATGCCGATACAGCCCTGCTCAGGTTGGGATCGACGGGGTTCACCGGCTCGGCCAAACTGGATGACAAGTCGAGAGATTTGCTATACGTATAGCCCACAAGTAATTCCAAAGGCCCCTGGTGGTGACGCAGATTGACCTCGAGCGCGTTGTAATTGGAGTTTCCGAGAGTCTTCTGATAAGTGATGGCGTCGAATTGGGAACTAAAGGGGCCGCGAGTTCCTTGTATGACCCGGCCTGACGACGTGAAGTATGTCGCCCCTTCGCCGAACGGCCCGCAGGTGGCGGTGCCGGGCATAACCTGGTTGGTCTGGCTGACGCTTAAACATTGGGCAGGGTCGCCCGGGTTGGCGGAAAGGAGCACCAAGAGGTGACGCGCTTGCGAGCCGACATAGCTCAGGCTGAGAAGCGTGTTTCGGCCGGTCTGCCGTTCCAGGGACAGCGTGTAGTTTTCGCTATAAGGAGGCACATTCTGGTGGAAAAAAGAGGGAACGCCGGTGATAGGCAAATACTGTGGCCAGTTCACGCTGGAATTGGGATTCGCCGATGAGGCCCCAAGTGCCGGAATAGGCTCGGGAAAACGCTGCCCGACCTTCTGCCCACTCGCCGCCGTGATGAAGGGATTAGAAAACAGAGGAGGCGCCAGACTCGTATAGTCGTAGCCATACGGGGGATTGGCACTCATGATGCCCGCGGACAACCCCTCGAAGGCGGTATAGTACAGGCCGAACCCGGCGCGCACGCTGGTAGCGCCAGGGTTGCCAAGTATCCTTCCCAGCCAGCCGCTGTGATAGTCCGGGGAATAAGCCAGGCCGATGCGCGGCGCAAAGGTAGTGTACTTAGTCGGGGCCAACGTCGCGGGAATTCCCGGGTCACCTGGAAACACCAAGTCATTCGGCGCTCCCGGGTAAACCCGAGACTGCTCGCCCAGCACCAGGGTCTGTAGCTGATTGTATTTCTCCCGCCACGGCGGCAGCAGGTCCCAACGCAAGCCATAGTTGAGCGTCAGGTGCGGCCTCACCCGCCAACTGTCCTGCGCATAGATCCCCACGTATTTGTTGCGAAGATAGAATGCCAAGGAGTCCCCTTGCGCATAGCTGCTGGGTATGCCGAGAAGAAAGTCCGCGAAGTCCGATCCCGTTTCTGCTCCCGTGAATGAGAACGCCCCGTTGTATGTGGCGTCGGGGTTGATGTTGACCTGGTCAATGTGGAATCCCACCCCAACCTTGAGCACGTGGGTTCCCATCACTTTGGAGAAGTTCTCCGAAACCTGGAAGGTATTGTTGGCCTCTTTGAGTCCGGTGGTATCCACACCGAGGGTAAAGTCATTGAACGCGACGTTTTCGATGCCTTCGATTTGCGGAGCCAGCGCATAGATGGATGGATTCCCTGAGCTGTCAACGAATCCTTGGGAGGCGAGGCTCGGACCGACACCGCCCTGCGGTTGGCCCACTTTGTTGGAATCTCGGAGATAGCTCAAGTGAAATTCGTTGACCATGGTTGGGCCGAGGACCTTGGTCAGGCCGAGGCTCACCATTTGCGCTCGGCCGAGAGTGATGGCATTGAAGCCCGGAACGCTGGCTCCGCCTTGCGCCGTCGGGTAGGGATTGTTCAGCCCGTAGTCATCAAAGAAGTAGTAAGCGGCAAGGGTTCCCAAGCCGGTATTACTGTCGATTCGCACCGAGCCCTTGTCATCGCGAAGGGTTTCATTGTACGCGGAAGTCGAAAAAGTGTTTACCCCCTGATTGGGCAGAGGAATCGAGCGCAGCAAGGTCTTGGCCGGGCCTGACCAAGCGCTGAGCGGAATCTGCGCGTTGGGCAAGACGCATTGCGCTGAGCTGACGCACCCAGGAGTGTAATATTGCTCTCCGGGAAACACCGGGTAGCCGAGCTTCTGCGAAAGCGAGTCGGCCCATGACTGGCCGTTCACGGCGCCGGTGAGCAAGCTCGCGATACCCGACAGGTCGCCCGTCCGCTCCGGGATCGCGGGCACCGAAATCAAGCCTGTCTCGACCCCCTCGGTCATCCGCGTCCCCTGATAATCTATGAAGAAAAATGATCTCTCTTTCTTGATCGGGCCGCCGAATGTGCCGCCGAACTGGCTTTGCTCGTATCGGGCACGATCCGAGGAAAAATAGTTTCGCGCGTCCAAGTTCGTATTTCGCAAGAAATCAAAACCGCTGCCGTGAAACTCGTTCGTTCCCGATTTGGTCGTAACAACTATCTGCCCACCGCTGTAATTGCCGTACTCGGCATCAAAGTTACTCGTCAGCACGCGGAATTCTTCAATGGAGTCAAGGTTTGGGATGAGTGCTGTACCCATGCTGAAATCTTCTTCAACGCTGCTTCCATTAACGACGAAACCATTGTTTGTTTCCCGCTGTCCGCTGACGGAGAGGTTGCCGGCATTGAGGTCCCCCGAAGGAGCAGTCTTCGTGCATCCGGACATGACCACGGCATTGGGTTGCTGCGAACTGGCCGGAACGACGCCCGGCTGGAGCGCTAGCAAATCTGTATAGCTGCGGCCATTCAAGGGAACGGATGCAATCTTTGACCTCGAAATGGTTTCGCCCATATTGGTGTCGGCCGCATCCACGTGGAGCCCTGATTCTGTGACTGTCACCGCCGTGCTTTGTTCCCCCAGTTCCAGCTTCAGGTCGATTTCGAGCGCTTTGCCGGTCTCGAGGGCAATCCCAGACCGAAGAACAGGACGAAATCCGGATTGATGAACCTCGATCTGATACCGACCGGGAGATAGCGCAGGCAAAGAATAGAAACCGTCGGAATTCGTGATCGTCGTCTGCCGCACGCCCGTTTCCACGTTGCAGATGACAACGGAAACTCCCGGGACTAGCGCCTCACTCGGATCCACAACCTTTCCTGAGATGCTCCCCTCGGGACTGGCCCAGCCTGTAAGGCAAGCCAGTAGTAAGACCGGAATTAAGTGCCCCGCAGCGCTGGCAACGGGGAATTCCGGTGGTCCGGAGCGGCTCTTTGTTTGGTCCATGTTTCCTTTCCTCAGAGTATTGCAAATTACTTGCAACTAACATGCCGCGTCACAATCTTATCTGTATCCGTCTCTAGCCACTCAATTTCGACTTTCAGGATCCCTCCGCAGATGCGTAACCCTATCGAAATAATTCGCTTAAACACCCAGGCGGGTGGGGGAGAAGCCCCTAATCGGACATCGCACACCCAAACCCGCCATGCCGAGCGGGGTTTAACGAGACCGGTCGTCGCAAAACAGAATTAGCTGCAACCTCGTTGCAACTCATGGGGCATTATTGTTCGTGCATGACATAATGTCAACGTTTGGTAGGCCACTGGCAACTCTGGGTGACCGAACGGCGCGTAAGTCAGGCCGACTGGCTCGGCGAAGTAGCCTGTTGATGCTCCTTCAGGTCGATCTGCATTTGACTCATGAGGGCTGCAGGCGTATGGTTTTCGCGTAGAGATAATGTTCAAATCGTAAATTTCGGTTAGAAAGGAGTAGTCCCATGAACCTGACAAAGAGCGGAAGAGTTTGGACGATGTTAGCGCTTGCCGGTTTGTTGGTGGCCCTGGGGCTAGCTTATGCCCAGGAACGCGGGCAGACGAGCTACTCCCCGGTTGACATCAAGGAAACGTTCGCGTCGATCATGGCGCGGATGAAGGCAGCGAAACCGGAAATCGAGCAACGGCATGCCGACCTGCTCAACGAACGTTACGACCTAAGCAACCGGCCCGCACCGGGCGTCACGATGTCACGCGGAAAACCTGTGCAGCAACGGGTGCGCGCGAAGCTGGCGCCAGGGCTAACCTGGGAGAAGTTGGTGGCGATGAGCCCGGAGGAAATCCGCGACCAGAATCTGTTCCCCAAGGGATTTTACCCGCTGCCTCATCCCAACCATCCCGAAGGCGGAATGGTCTTCCCCAAGTCCACGATCGACGAAATCAAGCTGCAGACAGGGAGGGATCTCACTGTTTTGACCTGGATTTCGATCTGCCGGATCATTTCATGCCCGAATTTCCCCCTGCTATCTACCTGACCACGCTGCCGGACCTGGGGGATGTTTCCCAGGGCAAACTCGTGACCTCCGCCAATTACTATGAGCTGTTCAACGGCATTCTTAACCCTAAGCAGTTAGAGGGGCTGCGTCTATTGGTGACACCGTTCCCGCAGCAGCAGTTTAACGAGACTGAGGATCGCCGATCAGAGAAAGCGAGCCTCGGCGTGACTTGTTTCGATTGCCACGTGAACGGCCATACCAACGGCGCAACGCATCTTGTGGGTGATATCCGCCCGCAGGAATACCGCCATCGCATTGAGACACCTTCGCTCCGCGGGGTAAATATTCAGCGGCTGTTCGGCTCGCAGCGCGCGTTGAAAACGGTCGAGGACTTCACCGAATTCGAGCAGCGCGCGGCATATTTCGACGGCGACCAGGTGATCGCGGCCAAGAAGGGCGTCAACGTCCTCGACCGCGGCGGCCAGGTTCACGAGATGGCTGAATTCCAGGAACTTTTGGACTTTCCGCCTGCACCCAAGCTGGACCTCTATGGGAAGCTCGACCCGAAAAAGGCCACGCCTGCCGAGCTGCACGGGCAAGCCGTCTTTTTCGGCAAAGGAAACTGCGCGGCCTGCCATGTTCCCCCTTATTACACCGATAACCTGATGTACAACCTCCGCGCAGAACGCTTCTACAAGCCCGTGATGATCAACGGCGAGATGGCCAGCGCCGACGGGCCGATCAAGAACTTTCCCCTGCGGGGCATCAAGGATTCGCCACCCTACTTGCACGACGGGCGTTTACTGACCCTGGACGATACCGTGGAGTTTTTCAACTTGATCCTCGGCACCCAACTGACGCCGCAAGAGAAGCAAGACTTGGTAGCGTTCCTCCGCGCCCTCTAGCCGAAGAGCGAACGGCGCAAATTTGGAATGGAAGCGGGTAGGCACGACGAACGATCTCCTGGGCGTGGGCTTTTTCTCTGGCGCCGGTGTCCCCGCCAGCGTTTTCGAAGACGACCAACCCACGGCAAATCTCAACAACGGATTTGCCGTGGTGACCACTGTTCTGAATCTTAAATCCTGACTCCTCCCTTTGGTGGCTGGTCAGACCGCTTAGGCGGAATTTTCACTATCGACCTCCGGCCCGACCGATAACATACGCCCGACCGCCTCTGAATGCGTCGTCGGGTCGGGTTTTTGGCTGTTGAGCACCTCAGCGCGCGGAATCCATCTGGACTACCTTTCCTGAGGCCTGCGCAGCCCTAAACTGTCACCACCGATGATTCTGACACCTTTCGTGCCCATGCCTTCCTCGCCGCCGAAATCGGCATCGACCAGCCGCACGCCAACCCACTGGCAAGGGTATGTCCAGCTTGGCTCCAGAGGGCCGTAGCGTCAGATGACTCTCCGCGAAAAGCAACCAATAACACCGGGGATGCTTCATTAGCAGTCCGCCGGTTTTCACCATCCGGGGCGGTATGTTCGTTCGATGTCACCGGCTTGATTCCTGTCCCGAAGTCCGCATCGAGGAAGTTACCGTCCCTGCTTGCGATCTCTTGGCTGTATAGTCGGCTTCCCGCGGATGCGGTCTGAGTACTCATCCTGAAGTGCCGATTCCAGCGATGGACCACCCCGAATTGTAGAAACTCCAGGGCGGGCCAACCTCCGGTTGGCCCGCCGCGGTCTCTCCCCGATAACGCCATGTGCGCATCGACCGCCAATTCTTTTGTAGTGATCAGTGCTGACATTTGTCGACCCGTGGAAAATAGTTGGCAGACAGCTTGCTTGACTTGATTCTGCAATGCGAAGACCCGCTATCCCGGATGAAGGATTCTCCGACAAGCGAGAGACCGTGCTGCGAGTGCGTCTGCCAGACGCCTGATGATGGGATGAGCGAGGCCCTCATCGGTCATGCGCTGTTTAACATCGGAAACATGATCGCCCAACTGTTTGGCGAAATCGTTCACGCGACGGATCATCACGTCGGGGTCAACATGCAATTCTTCCCCCAGGTTCCGCCAGTGGTGAAGACCGATGTTGCGCAGACGGTACTCGCCGCCAAGCTTCATCGAAAGCTTGGCCCGCTCGATGTCAATGTCTGGGTAGGGCAGAACGCTCGCCAGATCATAAAGCGGCGCAAGGCGGACACGGCCTTCGGACCCGATCAGTAAGGCGTAGTTCTTGCCGTGGGCGTCTGTTCCTGCAGTCAGCCAGTTGTATGCAATCGAGTCGAGGAAGGCGCTCACATCCTCATCTGGTCTGGTTGAATAGGTTTTTAGCAGCTCGAAAATGTCGCGAATGCCGGGCCCCCCTTCATTTTGGTACTTTCGGGTTGGCGGAATGCTTAGAGCTTGGCACACATCCTCCTGATGAACCCGCCGCCAGACAGCGTCTATCCGAACCCGGTCGTATCGTTCGACAACTATAGCAATCTCGTCTTGAAAATGCATGATCCTGGAACTCACCGTGGGAAGCCCAAGCGATCTCGCCAGTTCCAGGCAAAAATGCTCATTCTCAACATGCCCGTCCAGGTCCCCGGTCGGGGGTTTGAGAATATGGGTTGTGGGCATGCGGCCTGAGGGAACCCCCCAGCGACCGTTCTCCAACAGAAATGCGGTTTTCGGCTGCGCGCCGGCAAGGCTGAACTGGCCGGTGTCCCGTGGAATACGCCAAGCCGAGTGGTCGGCTCGCAGCGTCCGAAGTCGCTGGGCAATGGCGGCTTCGTCGAGCCATTCGATCTCAGGAGGCGCCTGGCCGAGGACTGCGTCCAGGCGTTCCGGCTGCACAAACTGGACGGCGCCAGCGCAGTCCTCACCGACATGGGTAATCAGCCCGAAGGCGTTCCGGGGCGAGACATGGAATCGCTTCCCCCACTGATCAAGGACGTTGCTGTTGTCAGGCAACAGCCCCCAAAGATACGGATCGACTTTCGCGTTTCCATGTTCGGTTAATGCGAGTGGCATGGAAATCGAAAGTGGATAAGCGTCTGGAGCGTTGCGCCACTGTTCGTTGTAAGTGAAGGACACTTTTCCCCGATTGTCACGCACCAGGCGACCCATTTCCCGACCCTCAATTATCGCAATAAGCTCTTTGGTCATTTTCTTTCTCCGCGCGCGGCGGCGACGATGGAATCAATATCCACTGCGGGAGCGGTGTGGCGTTTCTTTCCGGGAGCTTCTTCTTCGCTCATCAGATGAATCCCGAGGGCGTCTATGGTGCGCAGTAGGAGGCCGATTTCAGCTCTCGGTTTCCCCTTTTCCACTTCGACGATCCACTGTCGGCTGACGCCGACCTTCTGGGCAAGGGACCGCTGGTCAAGAGCGAGTTTGATGCGGCGATCCCGAATCAGTGCACCGAGGTCCGCTGGGGTTCGAATGCGCATACCTTCCTCCTCCTCGAAAAGTAGGCGTACGGCGACATTGTATCAAAGTCAGTCGCTCGACGACAACTCAGAAAAGTCGCCGAACGTAGACTTTCCGAAATGTCATCGAGCGTAGACACTGAGGGGTAAATGGTCAGGGCGCGAGCTGCAGTTTTCGATCTTCTTTGGACGAGCGTTCTGTTACGACCTGGACGCCGTCACTTCAAACTTAAAGGAGGATTTACATGTCAGAAACCAGTACGTTGATTTCCAACAGCGGAAAGATCACACGAGAGGAATTGGCCCAGATGCCGACGCCTCCCGGAACCATATTTTGAGACAAACTTCACCGGTGCCAGAATCACTTCTGTGACAAGTTAAGACAAAATTAGCTTGTTGAGGATTGTAACCTATTGAAAAGATGGTGCCGCGGGACGGAGTTGAACCGCCGACGCCAGCCTTTTCAGGGCTGCGCTCTACCACCTGAGCTACCGCGGCGCCAAGGCATCATTCTGGGGCTGATTTGCTTTGCTGTCAAGAATCGTGAATGAAATTGTCGTGAATGAAATCTGTCGGAGTCGTCACGCTCTTACGGATTCTCCTTCTTAACAAGGCCCTTCCCTCTTATTCCGAGCTGCTGGACGGGGGAGGCAGAATTCCGAATCGTAGCCCTCTCCCCTCAGCAGAGGGCAGATACCCAATTCCCCACCGCGGTCCTCAGGAAGCAGGCGAAAGCAAACGATCACGGCGGTTGGCTCTTCGGGCGCTAGCGCAAGGGCTCGTCCACCTCGCGCAGCCATTCGGGGCGTTTAAGGACTTCGCGCGGCTTGGACCCATCCGGCGCGCTGACGACTCCGTCCTTTTCCATCATGTCAATGAGTCGCGCGGCGCGGCCATAGCCAAGCCGGAGGCGGCGTTGGAGGAGGGAAGTGGAGGCCTTGCCGGATTCCACCACCAGCCGCACGGCGTCGTCGTATACCGCGTCGAGTTCCGCCGATTCCTCGTCGTCTTCCACTCCGGCTTCTTCCTGTTCCCGGTCCTTCAGAGGTTTCAGGAATTCCTCGTTGTATTGTGGTTGGGACTGGGATTTGCACCACTCGACGACTTGGCAAATCTCTTGCTCCGTCACCAGCGGTCCGTGCAGTCTTTGCAGGCGGGCACTCGCAGGAGGCAGAAAAAGCATGTCACCGCGGCCTAGCAATGCTTCCGCGCCGTTGGCATCGAGGATGGTTCGCGAATCCACCTTCGATGCCACGCGGAAGGCGATGCGTGCAGGGAGGTTGGCTTTAATCAGTCCGGTGATGACGTCCACCGAGGGACGCTGCGTGGCCAGAATCAGATGGATACCCACCGCGCGCGCCATTTGAGCCAGACGGGTGATCGATTCTTCCACTCCCTGAGGTTCCACCATCATGAGATCTGCCAGCTCATCGATGACGATCACGATGTAAGGCAGCGGGTGCTCGGGCTCGCCGTTGGTGTCAAACAAGTCCAGCGTCGAATCCTGGGCGAAGCTTTTGTTGTACTGCTCGATGTTGCGCACTCCGTGCTCGGCCAGTTTCTTCAAGCGCTCTTCCATCTCGAAGGTTGCCCGGCGGAGCGCGTTGGCGGCTTGCTTGGGTTCGGTGACGATTGGCGTCAGTAGGTGCGGGGTGCCCTCGTAAAGCCCCAATTCCAACCGTTTCGGGTCGATCAGGATGAGCTTCACTTCGTCGGGGTTGGACTTGTACAGAATGGACACGATCATGGAATTGAGCGCAACACTCTTGCCCGACCCTGTCGACCCTGCGATCAGCAAATGAGGCATCTGCGTGAGGTCCGCGATTCGAATCTTCCCGGTAATGGCTTTGCCCAGGCAAAGGGTCAGCTTGGAGGAGGACGCGGCAAACTCGCTTGACTCGACTGCTTCGCGCAAGTGAATAATCTCGCGGTGGTGGTTCGGCACTTCAATGCCCACCGTCGACTTGCCAGGGATGCGGTCGATCAGGATTGACTCCGCCTTCATCGCGAGGCAAAGGTCGTCCACCAAGTTCGTAATGCGGCTGTATTTTATTCCGGGTTCAGGCTTGAACTCGTAGGTCGTGACCACCGGTCCGGGATGAATTTGCGTTATCGCTCCGATGACACCAAACTCGCTGAACTTCGCCGTTAGGCGGGAGGCGCGATCTTTCAGCTCCTCTTCGTCGATGCCTTCCGAACTGTCCGGCGGGCGCAACAGGCTGGCGCTGGGAAGTTTGTAGGGGTGCGATCCGCGGCCGCCGATCCTGGCCAGAGGGGGCGCAGACTCCTGGTCGGTCTTTCTTACGCGAACCACAGGCCCGGATGAGGACCCAACCGGAGCGTCGACATCGAGCGCGGGCGTGATGCGTGGAGGGGCCGGTTCGGTCTGCGGCGCCTCCTGCGCAGGTGAGCCCGGCTGAGGTTTGGTAACGGTGGGAGTGGCTTGGCTTACCTCCACTTTCTGCGTGACCACAGGCAGCTTCCCGAGCCTTCGCGTCCGCTCGGCCTCACGTCGCCGGCGCTCCGCCGCTGCCGCGGCCCGGGCCTCCTGCCACGCCTTCCATCGCGTGGCGAAAGGCTGCTCCAGCACCTTCCAGCGCGCTCTTAAGAACCCCGCCGCCCAGGAGAAAGAGAAGCGTGTGACGAGAAAGAGCGAAGACAGGAAGACCGCGCCTGCAACAATACCGCCGCCCACCGGATTGAATATATGGACCAGCCCTGCCGCCGCCAGGTAGCCCAGCATGCCGCTGCCGTGCATCAGCCCCCGGACCGCCGGCGTGTAGGGGAAGAACTCGAGAAGCGCGCTTAATGAGGTGACCAGCAATCCCGCGCCGAAGGCCTTGGTTTTCGGAGCTGCGAAAGGCCGCACCATCAGCAAGCGCGCGCCCACTACGAGTAATGCCATAGGAACCAGGTAGGCTACCCAGCCGAATCCCTGGAAGAGCAGGTCAGCGCTGTAGGCGCCCACAAGGCCGATCCAGTTCCGCGCCGCGTTGCCGGAGGCCGTGGCGGTGTTGAGCGAAGGGTCTTCAGGCACAAAGGATGCCAGGCTTAGCAGGACCATCAACCCGGCAATCGCTACCAGGAAACCCAGCAGCTCCGAGCGACGGCGTGGGTCCAGGAGCGCTTGTTTTTGCTGGGAGTTCTTCGAACCGGGCTCTTTGGGCTTCGATGCTGCGGGAGCGGACGAGGCACCCATGCTTTGGCCTTCCTAGTCGAGGAAGTTGAGAAGTCGAGGAGTCGAGAAGTCAAGAAGTCCAGGGTCAAGACGTTTTCCACCTGTCAGCTTTTTGACTCCTTGACTTCTCAACTTCTCGACTGCTCGACTCTTACGCGCAATGCAATCCCCATCCGAGTGCCAATACTATCACGCCCAGCACGATCCGGTAAACAACGAAAACAGTGAAGGTGCGCCGCTCCAAGTACCGGATGAGAACTGCGATAACCAAGTAACCGACGACCGCCGAAACGATTGCTCCCAGAAGAAAGGGAAGGCGCATATCATGGGGTAGTCCTGTATGGCGGACTTCGAGGCTTTTCTTCAGTACCGCCCCGGCGATGATTGGCGTCGAGAGCAGGAAAGAGAATCGCGCCGCAGTTTCTCGTTTCATCCGACGGAAAAGACCGGCGGTCATGGTGATGCCAGAGCGGGAGACGCCGGGGATCACCGCCAGCGCTTGCGCCACGCCCACCAGGAATGAGTCGAGAAGACCGACGTGGCCGAGATCGAGTTCGCGCTTTCCCAGCCAATCGCCGGCCCACATGAAGAGACCAATCACAATCAAGGCGACGCCGATGATCATCGGTGACCGCAGTTGCTCCTCGGCAGCACGCTCGAACCGCCATCCCGCGAGGGCGGCAGGGATAGTGGCAATTACCAGGTACCAGAGCAACCTGGGGTTTTGCCGCAGGTCTGCGCTGGCTGAATGGCCTTGAGCGCTGCCGTTCGTCGCGGCAGCGCCGCCTCCGCCCAGACCCGCAGCCAGCCGGGCCATCTCCACCCAGTAGCGCCAGAAATAAGCCAGCACGGCCAGGAGAGTGCCGGCGTGCAGAGCCACGTCAAATGTCAGGCCGGGATCCTTCCATCCCAGCAGCCAGGGAAAGAGCACCAGGTGCGCGGTGCTTGAAATGGGAAGAAATTCCGTGAGACCTTGGACAACGGCGAGGACTATTGCTTGGTAGATGGGCATGGGAATTTTGGATTTTCGATTTTGGATTTTGGATTCACGAACCTCTTAATTTTGGATTTTCGATTTTGGATTTTGGATTCACCAACGTTGCTTGTTCCCGTCATACAATACCCTTCGATTTCCAAAGTAGTCAAACGCAAGATCATCAGAAAGCAGCAGCGACCTCGAATCGCCAATCCAAAATCCAAAATCCAAAATCTAAAATGCTCTAGGCTGCGCGCAGGTTGCGATACCGTAATGTTTTGATAGACGCAACCGTCATCGCGAGCAATTCATTGGCTTCCTTTTTTGTCGCGCCAACGCTATCCGGCGCTACTACGCCAGCTTCGACCAGCAGCTCGATCCAGTAAATCGACTCGTCCGCTTCCTCTTCGACAATGCTGAGCTTGGCCACGACATCGGAGGCGGATTTCCCACGGCACGCGGCACGGTAGTTTGCCCCCACGGATGTCCCTGCGCGAAGCAACTGTCTCCCGAGAACTTCGGCTGTGCGGTTACGCGGGAGGCTTTCAACCAGCTTTATCACCGCGAGTCCGAATCTCTTCGTTCGTTGCTTGAAGGTTTCCTCGTCCATCGATTTTAGATTTTGGATTTTGGATTCACCGAGCTCGTTTCTCCTGGGATCCAAAACCGGCTCCAAAATAGCTATCCCCTCCGCTACTACAATGCTGCTGCAAAATTATGCAAGAACCAAGACCTGGAATCCGAAGCCGTCAGAAAACCGCGCCGAGCGCGACCAGCTAATCCAAAATCTAAAATCTAAAATCCAAAATCGTCAGACTTCCAGCACCACCGGCAAGATCATAGGCCTCTTGCCGGTCTCCTCATTGAAGTGTTTGCGCAAGGCGGTGCGGATTTTTTCTTTAATCACGCCCCAATCGCCGACTTCTTCGGGGTTGGATTTTTCGATGGTTTTCAGGATGACCTCGCGGGCGCTTTCCACCAAGTCTGGCGCCTCCTCGAGCGGCACAAAGCCGCGCGACACGATTTCCGGCCGGGTCTCGAGCTCGCCAGTGTGCTCATTGATGGCCAGGATCGGAATGACGATGCCATCCTCCGAGATGTGGCGCCGCTCCTTGAGAATGATCTCCCCGACCTCATCGAAGGTACCCACGTCGATGCACACCCGTCCCACGGGCACACGGCCTGCTCGTCGCGCCCCCCGCTCATCGAACTCGAGAATGTCGCCGCTTTCCAGCAGAAAGCCCTCCTCCGAAACAGCCGCGAGCTCTCTTGGCCAGTTCCAGGTGCCGGTGGAGTTGCCGGTACTCGCCATGGATGGGCACGAAATACTTGGGCCTTACGAGATTCAGCATCAGCTTCAATTCTTCGGCGCTGCCGTGCCCGGAGACGTGGATGGGCGGCTGGCTGCCATCCTGATAGTAGACGCGCGCCCCGCGGCGATAGAGGTGGTCAACCATGCGAAAGATAGGTTTCTCATTGCCCGGAATCACGCGCGCTGAAATGGCCACCTCGTCGCCGGGTTCGACGGCGACCCAGCGGTGGTTGTTCACCGCCACACGCGAGAGGGCTGCCATGGGCTCGCCCTGGCTGCCTGTGAGAACCAGCGCCACCTGGTTCCGCGGCAGTTTCCTGATGTCCTGCGGCGGGATCAGCAGACCTTCCGGAATGTGCAGTTTGCCCAGGCGAAGCGCGATCTCGGAATTCTGAAACATGCTGCGCCCCACGAAGCAGAGGCGCCGGCCGTGCTCCTGCGCGAGGTCGGAGACGATCTGCAAGCGGTGCAGGGAAGTGGCAAAGCAACAAATCAGGACGCGGCCTCGCGCCTCCGACATGATGTGCGAGAGCCGCTCGCGCACTGCTCGTTCCGAGGGCGTCAGCCCTGGCCGGTCGATGTTCGTGGAGTCGGAGAACAGCGCCAGCACGCCGCGGCGACCATAGTCCGCCAGGGTGTGCAGGTCGCTCACGCGCTGGTCGGGAGGCGTGGGATCAAACTTGAAGTCGCCGGAATGGATGACCGTCCCGAGTGGCGTAGTTATGGCCAGCGCGCCGGATTCGATCGTGCTGTGGGTGAGGTGGATGAATTCCACATGGAAGGGACCAACCTCAAACGGCTGGCTGGGATGCATCTCCCTCAAGCGAACGCTGTCGGCGAGGCCGTGCTCTTCCAGTTTGGCGCGCACCAGTGCCAGGGTGAAGGGCGAACCGTAAACGGGGGCGTCCACTTCGTCCAGCAAATACGGCAGTCCCCCGATATGGTCTTCGTGCGCATGCGTCAACACGATGGCGCGGAGCCGCTCCCGGTTCTCCCGTACGTAGGTAAAATCCGGAACAACGATGTCCACGCCCAGCAGTTCGGCGTCCGGGAACATGACGCCGCAATCGACGACGATCATGTCACCATCGTATTCGTAGGCCATCATGTTCATTCCGAACTCGCCCATACCGCCGAGCGGGACGGCCTTAAACTTGGCATTTAGGGATGAAATACTAGTCCTCCTGAACGGTTCTCATGCTGTGTAGCGGCGAGCCATTTGGCGGCCTTCTTGTCCCGGTTGGCGCATTCGCGGGAGCGAACTGAGGTGGGCAGCAGCGCTGCATCCTAGTCTTGCCGGCAGGCCGCAACGTCCTGCCAAGCGTCAACTTACAATCATGCCTATCCTGTGCACCTTGTCAATGGAAAAGATGTCTTGCGCGCTGCACCCACCCGTCCGCCGCCTGCCCCGCCTTCATGGCCATATCGTCAGCCTGGCCTCCGTTTCAGGTGTAAGGTGGACTTCCGTCTTGCGGCCGCCGGGAAATGCTCGGAGCCATGTATTTCGGGACGAAACTTTAGACCAACGAGCAACCGGGTGCCGGCAGGCCTTCGGAATCACACCCTTCAAACTTGATCTGTAATCGATCGTTTTTGAAAGGCCTATCCAGGAAGACAAACGAGCCGCTACCCGGCTGCAGTGCGACATCACACTGGATTCTCTCCGCGTTCCACCATACCGATTCAACAGGTCCGGGAACGAGAACTTGGAAATGGCCTATGCGTGGCTTGTCTGTGTCAACCGTGAGGATTACTTTTTTCTGCTCCACATCGAGGTTGTACACATACTTTAGAAATCCGTTCCCGGGCAGAGTAACTCGAATCGCCGCGGGTTTGCCCGACCACTTCAGAGGGAAATTGGGGTGAATGTTAATTTCCGAAAATCCGAAGCGCGCCGGGGTGATTCCAAAGAGGCCTTCGATTATCGCGGAAACGTGAGCTGCCGCCGATATCCCGTACCTATCGCGTCCTCGGGGTTTTCCATCCTGGGTGTACCATTCGCGGCAATCCCGGTCGCGAACATAGGCCTCGCTACGACGCTTGATCGCCTCATAGAGAGGGGCCGGCATTCGGCAGTGGGACCAGGCCCGCACACAGTTGTAATATGCCTCTTCCCAGCATCCCCCGGGTACAAAGCCGTACGGGCTGTGGTAAAGCTGGCCGTTCTCAGGGTCGGAAGGGTTCTCCACGACCCAATTATAGGAGGGATATTGCAAGGGCATGGGGAAGATCTGATAGTCCGACAGCACCCTCTGGGCACACTGGGCTACACGTGCGGCTCGGGAGATGTTTCCGCTGACCAAGGCGGCGTAATAGGGGGTGACATCCAACTCCCGACTGTGCTCGTTGATGCCTTTCAGGCTGTGATACCACTTTCCTTCGGGCCGCCGATAAAGCAGGTAGTAGTAATCCGCGTCGGGATCGTAGGCGGACTTTTCAATGGCTGTACGGCTCTCGTCCTCATGCCCTTTGAGCCACGCGCTTGCGGCTAATCCCCATTGAGCTGAATAGGCCGCCATGACGCCGAATAGCTCACACATCTCCATGCTGGCAACCACGACAACATCGTGAGCGCAATCTGGAACGCGGGGAAAGTTATAAGGCTCTCCCACCAGCAGGCACCAGAAGTGGCCCGGAACCGTCTCCCCATTCTCTATCAACCCGTCATTATCACTGTCGTAGGTCGCCAAAGCCCACTGGGTCATTCTCAAAAGACGGTCCCAGTTCTCTTTCACGAACTCGTCTTGTTCGAGATAGGAGATGTAATCAGAGAAGTGCTTTGCAGTTTGCGCAAGGTGGATGGCCGTCTGGTCCTGCTTCCAACTCCACTTGATATGACCGTCCTTTCCGTCAACTTCACCCAGAAAAATCCGTTTGCCCATTTCGAGAGCAAATGACGGATCGTCACCATAGAGGTAGGCAGCGCACTTCGGGCCATAACGGAAATCCCTGGGATCATAACCGTGCTGAGGTCCGATTTTGCCATCTGAAACCGCCAGCCAGCCATCCTTGCTGTAATACTGGAACGCGAGTTGTCGCATGTCCGAAACAAGTCTGGCTGCAATCCAAAACGATTCTTCAAGAGCCTTCTCGGGAAGAGAAATCTGCACCTGACGACTGGTCTCAAAGCTCGGAACTCGAGTAGACTGCGCCGCTCGAGTTAAATATGGCGGCCCCGCACTTACCGTGGCACCCAAGATCGAAGCTGAGAGGAAAGTCCTGCGAGTCATCTCTTGCCCTCCTCCTCGCTATCCATGATCCGCTCACGTCACATGAAAACGCTACCCCTTACATACGTCCCCGAGGGAAAGTGTTAAGTGCTTGATTGTATAGGAGAAATGTTTGATCCGCGACAAACGAGGTAACTGGCAAGGCGATCTCAGGCCGCGTCCTCGTTTGCGGAAGCGCGGAGTCGCAGGTCGGGCCTGAAGAATCGTGCATGACGTGTTCCGCCGGTCGAGGTATGATGTCAGAGCCTTAGTGGTAAGTCTAGAAATAGTGCCCGCATCGACGGAGCCGGAGCATTATATGCCGTTCGATTTGTTATCGGAAGTGGCCGTGCGTTGGAATGACTGCGACGCGAAGTTTGTCCCTCTTCTGAAGGAGGGTGGTGTCACGACGGTCCTGTTGCCCAATAGAAACGAGGTTTTTGAGACAGCCTGCCGGGAGGCTGGACTCAAGGTTCAGGCTCTGGAGGAGATCGAGTTCCTTTCGCTCGAGTCAATCGGTCGCGCGTCGCCAAAAGCGTTGGTCGCACTCACGAACGGCGTGTGGCCCGGGGTGAGTCGCGGCCCTTCACAAGGCCAAGATGAGTTCACGGCGGGTGCGACCGAGCGGCCATGGGTCGATGCGAACGGCTATTGGTACGGTATATTGCGCGTTCTCTACCCGAATCGCCCTGCCCTGCTTGGATACCTTCCGGACGAAAGAGCTGGAGTGAAGCCTGAAGGCCTCTTACCTTACGACTCATTGGAGCTAGCCCTGGTCGAGGCATGGGTTAACGGAGGGAATTACGTCCTTTCGCTGGAGCCGCGCTACCACGCGAGGCTGCTCGGCGGCGAAGCGAATGCCTTGGACGCCTGGCGCCAACTGGGTCGCACGGCGCGCTGGCTAGGCGAGCACGCCAGCTTGTTTCGTCAGGCCACGTTCCCGACCATCACCGGCCTTGTGGAACCGGACGCGGGTTTGGCCGAGATCGCCAACCTGCTCTGCCGTCATAACGCCTCGCCGGCGCTGGCAAGTGCGGCGGATCCTCCTGCGCCTGATCCCTTGCACCGGCTCGCTTTGGTGGCGGTGAGCATTCATCCGCCCGGCCCTGCGATTCGGCGACGGCTTCTAAGCCACGCGGAGGCAGGAACTGCACTCCTCGTGGACGCGCCGGGTGCAAACGCTTGGTGGCGCGACTCGCGCCTCAAGCTGGTACGCAGCCAGGAGGACCGCGACTTTTACTCGCTGGGCCGCGGCCAGGTGGTCGCCTACCATGAACCGATCTCGGACCCCGGCGAATTCGCCTTCGATGTGATCGATATCGTGACACAGAAGCGCCGCGCCGCGCGCCTCTGGAATACCGAAGAGGTGATTGCGCGGGCCACTTCCTGTCCTCGAGACGCGAACGGCGGTCGAGCCTTGCTGCATCTTGTTAACTACGGCTCTCGGCTTGGCAACGAAGTGCTGGCCGGCATTCAGGGCAACTACTCGCGAGCCAGCCTATTGCGGCCCGACGGCGCACCTTTATCGCTTCCTACAGCAAAGCGGGGGACGACCACCGAGGTTACGATCCCCGAATTAGGACGCGTCGGCGTTCTCGTTTTGGGGTAGAGTGGAAAGACTCGGGAGGAGGGCAGATGCTTACTCGGAGAGAGTTTCTCCGCACCAGCGGGTTGGCAGCCGCCGCTGGCGCGATCCCTGGGGTCAGGTTGGCTGGGGCTCCACTGGTTCTCCCCCAACCTTACTTCGGACTCCACCCTTTGATCGAGAGTTATCCTAAAGCCGTCTTTATCCGGCGCACCCACGTGACGCAATTAATGGACGAAGAGGCCAAACGGCGAGAGGGCCTCGCGCTGGCCAGGGAGATCTTCGTGCCCATGGGACGGCCAGGGATTCCCGTTACGCACCGCATCATTCTTAAACCGAACTTCGCGGGAACGGATACGCAGTTCTACGAGGGCATGGTGATGGGCCTGAAGGAGGTTGGCTTAAGAGAGCTTTACTTTATTGAAGCCAATGGCTACCTCGAGTGGGTCCGTCGAGGGTTTGTGGCCGTCAACGAACGCCTCGGAGTGCAGATGAATGAGCCCGAGCGCCACCCCCGGCACTTCCGGGAAAACTGGGAGATGAACTGGAGCACGGTGCCTGACGCCGTCGTCTACAAGCGTATCCCTCACTATACACCCGTCAGTGAGCCGGACACCTGGTTGCTCAACATCGCGAAGTGGAAGTCTCACGGTATGTGCCTGACCTTGTCCGTTAAAAACGAGCAAGGACTGGTGGTGCTCCCTTACGTTCGCTTCTGCCCGGGCTGGAAAATGGTGACGGGAGTACCCGACTTCATGAAGCCGGACATTCAACCCAACGCGGTACCTGTAATCCGAAAATCTTTCGAACGCCACGTCAAAGCGCATTACGACCGCTACGACAGCCGGGCTGAGTTGAGCCCGATGCACCAGGAGATCTGGGCGCACAAGACCTGCGACAACATGAGCGTGTTGAAAACGGGCTTGGCCATGATCGAAGGCATCTACGCGCTGGATGGCGACGGCCAGCAAATCCTCACGAACCTGGTGATGTTCAGCAAGGACAAGTTCCGTTTAGACATGATCGGCATGTATCTGGGCGGCCATGAGCCCGGCGACATCAATCTCTTCCGCATCGCGAAGGAACGCGGCCTGACAGACACTTTCAACCCGTGGGAGATTCCGATCTACGAATGGGTAGACGGTACAGCCACTCCTCGAAAACTGGCCGACTTTTCTCGCACTCCCCTGAGGACCTATTACCTGCAGCGACCTGGTGAGCCGTTCTACCACCTGGTCGACGAGCCCTTCGATTACAGCCGCTACAAGATTTAGTGCTGTGGTTTCTGGGCGGAGATTGCCTTCGCGGGACGACGCAACATCGCCGTGATTGCGCTAGCCACTTCCTGCGCTCCAAGAGTGAATCGCGGTCGAGCCTTGCTGCATCTGATCAACTAGGGCTCTCAGCTTAGCAGCGAAATGCTGGCCGGCATTCAGGGTTGCTCATTGCGAGCCCGCCTGCTGCGGCCCGAGGCTGCACCTTCGTCGCTTCCTGCCGCACGGCGGGGCATGACCACTGAGGTTGCGATTCCCGAGTTAGGACGCGTCGGCGTTCTGGTTTTTTGGTAGACTGGAAAGGCTTGGAAGGAGGATAGATGCTTACTCGGAGAGAGTTTCTCCGCACCAGCGCGCTGGCCGCCGCCGGCGCGATTCCGGCAGTCAGGTTAGCTGGGGCTTCATTTGTTGCCCCCAAACCTTACTTCGGACTCCACCCTTTCATCGAGAGTAATCCCAAAGCCGTCTTTGTCCGGCGCACCTGTGTGGCGCACAAAATGGACGAAGAAGCCAAACGGCGAGAGGGCCTCACGCTGGCCAGGGAGATCTTCGTGCCCATGGAACAGCCCGGGATTCCAGTCACCCATCGCATCATTCTCAAACCGAACTTCACGAGCGTGCACGCCAAGGATCGTCCGGACGAAGAGAACTGGGGCACGGGAACGGACCCCCAGTTCTACGAGGGCGTGGTCATGGGCCTGAAGGAAGTTGGCCTAAGAGAGTTTTACTTCATTGAAGCCAACAATTACCCCATGTGGAACCATCGAGGGTTCGTGGACATCAACCAACGCCTGGGAGTGCTGATGAATGAGCCCGAGCGCCGCCCCCGGCACTTCCGGGAAAACTGGGAAATAAGCTGGAGCACGGTGCCCGACGCCGTCGTCTACAAGCGCATTCCTCACTATGCACCCGTCAATGAGCCGGACACCTGGTTGCTCAACCTCGCGAAGTGGAAGGCTCACGGTATGTGCATGAGCCTGTCCGTTAAAAACGAGCAAGGCTTGGTGGTGCTCCCTTACGTTCGCTTCTGCCCGGGCTGGAAAATGGTGACGGGAGTACCCGACTTCATGAAGCCGGACGTCCATCCCAACGCGGAACCTGTAATCCGAAAATTCTTCGAACGCCACGTCAAGCTGCATTATGCCCGTTACGACAGCCCGCATTCCTTGAGCCCGATGCACGAGGAGATCTGGGCGCACAAAACCTGCGACAACATGAGCGTGTTGAAAACGGGCTTGGCTATGATCGAAGGCATCTACGCGCGGGATGGCGACGGCTTCGGCGTCGGCCAGGACTACCTCACGAATCTGGTGTTATTCAGCAAGGACAAGTTCCGGTTAGACATGATCGGCATGTATCTGGGCGGCCATGAACCCGGCAACATCAACCTCTTCCGCATCGCCAAGGAACGCGGCTTGACAGACACTTTCAACCCGTGGGAGATCCCAATCTACGAATGGGTGAACGGCGCAGCCACGCCTGGAAAACTGACCGACTTTTCGCGCACGCCCCTGAGGACCTATTACCTGCAGCGACCTGGTGAGCCGCTCTACCACCTGGTCAACGAGCCCTTCGATTACGACAGCTACAAGATTTAGCAGGACGAGACACGCTGCCCCTGCATCTGTCATCCTGAGTCCCGCTTTTGAGGACGAAGGATCTCTGCAGTTGGTGTGGAATTTCGACCCCCAAGAGATGGAAAGGAACTGGAGGGATTCTTCGTCCGCCAAGAAACGGCATTCTGAGAATGACACGAGACCCGAGGTGACGGTAGAGTGCGCTAGTTCCGGCTTCCTGCTCCGTGACTTGAGCCACAGAGCTTGCAGAACGTGGGCGGTTCGGTGTTGTCAACGCGATGCTTTACGGGTTTGAAGGTGCGAATGTAGGCGAAGATAGCCTTCAGGTCTTCGTCGGTGAGATTCCGATAATCGCTCCAGGGCATGATCTGATTGATCTTCCGTGCTTTGACGTATCCGGTGCGTGCCATTTCCAGGAAGAGCGCTTCGTCGTAATAGGGGATGCCGGAGGGATCCGGGGTGATATTGGCGCTCGCCACTCGACCCCACGGACCTTCCAGAATGAAGCCACCGGCGAATTCGAGGCCGCGAATCGGCTGGCCTTTCGCTTGCGGCGTGTGGCAATCCGTACAGCCCGCGATGGTCACCAGGTATTCGCCGCGCTTAACCGGCGTTGAGACGTCGGGCTGAGCCACTGCCACTGTGATGGGCTGAGGCGCACTGCGCATGAGGTACTTCACCGGGAAGATGATCTCCGTCTTCGGCAGCGCTTTTCGGATCGGAGGAATGGAGCGCAAATAGACGATCACGGAGGCCAGGTCTTCGTCAGACATATAACGCATATCCGGGTAGGGCATAAAAGGAAACAGGGCGCGCCCGTCGTGGCCGATTCCCTCGCGGATGGCGCGGGCGAGCATGTCATCGGTCCAATTGCCTGCGCCGGTGTCTGGGTCGGGCGTGATATTCGGTGGCACTATGCGCCCGGGAAGCCCGGCCATGGGGAATTCCGTGTAGCCGGCGCCTCGCGTGCCCTCGATCAAGGCCGCGTCGTGCTTCGTCCAGTCGTGTTCCGCGTGGCAGTCGAAGCATCCGAAATTTTCAGCCAGATACCGGCCACGGGCCAATCGCTCCGGTGTCCGCTCAAAAGTGCGATTCGTCAACGGACGAGCGCGCGGGCCGATGAAAGGCCGCCAGCCGATTGTCAGGCTGATGGCAATCGCAAGCACAACGATAAGACCCACCACTCCGAAGGCGGCGACTTTGAGAACCTTCAGCATTGGCACACCTCCTACCAAATGAGCGGCTCTTCGGGCACGAAACGCTGGGCTTTTCGCCAAGATACCTGATCGCTTCGGTACTGTTTGCGCTCGTAAAGGGCGCCGTTCTTCCCCGGCGGATCAACAGAGACTACTGTGCTGCCTTTGATTTCCAATGTGCAGGACAGCCCGCCTAACGTTTCCTTGACTGTCCGCGTGGTAATCGGGAAGCCCAACTCGATCGTCTCGCCCGCCTTCGCCGCGCCGGCATTCACATAACGGCCTTCCCAAGCCAATTCTCGTGCTGAGCCACTTACCTTGCATACCACTCGGGGGCTTCCACTTTCCACCCACTCCGGCGCCCGAACCAGCACACGCCGGCAAGGCCTCTTCATCTTGAGGTTAACCTTGCCTTGGTAAGGAATGAAACTGTGCACATCTGCGCAGGCGGAAGCACGATTAAGCAGCAGATTCACCCGGAACTCATCGCCCTTAGACTCCACGATATTTTCCCAAATGTAGTAAAGAGAACGTGTAGAGTTTCCGGTACAGCAATGCATAATCCCGTTGCGCAAAGCCCATTCATTCCCGGAGGCCCAACCGGCGAACCCGCCTACGTTTCTCTCCGCCACATCCTCGGCTGTCTCGTTGTACGCAACGGACTGTTTCGGCATGGATTCGGCGAACGAGTAAATCCATTCGCTGTCCACCAGTTGGCCCTCGGCGAACTGGTTGCGAGCCCAGCGATCGACATCGTCCCAATAGTCTCCTACTCCCGCCGCGCTCAGTTTCGCCGCGATACCGATCATGTCCGCGACCTCGCAACTCTCGCAGCTAGGATAGTCGGGGAGAATCATCTCCGGAAAAAACCCGACCAGAGAGGAGCCCTGGGTCTTAGCCCAATCGTAGCTCGACTTGCACCAGCCCAGTAATTCTTGATCCCGAACCGTCACAGCGTATTCCAGCATGCTCAACAGCCCGATGGTGTGATTGTGGAAATGTCCGCCGAGTGCCTGTTGCTCTACGCCCCGGAGGTCCACCCGCGGGTAAACTCGCTCAATGTCCCTCCCAAAGTGTTTTTCAAATCGGGAGAAGAGGAAACGCCCCTCATCGTCGTAATAGTAAGCACGGCGCCTCAGGAACTCCGTCAATTTCCCAGCCAACTTGCCAGCCGGCTCATAGCCAGTCATGCGATAATATTGCGCCAGCCCCTGAATCAGCCGCCCGTTTCCGCCGTCGACAGCTAAGTAGCCGCTCGGCATCTCTTGCTCGCCGGCACTAGCAAACGCCGCATTCAGCTCGAACCCCCCAGCGGGAACGAATGCGAACCTACCTTCATCCGTGGCAAGCTTAGACATGCGCTGGATCATCCGCTCGATCGTTTGCTTCCACAGCGGGTTCTGATCACGCAGGTAATAGATGACCATCGCCGCCATGGCCCGCGGCCAAAGGGCAGGACTGGTGAGTTGGGTCACGGACTTGTCGCTGACGTCCGTTGTTGTTCCGTCAACCTTCCATACCGGTGTCATCCAAGCCGGACGCAGACGAGCCCACGGCGTTCCGTTGAGAGGGTAGTAAACCAATCCGTCCGGTCCAATCGACTTGAGCAGCGACTCCATCCAAACCTTGTCCACGTTGTCGTTCAGATCACTTCCACTGGCAATGCGCAGCAGTGGAAGGGATTCGAGCATGCCCTCAACGTTCTGGCACCAGTCGCTGAAGTCATGAGCCATCACGGGCGGGTTACGGTGGAAGTCTACGAAAAAGTAAATTTCGCAATCGGCATTCGGATCGGTTATTCGCGTCAGGCAGTTAATGCCAAGTCGCGCCCGTTCGGCAATGTCCAGCGTATCCGGCACCGTGTCCTCGTAGCTGGCGCCGCGGTAGGGCGGAATCTCGAATTGCGGGACTTCCTTCCGCATATATTCAATTTTGAACTTGTCGTTCGGAGTGGAGGCCGCCGGACCCCTGCCGCGAGGCGGAGTGGCCTCCAGCCCTGACGGGAGTGAGAGGCCTCCCACGGTCAGTAACGAACTTTTCACGAATCTTCGCCTATCCATATCCTTCCTACCTTCCCCTTTCTTGCCTCAAATTCCAGGGCCCTACCAACTGATTTGGTCGTCGGGCACGAAACGCTGGGCTTTTCGCCAAGATACCTGGTCGCTTCGGTACTGTTTGCGCTCGTAAAGGGCGCCGTTCTTCCCCGGCGGATCGACCGAGACCACCGTGTTACCCCTCATTTCCAAGCTGTAGCGTACAGCGCCTATCGTCTCCTTCACTGTCCGCGTGGCAATCGGAAAGCCCAACTTGATCGTCTCGCCCGCCTTCGCCGCGCCGGCATTCACATAACGACCTTCCCAAGCCAACTCTCGCGACGAGCCATTTACCTTGCATACCATTTGGGGGCTTCCACTTTCCACCCACTCTGGTGGGCGAACACGGACGCTCTGGCAGGACCTCTTCATCTTGATGTTAACCCTGCCTTGGTACGGAATGAAACTGTAGACATCCGCCCAGGCTGAAGCACGATTAAGCAGTAAATTCACCTGGAACTTTTCGCCTTTCGCCTCCACGATGTTCTCCCAAATGTAGTAGAGAGCACGCGTGGAGTTTCCCGTACAGCAACCCCCGGGGCCGTCGTGTAAAACCCATTCATTCGCGGAGGCAAAAGCGCTGAACCCGCCTAAGTTTCTCTCCACCACATGATCAGCAGTCTCGTTATACGCCACGGGCTTCTTCGGCATGGACTCGGCCAGCCGGTAGACCCATTCCCCCTCCGTCAACTGATTCTCGGCAAACTGATTGCGCGTCCAGCGGTCGAGATCATCCCAATAGTCCCCCACTCCCGCTTGAGTCAGTTTTGCCGCAATGCCAATCATGTCCGCCACTGCGCAACTCTCGCAACTTGGATAGCCAGGAACGATCAATTCCGGAAAGAATCCCACCAGCGAGCTACTTTCATCCCTGGCCCATTCGAAACTGGACTTACACCACTCCAGCAATTCGCGGTCGCCCACCGTCACCCCGTATTCAGTCATCGGCAGGATGCCGATCGCATGGCCGTGAAAGTGCCCGCCTAACCTTTGACCTCTTATCTCCTCGGCAGTCACCTGCCCGCCATGCTCTCGGGAGTACTTCGCAAGCACCTCGGCGCCGCTTCTTTCATAGGAGGAGAAGCGAAAACGGCCCTCCCCGTCAAACGCGTCCGAGCGAAACCTTATGAATTTGACCAGTTTTTCCGCCAGCACGCGAGCCGGCTCGTAGCCCGTCAGCCGGTAGTACTGGGCCAGCCCCTGAATGGCCCTTGAATTTCCGCCATCCAGCGCCAGGTAGCCAATCGGCATCACCAGTTCAGCGGCCCCCCAACTCCCGCTGAACTTCCTATTGGGCTCGTAACCGCCGGCGGGAAAGAAGGCGTAGTCGCCTTCATCCGATGCCAGAGCTGACATGCCCTGGACCATCCGCTCAATGGTCTGCTTCCACATCGGGTTCTTATCGCGCAGATAATAGATGGACATCGCCGCGATCGCCCGCGGCCAGAGGCCAGGATTGGTGATTTGGGTGACGGACTTGTCGAGGGCATTGGTGCTTGATCCATCTGCCTTCCACACGGGCGACAACCAAACACAATTCAGACGAGCCCAGGGAGTTCCGTTGAGCGGATAGTACACCAAGCCGTCCGGCCCCACCGATTTGAGCAGCCCCTCCATCCATACCCTGTCCACGTTGCTGTTCAGATCGCTTCCACTGGCAATGCGCAGCAGCGGGAGCGATTCAATCATGCCTTCAACGTTCTGGCACCAGTCGCCGAATTCATGGCCCATCACGGGCGGGTTCCGGAAGAAGTCTACAGCGACAAAAATTTCACAATCAGCCTTGGGATCGGTAATTCCCGTCAGGCAGTTGATGCCAAGTTTTGCGCGTTCGGCGATATCCAGCGTGTCCGGGACACGATCTTCGTATCGCGCTCCCCGGTAAGGTGATATGTCAAACTCGGGAATCTTTTCCCTAATGTATTCGATCTTCCAATTCTCAGCCGGGGGAGTCCCTGCTCCATTGATCGGCAGCAGGGATCCCCCCGCCATCATTAAGGAGCTTTTCACGAAGGCGCGCCTATCCATCGTTTATCTCATCTCCTTTTAAGACTGGCGTGCGTACCGCGTAGGGCCGATCCCGCAGGCGTGGGGTCAGCCAGGCCTGCCTACCGAAGCGTTCGCGCAGGCAGGCCGAAGCAAGCCCCGGCCCCAGGGTGTACATTTCATGGTTTCCGGGTGCCCGCCAGCCGACGGGCATGAGCGACTGCCTTACCAACTGATTTGGTCGTCGGGCACAAAACGCTGGGCTTTTCGCCAAGATACCTGATCGCTTCGGTACTGTTTGCGCTCGTAAAGGGCGCCGTTCTTCCCCGGCGGGTCGACGGAGACTACTGTGTTGCCCCTCATTTCCAATGTGTAGCGCACAGTGCCTATCGTTTCCTTAACTGTCCGCGTGGTAATCGGGAAAGCCCAACTCGATCGTCTCGCCCGGCTTCGCCGCGCCGACATTCACATAACGACCTTCCCAAGCCAACTCTCGCGGCGAGCCATTTACCTTGCATACCACCTGGGGACTTCCACTTTCCACCCACTCCGGCACGCGAACCAGCACACGCCGGCAAGGCCTCTTCATCTTGACGTTAACCTTGCCTTCGTAAGGAATGAAACTGTACACATCTGCCCAGGCGGAAGCACGATTGAGCAGCAGATTCACCCGGAACTCATCGCCCTTTGACTCCACGATATTTTCCCAAATGTAGTAAAGAGCACGCGTGGAGTTTCCCGTGCAGCAATGCATAATGCCGTTGTGCAAAGCCCATTCATTCCCGGAGGCCCAACCGGCGAACCCGCCCAGGTTTCTCTTCGCCACTTGGTCGGCTGTCTCGTTGTACGCCACGGGCTTTTTCGGCATGGACTCCGCCAGCCGGTAAATCCATTCCCCCTCCGTCAACTGGTTTTCTGCAAACTGATTGCGTGCCCAGCGGTCGAGATCATCCCAATAGTCCCCCACTCCGGCCTGAGTCAATTTTGCCGCAATGCCAATCATGTCCGCCACTTCGCAGCTCTCGCAGCTTGGATAGCCAGGAACTATCAACTCCGGAAAGAATCCCACCAGCGAGCTACCTTGAGTCTTGGCCCATTCGTAGCTGGACTTGCACCACTCAAGCAATTCACGGTCGCCCACCGCCATGGCATATTCAATCACGCCCAGGATGCCGATGGTGTGACTGTGAAAGTGCCCGCCTAGCGTTTGACCTTTTACCTCCTCGAGAGTCACATGCCCGCCATGCTCCTGGGAGTACTTCACAACCCACTCGGGGTTGCTTTTTTCAAAGGCGGAGAAGCGGAAACGGCCCTCCGCATCAAAAGCGTCCGCATGAAACCTTATGAACTTGACCAGTTTTTCGGCCAGCGTTCGAGCCGGCTCATAGCCGGTCAGCCGGTAATACTGGGCCAGCCCCTGAATCACTCTTACATTTCCTCCATCCAGCGCCAAGTAGCCAGTCGGCATCACCTGCTCACCGGCTGCCCAGCCCCCAGTGAACCTCTTATTGGGCTCGTAAGCCCCAGCGGGGAAGAAGCTGTAGTCACCTTCGATCGGACGCCAGAGGCTGACATGCCCTGGATCATCTGCTCGATCGTCTGCTTCCACATCGGGTCTCTTATCACGCAAGTAGTAGATGATCATCGCCGCGATCGCCCGCGGCCAGAGGTTAGGATTGGTGATTTGGGTGACGGACTTGTCGCTGCTGTCGCCTGTTGTTCCGTCAGCCCTCCACACGGGATAGTCCCAAGCATGATTCAGACGAGCCCAGGGAGTTCCTTTGAACGGATAGTAGACCAGGCCATCCGGTCCCACCGACTTGAGCAGCGTCTCCATCCAAACCCTGTCCACGTTGCTGTTCAGATCACTTCCGCTGGCGATGCGTAGCAGCGGAAGCGATTCAATCATGCCTTCTACATTCTGGCACCAGTCGCTGAAGTCATGAGCCATCACGGGCGGGTTCCGGAAGAACTGTACCCCAAAATAAATCTCGCAATCAGCCTTGGGATCGGTAATCCCCGTCAGGCAGTTGATGCCAAGTTGCGCCCGTTCGGCAATGTCCAGCGTGTCCGGCACCCGATCCTCGTACCGCGCTCCGCGATACGGCGGTATCTCAAACTCAGGGATCTTTTCCCGAATGTATTCAATTCTCCAATTTCTCAGCGGGGTAAGCCCTTGCTCCCATTTATCGGCAGCAGGGATCCACCCACCATCATTAACGAATCCTTGACGAACTCGCGCCTGTCCATGACTTATTTCTCCTTGTAATGCCAGGTAAAGGCGAATTCTTGACGCTCTCTCAAACCGGCGAACAGCTTACCAGACGATGGGATCGTCCGGGACGAAACGCTCCAACTTGCGTGAAGGCGCCTGCTGTGCCAGGTAGTAGCTTCGTTGGTACATCGGCCCGTTCTTGCCGGGTGGGTCGATGTCCACCACGGTGTTGCCCTTGATCTCCAGCGTGTAGGGAACCGCGCCGATCGTTTCCTTCGTTCGGCGCTTCGGAATCGGGAAGTTCACCGCAAGCACTTCACCCGGCTTCCCGCTGCCCAGATTTACATAGCGTCCCTCCCACCTCAACTCCCTCTGCCTTCCGCTGCTCTGCGCCACCACTTGCCGGCTGTTCCCCTCCACCCACTCGGGCACCCGCACTAGCACGCTCTCCAGCGGCTTCTTCACTTTTACCTCGACTTTGCCCTGATACGGAATATGGCTGTGAATGTCAGCCCACGCCGAGGCCCGATTCAACAGCAGGTTCACTCGCAGCTTCCCCTTGTCGTAATTGACAATGTGCTCCCAAATGTAATACAGCGTCCGCGGCGAGTTGCCTGTGCAGCAGTGCTGGATCGAACTCGGATGATCAGGTGATTCCACATTGAAATCATTGCCGGTTGACCAGCCGGCAAAGGCGCCGATGCTCCGTTCCGCCACGCGATCGCCCGTCTCATTCCAGGCCACTGGCTTGCGCGGCGAGCGCTCCGCGAGCCGGTACACCCAGTCCACGCTGGTGAGTTGAGACTCGGTAAAGTGATTGCGCGTCCAGCGATCGGCATCGTCCCAGTAATCGCCAGCGCCCGAGACACTCAGTTTCAGGGCTAGCGCTATCATGTCAGCGATTGTACAGCTTTCACAGCGGTCGTAATCGGGCACAAAAGCCTCGGGAAAGAACCCTACGAGCGGCGAACTGTGAGCTTTGGCCCACTCGTATCCCGTGCGCACGAATTTGATCTTTTCCTTGTCACCTGCCGCAGTTGCATACTCGAGTACGTTTAACAGTCCCAGCGCGTGCGCGTGCCCGTGCCCTCCCCGTAACTCGTGCTCCAATTTCCACCTCTTGGTCCACCACTGCCTCTCGTCCGGGCCGATCAGCCAGGCGCCGTCACGCTCGTAGTACCGCGCTTGGGAGCAGAAGTAGTTGGCCAGCTTGCCGGCCAACTGGAGTGCGGGCTCGTAGCCAGTGGCTCTGTAATACTGGGCGAGTCCCTCGATGAACCTTCCATTGCCCCCATCAAGCGCCATGAACCCGATGGGCATTTCTGCGCGGGTTCCGCACTTTCCGTTGGGCTCCCAGGCTCCGCCGGGGAAATACGCATAGTCGCCTGAGTCCACGGTGAGAGCCTTGGAGCGTTGAATCATTTTCTCAATAGCTGATCTCCACATCGGATTCTTGTCGCTCAGGTAGTAGACCGTCATTGTGCCGATCGCGCGTGCGAACATGGTCGGGATCGCGAGTTGGGAGACCGCGGAATCCTTGATCTTCGTCGCTGTCCTATCCGCTCTCCAGACAGGTTCAAGATATGGAAGCAGACCCTCCAGACCTACCAGCACATAGGGATCACCTTTCAAGGGAAGGTACACTAAGCCGTCCGGGCCGATCTTTTTCAGCAGCGCCTGCATCCAAACGGGGTCTACGTGTGCGTTCTGGGTGCTTCCGGTTGCTACACGCAGCAGTGGCAACGACTCCATCATTCCTTCATCGAGCAGGACCCAGTCGTTACAGTCATGCCACATTACCGGTGGGTTCCGGAAAAAGTTAGCCGCCCAGTAAATCTCCTGGTCGGCGTTGGCATCGGTGATGGAAGTCAAAGCATTGATCCCCAATTTCGCCCTCTCCGCGATGTCCAGCGTATCAGGCACGGTATCCTCGTACCGCCCGCCGGGGATAGCAGGAACCTCGAATGGCGGAATCTCGGGGCGTATGTACTGAACTTTCAGCTTTCCTTGCGGCACTCGCTGCGGCCCCATGTAAGAATCGAAAGAGCCCCCGCCTGCCTCCTCCGCTCCTTTCTTCCGAGTGCAGGCCTCCAGCAACGGCGAGGCGCCCATTGCCAGCAACGACCGCTTCACAAAATTTCGCCTGTCCATCCGGTTTTCCTCCTAAATAGGAAGTCTCGATTCACCTTCGGCTAAATCGTGCGCGGGCCAACCATTTGGATTTGAGATCAGAGCACCGCTCTCTCTTGGGGAAGTTAACGGCTCCTTTGCGCAGTTCTCTTGATTTCAGGCGTCTACACTACCACAGTTGTCGCACGTGGGTTGGCTTGATGTCGTAGCGCGAATTCACTTCGCCCCGTGGCAAGGTAAAGCCGCCCCTCTTCATCAAACGCACTCGCCAGGTAGGGCCAGCAAGCCGCCGCACTCCGAACGACGTTACGCCTTCGCCAGAATTCGCCGGTAGAGGTCTTCGTAAAGAGGGATGATTTTGTTGTGACAAAACGTGGTTAAGGCGTGCTCCCGCGCCGCGATGCCCATCTGCTCGCGGCGATGCGGGTTGCTGACGATCTCGAGGGTGCGTGCCGCCATGGTCTTAATGTCATGACCCGGCACCAGGAAGCCGTCCACTCCATTTCTGATAACCTCTGGTAATCCCCCTACCTCCGAGCAGACCGCTGGGACACCGCAGGCCATTCCCTCGAGCGCCGCAAGGCCAAACGATTCAATTTCACTTGGCAAAAGGAGCACGTCCGCACAGTTCAGGAGATCCTGCACCTGATTCTGTTTCCCCAAAAAGTACACGTCATTGGTGAGCCCCTTTTCACGAACCATCCATTCGGCGATGGTGCGTTCGGGGCCATCACCAATCATCAGGAGCTTGGCCGGGATCTCCTCCCGAACCGCAGCAAATATATCAATCACGTCAGGAACCCGTTTGACCGGCCGGAAGTTAGACAGATGGACGAGGATGGGCTCACCCTGGGGAGCAAATTCGTCGCGTCGGCACTTACCGTCAGCGGGCCGGAATAGGTCGCAGTTGACGAAGTTTGGAATCACTTCCAGGGGGCGCTGGATTTCGAATTCGCGCAACGTCACGCCGCGAAGGTACTCAGAGATGGCTGTTACCGCGTCACTTTGTTCGATCGAGAACCGAGTTATGGGAAGGTAAGAGCGATCCACTCCCACGAGTGTAATATCCGTTCCGTGCAGTGTGGTGACAAAGGGAAGAGCGGTGGGGATTTCGCATCGCCCTCGCCAAATATGCGCTTACCGAGTGGGGGATAGCGTAATGGACATGCAGCAGATCCAGCGATTCGTTCGCTGCCACGTTCACCATCTGTGTGGCCAGCGCCAGCGTGTACGGCGGATGATTAAACAACGGGTAGTTGAGCATCTCCACTTCGTGAAAGTGGATCCGCTCGGAGGGTGGTTCGGTCATCCGAACCGGAACGGCGTAGCTAATGAAATGAACTTCGTGTCCGCGCGCGGCCAGTTCCAGACCCAGTTCGGTGGCGACTACACCGCTCCCGCCATAGGTGGGGTAACAGGTTATGCCGATTTTCATAGCCCTTTAGGACCTGATTCAACCCGTGGATGCTATAGGGGCGGAGTCTTCTTCTTCCCCGCGCCGGCCAAGACCACAATTTGCGTCACCGTCTTGTGATCGCCCTTCTGCTCGTAGTAAATGAGGACGCTGGTGCCAGGCTTCAGCCTCGCCAGCTTAAGCCTGTCCCCGTCGGCGGTAGAAACTTCGGTCTTCTTCTTAATGGGGAAAATTTC
This sequence comes from uncultured Acidobacteriota bacterium, assembly GCA_963765485.1. Taxonomy (GTDB): domain Bacteria; phylum Acidobacteriota; class Terriglobia; order UBA7540; family UBA7540; genus CAVROP01. Next base: position 23,860 of record CAVXWN010000038.1, on the reverse strand, counting down.
TGTGGTGTTTCCCTGGACGGTGTCCACGTTCAGGACCTCGCTCCTCAAATCCACGGATTTCACAATGCCGCTAAACGCTTGGCGGCTCGAGCCGCCCGAGGTGATCTTGTCGATACCAGGGATCCTTGGCTTGTGTTGTTCTTGTGCTGTGATGGTGCTCCGGCAAGGAAAACCTAATAGAACCACGCCGGCCAAAAGGCCGGCTAGAATGCCGAAGGGAGCTCTTCTCCGCGCAGGGCTTCCCATGGGAGAGATGAGGGCAACATTCCTAGATGACGAGCATGTTGCTGGTTGAGAGTGGCACGCTAATTGAGGTATCACTGCTTCGCTCGCAAGTGGGGATCGTACCGGGAGACAATCTTAGGCGTGGAGCACTGCATTGTCAAGGGCGGGGCGTAGTCCAAATTTGGAGCCTACTCCGCCCAGACCGTCCCGGCATCGCGGGAGCCAACCCTACAGTCCTTAGGGCCGTGGCGAAAAGAGAGATTCGTCGGGGGCTATAAACGGCCTTCTTCGCGGGCTTGTCTGGACGTCCTGGAGTACTCCCCAACTCAGGTTATCCTAAGTTGTCCTGCCCGTTGTCGGCAAGAGAATTACTATTCCCGCCGTTCCCGTACTTGGATTCGTTTTCCTTATACATATACCGGATAGCTGACTTCATGATTAGGAGGTTGGGTTCGTTCGCCCTGTGGACCTTAATGCAGTTCTTGTCGTACCACTCTATGACGCCGTGTATGATTTGGTCCCCGCTGAGGACTACCACCATGGGTGTTCGCGACTGCATTTGTTTCAGGTAGTAGAAGTTCTCTGCGTTGGTTTGTTCAGGCGGCGCAGGCTTCTTGCGCTGCAGCCGTGAGCCCATCTGGTCCTGCACCTCGGACAGCGTTGGGCGGATGAGTCGTCGGTTCATTGTGCTTTACTCCTTCGGCCTTGTCTTTCGAGGCCGTAAGTTCGGAGCTTCTCCCTCTGGGATTCGTACATTGGGCTTCTACTTAGACGCTCGCCGTGGCGTTCGGGTTTCTTCCCGGTCGGTAAAAGAGCCATTCGAGGGAAACAGCCGCGAATTACCTATCATGCTACCACGAAGTCTTCGGCCGCGCAATCGGCATGGACTTCAAATCGCGGAGCCATCGCTACGGCGCCTTCTGATAGGGGGCGTGGTCCTTCCAGTCGCGACAGTCGCTGATGTACCTCGTTCTGCGAACGTCCACTGCCCAGGCCTTGGGCGTCTCGATCACCGCATCTCCAACCTATTCAGCCGCGTTCTGGTTATTAAATCGTGCATATACTGGATGAGAGTACGCTAGCGATCCCCATCGCGTGATTAAGGTCGGGGGTGGTGGCACAAGCGGGAATGACGGAGCGTGACTTTCGACGGAGCGCGCTCACATACGCTCTCATCTTGGGGCCGAAGTAGCCGGAGGAAGGCGCGATCCTCGTTAGCTGGCGCAGCCCTACCGCGAAGATAGCGCGGCGCGCTTTCAGGTGTTTATTGGCACGTGCCTGGGTCTGAAAGCCGCGCCCTGCTACCCGCGTCCCGCCTCTGACTCTTGCCCGCTCGCCCTGTTCGAGCTTTAGTTAACTCACTTATTTTTCAATTACATGGCTGCGTCTGGCGCGTAACTCTATGTGTTTTCAGCAACATTCCGGCTTCGTTCCCAAGTTTTCCACAGCGGCCCATTGTTTTCAATAACATTCCGGCTTCGTTCCTTCATTTTGAATTTACTACGCGTCTTTGGTCGCCGAAGTCTCGGACGGAATGTCTATGCCCAGCATCTTCTCGATGTTCTCTATGTCGGCGTCATCGCGATGGACATCAAGGATTTCGCGCTGCGGCAGCGAGCAAGCGGGGCGTCCGTCAGGGTGATCTGCGTAAACACATGGTTCCTCCTGGGGCGGATTGGCAGGCTAACGCGGGAAGGACTTGCTCGGGGCCGGGATAGCTCACACTTGTAGGCTAGCACGGGGGCGGAACCCTGTCAAGAGACAACCTGCCCCTTGCTTAGGATAGCACCGGAGAGGGTGGCGGCTTTTGGGTTGGCGGCGTTTGAAGGGCCGCAAGAAAAGCAGGGGGGCTACCAACTGCTGTAGGGAGTGCCTTGGAGGGAAAGCTGGTCTGAGCCGCTGTGCACGTCAACAATTCCCAGCGAGGTGTGCTCCGGTGAGAGCGGCGCTCAACCTGAGTTGCGCGGGGCTGGCGCAGAGCGAAGCTCTGCGTTTTCGCTTACTGCGGTATACTTCCTTTGCCATGTCTGTCTCTCGACGCTGTTTCGGGCCTGGCCAGTTGCAGTTTATCACTTCCAGTGTGTATCGTCGCTTGAAGCTCTTTGACAGTTACCGCCTCCGCCGCTTGTTCGTCGAGGTTCTCCGGGAATGTCGCCAAGAGGCGGGCTTCCTCCTGGCAGGGTGGCGCAGACGTGCCGTTTTTTGGCATGTCTGCGATCCTCCGATCCCGAGGGACGCATACATGCCGACAAAAACCGTCGGCACGTATGCGCCACCCGCGGCTGGGTCCTGATGCCGGAACACTTTCACTTCCTGATCAAGCCCGAGCCGGCGGAAAGCACCAGCCGCCTCCTGCAGGAACTGAAAATGCGAAGCGCGCAGCGGCTCGTTTCCGTCCTAAGCGAGAATCAAGACCATGCTTGGTGCCGTAAGCTGTTGAACGGGTTGCGACTACCGCCCACCGTTCACAGTGACTCCCACTACCGTGTCTGGGAGCGCCGCTTCTATCCCTATGGTGTTTACAGCGAGAAGAAGCGCCTGGAGAAGCTGAACTATATGCACAACAACCCGGTGAAAAGGGGCTTGGTGCGTTCGCCGGAGGAGTGGCCCTGGTCGGGCTTCAGGTTCTATTACTTAAACGATACGTCCCTCTTGAGCATGGATAAGCTCGTTTGAGCTCCATGCAGATTTCAATCGCAGAGCTTTGCTCTGCGCCAGCCGGCGTTACCCGACACCGCAATTCGGCGGCATCGGAAACCGGACCACCTCTCCTCTGGTGACCAAAATAGCCCCCCTACACGATGCGGCGTAGGCCGGGTCATCGTGGTCCGAAAGGTAACGAGCGGGCGCGAAGAGATCGGCAGTTCGCACAAGAGCTATGCCAAGTCGCTCCGCCACTGTTACGCATTTCTCGGTAAACGCCTCGCCGCGCTCCTTCGGCGGCATCAGGCGAAATGCGTTTCCAAACAGAACCCCCTTTGCATAGTCAGTGACACCATCGCGAGCAAAGTCCTCCTGGAGGTTCCTTTCCAACTGATCCATCTTGTCAATGTTTACCGCCTTCGAGTCCCTGCCCTCCACCTCTCCCAAGAAACGGCCTTCCGGCGATGTGAAAACTGCATCAAACTCAGACTGGCCCTCACGGTGCGATTCAGCAACGAAACTCATCAGACGAAGCGCGTTCAGGACCGCTCCTTCCAGAGGCTTGCCGGCCTCGTAGAGCAGTCCCCGCAATTCCGCGGCCTGCCGGACCCGCTTCTCAAGTTCCTTACGGCGCTCAGCCAGCTTCGCAATTTCGCTGTCTACCTTAGCCACCTCCACCCGCGCGCGGTCCTCGGTTGGGAGCGAGTACTCCTTGGATGCCGCCCATTCGGGAACAGGCGTTCGCTTTCCTGCTTTTAGCAGCGCTTCGGCGGCTCCCACAAATGCAGCCACCAAACGCTGGCCCAAAACCGTGGCCTCCTTCCGCCAAAAAGTTGATTCCCCCTTCGTATACGTCAGCGCCGTCTCATCCCATCTTACAGGGGGCAGTAAAACCAGGGCCCCACCCCTCTTGGATTGAACCAGCCCGCCTACGACTTTTTCGCGGTTCTTCGTGCCAAGCAGGGGCCTCATCGATCCCGCCTCATCGAAGTAGACCTCGTAATTGGAGCTGCTGCCGAACTCGCTCCAGTACAGAGCCAGTGGCCCCAGGTCCGTCAGCACTGAAATTTGGGCGCCGCCTCTCGGAACAAGGCCCTCGAATCGAAACGGAATGCTTTCATACGCGCTGGCTCGGTCCACAATGTTCTTGGTAAGTAGGCTCCAAGCGGTACCTGAAATTTCCTGCTGTCCCGTGTGGTAGTACACCTCATCGGGCTTCACAAGCGTCACAAAGACAACCTTGCCAGAGTCGACAGCGGCCTTAATCTCGTCCCGCCAATGAGCGACATCGCCAGTCAGGGCTTGAGACTGGTGTTCGGAAACTAGGGGCCTCCCTGCATAGCTCTCGAACGAACTATAGTCAGAGAACGTCGGCGTGAAAATGATGACGTCCGCGTCGAACAAGGACTTGTCTGAACGGAAAGGAACATACTCCGCCGCGTTTCCAGGCATATCTCGTCCCACCGCAAAGACTCTGCGTGGCATTGTCCTTCACCCTCCATCTCACTGCTCGCCGCGTCGGCGCCCAACCGGCACGGCTACGATTCTAGCGAGTTCCTCAACGCCGGCTGGCGCAGAGCGGAGCTCTGCGTTTTAGCTCCCGCTGCGGTATACTGCCTTTGCCATGTCTGTCTCTCGACGCTATTTCGGGCCTGGCCAGTTGCAGTTTATCACTTCCAGTGTATATCGTCGCTTGAAGCTCTTTGACAATTACCGCCTCCGCCGCTTGTTCGTCGAGGTTCTCCGGGAATGTCGCCAAGAGGCGGGCTTCCTCCTGGTCGGTTGGGTCCTGATGCCGGAACACTTTCACTTCCTGATCAAGCCCGAACCGGCGGAAAGCACCAGCCGCCTCCTGCAGGAACTGAAAATGCGAAGCGCGCAGCGGCTTGTTTCCATCCTAAGCGAGAATCAAGACCATGCTTGGTGCCGTAAGCTGTTGAACGAATTGCGACTACCGCCCACCGTTCACAGCGACTCCCACTACCGTGTCTGGGAGCGCCGCTTCTATCCCTACGGTGTTTACAGCGAGAAGAAGCGCCTGGAGAAGCTGAACTATATGCACAACAACCCGGTGAAAAGGGGCTTGGTGCGTTCGCCGGAGGAGTGGCCCTGGTCGAGCTACAGGTTTTACTACCTCAACGATTCGTCCCTGTTGAGCATGGATAGCCTAGATTAATTACCGTGAAACGCAGAGCTAGCGCTCTGCGCCAGCCGGCGCACGGCGTGCCCACATAGCCGCTGCTCGCAGTTTGGAAGCGTTTCTCCGCAGCGCGTACCACCCCGCGCTTCCGGGTCGCCCGAGTACGAAGGCCTTTGGCACAATCTTCTTGCTTGATAGGTGGGAATTTGTATAATGTGGCTCCGGCGCGAAGCCTGAGTGCCACAGATAGGTTTTGTCTGCGAGCTAACAGACCGTAAGGCGTGAGGTTCGAGGGCGGGACCGGCTGTCAGAAACACCTCCAATCCCCTGTTTGACGTCCCAGTAGACACGCAGGCGGAGGTTTGTCCATAGTATCGCAACCCAGATTCCAGGAATTCATCATGTCAAACGGTAAAACCATCCCAGTTGCCATTGCAGGCGTCGGCAACTGCTGCCAAGCTTTGCTCGAGGGAATCGAGTACTATCGCCAGAATCCCGATGACACCCGCGGACTGATGAACGTCTCGATCGGCGGCTACCGGGTCACCGACATCGTTCCCGTCGCCGCCTTCGACATTAACGGGCATAAGGTGGGCAAGGACCTGAGCGAGGCGATTTATGCCTCGCCGAACATGGCATACCGCTATCCTGGCGTGAATGCGAAGAAGTATGCAGTAACCGTGCAGATGGGCCCCGTGCTCGACAGCAATCCACCGCACCTCGCCGAGTTCGTCCCCACAGCTTCGGCGCCACCCTGCGATCTGGTGAAAGCGCTCAAGGAGAGCGGCGCGGAGATGCTTCTTAACTTTATCCCCACCGAGTCTCACCAAGCCGCAAGAGCGTACGCTGACGCCGCCATCAAGGGAGCGAAAATCGGCTTTATCAACGGCATGCCGACGCTGATCGTCAGCGATCCGGAGTACCAGAAAGCCGCGCTCCAGAATGGCGTGCTGCTCATCGGCGACGACGTAAAAAGCCAATTGGGAGGGACGGCCATTCACCGCGCGCTGGCTTCCTTGTTTAACACCCGTGGCGTGCACATGCGCGAGACCTACCAGATCAACTACGCCGGCAACACCGACTTCGCGAACCTCATGGCGCGCGGCCAAAGTAAGCACAAGACGAAGCAGGAGGCGGTGACCAGCCTCATGCCTTACCCGGTGACGATGTCTACGGGATTCACCTATGTGTCGCTCATGAAGGACCGCAAGACCAGCATCTTCTGGATCAACGGCTCTAATTTCGGCAATGCACCGTTGCATCTTGAAGCCAAGCTGGAAGTCGAGGACAGCGCCAATTTCGCAGGAGTGATGGTGGACATGATTCGGTACTTGCGGCTGGCGCGGGACCGGGGCCTAGCGGGCGTGCTCGATTCCGCCTGCTCCTTTCTTACCAAGCATCCACCCAAGCAGATTCCCGACCTGGAGGCTTGGGAGCATCTCAAGGAATTTGTTGCCGGAAAGCGTGAACGTTGAAGCGTGTGATTACACCCGAAGGAGGATCAACATGCCAGAGATCAGAATGGGAGTGGTAGGGTGCGGAAGCATAGCGGAGATCGCGCACCTGCCTTCTATTGCGCGCTGCAAGGAGGCCACGTTGGTGGCGGTGTGCGACATTAACCCTGACACCGCGAAGCAGATTGCCGCCCAATGGGGCGCCGAGAAGTGGTTCACCGACTACCGGGACATGTACGCGCAGACAAACTGGATGCCGTCGTCATCGCCACCCCCAACAACGTGCATCGGAACCAGGCAGTCGGGGCGGCTCAGGCAGGCATCCACGTGATTGTTGAGAAGCCGATGGCCGTAACTAACGCGGAGGCTTGGGACATCGTCAACACGTGCCACAAGTCCGGGGTAAAGCTCATGGTAGGCTGTGACCGCCGCTTCTGGACTCACAATCAGTGGGCGAAGCAGTTGATCGAAGAGGGGATTATCGGCAGAGTCTTGATGAGCCGTGCGTGTCTGCACGAGCACTGGTTCAACTATCAAAACTCATGTTGCCAAAACAGACTTCAGACTGCATTGCGATGTGGCCGGAGGCGCGGCGCTCAACGACACCGGCGCACACGCGATCGACCTGTTGACGTGGCTCAACGGAAGCAAAGTGAAAAGGGTTGTCGGTGTAGCCAAGAGGATGGCCATGCCGGAAACGTATACCCTGTGCGATGACACGGCTCTGGTCATGCTGGAATTTGAAAACGGCGCTTACGGCACGATTAGCTGCAACCGCTTCTCCCATGCGGTGAATCAAGTGACGGAGTTGTGCGGGACAGAAGGAACCATCTTTACCGCCACGGATGCCACCAATCCCTACCAAAGCTGGCCTATGGCGGTATACACGAACAAAGAGTTCACTGTCGATACCTTGCCAAAGATTCTTAAGGATTTCCGCTGGCCGGAACTATTCTGGGTCGAAGACATCATGCACAAGAAGGTTCGCAACCGTTGGGTACCGATCTGCCCGCCGCGCAGCCCGAATAACTATGAGCGTATGACCGCTCACTATTTGGACTGCATCATCAATGACAAACCGCCTTTGGTGAGCGGCGAGGACGGTGCGAGAGCAATAGAAGTCATGTGCGCGGCGCTGAAGAGTATGGAGACAGGGGGCTGGGTGGAACTTCCTTTAAAGGACGAAGTCATTCCGCCGTTCTATAAGCCCCTACCACGGGAGGGGTGAGTTCTATGGATTCGATTCTGATAACGGGAGCAGGGGGATATGTCGGCAGGGAGGTGGTGACCTACCTGTTGGCCCAAGGCAAGCCGGTCATTGCGCTGGATCGTTTTTGCTTGAATTTCGACACCCCCTGCGTAGTCGCTGACCTCACTGACGCTGACGGACTTGACCAGGCGCTGGGGGGCCATTCGTTCAGCTACATCATTCACCTCGCCTCGTTGCCGGGCGATACGGGCGATCCCCAACAGATGGTCGGCCTCAACGTCAATGGATGTCTCAACCTATTGGAGTATGCGCGGAAGACCAAGATGAGCAGGGTGGCGATCGCGAGCAGTATTTCAGCTTATGAATGGTACCCGGCCACCAAATTCAATGCTCCAGATTACATGCCGGTGGACGAGGACCACCCATGCCGGCCTAAAGACATGTACTCGACCTCGAAGCGAATCCAGGAACTGCTGGCCCTCACTTATTACCACCAATACGGAGTTCCTATCACGCTCCTGCGGTTGACAGCAGTCGTGGGCCCCCACGGGCGCGGCGGCGGCCGGGGATGGCGGGAGTTCGCGGAGAAACTCGCAGAAGGGGAGCGAATACAAATCCCTCATTTGACCGCAGATGAGGTAAGTCACTACGTGGACAGCAGGGACGTGGCAAGGATGTTCCTTGCTGTACTCGACCACCCTCGCGCAGTCGGAGAGATCTTCAATTGTTGTGGACCAACGCCGACGCGCGGCACGGAATTCATCGAGATCGTCCGGAAAGCCGTACCCGGCATCGAAGTCGAAGTCGGTTTTCCCTGGAGCACGGCGCAAGGGGGAGAGATTGCGTTTAGCATGAGTAAGGCGAAACGGTTGCTCGGCTTTGAACCGATTTACCGGTTGGCAGACAGCATCAAGCATATCAAGGAATGGGTTGACGCCGGCGGGCTGGAGAAGGAACCAGTGGCTGCAAGCGACGCCGCGTACGGAGCAGGAGTAAAAGGTACTGATTGATCAGGGGTAGCAAACATGCCTGTGCGACTGGTGACGGTCGGCCATGTCTTGTGTGAGACCATCGTGTTTGCCGACGGACGACGGGAAGGCCCAGTGCTGGGAAGCCCCGCTGCGTACTCCGCCGCGGTTGCCGCTCGCTTGGGCATCTCTACAGGGATTATCACGAAAGTGGGATCCGACGCTCCCAGCGGATTGCTTCAGCCGCTCGTGGACGCAGGCGTGGACCTCGCCGGCATAGATCGCACCGGCCCTATTACCACTACGAACCAATTGGTCTACGCTCCCGATGGAACAAAGGAACTGAAGTACCTCAAGCAGGCCCCCGCCATCACGATCGATGATGTCGTTGAGAGCTATCGTCAGGCCGCGGCGTTTCACGTTTGCCCGCTCGATTATGAAGTCTCGGTGGAGACAGCCACGGAAATCGCGCGGCTGGGGAAGCTCATGAGTGTTGACTTGGGGGGCTACGGCGGCGCCCACGTGCGCCGGGAAACGTATACGAAGAAGCAGCTTTCGCGGGCTGAACTAATGAGACTGATCCGTTGCTTTCACGTGGTCAAGGCGAGTGATGAGGATGCCCGCCTGCTTTTCGCAGGCGAAGGGCTCTCAGACGAAGCGAGTGCTCAGCGCCTGGTGGACTGGGGCGCCAAGGTGGGCATCGTTACGCGCGGGTCCAAAGGCAGCCTGGTCTTCACCCCGAATGAGAAATACGAGGTGCCGGCAATTTCCGGCCTCGTCGTAGATGTGACAGGCGGCGGTGACTCTTACATCGCCGGTTTTTGGGCCAAATACCTGCCGACACAAGACCCGGAGCAAGCCGCAGTCTTTGCCTCTGCCGTCGCTCTTTGTGTCATCGAGAAGGGCGGCGGGGTGAGAGCGCAACGGATGCCCACCACCGAAGAAGCCACAAGGAAAATCACCGCGGCCTGTAGGACGCAACTCCTGTAAACCGATTGTCCTCGACCCGACATGTGGAGCCCCGAAGGGGCGGCTTGCAGAGCCCAGGCTGGTGGCCCATAGGCGTTAACCTAAGGATTTGGGCGTTCTTCGAAGCCTCGTGCGTGATCACAGCCCTCTCCCTTGGGGAGAGGGTGGCGAGCGTAGCGAGTCGGGTTACTTGACGAGGTTTTTCCGTTCGTCCCCCTCCTGGGCGTGCAAGCGACCCCTCACCCGGCCCGCGCCAGCCGGTGAAAACGCCGGTCGCGGCCCACCCTCTCCCCACGGGAGAGGGTTAGGTTAACGCCTATGGGCCTACAATGTGCGTCGCTAATTTCAAAGCAAAGGCCAAATCTCAGGCAAGAACTGCGGGGTTGACCACGTTGGTGGGGTGCTGGCCGCAAAGCACACGTACAACTGCATCCACGGCGGCTTGACGTACTCGCTGCAGGGCAGCGGATGTGTGCGCGGCGCAATGAGGCGTGAGGACCACCTGGGGCATGCGCAGAAGAGGATTCTCCGGGTCGGGGGGCTCCTTTTCCAGCACGTCCAGGCCGGCGCTCGCCAGCCTCCCTTTCTGGAGCGCCGCGATGAGGGCTGCCTCATTAACCAAGGCCCCACGACCACAATTGATCAGTATTGCGGTGGGCTTCATTAGCGCCAGTCGCGCCGCGTCGAGCAGGTGATGAGTCTCAGAAGTCAGGGGAACATGCAGCGAGACGAAATCGGACTCGCGGAGTAGCGCCTCAAGGCTGGAAGCGGGCGCGATGCCACCCCACCAGAGTTCTTTGGGTAAGTACGGGTCAAATGCAATAACCTTCATGTCGAAAGCCCGGGCTCTTTGCGCCACAGCGCGCGCGATCCTGCCGAAGCCGACAAGTCCGAGCGTCTGCCCTTCGATCTGCACCGTCTCCGGGAGTCCCGGCGAGCGCCAGCGGCCATCGCGAACACTGCGATCAAGTTGTAGGACTTGGCAGGCGCAAGCCAGGACCAACGTCCAAGTTCGATTGGCAACTTCCCCGGTGCAGAACTCCGGAACGTTCGCCACGGGAATGCGGTGCGCGGTGGCCGCCGCTACGTCGATGTTATCAACGCCCGTGCCGAAACGAGAGATCACACGGCACCGGCGCAGCGTGGCAATCGCGGCCGCCGTCAGCGGGAAATCGGCATTGAGAACCGCATCCGCCAGGGGAGCAAGGGCGGCGAAGTCCTCTGAGCCGTCTTCCAAGAGCATTACAGTGGCGCCGAGGTCTTCCAGCAAGCCCCGCTGGACCGAGTCGAGCGGATGGAGTTTCGGGTCGGTGTGGAGCACAACGAATTTTGACATAGATTGAAAGCACGCCTCCATTTCTCGCAAATCCTACCCCAACACTTGGGAAGGCTCGAATCTCGGCCGGCCAACCGGAGCACGATCATTCGACGACGCCCATGACCGTGCACGGCGCGCTATCGACACCCTCCACGAAGAGTGGCACAGCCATCACCTGCCGGAGGTGCGATAGGTCCCCATCGAGGTTCATGTCTTCAATGATCAAAAAGCGCCGGCGTTCCCCGCGCAACAGGATTCGATGCGCTTCCAGTCCTTCCTCGAGATGCTGCATCGCGGCCAGCGAGATGGTGTCCAGCCCAAGGGCCTTGAGCTGAGGGAAGTTCTCGGCAAGATAGCCGGCTCCCTCGGCGGACATACCGGGAGAGAAAAGCGCATAGCGCTCGGGATCCGAGCGCCGCATGCGTGTGTAGCCGGTCCGAAGCAGGAGCAGATCGCACTCGCCAATGCGGCCGGCATGAGGCCAAAGGTGTTTCGCCTCGAACATCTGTCCGCCCCCTAACGGCACGTCGAGACACAATGGACGATTGAAAACGAATTCCTCGAGCGCGAAGTCGGTAATCCGAAGTCCCGATGGCACGAAATGCCACGGGGCGTCAATATGCGTCCCGGTGTGGTTGCTGAAGTGCAACACGAACAGATTGGAGCCATCCCCGCGGTCTATGCTGGAATGCTGTGTGATATTCACGGGAGGCACACCTATTGGCAGCGGCGTATTGACGCTGAGGCGATGAGAAAGCTCTACGTACATGGAACCTCTCCCTTGCTCACTCTCGCTGTGGGGGCAGCACACAAGCCCGTCTACTGCCGGCGATACAGCCGGACCTTTTCGAAGAACCGCTTACTGGCAGCAATAACCACCGTCCACCAGCAAAGACGTGCCCGTTACCCAGGAAGACTCATCCGACGCGAGATAGACAACGGCCCAAGCCACATCTTCCGGCTCGCCCAGCCTGCCGAGGGGATGAAGGCGTAGTACCTCCTCTAATTCCTTGCTGCCTTCCGCTTTCCACCGGGTTAATTCCTCTTCGTTCATCTCCGTTTTCACCCAACCTGGGTTGACGTTATTGACGCGGATGTGGTACCTGGCGAAATCAAGAGCCATGCATTTGCTGAGTACGTCCACCCCGCCCTTCGCGGCGTTGTATACACCCTGGAGCGGCTGGCCCACCAGAGCTGAGATCGAGCTGCAATTGATGATACTGCCGCCGCCGTTGCGGATCATCTCCGGGATGGCGTACTTGCAACAAAGCCACAAGCCCTTGACGTCCGTTGCCAGCGTCCGCTCGTATTCCTCCTCGCTTAAGTCGACAACGGTGGATCGGCTGGCGCGCACGCCTGCATTGTTGAAAAGAACGTCGAGCTTGCCGAACCGCTCGACGGTCTTCTTCATCAGGTTCCGGACCTGGCCGGCATCGATCACATTCGTTTGAATCGCGATGCCCTCGCCCCCCTCCGACTTGATCCGGTCGACCACTCCCTGGATTTTGTGGAGGCGGCGGCCTGCGACGCTGACTTTCGCACCCTCGCGAGCGAAAATGATGGCCGTTGCTTCGCCAATCCCGCTCCCGCCACCGGTAATGATTGCGGTTTTGTCCTTCAGCCGATTGGCCATGATTAAGCCCTCCGAGCTAGCCTATTATGAACAAGCGCCGCAGGCTGCAGAGATGCTTCGTTGTCCCAGAGAGCGCGACTCCTCAGGACGACAAGCTGGGCGCCCTTCTTGTCATTCTGAGGCCCCCGTTCTTTGGGGGCCGAAGAATCCCAGCGGTTTCTATCTATGATGGGGTAATGAACATTTCCGGAGAACTGCGGAGGCCTTAGGTCCGCGTGGCGTCACTCCGGCAAACGGATAATCAAGGGCCAATCCTGTACCCGAACCTTTCGCGCTACAACCCCATCTCCCCTCGGCTCTACGTTCAGGGGCGTTTCCGTTCCGTTGAGCACATCAATGATCGTCGCTCCTCTGTCCTTGACCCCCTTGATGACGATATCCGTCGGAAGGACCGCTGCTTCACCTCCGCGTTCCTCCGCTATTCCCGGCAGCCAGAACGCGAGCAACTTCTCGCCGTTGCCGCGCACAAACCCGTAATGCTCAACTGCCCGGCGCTTGTCGGTGAAGATCACCGGCAGGTCTGTGCCGTGCACGTCCTCCAGGACCGTCGATAGCGTCCGCAACATGTAATACACGGGTTCGGGCTGCGTGGGCATAATCACTTCGTTAGAGAATTGGTTCCGGAACAGACTCAAGGCTCGCACCGTTTGCATCGTCTGAAAGGTCTCGTTCCAGAGATTGACGATTCCAAGATTCGCAAACATGATCCCGAGTCGCGCCGCATAGATTGCTTTTTGAATCTCGCTATGTACCTCGCTCCGGACATAGAAGCTGATGTCAGAGGGTGGATATGGGGCGAAGAAATCCCACTCGCTTGCGATGAACATGCCCTTGAAGCCGTACCCCTCCACGGTCTTCTTGTATCGTGGAAAGGCCTCCGGGAAAGAAACCAAGTCAGGGTGGACAGGCGAGGGATCATAGAAGGGGTGAAAGCCTATTACATCCACTTGGGAGAGGAGACCTTCTTCCGCCAGTGCCTTGAACCACCCGAAGTTATCGCCGACCAGCCAGCCCGGAGAAGCCGGCATGATCTTGGCTTGGGGATCCTCTTCACGGATAATCTTGATCGCCGCCCTGAGAACGCGTGAGTAATTGTTCTTTGCTTCGTCGTAGGTGTAAGGCCCCCACTCGTTCCACACTTCAAAAATCCTCACGCGGTCCTTGAATTGGCGAACCATGAACCGGATATAGTTCAGATAACCTTCCAACTGGGGCGGGTACTCCAACAGGATTCTCTGCCAACCCGGATTGTTTGAGTATGTTTCCATCAGATCCCTGGTTCGGTCAGGCGGCTTGGGCGCCGGCGTGTAGAACCAGTTTCCCTTGTCCAGACACAACACCACCTCGAGCCCGTTCTTCGCCGCCTCCGTCAACGCCGCCTCGGCTCGTTCATCGACCTTCAATCTCCCCTTCTCCCGTTCCACGTACCCCCACTGAAACAAGCTCATATCGTAGCCTACTCGTGTCCACTTGAAGCCCAAGTCGTACTGCACCGGCCAGAGGTTGTCCTGCGTGAAGCGGTCCATCGCGAAACCTGTGTGAGTGGAGGAGACTTGCACGCCCGCGCCACGACTGACCAGCGCCACGTTCTTGCCATCCGCATCCAAGACTTCCACCTCGGCGATCGAAAAGCAGTGCCCGAAGTAGTGGGTTAGGGGCAGATCCGAACCAATGATCCAGATCTGCTTGGCTAGCCGGCGGTTGAATGGAATCTCATTCCGGCCCTTCACATCCAGCGGCTTGAAAGCCTCTGTCTTATACACCGTATCCCAGTGCCAAGCGTCGCGACTTAGCCTGATCTCCAACTTGCGGGGGAACGCCTGGCCCACCTTGACGCTCCCCTCCTTGGGATCGCTTTCCCCCATTCCCTGGGGATGCCCTACGAGCACCACGCGGTCCACCAGCGCTTCCAGCGGCAAGTCGATCCGAATCCAGGCCGGTTCAAGGTCCGCCTGGTTCTGCCCTCGGCTCGCCCAGCAACTCCGAACGTCCCCATCAATCAGGTGGATTCCGAGTAGTGGCTGGTCATCGTTGGCCGCCGTCCTCGGTTCGCGCGCCGGCGTCGACCCAAAGAGGTTGTTCTTGATTTCCCAAGACTTTTTCGGCTGTATCTTTCGCGTTGGCGCTTCATTCCCTTCTTGCAGCACCACACCGGGGCGAAACCACGGACTCACCCCGTACACGTAGGTGTACCCCAACGCGTACACGGGCACGCCGTTGTCGTGCGCCTCAACCGTTGCCCATTGGCCCAACCGGCCAATCTCCGCCCCTGCCTGCCCCTGGCCCCCTTCCGGGAAATTCTTTTGGCTGAACAGCAGCACACAAACGAGTGTGCTGAGAATCAGTACGCCCACTCCCTTCCTGCTCATGACTCCCCCCGGCCTGAAGAAGTTCAAACCTTTCTAACCACAAGGACGACCTGCTGTAGATAGTTTCCCACCGCGATGACCACCATCGCGATGACCAGAAGCGCCAGGGCAATATAGACCTTGCGCATGGTTTGCCGAGGTACGCCCGCCCATTCCCCAGTGCGCACACCCAGGAGGTTGGAGACGATCATCATCGTGCCCATGAACAAGGCCGCACCAACAGCAACGCCCAGCGGACCCAGGGTTGCCTGGCCGGCAGTGTATCCCACGCCCTGGCCGAGGTACCACAGCACGCCGATGGAAGCGCCGAGCAGGTATTCCCGCGTTCGCCCCGGCGCCGACCAGAAATTCTGTAGCGACCCATCCTTGATCATCTTGGGAACCGTCAGAACGAAATTGATGGTAAACATGCCCAGGAAGAAAGGCAGCGTGTTGAGGAAGCCCCAGGCATACGCCGGGACATGGTAGTGTTCGATCGCCAGCGCTTTCATGGACTGCTGGAACTCGAAGGTGAAGTAGAACATTGCGTTGGCAAACCCGGACCATAAGACGATGATGATGACCAGAGGAACACTGAGCTTCTTACGCTTTGTTCCTGCTTCGCTTTTGCCCAGCACCGATTCGCGCTCCAGTCCAGCCAGGCCCGAAAGGCCGATCCCAACGATCAGGATGAAGCACCCGATCAGTAGCGTGACGCCGTCCAGCTTCGTTACGCGATCCAGGTGGGCGCCAAAAAGAGGGACAAGCAGGCTGAATAGCGAAATACAGCCGATCATCAGAGCGTATCCCAGCGCCAGCCCCATCACGGTCGTACCATAGGTGAACACCAGCGCGCCGGTTCCCTGGATCAGGCCGAAGAGGTAAATCATGCCGAGGTCTTTCCACGGCGTTTGCGCATAGATTTCGGAGAAACTCGGAATGAGAATGAAAAGCGCAGCTATGGGAAGAAGAACGTACATGAAGAAGGTTCCCACGAGCCAGGAATTCTCCCATCGCCAATTCTTCGAGAACTTGAGCGGCAGCAAGAACGAACCCACACCGATTCCACCTAGCATGCAGAATAACGACCCGAAGATGAAGGCCATGGAACCTCCCATTGTGCTAAGGCTCTTCCGGTCGCGGAGGACGCGAAGGCGGCACTGGTTCGAGAAGAAATCTTCGCAAGGCGGCAGGAAGTTGTGGAATTGTGGTACTGAGCGCCCTCCCCGAGCCGGACGCGCCGATTTGTCGACGACCCCGCAACTGACGACTGACTGCGCAGCCACGCGCTAGGTTAGTCGGACGGATTCCCCGACCACCACTTGATCAAGACGGGTGAAACATGACGGGTGACCTGGCGAGTCGGCGCCTGAGCGCGCTTAAACCCGTCGCGTTGGTAAATTGGGTAGAAACCACGGTCATCGCGTGGCGAAACATCGATAAGCGTGTTGCCCCGAAAAGAGAGTGTGTATTTCCGGCCTTCGTAAGTATATTGCTCGGTTGCTTCTTTGACCGGGAACTCAAGTGTGATCGCATCACCGGGCTTCAGGCCCTCAACCACCACGAAATTCCCCGCCCAGAACGTTGATGCCGGCTGATGGTTTAGCTGGACTGCCAACTTGGAACGATCAACCCAGCTCGGGATCCTGATTGCAACCCGCTTGCTGGTCTTATTCTTGACCAACACCTTACCCTCGTAAGGCAGATAGCTTTCGATCTCGAGCCAGGGTGACACTCGATTCAACAGCAGGTTCACCTGCGCGCTGCCGTGCTGGGAGCGAACGATGCCCTCCCAGGCATAGTAGATGGCCTGCGTCAGGTTGCCCGTGCAACAACTGATGGAAACGGGCATCATACACGTCATCATCGGACTTCCAACTACGCCAATTGACCGGCGTACGACATCATCCGTCGAGTCCTGTGGGGGCTTGGGGTCTGGCTTGGGGGCGTAGCGTATGACCTGCTCAATGCGCTGGGGATCTGTGAACATGGACTCGACCAGATGATTGCGCACATACATGTCCGTGTCGTCCCAGTAGTCACCCAGGCCGGCGTCACTCAGCATGATGGAGAGTGCGACCATATCGGCGTTTGTGCAGCCTTCCCCGAACATGCCGATCCTTGACAGGCCGTAATGGCTTCGCGCGTACTCGTAGGCCTGACGAACGAAATTCATTAGACTCGTATCGTGCGTCACCCAGGCGTACTCCAACAGGGCCCGCAGGGTGGCGATGTGCGCGTGCGGATGGCCGCTCCACTGGCCGCGTTCTCCGCTCGTCGCCCCCCAAGGTTTTTCGTCTTCGACGCCCCAGAACTGCGGTTTCATCACATAGCGGACTAACGCCGCAGCCGTATCGAGGGCTTCGGGGTTTCCGGTCAGGGCGTAGTAGCGGGCCAGCGCGCGGACCGGGCCGCAATGATACATGAACATCGAGCCCTCGGCGCCGGTTCGCTCGACCGCCGGTTCCTCCGTGCGCAGCCAGCCCAATTCCTTCGCGTAACTGAACGCCTCGCCAATCTGGCTGTCGGGATAGTAGGCGTAATCCCCGCGGCGAATCGCGATCTGGCAGAGGCCGTGCGCCAGCGCCTGCATGTAAGGCTTCCACACGGGGTCCTTATCCTTCTCGTACCAGGCAACCATGGCCAGCAGGAGACGGCTGTTGCCATAGACATTCGCGAAGTCTCTGTGAAACTGCTTGTTGTAATTGTGCCCGACTCCTTCGTGCCAGGAGCGCATTTCATTGTAAATTGAGTAATAGAGCCCATCCTTCCAAGTGCGGTCCAGCATCATCTTCATCATCTTCTTGTCCACGTCGGAGAACCTATCCGACCCGGACATCACGCGCATCATGGCCAGTGACTCGCCGAATTTGGGATTGTTGGTGGGGAGGCCCGTCGTGTCGTGCTCGAGGTACGGAGGGTTGGTGTTGAGATAGACACGAAAAAACATCTCGTAATCAAAGGCGGGATCCAGCGTCTGCGTAAGGCCGTTGATTCCATAGTTGGAGTAGTCCACCAGGTCCAACGTGTCCGGCACCGTGGCGCTGAATTCCTCCTGGGCACGCAAGATTGGTTCTGATATACCAGCGACAATTGCCAAAATCAGGAGGAAGAACACTTGTTTGATAAACCGCCTCGTCCTCGAGTTCATGGGACCTCCGAACGTTATTTCACATAGCGCAATAGCTTTGCGGCACCTAACCTACACCACGGCCCTTCTTGCGTCAAGACGGATGGGAAGAGGGCGCGTAGCATCCCAATTTGACCGCAGGGATGCCCCATCGGGCGGCTTGGCCGGGGAAAGCCCCGGCTTGTCCAAATTGCGCTCGATCCGGTCGGCGATGACCTGCGGCTCCGCCGTGTGCTGTTTGCGAACGGGACTTACGAATACCTGTAACACCGGCACGGCCAGACATGACCATTTTGGCTTGTCAGTGTGTGATTTATAAATTACAATGAGAACGTGATCGAAATTCGCCACTACGTCAGCCGCGCCGGGAAAGATGTCTTTGACGACTGGCTGTCGCAACTGGCGGATACCCGCGCCGAGGCGAAGATTGCGAGCCGAATTAACCGGCTCGCCGCCGGGAATTTTGGCGACTGCAAGCTGTTGAGGCAGGGTGTGTGCGAGCTGCGGATCGATTGGGGACCGGGCTACCGGGTCTATTACGCGATGCTCGGGAGGCTATGCGTATTGTTGCTCTGTAGTGGCGACAAACGAAAACAGTCGTCCGATGTTGACCGGGCGCTGGAGTACCTCAGAGATTATAAGCAAAGGAGCGAAACCTCATGAAACGTAAAGCCAGCATCGCCCACGACGAGGCCATGGTCCGGCGGCTCCGGAAGGACCCGGATTTTGCCGCTGAGTACCTTAAAGCGGCATTGGAAGACGAGGACGAACCCCGCGTTCTGCTCATTGCCTTGCGCCACCTCGCCCAAGCCCAGGGTGTTGCCAAGGTTGCTAAGGCCGCTGGCGTCAAGCGAGAGAGTCTTTACCGGGCATTGTCGATCCACGGCAACCCTCGCCTGTCCACGTTGGTCGCCGTCACTAAGGCAATTGGGCTCAGACTCACCGTCGAAGCCGCTCAATAATTCGTTCTTCTTTCCGGTTGTGCGCTGGCCTCCGGTTTTTCCCATCTCGAGAGCACCTCTTTGATTTTGTCTTGTACTGCCCATCGCGCCTCACTCCGGTCCAACCCCTGCATCAACAGCTCGCGTAAGGGGTATGCGCGTGCCGGATGGAGGCGATGACGGCCAAGCGGAGAGCGTGCTCATCGAGTGCGCGGCCTGAGGCTGAACGACCCACACGCCCGCTGCCGCGCAAGGCGGTGTGCCGCGCAATCGCCAGAGCTTCGCTCGAAGGGCAGCGGGGGAACATAGCTCTGATCTTTCCGGCCATCTCCTGTACTAGTTCCTCGTCTTCCTCCAGGCGCCGCGCCGCTTCACGCTCACGCCGCCGGGCGCGCACCTCCTCGTCGGAGAGGCATTCCTCCTGTGCCTTGTCGAGGGCTGCCCCCTCAACCAGGACCCCCTGCCGTTCATACCGCTTGCGCGCGCGACTGAACTTGACGACGACCACGGAAAGGGGACTGTGCTTCCGGGCGGCGGGTCGCCTCGCTCGGAATGGCAGCAAAAACACTATCTGTTGCTTATCGTTCTGTATTTCGTTAGCTTTATGGATTTCGTAGGCGCGGAAGATATGCATGGAGGTGCGATATGCGCATTGCGCCCTTGCTTGCTTTGTTAATGCTCGGCTCGGTTGGTGCGTTGGCTGCCCCGATCTCTATTGAACATGAGACACTCAGGGTGATTGCAGCGGCGCAGGACGGCCACTGGTGGATGCAGCTCAGTGTGAAGCGCGCGGACGGGTCTTGGCGGCCGGTGCTGGCCACTGCTGCTGCCGCTACTCGTGCACCATGGGAGTCGACGCAGCGGCTAGTGAGCGAGGACCCGCAAATCGCCTGGAAGCAGAATGGGCGCGTCGAGGCGGCGGAAGCGTTCTTCACGAACGCCGAAGCTCTTGACGCCCGCACACTCATGCTGACCGGTGAGGCCGCCGGGGAGGTGATCCAGGAGCGGGTGACGCTGGCCGCTCCGGGGCGCGTGCACGTCGAAGTTCGAGGCACCACGGCGGCGCCCGTAGACCTGAGTCAATTAATGAGCAACTTCTATTTAACGCCTGACGGCAAGAGCTTTGGGTATGCGCAGCCCCTCGATTTGGCCTGGCTCCCGGTCCTACACTGGGAGGCTGGAGACTTAGCCTCTGACCACTTCTTCCGCTCACCGGTAGTGATAGCGATGGCGCAGGGATGCTACGCGGCGTTGGTACCTGACTTGACGCTGCTGAAGCGGGACCGAGCCATACCGGGCGCGCTCGATCTACGTGTAACGGGGGTCAAGGCGGAGGCGCCGCGGCTGTCCTGCGGGCTGAGCACTTCCGAAGTGGTGCCCCACACGTTCGCGCGGCACCGGGCCAACGAGACGGTGAGCGTAACGGGCACGGATCTGAACTATGGTTTCGATGTTCTCTTGGGTGCAGCGGCGCAGCCGAACGACGTGATGGAGCGGATGACTTCCTATTTGTGGGAGACCCAAGGGCGCCGTTTCTGGCAAGACATCCGGCCGCAGGTTCTGCCGTTCGAAGAGTATGGACGGCGCTACGCCTACAGGCACGAGTTGAAGCGTTGGGCGACTCCCGTCGACCTAGGCGGCGCCACGGGATACGGTTTGAAGAACGCTGGCCGGCGCGGCTCCAACTTCCACGCCTGGGAGAACGACCTGCATGTCGCGTATGGCGTTACGTTCTACGGAAACAAATGGCACGACAACGACCTCAGCCGGATTGGTGAGGGGATCCTAGGGCTCATTCTCTCGGCGCCCAGGAAGCAGGGAGCTTTTCCGACCGTTTACAACTTCGGGAGGCAGGCTTGGGAGGGGTCGCTGTTCTGGACGGCGCGCGCGGCGGACCCCATGGAAGGCTATGACGCGGCCGCGATGGGGGTGACTGCCTGGTGGCAACTCTACTGGTACGAGAACCTGAGACGAGATCCCGAAATCCTCAAGTCCGTTGTGTCCTACGCCCGATTCCTGACGCACCAGCAACTGGGTTCGGGAGCGGTTCCCACCTACTTCTACTCCGATCTGGAGCCGTCGCCACAATTGAAGGAAGCGGGAACCACGGCGCTGAGCGGCGCGGTGCTGGCCAAGGCAGCGCAACTCAGCGGTGACCAGGAACTGCGCGAGGCGGCAATCCGGTCCGGCCGGTTCGTCGTCGAGAGCCTGTTGCCAGAACCGAAGTTCCAGGATTTCGAGACCTTCTATTCATGCAGCCCAACGCCGATCCAGTGGCGTGATCCCTGGACGGGCATCTGGCCTCAGAACACCCTGTCGCTGGGATGGGCGGCGGATCAATTCCTGGCTCTGTACCGCCTGACCGGAGATCGGAGTTGGCTCGAGAGGGGTGAGTATGTATTGAGCAACCTGTCTCTTTACCAGCAAGTCTGGACGCCGCCCTATTACCCGATCTATTTCTACGGCGGCTTCGGTGTGATGAACACAGACGGGGAGTGGAACGACGGCCGCCAAGCGCGGTTTGTCTCGACGTATGCTGACTACTACCTTGCAACAGGGAATCCGGAGTACTTGGAGCGGGCCGTGGCAGCGGCACGAGCAGGGTTCGCGCTGATGGATATTGCCGAAAACCACGCCAATGGAATCAACCAGCTCACTGTGCTGCCCCCCGGGCTGCAAAAGGAGGAAGGTGCAGGGCTGGGCTACGCCCCGGAGAACGTCTATCACGGGGGCCCGGCCAGCATGACGGGTTGGACAGGCTTCGACTGGAGCGCTGGAGGCGCACTCTCGGCCGCCGCATACCTCGAACAGAAGTTCGGCGCCGTCTGGGTGGATGTCAAGACCAGGCAAGTGATACCGATCGACGGGACGGTGGCGAAAGTGGTTTCGTGGGACGACAACCGGATCGTTCTCAAGGTCGGCAACGCGCTTGATTCCCTACGACAACCCTTTACAACGCCGCGGGCAGTCCGGGTAAAGTTCGGTTACTTGGACCGTCCCTCGTACGACGTCACCATTAACGGCAACGAGTTTAAGAAGCAGGCGCGGCCAGAGCTGGAGAGCGGATTGGTTATCCGGTTGTAAAGAACACAAACACCACCAGGATGCCACGCTCGACTAAGACATCCGGCTTCCTCTCCGTTCGTCTGTTACCGTCACAACCCCTTCTCGGCGATTTGGAAGGCTTTGAGGATGGCTTTGGCCTTGTTGAGGCATTCCTGGTGCTCGAGGGCGGGAACGGAGTCCGCAACGATTCCGGCGCCGGCCTGCAGGTAGGCACGCCTACCCTTGATGAGCACTGTGCGGATGACGATGCAGGAGTTGAGATTGCCGGAGAAGTCGAGGTACAACACCGAGCCTCCGTAGAGGCCGCGCCGCGTGGGCTCGAGCTCGTCGATGATTTCCATGGCGCGAACCTTGGGCGCGCCGGTAAGCGTGCCCGCGGGGAAAGCGGCCCCCAGTGCGGCGTAGCTATCCGCATCAGGGCGGAGCCGGCCGCGAATCGATGAGACCAGGTGCATTACGTGGGAATAGCGCTCGACGAACATGATTTCCTTGGGGCGCACGGTTGAGAACTCGCACACGCGCCCGATGTCGTTGCGGCCCAGGTCCACGAGCATGATGTGCTCCGCACGCTCCTTTTCGTCCCGGCGCAGTTCGTCCTCCAGCCTCTTGTCCTCATCCTCCGTCTTTCCTCTCGGGCGCGTCCCGGCGATGGGCCGATATTCCACTTCGCGTCCGGACACCTTCACGAGCATTTCCGGGGAAGAGCCGAGGATGGTGGAATCGCCCATGCGCAAGTAATACATGTAGGGCGAAGGATTCACGACACGGAGGGCGCGATATATCTCGAACGGCGGAATGCGCACCGGCGCTTCCAGGCGTTGCGAGACCACAACCTGGAAGATGTCGCCGGCGCGGATGTATTCCTTCGAGCGCTCCACCATCGTTTCGTAGCGCCCGCGGGTCATGTTGTGACGCACGGGCAGCGGGCCGCTGGGCGGGCGGCGGCGTGGCAGGACGAGCGGGCGGCGCAGCAGGCTTTCCATGTGCGCGAGCTGGTGGACCGCGGCGTCGTACTTCGCGCGCAGGGCGCCACGGCCTTCTTCGGTCAGAACATTCGCAATCAGGAACAGGCGATGCTGGACGTGATCGAAGGCGACGAGATTGGCAAAGTACATGAAAGCCGTGTCGTCCAGGTCAACGTCCATCTCGACGCGGGGGGGAAGGCGCTCCAGCTTGCGGACTGCTTCGTAAGCAAGAAAGCCGACGGCGCCGGCAGTGAACGGTGGGAGGCCGGGCGTGACCACGGAGTGATAACGCGCGCCCACGTGACGCAAGTATTCGAAGATGTCGCCGGACTCTTGGGCCTGCCTCGAGCCCCTGGTGATGGTAATTTGATCGCCGCGAGAAGAAATCACCTGAAACGGATCAATGCCGAAAAAGGTGTACCGCCCGACTCGCTCGCCGCCTTCGACGCTTTCCAGCAAAAAGCTGTAGGGATGCGCCTGGCGGGTGTGAACCCCACGGCTCGCCCCGGCAAAGGTCTCAGGGGAAAGCCTCAAGTATGCAGAAACCGGGCTCAGCAGGTCGGCGACAATCGTACGATAAACAGGTACAACATTTCCCCGGCGGGCCAAGCGTTGGAATTCGGCGAAGCTGGGTTCAATGTCAGGCATAAGAACAGAAGTCAGTCTTCAGTTGTCAGTAGTCAGTCGTCAGTGGTCCGTCGTCGGAGGTCCCTTGGGAGTGGTACGTTGTCGTTTGCGTCGTCAGGAACCGGTGGGTAGCCCGGCGGGGGGAAGAACGCCAACCTCCAAGCTCAAGCCCCAACAAACAACGGACGACCAATTACCGGCAACTGACCACGGACGACGGACC
>CAVXWN010000037.1:0-35792 GCA_963765485.1 uncultured Acidobacteriota bacterium | reverse complement strand
TACCTCTTCTTCTTTGCTTTCTTTTTCGCTGGCATTCTATTCTCCTCTCAAACTTTCTGAATTTGCCGCCAGGTTTGCTGGCGGAGCGCGTATTCAATCATCATGTATAGTGACACCGAATTATCTTGTCAAGAAGAAAGTGACGTTCGCAACAAAAAAAATTGAAATTGCGACACCCGAATCGTGAAGAACAAAAATCCGCGGAGACTTTCGAGAGGATCGATCCCCAAACTCACCCGATCCTGACCAACTGCCGCGAGCGCGGCGGGGAGATTCTCGGATCGCTTCTACGGAATGTTGATTCCTCCCGCATTCGGAAGGCGGAGTTGCTTGCACGTCGGCCACGCGCGGCAGATTTGCAGGGCTGTCATCCTAACTATCGGCTTATCGGCCGAACGATCCCCGCACTTCGCGAGAAGAAATCACTAGCCGGCGGTCGAAGGGAACTGCAGGGATGTTCGCTGTCCAAAACGGCCTCCTCAGCACGCCGGGGGGAGAGGTGTTTCATCCCCAGGGGCGGAGATAGGGCTGCATCCCGTAAGAACGCGGAGCTTGGCCGCTGCATCTAACATACTGCGAAAAACCTACGTAGCGTGTCATTACGAGGAGTCCGCCATTCTTGCTGGTGAACGACGAGGAATCTCGCTTTAACTCCAGTCCAGAGCGAGATTCCTCTCCTGGCAACTACGGAATCGGAATGACGAGCTTCCGAAACGTTTTTCGGCGTCCTGGTGAGAGGGAACATGGTTAAAAGATTGAACATCGGAGAGCGTGTTCGTACCCTACACCTCCCTCGAATTGCAGGCTGGGCGCACATGCCTGCCATTCTCGGGGTGTTCTTGCTGGGGCTTGCAAGTTCACCGGGCCTGGCCCAAAAGGAAGCTGAGCAGGCGCCGCCGACCACTCTAAAGGTATCGACCGAAGTTGTGAACGTGTACGCCGTGGTGGAGGATAAGAAGAAGCACCTGATCCCGGACCTGAAAAAAGAGGATTTCGAACTCGAGGAAGACGGGAGAGCTCAGGTGATCCGCTACTTCTCGCGCGAAACGGACACTCCTCTGACCATTGGGATCATGGTGGACACCAGCCCCAGCCAAGGGAGGGTCCTGAGAACCGAGCAGGAACAGGCAGAGGCCTTTCTGCATCAGGTGCTGCGTCCCAAGGACCTGGCTTTTGTCCTGCACTTCGACGTGGACGTGGAACTTCTCCAGGATTTCACCGCCGACCAACGCTTGCTCGCCCATGCCATCGACGAGACGGTGATCAATGGCGGCGGTCATGGAGTGATGCCGGGGCCCTTTCCCACGAGCGACTCCGGCGGCGCCACCCACCTTTACGACGCCGTCTATTTAGCATCGAACGAGCTCCTGAAGAACGAAGTGGGGCGGAAGGTGCTCATCCTTTTGACGGATGGCGAAGATCAGGGAAGCAAGATCAGGCTGGAGACTGCCCTGGAGGCCGCGCAAAAATCGGATGTGATCAACTATTCCGTCGATATCGTCGATCGTCCGTTCTACGGGTTTCACTCCTTGGGCTTCAGTGGAGATTCCAACCTGCGAAAGCTTTCCGACGACACTGGCGGACGCGTTATCGAAGTCAACCGCGCCAAAGATGCTTCGGCCGCGTTTCAGCAAATTGCCAGCGAGCTGCGAACTCAATACCTGCTCGGATATACGCCCACCAACACCAAGCTCGATGGGTCCTTTCGCAAGATCCAGGTGCGAGTTCGCAACGGAGACTACAAAGTTCAGGCCCGACGGGGTTATTACGCACCCACAGAGTAGGTGTCAGGGGCCAGGTGTCAGGTGCCAGGGCTCTCGCGTCGGGCTTTCAGCTTACTAATAAGCCCGGCCAGCATACGGCCCAACTCCGCTGCGTTGTTCAGGACCGACTCCGGTTGTCGTTCCGTAATGTAAGAGAGCTTGCTCGCAACGAGGAAATGTATCTCCAGCTCCATCTGAGAACCATTGGCACAGGAGAGATGGTTGTTTTCCTGAAACCCTCAATCTAAGGCCAAGCTCTGCGCTTGACACCTGGCGCCCGACACCTGAAACCTGCTTTTCCCCTGACGCCTGTTATTGAGAAAGCGCGAAATAGCCGCTCTTGGCGCGCACGCGCAGGCTCTTATCGACAGGCTGGATGGAGATGCTGCGGAACGTCCCGTCGTGAGCAGTGTTCGTCGAAACGTAGGCAACGCTGTACTGGCTGCGGAGCTCGCGGGCTATTTCCTGGAAATTTGCGGCCAGATCACCTGCCTCGAAGGGAAAGAAAGCGCGCCCCCCGGTTTCCTCCGCTAGCCGCCGCAGGACTTTGTCTCCCCGTCCCTCCACGCCGCTGCGGTTGGTGCTGATGGCGTATATTGTAACCTCGCCTCGTTGCGCCATGGCAAGCGCCTCTTCCCGAGTGTGCTCGCTCTGGTTATCCTGACCGTCGCTGATGAGAATCATCACCCGGCGCAGGTAAGGTTCAGGCGGCGGAAAGAAGAGCATCTTCTCCTTGCAGGCGAAGAAGATGGCATCATAGAGGCTCGTAACGCCGCCCGCCTGAAGGCCCCGAATGGCTTCAGAGAGTTTGTCGATGTCGTCCGTGTAATCCTGAACGAGCTGGCTCTCCACGTCAAAACTCACCACGAATCCCAGGTCTTTGCCGGGGCGCACCGTTGTGTTCAGGAAATCGACGGCCGCTTCCTGCTCAAATCGTAATCGGCCGCGGATGCTGTTGCTGGTGTCGATCAGGATCCCAATGCGCAGCGGGAGGTCGGTCTCTCGGCTGAAGAAGCGAATATCTTGGGGCCGGCCGCCTTCGAAGATTCGGAAGTCGTCTTTGGTGAGATCGGTGACGAGCCGGTTCTTCTTATCGGTAACGCTCATGAGAACGTTCACCAGCTCGACTCGGACCCTTATTGGCCCCCCCTGGCTCGCAGATGACTGAGAACTATCGCTGTTCGCCCCCCCCGCAGGGACTTGTGCGAAGAGTTCTACGCCCAGGACGCAAACGAATAAGCCGAATAAGAGGAGCTTCCTCACCCTTGGGTTCTCCACCAACCATAACAATTATAGGGACGCCAGGCGGGGCAGTCAATTCACGTGCAGGTGCCAGGTGTCAGGTGCTGGGGACAGGAGCCAAGAATCTCGAGGAATCAGCAGCAGAGTGCAGAAACTCCGGGCCGTCTCCCCCTTGGGGGAGAGGGTGGCCCGCAGCCGGCGTTCTCTTCAGCCGGGGCGGGCCGGGCCTACGCCGGCCGAAGGGACAGTCGGCAGCCGCTGACGATTGGCGCTTCGGCCCGCCGGCGGGTGAGGGGTCGCCAGACTGCGTACCAGCGATTCGTAAGGCACGCCATCCGCGACGAAGACAGCCCGAGGTTCAGGACGGGTTTAAGGGGGAGAGAAGCTTTTCAAAGCGCCGAGGCAGTCCTTCGCGGGCGGTCACCGACCCTCGCTCGAACTTGAAGTTCATTACAGTTGTCCCCTCAAGACCCATTCTGACCAACGTTGCCAGGTCGAGCCCCGCCTCGGCCTGCTCGAGTTGTTCGGGTCGAGCAAAAATGGCAGGTGCTCGTGGCATGAAGCGGGGACAGCAGTCTCCAAAGGGCTCACAGGAGATCTTGTAAGTCCCGATTCGCCGGGCCTGCCGAACAATTTCAGACTTGTCCTCGCCCGCCAGGGGGCGATAAATGGGCAGGTCAAAACCGTGATCGATGGCTGCCAGGTTGTGCAGCGTCTGTGAGGCTACCTGCGCGACGCTGTCGCCGGTTACGAGTCCCATCGCCTGCTCAACCCTGGCAATCTCTCGCGCTATGCGCGTCATCATCCGGCGGTAAAGCAGCACGCGAAGACTCTCCTGCGCTCCTGCAACGATCTGGCGCTGCACGGCGTCAAAGGGAACCAGGTAAAGCCGTGAAGTGAACTGGTAGGGCGTAAGGACCCGAACAATTTCCTCTGCCACACCCTGTGATGACTCCCGCGAAGGAGACGGGCTTCCGAAGAAGTGCACGAAAGCAGCGTGGCAACCCCGCCTCATCATCTTATAGGCAGCCACCGCGGAATCAAAGCCGCCGGAAAGCAGCACCAGAAGCCGGCCACTCGTAACTGCAGGCAGGCCGCCGGCTCCTTCCACCCGGTCGGAATAGATAAGAGCTCTCCCGGGGACGACCTCTACCCAGCAGGTCACCTCCGGGTTGGTGAGTTTAACCTGGACACTCGGGTCTCTCGCTCGCAGATAGTCCAAGATGACCTGCCCAAGCCGGCGCTCCAGTTCCATGGAATTCATGCCGTATCCGGTCTCGGCGATCTTGGCGCGAACAGCAAAATTGCGCGGGTGCTTTTCCGCCATCATTTCGCAGGCGGCGGGACCCAGTCCGTCAAGCGCACTCGGAACTTCGCGGGCGGGCGCAATGTAGGCGAGACCAAACACGCGGCGTAAACGTTCCAGAATCTCAGGCGCCGCAGATTCACTGCCGGGGACAAGCAGGAAACGCTCTGCAGTGCTCCCGAGCGACTGAACCTGCAAGCCACACACGCTCTGCTTGATGGCAGACCTCAGGCGGCTAAGGAAGTAGTTCTTGTTCCCACCCTTAAGCCAGATCTCGTGGTAGTGAAGAATGAAAACTCGGTTCATGTGCTTGTGACTGCCTTCAGAGCGTATCGATGTGCCCGCCCAATGCTGATAGAATAAAGCTTACCCGACTGAAACAGGTGTAAGCAAGAGGCTGTATGAATGCCTCGGTTGTCTGCCCGGCTTGTGCAGGGTACAATAGAAAAAATGGATGATTTGGTCCAGATTGCCACGGCTCCTGTCGAGGTGCGCAAGCCCGAATGGCTGAAGGTGCGGCTTCCGGCAGGGGAGAACTACTTTGAGCTGAAGCACTTGATGCGCGGGCTGGCGTTGCATACCGTGTGTGAGAGCGCGCATTGCCCGAACGTGGGCGAGTGCTGGGCGCATCGAACTGCAACCTTCATGATTCTTGGCGAACTCTGCACTCGCCGCTGCGGTTTCTGCGCCGTGCCGAAAGGCCTCCCGCGCGGTGAAGTCGACTGGGAGGAGCCGGAAAGAGTCGCGGAAGCCGCAGCCAGGATGGGATTGAAGTACGTCGTGGTGACTTCCGTCGACCGGGACGACTTGAAAGATGGCGGCGCCACGGTATTCGCTCGGACGATTGAGGCCCTTCGCCTGCACATTCCCGGGTGCCAGGTGGAAGTTCTGATCCCCGATTTCCGCGGGTCCGACGAGGCTCTGGAAATCGTGCTGCATTCTCGACCCGACATCCTGAATCACAACACCGAGACGGTACCTCGCCTTTACCCGGTGGCGCGGCGTGGTTCGCGGTACGAGCGGTCCTTGCGCCTCCTCAGACGCTCACGTGAATTTGCTCCTTCCATCCCAACCAAGTCCGGCCTTATGGTCGGCCTTGGGGAAACGTTTGAAGAACTCCTGGCTGTGCTCAAGGACTTGAGTGCTGTGGGGGTCGATATCGTCACCATTGGCCAGTACTTACGCCCCTCGGGCCAACAATTGCCGGTCGCACGCTTTTATTCCCCCCAGGAATTTTCAACTCTCAAGCAGGAAGGTCTCCGCCTGGGGATCCGTCACGTCGAGTCCGGCCCCTTGGTTCGCAGCTCCTACCACGCCCACGAGCAGACCCAAAAACTGAATCAATAGGTCAGTCGGTGCAGGGCTATGTCTCGGCTCGGCCACCCAAGGGTAGGCCCTCCCCCGCAACGCCGAGCTGGACCCAGCCACAAAATGTGGAAGCTCCAGGGCCCTCGCTCCCTTGGGGGAGAGGGAACAATGTAGAAAGTCGCGGGTGGGGTGTCGGGGAGCGGAAGGGCGGGGCTTCAGAGCCTGTGTGAGAATTCCGTCCACCTTGTCATTCCGAGCGGAGCGAGGAATCTCGCTCTGAGTATTTTCAACGCAATGCGAGATTCCTCGTCGCCTGCGGAATGACACACCGACTGAGTTTTCACACAGACTCTAAAGCTCCGCCGCAGGAAGGACTTCTCCCACCCTTCCGGCCCTGGTGAGAAATCCCTGCTAATGTCCCGACCGGCGCGCCAGAGCGCGCTCGGCTTGCTGGTGGAGAGGTCTCCATATCTCCGACTGCGGCTTGGCGGTTTGGTCGATCACCTCGCGGTAGAGTGTCTCACCTTTCTTGACGTGTCCCATGCGGAGCTCAATGCTTCCGGTAAGCAGTTTCCAGAGTGGATTATGTGGATATTGCTGATCCATCTGGCGAAACAGTTCCAGGGATTTCGCGAACTGCCGATCGATCGGGCGGGAGTAGTTCTTCGCAAGGTTGAATTTCGCCTCCGCGGTCACGAGTTGCCCTTTTTCCATTGCTTGCTGGATTTGGCGGAGGCCATCTAGTCGGTCGCCCCCTGGAAGCAGAATCAAAAAGCGCAGCATCTTCACGTAGGTTGGCAACGTGTCCTCGAAGTAGTTGTAGACCCCGATCCCAAAGTAGGCGTCGTTGAGGTTGGGATCGAGGTTCAGCGCGGCGAGAGAGAGATTCCGCAACTTCTTGCCGGCACGGGCAGTTGCCAGGGCATGATCCCGTAAAGCTTCCAAGCGCGCCCGCAACCCGTAGGCCAGCCCTTCGTAGAGGTAGCTGCGCGCTTCATCCTGATGCGCACGAATGCGCGTCTCGGCTTTCCCGATTGCCAGTTCATCTAAACGCCTGAAATCAACGTCGTAAGGAGTGACCGCTTCGGACAGAGCCTCGAACACATCCGGGTCAATCAGGTCGGCTTCGGACAAGTAGATCTTCCACCAGTTCGCATCGGCCTCAAAGACGTAGCCGAGGGGCGACTCGGGGTCGGACTTCTGGATTTGGCGGAAGAGTTCTGTCGCACTGTCGAAGTCGCCGTCCATGAGTTTATTCATCCCGCGGACGGCAATCTCCAGATTCCCCACGTCGTTTGCCTTCGCGGCCGCCCAGGAGCACTTTACAGTTCCACAGCCAAAGGTGACCCCCACAAGGATCATGGCAAACAGATTCGGCAGTTGAATTCTTCTCATACGTCGACGAGCCTTCCACGCAGCCCAAGCAGAAACTCGTACATCACAAAACATTCTAGCGCGAAAAGAGGAAAAGCAAGGAATCCCGGGGCGGGCATTTCAAAGACCTTCCAATTTTGACAAATTGGAAAGATGTATAACCACTTGGCGCCGGCCCAATAGTTCCAAAACTCCCAAAGATTACCGCATATAAATCCGGAACAGAGATAGGAGTAAGCCTTGGTCGTTTTGCCCTGTTCCAGGTCACGCAACAAGGAGCGCCCAGCCCAGGAAAAATTGATGGTTGTTGAATGTCGGACAGACCCTACTGAACGTCGACAGAATTCCTTGTCCTGCCGGGCTCGAACCTTACGGCTGTCCACTCGCCAACCCCGTGCGCCGTCTCGATTTCATTGACTCTTAATTTCCCGGGCCGAAGCTGCCCCCGCAGCCAGTCGGAAACGTGCAAGTGCCAGCTCGAACCCTTGGCGATCAAGGCGCGGCAGTAATGCGGATCAAAGGAAACGTTAACACGAATGTGTGGCGACCCTGCCTTCTCAGCGTTCGCTCGTGGCCCAGTCTCTGCCCGGATGTCGGCGTGCGTGTAGCCGACGTATTCATCAAGCCCGGTGAACACATGCCCGGGATAGAGGTCAAACACCCTGGCAAATGCCTCGGGATCGCGGGCGATGCCTCGGTCATGGCCGTCGGGCGGTGCAGGCAGCACCAGCGGGACGTCGTCTGATCCCCCAAACTCCGCAGTGTCGTTGGCCAGCCCTTGTACGGCCAAGTCTGCTCCCAGGTAACCTCCGTAGTAACCGAATCCGGCCTCCGCTGCCAGACGCCAGGTATTATTGGCGGGGCTAAGAGAGACCGCATTTCCACCCGTAGCAAAGGCGAGCGGTTCGAGCCCAAACTGGTCTTTAATCCAATCCCTCGACTCCAGAAGGTGGAACGTCTGCTCGGCAGCGGGTATCTCGCGGTTGCGCCGCGTGTCATAAAACTCGCGGTACCAGCCCACTTCGGCCCGCTCACCGTTCACGTCGCTTCCCCACCAGGGTCCGGGAGCTGATGTCAAATCGGGTTGCATATGCGTCCACCCATGGCTCTCGATCTCGAAGACCCCCGCCGCAACACCTTCATCTATCCCCCGCTTGGTGGAGATGTAATCCTGCATCGTTCCAAAGGCATCAACGAAGCGCTGCTCCCAGCTCGGTACTATACGGCGCCGTGCATCGTCGACGAAGCCGGGCACGATGTTCAGGGAAAGAATTGCGTGGTGGTTCCGCAAGGGCTCAATCAAGTGGCTCCGAATCTGTTCTTGGGTTAACTCAGGATAGTGCCAGTGTTCCAACCAACTGTTCTGCGCGTTGCCCATGTCATCCATGGTAAGGATGACGTGGTCTGCCCAAGTCTTAACGAAGGCGTAGCCGACAGCTTCGGTGATCGCGCGGCGCAGCACGGTCCTTAAGGCCGGGTAGTAAAACATCTGCTGAACATCCCCTCCAATCCAGATGGCTCGGGTATCCTGGCTCAGCTCTCGTTCCGTTATAGCAGCCATGCCTCCTTGCGTGGCCAGCACCTGTGCGCGCTCCGGTATCACCTGGACGCGTTCCTTGAAAGGCGACGCCGGACCGCCTGTATCCAGGTCCGGGTTCAGGCCCCTGAGCAGAAAGGAACTTCCCGCAGAAACCCTGACATGGGAGCTGTGCGGGTGCTCGCCTCGATAGCGAATTCCCAAAAGTTGCTGCACAGACTCTTCCTGAATCCGATCTCCAATCGCAATGAAGGAGATGCCGTGTTTTTCCACCGCCTCGCCGAGCACGCCAAAGTCCTGTGCAAGAACGTGGCCCGTCATGTCGGCGTCCCATAGAATGGCTCCGTAACGAGGCTCGCCGTGCATGCCGGCGAACTGATTCGGGTCCATCACCTGTTGATCAAGCCGAAGGATATCGAACGGGATACCCCACGATTTGAAGAGTGTCACGATGGTCTGAAACTCCCCTCCGTCAGCGATCACGTAGCTGCTTGGATCCTTCCACTGGTCAGAGATAACCAGCAAGACCCGGTATGGTTTCACGCCCTGCCCAAGGGCCGAACCCGCGAATAAGACTATCATTTCGAGAATGAGGAGTAGCGAGCACGGAAGCCGCTTCTTCATATGTACAACTCCAAACGATAAGAGCGATGTGATGCAACCTCAGCCATTCCCACCTCATTGCCACCCACGGGCCATACCTTCACCACAGGCAGGCCCCTCCGTGAGGTTGAACGCGATGCGCGCGCGGGGCACACGCTCGCGGCCCAGACTAAAGGCTGTGGCCTGCAGTTGTACTGCCGGCAGATAAATAGGCGGAGAGTTCCAGTGTCATGTAACGCAGGTTCAACGAACCAAAGTTACACCTGGCTAGTCCTTGTAAAGCCAGCCTGCCACCAGCGACGCCATGATCGCTCCCAGCCAGAGGTCGAGCATCCACCAGAGGGGCAGATGGCGGCTCATGGGCGCCCACGTAGCGACGCTCAGGTTCATGGGAAAGCCTGCCGCGAAGCCGACCAGCAAACCCACCGTCAGCGCCGTACCCGGCCCGGCGCCGCGCGTCGCTCGCACTGAAGAATAAAGCCAGGCGACCACGTAGGCGAGTAGGAAGATTGTGACGAACCAATAAACCAGGAACAAAGGGTAGCGCGCCTGCGTGAGCATCGTTCCCGAAGCTTGCGCAGCCGCATACCGCGGTTCAAGAATCACCAAGTTTACGATGGTGCTCCAGATGCTCCAGACCACGCCTCCGGCCAAGGCACCCAGGGCCACACGCCGTGTATTGACCATTGCCATGCATCACCTCTTCCGAAATGAAAGTCTCGGGGAAAACTCGGATGGACGCTAATATTACCCGCGGAACAAAGTGAGGTCAAGCAGTCGCATCGAGTCCGCATCGAGACCGAGGCATCAGGATGTCCATCACGAAAGACCTTCGCGGACGGGATGGCAGGGGGGTACGGTTACGAGCGGCGCCTGTGTACACTAGTATAGAATTATCTCATCTTATGAGTAGATAGGTATTAAATAGCATACTATACGATATCAGAGCACTCCTTTCGTACATCAAAAGAAATCGGTCGCCTCCTGATTTCGGTTGTAGGGCCGGGACTGTCCCCCAACGGGCGTCCCTACAGCCAAATCGGGACACTATCAAGAAATCACTTACTGGCTCTTCCCTACGAATGGTGGTTCTTGATGACCTGGGGCGGTTTGGATATTCGGTTCAGGCGTGGGCATGTGGCACTGGCCGTCGAAAAAGCCTCCGGGATCAACGACCAGGCAGGGCGTGTAAATGTCTCCGAGGACGACGCCATGCTCCTTAATCTCCAGGACTCGGAGGCGTGGACGGCTCCTTTTGTTTTTCCGGTAACGCTGATTTTGCGGGTGTGGATATCCCCATTCACTTCACCTTCATTGTGGACCACGACCGTGCCATCACAGGTAATCTCACCATTGACGTGGGTGTTGACGCGAATCAGGCCGGCCGTGACCTTTATCTTCCCCTCGACCTCCACGCCAGGCTCCAGCCACCCTACGCAATCATCGGGGAGATCCGCCAGTTGACGTCGTCGCCGGGACTTTCCAAAGCCGAATGGCATCGTTGCCTCCCGCCGGGGTCATTGGCTACCCCGGTTCTTCAAATTGGAAGAATAAGCAATAACGAAAAAGGTTGGAACTAGATATACAGCATTACTGTCGAACAATCAAGTCGTAAATCCTGTTCAGATCTTCCGCGGAAAAATAGCTGATTTCTATCTTCCCCTGGCGCCCGTCTCCTAGGATTTTGACACGCGTCCCGAGGGTTCGTTCCAGTTCCAGGGCGGCAGCGCGAACGTTCGCATCAACTGGAGCCTTGGATGCGGCCTTCTGGGCAGCCGGTTTTGTTCCCCGCAACGCCACGATGTTTTCAACCTGCCGCACGGAGAGCCCCTGCTTGGCAATCATCGAGGCAAGCTGCACCTGCGCGGCTTCCGAATCCAGGGCCAGGATTGCACGCGCGTGGCCGTGAGTGATTTCGTTCTTGGACAGCATCTCCTGGACGGCCGGCGGGAGGCGCAAGAGACGCAAGGTGTTGGTAACCGAAGAACGATTAAGGCCCAGCCGCTCCGCAATCTGCTCGTGGCTGAGGTGGTATTTCTCCTGGAGTCACCTGATAAGCGCGGGCCACCTCGAGCGGGTTCAGGTCCTGGCGGAGCAAGTTCTCGGTCAGTGCGAACTCGAGGGCATCCTGGTCTGCGACCTCGCGGATAACGGCGGGAACGGTTTCGAGGCCGGCAAGGCGGGCCGCACGCCATCGACGTTCACCCACTACGAGCTGGTAACGGCCCTCGGTGAGGGCGCTGACGCGCAGAAGAATGGGCTGGACGACCCCGCTCGCCCGGATGGAATCCGCCAGCTCTTTCAGCGACTCTTCGGGAAAGTCGTGGCGCGGCTGGAACGGGTTGGGATCAATGCGATCGAGCTGCACCTGCTCGAGGGCGGAAGTGGTCGATTCAACAGTTTGCAGCAGGGCGTTCAGCCCGCGACCCAACGCCTTTCTGGTCATGGCTGATGACCTCCTGTGCCAAGTCAAGATAACTGATGGCTCCCCTGCATTCGGGGTCGTAGAGGAAAATCGGTTTGCCGAAACTTGGCGCCTCGGCCAAGCGAACATTCCGGGGTATCACCGTGGAAAAAACCTGGGCGCCGAAGAAATCCTTCAAATCGTCCCGGACTTGGTGCGAGAGATTGGTGCGCTCGTCGAACATGGTGAGAAGAATTCCCTCAACCGCCAGGTTACGGTTGTGGAAGCGCCGAATCCGAATCAGGGTGTCGAGAAGCTCGGAGATGCCCTCCAGCGCGAAGTACTCGCACTGCACGGGCACGATGACGGAATCCGCCGCTACGAGCGCGTTCAGGGTGAGCAGGTCGAGGGCTGGAGGACAGTCAAGGAGGATGTAGTTGAAGTCGTCGCGGAACCCTTCCATCCTTTTTTGCAGGACATGTTCGCGCTGGGGGCGGTCCACAAGTTCGATCGTTGCTCCAACCAAGTTCTTGTCTGACGGGATGAGGTGGAGTCCCTCAACCGCGCACTTCAGGACGAGTTCCTGAAGGGGCACATCGAGCATAAGCCCGTGGTATATCGTCCGGCGCGATGGATCTTTGGGGAAGCCCAAGCCTCCGGTTGTATTGCCCTGGGGATCGCAATCGATGATCAACGTCCACATATCGAGATTCGCGAGCGCGGCTCCCAGATTGATGGCAGTTGTTGTCTTCCCGACACCGCCCTTTTGATTGGCGATTGCGATGACTCGTCCCAAAGGTTACCACTCCAGGTAGTGTCCCAGCTTGCTTTTAGCTCTATTACTTGGGGTGACCTGGCCCGGGCAAGCCCCAGCCTCGACCGCAAGTTGGGACACTATCGAATTCCACGAAGGTGGTGGCGAATCTATCAAAGGCGAGGCAGTTACGCAAGTGAAATACTTGCGTGTTCCACGTGGAACACATTCAACCTTAGGAATCTCGCATACGTCGCCACCTCGAGCGTGGATGAGATCCTCAAAACATTTTCTCCCCACACCAGATTTCCCCTTGAGAGGTGGTTGGAAAGGCAATGGCCTGAACCTTCTTGATCTCGCCGTGGTTGTCGCCTATTGCGCGGGCCTGCTTGGTGCTGAGCCAGAGAAAGATCTCTGCCACCAAGTCTGAGGCAACGCGAGGCAAGCGAGATAAGCTCTTCCAGATGCCCAACCGCTCGCGCCGTTGCGGCGTCATAGACCTGTAGCGAATCGGCCCGAGTAAAGTCCTCCAAGCGTTCTCCGCGCACTTCGACGAAATTCATTCCACATACCCGGGCGACTTCTTTGAGGAATGCCCGCTTTTTGGCAATCGGTTCGAGGAGTGTCACCGACAAGTCAGGGAAGATAATCTTCAAACTCAAGCCGGGAAATCCCGCACCGCTTCCAATATCCAGTAGCCTACCGTTCAACTCGACCCGACCGCCCAGATAAAGGCTTTCGCCGAAATGCCGGATAATGCACTCCTCGGCGGTACGAATAGCCGTCAAGTTTATCTTCTTATTCCATCGCAGGAGCAATTCGAGATAAGTGGTTAACTGGCTGATTTGGAAGGAATTAAGGTGGAGGCGAAAAGGTTCGAGCAAGTGGCGGACCGTGGCTTCGTCCAGCATCAGCAACTGATTCTAGATCGTTTGCTCTGACGGCGCAAGGGCAAGTGCCGGAACGGCCGCGCCATACGTAGAGTGACATCGTGCATGGCCCTGCCCATTTTGCGCGAATCTACTGTTTCACGTGGAACATTCCTCTGTAATCTTCTACTCCCTCTGCTGGCATTCCGTGTCCCGGACTGCCCAGCAAGGAGGGCGCGCCGGCCTTCGCGTCTCGGATTCTCGGTTCCTGCACTTCTTATTCACCCTTCACAAGAAAAAGAAAATGACGGCGAAGGCGGCTCAATTCGACCTTGAAATGGTTTCAACAACGCGCTAGATTTCCCGCGCACAATGCAAGACGGAGATCTTTGTTGACGGGTTCACCGATCTTGCAGCTTAGTAATTGTGGATCACGGGTGGTCTGATGAGGTTCTCTGAACCCACCTGCGACTAGGGAATACCTGAGGAAAGGACGACATCTCATGATTGGACGATCCTCTGCACCGTGGAAGTCCCTCTGCCGTCGGAACTTCTTTAAGGGTTGGGTACGAGGTCTGACCGGTCTGACGCTGGTGAAACTATTGCCCGGGCACGCCCTAGTCACGGAGGCATCCGACTCCAAGCTAGAGGCTGGCTCAAGCACGTCGTCGGCCCGCCCGGCGCAGCTAATTGTCAAGAAAGTTCCGGACGAGATTCTGCCGAAATCTTACTCCCGTTTCAAACTCGACCCCTCTCGATACCTCGCCCGGAGCGATCTGGTTTGGGAGGCGCCGGAGGGTCCGCCCGCCAATTGGATCGACGGTGTGCCGGTGGGGAATGGCGATTTCGGGGCCATGGTGTACGGCTACCCGGATAACCTCAGCTTCGCCTTAGGCAAGACCGACATCTGGGATCGACGTGATATCGGCCGCAGCAATTTCCCTGCTGGCACCTTCGCGGACCTTCGCAAGATCTTCTTTGATCAGGATGAAGCCGCCTTCAATCGCTTCCGAGAAGGGAATGGCCGGCCTTTCTTCTCTTACTCATCGGAAGTCGCGCACCTGACGGATGGCGGAGTGTTTCGCTTGCGCCTCGCGGAGGCTTCTATCGCCACGGACTGCGCGGCGCGGCTGGCGCTCTACGAAGCGGTGGGTCGCGTGGAATTTGTCGCCACGGGCCAAAACAAGATTGACTCCGGCGCCCACTCCAAGAATTCGGCCGCGTACTTCGTCTCTCGGGAGCACGACGTACTGGCGATTCGCTTGCAACCAGGAGATTATCCCTTGGGCCATGTTAGCTGGGAGTTGGGCCGAGCGTTGCGGCCGGGATATCGTGCGCCCTCGTTGACCCAGGAAGGCAACACGGCTTGGCTTCGGCAGCAGATGCCCGAGGGCGACTTTTTTGTGATCGCAGCGATGGTCAACACGCCTGGGGCCAGTTGGAGCGCAGCCGGGAGTCGCCTGGTGGGAGACTTCCTCTCCCAATCGCAGGAACCGCTTGAAATCTACCTCACCATAGTCACTTCCTTTGATTCCCAAGATCCGCTGGCCGAGGCGAAGCGACGGCTCAGTAATGCCGCACACCTGAAGTATGAGGGGCTGCTCGCCTCGCACCGCCAATGGTGGAAAGGCTTCTGGGAGCGTTCCTTTGTCAGCTTCGGCGACAGGGATGTAGAGAACGTTTCAAATTACCTCTGTGGCTCGATTCTCCGCCCCGGCAAGCAAACTCCGGGCCTACAGGGAGTATGGGTCAAAGAAAACCATGCTCCGTGGGATGGCGATTACCATGGCAACGTCAACATGCAGTCGCTCTACTGGAGTTTGTACCCCTCAAATCGCCTGGAACTCGCTGAGCCCTACTTCCGCTATTACACGGGCATCCTGCCGCAGTGTCGGGAAGACGCGAAACAGTATTTCGGCATGCGGGGGGCTCGACTGCCTCACGCCGGAGATACCCGTGGCTACGAGATCACCGACACCTGGATCACCCTCTCGACTTCGATCTCACCTTCAGGATGGCTCGCTAATCTCTTCTGGAAGTATTACGAGTACACCGCTGACACGGAGTTTCTCGGGACGGTGGCCTATCCGCTGCTGCGTGACGTGGCGCTGTTCTACGAGGATTATCTCCGAAAAGACGCGCAGGGTCGCTACGTCATCGAGCCCTCGATCCACGGAGAGGCGTTCTGCCCGGGATTCAAGTCCTGGGGGAGAAATTCCGGCTACGAAATCTCGATTATGAAGGTCACATTTGAAACCGCGCGACAAGCGGCTCAGGCCCTAGGTTGCGATTTCGAGTTGCAAGCCTCATGGGCCGACAAGCTCGCGCACCTCGCACCCATTCCCATCACGCAGGAAGGGGCGTGGAAGGCGTGGGAAAACCGCGAGGAGACTTGCGCCGAACAGTGCTGGCTGACCTTCCCCGTCTACCCTATGGATCTCGTCAGTATCTACCACGGGCCGGAGGCGCTGCGTTCCCAGGCCGTGGCCACATGGAAGTATTTGCGAGAAAACAAACTCTTGCCTTCAGCACTTTTCGGAGGGTATGGCGCCTCCGTCGCGGTACGCGTGGGCGATCCGGAATGGGCACTTAAGGTTGCCGGCTGGAATGCCAAGCCCGATACAAAATGGTGGCTGCCGCTTATTACCAAGTGCGGAGGACTCACCGGGGCGAGCCGCAGCTACATCCAGTTCGAGCACGGACCCGGAATGAGCCGCGCGCTGAGCGACATGATGTTGTTAAGTCTGGGGGGAGTCCTGCGCGTCTTTCCCGGCGTGCCCAAGCGAATTCCCGCACGGTTTCACTCGCTGCGCGCCCAGGGGGCATTTCTGGTCAGCGCGGAGAAGCGTGGCGACGAGGTGGACTATGTGCTCGTGCAGAGCCTGGCGGGAAACCCCCTGCGTCTCGCCAATCCCTTCTCCGGACGCGCACGGCTGCGCAGCCTCACGGCGAGCAAGACGGTGGTGGAAGGCACGTGGGCACTGGGGCAAGTTATCGAGTCACCCACCGAGAAGGGTGAAATCTTCGTTCTGGAACTGGTCAGCCGCCCGCTCGAAACGATTCCTGAAGAAGTGCTCACAGGCGCGTGAGACCGTGGCTGACAAGCGCGGGTCGCGATGACCTCGACAAAAAGCGGCTTGGATCTTTTCAGCCGGACAAGAACCCCCGCCGGCGACCCACCTTGGCGGGAAACGCGGGCAATAGGACCCGCCGCCGCGGCGCGCCAATCTCGGTCAGATCAGGCGCAGCGGGCAGAACCTGCTCTACACCTTCTGACTCCTGCTCCTCCTGAATCCCCCAACTGACCTTGCCGCGCTCTTTCTGCGTCCCGTATAATGAAAGTTCGGGCCTAGGCGGGTTCCCGTGAAGCGAATAGCGCAGGATGGCTGACCGAACCTGCGGCTTTTTATTATCAGGGGAGCGTTTCGGCACTGCCTGCCCCGGCGGGTTCGTCTGCGCCGCAAGAGAGATTCGATGCTGCGTCCTTTCCGCCCACTCCGACCCTATCTGGCTCGCTACAAAGCTCGCTTTGTGGCGGGCTTTCTCTGTTTGTTGATTTCCCAGTTGGTTGGCGTTATAGTACCTCTTATTATCAAGGCAGGTATTGATGAGTTGATGCACGGCGGCGTGGCCCGAAAACTGCTGGGCCTGGCAGGCTTGCTCCTGGCTGTCGGGGTGAGTAAAGCCGTCCTGCAATTCTGGATGCGCTGGATCCTCATCGGGATATCGCGGGATGTCGAATACGATTTACGAAATGATCTTTTCGCGCACTTGATGCGTCTCTCACCCCGGTACTACACGGAGAACCGCACCGGCGACCTGATGTCGAAGCTCACCAACGACCTGAACGCGGTTCGCAACATGGTAGGACCGGGGATTATGTATTCTGCGAACACAGTTGTGGTGGGCGTGGCGACGACTGCACTGATGCTCCACCTCGACTGGCGACTCACCCTCTTCTCTCTGATTCCCATGCCCCTGGTTTCTATTGGGGTCAAGTTCTTCGGCCAGCAGATTCACGAACGCTTCGAAAAAATCCAAGCGCTCTATTCGGATCTCACGGAACGGGTTCGCGAAAACCTCTCGGGAGTCCGGGTGATCCGTGCCTTCTGCCAGGAAGAAGCCGAAATGCGGGAATTCGACCGGATGAACCTGGACTTCGTGGCGAAGAACAAGGGGCTGATTTGGATTTCCAGTTTCCTGTGGCCCGGCATGGCGCTGCTGTTTGCCGTCGCCTTTCTGCTGGTGATGGTGGTGGGCGGGCATCACGTGCTGCAAGGCAAGATCAGCGTGGGAACCTTTGCGGCTTTCAATGTCTACCTCACTTACCTGTTCTGGCCCATGGTGGCGCTAGGCTGGGTAACGAACCTTGTGCAGCGCGGCCTAGCCTCGCTGGGGCGCCTGATGACCATCTTCGAGGCCCAGCCTGACGTTGATGACCGCGCCGTGCCCGCGCAGCCGCTCACCTCGCTGCGGGGTGAAATCGAGTTTCGAAATCTGACGTTCAGTTACAACGGCGCGCCGGTACTGAAGAATCTGAACCTGCACATAGCCGCAGGGAAAACCGTGGCCATCGTAGGTGCGACGGGTTCAGGCAAGTCCACGCTCGTTGGGCTGATTCCGAGACTTTACGATGCTGCGGTGGGATCGCTCCTCGTTGATGGCGTTCCGATCCGGCAGATTCCCCTTAAGACCCTGCGCGAGCACATCGGGTTTGTGCCCCAGGAAACTTTCCTGTTCAGCCAAACCATCCGGGAGAACGTCAAGTTCGGCGCGCCAGAGGCGTCGAACGCAGCGGTCGAGCACGCGGCGGAGATTTCCAACATCCTGCCGGAAATTCAAGGTTTTCCCAGGGGCTTTGACACCATGGTCGGCGAGCGCGGGCTCACACTCTCAGGGGGGCAGAAGCAGCGA
Organism: uncultured Acidobacteriota bacterium; assembly: GCA_963765485.1. Classification (GTDB taxonomy): domain Bacteria; phylum Acidobacteriota; class Terriglobia; order UBA7540; family UBA7540; genus CAVROP01. Next base: position 17,718 of record CAVXWN010000037.1, on the reverse strand, counting down.
ACGGCAATTGCGCGGGCGGTGGTCCGCGATCCGCGCATCCTGATCCTCGATGACGCGCTCTCGAGCGTCGATACTTATACGGAGGAGACAATCCTGCGGCATCTTACAGGCGTGATGGCCGGGCGGACGACCATCCTGATCTCGCATCGCGTTTCGACGATCCAGAATGCGGACGAGATCGTGGTGCTGCACGACGGTGAAATCGTCGAGCGCGGCACTCACGAACATTGTTGGCCCTCAACGGCCACTACGCGGACCTTTATAACAAGCAGTTGATTGAGGAAGAGCTGGAGAGGGAAGGCTGAGTAGGATTCAGGATTCAGGATTCGGGATTCAGGGGAGGCGTCATGCAAGGGCACAAGGAGTTGATTGTTTGGCAGAAGGCCATGGACTTGGTCGTAGGCCATTTACAAGCTCACTAAATCATTCCCAAAGACCGAGGTTTATGGGTTGGCGAGTCAGATGCAAAGAGCGGCAGTTTCAGTTCCGTCAAACATCGCCGAAGGTCACGGCCTGAAGCAAACGCAGGCCTATGCGAGGCATTTGGCGATAGCAAACGGATCGCTGACGGAGTTGGAGACGCAACTGGAGATTGCCCGGCGACTCGGGTATCTAGCGGCAGAGAACGAATCAGTAATCAATCAAGCCGGAGAAGTGGGGCGGATGCTCGCGGGCCTGAGACGCAGTCTGCAATCTCGTCTTGCAGGCCCTGAATCCTGAATCCCGAATCCTGAATCCTTTTCAATGGCTGATACCTTCCACGACGAAGAAGTTTTGGGCAAAGCGTACGATGCGCGCCTGATGCGGCGGCTGCTCGTGTACCTGCGTCCGTACTGGCGCATGACGCTGTTTGCCCTGGTGGCGATCCTCTTTTACGGGATTTTGCAGGCCGCCCCGCCCTACCTGTTGAAGGTCGAGGTGGACCGCTATCTCGACCCGACGGCGCGCGCCCAGCTTCCCAAATTCCTTTCGAGCTTCCTCAGTCCCAACCCGATCGTGGGCATCGCCCAAATTGCGCTGATTCTTTTCCTCCCCTCCGTCGTCCTGACCTTCTGCCTGGAGTTTGCGCAGTCTTTCGCGATGCAACTCGTGGGGCAGCGCGTCATGTACGACCTGCGCAAGCAACTCTTTGCTCACCTCCAGCGCCTGCAGATGAGCTTCTTTGACCGCAATCCGGTCGGACGCCTGGTAACGCGGGTGACGACCGACGTGGACGTATTGAACGACCTGTTTGCTTCCGGAGTGGTGGCCATTTTCGGCGATATCTTCTCGCTTCTAAGCATTGTAGTGGTGATGCTGAAGATGGACTGGAGACTGGCACTCCTCACCTTCGCCGTGCTTCCCATCATCGTGCTGGTCACCGCCGCTTTCCGAAAGGCCGTGCGCGAGTCTTATCGGCGTATTCGCATCGCCATCGCGCGCATCAATGCCTACCTGCAGGAACACATCACTGGGATGCCCGTGCTACAGCTCTTTAACCGCGAGGAGCGCAGTTTTCAGGAATTCGAGAAGATCAACCGGGCCCACATGGAAGCCTACAAAGACTCGATTCTGGCTTATGGCCTCTTCTATCCGGCGGTGGAGGCTCTTGGGAATGGTAGCGGTGGCCATCATCCTCTATCTCGGTGGCGGTATGGCGTTGCGCGGTCTGGTTACGGTGGGGACAGCCATCGCTTTCATCCAGTACTCGCAGCGCTTCTTCCGCCCCATTCAGGATTTGAGCGATAAGTACAACCTTCTCCAAGCAGCCATGGCAAGTTCGGAGCGCATTTTCAAGCTGCTCGACACGCCCGTGGCAATTGCGGATCCTCAACCTTCCAGCCGCGGTCCGTTGTCCGTCGTCCGTGGTCCGTCGTCAGTCATCAGTCCCCCACAGCATCCTGACGAGTCCTTATTGGCCCCAGCAACGGACCACGGACGACGGACAACGGACAAGGCGGAAACGCAGACTGCATCCCTGCCAAGTTCACTTGTGGAATTCCGTCACGTGGGCTTTGCGTACAAGGACGACCATCGCGTGCTCGAGAATGTGTCGTTCTCGGTCGAAGCCGGCGAGACGGTCGCCGTCGTGGGTCACACCGGCGCCGGAAAGACGACGCTGACCAACCTATTGCTCCGTTTCTACGACGTGCAAGAAGGGCAGGTGCTGTTTGAGGGCCTGGACATTCGCCATCTGCGGCTGCGAGATTTGCGGAAAAACTTCGGCATCGTCCTCCAGGACCCGTTCTTGTTCTCGGGAACCATCGCCACCAATATTCGTCTGGGCAGCGCCTGGATCACGGACCGCCGGATTCGTGAAGCTGCACGCCAGGTGGGCCTCCTGGAGTTTATCGAGAGGCTGCCGGGAGCATTTCAGGAGCCCGTCAAAGAGCGCGGCGCCACGCTCTCGGTGGGCCAGAAGCAGTTGCTCTCTTTCGCTCGCGCGCTCGCTCATGACCCGAGAATCCTGATCCTGGACGAAGCTACGTCGAGCGTCGATCCCGAGACCGAACATTTGCTTCGCGAAGGCCTCCACCGCCTGATCGAAAACCGCACGTCGCTGGTTATCGCGCACCGGTTATCCACAATTCAGAACGCCAGCAAGATCGTGGTCATGCATAAAGGGCGTATCCGTGAGGTGGGGACTCACCAGGAGCTGCTTCAGAGACAAGGGATTTACTTCAAGCTTTATCAGCTTCAGTATAAGGACCAGGAAGTAGCAGCTGTCCGTGGTTCATAGTCCGTGGTCCGTCGCCCGTGGTCAGTCGTCCGCGGGCTGGTCTTGCAGCAGGACCCCGAGGGGAAGCCCGTCCATGTTGTGTGCGGCATCCCGAGCCATGCGGTGGCTCCAGCGGTTGTCGTCACCGCCTCCAGGCCGGATGCCGGTCGGTGGACAAACGACTTCTCAAGGAGGAGACCATGACAGGAAGGCACGGCACAAAGTTCATTCATGAAGGACAATACGACGCCGCCGTGGAGATCGAGTGGCTCGAGTCGGAAACTGGCTGGTCCCCCTGCCTGTCTTTGCAGGACGCGAAGAAACTCGACGAAGTGCGGGAAGCTCTGCAGCGAGGCGATCTCCAGAGGGCCGGACAACTGGCCCGCATTGATCAGCTCACCCCTCTGCAAGTGTGAGTCGGCAAGACCCGGCGATTCCCCATGGCGATTTCGCAACTCCCCCAGAACAGGATGTGCGCCAGCCAGCATCTCAATCTGACAGACAAATGAGCACCCTCAGCAATTTGGAAAAGCGCAGGTTTGAGCAGCTCCTCGGATTGATAGGGTCGCCCTTCTTGAAAAGTGCCGCGAAACCGTCGCGCGCCTTCTGAGCAAGCCAGTGGCGGTGGTCGCCGTGCAAGCGGATTCAAAGCATCAGCAGCGCTCTCAGGGAGTGACGCAACTAGAAGAAGAATTTCGTCGCCTTGCCGACGAGACGGACCGAAGGATGTACTCACACGGATGTAGAAGACCCGCAGAGGAAGCCAAACTGCGGCTACCTCTGCGCCCCCCCTCGCCTGCTTTCGACAGCTCACAAAACGCTGGAACCGGCGAAGCTAGTGTCCTGAGTCACAAATTCGTTGAATAAGTCAGCCCGCGGAGCGGGCGCAAGAATGTCACTGCTGTCCAAGATAATCGGTTCCCCAAAGTCCTGCGACTGTAGGGAAAGGCTTTAGGACAGGAATGATCGATAAGTGAGGAGGAGGTTTCGGTTCCATAAGTGTGTTGCCTGTCCAAATCATGCCAGTGTAAGTGTTAGCTGCTCGGGTCCGGGAACGATCGGGGGCGTGCCGAAGGGGTTGCGAAGCCAATCGCGCAAGTCCCGATAGGTAAACAGATTCAGGCGCAGCATGGTAGCAAGGTTCGATAGCGACCAGTTAGCCTGAGAGAGGTGGTGCAGCCACTTCAGCAGCAGCATGGCGATCAAGGCTGTCCAAATCTGGATGGCCAGCGCGTTCTCCGTGGTGCCCACGAAGCTCTTGATCTTGAGGTTTCTGCTTGAGCGCCTTGAAGAACAGCTCGATCTCCCAACGTTCCTTGTAAATGTGGGAGATGGTCGTAGCTCCGAAGTCGAAGTGATTCGTCAACAACACAATCTCTCGCCCATGGGCGGCGTCCCAGACCACGATGCGGCGCAACAGATGCTTGAAGGTTTGTCGAGCCAGCTTGCTCGAAAACCGGATGATCTGGTCGCAGAGGATGTTACTGTTTTGCGGCAGGGGCCGTGACTGGACGACTTGGTAGACCATGTGGTGCATGGGTCGAGTGACGAAGAAGACGCCTCGGTCAATCCAGCGGGCAAAGAGTCGAAAGTGGTTATAGCCCCGATCCACCGCCACAATCGATCCGGGGGGCAAATCAAAAGCCGGGGCCATCCTGACGTCACTGGCTCGGGCTGGGGTGAGTAGAACGTAGCGCGGCAAGTAGTCGTCGTGGTCCAACAGCACATGAGCTTTGACTCCGCCCTTGGCGCGACGGAACTTGGCCCAGGGGAAAAGCGACAGGCAGAGGGAGATGGTGGTCGAGTCGAGCGAGAGCAACTTATTCTTGAAGCGGAATTGGCGCTTGCGAACCCCCAGTTCTTGCTGCGAGCGAAAGCGCGACAGGGCGGTATAGAACAGTTCTTGGTAAAGCGCGGCCGGGCGATGTTGGTTAGCGTAAGACAAGGTCGACTTATGGGGAGCCGTGGCGATGCCCAGATGCACCAACTTGCCGAGACAGCAGGACAAACCGTTGCAGATCTCGCGCAAGGAATCGGCATGGCCGAGTTGGCAGAACAACATGGAGACGAATTGGGTCCAGCAATCGAACCCCTTAGCCGCACGCTCAGCTTTGTGCTTCTTGACCAGCGCAGCGAACTCGAGCCGTGGAAAATGATGCAGCAGTTGATTAAACATACTCGCGACTTGTACCATAGCGTGTGCCCTCCTCAACGGTTTTCAGAGATGTTTCGGCAACGTCATTCTGAAACAACCGTTGCAGGAGGGCAACTATGGCGTTCACACAACAATTTCAAAAACCTATTTTGGACACGAGTGCAAGAATGTAGCCCACGGCGTAAGAAGGTGTGAAGAAATCAAAGCAGCTCTCGCAAAGTCGCAAAGGCGCGAAGAGACGCAAGGACGAAGTCCTTTCTTTGCTTTGCGACCTTTGCGTACCTTGCACCTTTGCGTGAAACAGTTTGCGCCTGTCTGGGATTTTTTCACACCTTCTCACGCCCTGGGCTACTAGCTTCCGCCCCTGACGGGGCTGCGATAAGGCCGCCCGCATGAGGAAGACTTTGTCAGCGAACTTCTGACTCAGGACACTAGTTGGTCGTTTTGTACCTCCGGGATGGTTTCGTTCGGACGGATACGGTCGTTTTCCAAATCCCGAGATAGGTACGCCGAAGGCCGATGCCTCTAACCGTCATATGCGCGAGCGAGCACCGGCCTGAAAGGGAACCAATTTTGCCGGTTTGGAGGGAGCCACTCGTATGAGAAAGTTGCTTTCGGGCACACTAACGTGCCTGCGGGCGCACAGGTGAACCGCTGACCGCATACTGGCGCGTGCGAAGGGCACTTCCGCGGGTTCTCCGTCGGCAACGTGACCGACTCTGTCCAAGTGGCCCCTCATTCGCACAGAAGCGTGGGCGAGACCAGATGTCGCAAGGCGGGTCGCCTGCAAGCCGCGCTAGGTGCCTGGGCTTGTGGTGGATCGGTAGTGCAGGTAAACGATGCCGTTGCGAAAGCGACGTTCATCCTGGAGTGACAGCTCAAAGCGGATGCCGCTTGGGAAGGCACGATTCCCATCCCCCACCATGATCGGTGCAATGAACAGGTGACAAACGTCTACCAGGCCGGCGTTGAACGCGTGGGCGGCGAGGGTAGGGCCGCCAACGATCAGGTCTCTGGCCGCCGCGGCTTTCATCCGCTGAACCGCCTCAGCCTCGAAACCTTGCTCAATACGCGTTTGGGGAGTGGAGGCGGCCTTCAGAGTCTGGGAATAAACTACCTTGTCCGCAGCACGCCAGATATTCCCGAATTCCGCAAAGACGGACCACCCGGCTGCGGTCCGCGCCCAGAGCGGTGCGAATGGCGACGGTCGATCACTCGCCCCCAGGGTCTGCCAAACAGTCATGACCTCGTACATGCGGCGTCCGTAGAGATGGGTACCGACCGGGCGTAAGAGTTCCTTCATGAAGGAGAATTCCTCTTCGTCCGGCACGGTCCAGTCGAAGTTACCATCCTTGTCCGCAACGTAGCCGTCGAGCGACATGGTTGCCATGTAGATCAGCTTCGCCATAATAGGATCCGGGCGCGAGGTCACGCGCCTAACGCTCACTACAACGGCAGTATAGCACGCCAGGCGCGGCTTGCGATGCGTCTGATGACGCTCATGCTGGCACTCTTTGGTGTGTTGGTTTGGATTCCGCACCTGATCGCTCACACACAGGCGCATTTCAATTGGTCCGAGTGCCTCCTGACTTTCCTGGTTAAAGGGGCTGCCTGGATGATGGCTGACTTGAGGTCTTTTTGAGTCAGGCGACGCTTGCGTGCCGGGTAATCGCGTAAGCCCAGCGTTGTTTCTGGATGACTTAGTGTGTGGTCGGCCACTCGGACAATATCCGGGCGGCCAGTTGACGATAAGTCGCCTCTTCGTCACTGCTGTTGAGACTCATTGCTCACCGGCCAAGGTGCTCTTTCTCGGGTTCAATTCCGATGTAGTCGTTCACCGCGTTCTTCAACCTCTGCCTGCACCCAAGGTACTGTTCCGTCGTCTGCACGCTCACATGGCGGAGCAAAAACTGGATCTGCTCCAGCTCCCCGCCCGCGACCTGACAGAGCCGAGCACACGTCCGGCGAAGATCGTGGGGTGCCAGCTTAGCGATTCCTGCTTTGGCTGCGCATTCCCTCACCACTGACCAGACGACCTTTTCAGTGACTCCTGTACCCCAGACGGATCCGCTCTTGTTCACACATCGACAGACTCGCCCACTGGTGATATTGGCGGCCTCCATCCATAAGTCCAGAGCGGATTTCAACCGCACCTTCCGCTGGTGCACGCAGCGGATGAAGATTGATCCGGTCAATGCCTTAGTGAAGCAGCGGGTTGGCCATTGGGGAGAGGCCATCCTGCACCTGGGAGCGCGCCGCGCCGAAAGCCCCACCCGCGCCCAAACCATGGCGGCGCGCCCAACGCGCAACGGATTGCGGCGCCATCCTGACCTGCCCCGCGTCTGGGTATCGAATCCCATTGAATTCCTCTCGACTGAAGAGGTTTGGGCCTACCTGCTCCAGAATCCCAACCCCTGGGGTGGAGACAATCGCCCCCGTAGGGACCGCCATGGCGTGTCCCTACGCCAGCGCCTCGAGCGGTGAGTGCCCGATCCAGAAGGAGTTCTTTTACGCGTTGTGTTAAAGTAGTGGTCACAGGGAGAATTGGCCATGACTATTCAACTGAAGCCCGAACAGGAACACCGCATTGCGGAAGCGTTACGCTCCGGAGCTTATCAAAGCCCCGACGATGTAATCGAAAGGGCGCTGGAAGTGCTGCATGAGCGGGATGAATGGTTAATGGCCAATCGCCAAGCCGTGGACGCCAAGATCCGCACGGGAATCGAAGAACTTAATCGGGGGGAAGGGATTCCCGAGGACAATCTGGACGAGCACCTTGATCGACTGAAAGCTGAACCGGAATGACCCCCCGATATGTCCTGGCCCCTCAGGCAGCCCGCGACTTGGTGCAAATCTGGCGTTATGTAAAGCGGGAAGTCAGCCAGGAAGCAGCCGACCGTGTTGAATCCGTCATTCGAACCAAGTGCGTCTACCTGGCCGGCTTTCCCGGCGCGGGCCACTGGCGGCATGATTTGACCTCTGCAAATGTGCGGTTCTTTTCTGTGTACTCTTACCTGATTGTCTACCGGCCTGAAACCAAGCCCTTGCAAGTGGTCACCATTTTGCACGGCAGCCGTGATGTAGCAGGAATCTTAACCGAGGGGCTTTAGAAGCGCCCCATGGCCTCGCCGCCTTCTGCTTCCCGAATCCTGACTACTAAATCCTAGCTCCTATCTACCGTCTACCGCCTACCGCTCACCGCCCATGACCAGACCGGACTACTGGCTTACCAGATTCTCGATTTACGGATTGACCGCGCCCGCGGCGACCCCGCACTTTGGAGCGCGCCGCGCCGAAAGCTCCACCCGCGCCCAAACCATGACGGCGCGCCAAACGCGCAACGGATTGCGGCGACATCCTGACTTGCCCCGCGTCTGGGTATCGAATCCCATTGAATTCCTCTCGACCGAAGGGGTTTGGGCCTACCTGCTCCAGAATCCCAACCCCTGGGGTGGAGACAATCGCCCCCGTAGGGACACGCCATGGCGTGTCCCTACGCCAGCGCCCGCAACGGTGAGTGCCCCCATGCAAATCTCACCCGGACCCTGCGAACATGCCGATTTCTGGTCTGCAACTGTGTTACAATCCCGCCGTTGACGTGCTTGTTGTGATTTGAGATTCACCTCGACCCAGCGGGGCGGATGAGACGAGTCCGGACATCCGCCAAATGTAACTTCCTCGGGAGGGCCTTCCGATGCCAAAGACCTCCAAGAACGTAAAGACCACGAAAACAACCAGTGCGGAGGGATACAGGCACCCGGAGGCGGAAAGCCCCATGCGCCCCGAGGTGGGAACACAGGCGCAGTTCAAAAAGAAAAAGCCGCCGGTCACTTGCCGCTATGACTCTTCGCTTTCACCGGCCCTCGATTGGGACGGGCAGAACTCGGCGCGCGAATTGGGCGAATGGCTTCTCAGCATGGCAGAAAAAGCCGCGGGGCTCCCGCCGCCTCACACTTTCGCGAAGCCTCAGGCGTTCACGGGCGGCAAAGGAAAGATCACAATCTACGTCAGTGGGCTACAGGATGCGATTGCTCAACTGAAGGCACTCAGCAAGCCGTTTCTGAATTGGGCGGGGAAAGCGGAGCGGGTTTCGTTTGACGTGCCCACCCTGCCGCTGTTCGTTCACGAGCGGCTGAGCACCAAGGCGATCATTGAGACGCTCACCAGCCACAAGCGCGACAGGCAAATTGATATGTTCAGCCTGTTCGGTGACCCGCAGCACTCCTTCACCGACCAGATATTGCGCGCCTACGAGTACCAGGACAAGTGGGTAAACCGCATGATCCTGGGCGATTCGCTGGTGGTCATGAATTCGCTCCTGCACTACGAGGGCCTGGGCGGGCAAGTGCAGATGATTTACATGGACCCGCCCTATGGCGTGAAGTTCGGAAGCAACTTCCAGCCCTTTGTCCGCAAACGCGACGTAAACCACAATGACGATGAGGATATGACCCGCGAGCCGGAAATGGTGCAAGCGTACCGCGACACGTGGGAACTGGGCCTGCATTCTTATTTGACTTACCTGCGTGACCGCCTGCTACTGGCCCACGACCTGCTCGCACCGAGCGGCAGTGTCTTTGTACAAATTAGCGACGACAACCTGCACCATGTGCGCGAATTGCTCGATGAGATTTTCGGGGTGGAAAACTTCCTGTCAGTCATAACTGTGCGTAAGACTACAAGTGAGGGAAGGAAGTATCTAGGTACGACTGCGGACTTCTTGCTCCTTTATGCGAAGGATCACGAGCGAACCAAATACCACCAACTCTATATTGAAAGGAGCGATGAAGCAGAGAGCCGGTACGACCAACTGATGCTGGATGACGCCACAATTCGGCCTGCTAGTGACGGTGAGATGGGCGGAACAGACCCGCTCCCGGCGGGGGCGCGGCTCTTCCGCGTTGACAACATTACAAGCTCACGGCCTGCGGGTGAGGGTGACGTGCGTGAACTTGAGTATAAGGGACAGCGTTTCACGCCTGGTGCTGGCACGTTTAAGACCGATTTCGCGGGTCTTGAGCGACTCGGGGCAGTTGGGAGGCTGCATGTAAGCTCTAAAGGCAAACTCAACTACCGTCGCTTCAAGGATGATTTTGCTCCTTCACAACTGGGCAATCTTTGGGCTGACGTAAGCGGAGCAGTTCAAAGTCGCAGTGATCCAAAGGTTTACGTGGTTCAAACTTCGACCTCCATTGTCCAGCGTTGCACCCTCATGACAACCGACCCGGGCGACCTAGTTCTTGACCCTACCTGCGGCAGTGGCACTACCACGTACGTGGCCGAGCAATGGGGGCGGCGCTGGATAACGATTGACACGAGCCGCGTACCCCTTGCGCTGGCGCGCCAGCGGTTGCTGACAGCGACTTATCCTTGGTACGAACTCCGAGACGATGCCCGCGGCCCGGCGGGCGGATTCGTCTATAAGCGCAGGCAGAACAAGAAAGGCGAAGAAGTGGGCGGGATAGTTCCACACATCATGCTTGAAACCATCGCCAACAACGAGCCGCCGAAGGAAGAAGTGTTGGTGGACCGGCCCGAGGTCGATAACAAGATCACCCGCGTGAGCGGGCCGTTCTGCGTTGAGGGCACGATACCGACACCTGTCGGTGTCGGTATTGAAGATGAGCAGATTCAAGATTCAAGAGAAACAACATTCACTGACCGAATGCTCGAAATTCTGCGCAAGAGCCCGCTATTGCGGCTGAGGGCAACCGCACCCTGGCGCTCAAGAACATCCGGCCACCCGCCAAAACACTGTCGCTGTCCGCTGAGGCGCTGGTGGATGCCACGGCGCCTGGACAATCTCCGACGTTGCAAGACGCCATTCAGGAGGCTGCCGAGAAGAACGGAAAGGCCCTGCCGCTCTCGGCCAAGCCCGTAGCGCTGGTCTTCGGACCCGAAAACGGCGCGATCAGTGAGAGGCTGGTACAGGAGGCCGCCAAGGAAGCATCGCTCAAGAGCTACACCCACCTGTACGTCATCGGCTTTGCGATTCAACCGAATGCGCGGCAGTTAGTTGAAAACTGCGATGCGGTGGTGGGCATTCCGGCCACGTACATCCAGGCCACGCCCGACTTGATGATGGGCGACTTGCTCAAGAACATGCGCTCCAGCCAAATCTTCAGCGTGTGCGGATTGCCGGAAATTAAGGTTCACAATGTAGCGCCGACCTTTAGGTCGGCACGTCCGAAGGCCCAGGAAAATTCCGACCTGAAGGTTGGCGCTACGATGTACCAAGTGGAATTATTGGGACTGGACGTGTTTGACCCTGTCAAAATGGAACCGGACCACCGCAATGGAAACGACGTTCCGGCATGGTTCCTGGACACGGACTATAACGGCCTCTGCTTCCACGTGTCGCAAGCATTCTTTCCGCGCACGGGCGCGTGGGACAACCTGAAAAAGGCTCTGAAGGGCGAGTTCGAGGAGAGCGTCTGGGAGCATCTTTCCGGGACAACTAGCGCGCCGTTTGAAGCCGGCGAAAATCGCCAGATTGCCGTGAAGGTCATCGACGACCGGGGGAATGAATTGATGGTGGTCAAGACCTTGATTGAGGGGCAAAAATGATCACAAAGGTGAAACTCCGACACCTTAAGATGTTTGAAGATCAGGAATTTGACCTTTCCGATCACATCATTCTTGCAGGTCCCAACAACTCTGGCAAGACAACTTTGCTTCAAGCCATAGCGGTTTGGCAGTTGGCTCTTCAGAGATGGACATCGGAAAGGGGATTGGAGCCAAGAGCCAAGACGCGGACTGGCGTGCCTGTGACGCGCAAAGACTTCACTGCAATTCCCCTGAGGGAAATGAAACTGCTGTGGACGAATGCCAATTTCTCATTCAAACAGGATGAGGCCTCGGAAGAGAAACCCGGTTCCCCGAAACCTATGGAGATCACACTCGAGGGTAAGACCTCCGATCAAAACTGGAAACTGACGTTCGAGTTCCGTTACCAAAGCAGCGAGCAGATTTATGTGAAGCCTTCGGAGGAGCACCTGCCATCTTTGCCCACGGCGGCTAAAGACTTCCGTGCGGTTCACGTCCCTCCCTTCTCCGGAATCGGAGCAGAGGAGACACGCTACGACCGGCCATTTCAGGACTTGCTGGTTGGACAGGGGAAGGCAGGTGACATCCTGCGCAACTTGCTCCTTGAAATTTTCCAGCAAGAGGACAAAACAAGCTGGAATGAGCTTTGCAATTCTGTGGAAGAGATTTTTCGGTATCGGCTTTTGCCTCCTAGCTACAAAGGAAAGCCCTACATCCTCTGCGAGTACTTGCGCGGCATACCTAAAGGAAAGGGGAAAAATGGACTCGCGCAGTTGGATGTTGCCGGAGCCGGTAGCGGCTTTCACCAAGTCTTGCTTCTTTTTGGCTTTCTGTATGCCCGGCAGGCGTCGGTCTTGCTGTTGGATGAGCCGGACGCCCATCTCCATGTGATCCTGCAAAAACAGATCTATGACAAGCTGCGGCAAATCACCGCAGATCGCAACTGCCAACTGATCATCGCCACCCATTCCGAAGTTCTCGTCGAGGGCACTGATCCGTCCATGATCCTGTCGTTTTATGAGAGCCCGCATCGCTTGATCAGCGACACACAACGGGAGGAGGTGCGCGAAGCGCTGCGGCGGATTTCTGCAATGGACGTGATGCTAGCAGAACAATCTTCTGGGATTCTCTATGTGGAGAATGAAACCGATTTCAACCTCTTGCAGGCGTGGGCGCGAGTGCTAGACCACCCCTTGAAGAGTTGGTTCGAGGCCCAACCCTTCTGGCACGCCAACCAGGGCCGAAACCCGCGCGAGGCTAAAGGCCACTTCTTCGCACTGCGCGCAGTAAAACCTGGCATCGGAGGAATCCTGCTTCTTGACGGGGATAATCGCGGATTGGCCGACCATGAGATTGCCGCCGATGGCCTGGCGATCGCGCGTTGGGAGCGGTACGAAGTGGAAAGCTACCTTATCCACCCTGAGGCGTTAATGCGCTACATCGAGTCGAAGGCTGGGCCGCTCTTCATTGAGCAGGGAAAAAGGTACCTGCAGGACCAGCTCCCACCTGCGGTGTATCGTGAGCCCTTGCAACATCACGATTACCTTGCGAGCACTCCCGTGAGCAAGAGTCTGCTCCCCGGTTTATTCAAAGCGGTAGGTATGGATATCAGCAAGCCGGAGTACTACCTGATAGCAGAACAGATGAGGCGCAACGAAATTAACCCTGAAGTCGCGCAGAAGTTGGACGCGATCAAGCAGGCATTTGAACCATGAGCAGCTACGAAGTCTCCCAACCGATTCTGAATTCGCCTTACCAAGAGCCGAAGCTCTACTGGTACATCCGAGAGGGGGAGCCTCCGGCGCAGAAGGACGGCAGGCGGCGCGCCGTCATTTGGCCGCCGCGGGATCAAAAAACGCCGTGGGACTTGTCTGGCGGTACGCTCACGCCCTCGCCCGAATACCCGTCGGCCTTCGAACTGGCACTGGTGAACCTGATTCGTGAGCGAGTGAAGGCTTGGAAGGCGGCGGGCTATCCGGGCGTCACCCGGACGACGCTCGAACTCTTGCAATGGTGGCAACGCGATGGCCGTGAGAAACGGCTCTTCTTCGCCCAAATTGAAGCCGCCGAGACCATCATCTTCCTCGTTGAGGCACGACAGGATTTCCGCCAGGGAATTCAGGTGCCGCGAGATGAGTTGAGCGAAGACAAGCAGAAGGAAGGCTTCAAAAGTTTCCTGCGTTACGCGGCGAAGATGGCAACGGGGTCCGGTAAAACCACTGTAATGGGTATGCTCGCCGCTTGGAGTATTCTGAATAAAGTGAATGACCGGAGCGACGGGCGGTTCTCAGACGTGGTGCTGGTTGTCTGTCCCAACGTGACCATCCGGCGGCGGCTGCGCGAGCTTGACCCGGAAGAAGGCGAAGCCAGCCTGTACCGGACCCGCGACCTAGCGCCATCCCACCTGACGCCCTTGCTCACTCAAGGGAAAGTGCTGGTGACCAACTGGCACGTTTTTGAGCCGCAGACGGTGCAGGTGGGTGGGGTGTCCGCCAAAGTGAATAAGTCCGGCGTGGCGGTGAGAACTACGCAGACCATCAGGATCGGCCCCAAGACAACCACGGCGCGCGGCGCGCGCTACCTGACGCAGGGAGAATTCGAGCGACAGGTGGCGGCGGGCATTCTCACTGTCATACCCGGAACGGAAAAGCGCGGTGTGGGTGGAAGCCTGGAGCGCGTCCAGGTGGAATCCGAACGACATGTGAAAAGTGATACGGCGCTGGTGAACGACGTCCTAGGGCGTGAGGTGGGCGGGAAACAAAACATCCTGGTGATGAATGACGAGGCACACCACGCTTATCGTATCCAGCGCGAAGAACCGGATGCCGACGAAGAGGAGGAAGATGCGGAGGATTTTTTCAAGGAAGCTACCGTGTGGGTTGAGGGCCTGGACCGCATCCACAAACTTCGTGGCATCAACTTCTGCGTGGATTTATCGGCTACCCCCTATTTCCTGGGCCGGGTGGGGCGGGAGACGAACAAGCCTTTCCCCTGGGTAGTGAGCGACTTTGGACTGATTGACGCTATTGAGTCCGGCCTGGTCAAGATTCCGCAACTGGCGGTGCGAGACACTACGGGTGCGGAGATTCCCGGCTACCGGAATATCTGGCGTTGGATTTTGGAGAAGCTCACCCCAAGAGAGCGCGGCGGCAAGCGGGGCAGTCCGCAGGTGGAAGCCATTTTGAAATGGGCGCACCATCCCATCGCCATGCTGGGAGGACTGTGGGAGGAGCAGCACAAGAAACAATCCGAACAGGGTATGGACCCGCGCCCACCCGTTTTTATTCTGGTCTGCAAAACCACGCATCTTGCCAGGGTGATCTACGAATGGATTGCTGAGGGTAAAGGCCCCGTGGGGTTGCCGCCCGTGAATGTAGAGGGGTTTCGCAACCGCGATCGGCCGGATCAACACGATTCGGGTGGATTCAAAAGTGGTTCATGAAACCGACACGGGTGAAGCGAAGGACGACGAATCGCGCTGGATGCGCCTGACGCTCGACACGGTGGGCAAGATGGACTGGCCTGTGGACCTTCAGGGGCGGCCGATTTATCCGGAAGGTTTCGACGAGTTGGCGAAGAAACTCGGAAGGCCGCTGCACCCGCCGGGGCGCGACGTGCGTTGCATTGTAAGCGTTGGTATGTTGACCGAGGGCTGGGACTGCAGCACGGTGACGCACATCATCGGGCTGCGTCCTTTCATGTCGCAACTGTTATGCGAGCAGGTGGTGGGCCGGGGTTTGCGCCGTGCGAGCTATGAGTTGGGTGCGGGTGATAAATTTAGCGAGGAAGTCGCTCAGGTGTTTGGCGTCCCTTTTGAAGTGATACCCTTTAAGGCCAACACTCAGGGTCCCGCCACTCCGCCGCCTAAGCGACATCACATTCACGCCATTCCGGCCAAGGCCGGGTTTGAGATCCGGTATCCGCGGGTTGAAGGCTACACTCAGGCAATTCGTAACCGCGTGACCGCAGATCCGTGGTCGAGTGTGCCCCCGCTTGTCCTCCTGCCTGACAAGATTCCGCCGGAAGTGGAGATGAAGGGACTGACCGTAAACGACCAAGGGCGGTTTAGCTTGAGCGGTCCGGGACGGCTGAGCGGCGTGAGCCTAGCTGAGTTCCGCGCCAGACATCGCGAGCAGGAATTGATTTTTGATCTCGCCAGCGCGCTGACCCGTGATTATACCGCCCAGGGACATTGTACGGTGCCCGCCCATGCGCTCTTTCCGCAACTGGTCGCCATCGTTCGGCGCTATATCCACGAGAAGGTGCGGGTGCATCCGCCGGCGGAAGTGATCGACCTTTTGCTCGCGCCGTATTACGGTTGGGTGATCGAACGGCTCCTGGAAGCGATTCGGCCGGATACGTCGCAGGGTGAAGCGCCGGAGGTTCCCCGGTATGAATCGAACCGCGGGCCAGGCTCGACCGCAGACGTGGACTTCTGGACCAGCCGCGACGTGCGCGAGGTGAATCGAAGTCACCTGAATTATTGCGTTGCGGACACTGCGAAGTGGGAACAGTCAGCGGCTTATTACATCGATACGCACGGCTCCACGGATGCCTTTGTCAAGAATTCCGGACTGGGTTTTGCCATCCCGTACTTGCACAACGGACAGATGCACGATTATGTTCCGGATTATATCGTGCGACTCAAGGCCAACGCGCCGAAGTACTTGATCCTCGAAACGAAGGGCTACGATCCATTGGAGGATGTGAAACGGGCCGCCGCCGAAAGGTGGGTCGCAGCCGTCAACGCCGATGGGACCTACGGAACGTGGCGGTACGCGCTGGCAAAGAAGATATCGGACGTGGCCGGACTAATTACGTCTGCTGTTGCTTCGAGCGAGTAGATTCTCTCTTCGATTTCAAGAGTTTTTTCTTTCTAGAAGGGTGCGGGAAACCTCTTTCTTTTTGAAGGTCAGCAAGCGACGAGGACATGGGTCACCTCCTGGGCAGGGGCGGACTTAAGCCGAAAAAGTTTGGAGCCGTCGTAGGGCTGATGGGTTTTGAACATGGCGTGGAGAGCATGCAGGAGTTTGCGCATGACGGCGACCAAGGCCTGCATTTTGAATTTGCCCTGGGCGAGCAGATGCTGATAGAAGGCGCGCAGGTGCGGGTCGTGTTGGACGGCGACCAAGGCGGGCATGAAGAGAGCATGACGTAGATGCTTATTACCTGCCTTACTAATACGCGGCTTCTTATGCACGGAGGTTCCCGAGGTGTAGTGGCGCGGGTCGAGACCGGCGTAGGCTACCCACTGGCGAGCCTCCAGATCGGGTGCCAGCACGCCCAACTCCCCCAAGAGCTGCACGGCGCTGGTTTCACCGATCCCCGGGACGCTGTCCAGCAGTTGAAAGCGCTCCGCCAGTTGGGGATCCTGCGCGATCAGCCTGCGCGCCTGGCGGGTCAAGCGCTCGATGGCCCGTTCCTGGGCCCGCAGGCTGCGCGCCAAATCACGCCGCACCACCGCCGGAATGGCCTGCGACAGTCCCGCCGCATGCTGACGATTCTTCTCCGCCGTCTGCATCTCCACCAATTCCCGCAGGCGCCGCGCCAGGGCGTGCAAGGCCAGCACGGCGACCGAGGGCCGCTGCCAGGGTTTAAAGGGCATATGCTCGGCAAACTGTTCCAGTACCGCAGCGTCGATCTGATCGTCCTTGCTGCGCTTCATCAGGGCATGAGCGAAGTGACGGACGGCGCGGGGATTGGCCACCATCACCTCGATGCCCTCCTGCCCGCTCAGCGCCAGCGCCAAGTCCAGACCGTAGAGACCGGTCGACTCCATGCAAACGCGCACCAGGCGGTCCGCTCGCCGCAGGTAACGAAGGATGATCAGATGGCCTTTCGGCGTGTTGGTGAAACTTCGCAAAGGCTCCAAGTCCCCCTGCCGGCGCAAGCTCACCACCAATTCCTTCGCACTGACTTCGATCCCACAAGTATCCAGGTTGCTCATAACACCCTCCCGGAGTTAAGCTGGCAGTCTGGGTCCCCCGACCCTGTGCCGTCTCCCGTCGAGCTTGAATATGCAGGCTCACACGGCCTCGGATTCTCCTCGGCGTGGGAGAAGAGGGCGGGGGGCCTATCTACCCGACAGGCTCGGGAAGGACTTCCCGGCCTCAGCGCAGATCGGCCTCCGCCGCCGGACTCCACTAACTCCACGGATACGGTTATACCCCAACTGAATCTCCGAGTTGATTCCGGCCGCTGCCTTGCTCTCCCCCCCAGCAAGGCAGCGGCGCTCCTCTTCCCACACGCGAGACTGATTGCCCTCGGAAACCGTTGGAAGAACAGAATACAAATACATGGGAAAAAGAAGATACAAGCG
>CAVXWN010000036.1:0-62542 GCA_963765485.1 uncultured Acidobacteriota bacterium | reverse complement strand
ACATTTTTTCGCCCGCTCCGCGCTTAGCTTTTCTCGGCTCCCTTTCTTAGTACAACGACCGAGGTCATGTGGAAGTTGAAAATGGGATTCAGCTTTTCGAGAAGCTTGTGGTAGGCGATGAACGCCAGGTGGAGAAGAGGAAGGTACGTGGTATAGCAGGGCTCCCCCACAAACGTGTCCATGCTGACGATATCAAAGCCCGTGTCCCGCGCCAACCGCTGAATGGTCCGTGGAGTACTAAAGCGATAGAAAGTTGGGAAGACATTGTCTTCGTTGCCATCCGGGGCGCCTCCCAGACGATGCACCAAATCATGAAAACGCAGCGGGGTCAGGCGCGCCACGAGCGCAACATAAGACCAACCGTTGGGCGCGCTGACCACCAAATCTCCGCCCTCTTTCATCACCCGGGAACATTCCTCGAGGACCCGCTGCGGGCGGGTAAAGTGCTCAAATACGTGCTCGGAACAAATCAGATCAACGCTGTTCGCCCGTAGCGGCAAGGCTCGGGCATCGGCGCACACCTTGAGGCGGCCCGGATTCTTCCGCAAGTC
Organism: uncultured Acidobacteriota bacterium; assembly: GCA_963765485.1. Taxonomy (GTDB): domain Bacteria; phylum Acidobacteriota; class Terriglobia; order UBA7540; family UBA7540; genus CAVROP01. Next base: position 61,991 of record CAVXWN010000036.1, on the reverse strand, counting down.
CTGATGCCCGATGTCCAGATTGAGCACCTGGAGCCGCCTGGAAGCCAGCTCGGGATACGATCCCAGATCCTTGCGACCCGACCCCAAATGCAACACCAATTGGTGATCCCTTGGCAGTTCACACGCCAGTTCCCTAAAGCGGTCTACATATCGCAGCTTGCTTCGAGGAAAGAATCTGTCGTTCAGTTTGCGGTTTGCTTCGCGCACCCGGCTCAGGAAGGACATGCCTCAGCCCCCAAATCGAGTCGTAGCAACTCCGCCAGCTTGCTGCGCAAGACGTCCTGCGTGAAGTTCTCCATCGCCCACTTCCGCCCCGCGCGGCCCATTTCCGCCGCTAGCGCGGGATTCTCGAGCAATTGGATAATCGCGCAGGCAATTTGCTCCGTCGAAGAAGGCTCAACCAGCAACCCGGTCTTTCCGTCAAGGACCGCTTCGGCCGCCCCCCCTCCAAAGCTTCCGATTACGGCCTTGCCCGCCAAGGCAGCCTCGACGTAGGCTCTTCCGAAGCCTTCCCCTTCCCAGCTCCCGTTCTTCGCCGTGGCCTTGCTTGGGAGAACGAACAGATCACAGGAGCGGTAGTATCCGGCCAGTTGCTCATCGGAAACTGAGCCCGCAAAAGTTACGCGGCTCTCGAGTTGAAGCTCAGCCGCGAGCTTTTCCAGGCGGGGCCGGTCGTCACCCTCGCCCACGATCACGTACTTTATGTTGGCCAGGCGCTTAAGGGCCGCCGGCAGGGCTCGGATCACCGTGTCGAAACCCTTGTATGCGAGGGACCTTTGCAAGCTCCCGACGGAAAGCAGAATACGTTCTCCGTTACAAACACTTGCTTCTGATGCTCCAGTCCAAAATGGGGCGGTGAGCAATCTTTCGAAGTCGTCGGGTATCGCGTTATGAAGGATGGATACTCTCTCTCGAGGAATCTTGTGGACCGCTAAAAGCTTCTCCGCAGTGAAGCGACTGATGGGAAGTAGCAAGCTCGATCGCCTGAAGGCAAGCCGCTTCAAGAGAGGTAATGGCCCCCAAATCTCCAAACCGTGACACACGACCCAGAAAGGGGTTCCAGAGACAAACCGCATTACTGCGGCGACCGGCGCCAAGCTCAAATGGCTGCACACAATCAGGTCATATTTGTTCCCCGCAAGCGCCAGCGCCTTGACGGCAAATCGGACCTTCGCACCGGGCGTCGATCGGTCACTCGCGGTCCCCAAGACACGAAAGCGCGGCCGGAGATCGGAAGGATCACCGTAAGCCAATAGAGCGAGAAGATCGACGTTTTCCGGCCCCAGCAGGTCGGCCAATGCCGACGCCAAGGTGTAGGTGTACCGGGCGATTCCGCCTCGCGTGTAAATATCGGTAGCAAGTATCAGCGCCTTCATATGGCTCGGGCTAGGTGCGGGGGGCTAGGGGCTAAGACAAATCGAAACCAGAGAACGGACACCAGAAACTCGAAAATGGAAACTGCCAAGTGGGAAGTAGGAACCGAAGTTGGCAGGTTTCTGATCCGTACTATTCCTCCCAGGGCTTCGCCCTGAGCTAAAATATTCCGCCCCTAACGGGGCTGCGAAAAGGCGCCCCGCATGTGGAAGACTTTGTCAACAAACTTCTGACTCAGGGCGCTGGCTTCCATTTTCTATTTTTCGATTTCTGACTCTCGGGTTTCTAGATGCAGACAGCCTTCCGGGATGGGGCCTGCGAGGACCGTAGATTAGCCGGCTAAGAACGAACAGGATTGCCAGGAGTTTGATCAAACTCGCCCAAACAGCAAATACGTCCGCCTCGAGAGGGAAGCCGAAAAGGAAAACGCACGCGTACAGGAACAGATCTCGTGGCTCGACCGGGCCACTCAGACGGTTCGTGATCAACTGGACGACCACGCCGAGAACAAACATTCCGATGGGAATCCCCAGCAGGCCAAACTCGAGGTACAGATCCCCTGGATAAGTAATCGCGGTGGAGCTGCCGGCAGTGGCGGCGGTTCCAAAGCTCCCATTCAGAGCGACTGTGAACCACGCGCCTTTGTCGAGAATGGGCTTGGTACGCCAGATGAACCGTGGGATGAAGGGATAAATAGGAATCATCCACCAGGCTGTATGGCCCCGCACCAAGCTCGCCCGAGGACCCAGGACGAGCACTTGGGCAACGCTCGTCAGCAGGTCGAAGCGCGCCGCTGTCCGCGTCTGGCCGACATGCCACAGCCCCCCTCGGCCTGCGGCCGATTGGGTCGCATCCCGGAAAGCGATCTGGCCGGCGCGCCCTGCTTCTTGGAAGCTCGTAACTTCCTGAGCACCGCGTCCAGTCAGTACAGCACGATAGGCATCAGAGATCGGATAGATAAGAACAAGTACAACAAAAGGAAGAACAAGCCAGCGCAGGTTCAGTTTCCGCTGAATTACCGAGGAGGCCAGCGCAACGACAAGGAAATTCACAAGCAGCGTCCCTTTCATCCCCGAGACCGCGCCCCAGAGGATCTCGGAGGAGAAAATCGCCCAAAAGAGAACCTTCCAACGGGAATTGGACAGTTTACGATATCTTTCGATAGTAGCCACGACCAGGGCAAAAGTTCCGAATATCGAGATAGTGTTCACCACCTGCATAGCAGCAAGATTCGCGTTGTACTTTTCGTTGGACCCCGTATAGGAATAGAGGTGGCTTCTCAAGAGGAAGAACTTGGTGCCAAAGCCGACGGCGTAAAGCGCTACGGTGGATAAGATCATCCCTTGCTCGCGCGAGGGAGACGCGGTATCCTCTTGGCTGCGGCCTGAAAACATCAGGCCGACTCGCTTGCCCCGCGCGGCTTGACACCCCCCCCAAAACGCCATCATGCCCAAAAGAACGTAGGCAAGCGCCTGGACCAACTCTTCCCCATTTTCTGATAAGTTCCGCCCAATTTGTGACGGGTCGATGAAATTGCGCACGGGGGCCAGTCCGAAATTCAAGAAACACATGCAAGTAATGTAAACGGGGATTTCAAACAGTTGCAGCTTACCGCTTCGAATCCTCGACAGGACAAATAGAGCGGAGGCCGCGGTGTAAAAGGCCAGGAGGGCGAGAAACGTTTGAAACTGATGCCCCGCGTTGCCAAGGATCGTATTTGTGCCCCAGATGACAACCGCCAAGCAAACGCCGAACAGAACCAGAAGGTGAAGCGGACTGACCGGCGCCTCCGCCTTACGCCTAACAATCACGCCGTGGGACAAAGAATTACTCATGTTAGTTGGGTCAAAGGGCTCTGCCCACCACCGCGCTAAGCGCCTGGGTGATGCCCCTGGCGGTCTGAGGGTCGGTGGCGGCCCCCATTCGCCAGCGCGCGCCCCCTAAATGACCCACCATGGGAGCGTGCTGAAGTGTGGGCCGCGAAGCTGGCGGACAAATGCGGGCTGGCCAAAACAGCCGTTGGGAGAGCAAAAGAAAAGGGGTGCTGGCCGGTCCTGAGCTCGCCGGCGAAGGCCTGGAGCGGACATGGGAGCGCGGGCACCAGCGGGAGACAGGTCAGCCTTTGCAGCCGCGGCGCCAACGCATCGCCTCCCAGAGAACCAGAGTCGAGGCAATCGTTGACAATGTGACCGTCAGAATAAGCAGTATCCGGTAATGCTGTGACGCCAAGCTCTGCAGAACGTAAGGATTTCCAAAGAAGAACTGGAGTGGAATGGTAGCTACGAACAAAACAACTGCCGGCCTGCTGACCTTCATCGCATCTTCGATCGCAACCCCTGCCGACACTACTAGGACGGGGGCCAGAACGCCCAGCATCCTTTCCCAGTCGCCAGCCGTAATCACTAGACTGGAAGCGAGGCACCCCGTCGCGAGGGCCGCTGCCAACAACCTGACACGGCGTGGGGAATGGAGCAGGCCATAGGCAGCCAGCAGCCACATCCCCTGCCAACTGAGAACGAGTGCCTTTCCAAATGGGAGCAGCCATCCGAGGCTCAGCTTTGATTGCAAGCCATCAGACACATACATGCCGTAGTGGAAATGAGAAGGGGAGGCGATTCGAGGCGCCAGAAACAGGGCGGTAGCCAGGAGGCCCAGCAGCAGCGCCTTTCTCCAGCGCGCGGTGGGCATCCAAGCCGGTAACACGAACATGGCCGACTCCCGGACGAACACCCCCACAATCAGAATCGCGGCAAACACGCCGAACCGATCGGAGAGGAAGAGGGCTGAAAGCAGAAAGAGGACTAGCAGCCCTAGGCCGTCGGTGAGGAACGGGTTGAAGTAGTTGAAGAGGTTTGGGCGAGAGCAAAACATTGCAGCTACGCTGATGCTAGTTGCAGCGAGGCCGATATTGAGTAGTGAGGACTCGGCATAGCAGAGGAGATACGCCAGGAGCAGGCTTGCCCACGTAATGAACCGTAACGCGCTCAAGGGGGAGAGGGGCAGCAGATGAGCAAGAAATGGGACCACCACGCGATACCGACAGGGAGCCGGTGCGAGATCGAATCTCCCTTCAAGCATATTGACGTAGTGAGCTGTATCGATTGTGGGTGTGTTTCGGGGCGCAATGGTCAATGCCAATCCGGAGAGCAGGACGGCGACGAGGACTCCGGCCACCAGGTACGTCTTTTTGGGGATCGTCGTGGATTCGAATACTTCGGGCCTTCCATACATTTGTCGTTGGGCGGTGTTCAGCATTTCTGTGCTGTCCTGGTCCATTGGCTCTGTTATGAGGGTCAAGGCTGAAAATCTCTGACCTTTCATTCCCGCGAGAAGCTTGCCCTGAACTTGCCGAGGGGCGAGAGTCCACTCCGTCGTCAGCGCGTTTCCGAAGGTTTACGGAGTAGATTCCCGCCTTGACGGGAATGAGCGACTGTGATGAAAATGACTCCCCTCCTCGGTAGAGGAGGGGAATCACCCGATGCATTTTCATGCACGTTGGCGAGCCGAACGATCATGAAATCTCCGCTCCGAATACAATCGTCTTCCGCTCCGGTTGGGAAGTCAATGGGTCAAACGGCTCTGCCCACCACCGCGCTAAGCGCCTGGGTGATGCCCCTGGCGGTTTCAGGCAGGCCCCATTCCCGGATGCGCCCGAGCGACGCCCGACCCAGCTCGAGGAGCCGCTCCGGCTGTGAGATACATTGTTCGAGAGCCGTTTCGAGCGCCTCGGCCGAGCTGTGATCGAATACTTCACCGTTGACCCCAGGCCGGACGAGGTCAGGGCCACACCCGACGCGGTCGCTTACGACGATGGGAAGCGAAAAATTCATCGCCTCGTTGACCACCAAACCCCAGGGTTCGGCGCGAGAGGGCAGCGCCAGCAAGTCTGCGGCGGCGTAAGCCTTTGGGATTTCGGTTTGGTTAAGAAAACCGGTGATGCGCACGTCCGGGATACTTTTTCTGCGGATTTCGGCCTCCACCGCCCCGCGCAGCGGGCCATCTCCCGCTATCAAAAGAGCGCAGGCGTATCTCTGACGCAGGCGGCGATAGGCCTCAAGAAGTAAGAGCGGCTGCTTCACCCCCAGCAGCTTCCCGGCGAAGAGGATCACCGGCCGGTCGTCATGGATCTCCCATCGGGCTCGAAGCTCGTGCCGCCGAGGCGCCAGAGTCTCAGCGTGCTCGCGGAAAAACGCGTTGTCCACCGTGTAAGGGCACCAAAACAGACGGCTCTCCGGCACGCCGAAGTGCTGGTAATAGGCCCGATTGAGAGTACCGATAGAGAGAAAGCCCGCCAGCCGGCTGAATAACGCGCGCAAAGCCAAGTACTTTGCACATTTCTTCGTCGCCGAAGACGGGTCTGCACGCAGGTGTGACTCTCCCCGCATGAGCACGGGCACACCTTTCATGAGGGCAGTCAGGATGGCGAGCCGGTAAGTGTTGCCCATGTAGCCATGGACCCATACGGCATCATAGCGTCGAGGCGAGAGCTCGCTCACGATCGCGGGATTGAGCTGCCGCGTGAGGGGCGCATTGTCCGCCTCGCGAAATAGCCCGGCCAGGAATTTGTGGCGATACCCCTCCAGCAGCGGAATATCCCAGGTGTAAGCCTTTCCGAAGCCGGGATCGACCAGCGGCACAGTACCCCGGCGCGAGCCATAACACACCGTCAACTCCAAACCAGGCTGCGCCGCCAGGGTGCGAAACAGCGGCGAGAAGTACTGGACGGGGTGCGTCAATATTGCTGCAACTCTCATGAGAGTAGGGCCGGAGCTAGTGTCCTGAGTCAGAAGTTCGCTGACAAAGTCTTCCTCATGCGGGCGGCCTTATCGCAGCCCCGTCAGGGGCGGAAGCTAGTAGCCCAGGGCGTGAGAAGGTGTGAAAAAATCCCAGACAGGCGCAAACTGTTTCACGCAAAGGCGCAAGGTACGCAAAGGTCGCAAAGCAAAGAAAGGACTTCGTCCTTGCGTCTCTTCGCGCCTTTGCGACTTTGCGAGAGCTGCTTTGATTTTTTCACACCTTCTGAGCCCTGGGTTGAACGCCCTCACCCCGCCTTCGGCACCCCTCTCCCGCACGGGCGGGAGAGGGGACGGGGGAGAGGGAGGCTCGCTGACCCACGGCTTACGCCGTGGGCTACATTCTTGCGCCCGCTCCGCGGGCTGACTTATTCAACGAATTTGTGACTCAGGACACGAGCGACGAGTGACACAGGGGCCCGGAGCGCAAGGCGCAAGTTCAGGAGGCACAAGGAAGCGCACGCCCGTACGCTGGGACACGATTTCCAGCAGCCGACGAAGACGGTTCTCGTACGTATGGTCCCGATGCACCCGGCGGCAACCGGCCTCCGCAATGGCTTCCCGCTCTTCCGGATGGGCGAGGTAGTACCTTACTTTTTCCAAGAGATCCGCGCGGCAGTCGAAGGTCGCCACCTCCCGCCCGGGCTCGAAGAAGTCCTGCACGGCCGGGCGCTCTTCCGTGAGCACGAAACCTCCGCATCCCGCAGCCTCAAAAAGGCGGACGTTCACGCTGTCAGTCTCTTTATGGGTGAACGAATTAAGCACAATCTTAGCGGCACGGAATGCTTTGGCTTTCTCCTCTTGCGCAACATAGCGCTGCTGGTGGAACCGGAGCATGGGGTGCTCGAGCCAGCGGGCCGCGCCGCCTCCCCAAATCTTGACATTGAACGCTGCCAGCTCCTCGATCATCCTCAGGCGGTAATAATAACAGTTTCCTGCAACAGCCACATCGCACCCGAATCTCGAGGATTCCTCTGATGTTAAATCCACGGGATGATGCCAGAGGGGATTGCAACATTCAGGAAGGAAGTAGGCAGGTAAATCGAGGTTCCTGCGGAACAATGCGACCGCTCTCGGTTCCTTGAAGAACACACAGTGATAGTCCGATGCCAAGAGATATTCGCGGCCCAGGTTTGCCGTGGGGTCCGGATACCAGGCGGCAACAGCGGGAGCGACGTTGCGCAACTGCTTAACCGTCCGGGGGGGGAGTTCACCATAGGTCACCAGCACGAGGTCGGGCTTTGTCCTTTCTGCGGCACGCACAAAACTCTGCTGGGGGCGATTTTCGAGACGTGGGAACAATCGAGCCCCCAAGGAAAGCAAGCGATTGAGCTTCTGATCCTGCCGCCCCTTCACCAACGCGGGAACCCCCCTGCTGACTTCGAACCCCATCCGCTCCAGCGTGACGGCTATATTCCGCGCGAAGGAGTCGGGGAATTGTGGGCCGACGACCAATATTCTCATTTGTTGAAAGCTCAGTACCCCGGCCTGGGCAGATCATCTCAACGATTGCCCGTAGATGGCTAGGCCGGTTTCTCAAGGACCACTATCAGAATCCTGGACCAATCCAGGGGAAGAAGCCTGCCGAAGGCATCATCAAAAACCTGGACACCTCCGGTGTACACTCTGTTGGGAATCTTGTGGTTGGCTATCCAGGCGCCAGCAGTTGAGACCAGCCGCGCCCAGCGGTACTTGCGTCCATAGGGTGCGAGCCAGCCCAGGACGGGGAGGTGTTGAACGGGCGATCGGTTCATCGCGTGCCGCCAGCGGACCGAGAAGCCGTAGCCGGCGAAACGGCTCAAGGCCGCGCTGGCCGTCTCCAAACCGTAGTGGCCGTCGTGCTCGATAAATCCCTCGCGCCACATATCGGGCCGTTTGCGCGCCCATCTGAACAGGGGATTTTGACTGGCCACATCGAACAGAAAGACAAGCTTGCCCCCAGGCCGCAGCCAACGGCAAAAGTTCCGAATCAGCAGGTCTTTGTCCTCAAACTTGATGTGCTCCCAGAAAAAGCAGGAGATGATGCCGTCGAAGGAGCCGGGCGAGAAGTCGATGCTGCGAACGTCGGAGCGAATGCCGCATTCATACTTGGAGGCAGCCTTTTCGAGCGTCTGGAACGAAATATCCAGCCCAATCACACGTCGCGACTCGGCAAGCAGTTTCGAACCCCCCGCACAGCCAATATCCAGGACCGTTGCGCCCGCAGGCACAAAGCGCAGAATCGCCTCATAGTAGCCGTAGACGAGAAAGTGCAGAAGCAGACGCCCGCCCGGACGGTTTAGACGAGCCGTATCGAAATGAACTTCATTGGCGTACCGGCCTTCGTAAAACGCGTCCCGGTCGTTCGTCCAATCCAGAACCCGGCCCCGCCATCTGAATCGGAAACCACAAGAGCATTGCACACGCTGGGGATCCAGCTCGGCGTACGCGGCACAGCAGGGGCAGCGGACGGCGGGGATTTCTCCTTTATGGCCGGCTGTCTGGTCTTGATGCGCCCCCACGGATCTCAAGAGTTGGGGTACCTCCAAAACTGGAAGCTCCGTCCTTGGTTTCAAGGGACGAGAGCTGTCCCCGATATCGGCCTCAAGGCGCAGAGCTTTGTGTGTCAGACTTAGGGCCGCGGGCTTTCGGGCGAGACAAGTATCGATTTTGGAAACCTTGAGGGTCGACGCGTTTACCCATTCGACCGAGTAATCCGTCGAAGAAGGCCTTGGTCAGTATCTGGACCCGGTAGAGCTTGTGGTCGTCCAGCAAGACGATGGGGCCGACCCTTCGGAGGTAGGCCCACGCAAAGCCGACCAAGGCCTTCCTCAGGCTGTAATATCGCTTTTCGAAGAGGATAGCGTTTCTGAAGCCGTAGTATGCCCGCCAGTAGTCCTCGGCGGGCGCACGAGGCCGTCCCCACCTTATCGTATATCGCCCCGAGTTCGAGGGGTGGGAAACGACGACGGTTCCCACTTGGACGATCTCCCCGAAGGATTTGAGCTCGCGGGAAAAGAAATAATCGTCAGCGAAAATGAACAATTCCTTCTGAATAAACCCCGCTCGCCGGGCAGCGTCCGCGCTAACCAACAAACAGCCCAAGCTGGCGTTGTCAACCGGGATAGTCTTCCCCTCCCAGACAGCGCGTGGGATGTCCACATTCTTAGCCCGTCTGAAAGTACCGCTAGGATAGAAGCAGCCGGTTTGCGGATCGCGAAAGATGGAGGTTTTCGCAACAATGGGCATTTGCGTGGAACACTCGGCGGATAGCAACCCTTCCAGAGTCCCTTCTGAAGGCACGGCGTCGCTGTCCAGGCACCAGATCCAGTCGTGCCCGTGCTCGTAGGCCAGCCTCATACCATGATCGAATCCGCCAGCGCCTCCAAGATTCTCGGGCAGCCTGACGTAGGTCACACTTCCGCCAAATCTCTCCTGGATCATCTCTCCCGTCCCGTCGGTGGAGGCGTTGTCGACAACGATGATCTCAGAAACAGGTCTGGTCTGGCGTCGCACGACCTCCAAGCAGTTCGCGAGGGGCTCTTTACAGTTGTAGGCCGGGATGACGGCGCAGACGCTCTGGCGGATAGGTAGCTCACTTACTGGCAGGATTGGCATGGTTTAGCTAGGGCTGCGGCCCCCACAAAGAACCCGTCGCGAATCGAATCCGCGATGCCTTGACAGACCCAGCGACCGTAACGGCCTACCATGATGACGTCGCGTTCCTCAAGCGCCTTCAAAGCGGTGACACGCCAATTGGAGCCGGGCCAGGACCAAGTATAGGCGACGTCAATCCAGGTGGGGTCCACGACTTCCGCGCTGGCGACGAAGCCCCACTCGCAAAGCTCTTTGACCGTTGTGTCCGAGCAAGCTGCTACCTCTTCCGGGGAGGGACGCTGCCCACCTGGGTACGCCTTCTCGACATAGATGCTCACGCGGTCCCGGACCGCTTGCGAGGACGTAGGGAGAAACGCCGAATCTACGTTGCTGTAAAAGCCGACGCGATGGAAGCCTGCCTTGCTCCGGGGCACATAGATCCAGTGGTCTTCCGGGCAGCGAGGCCCGCGCGTGGCCCCGATATTAAGGACAAAGACGGAAGTGTAAGGGTCGGAGTCTTCCTTGAGTCTCACGCCCGTCATTTCCAACATCTTGTTCAAGGGTAGGGTTGAGATAAGCAAATTGTAACAAGCCGTCGATCCATCGGCGAGGAACACTTCCTTCCCTTCCAAATCAATGCGGACGACTCGCTTTCCGTAATGCATGTCGCACCGGTCAGCCATTTGCTGCGCCAGGGCATTTAAGCCCTGTCGCGGATAGATGAAGGTGGTGTTGTATCCCGCGGGAGGGATCGCTTCCAAGGCGCCGCGAATGACCAGCGTTCGGTCAATGGGCGACTTGAAGCCGTCCTGAGGCGCAATCTCTTTCCACAGGCCAGCCGTGTAAACCTCATGGAAGGGACCGAAAAACATCTCCGTCAGGGTTTGCCCGAAGGTTTGCGAAAGCCACTCTGCCATGGTCCGAGGCTCGCTTGTTGGTGGTGTGAGGACCTCGGTCAGGACCTTCACCCTGACTGCTTCAGACAGGTACCTGAGATTGTTCTGCAAAGGGAAAGGAACGTAAAGATTACAGTCGGGGAAGAACACCGAGGAGCGTCGCGGATAGCGGTTCACCGCCGCAAGCTGCCGCATAAAGCGAAGGACGGCAGGGTCCGCGCCCCAGATCCAATGGCCGCCGCCAATCTCAAACCGGTAGGCTTCCCCGTTCTCCGGCGGTTGGCGGAGCCTCTCGCGACTGCCAGGACGAACGTAATAGGAGGAGCAGATCCCGCCTGGGGCTTTGTCTGCCTCGTAAACAGGCGACCCCGAAGCCCAGCCGGCGGCCAGCCCCGTCATTCCGCCGCCAAGGATGAGGGTCCCACCCGCGCCTCTTCCGGACGGGGGGCTTGTTGCAGCGGGCATGGTCAGACGATTGCCGGATGTCATTCCGCTACCGCGCGCACCTGTGGCCCGGCGCCGGCGAAATCAAACACTCGCCTCATGAAGCTCGAGACGACCAGGATTTTCAAATTCCTACCTTCTTAGGTTGGCTGACTTCCGAAGTGTACGGAACATCCGTCGCCCTGCTTGCAGCGGACTCAGATTTGTTCGCAAGGATGAAACTCTCCGCTTCTCTTACTGCGTTGCGGGCGTCGAGGAAGCGGCTTCGCACGTATGGAAGACCCCTTGAGAGCGTGTACCGATTGAGCACCATGCCCCTCACAAGCCGTGCCCAGCCTCGCACGCCAAGACGCCCGTGCCACTTCAATGACATGTAGGCCATCGCCCGCGCCTGGTAACGCGTAGCGAACTGAGGATCGATCTGCCGAGTCTCGCAGCCCCCCGCCACGTCGTCCAGATGGGAGACCCGGAGAGACGGATCAATGAAAAGTCGCACCTTCGCCTTGCGCAGGCGGTAACAAAAATCGTGGTCCTCACCGGAGGCTGTTGGGGTTAATCTGCCGAAGCCTTCGTCGAAACCTCTGACAAGACGCACAGCCTCCGCCGGCAGACAGATCAGACTACCGTCGATATGGGAGACCTCGATCGGATCATGGTTGGGCTCTAAAACGCCGGGGCCGCACTGTTGCACGTAGCATCTGAGAGAGGCCTCGGGAACTCGCGTAGACAGAACGACCCCCGAAACGGCGCGCGCGCCGCATTCAGGAAAACGCGAGGCGAGTCGCGAGACCGCATGCGGCGGAAGGACGACGTCGTCGTCGACAAACAGAATGAGGTCGCCGACGGCCTCCGCCAAGCCCGCATTTCTGGCCTTGGGAAGATTGGGTTCGGTTAGACGCAGGTATCGCATCTGCTGCTGGCGCCCCCGAAGGAACTCGGCGGCCTCTTTGCCGTGAATTGGGGATTGATCGACGACGATGAGCTGGACGTTAGCCGGGTAGTCCTGCCCAAGGACGCGGGAAATCGCCGAGCAGAGCGGCTCGTCCCGGTTATAAGTCGCGATGATCACCGAAACTGTCGGGTAGCTCATGCTCGATCTCCTGCCGCGAAGCGGTCAGGGAGGTTCCAAGCCCGGTAGGAGGGAATGGTACTATCCACGGCTGACAGCAAAATTGCGGCTTCGTCGAAGGAAAGCGTTACGAAGAACGTCCTGTTCTTCCGGCCCCAACGCCACAACTCTGTAAGCAAGAAGGAAAGCTGCGAGCGTCGCAGAAGTATACAACACCCACTGCCCCCAATTCACTGCGATACCACGGGTGCCCAGTGCCACGAGCAAACCTGCCACGGTAGGGGGAATAAGCCGGAAAACCGAATCAGCAACGGTCCTGAGTATAGGAAGCGCCACTATTCGCATCCCAGCCCACGGGAGATAAAGCCCTGAAATAAGGACATGAGAAACCAGTGTGCCCAGAGCTACGCCCCGGACTCCCCATAAGTGTACCCACCAATAGGAGAGGGCAAGGTTGAGGGTCCCTTCGGCCAAGCAGAGATAGGAATAGGTCTTGTGTTTGGACGTCGCAACGACGAGAAAAAACCCCGGCTGGGTGAACAGGTTAACTACTAGAACTCCAGTCAAGCACCAAAAGGTTCCCGCATCAACAACGACCTGCTTGCCTGCCCATAAGGCGATAAAGCTGCGGCCGAAAAAGGTTAGCTCTATGCCGAGCAACAACCCAAGTGCCGTAGCCAGCTTGGTCGACACAACTAGCATCCTCTGGAGCGTCTCGGCTCTTTTTTCAGCGTGCAGGGAGGTGATGGTGGGAGTCATCGTTGCGAACAGTGTGATGGCGATTCCGCGAAGAATTGAGGTGAGTCGAGAGGCAATGGCGAAAGCGGTGACAAACACCACGCCCAGGACGGCCGAGATTACGATGTTGTCCACGCCCCAAATCAGCACGCCCGACAATGACAGGACAAAAAAGTGCAATCCGGGGGCAAACATTGAGACCGCCATCCCCTTGGAGACATGCGCGAATGAGAAGCTCAAGCGGGGAAATTTCCTCCTCACGTAGAGAAGAAAAACCCCTCCTGATAAGATCTGTATGGAGGCGTAGGCGATGGCCACCGCCACCAGTCGTCCGCCCAGAACCAACACGACAATGACCACCAAGAGATTCAAGATGGCCTGAAGGGACAGCCCCTGTTGTTCGAGGTCAACCCTTTCGAAGGCTCTCAGCGCCATGCGGAAAACCTGGAGGGGCTGCGCCAGCGCATAGCCCGCGATGGAGATCAGCACGACGAGGAGTGCGCGAGCCTGCAAGCTCGAAGAGGTCTTAAGTAATCTTCCGAGGACGCCGCTGCGGGCCAGAACGACCGCCAGCGCGCAGCCCGCTAAAGTGGAGACGGCAAGCAGGGCGAAACCCGTCGACAGCACTCGCCTCCCTTGCTCCCAGTCGCCGTGTGCGTGGGCTTCCGCAAGCATATTCTGGGTCACGGTGGGAAAACCTAAGGCCATGATGGCGAGGGGCCAGAGCAGACTGAGGATCACTAGCCATAACCCGTATTCTTCTTTCCCCAAGAAATGCACGTATAGGGGGACAGCAATCAATGAGCAGGCTGCCCCCAGCCCCATGTTCGTATAGGCAGCGGTAATGTTGGAAAGAAGTCGCTGAAGACGGGTCTTGGGCATCAGATAATCCAGACTGATCAAAAGGGCCGCGCGCCTACAAACGCGCCCAAGGAGCGGCGCACCGCCCGACTGGTGCGCGTAGCAGTGACAATTGCCCGCAGTCGGAACCTATTCTTTGGTTGCCTCCAATATCATTGACTCGAGCCTCAGGTAGTCGGGCGGCATCCGCGATTCACACTCTAGATTTCGCAGCTCGTCCGTTTCGCTTTCGTTGATCGAGCAGCGTTTTACCTCTCTGAACCCTGCCTTCTCCAAACAAAAACGCAGCGTCTTTTCATCGTAAATGAACTTATGCCCCCAGTCTCTCATGAAGTTGTTGATGACAAACGTACCGTCGTGGTAAGGCGCGAACTTGATGTGATTCTCGGACGACCATCGGATATATCCTCTCTCCACCTCTGACTTATCCTCTCCGTGGAGCCCTATGAGAAACAGCAGGTCAGGCGTCGATATCCGAATTTTCCCGTGGGCCATGAGGACACGGTAACATTCCAACAGCATGTGTAGGCCCTCCGGAAAAGTTAGGTGTTCAATCAGGTGTTCGCAAAAAACGTAGTTGAAGGTTCCGTCCTCGAACCGGAACCGTTTGGCGTCAAGTCGAACTACCGACGGGAAGTTTCGTGGTCGAGATCCGAGTTTAGCCAACCGCGGATCACGTTGCTGCCGCATCCGATTTGAAGCTTCTTTACAGCGTTTTTGAGCAGATAATCTTGCTTGACTCTCCTGTCAACGAACAGCAAATGCCGTTCGGCCCACCTCAAGAGCCCAAGCAGTGCGCAGGCGGATCGAGGAGGTGGAGCGAGCGCAGGACCTTCTCCGCGGACTGGCGGACCATCGGCCATTTTATCTGTCTCACATCTAGTCACCTCAATGTGCCGACCCGCAAGGCCGCTCGCGGTCGGGCTGGCCCTGGACAGAGGAGACTCCACTCGCGACGCAGGGATAAGTTTCCGTTCTCGGGGACGCGAGCCGCGAAGCCGTACGCGCCGCGAGCGAGGCGAAAACCGACCTCAGAAACGGGGTCTCGCGCGCTACTCTGCTTTAACATACGCCCTCAGAGCTGCCATTTGGCCGGAGGGCCACCTGTGGGACCCAGGACTTTGGCCAAGGTCACGGTGCGACGGTCATACTGCCGCCGGTAATAAGAACGATAGGCGCGTGTGAGAACCCGCTTTTGCCAGTCACGGTGGGTGGAGTACCACTGCACGGTGGCAGCCAGTCCTGCCTCAAAGCTCGTCTGCGGAGCCCATCCGACTTCCTCTCGAATCTTCCGCGCATCCACCGCGTAGCGCCGGTCGTGCCCGGGTCTATCCTGAACGAAGGTCAACAGCGATTCTGGTTTTCCCAGGAGCTGAAGGATTGAGCGCGCAATTTCCAGGTTGGGCCGCTCGTTACCGGCGCCGATATTGTAGGTCTCACCTTCGCGTCCGTGATGCAGCACGGCATCCAAGGCTGCGCAATGGTCGGCCACATGAATCCAGTCCCGCACCTGTAGCCCGTCGCCGTACACAGGGATGCTCTGGCCGCTCAGGGCCCGGCTGACGATCAGCGGAATGAACTTCTCAGGGAATTGGAAGGGACCATAGTTGTTCGAGCAGCGGGTGATAATGACCGGAAATTTGTAAGTGTGAAAATAGGCGCGCGCGATAAGGTCCGCGCCGGCTTTGCTGGCCGCGTAAGGACTGCTGGGGGCCAGAGCCGTTTCCTCCGTGAATTTCCCGCCTTGCCCCGCGCTCCCGTAAACTTCATCTGTGCTCACCTGAACGAATCGCTCGACGTTCGTTCGCCTCGCGGCGTCCAGCAGGCACTGGGTTCCCAGCACGTTAGTCTTGACGAACCGCGAACTCTCGAGAATGCTCCGGTCCACGTGCGACTCGGCGGCAAAGTGGACAACCGCGTCCACGCCTTGCGACAACAACTCGATGACTCTGCGCCGGTCGCAGACATCAATGCGGGAGAAGCCGTGGCGGGGATTCGACTGAACATCTGCCAGGTTATCGAGGCTCCCGGAATAGGTGAGCTTGTCCAGGTTGAGCACGGAATAGGCCGGATACTTGTTCAGAACGTACCGAACGAAGTTCGATCCGATGAACCCTGCTCCCCCCGTGACCAGAAGTTTCATTGGCCTGGCCCGTCCTCACCCGAGCTTCGGGGACCTATGGATACGGGCGGGGCCGTTGAGCTTTGTTTCTTCAACTTGGATTCGGCCAACAAGTTTGTGGCCAGCCTCAACGACTCAAACGTTCCCGCATCCGTCCACCAGCCTTCCAGATAGCTATGCGTCAGGGTACCCTCTTCGAGATAGGCATTGTTGACATCAGTGATTTCGAGCTCACCTCGGCCTGATGGCCTGAGCTTGCCGATTTTCTCGAAGACTGTGGCGTCATAAAAGTAGATCCCGGTGACCGCAAAGCGGCTGGCTGGACAAGCCGGCTTTTCCTCGATGCGAATGATTCGCTCGCCCTCGAACACCGGAACGCCGAACCTTTCCGGGTTGGCTACATCTTTCAGCAGGACGTGAGCCCCTCGCGGTTGGGCTTCAAAACTCCGGGCCGCATCTCGAATGCATCCTTCAAGAATATTGTCCCCCAGGACGACGCAGATCTTTTCGCCATCCGCAAAATCCTCCGCCAGCCGAAGCGCGTCGGCGATGCCCCCCTCACCCTCCTGGTAGGTGTAATTCAGGTGCCTGAGACCGAACTCCCTGCCATTGCTCAAGAGGCGAAGGAAATCACCGGAGTTGCGGCCTCCGGTCACGATCAGAATCTGCACGATGCCCGCATCCACCAGCGTCCTGAGCGGGTAATAAATCATCGGCTCATCATAGACGGGCAACAAGTGCTTGTTGGTGACCTTCGTCAAGGGGTATAACCGCGAGCCCGTTCCTCCCGCCAGAATCACACCCTTCAACTGCCGCCTCCTTGTTTCATAGGTCTGGCGCGACGCGATTCACTTCCGGGAACCGCCTGCTGTCGTAGCGACCGAGGCCAACACCGCAAACCACGCAACGTTGGCGGGGATGCGGAGATTGAAGTCCACAAAGCTGTGCACGAGCAGGCCGCAGCGGCCCAAGGGCCGCCTGTAGCTCAACGCCGGTACCAGTGCCATCTCTCACCGGACCAAAGAGGCCTGCCCAAGGACGCGACCGCAGACGGAGCGAGGATTGCCGCATCGTCGGTGCGCTGCATTGTCCGGATTGCGGTGACAAGGTCCATGGTTGCGTGCGAGATGCGCCTGGCCTCCGGTCTTCGTGGGTCATCGTGCGGGTCATAAGGAGGATAATAGAAAAAAATCGCCCTCGACCCTGACCATTCCACCGTACAGGCTGCCGCCCAGCGGCGGTAATCAGCCTGTTCACGCTCATTCAGGCTCCAAAGAAATACTCTTGCGGAAGCAGAGGGAACTCCGCGCGTTTCCGCAAACTTGATGACGCCGTCCTCGCTTTCAAGGTGATGGCGGGCGCCTTCGAGGAGTTCCTGGCAGGCTCGCTGAGAAAGGGGGACTTGGAAGGTCGAAAGCGCCTCCTCGGGCAGAAATAACGTGGTCTCCTTGGGGAGACTTTGGATTACGCCGACAGCGGCAGCCAATTCATCCGGGCCGCGCAGGGGAAGTTCCTGCGCCCACGTCTCGCCGCATACCGTCAAGCCAGCGAGCAGCGCAAGCGCCAAAGCCGGTGCGCGCCATCGACGGAGGAGAGGCTGCTCCGATTCGAAAATCCGGACTCCGGCGGCAAGCAGGATCACCACGCACGGCAATGTGGGGAGGAAATACCTGGGAAACGCGTTGGTGGCGGATAGAAACAGGGGTGTCAGGATGGCTACCAGGGCTGCAAATGAAGCGATCACGAGCCGCGTCTGCTGGCGGAACAGGATAAGGCATATTCCGCACCCTATAGCGAGCAAAGTCAGGACTGAAAACGTGATTCCCATCCCGTCGCTCCACACCAAGAGGAAAGCAGTTAGACTCGGCGCCGACCCGGGTCTGGTGACGGCTCCGATGACGGTCTTGCCGAGGCGCACAGGATCGGTCCACACATACGGACACCACAGCATGAAACCAACCGCAAGACTGCCGCAAAAACGTAATAGCGCCAGACCCCGCTGCCGAAGCGAGACCTGTGATCCATGCAGGAGAATCAACAGCAGAGGCAATACCACCAAGCTCGCCACGGTGATTTTTGTTGCCAACGCACCTGAAAACAGGAAGCCAGCCGCAGTGGCCAAGTGCAGGTCGGTCTGAGGCAGCAAACAAAGAATTCCTGCCAGCGCCAGCGTGATCGCGACGGCGTCTCCTGTGGCCATCACCGAGTGCTGGTAGAAGGTGGGCTGGAACGAGAGCAGCAGTGCGCACGCGAAACCCATGAAATGCGATTTGCTCAGCCGCACTCCGAGATAATAACCCAGCAGCGGGCATGCGCTGCAGACCAAAGCGACGACCCATCTCATAATGAGAACGCTGTGACGGGGATCAGCATAGGCGTGCGATAAGTAGCCGGCGAAAAGGCTCATGCCTTGCGCGAACGTCCTCGGGACATGCGAAGCGGCCAAGAAATCGGCGACGTACACCGGCAGACACAAAAGGTTTAGCGTGGTTCCCGGCTTCGTAAGGCCGACAGCCGGCAGGCCAAGAAAGCTATCGAGGGACCTGAGCGTCATATCCATTTCGTCGGTATTGTAGAGGAAGCCGCGTGGGGCAAACAGAAGGGCCGGCACGCGTGAGCCCAAGCTAAGTAAATACATCACACCGAGAAATAACACTAGCCGCGAATGAGGTTTTTGCTTCGCTACGCCGCTTCGTCCCAGGAGGCCGGGGGTATTCATTCAAACCCTTGCACCTTTCCCAGTGTGCCGGCAGATGGCAAATCCGCCCCTGATGGTTCGCTGCAAGCGAAAGCCGCGCAAACCGCAAACCACGCAGCATTGGCGGGAATGTGAAGATTGAAGTCCACAAAGCTGTGCACGAGCAGGCCGCAGCATCCGATGGCCGCGCCTAATTGAATCCAGCCGGACTCGTATTGCAGGCGCTGCGCCAGTTCTCTGAACGCCAAGCTGAAGAACATCACCATCGCCGCGACCATCAGCACCCCGCCGGCCAAACCGGTTTCGGCCAGCGCCTCGGCATAGTCGTTGTGGGCGTGATCGTAAACCAAATCGGTGGGAAAGCTTCGGTAGGCAGGATAAGCAATCTCAAAACTGCCCAAGCCTGTACCCATCACCGGATGGTCGCGGAAGATGTGAAGAGAATCCAGCGTCATGACCTCCCGGTCGCCAAGAGTCACTTCAGTCGGGGGAGCGGTGGCAATTGTCATGAGGCGCTTCGAGATCGCCCCCGGGTCCATCCATAAAAAGAGCAATGCGGCCGTTGTCAATCCCAGTCCCCCGACGGCTGCCAAGCGCCGCCGGCCGGGCAGGGGGTTGCGCCAGAGAAAAATCGCGCCCAGAATCACGACCTCAGCAAGCAGGGCGATGAACCCTCCGCGCGAGCCGCAGAGCAGCAGAGAAGCGATCGGGACCAAGAGGGCGAACCCAAGCAAGGTTCGCATGGGATGGTTTTCCGGCCGGGAAAGGACGTAGCGCCGCGGCAATCGGAATCAACATCTCCATCAAGCCTGCATAGTGGTTGTGGTTGACGTAGGGGCCAAAGGTCCAACCCGTCGGCTTCACCACCCAGTAAATCAAGTCCGTTACTGGAGAAAAACTGCAGCACCGCGAACATCGCCAACGAGAAAGCATAGAGCACCGCCGTGAGCCCAAAAGCACGCAGTATATTCTCAGAGCAGGCCGCCAAAAGCTGGCCCGCAAGGAAGAAGAAAATCAGATCGGTGAGGAGCTTGAGAAGTGAATCTCGGGTGGCGATGGGGTCAAGCGTGAGATGAGCGAAAAACTGAACCGTCCCCAGCAGAAGGAATAGCACTGGGGGCAAGTAAAGCGGCGACCGGGCAATTTTCAGCGAGCCCTGCCGGACGCACCCGACGCCCCACAAAAACAGCAAGGCAGACGCCAGAGCCCGCCAGCGCCGTCCAGGCCCACGCCTGGACAGCGCCAAAAGGCAAAGGCGCAGCCAACAAAACAGCGACGAGCAGAAGCCGAGCGATGTGCAAGGCGTGGGGCTCGGGTTCTAAAGCATCGGAGGTAAAGTGTAGAAGGTCGGTCGCGGTTCTTGCTTCTAGCCGGGTTTGTGCCTTCATCCGTATTAAGTGCAAGGTGTAAAGTGTGAAGGGTTGGCTTCGCCTCTCCCCGCTCGCTGCGTCTGTAACTTCATCATTAGAATTCCGGCTACGGCTTCTGGGCTTCAGACGCTTCAGCGAAACGGCGTCAAGCCAGAAAGTTCCGGTGATTTCCGTGGGAAAAGTCCGGCTGCGCGGCCGCCATACCGACACCCGCACGACTTGGGCATGATCTCCGGTTGAGAACTTCAGGCTCACCGGGTGCCAGGGAGTTGTCCCCACAGTCGTTTCACTCGAAATATCCAGGCAGGTGGGGCAAGCCGGATCAAGCAGGCGCAAGCGAGGGCCGCTATCGGAAGTGATGTTGTTCGAGCGGGCGTATGCCGTCAGCAGATACTCCTGTTTAGGAGCGGCGGGTACGAATTGATAGACGGCCTCGGATTCATCGTTCCGGCCCACGGTGAAGTCCAGGCGCAAGCAGCGACCACCACGGTAAGCGCCGGAATTCGGGAAAGCAAACCAAAGATAAGGCACTTCCCGGGTGCGCCAATCGAATCCGCCGTTCAGGGGGACTTGCTCGAAATCCCCCATTGAATATGAGGTTGTCCCGGTCCTCGCCAGGAGGCTTGTTCACAATTCCCAGCCGTTCAAGGTCTCCCCAGACGCTGATCGCTTCCTTATACCGGCCGAGATCGAGCAGACGTTGAAGATAAGGTGCGGCCAACGAAAAGGCAAAGGGGGAAGCGCCGGCCACAGTTTGACCCCACACTCGATAGGCAAAATCGGCATCCCCCTCGGCAATCAAAAAGTCGACGTAGGCAAGTTTGAGCTTCGCATCAGCCCCACCAGGCAAGACCTTTTCGAGGACGACTTGGGGATCCCTCGGTCGCCTGAAGACAGAGCCGAAACGTCGTCCAAGCGTATTCAGGGCTCAGCTCCAACAAGCGCTGGAAGTGAGGCAAAGCCGCCTCGGGCCGATCCGTCACCAGGTAATGGTTGGCAGTGATCCATTGGAGACGCGGAGTCATGGGACTGAGAGTTAAAGCTCGTTCGAGAGCCCGGTCAGCGCAAACATGGTCACCCACCGAGTCGCAGGCCGAGGCGAAGCTCGACCAGTAAATTGCCCTGTAAGGATTCAATTCCGTGGCCCGGCGAAGATGCTTCATGGCCTCGGCCGGGTCGATATCTTCCGGAGAATAGGAGTAAACCAAGCCGAGCTGGTAGTGAAGTTTCGGGTTGTCAGGGTCAAGGCTCAAGGCGCGGCGAAGCTGGGGAAGCCTGGCAGATCCTTCCAGCGACGTGGCGATGGCAATTCGCACCGCCTCACCGGCCATGAAAAGGGCTGCCAGCCCTACGGCCAGCAAGAACGCGCCGGCTCGCCCGCCAGACCGCAGCGAGAACTCAAAGTCCCCGGTAGGCGAAGGTCCCCTTGTCACGCCTCGTGCGCTCCAAGAAGCGTTTCAATTGTCCAACCTGCAAGACGAGCTCCCGGCAAACGCGTCGCCGTCTCATCGGGATAAGATGGGGTGGAAAGCTCGATGAGCGCTCCTCCAAAGGGAGTCTGATTACGACTTGAGCGAACGATCTAGCCTAGTTTCCGCGGTCTTCTCATCATCTTGGTAATACTTGTGGCCCGAGTGACTACCAAGATAATAGGAATAATGGGAAGAGCGATAGTAGGTCCCATAATAGCCGTCGGTGCTCAAATCCAACTTATTCAAGACCGTGCCCAAAATTCTTGCCCCGGCGGTTTCGAGAGTCTTGTGAGCGCGGACGACCGCCCCGCTTGTCGTGACTCCGCTTTCCACCACCAGCACTACTCCGTCTACAAGGGTCGAGAGAAGAGTCGCATCCGTCACCAGCAGCACCGGAGGAGAGTCCACCACCACGTGCTCGAAACGCTGGCGCAATTCCTGCAAGAGTTTTGCCATGGTGGGTGAGGCGAGCAAGTCCGCCGGGTTGGGAGGCCGCGGGCCGGCGGGAACCACCCAGAGGTTCGGCGCCGCCTCAAACTTGTGCATGACTTCGTCCAGGCTGTCAGCGCCGGAAAGAACACTGCTCAGGCCCTTACCATTTTCAGGAAGACCAAGTCCCCTCGTGACCCCTGGCTTGCGCATGTCCGCGTCAACCAGCAGCACTCGCACGCCGCGCTGGGCAAGCCCGAAGGCTAAGTTTATCGCGGTGCAAGTCTTACCCTCGCCCGGTTGAGAGCTGGTGACCAGCAAAGCCTGGGGAGGATGAGGAGCTGTGGAGAGAAGAACAGCAGTGCGCAGGGTTCGGTAGGCCTCTGCCATGGATGACCTGGGTCGATTCATAACTGTCAATTCCACCGGGCCACTGGATGGCTGACTACTGCCCCCGCGGATCCTCAGCCAGGACGGGCCCGCTTTCAGGATGACTGCCATGGCCGGAGCGGGGATGACTCGTTCCAAGTCCTCGGCGCTCTTCATGGAATTATCCAGGCTTTCCCGTACGAAGGCGAGCGTAATGCCAAGAACCAGCCCCGCCAACAAACCGACCTCGATGTTATAGAGTTTATTCGGTCGCACCGGAGCCGGAGGGGACTAGTGCTGGATCGACTAGATGGATGTTGGTCGCCCTCAAGCCCGCCGACACCGTCGCGTCTCTCAGGCGCTGCAGCAGGTTCTGATAAAGCTGTTGGTTAGTCTCGAAATCGCGTTTCAAGAGGTTGTCTTCAATGAGCAGTTGACTGAGCTTCCCAACCTCCGCCTTCTGTTGGGCCAACGCGACGGACAAAAGCTTTTCCCGAGCCAGCGCGGCTTGGTAGTCATTGTTCATTCGCGCCACAACATGCTTACGTTCTCGCTCCGCCAATGACTGGATTTCGCTCACTTGGTCCCGGAGCCTTTTGACTTTGGGAAAGTTCGGTCCGTACTGCCCCAGAGCGTCCACGTACTCTCCTCTTAGATCGGCGTATTTTTCGTCCAACCGTTGCAACAACTCATTCTGCGCAATGGCAGCCACCTGGGACTCGTTCGTGCTCGCCAACTGGTAAGCCGCTTCCTTCTGCATACGGTCGTTTTGAGCGCTCGTCAAGTCTTGGCTCAACTGAGCCAGCCTTTGCTCCACCACGCTCTGCTTATCCCCGATAGTGACGATGACGTTCTGCCGCTCGTAATCGACCATCGCCTGCTGCGACTTCTCCACCTTGGCTTTGAGCTCGTCGAGTTGCTGCTCCATCCAGCCGGAAGCTTGCCGGGTTGCGTCATATTTCTGATGAAAACTATATTCCGCGTAGTTACTGACCACCGCGTTCGCCGCTCGCGCCGCGAACTGAGGGTCCGGACTCGAAATAGTGACTTCCACCATGCGGCTATCTCTCATCAGACTCACGCGCAGTTGTCCTAGAAATGAGCCGATAAGCCCGTTCTTCGTCGCCGCATCAACATCTGCCGACGAGCCCTCGCCGCCTCCGCCCCCCGGAGCGGATCCCGGCTTTCCCCCATAGCCGAGCTGCTGAATGGTTCGCCAGGCTAAGTTCTCGCTTCTGAGCACATTCACTTGCGTCTGCAAGAAAGCATCATCAGTGTAGCCAGGCATGCTCCTGTAGACGTCGTTGATGGATTGGACTTCGGGCGTTTCGGCCTCAACCTCCACTCGAGCCGTTGCCTCATAAATGGGCTCCATCCGGACGGTACGAATCGTCGCCACGGTTGCTACAACAAAGGCAACAGTCAGCACCGTCCACCGGCGCTTGAACAGAATGTGCCAGTAAGCCCGCAAATAGGAATAGGTGTCGGAGTCCTCTGAGCCTACATCGAGAACGGAATCCCCCCGAGGGTTCATCCTTTCCAGGGGCCTGCGCACAAGAGGAGTTAACTCTTCGTGTTCATCCATATCGTAGAACCGCCTTTGCCGAAATCAACCAGACCGTGCTGGCGTCTGCGAAACATCTCGATAACGCGCTCGTCGTGGAGCCCTTCCCGCGCGCGAGTGGTAAACGCCACCGGGAGGTGGCGCCACAGCGACCGCCCAACTACTGGACACCACACAAGCCTTCCAGAGCAATCATCAGCGTGACAAAAAACGGGATCACTTATATAGCACTGCCAATCCGGCGGTTTGCACCGCGACGTCGGCTGACTTGTGAAGCGCCTTCAAGGCGGTGTTGTCGGGCACAAACAGAATATCGTTGCTTCGTAAGGGCCTGTCCGGAACACGACCTTGCAGCATGGCGCTAAGGTTAACGGGAATCGTCTCCCGGCCGCCTGGAGCAAGGGAGTTAGGACGAAGGATCAGTGCTTTCTTCCCTTTCGCGGTGGTCCTGAGTGAGTTAGCTAGGGCAACCGCCTTCAGGACCGTCACATCCCCCCGGGCGCTCGTCAACAAAAAGCCGCCCGCGTTGTTGACTGCCCCCAGGACGTAAACCACGCCGGCGCGTTGCACCGTCACCCGGTCGCCCGCGTAAACGTCGATGTTCGAGCTCGGATCGCCGGTCTCCAGAAGCTGGCGCAGATCGACGGTAACGGCGGGCGGCGTGGGAGGTGATTTCCCTGCTTCCGCCGCGCTCCCGGCCTCCGAGGCCGACAGCCGGCGGGAGACTTCGCCGCGCGTTATGGTTACCGACGAGCCCGCATCGTCAGTCACTCCCCCGGCTTGGCTGATAACATCCAGCAGCGTAGTCCGACCAAAGACCGGATATATTTGCGGGCTCCTGACAGCGCCCGCGATTGCCACGGCGTGAATTCGTGACTCTCGCACGGTTACGCTAATCTGAGGATGGCTGAGTACCCCGGCTTCTATGCATTTCCGGGAAATGACCTCCGCCAACTGCTGGGGCGTCAAACCCGAAGCCCGAACCGGCTCCGGGAGAAGCGGGAAGGCCAGGGTACCTGTGTCACTTACCCGGTACTCACGGGTCATCTGTTCCACATCGAACACCTGAATGAATACCAGATCGTTGGGATAGATGAGCGTTTCCTCTGTCCTCAGAGATCCCGGATCAACCGCGGCTTTCTTGTCAGCCTTACTGTCGGGACTGTTTGCCTTTTCCCAAGCCGCGGGCGAAGCATCAGCAGCACAAACGAGAGTAACAAATCCCATCAATAGGAAACCTATCATCGGGACATGTATACGGGCGCCTGCCCTGCCCGTCGCGCGCCTAAGCGCCGTAAAGCTTGAAGCCGTGCCTTTCGCTGTCCATGCCATGCTAACTACTCCTTGATACAAGCACTCGCAAATCGCCGGAAAACCTCTCACCTGTCAACCTGGGAAGCCGCACGCGACGAGCGGTCCCTCTAGTCGCTCGATTCTACATCTACGAAATTCGTCGCTTTGCCCTGGACCGTCCGGTCCCGGGCTTCGGTCAGAATGACTTGACCCAAGGGGCTTTCAGCACACTACTAGTACGTAGCTCCGCCCTCTGAGTTACAGGAGAAGAGCCTGTAAGCCGTAAGTCCCAAATTTTCCCGGTTTTACCACCAAAACATTTATGACTCAAATCAACGCCGCTGCAAGGGTACAATGGTAATGGTACGAGGGGTGCAAACTGCTTGACCCATGAAATCCAATACCAAGTGCACCACATTTCTTCTCGCCAGTTCCACAGCTTCGACTTCCGACGACGGTCCCCTTCCGTTCGGGCACCTTGATCTTCACACGTTCTGAACCGGCTAAGGTCGGATCTTCATTAGCCCCGTCCGATGAGCGAGAGTCTCAGCTTCGACCGACCCGTGGGGGCAAGGCAGCCCGGCAATGCCGGCTAGGCCGAGAGTGCAAATGAGCTGGCCAAATATGTTCTCTGGAGAAGGACGTAGTGAATATTTGGGCCGCAAAAACCTACGCTTTTTCTGCGACCTTGCCCTGAAAAAGGTACCCCTCGCCAGCACGACCCGAGCACGCCAAACACAACGCGCATCCCCAAGGTGCGGTCGCTGTTCTGCCGCGGTCGCCTGATCGTTTAAAGGACCACAAGAAGTGTCGCCTGCGCGCGATCCTCCTCACGCTCACAAAAGCCAGCTATCATTTTCCTCCGGTGAAGCATCGGCAAGATCACCAACGCACCTTCCACCTCGCGGAAAGCTGGGTTCACATTCATCCGTCCCGTCCCACCCGGGCTGGCCACCTCAGTTTTCAGCTTGAACACTATCACAGCTCACCTTCGGCAAGCGGCGATCCCTCTCCGCCGCTCACCCATTCTGCGAGCTAGTCGTGGCGATTCTATAAGTGAAGGAATGGCTTGTCAAGGTCCTACGAGGCGCCTGTCGCGGCAAAGTGATAATGTCCGGTTTCAGCAAAGTAGAAATGTCCTGTTGAACTCCGTCAAGCTTGACGGATGGAAAAACAGGAGATGCTGATGTTGAGTGGGAAAGAGCGGGACCGGTTGAAGGTATTGCATGAAGTGCAGGGGGGACATTTAACGCAAGGTGAGGCGGCGGGGCAGTTACAGATCAGCGACCGCGAGGTGCGGAGGTTGCTGGCGCGGATCGCGGCGGAGGGCGATCGCGGAGTGGTGCATCGGCTGCGCGGGAGGGCGTCGAATCGGCGCTTAGCGGAGAGTCTGCGCGCCAAGGTGCTGAAGCTGGTGAAAGCGAAGTACGGAGACTTTGGCCCCACGCTGGCCTGCGAGTACTTGGCGAAAGAGCACGCGGTGGAGGTGAGCAAGGAGACGCTGCGGCAGTGGATGATGGCCGCGGGGTTGCGGCGGGGGAAGCGGCGCCAAGTCGAGGAGGTGCACGTATGGCGGCAGCGCCGGAGTTGCCGGGGAGAGTTGGTGCAATGGGACACCTCGGTGCACGACTGGCTGGAAGGGCGGGGGCCGCGGCTGTACCTGGTGGCCATGATCGATGACGCCAGCAGCCAGGCCTATGCACGTTTTGTGGAGCAGGACAGCACGGAGGAGAACCTGCACGTGCTGTGGGGATACGTGGAGGGTTGGGGTCGGCCGGTGGAGTTTTATACGGACAAGGGCAGCCTCTTTACGGTGAATCGGCCGAGGGTGGAAGCGGCGGATGAGGCCGTTAAACCAGCGTGGACGCAGATCGGGCGGGCCTTGCGGGAGTTGGGGATTGGTTGGATCCCGGCGCACTCGCCCCAGGCCAAAGGTCGCATCGAACGCTTCTTCGGCACGGCCCAGGACCGGTTGGTGAAAGGGCTGCGCTTGGCGGGGGCGGACCGTCTGGAAGCGGCGCAGACCTACCTGGAGGAAGAATACTTGCCGCACTGGAACCAGACCTTCACGGTGTTGCCGGCGGGCAGCACGGATGCGCACCGTCCCCTGCGCGCGGAGCATGAACTGGCGGCGATCTTAAGTCTTGTGGAAGAACGCATCGTGACCTCCGACTACACGATTCGCTATCAGGGGAAGATCTTCCAGATCGCGCGCGGTGATATCCGACCCGGGCTGCGGGGCGGACGGGTGCGGGTGGAGCAACGGCTCGACGGGAGCATGGTGGTGAAGTTCCGTCAGTACGGCCTGAGCGTGGCGGAGCGCCAGGCTCAACCGAAAATGTCCCCACCCCGGCTACCGGCAAGCGCGCCGAGGCTTCGCCCCAAAGTGCACAACTGGATGAAAGATTTCCATCTCCGGAAGAGTCCACCTTGGGGAGTGATTCTGCCGGGCGCGACACGGGGTGGGTCGCCGACGTTCTTTGGCGGCTAACCTCCGTCGCCCTACGGGCTCCTCCGGTTAGCCGCCAAAGAACCAAAAGCGGAACTTCCTACTTTGCTAAGAACAGGACATTTCTACTTTGCTGGGATTAGGACATTTCTACTTTGCCTTGACAGGTCCTACGAGGCGCCTGACTCGCTCAGGTACATAATGTCCGGACCCATGGACGGACACATTGTCCACTTGGTAGTCTACTGATTGCACTGTGATGCCGCCCTTGCGACAACTTGGCTGGCGAGAGCCCCGGCTATGCAGCCTAAACGGGGACACTTGCGTCCGGTTTTCCAGCAGGCTGCCGGGCGGTACGCACGTGCACCTGGGTGGACTGGGTCTCAATCACGGTCCGCACTCTGTGGCCGCCACAGGGGGAGGGCAGGTCGTTAGAAAACAGGCGGGAGGGAGTGGAGCCGGCGGGCACGGTGCACGCGGCAAGAGACCATCGGTACCAAAGTCGCAGTACCAGAGTTCTATTTGCATAGTCGTTAAGTATGTGCCGAAGCACTTGACAGCGCTAAGCAGATGGTATTAGCTGGTGTCTGCTGTAGGTAGTTTAGCGAAGAGTTGCGCTGGGCTGCGCTCAAACTGATTGCACCGGCCAAAAGATCCTAACCGATCTTTCGAAGGAAGGTGTCACTCATTACGGGGCAAAACCCGGTGGGCTTGCAAGAGAGACGGTGGCCGACTTCAAGTTGTGAGTGAACGACAGATCGCATCCGGAAGAAAGCTTTCGTTTTGTCACTCACCAGAGTGCAGGCGAGGCTGAGCAGCGGTTCTTCACATGATTGCTATAGTGCTCCTCTTATTATTGATCCTGGTTAGCCTGTGGGTAGGTTTCTACCAGATTGTCAAGCAGCAGGGTCGAATACTGCTGCGTCTGGACCAGCTCGAGCGGAATGCGCCAGCCGAAGGAGTTGGGCTGGAAAAGTCTGGCGAGCAGGCTGAACCCGGCGGGTTGCCGCTTCAAAGTGATTTCCCCGCCTTTAGATTACCCGATGTTGCGGGAAGGGTTGTGGCCCTCGAGGAGTTTCGCGGCCAGCGCGTTTTGTTGGTGCACTGGAATTTCGAGTGCGGATTCTGCGAGTCTATCGCGCCAGAGTTAGCCGGTCTCGAAACCAATTTCGAAAAGCAAAACGTCCGGTTGCTGCTCCTGGCTTCGGGAGACGCCCGATCGAACCAGGACGGGGCGGCCGAGCACGGCCTGAAGTGCCCCATCCTGCTGCTGAAGGAGCCGGAGCAAGCCGGACCTTTCGAGCAGGAGGGTACTCCAGTAGCCTACCTGCTGGACGAGCAAGGACGAGTGGCTGCGCCCGTGGCGCGGGGCGCGGATCGGGTCTTCGCGCTCGCCCTGGAGTTGGCCGCCCCGGAGGCCGAAGCTTCCCGGGCCGCTGTGAACGCGCCTCAGCGCAGCGGGCCTGCCGGCGAGCCCCCGCTCGCCGGAAAAGCCCAGCCTCACCGGCTGAGCCTTCCCCGATTTCTTGTCAAACACGAGATCGGGCTGGGGGACCTCATCAAACGTGTAACCTCCGCAATGGGAATCAAGCCTTGCGTGGGATGCGAGCGGCGCGCTGCCGTGCTTAACCGCTGGCTGGTTCTTTCCGGTGTCGGGGGAAGCGGCCTCAAGGCCGGCGCTCCCGCGCCTGTTTTTAACTTGCCCGACCTCCAGGGCCGCGCTGTTTCGCTCGAGGAATACCGAGGCCGGCGCCTGTTCCTGTTCTTCAGCGACCCTCAATGCGGACCTTGCGATGAGCTCGCCCCCCATCTGGTCCGCCTGCACCGGGAATTCGCGAAGGACGGCATGGGCGTGATCGTCATCGGGCGTGGTAGCGCGGAGGAGAATCGCCGCAAGGCGGAGCAGCACGGCTTCGAGTTTCCGGTGCTGCTTCAGGACAGGAAGTGGAAGGTTTCAAAGGAGTACGGAACTCTCGCCACGCCGGCAGCTTTTCTGATTGGGGAAGACGGCGTGATTACTAAGGATGCGGCAGTCGGGAAAGACGCGGTGTTAGCCCTCGCCCTCGACGGGCGAGGTAGTCAGGAGGGGAGAAATAAAATGAGCGCACTGATTGATGATATATCGCGAGTCATTGCCAGCCCCGTCTCGAGACGAAAATCGTTCAAGCTGGTGGGTGGACTAGTAGGCGGCGCCGTACTAGCTTCCTTGGGCTTAGCAAGGGCGTCCTTTGGCCAGGAATCAAACGTCGTTTGCACCGGCGGGCGAGTCCCGTGCAATGGACATTGCTATCCCAAAGGCTACACGTGCTGCGGCAGCACGGTTTGCGATGGCGACGACAAGTGCTGCGGGAACCACTGTTGCCAGAAGTCGGCGACCTGCTGCGGCACGTCCTGCTGCTCTCCGGGTCGGAACTGCTGCAACGGCACATGCTGCGGGTCCGGCGCGACCTGCTGCGGCACGTCTTGCTGCCCTCGTGGCCGAGCATGCTGCAGTGGCCAATGTTGCGCTGCCGGCGCGGTCTGCTGCGGCAGCGCATGTTGCCCGGAAGGCTATCTTTGCTGCGGTGGCCAGTGCTATAGGACGAGGCCGTCCGCAAGCACGCCTTGTTACCGAGTTTGAGCTATCCGAGCCGCATGGGGAGGGCTTGTCCCGGTCTGCAGAAAGCTGATCGCGGATGAGCCGCGGGGTCACATGATTCGGCCGCAGTTGGAGGTCGCACGAACCGAAATCCTCCTGCGCGGACGCGCGCGGGCAGCGCTCTTCCTGCTCGTGGTGGCCGGCACAAGCTTTTTGGTGGCTGCCGAAACTTCGCTGGTGGGGATCGTTAACTCATTCAACACGCCTGGGGTGGGCCGCAGGCTCCTGGCGTTGGACGCAGACGATCCCCGGCTCGAGGACCAACTCGGGCAAGCGTATAAAAACATCAATCCCACCGAAAGCCTCCGCCACCTGCGCCGCGCTACAGAGCTCAGCCCCGCCAGCCGTCTCTACTGGTCAGACCTTGAGTCAGCCTGTGGTTCCATGGGGGATATGCAGTGCGCCGACCAAGCCCGCGAACGCCTGTTGCAGCTTTGTCCCATGGTGCCTGCTCACCATTGGCTGGTTGGTGATTCGTTTCTGAGGGCGAATAGACTCGATATGGCTTTCGAGCAATTCCGGCGCGTGATGGAACTTGATCCGACCTATGCGGCCGCGACATGGTCTACTCTTCAAGCTCTGCAGCAGCCAGAGCCTGTCTTCCAGAAGGTGTTGGCCGAGATTCCGGATGTCAAGCTCAAGGTAGACTACATCGATTCCTTGAGCGCCGGAGGGGATAACGACAGCGCCTATCGAATTTGGAGACGGGTGGTAGCGGACGCTCGCCCCTTTCCCTTCTCTTCTGCCGCGCCTTACTTGGACCGTCTCATCGGCCTGGGCAGAATGGAAGAGGCTGTGAGTGTCTGGCAGGATCTTGAACGGCTGGGAGCTGTGCAACGGTGCAAGACTGATGACCAAGACGATCTGGTTTTCAACGGCGATTTCGAACAGTCGCCTTTGAAAGCCGGATTTGATTGGAGGGCCCGGTACGCAAATTTTCTTGCGCTCGATTTTTCAGCTCCTGGCGCTTACCACGGCGCCCATTGCCTTCGCGTAGAATTTACGGTCAGCAGCAACGATGAGTATGAGCCCGCCTATCAAATCGTGCCGGTCCTTCCTCAGCATGCGTATACGCTCGAGGCCTACGTCCGCTCACAAGACATCACTTCCGACACCGGCCCCTGCTTGCGTGTGCGTGATACCCAACCAGAAGGTTTCCCGGATGCGATCAGCGAGACCACAGTGGGAACGACGCCCTGGCATCGCGTGCATCTCTCCTTTTCGACCGGACCGCAAACCCGGGCGGTGCGGCTTTCGTTCTGGCGGCCTCGCAGCCGGGCCTTCCCTACGGAAATCTCCGGGACTTCCTGGTTGGACGCGGTTTCGCTTCGCAGCGCGGATCAAGAGGCAGGAGTCAACAGCCGGCAGCCGGAAGCGAAAGGTGTAAAGGGTAAAGGTTAAAGGGTGAAGGCTAAAGCGTAAGGGGCGAAGGAAGAAGAACGAACATGAAGATGGCAGAGACCCAGCAGGAAACAATGAGCGAGGCCTATCCTTTGCACTTTACACCTTACACTTTAGACTTGGCTCGCCTCCTGCTCGTCGCTGCCCTGCTTGGCGCGCCACTAGCCTTTGGCGGTGTAGTCCCCGGGGCCTGGGTGGCTCTGGGCCTTGTAGCCGGCTTGGCGCTTTTCTTGTGGGCTGTAGGGAGCAGCCAGCAGGGAGCAGTGAGATTCACCTGGTCGCCGCTCTTCATACCGCTGGCGATGTTCTTTCTCTTGGGTCTGGCTCAGTATTGGGCTCGGCTCGCACTCGACAGGTCGGAAACCCGCCAGGCTCTAGTCCTTCTCGCTACAGACTTGGTCTTTTTTTTCCTCGCCACGCAGCTTTTTGCCGGAGGCGACAGCGGGACGTTGCGCGCCTTCGGCCTTGTGGTTCTGGTTTTTGCGGGTTCCATGGGACTGTTTGCGATTCTTCAGTTTGCTTCGGGGACGCGTAAGATTTATGGCATCGTCGATACCCTTGGCAGCGTGTTCGGTCCCTACGCTAACCCCGATCACTTCGCCGGGCTCATGGAAATGCTGATCCCGGTTGCGGTCCTCTATATTGTCGGGCGGCATCGAAGGTTTTCGCTCGAGGGCTCGGTGTGGCGTGTTTCGGCGTTTACGCTCGCGCTCGTCTCTCTGCTGCTTTCGGGTTCGCGGGGCGGTCTGCTGGCGCTGTCAGCGGAGATCGCCGTCGCGACGAGCGCCCTCCGCCGGGCGGGCGCCCGGACAGTGGGGAGACGCTTGCCTCTGGCCGCCGCCCTCACCCTCTTCGCGGGCCTCGTGCTGTTTGCCTATGTCGACCCGGGCTGGGTCACCCACAAGCTGGGGTCGGTAGCCTACGTCAACCGTACTTGGGCGGAGTGGGCCGGCGGGCGTAAGAACTTGGCGCTGGATTCGCTCCGCATGTGGCGTGACCACCCCGTGCTCGGAGTCGGGTTGGGAAATTTTGAGACCGCTTACCCCCGCTATCAGAGTTTTCCCAGCGACCTGTGGATCGATCACGCGCATAACGATTATGTCGAGGCGGCCGCCGAGACCGGGCTGGTGGGCGCGCTGCTCATTCTCTCAGCTCTGGCGCTTTTCTTTCATCTGGCCTTTCGAGGTTGGGGGCGCCCCCTTCGGTCCCGAGCTGGCTGGATTCGGTTGGGCGCCGCCATTGGATGCTGCGGCATGCTGGTGCACAGCTTGGGGGATTTCAACTTGCACATCCCTGCCAACGCGGCTTGGTTTGCAGTCCTGGCAGGAATAGCAACTACAGCGCGGGATTCCGCGCGGAGTTCAGAGTGTGTGTGAAAACTTCATCCACCTTGTCATTCCGAGCCCGTTCGCTGTCATCCTGAGCCCTTCGCTTGTCATCCTGAGCCCTTCGCTTGTCATTCTGAGCCCTTCGCTTGTCATTCTGAGCCCTTCGCTTGTCATTCTGAGCCCTTCGCTTGTCATTCTGAGCGAAGCGAAGAATCCCCGCAGTTCGCTCAGGGTAAACTCCGCGAAGAATCCCCGCAGTTCGCTCAGGGTAAACTCCGCGAAGAATCCCTGCAGTTCGCTCAGGGTAAACTCCGCGAAGAATCCCCGCAGTTCGCTCAGGGTAGACTCCGCGAAGAATCCCCGCAGTTCGCTCAGGGTAAACTCCGCGAAGAATCCCCGCAGTTCGCTCAGGGTAAACTCCGCGAAGAATCCCCGCAGTTCGCTCAGGGTAAACTCCGCGAAGGATCTCCGTAGTTCGCTCCGGGTAAATTCCGCGAGGAATCTCGCTCTAAGTATTTTCAACGCAATGCGAGATTCTTCGTCGTCCCGATCAGATCGGGACTCCTCGGAACGACACACCAACCGAGTTTTCACACGAACTCTTCAGCCGCAGCCGAGG
Organism: uncultured Acidobacteriota bacterium; assembly: GCA_963765485.1. Classification (GTDB taxonomy): domain Bacteria; phylum Acidobacteriota; class Terriglobia; order UBA7540; family UBA7540; genus CAVROP01. The sequence continues at coordinate 28,488 of CAVXWN010000036.1, read as the reverse complement.
TTTCCATTGCCGATTGGCGATTGTCGATTGGTGATTGTCGGGGGTCGTTTGGGTCTCGAGAAAGGGAAAAACAGTTGAGCCGGCGAGATTCGGTGAATCTTGGGCCAAAAGCCACAAACAGATGTGTGGGGATGCGCAATGTGTCCATTTTGGGTTCTCCAGGAGGTTGCCATCCACCGTATTTCAACAAAATCCAGGCGGACGGAAAGGAACCCAAAATGCTGACAAAAAGGCAGGTGCCAAGGTCCCGCTAATAAAGGGGGCGATTTTGAAAGTTTTTGCCGGTATTCGTGGCCAGCCGACGGGGAGGACGTCGTTGCTGGTCCTAGGCGTGTAACTCCCGCTCGAAGAGTTGCCGATCAGTTCGATCATCAGGAATGGCGAAGGGGAGGAACATGGAATGCCAGAATAAACATCGCCGGTATTTCCAGATCGCCGGGATTACCGTGCGCGTGGAAACCTCTGTCGCCTTTCGAGTAGCTCTCGGAACTTTGGGCCTTTGCACTTGGCAGCTCCTCCTGTCTCCTGTCTGAGGCTTCCAGCGCTAAGGATCAAGGTTGAAAGAGGATCGAACGCATGTCCGAGTACTTGTCCGTTAAGAGAACCAGCAAGTTGCCGAGGCTGCCGCTCCGAGGCAGCATCGACCTGACCTACCGCTGCAACCACACCTGCTGTCATTGCTGGGTGCGGTTGCCGGCGAAAGCGCCGGAACAAGAGCGGGAACTTGGTATTGATGAAATCCGCCGCATTGCGGACCAGGCGCGGGCTATGGGCTGCCGCGACTGGCAGATCTCCGGCGGCGAATCCCTGCTCCGGCCGGACTTCGCCGAGATCGTCCAGTGCTTGACCGCGCGGGGGGTTTCCTACGGTCTCACCACGAACGGCACCCTGATCACTCCCGCCATCGCGCGGCTTTTGAAACGTAAAGGCACCACCATGGTGTCGCTGTATGGCGCCACGGCAGAAGTTTACGACCGCGTCACACGCCACCCCGGCGGTTTCGAAATGGCCATGCGAGGTTTCGCATACCTGAAGGAAGCCGGCGTACGGTTCATGGTTCAGATCATGCCCATGCGCGCCAATGTTCACCAGCATCAGGAGATGGTCGCGCTCGCCGGGAATCTGAGTCCCCGTGCGCGTTTTGGCGATCCGGCCCTCTATCTCTCCTCCTGCGGTTCGGCGCGGCGCAACGCAGAGATCAAAGAACAGAGGCTCGAACCCCGTGATGTCGTGGCATATGCCCCGCCGAACGTCTGCGAGGAGGAGTGGGCAGGAACGCTAGGCGTTACGGAGCGGGGCACTTCAGGGTGCGGCTGCGTGCTAGGCGGCGATGACAGGGTTTTTGCCGGCTGCATAGCCTCCCGTAATGATTTCCACGTCGATGCGTATGGCGGAATGAGTTTCTGCTGCCTCGTCGTGGACCCGGCATTGCGCTATGGCCTGCGCCGCGGCACGTTTCGCGAAGCGTGGCAGGAGTTTATCCCTTCGTTGGCGGATAAGGTCCGCGGCGGCCAGGAGTACCTCGAGAACTGCGGCTCCTGTGAGAGGCGCTCCGACTGCACGTGGTGTGCCGCCTACGGTTATCTGGAGCAAGGACGCTACTCGGCGCCGGTCCGCTACATGTGCGAAGTGGCTCGGGAGGCTGGCAAGTTCAAGACGGATTGGCGGCGCCACCACCGTCGCTTTTACCAGATCGCAGGCATCACGGTCCAAGTAGATTCCGACTTGCCCATCACGGAGCAGACCTTCAGCTCGAAGTTCGACCTTTTCGCCGTGGACGCCCCGGGGGACGATACGATTCGCATTCGTCACCATTTCGAATTGCCGGACACGGCTGGCCGGGACCTGGGCCGCGAAGTGTACCGCAAACCTCCCTGGGCCATTTCAAGGAAGGACGACAAGTGGGTGTATCTAGAAATCTCACCCGAGCCGGGCGACTCGCGGCTTACCCGCGCCGCCATTTTTGGCCAGGATTACAGGTACGGCGCTATCTTTCACCGCAGCGAAGCGAATTTCGCGCGGGGGGACCTGGAGGCACTCACAGGGTTGGCGTCGGATCAGATCCTGCTGGCGCCCATTCTGGCTGATCGGCAAGCATGTTTTTTGCACTCGAGCGGCGTCAATCTTGGCGGAAACGGTTTGCTCTTCGTTGGACATTCCGAAGCCGGCAAGTCCACCATCACTAAGATGCTCCTGAACCGCTCGGAGATTCTGTGCGATGATCGCATCATCGTCCGCCGCTGGCCAGGGGGATTCAAGATTCACGGAACGTGGAGCCACGGCGAGATACCGGTGGTGTCCAACGCGTCGGCGCCTCTCCGAGCCATCTTTTTGCTCGAGAAGTCATCGGAGAACCGGATTGCCGCGATCACGGACCGCCGCCAGGTCGTAGAGAAGCTTCTCGCGTGCCTTATCAAGCCCCTGACGACGGCGGATTGGTGGGAGAAGACCCTCACCGTTATCGAGAATCTGGTCCGCGAGGTTCCCTGCTACCGGATGGAGTTCGATAAAAGCGGTGCAATTGTGGCGGAGTTGTTGTCGCTAATCAGTAACGGGTCACCGATAACTGATAACTGATGACTGACCAGAACTGTCCGGTCATAAGTCGAATAGTTTTAATTGATTACATGGTACGTCAATTTCATTCTCGGAGCTGATGTGCGAAAAAGCCTGTAAAAGTGGCACTTTTTCGAAAAGACTGAGGCTCAGGATTTGTGACATTGGGTAGAGATTCAGTTCGAGCCCCAGTTGCTTGCGAACAATCGCCAGCAACACGTAGACGGAGATGGCGATCCAGATTTGGGTCTTCACGGCGTTGGGTGACAGACCGTAGAATTTCTTGATACGCAGATGCTGTTTGACCCATTTGAAAAACAACTCCACCTGCCAGCGGCATTTGTAAAGCTGGGTGATGATGAGCGCGGCCAGGAGAAAGTTGTTGGTCAAGAAGGTCAAGCTTTTGTCGGTATCGGCGTCGTGATAACGAATGCGGCGCAAAGGCTCGGGATAAAACTTGGCCGGATAAAAACTCTTGAGCCGAATCGTTTGGTCGCAGAGTAGGCCAGTTACGTGGTCTACAGGATGAGAGCAGACTCGGCGAAAGGTAAAGTCCTTGCGAGGACGAATGATGAAGAAAGCCAAAGCCTGCTTGAGTCGGTAAAGCCGCTCGAAATCCAGGTAAGCTCGGTCCACAATGTAAATGGAGCCGGGTTCGGGAACGAGTTTGTCGAGGATGTGAATCTCGTGTATTTTCGCGGGTGTAACGTCGATGAGGGCCGGGATGTTGCCCTGCAGATCGAGCAAGGTATGCATCTTCACGGCGGCGTTCTTGGCTCGGTATCGAGCCCAGGGAAAGAGCGAAAGACAAAGGTCGATGGTGGTGCAGTCCAAAGCGTAGACGGCTTGCTGCAACTCCACTCCGAAATCTTCGTGGGCATACAAGGCGCGCGCGGTACGAATCAACACCTGCCCCAAGTCGGCGTAGATTCGCCAATCGCGAGTCTCGTTGGCATCGGCCAGCGTGCTGTGGGCGATGTGACCGTGGACGCCGGCGTGATAGAGTCGCGGCCCCAAGGCACGCAGACAGGTTTCGATATCGCGCAGGCTTTCGCGATAAGTGAGTTGCGCAAAGGCCATGCACAGAAATTGATCCCAACAGGAAAAACGACTGACTTTGTAATTGCCTTGGTAGCGATCCACACAACGCGAGAACTCGTGAGTGGGCACGAAATCCATCAACTGCGCGAAGACCGTTTTGCCAGCATTCATGTTCCAAACCCTCCCGGAATGTCGGGAAAGAATGGCCATAAATGCCACGCAAATTCAAATCGAAAACGCTCGGTTTGACGGATAAATACATAAGTTATCGCAAGTTACAGCGAAATCCGAAATCAATGACCGGACAGTTCTGATGACTGACAACTGATTACAGGACTTTCATGAGCGACTACGTCGAGCGCATTTCAAGCGCAAATTACCGGCTGTGGGAGCACGGGGTTCCGCTGCTCATCGAGCTCGACATCGAGCTCACCGAGCGGTGCAACAACGACTGTATCCACTGCTGCATCAACCTGCCGCCTTGCGCTCGCGAAGCTCGCGCACGCGAACTCACCACGGCAGAGATGAAGAGGATCCTCGATGAAGCCGCCGGACTTGGCTGTCTTACGGTCCACTACACGGGAGGCGAACCCCTGCTGCGCGGCGATTTCGAGGAACTTTACCTGTATGCCCGCCGCCTGGGGATGAAGGTAGGTTTGCATACTAACGCGCGCTTGCTTACCCCGCGCCTCGCGGATCTCTTCGCAAAAGTCCCTACGGTGCCCATCGAAATAACCGTCTATGGCATGCGGGCGGAGTCATACGAAGCGGTGAGCCGAGCACCGGGGTCGTTCGGCCAGTTCCGGCGGGGTGTCGATCTGCTCCTCGAACGGCACGTGCCGTTCATCGTTAAAGGCGCGCTTCTGCCGCCGAACCGGGCCGAGATGGCTGAATTCGAGGCTTGGGCGGCGACGATCCCTTGGATGGACAAGCCGCCGCGCTATGCCATGTTCCTCGATCTTCGGAGCCGCCGTGACAATCCGGAGAAGAACCGCCAGATTGAGTCCCTCCGGGCTACGCCGGAAGACGGCCTGAGGGTGCTGGACCGCGATGGCTTGGGTTATCACCGGGAAATGGCCGTGTTTTGCCAGAAGTTCATGGGGCCGCCGGGGGACCGTCTGTTTAATTGTGGTGCGGGTCACGGCGGCTGTGTCGATGCTTACGGGGGGTTTCGACCCTGCATGGGTTTCTGTGCGCCCGAGTGGACATACAACCTGCTTGGTGGGGGCCTGCGGGGTGCTCTCGAGGATTTTTTCCCCCGGTTGCGGGAAATACGGGCAACCAACCCGGAGTACCTGGCACGCTGCGCCCGTTGTTTCCTCAAGGGTCTCTGTGAGCAGTGCCCTGCCAAGTCCTGGGCGGAGTCGGGCACGCTGGACACGCCAAACGAATATCTATGCGAGATAGCCCACGCACAGGCAAGGCGTATAGGACTTATTGGCATTGACGAACGGGCGTGGGAAGTAGTAGATTGGCTTCCACGGATTGAGACGCTTGATGCCGCGCATTTGTGTCGGCCAAGGAAGTGTTAACATAGGAGGTTCGAACATGAAAACTTGGGAGAAACCGAAGTTGATAGTCCTCGCCAGGAGCGAACCTGAAGAGGCGGTCCTGACAACCTGTAAGGGCGGTACTCACAGTGGTACTGTAGGTAGTCACAATAGCTCGACGCTCTGTTATAACTCTTTCCCGTGCCCTGTTTGCAGTACGGTGCATACGTCGTAAGTTCTGACGGGCGCGACATCACAATCGTCTGTTGGAGCGCCCACCTCGGCGCAAGTCTGCCGACGCGAGAGGCACTGATGTGAGACGTTCCCCCGCATCTCGCTGGCCAGTCTACGAGCAGAGAGTGGCCAGTCAGCAGAGACGTTTGAAGCAGCGCCCGCGCTGGGGTAATCCAGCGAAGGGGGAGGGGCAGGGACCGTTCATCCCTTCTTATATTTGGATCTTCAGCGTGCAGTATTGCGGCCTAAGAGCGGGAAGAGGAGGCGATTGGGCTCGGCGCCGAACGGCAGGGCAGAATAAAAAGATGAAAGGGATTTTTCAATGACACCAGAAGTTGCCCTCACCAGCGTTTGCGCGCCATCCGACGACGTGGTGGCGCGCGAGATTGAAGGCGAACTCATCATCGTCCCCCTCGTCGCCGGCATCGGCAACGCGGAGGAGTTGTACACGTTGAACCCCACCGCGCAAGCGATCTGGCAAAAACTGGATGGACAGCGCACGCTGAAGGAGGTGGCGGCAGCGCTCGTAGATGAATTCAACGGGCCGCTCGCTGAGCTCGAGGCGGACGTGCTGGGCTTGGCGGCTGAGCTGACACAGCGCGGCATTCTCGCTGTCATCAGCTAATGGTTATCAGCCGGCGGCCGGGCAGGATAACAGGCCATTGGCAACCGGCGACTGTCGTTCGAGCTCACCCATGTCCTGGCGAATCCGCGCGGCGCGTTTTCTTATCCGAGCCAGCAGGCTCATCGAATCGCTCTCAGCGATGGTGATGCGTCCGGATGATTTGATAGAATTCGGCCGGCAGACGTACGCGCGTCCGCATCGCGTCGCCGAGTGGAGTCACGACGACCTTGTGCAAGAGGGCTTGAGTCCCGACGAGCAAATCCTGTTGAAGAAACTTCCGCTCAAGCAGGGGCGGCTGCTCGTGCTCTGCGTCGGCGGCGGACGCGAGGCAATTCCCCTGGCGCAAGCAGGGTTCGCCGTGACGGGGGTGGATTTTGTCGCCGCTATGATCGAGCAGGCAAAGGCGAATGCCGAAAAAGCTGGCCTGCGAATCGAGGGGTTGGTACAAGAAATTTCGCGCCTCGATGTGCCGCCGGAATCGTACGACGCGGTGTGGCTTTCGGCGGCAATGTATTCGTGCGTGCCTACGGGCCAGCGTCGCATCGCCATGCTGAAACGCATCCGCCGTGCTTTGCGCCCCGGCGCCTTCTTCCTCTGCCAATTCCACTGCGGCGGCGAGCCGCTTGATCCGCGGCGCGAGCGGCTCAAACGCGCCTTTGCCTTGCTCACACACGGCAACTTCACCTACGAGCCGGGGGATATGCTTTGGGGGGACAGTGAATTCGTTCACCGCTTTCAGTCTGAAGCGGAACTGCGCGCAGAATTCATCGCCGGCGGTTTTGCCGTGGAAGATTTACACATCGTCGAGGGCCTCACGCGCGGCGATGCGATTCTACGGAGGGCGTAGGGGCGAGCCCTTGTGGCCGCCCCTGCACAGCAGGCACTAGCAGGTTGCTGGAGAACGCCTCCACGCTGTCGTTCTGAGGTTGGGGGAGAACTTCCCGACGCTGTCATTCTGAGGCCGTTCGCTGTCATCCTGAGCCCTTCGCTTGTCATTCTGAGCGAAGCGAAGAATCCCCGTAGTTCGCTCAGGGTAAACTCCGCGAGGAATCTCGCTCTGGGTATTTTCAAAGAATTGGGAGATTCTTCGTCGCCTGCGACTCCTGAGAATGACAACCGCGATGAGTTTTCCAGCAACCTGTTAAGCCTTGCCCCTGTGATTACGATGGATTATCAACGCAATTTCACTCGGCCCGGCGGCGAACTGCACCTGTCCAACCTGGGACAATTGGAATTATTGCGCGCTGTGGTGGAACGCGGCGCGTCGCTCCGTACCCGTGCGCGCGGGCTCAGCATGGCACCCTTCATCCGCGATGGCGACGTGCTGACGATCGCCCCGATGGATGGCTCTGCGCCGCGCATCGGTGAAGTCATCGCGTTCGTCCAGCCTGACACGGGCCGGCTGGCGATCCATCGCGCGATCGCCCGTGTGGGCGCCGGCTGGCTGGTGCGCGGCGACAATTGCCCGGCGCCGGACGGTGTTGTGCCGCGCGGCGCCATTCTCGGCGTGCTGGTTCGCGTGGAACGGGAGGGGCGGGATGTGCGCTTGGGTTTGGGTGCGGAAGCGCGGCTCATCGCCTGGTTGCAACGCGCGCACGTCCTGATGCGGGCGGTGCGCGTGGTGGGGTGGGTAAAAGGTCGGTGGATCGCGAAGGCTCATCAGTTGCGGGCTAAGGCTGACTGACAACCACAAAACGATGGCTCATCATCGATACCGCGGGTGGCGCACACATTGCGTTTCGACCCCTAATCGCACTTGTCCCCCGACGGCGACCCCGCGGATGGCGTCGAAATTCGCCCCGAATGCGTGATGCCTAAGCAAATCGTCGCTCCGGAATGCTGGGGTGAACGGCGGGTGGGCTCGCTGCAAAAGCATTACGACACGTTCATCAACACACTGCTAGCCCGCTAGCTTGGCGACCGCCGTCGCCACTAAATTCGGCATAAGCCCGCGGTTCAGGTTGTCCGGGACAGAGGAGGACTCAAAAGTATGAAGATCCTGCCTATCCAAGAGGCTTACAGAAGGAAGTTTGAAAGACAAAAACAAATCAAAGGACTTGAGTATCACGCCTCAGGACACTGTGTGCATATAGGAAAGTTGTCGCCTGGCTGTCGTGGTTGCTTTGTGCCGGATCCGTTCAGGCACAATATAATAACGGGAGTAAAGTGCAATCTAAATTGCCCCTATTGCCAATATAAACTTACACAAGAACCTGAAAAGATGCAGCGCATTAGGGAAAAGGCCGCATTTTTGAAGGATTCGCGTTCTCCAAATTATAATCCCACATCGATGAGTTTCAGCGGCGGGGGGGAGACTTTGCTGTATTTGGATGTGATCGCCAAGTTCATGGAACTCTTTCACGAGATAGATAAAGAGACTGGGAAGAGGCCATGGTATTATCTTTATACAAATGGTCTTTTAGCTGACCCGGAACACACTTCTTCGATTGAAGGACCTGGGCTTCGACGAAATTCGATTTCATTTGGGAGCATCCAACTTTTCTGCCAAAGCATACGAGAATTTGGCGAGGGCTGTAAGATTATTTCAAGGCTGTAAGCGTTGAAACACCGGCTTGGCCGCTTCATAGAAAGAAGCTTTTTGAAATGCTTCGTTTAATTGACGATATGGGAGTCAAGCATCTAAACCTGGGCGAGATAGAGGTAACAGAGCACAACTACAGCCGGATCGCCGAGATATATCCAGATGGAGAAATTTACCAATGTTATGAGATGCATTTGTATGATGGCGGATTAGTATACGATATTATGGAAGAAGTCTTGAGCAAGAAATATTCTTTTTCAGTGCTCGATTGTGGCTGTTTTGTAAAGAGTATTCAACGAAGTCCGGCGAAGTGGGTCTGTCATGAGGATGTGAGCGGCTTGCATGCGGAATATTAGAAGATGGATACACCTTTAAGCGATGAGGTGAAAGATCTCAGAGACATATCTTTAGTATATGTAAGCATCCCTTTTTGTAAAAGCAGATGCCATTTTTGTTGTTTCTGCCGGCATTTCGGCCGTGATTTATTATCGCTAAACGCGCTGAAAAACTCATACATAAAAGCTCTCAAGCGTGAACTTGCAGTAAAGGGTTTTTATTTCACTACAAAGCACAGCGTCAATCTAAAGGCGGTCAATTTCGGAGGCGGCACACCGACCCTGCTTGCGGCTGAGGAGTTGGGCGAGCTCCTTTCTTCGATCGTTGAGTCTTTCGGTCAGAAGATCGAAGATATAACAGATATCAGCATAGAGGCGACGCCTGATTCTTTAACGCTTTCTAAATTGGAGCAGTTGAGGCATGCGGGGTTTAACAGGATAAGTATCGGAGCCCAGACATTCGAAGAGCGGATCTTAAATAAATTAAACCGCGCCCATTCCGTCGAAGAGTTTTATAACGCCTACGACCGGGCGCGTTTGGCGGGATTTGAGAACATCAATATCGATCTATTGTACGGTATTCCGACCCAAACCTTTGAAGACTTAAAAAATGACCTTGAAACAGCCGTCAGCATTGATCCGGAGCACATATCCCCATCTCCATTGATGCCGGTAGAGAGCGTGTTGTTTAGCCCCGGATCAAAGAAGAACAGCAAGGCTCCAACGAAAGAAAATAGATGGGCAAGCTACGTCCACGAGTTTTTGGAGGAGAGGGGGTACCGGAACTATTTTCATAAGTATTTCTCGAAGACCGGACGGGAATCTATAACGGAATTGGTCTACTCTTACGATATTCCGCATATCGGCATAGGCGCTGGGGCCTTTAGTTGGCTCGGGGAAAACCCTTCCGACATCAAAGCATATATCGCTAAACCCGTTTCTAGGGGGATGTTCACGAAGGATGCGCCGTACAATCCTTCAAGGGGTATAATTAAGATGCTTCTTTTCCCGGAGGGCATTCATATACCGTATTTTAATAAACGATACGGGTGCGATTTAGAGGGGTTAGTGACAAACCCAGCGCTGGAGCTGGATTATTTTGCGAAATTGCGAAATTGTCCGCAAGAGGCCATAAAAGAAGCTAGAAAGTGGCAAAAGGAAGCTGCAACGACGATGAAGAGGTGGAAAGAGAAAGGCGCAATCGAAAAAAAAGGCGATTATCTTCGTATTACCCCATGGGCACGATTCTCCAAGGAGATGTGGGGATTGTATATGTCATCGATATAGGCGTCATCCGTGCGCCTACCGGAAACAAATAAGTGGGCGCCGATTCATCGGTATTGGGTATACTTAGGGCTGAGGTTGGGTGAATTTCCGGCCATCCTTTTTGCCGAAGCGAGAGACTATGCGCCGCAGAAGAAAGAAGCCGTGGATGCCTGTGGAGATAGCTAGATTCAAAATGTGCGGCGAGTTATCTATGAGAGTGCGGGACCATGAATGAACCCTTCGTGTCGTCCGTAGAAATCCAGCAATGCCCGCTCTGGGACAAACTGAAAGACAAACGCGTCCCACTCTCCTTCGACCTGGAGGTCACCGCCCGGTGCAACAACGACTGCCGCCACTGCTACATTAATTTGCCTGCGGGCGATCGCGCGGCCAGAGCCAAAGAGCTTTCGCTGGCTGAGATCTCTCGCATCGCCGATGAGGCGCTCTCCCTGGGGGCGATGTGGTGCCTCATCACCGGCGGTGAGCCCTTGCTCCGGGATGATTTCTGCGACCTCTACCTGGCGCTCAAGCGCAAGGGCCTGCTGGTCTCCGTCTTCACCAATGCTACCCTGATCGGCGAAGAGCACATTCAGCTTTTCAAGCGTTACCCGCCTCGGGACATTGAAGTGTCGGTTTATGGGGTGACCCAGGAGACGTACGAGCGGGTGACACAGCGGCCGGGTTCCTTCACCGCCTTCAGGCGGGGGCTCGAGCGGCTTTTTGCATGCGGGGTCAAAGTGCGCCTCAAGGCCATGGCCCTGCGCTCCAACGTTCAGGAGCTGGCGGCGATCGCCCGCTTCTGCCGCGAGCGGACTAAAGACTATTTTCGCTTCGACCCACTCCTCAACCTGCGCTTTGACGGCAACGCCCAGCGCAACGCGGAGATTCGTGCCGAGCGCCTTTCGCCTGAGGAGATCGTTGCTATCGAGCGCGCTGACGAGGAGCGGTTCGCGTCGCTGGAGAAGGCCTGCCACAAACTGATCGTGCCCGAGTTTGCCCACGCGGATTGCGACCATCTGTTCCACTGCGGGGCCGGCAACGGCAGCTTCAACGTGAGCTACGACGGCCTGTTTCGCCTCTGCTCCTCCCTGTGGCATCCCGACTGCGTCTTTGACCTGCGAAAAGGCAGCCTCCTGGACGCTTGGCATAACCTCATCCCCAAGGTGCGGGACATGCGATCAAGGAGAAGCGAGTTCCTGGAAAAGTGCTGCGTCTGCCCGATTATAAACCTCTGCCTCTGGTGTCCAGCCCACGCTCACCTCGAGAGCGGTGAAATGGATGCGTGGGTCGAATACTTTTGCCAAGTTGCGCACGCGCGCGCCCGCGCTCTCGGGGAAGAAGCACTGGTTCAACCTGGTTCGGAGAAAGAGTAGTAAAGAGGCAGTGCCTCAGACCGACGAGTCACGGCTTGCCGGGAATCGGAAGGGCGGGGCTGAAGAGCCTGTGTGAAAAGTCAGTTGGTGTGTCATTCCGAGGAGCCCCGATCTGATCGGGACGACGAGGAATCTCTCATTGCGCCGGAAATACTCAGAGCGAGATTCCTCCCCTTCTCCCTCGCTTCGCTCGGGGTCAGGGTCGGAATGACACTGGAACCCTGGGAGGGCTGGTAGGGCTTGTCAAATGCCCAGACGCCAAGGAAGGGCGGGGCTGAAGAGCCTGTGTGAAAAGTCAGTTGGTGTGTCATTCCGAGGAGCCCCGATCTGATCGGGACGACGAGGAATCTCGCCCTGGCCTGAGGGGGATCGCCCTGGGCGAGCGCTGAGGAGTCTGGGGTGCCAGCGTTGAAGACCTATTACGTCTATATCATGGCAAGCAAATCCCGCGCGCTGTATACGGGGGTGACTGGCAACTTGGAGCGTCGCGTACTCCAACACCGAGGCAAGCTGCTGCCGGGGTTCACGGCCCGCTACAACATCCACCGACTGGTGTGCTACGAGGCATTCGGTGAGATCTTGGCCGCCATCGCTCGAGAGAAGCAGATCAAGAGCTGGAGCCGAAGGAAGAAGATTGCCCTGATCGAGTCAGTGAATCGTGATTGGAAGGATTTGAGCGCGACTTGGTACGGAACTCAAGGCAGCGTGGCCGGGGCGTAGCTGGAAGAAACAATCAGAGCGAGATTCCTCCCCTTCTCCCTCGCTTCGCTCGGGGTCAGGGTCGGAATGACACTGGAACCCTGGGAGGGCTGGTGGGGCTTGTCAGATGCCCAGACGCCAAGGAAGGGCGGGGCTGAAGAGCCTGTGTGAAAAGTCAGTTGGTGCGTCATTCCGAGGAGCCCCGATCTGATCGGGACGACGAGGAATCTCTCATTGCGCCGGAAATACTCAGAGCGAGATTCCTCCCTTTCCCCCTCGCTTCGCTCGGGGTCAGGGTCGGAATGACACTGGAACCCTGGGAGGGCTGGTAGGGCTTGTCAAATGTCCAAACTCCCGGGAAGGGCGGGACTGAAGCCCCGCCCTTCCCTCACAATCGCATGCAAGACTTGACCCATTTAGACGAAGTTCTAAACCTGAAGACTTCTAACGCCTGTATTTAGATGACTGGCAGAGCAAACCGTGGTGGAGAACCTTAGAAACCTAACCGCCAAGCTACGGCGTCTGGTAGCCGAACTGCCCCATCTGCCCCGGACATTGGCTTTGGTCTGGGATGCGGCCCGGTATTGGACAGCTCTTTGGCTGGGTCTGCTTATTTTGCAGGGTTTGCTGCCGGCGGCCACGGTTTACCTGACAAAACTGTTGGTCGATGGCTTGGTGGCGGCGGTCAAGGCCAGGGGCGGCGGGCAAAGCATCCGGACGCTGGTGGTTCTGGCGATCCTGCTGGCCACTGTCCTGCTGCTGACGGAGCTGTTGCGCAGCGCTAGCGGCTGGGTCCGCACCGTGCAAGGGCAACTGCTCACAGACCATGTCAGCGGCCTGATTCACCACCAGTCGATTGCCGCCGACCTGGCGTTTTACGAATTGCCCGAGTTCTACGATCACCTCCACCGGGCACGTAGTGAAGCGGGCTACCGGCCCCTGGCCCTGCTCGAGAGCCTGGGCAGCCTGCTGCAAAACGGGATTACCTTGCTGGCCATGGGGGCGCTGCTGATCCCCTTTGGCCTCTGGCTGCCGGCAGTTCTGCTGCTCAGCAGCTTGCCCGCCTTCTATGTGGTGCTGCGCCATAGCCTGCGCCGGCACCAATGGTACCTGCGCAGCACGGCTGATGAACGGCGCGCCTGGTACTGTGACTGGCTACTGACGACGCGCGGAGCCGGCGGCCGAGGTACGGCTGTTTGCGCTGGGCGATCACTTCAAGTCGGCCTTTCAGACTTTGCGCAAGCGGCTCCGCAACGAGCAGTGGGCGCTCGCCAAGGACCAAAGCGTGGCGCAATTGGGCGCCGGGGTGGTCGCCCTGCTGATTACCGGAGCTGCGATGTGCTGGATGGTCTGGAAAGCCGTGCGGGGCCGGGCCACGTTTGGCGACCTGGTTTTGTTCTACCAGGCGTTCAATCAGGGGCAACAGTTGATGCGGTCGCTCTTGGAGCAGGCGGGGCAGATTTACGCCAACAGTCTTTATCTGGGGAATCTGTTCGAGTTTCTGGCGCTCCGTCCCAAAGTGGTGGACCCCGCCCATCCCGTTCCCGCCCCGCCGGCATTAAAGCAGGTCATCCGTTTCCACAACGTCACCTTCCGCTATCCCGGCAGCCAGCGGCTGGCGCTCGAGAACTTCAATCTGACGATCCCCGCCGGCCAGGTTGTGGCGATGGTGGGCCCGAACGGAGCCGGCAAGAGCACGCTCATAAAACTGCTTTGCCGATTCTATGACCCTGATGCGGGGCGGATCGAACTTGACGGCATCGATCTGCGGGCCATGCCCCTCCATGACCTGCGCCGACTGATCACGGTTCTCTTTCAGGAGCCGGTTCATTACAACGCCACCGTAGCCGAAAATATCTCTCTGGGTGATCTGGAAGCGGGCGCGAATTCGGCTGAGATCGAGGCGGCCGCCCGGGCCGCAGGAGCCGAGCAATGCATTGCGCGCCTGCCGCATGGCTACGGCAATCTGCTGGGTAACTGGTTTGAAAATGGCGCCGAACTCAGTCTCGGTGAATGGCAACGCCTCGCGCTGGCCCGCGCCTTCCTGCGCCAGCGCCCCCATCATCCTCCTCGATGAGCCCACGAGCGCCATGGACCCTTGGGCTGAAGCCGATTGGCTGGCGCGGTTCCGCGTGCTGGCAGCCGGCCGCACGGTTCTCATGATCTCGCATCGCTTCTCCACAGCAATGTTTGCCGATGTGATTCACGTAATGAGCGAAGGCCAGATCGTGGAATCCGGGACGCACGAGCAGTTGCTGGAAGCAGGCGGCCGCTATGCACAGGCCTGGGCTGCCCTGCGGGAGAGGGCATGAGGTTTCCCCAAACGCAGAAGTGTAGGGGCCGGCGGCGCTGGCCCTGGGCCGAACGCCGTTCGGCCCTACGAGGTGCTTGAAGATCCTTGCTAAAAAAACAGGAATCTACGATATTGCAACACAGACCCGGTTTTCAGGGTCTGTGGCTTTTCAGCCTCTGTCGACTGAGAACCGCAGACCTTGGGCGGCCACGATGGGGCGCATACATAAAACACAATGTATGCGCCACCCGCGAGAATCCTTGCTGATGAGAAAGTCCAGCGGATGGCTGACGGCATGTGTTTTGCTTGGCGCAGCCGTGTTCCTCTACCTGCAACTGTTCATCCTTCCGGACCTCCCCGTTCTACCCTCAGGTGACCAGCCGTCTACCTCCTCGATGGGCGACGGATGCTGGAGGGTCAGATCCTTTATCGCGATTTCTTCCAGTTTATGTTTCCTGGTGCTGAATTCGTTTATTTTGCACTCTTCAAATTATTCGGGAGTACGGGCGTGGGTACCGAATGCCGCACTGGTTCTTCTCGGTGTTGGCTTCGTTTGGACGAGCGCGATCATTTCGAGAAGGCTTTTTGAGGGAGCGTCCATCATCCTGCCTGGCTTCCTGTTCCTTGCTATTCCGTTTCGAAACGGATTTGGCACGGGAAGTCATCATTGGTACAGCGCACTGGCGGTCATGGCGGCCCTGGCCGTTCTGATCGAGAAGAGAAGCCCAGGACGCCTGGTCGCGGCTGGCGCGCTCTGTGGGCTAAGCGCTTGGTTCAATCAAACGCGGGGGCCGGCTGGCCTGCTGGGGTTTGCCATCTTCTTGCTTTGGGAGAGGTACCAAACGAAAGAAACTTGGCGATCGCTGCTCGGGCGTGTGGTCCCGCTATTCGGGGGTTTCGTGGTGACGCTCGTGGCTTTAAGCAGCTATTTCGTTTGGAAGGCGGGCCTCAATCATTTCCTGGATTCCACCGTTGTTTTTCTGTTGAAGTACTTTCCGCGGTATCCCCTCAACAGGTGGGGCGTATACAGGCGTGACATGCCGTCTCTTGAAAACTGGTATTCGACCACCCCACTGGGAAAATGGCTGGTTGTTGAACTCCTGGTTCCGTGGGTCTACTTTCTGTTCTTCCTCTGCGCGCGGCGTGAACGGAAATTGCGGCCCCAGGAACCCTGGGACCGGCTGATGCTGGTGAGCATCGTCGGTTTTTGCCTGTTCCTCAGTGTTGCCCCCTCGGCCCTGAACTACCGGCTATGTACGGTGTCTCTTCCGGCCTTCATACTCGTTGTCTGGTTTGCAAAATGGCCTGGAAGAATCGAGCGTGTTGCGCTGCCGTTCTTGTGGATAGGGCTCCTGGCCCTGATGATCGCGGAAACCTACAGCATCCAAACTCAGCTGGCATGCGACTTTGGATCTCCCTGTTGGCCGGGCCGCCTCCTTCCATCGTCAAGACCCAGAGGTGTTCCAGTGGTACCTTTCTCACATGAGGCCCTCCGACTGTCTTCAAGCCGACGAACCGGCCTTGAACTTTGCACTGGGCCTCCGAAACGCCACCCCGATCGATTTCCTCACCGTGACGGACTTCACTCGGCCCGAACAGGTCCAGAGCGTGGTCGAGGCTTTAGAAACAAAACGTGTACGATGGGTGGAATGGGAGCCAGACGCTAGACCTCCCGGAAGGAGCGGGCGACCACCTGGAGCCTCTCGGTACCTATCTTCACGCGCACTACCATCTCGCCAAAACGTTCCCCGATGGCATTGCGCAGGTCTGGGAAAGGGATAAGTAGCGAAGGGTTGACCCTACCGGCCAACAGGGGTGGCCTGAGGCCGCCGCCACGACCACTTTCCCGCTAGGCGAACCCGGGGGAACCTCTGCAAGCGTTTACTAAGCGCTTGCGCCTCCGGCCCAGGCGGGCCTTCGGGCGCGTCTTGCCCTTAGGTTAACGACTATGGGGCGTTGCCCCTGCGTGTGTCACCCGGGCCCTTTCCGGGCGCCCCGGATGGCGCCAGTGGCAACCAAGAACCAGGGTCCAAGTTCCAACTTCGGGTCAATCTGCGAATTCGGGGCTATTCCGTCCTTCCGGCAAGCTGGCGAAGCGCCGGCCAGAGTCTTCTCATGCCCGCTTTAACGAACCACCTTGCGGTGTTGCACGCGACGCGCAAAGGCCGCAAAGGATAATAGAGAAAAAAGAGCCAAGCGGGAAGAGGAGAAGCCTGCATTCGGCAGGCGTCGGCACCAGGAGACGAATGGCGAGATAGCGGAGCCTTCGGCCCGGTGTTTTAAGCAACCGAAGAAAGAAAAGGTTTTCCGAGGGCACCTCGAGATCGGAAAGACGCGGAGCGCGAGACCGGGGCGGTATGGAGCCAAAGGCGGGGTCGAGGGGGGTCTCGAAGAAGGAGGCACACGCCGCGAGGCTGGATCGAACTGCCGCCTCCCAGCCCAGCCACTTCGCTTTTTCCTTCACCTTCTTCCAGTCGATCGCCCCGCGGCAGCATATCCGGTCAAGGTCGGCGTACCAGGTGAGAGGAGGCCAGCCGTGCTGGGCGGCGTGCACCGCGAGGTAAAGAAACTCCCACTCCGCGCTTAAGGCGAAGGCGGGGACTCCGCAGGAACTTTTGCGACCCGCATCCGACCAGATTTCCTCGAGCAACTCGCGCTCCAGTAGCCCTCCCCACAGGAGACCGCAATGAAGTTCAAGTTGGTAGGCTCCCATCGGGCCCTGCCGCATCAGCACGAAGTGTTTGCCGTAGCGTACCACAAAGTCCAGGAGACGCGGCTGGGTGAACTCGGGTTGATAGCCCGAGGACACGACGAGGTGAAAAGCCTCGATAGCGTGGCGGGGGTGAACGAGCACGTCGATATCGGAACAAGCGCGGAGAGCGGTGTCACCGTAGAGCGACTCTCCCAGGGCGACGCCTTTCAGCGGCATAACGGGAATTCCAGCGTCACCGAGTAACCGGAGGATCCGGGCCAACTCCCTGGCCAGAAGCTCGTTCCGAATCGCGTTCAAGCGGAAGATTCTCGCCCACTCCGAGCGGACGGGGCCGGGGACGCCGGGAAAGCCAAGAGTGCGGAGACGATCATAGAGCAGGGGAAAGATCCCGTATCCCCTGGCGCGCTCGAAAACCTCAGGCCACTGCAACGGGCCCGCCAGCAACCGCAGCGCCCGCTCCCTCGCCTCGGGTGAAAGCTGCCCGCGAGCCAGCAGTAAACACAGTTCATCTTCGGGAGGCATCATGATTGTTCGTACCCGCTGTTGGTCATTCCAACCCCCGGTCATTCCCGCGCAAGCGGGAATCCAGCTCGTCGCGGGCTGACGTGGACCCCCGCCCTTCGACAGGCTCAGGGCAGGCTTTACGCGGGAGTGACGGCGCGATGGTTCTCATCTCTTTGCTTGGGCCGGAGGTCCACGTGCGCTCAGCATGACAGACCCGAAAATAGTATCAGAAGTGGCTGAGTGCGCAGGACCTTCCGATTCTCTCCTTGCAACACCGGTCGAGGCTCCGAGATTGTAGGTCATCCGCGGGTCAGCGTAAAGAGTCGACCGCACAGACATCACCCTAATCCGTCGATAGCGTGCAACGATGCGATGCGATGTAGGGGCGAGGCGCCGCCTCGCCCCTACCATCCCACCTGTGGGGTGCGCTGAACTGCGGCGTATCGGCGCGCGGCGATGCACCCCTACAATCATGGCCGGCCGCTATCGACGGATTAGGGCATCACTGCCTTAGTTGACTAACTTCGGAAGTGGTACAACAATTGGGGGCCGGTCAAAAAAACGAAGTAATGCCAAGTTCGGTCAAGATGAGCGCTGCGGCGACATGACATCCCTGACCCACTTTCCGACGAAGACTAACACCGGGTTAGCCTATAAGCAGTTTCTTCTTCCGAGTGCGATCATTTGTGTAGCTGCCGCTCTGATTATGGAACCAATGTTGGCCGTCTGGGCAGGAGACGCAGTCATTCACTTGCGCGTCGCGGAACTTTTTGCTCGCGGCAGGGGATTTCAATTCAACCTCGGGGAGAACGTTTCGGCCACTACGAGTTTATTATGGACATTGATACTTTCCGGACTCTTTAAGCTAATAGGTCCGGCGACCGCACCCTGGGCGGCCAAAATTCTCGTTGTCCTTGCTTGGTATGTAACTGTCTTTTGTATGGCGGTAGTCTGGGGGCGTCTCTTCCAGAGCCGACTAGTCGGTTTGCTCAGCGCGGCCTTATTTGCCTTCAATCCCGGAGTCTTCCAGAATTCAGTCAATGGCATGGAAGCGATTCTCCTTGCCATGGAGCTAATCATTCTTTTCGCGATGGTTTTTTGCTGGCCTCGTCGATTTCGAAATTTTCTTCCTTTGCTCTTGATTTCCACAATCGCGTCCCTCACTCGACCCGAGGGAGTGATGTTTTGCGTGCTGCTGGTTTCTTTTTTGACGTGGCAGCAGCGCGCATTCTCTCGGATTCAGATTGCACTTCTCATCGGGGCGGGAATCGGTCTCACGTCGACCTCCCTAGTGAATCTCCATGTCTCGGGTTCTTTCATGGCCGATTCGGCTACGGCTCGATGGGCGGCCGGCATACGGGAGAGCATCCTGTTCGGCCCTCTCCATGTGCACCTCAAATCATTTGAACGATTCGTGGCTTACCTCCCAGTGGGGATTGGCATTCTGGCTAGCCCCCGGCTTATAGTTGCGCAATCTTCCGAGAAAGCCCCCAAACAGCAATTGAACCCTTCGTACTTGCGAACCGCGGTCAATTTCTCTGCCCTCTTGCTCGGCGTAATGCTCGTTTTCTACACTTTTGTGGTGGGAGCAAATCACACCAGCCGGTATTGGATTCCATTCTTTCCTTTTGCCATGGGAATAAGCGCCGGAACATTGGCTGTCGTTTTCCTCCGATGGAGGGTCATGCCGCGGCGCAGAGCGCTTGCGTATTCTCTGGCCATCCTATGCTTGGCCTGGATGCTCTCGATCTATGTTGTGGAGCTCTGGCAGAGAAGCAAAATGGGGTTAGGATATCCTCAGCACACGATTGTGATGGCCGTGCAAGACCGTCCACAGTTTACCCGAGAATTCCTTCGTCGCCTCGGCGCTGAGTCCGAGCTCCCTATCAAGGTGGCGCTTACGGAGGTCCAACTGCGATACTTCTTGTCCGACGATGGGTCGGTCCGAATACTCAGCTTGGATGGGCGCACTTGTAATGGTTTTGTCCGGTACGTCGACCCGCGCACGGGGTTGCGGCGATTTGACCAGTACCTGCGAGAGATGCATCCCGACTATATCGAGCTTGGCCAGTTCTATCCGTCGGAGCCGATCCTTCCTGTTGTTGAGCAAAGGCTGGGCGAGGGCCAGACCGAGATCGAGGTTGACGGCTTCCGCTTCCTCCGCACGCAGGAACCTGACTTCGTGAAGTACGTTCATGGCAAGTAAGGTTGGGCGAAGGCTGTATGGCCTACCAGAGGAAAGATCAAACCGCAGCCCTGTAAACCCATCGCACAAAGCAACTCCTTTATCCGGGCGGAGCAGAAACACCCCTACGAGTTTCAGCCTCTCATCTTAAGGGCAAGTGGAGCATTTGTCTTCCCCGACCGGCGATGCCACCGTTGATAGCGTTCCGGAAACCTTGGGTTCCCGCACACTGCGGAGTGCGGGGATTCTACACAAGTCTCCGGGCGTGCTACGGCTGCGTTGACAACAGTAGGTGGATGGGAGGACCATACAACTGCACACGAATCCAAAGTGAAGTCCTGGTTCCGAATGATGCCTGCCCGTGAAATCAAACTCGCCCCGGCTTGCGCTTGCAGTGAGCCTTCGCTGTGGGAAGCTCTTCTGATGTTCGCTATGGTGTACGCCGTGCATCTGTTGACCGTTTGCAGGGTAAAGAACCTTTGGGACCTGGCAGCCGCGTGGTACGATAATCCATCCTATTTGAAAATAGCTGCGATTATTCGGAGTGGGCACTCCTCGGCCGGTTGGCCCTGGCACTTTTGGGGATTCCCTTACGCCATTGCGGGGATCTCCAAGCTGTTTGCTATACAGGGAGTAACGGCGTTGGTGCTCATTTCGGCGCTGTCATCGCTCGCCGTGTGCATTCTGGTGCACCGTCTGTACGGGGGCTGGGTGGCCGCTGCCGCCCTTGGCTTTATTAACTACCGTTGGATTTACTCCTCCGTGGAAGGAGGTAGCGAGCCGCTGTTCATGTGCCTGCTGTTTGCTTCTTTCCTGGCAGCACGCTCCGGCCGGTGGAACACGGCTGCGTTGCTGGCGTCGCTTAGCACGACGGTCCGGCCGGTGGGGATATTCGCCCTGGTGGGGTTTGCGGTCGTCCTGGGCATGAGAAAGAGCTATCGGCAATTGGCAACCATCACGCTGATCGGGCTGGGCATTGGGGTTCTCTACGTTGTGCCCCTGTGGGTCCTCGTGGGAAACCCTTTCGCCAACTTCATCGGCTACCGGGACCTTGGGGGTTGGGGGCCTCACGGATCGCCGCTCACTTATCCCTTCGGCGCCGTAATTCCCTGCTACCTCGCCGCGCATGACAAGCGTTGGCCCGTTGTTGTGTTCTCCATAGCATGGCTAGCGCTGGCGTTGGTGGGTACCGTGGCGATGTGGCTCCCTCGCAACCCGAAGAGCTTCTCGGCAACGTGGCGGCCTGAGGCCTTGTTCGCCTCGATGTTCACGCTTTTCTTCGTCTCGTATAACGAGGTCGGGGAAGTTGCTTGGGATCTTCCCAGGTTCCTCATGCCGGCTTTACCGATGCTCTTGTTTTCATTACGCAATTGGATTCCGCAGGACCGGCGCGTGCTGTGGGCGGCGGCCGGATTGTCCCCGCTGCTGGCATCCGCGGCTGTGGTCAGCTTCACGAACGTCTTTGGATTCAAGCTGCCATGATCCCGAGTAAGTTCTAACCGGTCCGGTAAGGGCTCGTCGATGCGGGTGAAGGTTGCTTCTTGATGGTCGTGACTCGGGCTATGTTCACAGGCCGATGGTGGCTTCTCCCGTTTTGTCGAGTGCTCGGAGCATCAACAAAAGAATCGTTTGTTCCCTTGTCCACGGTTTCGGTTTGCACTTGGTCCCTTAACCCAGCCGCGGCGATCTTCCTTGCCGGCCAGACGCGCGCTGCCGAGCGCCGGGGCGGTGACGGGATGCACCGGGCGGAGGAGCACACGCCGTGCTGAACGGGAAGCGAGTTTTCGTGGTAATGCCCGCTTACAACGCAGCCCGAACGCTGCGGCAGACTTGCGTCGAGCTGCCGCGGGACGTCGTTGACGAAGTGCTGGTGGTTGACGACCGCAGTTCCGACAGCACCGTACAACTGGCGCGCGAGCTGGACCTGACCACCTTCGTGCACCACCAAAACCTCGGCTACGGCCGCAATCAGAAAACCTGTTACCGCGAAGCCTTGCGCCGGGGCGCCGACATTGTGGTGATGCTGCACCCGGATTACCAGTACTCTCCCCGGTTGGTCACCGCCATGGCCGGTCTGATCGCCTACGGCGCGTACGACGTGGTTTTGGGCTCCCGGATTCTCGGCCGGGGGGCGCTGACCGGCGGCATGCCGCTGTACAAGTACGTTGCCAACCGGCTGCTGACCTTCTTCCAGAACCTGCTGCTGAACTACAAGCTCTCGGAATACCACACCGGTTACCGGGCGTTCTCGCGGGAAGTGCTCCAGGCCCTACCCCTGGAAGAGAATTCCGACGGCTTTATCTTCGACAATGAGATGTTGACGCAAGCGATTTACCTGCGTTATCGCCTTGGGGAGGTGTCTTGCCCTGCCAAATACTTCCCCGAGGCGTCGTCGATCAATTTCTCCCGCAGCGTCCGGTACGGGCTGGGGGTAGTGGCCACCTCGCTCAAGTTCCGGCTCCAGAAAATGGGACTCGGACGGTTCCGTTTCCTGAATTCGCGCGGGCGAAAACTGCTGGAGGACTATTACCACGAGGTGAGGGATCGCGGCACTCAGGAAAACCGCACCTAGTGCCGTCCCACAGTCAAGAAAGGTCTCCGCAATCGGAGGGCACTTAGGTTTCGACGTCTCGGCCGGTTTTTGATTCTGGTCTTGTTCTCTTTCTTATTCATCGCAAAGCCCTTTTCTACTTCAAAGCCGGGGACCTCAAAACCGGAGGTCCGCGCTTGTATCTTGGTATCCATGGTGGCTTTTGGTGTAAGACCATTCAGAAAGTTAGTTGGGTCCGGCGGCCGAGGCCGATCTGCGCTGAGGCCGGGAAGCCATTCCCAAGCCTACCCATCTCCGAAAGAGGAACACCCGGAGACGGACTTTGCAGACCCTCCACACCGAAGCCTGAAGAGGTCAAAGCGTGCGGGGGAAAAGCCAAGTTGCCAGAACCATGGAAACAACGGTGAAAATGAGGAGATAGGTCAGATCGCCGGCGATCGCGACCAGCGGTGTGTTCTTGAGCAACAAGGCCTTGAATGCGTGCACTGCGTAGGTGAAGGGATTGACATTGGACATGACTTTCATCCACTTGGGAAAGCCGTTGATGGGGTAGACAGCGCCGCTGGGGAAGTAGAGCAGGGTATTGAGCACCCCGAAAATAGCCCGCGGAACCAACGGATCGCTTACCCTCACCATGAAGAGGAACATCATGCTGATCAGGGCGATCGCGGTAATCCCGATGAGCAAAACGAGCTTTATCATGCGGACGGGCTCCAGGGGGTGCGGGATCCCCGCTATGATCGATCCCAGAGTCGCCAGGACCAATCCCGCCAAAGAGGCCTTCATGGCCCCCGACAGGTTGAAGCCCAAAATCAATTCAAGTTTGCTGATCGGCGTCAGAAGATACCCCTCGTGAAGTCCCCGCGCCTTATCATCAATGTAGATAATGCCGCCGCCGATCATCACTGAAATATAAATCGCAAGAACAATCGAACCGGAAAGCAGGTATTGGATATAGGGAACGTAAGGGTAAAGCTCCACCACGGAAAGAGTGATTCCACCGGACACGCGCGGCTTGAGACCCCGCTGATTGTAGGCGCCGACTAAATCGGAAAACGATCCTTCCAGGGCCCCGACCGCGTAGTTGTCCGTATTGTCTTCAATGAGCGCCACTTGCGGCGCGTCCTGCGCCAGGAAACGCCGGGAGAAGTCAGGCGGGATATTGAGGACCCCGTTGATTCTCCCCTCCCGCAAGTCCGTGTCGGCCTTTGTGAGGTCCGTGTAGTCGACCGTCGTAAAGGTTCGCGCGTTGGCGGCGATGGCTCCAAACATCTCCCGCAATTTCACCGTGGGGATGCCGCGATCCTGATCGACGATTCCCACTCGCAATTCTTTGATCTTCCCTCCGAAGGCATAACCAAGCACCACCAACTGCACCAGCGGAAGGAACATGGAGACGATAATCAGCGTAGGACTTCGAGCGAACCTGCGCATGTCACGTTCGATGATGGCCAAAATACGGTTCATAAGATTCCGTTCCTAGCGCCTTGGAGGCATGAAGCCGAAATCGTAGACGGCCCCCTCCTGCAAGGTATCGCGTAATTGCCTGCCGGTGTAGTGCATGAAAACGTCATCCAGGGTGGTGCTCTGCACCGAAAGCGAGGTAATTTCGACATTGGCCTGGCGTGTGGCTTCCATCAAGGCCACCGTGGTTCGGGGTCCGTTATTTGAGCCGATGCGGTAAACATGATCTTCCGCCTTCACACTCAGCACGTCGGGAAGGTTCCTAAGGGTTTCAGGCCATCCCTCGGGAATTTTCGAAAAGCTGATTTCCAAAATGTTGTTTCCCGGAATCGAGGCCTTGAGTTTCAGCGGCGAGTCGAGTGCCACGAGAGTGCCATGATCCATAATCGCGATGCGGTCGCAAAGCTTGTCGGCCTCATCCATGTAATGCGTGGTCAGCAAGACGGTGAGGTCGCGGCCCTCCTTGAGTTTCCTCAGCATTTCCCAAACGCCCATGCGCGAAGCGGGGTCGAGTCCGGTGGTCGGTTCGTCGAGAAAGAAAATGTTGGGCTCGTGCACCAGGCCTCGCGCGATTTCAAGTCTCCGCCGCATGCCGCCGGAGAAGTTCTTGACCGGCTTGTTAGCCCATTGCCCCAGGTCCACGGCATCGAGCAGCTCCTTCACCACGCGGCGGCGCCGCTCCCGCGGAACTCCGTAGAGCTTGGCAAAGATGTTCATGTTCTCGGTGGCGGAGAGCTCCAGGTCGGAAGTCATGGCCTGGGGAATCACTCCAATCGACCTGCGCACGTCACTGGCCGAGCGTATGACATCAAAACCATTGACCCGCGCGACGCCGGAGGTGGGCGGGATCAGCGTGGTGAGCATCCTAATGAGAGTCGACTTCCCTGCCCCGTTGGGACCGAGCAGGCCAAAGATCTCCCCCTCCTCCACGCTAAAACTCACGCTGTCGACGGCGCAAAACGTGCCAAAACACTTCCTGATTTCCAGAACTTCGATGGCCGGCACGAGCACCTCTAACTCATCTGAAATTTGAGATTTGAAATCAGTAGTGTCCGGTTAAAACTCGAACAGATTCAATTGCTTAACGAGATTCATATCTTCGGTTTCGTCGGCAAAGTTGAAAAACCCCTGTAAAATCGGGGTTTTTTCGAAAATCGTAACGCTGAGAATTTGGAGAATTTTGTAGAGACTCAGTTCTAGCCCCAGTTGCTTTTTGACGATGGCCACCAGAACATAAACTGAGAGCGCCACCCACACTTGAGTCTTCACCGCGTTCTCGGAGGTGCCGTAGAAAGCCTTGATGCGCAGGTGCTGTTTGACCCAGCGAAAGAACAATTCCACCTGCCAGCGCGCCCGATACAGTTGGGCGATGATCAGAGCGGGGAGGAGAAAATTGTTGCTCAGAAAGGTCAGTCGCAAGTCCTTCTCGGCATCCCAATAGCAGATGCGCCGCAACGGATCGGGATAACGCTGAGCGGTTCGCACTCCGGTGAGCACGATGGTCTGATCGCACCGCACCCCAGTGCAGGGCTCGACGGGGCGTGAGGCGCGACGGTAGAATTGCAGATTCTTTTTGGCGCGAGTGACGAAGAAGGCACAAGCTTGGGTGAAGGTGTAGAGACGAGCGAAGTCCACATAGGCGCGGTCGAGCAAGTAAAACGCTCCCGTTTCCAGCAGCAGTTCGTCCAGCAGGTTGACGTCGTGGACCTGCCCGCCGGTCACATAAACACTGGTCGGAATGCTGCCGCGCAGGTCCAACAGCGTATGCAGCTTGACCGCGCTCTTGCGGCGGCGAAACTGGCCCCAGGGGAACAGCGACAGACACAAATCGATGGTGGTCGAGTCGAAGGCATACACGGTCTCGGACAGCTCCACTCCGAAGGATTCGTCGCGGTAGAGGTCGCGGGCCATGGCAATCAGCACTTGAGCGAAGTCGGCGTAAATTCGCCAGTCGCGAATCTCGTTGGCATCGGCGAGCGTGGCGCGAGAAACTCGACCGCGGAAGCCCATATGATAGAGTTTCGGCTGCTGAGCGCGCAGACAGGCTTCGATGTCGCGGAGACTGGTGCGATAGGTGAGCTGAGCGAAAGCCAAACAGAGGAATTGGTCCCAGCAAGAGAACTCTTTGACGTAACGATGACCGTGGTAGCGATCGACGCAGAGCTGAAACTGATAGTGCGGGATGAACTCCATCAGTCGAGCGAAAACCGTTTGGCCCGTGTTCATGGACTGCCTCCAAAATGGAGTGAGAAGCACTCCTATGGTGTGCATGAACACGGGAAAATTCGAAATCGAAAAATCTCATCCGGGCCCTTACTTTCGCGTACTCAGACAGTTACAAGGAATGGTCGGTTTTTTGCCGGACACTACTGATTTGAAATTTCAAATTTGAAATCCTGCTCTCACCGGCCCAAGGCGCGGCGCGCCAAGCAACTTCTGCACCCCAATTCACTATTCATCATTCTGCTCCTTACTCTTCTCCTGAATCCTGACTCCTGAATCCTGCCCGTCACCTGGGCTCCGGCAGCGGGACGTTCACGTAAGCCGTCAACCCCGGCCAGAGGCTGCGGTCGCTATTATCTACCCGCAAACGGAACTCGAAGGTCTTGATATCGCGCTTGGTCCTGTTGACGTCACGCTGCGTCGCATAGTCAGCGTCCACACCGCGATAGAAAACCGTCCCTTCTCGCTCGGCTCCTGATGGCAGGCGCACCATCATCTTCTCTCCCAGATGGACGCGGTCGATGTAAGTCTCTTCAACATCAATTCGAACCCAGAGATCGTCAGGATCGATGATTTCCAGAATGGGCTGAGCGATGTTCACCACCTCGCCCTGGCGAGCCGGCAGGCTGGCGGCGTAGCCCGGGATGGGCGCGCGGATTTCCGTGTAGTCGAGACGGACCTGGGCTTTCGACTTCTGCGCCCCGGCGGCCGCCAACTGTCGCTGCATCGACAGGAGCTCGTCTCGCCGCACCGTGATCTGATCTTCGTTTGAACGGGCCAGGGCCACGGCGGCGCGTTGCGCGTCCACTTGCTTGCGGAGAGATTCCACGTGGGCCTTCTGCGCCTCATAGGTTGCCCGCGACTGGTCCAGAGATTGAGCTGAAACAATGTTCTGCTTGAATAGTCCCTCGGTTCGTTCCAGGTTGACCCGGTCCAGCTCGAGGTCAGCCTCCGCCTCGGCCTGCTGTGCCTGCGTTGAAGCGAGCCCCGCCTCGGCCTGCCGGATCTGATCCCGGGTTTGCTTCTCCTGAAATTGCAGCGCCGCCTCGGCCTGTTGAACCTGGGCCGGCCGTGCCCTGCTCCGCATGTGCATAAAACGTCCTGTCGGCGCGCAGCTCCTTCGGTTCGATGACCGCCACAAGCTGCCCGGCCTGTACCGTGTCGCCCTCTTTAACCAGAAGCTGTGCCAGTTGGCCCTGAATTTGCGCGCTGACGATGACGTCGTTGGTGGTGACGACACCCGTAATGACCATGCTGTGCGGCTTGATCGTAGCGGTGTAGTAGGCCACGCTGCCGGCAAGCGCCAGTAGAATCAGCGCCGGGATTAGTATTTTGCGCTTCATTGCACTTCACTCTCCGGATTCTTAAACAACGCATAGCGGACGAACTTCAGCACTTCTCTTTTTCGACGTTCCACATTAGCCTTTGCGTAGGGGTCGATTCCGCTAACCGCACGCAACACAGACGCCGAACTGAAGAAGAACACAATCAGAGAGACGAGCGAAATCGCGGCGTGCGTGCTATCCATACGCCGGAACTCCCCCGTCCGCATCCCTTGCTCGATCACCTTGAGAAGTGCCTTTCCCCGCGGCAGAAAGTACTCCCGCGCCAGCCGCGCCATGGATTTTTGATCCGCCATCACCATCCGCTGAAACAAGGGACCGTGGTGGGGATGGGCGGCAATAAAATCGAAATGGAGGTTGATATAGCGCAGCAGGAGCGAGCGGGCCGAACCCTCTGAAGAAAGCACCTCCAAGGCTTGCCGGTTGAAGTCTGCCAGGTAGCTTTCCAGAACTGCCCGGTATAGCCCCTCCTTGCTTCGAAAGTAATAGTAAAGCAGCGCCTTGTTGACGCCCGCCGCCGCAGCAATGGCGTCCGTGCGCGCGCCTTCCAGCCCTTCGTCCGCAAAAATGCGCTCGGCGGCTTCCAGGATGGTTTCCCGAGTCGCCACGCTATTGTGATGGCGCGAGCTGCGCGTCGTCGCCTTGTGCGAGGTCCACCTTTGCATTTAACTAACCAGATAGTTAAATTACAATATGACTCTTCAGTTGTCAAGTGTGGCCACTTTTTGGTCGTAGGTGAATTTGATGTAGAGGCGGCCTTATGCCGCCAACTGGCGAGGTAAACTCGCCGCTACGACATCAAATCGTACCACTACCCACTTTTGAGAGTGGGTCAGTTCGAGCAATCACTCCAGCTAAACGCTAAAGGGGATCTTCCTCAGGTTCAATTCCGAAGCGGTCCTCCACTGCGTCCTTCAACCTCTGCCATCTTTTCGTCGTGCAAGCAGAACAGGACTAGAGGTTTTACTTTGAGCGCACGGGAGCCATGGCCTCGCGAAATTCGTTGGGGCTGGGGATGGTGATTGTTCCCGCACTCACACGAATCACTCCC
>CAVXWN010000035.1:0-121309 GCA_963765485.1 uncultured Acidobacteriota bacterium | reverse complement strand
GGCGCGGGCTCAGCAAAGAGGATGCGTCCTGCCTGTCTGTAGGCCGCTGACTCCGGAAGCAAATCCTCAACTTCGTCGAGCGGGAGTCCACGGTAAACCAGTTGTGCTGGTCCGCTCACGGGCACGTTGTATCGCGCTTCGGACTCTGAAGATAGGACAGAGATTTGGGAGGGGTTCCTTGCCAGGCCGGCATAGTAAAGCCGTGCCCGGGTGATATCGTTGTCGGCGAGATGCTCTCTCTCGCGTCGGGCACGTCGCATTCCGAAGACGACCACCTGCTTATAACGCACGCACTCCGGCGCCTCAAGGCGGAACACCCGGACATCGCGGAATTGTGAGCGAGAATCTGACTACACTCGGCCAGTCTCTCCCCTGGAATGACGAAGAGCAGAATGCCACCAGGCTTCAGCCAGCGATACGTGTGGCTTAGGAAGGTCTGCTCTGTGCGCCGACTGTCAGCAGGTCCAAGTGCCCAAT
Organism: uncultured Acidobacteriota bacterium; assembly: GCA_963765485.1. Classification (GTDB taxonomy): domain Bacteria; phylum Acidobacteriota; class Terriglobia; order UBA7540; family UBA7540; genus CAVROP01. The sequence continues at coordinate 120,832 of CAVXWN010000035.1, read as the reverse complement.
CGTAAGGCGGATTCAAATACAGGAGCCCAAAGCACTCGACGGCGCAATGTACTTCCAGCGTGTTGCCTTGGATTATGTTGGGAATCCGCTGCCGGGCTTGCTCAGCGCGGTAGGCATCAAGCTCGATGCCATAGCGAAGCACCTCGGCACCGCTGGTGATCGCCTCGAAGGCGACACCATCGCCGATGCAGGGATCGAGCGCGGATGACGGCTCGTCCGGAAACGAGAGAAATTTGCGAATCCGTTCGGCTTCGGACAGCGGCAGTGGGTAAATAGCCAAGCCGAGTCTTGCCTTCAAAGCGCAAAGTGGGCCTCCTTTCTCAGAAAAACACTTCGGTTGAGATTTGAATCATAAGATGGCAGTGGACGTACCTTCCCATGCTCCAATGCTGCGGCGTGAGAGACATGATTGTGTTGTGCGTTTTGGGCTATCTTCGATAGGCAGGACAACAAGGAACGAAGCGCCTTCGCTCGACACATGACGAAATAACGACCGCTTTGAGTACGCTTCCGCGTGTACCCCGTAAAGGAGGCATGTGCATTACTTACCACAGAAGTGGGCCTTCAACTGCGAAGATGATAAGGAGAACCTTGCCAGGCTATGGCGCTGTCGCCGGTCGGTCGAAATCGAGTTACTGCGGCCCCATGTCAAGGCGCGGCCGAAGAAAGTCTGTGATAAGTCATGGCAAAAGGATTTAAGATTAGAAGCCGGGCTTTCTCGGAGGAGCCTCCGGGGTTTGCCGCAATGAAAGAAGTGCCAAAACGTCTAACTGTCACGTTCGTGCATCTCAGCGACTCAAAAATGGCCACGCTCCACGCCCTGGTCGAGGGGCTGGCGGAAGCGCTATCGCTCGATGCTGTCCGGCGTCTAACAGAAGGCGTGGCATTTCTTGCAAGGGAATATAGAGACGCCAAGCCTGAATAGCACTCAGTTGCCTTCGGGCTAGATCTGGGCGTTGCCGACAAGGTTTGGGTTGACCGCTCCGGCAGGCCGCACGTGATGGCGCAGCGGCAATGGGTCGGCCCGACGGCAGCTCAAGACTTCGTGAGTCCTATTGAGAAGGAGGGCTTATGCCACTGTTCATGTGCCGTTGGGAAAACGGCGACTGCTCTTTTGTTGCAGCGCCCACTAAAGACGCGGCCATCCAATGCCTGGACGAAATTGGAAATGCGGACGGGTCCCAATTGACAGCCCTCCGCGACTTCATGGTGCACTTCGAGCTTACTCCGGAAGGCAAGCTGCAGTTCCACAGTTTCGGCGAACTGGTGGAAGAAGTCATTTTCGAGAAAGCCTATCCCTTGCTCGACGAGCTCCTCCACAGTGACAGGCTGAGGGATGCTGCGGAACCGACCGCACGCGACCTGGCGCTCATCCGTGCCACAGTCGCGAAGGAGCGCAAGCGCTTGCAGGGCAAGAAACCACGCAAGCTGGCACAGACAGAGGTTGGGCGCTCCATCGCCAAAGAGATGGATGCGCCGGCCTCGTTGATGGACACCATCGTCCGGCAGGTGGCGGGAGAAAAGCTCAAGAACTTGCACCCCCGGGGCAAACCCCATTAGTAACAGGCGCTGGCCTCAATCGCCGTCCGCGCGCCCCACGGGGTAGAGGGAGTTCCTCCGTCGCCTCTGCTTCAGAGAACGTCCACCTCTTCTTTCGCGCTCGACAGCCGTTAGCGGTCGCACGTAGCCTCAAACCGACGCGACCGGCAGCGAACGCGAAAGGGAAATCTCCTGGCGCGTGATTGAGAGGGCTCTCCGCAAACTGCCTTGACAGCCATGCCTGCATTACTTACAGTGGGGGCCCGACACCGATTTCAACCGGGCAATCCTAACCGTCCAACGGAGAGAGGAAGAACGGAGCAAATGATGACAAAATCCCAGATCGTTGCACATTTGGCTGAGAAGACAGAGATCCAGAAGAAGACTATCGCCGCGGTGCTCGAAGAACTGGTCACTCTGGCGACGAAGGAGGTCAAAAGCGGCGGGCAGTTTGTGATTCCGGGGCTTGGTAAAGCCGTCAAGGCGAATCGCAAGGCCCGCACGGGGCGCAATCCTCAGACCGGCGAGCCCATAAAGATTCCGGCCAAAACGGTGGTGAAATTCCGCTTGGCGAAGGCTTTCAAGGACGCGGTGGTGCCTCCCAAGAAGAAGTAGCCTCCCTCGGGGCCGACTTTCGTCGATGGACCGAAATCATAGAAACTTGGCTTTCCGACTGTAACGAGTTTGTCAACAGGGCGAACAGCAGGCATGAATAAGGAAATCCTCAAGGGCTATTCCGTTAAGGTTCGAGGCCAAGAGAAATGGCAAGATCCCCAATTGCAGGAAGAGCTGTTTACGCTGTTCAAATTAGCCTGGCCTGAGAACGCGAGACTCCTAGCGAGACGAAAGGGCCAGTACTACTACTTTCTGGCATCCTTCCTGGGCGAGGAGGAAGCCGCTCGTTTTACGAAAAACCTGACCCGCAATAAGCCGACCGCATCCTTGCTTAAGCCTTTTGAGGCAGCGGACGAAAGGGGATTTGTCCCTTGGGCTCAGGTCGTCCCGAAGGGGGTGGAAGGCCGCCTCACGCTTCGACTCGCGACTGACGAGGACTTAGAGGATGCGACCATCGCTTCGATGATTGACCGCGATACGCGAGATTCTAATGGGAACTATCTTTTCACCGTCCCCGAGGAAATCAAGGAAAGGTGGCTGGAGCGTAAACGAGAGCAAGAAAAGAAGAAGGTGGAGATGCGAAACTGCTCGTAAGCGCATGCAGCATGAAAACACTAACTCTTGGACGATTTCCAGATTTCGCCGAGGACTTCAAGTATGCGGATATCGCGGACGCATCGCTTCGCAACTCTTTGATCGACGGGACGGTGGCTGCCCGGATGGAAGCTTTGTGGAGGGCCTTGGTTAAGGATGCCTACCGTGCCTTGCCGGGGTTGGGCAAAGAAAACCGCGCGTCGCGGGTTTATTGGCTTGAACACCATCAACACACACCGCTCCGCGCGGAGTTGTCCCCTACTCGCACCTTCTATCCCTTCATCGGGTTGAGCGGCCCGCTCGGGCAAGGCTGGCGACAGGAAAAATGTTTGGCATTGGATATGTGGCTCTCGCCACCGGCCCAGACCCTGGAGAGGAGAAAGGCGGAACTGGTGGTCTTTCTCGAAATCACTCGCAGCCGGCCGATTCACAAGCTTTTGAGAATGTGGAAGGAGAGTCGGGAGGAATTGAAGCGTCTTATCTCGATGGGGGGCGCGGGATTCGATTTCGGTTTTGGCGATGATCATGATCCAGAAGCCTTGGACAAGTATCGGTTGGACCCGTCGCGTAAACACCGACTGATGATTGTTTGGAAGACCGGCGAACCGACAGAACCGGCGAACCTATCTCGGACTTTCACGTCGTTAGCACGGATTTATCACGTGCTTCAAGGGGTCCTTCGCGGTGACTCCAGCCGCATTTCTTTATTGGCCCATTGAGGGGAACAAGGGGTGAAGGGATGATCGGGACCGTCGACCAGGAGCTATTGCTGAGGATCGAATGCCTAGCGACCGATAACCGAATCCCCAGATCCCAACTCAAGCCTCGGCTCGTTCAATGCGGCGCTGAGATGGTTAGTCGCTACACGTAGAGTGGACATATAGGTAGACACTGACGCGGCCTTTGTCGCTAGCTCTGACGTAACTCCGAATTGCGCTTACTTACCCTCCGTGCGCGTTTCCAGTACTGGGGGTCGATTCTGAGCACGGAGGTCACGCCGCTTGCCAAATTAATAAAGCCGCCATGATAGCTGACTTCGCCGTAACGAAACAGGCGGGCCAGTAAGGCTAGGGCGTGCTGCGCCAGGGTTGAGTTGATAAATGGTTCCTGCCGCTCAAGACCAGCCACGGCGCTGCAGCTTGGCTCGTCATCATCGTCGAGACTCGGGTCCACAATTTCCGGGTAAAGCTCGGCCGCAGTACGAAGCCGCAGCCTTGCCCTCCGGTTGCGTTCATTCAACGGCTCGCCCAGGATGAACTGCCCGCTGTCGGAATTGTTGCCTACATCGACTAGGTACGACGTCGTACTCCACCTGCTGACCGCAGTGCAGATGGTCGCTCTCGCTGCCCGTGTATCCACGCACCCCATGACAATATGGGCGCGCAGGTCATCGCCTGTGTAATTGCGTGAGACGAAGGTCCCAGGCTTCAAGTGAGAGGGGACCGCCTCCCACTTCAGACCCCAAAATAGGTTGAGCCGGTTGACCAGAACGACCGCCTTGTTCAGGCCGACCTCTGACAGCGAAAACGGCTGGCGAATGCAGTTGGTGGGGGAAATCGTATCTCCGTCCACGACCGTGACGTGCAGCCCTCCGGGATGACCGCGCGCCACAAGGGATTGATGCAAGTAGGGCAGCCCTGACACCACCGCACTCCCTGTCCCTCCACAGCCCACTACCAGCACGCGCACTTGCCGTTCGAGCAACTCTGGATGGATGCGGTGAATTTCCATGACTAGCTCCTCAACGCTCGTTTTCGCCCCTGACAAAATCTTCGAGTGTCTCACCCGCATCGGTCAGGTATTGAACTGGAAACCGCTTCCGACCGGCGAGCCCTCCCCACAAACCAAGGAAGCCTCCCGGGTGGCTCGTGAGCCGCGCCCCGGCGGCTGCATGGGTGAATTCGCTGCCAAAGTACCCATCCAGCCACCGGGGGATTGACGCGACGTCAGAAGTTTCCGGCACGCGCATGCTGCCAGGGCAAACGAGGCCACGCTGACCATCCGTGTTCCAGTAGGGGGCGGTCTTCAGGGGAATTTCGGGCCCCGGTCGTGAGCTCGTTGCCATCGCCCGCACATAGAGGTTTTTGCCCGCAACCTTGAAAACCAGCGCCGGATGCGGGAAGACAAGACCGTTGATTCTTCGTGCTTCCTCGTCAGTTCCGCCGAAGAACATGACCCTTTGTTGGGGCCGTGACCACCACACCAACAGATCCGGTGTACGCGCCAAAACCGTATCGGGAAAGACTTCCGGCCGGACCTGGGCACCAAGCCCACGGGCCAGAGTCCGGACGAAAACTGTAGTCAGCGCTTGACCAGGGGCGAGATACGGAGTTCCCTTCTCATCTTGCTTTACGGCGTGCAAGCTGGCGAAGGGCCTACCACCTCCTCCACGATAAACGAGCACCGCTTCGCTAAGCCTGAATTCTTGGTTGGCTCTGAGGTTGACGTAAGCTTGCATGGCTCTTACCTTTCGAGGACCCACTTGTCGTTGCCAGGCATGAGGTCGATCAGGCGGCTCGCCGCCGCAAGCGTCTCGCAAGCCACTCCGAACACTTTGAAAGCTGCGCGAACACTCTCCGCATGGCCGGGATCAAATGGAATAATGAGATTAGCCTCCGGGGTCACTTCCAACATTCCCTCGGCCTCCTCCATAAAACAAGCTTCCACCGCGTCCCCTTCAGCAAACAAGGCCAACAGACAAGGCAAGGGGGGATTGCAGTCTGAGAGTTGTTGGCCGATCTCGTCGTCAATCTCGGGTCGCATTACTTGAGTCGACACGCGATCGAGCGCCAGGGCGGCCTCCACAAGCTTCAGCATAAGTTGGTCTTTGATCTTGTCCTTGAGATGAGCAAGGTCCCCTTCATCCAGCGCCGGCTGACGCATGCACGCGGGAATGGATCCCTGCACGTTCGGTATTTCGTATTGGTCGGCGTCAGGCTCTTGCGCGGCCCATTCGCGCAGCATCTCGGCTCGTTCTTCGGCATCACGAAAGTCATAGGTCCTAATCCAGCAGTTGAGCGCTCCGACGAAGAGGTTGAAGAAGGTCACCGGCAGTTGTGGATGAACGCTTTCCAGCAACTCGAGCGTGGGCCCAAACGTCACACAGCCACACGTGGCCTCGGGAGGCTCGACGACGAGGAACAATTGCTTGGCCTTGATCTCATCTTGCTCCGCCCAGTCGCTGGGCGTGCTGCTCACGGCGGCAGCGAGCACGAAGCGACGGCGGATGGCTGACCCACCGTGGGCATTGATGCAACGCTCAAGCGTGATCCTGATGAAGGAGGTTGGGTCGCATTCGGCCCGCTTCCAATCCGAAGTGGCAGCCACATCCAGCGTGACGAGGGACTTGGCAAGGAGCAGAGCTAGCTGGTCGTCGGTGACCAAGCGGTGCACGAGCGGGACGGCCCCGAGTTCCGGCATCAGCAGGCCAACTCCCGGTGCCATTAACTGACCGGAGGAAGCCAAGCAGGTGGGGCGGCCAGCGCCGTGCCGTTGTGGGTGCGAGCGCTCGCATCCACGGCGGCGGCGAATAATGCGGCCATCGTTTGCAATTGTCGGCATCTGGCGAACCTCCCCATGAGTGTTCGGTAACGGGAGTGGCGGCCCTGGCGAAGACTTTCAAGTTCCGCCAGGACCGCCTGCTTCGTCACCTCCTTGCTTTTGAGATTTCGGCTCATTGGGTTACCCCTTTGAACCGATGGCTCGCGAGAACCGATAGAGAAGCTTGGCTCCGATCACCTCCGGCCCGGTAATCGACGCCGTGGCGATCTCCGGAAACTCATGCGTATAGAAGGTGCGGACCTCCTCCACCGTAAGCTGCGGATTGGGGTCGGGGAGTTTTTGCCCGTTGACCTCGAAAAAACGAGTAAGGACGCGGCTCTCCATCAAAGTGCGAGACCTCCTTTGGATTGAGTTGGAGCGGGTTCGGGCGTCGAAGATGGGAACAGCCCGAGTGTGCCGGTCGACGCCGAAGAGGGAACAGGCTCAGCAGGAATTGGGGATGCAGAAGAGGCAGACCCCGGCGCGGCGGTTGCGGGTGGTTTCTGGGCTGCTTTCTTGCGCTCCTCGGCTTTCCGCTTTGCTTCTTCCTGGGCTGCCTTGGCAGCAGCCTCCAGGGTGGCTTTGGCCTCGGCCAATGTGCTGCCGGTTTGCTGGTGGACCTGGACATAGTTGGCCATATGCTTGCCCAGTTCAGCATCGAGTTCCTCCGGCGAGCCGGTGTAAGTGACTGGGGTAGATAGAGCCGGGTTCTCGTCAGCCTTTGTATGAGGAATGACGTTGACACGAAGCGTCTTGTCATCCAACTTGGCCACCGTAATGAGCACAGTGCGGCCGGCAAGAAGCGGCATGAGTTCAACGAACACAGGACCTCCTTATCATGGCGCGTGCGCCTTCTTTCTCTCGCCCGCGCCGATTAAGTTGTTTGTTGGAAAGATGGGTTGACTAGATTGAGGACAGGCACCTGAAGATTTTCCAGTGAACAGTGCCTATGACGGGTCTATCACGAGGTAGCAAGGATTATCGGGGGAGGCTCTCCATCGGGTTCTCGGAATTTGTCAATGCGTTGAGGCATATCCCGCCGGGAGGGCTATTTCCGTGTCCAGGATCGGGGACCAGCGCTCACCCTTCGGCGTCACTCTGCCAAAAGCGGGCAATAGGTCACGTTTCCGATTAAAACTAGGGCCTATGCGGCGAATTGGAGGAATTCGGCGGGCCAATTTCCTCGAAGGGCGTTCGGGTCCTCGAAGGGGACTTCCGGGGAGTCAGGGGTTGCACTTCTACGAATGGCCCGTACGGCCAGGTGGCGCCAGCGGAGTCCGTTCTTACCGCCATTACCTGTCCGAGATGTACCTACGACTGTCCTCAACATCATTGGCCAACGACTCAGACTGGACTCCGGTCATCCCGCCAGGGTGCTGCCTATTCTCGAAGTCGGTAAGGTCAGCGTATGAGGATCCGTTTGAGTCTGTCCACAACCTCTTCGATCTCCACCCTAGTAGTCGTACGGCCCAGGCTGAAACGGATCGCGCCCATTCCAGTTTCGGGCGCGACTGCCATAGCCCTTAGGACCGGCGATAATTCCACGGAACCGGAATGGCAGGCTGAACCTGTGGAAGCAGCCACGCCATCAAGGCGGTGCAGAATGTCCGGTCCGACCCTGCCGACGAAACTGACGTTCAGGGTATTGGGCAAGCGCTCGGTGGGATGGCCATTCAAAACGATTCGATCGACGAATTCGGCTTGCATGAGGCCCCAGAATAGATCCCGAAGTTTCTGTGTCGGTCGCATTCCCCGGGACCGGGCCAATTCGCAGGCGGCCCCCAAACCGACGTCGAGTAGAACGCTTTCCGTTCCTGCCCGACGCCCAGATTCATGGCCGGCGCCATGAATGAACGGCTCCAGCCTGACACCTTCGCGGATGTACAAGGCACCCACCCCTTTCGGTGCGTACAGTTTGTGGCCGGCGACCGACAACAGATCGACTCCTAGCTCGCGCACCTTGGTCGGAACCTTGCCCACGGACTGCGCCGCATCCGTATGAAACAGGATGCCGCGTTCACGAGCAATCTGCGAGATTTCAGCGATCGGCTGGATCGTGCCGACTTCGTTGTTGGCGTGCATCACCGAAATCAGGATCGTGCGAGAGGTCAGAGCTCTTCGTACGTCGTCGGGATCGACTCGACCGTAGCGGTCGACGGCAAGGTACGTGACGGTAGCCCCAAGCTTCTCCAGAAACCTGCAGGGATTGATCACTGCCGGGTGTTCCACTTGAGTTGTGATGAGGTGACCGTCAGGGATTCGTTTCGCGAAGTAAACGCCCTTGAGGGCGTGGTTGTTCGATTCGCTTCCTCCGCTTGTAAAAACAACTTCGCTGGGGTTGGAGTTCAGCAGATGTGCGACCTGGGACCTGGCTTTCTCCACGGCCTCACGCGCTGGCACACCGGCCCAGTGAGTGCTGGAAGGATTCCCAAAGGGCTCTTCCAGTACCGCGCGCATCGCAGCGGCCACTTCCGGGGCCAATGGGGTGCTGGCGTTAAAATCGAGGTAGATCCGCTTCGATGTTTGGGGCATGAGATTGAAACCTCCGAACGGACCGCCTGGAGCTTCTCAGGGCTTGTCAGCCCTGACAACCAGGAACGCGGCCCCGATAGACCCAAAATGCGCGAAAGCATCTTCGGCTTTCACCACAAGCCGCGCGGCAAGCGCAATGGGGGGGTAATACACACAGCTTCGAACGGAATGACAGCGTAGACTTGCTTGCTCGACCAACCGTCGCAACCCGCCAATTGTCCAGAAGCGCGCCTCACGCCACTTGGAAGTGCCGAGCCACCCGCGGATTTTCCGGGAAAACGCCCACAGGCTGTATCTGCCAAGCTCACCGATGATCAATCTCCCGCCCGGGCGCAACACCCTCGCTGCCTCTTGTACAACTCGACGGGGGTCTTCCACGAAGCAGAGCGCCGTCACGGCCATGACAATGTCGAAGACCTGTGATTTGAAGGGAAGTCGGTCGGCAGAGGCTTGACACCATTTGATTGTCCCCCGGCAGTGAGTCTCCGCCATACTTCGCGCGGCTGCGATCATAGGCATTGAAATGTCGACACCGATGACTCGCGCGCCTCCCCCGCACGCAAGAAGTGACTGCGTCCCATCTCCGCAACCCACATCGAGCACACTGCGGCCGTGCAAGTCGCCGACGAGGTCGAAGACGACTTCTCCTTCGAGTCGCTCAGTAACCGCACCAATAGCTGAGGCACGCCATCGCGCGTAGTCCTCGGGCCTAATCACTCCGCAATTCCCCCGGGCAAGCAGGTTGTGAGGTAAGCGCACGCGGGGGATCATATGCTCAGAGCGTCACGGGGATTCCGTATGCCCTGCCTCCAAGCTTGATAGTCAATCCCAATACGTCCCTTTTGATCCCAAACGGCGCCAGGAACGTGTGAAGAAATTTACGACACTGCGTAGCTGTGGTAACTGGGGTGAAGCAGAGTGGAAGCATGAGCGAAAACACTCAGGTTATTCGTCCACGGCTGGTTGCTGTAAATCGTCGTCAGATGGTGATGCGGGCCATTGAAGTGGAGTTACTGATTGAAGAAGATCACAGCGCGCGCTCGATTTGGGAGTTGGTGGGGCGGCTGGATCTAAGTCGGTATTATGCCGAGATCGGCTCGGTGGAGGGGCGGGCGGGGCGAGAGCACACCGATCCGCAGGTATTGATCAGTCTATGGCTGTATGCCTATAGCCGTGGCATCAGTTCGGCACGCGAGGTGGCGCGCCGGTGCGAGTTTGAACCGGCCTTTCAGTGGCTGTGCGCGCTGGAGCCGATCAGTCATCGCACGCTGTCGGGTTTTCGATCCGGTCATCAAGCGGCGTTGAATGATCTGTTCGTGCAGGTGCTGGGGATGTTGAGTGCCGAGGGTCTGATCACCTTGGAGCGCGTGACGCTGGACGGCACGAAGATCAAGGCCAATGCCGGCGGCAACACGTTCCGCCGCCAGGAGAAGCTGGAAGCTCACCTGCAATTGGCGCGCGAGCAAGTGCGGCTGATGGAGGAACTATCGGCGGAAGAGGAGCAGATGGGCAAGCGGCAGAGGGCGGCGCGGCGGCGGGCCGCACGGCAACGGCAGAGCCGTTTGGAGGCGGCGGTGCGCGAGGTGGAGAGAATGCAGAGCGAGAAAAAAGAGGATCGTGAGCGGTTTGTGGCGCGCGCTTCGAGCACCGATCCGGAAGCCCACGTGATGAGGAATGGCGAGGGCGGCACGGTTCCCAGCTACAACGTGCAACTGCTGACCGACACCGCGCACGGACTGATCGTGAATGTGGACGCCACGACCGAGGCCGTCGATCACCATCAACTCGCACCGGCTCTCGAGCGCTGCCAGCAGACCTTGGGACGCCACCCGCAGCAGGTGGTGGCCGATGGCGACTATACCAATCACGCTTCGGTGCAGGCCGCGGGGAACTACGGCGTGGACTTTTATGGGTCATGGCAAGCGAGTTGGAAGCCGGGCGAACGCGACGCCCAAGGCCGCAGCGCCGCGTTTCTGGCCAGCGCCTTCCCCTACGATGGTGAGCGGGATTGCTTCACTTGCCCGGCGGGAGAAACGTTGACTCACCAGGCGACGCAGAATCGCGAGCAGGGACTTCGCATCCACGTCTATCGCGCGCCCAAGGAAGCTTGCCAGAGGTGTGCCTTACGCAGCCAGTGCGCCCCGCCGAAAGCCCGCCCCGCCTGGGTGCGCTCGCTTGCGCGCAGCGAGGAACCCGCGGCGACCCTAGCCTTTAAGGCCAAGATGGCCACCGAAGCCGCGCAACAGATTTACGCGCAACGGTCGCGCGTCGCGGAGTTTCCCCACGCCTGGATTAAAGAACGATGCGGCCTGCGCCAGTTCCGCTGTCGAGGCCGCCTGAAAGCAACTCTGGAAGCCACTTGGGCGGCGCTGAGCTATAACCTAACCCGCTGGTTTGCCTTAAGGCGACGAGCAACCCTCACCCAAGCCGCGCTGGCTTCGGTTTAGGAGGGGAGAATGAAAAGATGGGAGCGAAGACAATGCAAACGCGAAGGATGAACACGCCGGTCAAAGGCATCATCTTCCGCTGGGAACTTAACACGCAAAAAATGTGACGTGTTATTCGACCATCATCTCGAATCCGTGCTTCTCCAAACACATTTCTTCACACGTTCCAGCCACCACTTCTCGAACAACACCTTGCCAACGTGCCATGTCTTGCCAACCTTATGGAGTTGCACTCGCGGAGAGGGTTCGGCGAAGAAGTTGCCAAACGCGAAGCCTGCAAGGTCTTCTCCGGCCTCCAACATGCAATACCCATCCGCGCAGAAGCTGTCTTGGGCGCGCCTTCCAGCGATCTGCTGGAAAATACGGCGCGCTACCACCTGAGCTTGGGCATGAGCAAATACGCCGGCCTTCGGAAGCATTAGGGGAACGTCCGGCTTCCAGCGGCCCGGTAGCGGAATGGCGGTGATGTCGCCAATCGCATAAACCTCCGGCTGCTTGGTTTCGAGTGTCGCCCGGTCAACGGGTACCCAACCTGCTTCATTCACGAGCCCTGACTGGCGAACCGCCGTGGGGCTGCGGTGCGGCGGCACGGCGATGAGCATATCGTAGTGGAAGGATTCTTTGCCCTCGAACAAGACCTCGCGCGATTGCGGACGAACAGCCGTCAGCTTATGCAGTGGATGAAATGCGATCCCCTTCATTTCGAGCATCTGGCGGACGGCTTCGCCAAGTTGGGGTCCTGCCACTGGCAACGGCTGAGGCTCGGGCGTAAACAGGTGGATATCCACTTTATTGCGAATCCCCCGCTTGCGAAAGAAGTCCGCGATTAGCATGGCCCCTTCATGCGGCGCGCCAGGGCATTTGTACGGCAGCGCACTGATGGCTATGGCGACTGTGCCGCCTGAAAACGAGTTCAGTGCCTCACGCAATTTGACCGTGCCATCGAGGCTGAAAAACGTGTGCGAGGCGTCCGCAAGGTCGGGGATCGCTTCGGGCGCAAGCTCGGCGCCGAGCGCGATAATCAAATAGTCGTAGCTCAAAAGGCCCGCGGTGGTTTCCACCTGGCAGTCAGCCGACTTGATGGAGAGTACCTCGGCTTGTATCACCTCGATGCCGGGCCGCACCAGCGAACGCACATCACAGGTAATCTCCGCCTCACGCCGATCTCCGATCATGAGCCAGAGGAACGACGGCGCAAAGGCGTGTTGCGCGTTTCTCTCTACTAACAGAATGCGATGCTGGCGGGCCAAGTGTCGCCGAAGTTCATTGGCAGCCACGAGCCCCCCGACGCCCCCGCCTAGGATTACTATCGTTTTGCCGGTCATAAATCCTCTTCCCCCACGTGATCTTGTTTAACCCCTGATCGCCCGGCTTTATGGTCTCCCCTCACGATGGAAGTTTTTATGGCTTCGCGGGAGCAGCACTCTCGAGAAACCGGGTGATCGCTTGAGTTGTTGCCTCGCTAGGATTGCTTTTCCCCATCGTGACCATATTTTGTCGCATACGGGCCACAACTTGCGGCCACTCCTGTGCAGTATGCTGCTTCGGATCAGGCAAGGCGTGGCATTGGATGCAGGTGGCGACAAAGAGTAGCGCGCCTTCGGTCCTGGGTGAGGGAATCGCGTCAGGCCGTATAGACATGAGCGAATGCTTTTTCAGGTAGGCGAGCATGACGTCCTGCTCTCTGGTTGAAGGGGCCTTCATATTCATCATTCCCGTCGTCCCGTTCATCCCCATACCGCCCATCTTTCCCATCATGCCCTTGCCACTCATCTGAGAACACATTGCCATGCGGCGGAACATCCGTTCGGCTACTCCCGGCCACTCACTGGCAGCATGCATCAACGGGCTAGGCAGGTTATGGCACTGAGCGCAGTACTCAGCAGTGAGTTTAGCTCCCTCACTGCCGGAGTCCGGCAGGCGCTCAGGTTGGATTCCGGGCGGAACGACGCCGGGCATCATAGTACGCATCATCTGCTGCATCGAACTCTGACCCGTCATCTGCCCGCCCGCCATCTCGCTGTCGGCGCTGGGGGGCTGCCGCTTGGGGCGCGGCGATTCAGCTTGGGCGAGTAGGTAGGTAATTCCACTCGCGGCAAGCACGAGAGCAAGCAATACGAAAGTGTCTTTCCGTCGCATTTTCTCCTCCATGCTGTTTCCGTAACCCAGGCAGGAATTCGGTCCACTGCCGGAAGCCGTGTCATCTCACCCATGCCCCAACTGCTGTTTTCCCGGTACGGGCTCCCGCGGTCAAAACACCAGGACTTTGTCCGCTTCCTGTGTCCAGGCGGTGAGTTCATCCAGTGAACTTCGTTTCGTTCCCTGGGCGATGAAGTCGGGTTTAACGCCGCGAGCGTCCATGCAGATCCCGCATATCCCGATCCTTGCGCCCTTGGCTGCCAAGCCCTTAAGCATTCGCTCGATGTTGTAATAGCCATTCGGGGTCGTCTGACAAGCTAGCGCGCAACTTGCGGCGTCACCCATCAGGAAGACGGAAACCTTCGTCCCGTCCTGCTTTGCCAGGGAACCGGCCAGCCGCAGCCCGTTGTAGCTGCGCTCCGAACCATAAGGTGCCTCGTTGAGAATGATGAGGTAATTCACTGCGTTATCTCCTGTATGATTTCTGATGATTCGACATACGGTGCACGCTACTTTCTTAAGATTTCCTTGATCACCTTTTCGTATGTTGATGCATCGCTAGCTTTGAAACCCACTTGGGTGTATCTGATGACGCCGCCGGCGTCCAAAATGTAGGCTGGTCAGCCATAAGCATACTCCCTGCCCAATTCGGAACCGTGCCCATTAAAAACCGGATACGTAACCCCCATTTCCTTCGTTGCCTTTCGGGCTTGCTCAGGATAGGGATACATTGAAATCGCGAACACCAGCAGGCCATCCTTCGCGTAGCGGTTCAAGAATTCTTGGAGATGGACCATCTCCTCACGGGAGAACTCTCAAAATCGTGAGAACATGCCGACGGCGGCTTTCGGATGAGTGAGTCTCCCCGTTTCGTCCTGAAAGGTGAGCCGGCCGCCTTCACCCGTGAGCGCCATCGGGCCGCCGGTCATGAGGGAATTGAGTCGTATCGCTGGCAGCCGGTCCCCGACGTTCAGCCGGTTGCGTGAAATCGTCTGTTGAACAACGGGCCTGCCTGCAAGTATTTCCCGAATGGCGCTCTGCCACACTTTCTCATCACCCTGCCCGTAGCCCACCTGGGCAAAGCGCACTATTCCGCCGCTGTCAAGAATTCCTAACGTGTCACCGGCCGCAAATTGCTCTGCGAGTGCCGATCCTTTTCCTTCGAGTATGGGGAAGGAGACCTTGAGCTGGCGCGTCACGGCCTGCGCTTGCTGCGCGTTCCCTCGATACCCAATCCCCAGTACAAACACACCGTCCTTGTGGAAGTCCTCGTAAAGTGTCTGGAGGGCTCTCATCTGGGTTTGGCACTGAAGGCAGTCAGGCTGAAAGAGATGGATAAGGAGTACCTTTGGAATCAGGGTTCTTGTGCCTTCGGTGAGAACCACTTTGCCTTGGCGCCGCGCCATGGAGAACGGTACGCCGTCCGGAGAGTGCAGTGAGAATGCAGGCACTACATCACCGGGCTTGAATTCTGCGCGGGCCGTTGTGCCGACGCCGGCCAATAGGTCCCCCAGGACGATCGCGCACACACCACACGCGAAGACGCGTGAAGCTGCAAGCTTAGATCTAATCATGAAAGAAAACCTCCCCTCATATCTGGGTACGGATGCCCCTTTCCCACCCAACGAGCCATAAAGACCAAAGGGTGGGCCTGAACGAGTCTCAAGATTTCAGAGTAGGGACACCTGGAGC
This sequence comes from uncultured Acidobacteriota bacterium, assembly GCA_963765485.1. Lineage (GTDB taxonomy): Bacteria > Acidobacteriota > Terriglobia > UBA7540 > UBA7540 > CAVROP01. Next base: position 105,734 of record CAVXWN010000035.1, on the reverse strand, counting down.
TCGATGCTCATCGATCACCACAGGCAGCCCCAGCGCACGCCAATCGGGAACCCCACACTCCATACGTCGGGCGCTAAAGCCCTTCGCCCTGAGCAAATGGACCGCCTCCTTGGCCAGCACGCAATACGGCCCGCGACAATACGCCACGATCTCTTGGTCGCGGGGGAGTCTCGATAGATGGGACTTGAGCTCTTTGAGCGGGATCGAAACCGCCCCCGGTATATGTCCCGCGCGATACTCTTCCGGAGGGCGGACGTCCAGGACGGTCACTTCGCCACGCCGGATCTGACGCAGCAGGGCTCGCATTGCAACTGGCTCCAACAATTCCCGCTCCTCGCGAAACTGCCTGAGCAGTAATTCGACCTCGGCAAGGCGCTGCTCGCCAAGGACACGAAGACTTCGGAAGAACTCACAAACTGCCAGGTCCGCCAGGCGATAGGTCACATATAAGCCTTCCTTTTCTGCCTCGACCAATCTCGCGCGATGCAGCACCCGGAGATGCTGAGAGCAGTTGGCTACGGTCAGGCCGGCTTCTCGCGCCAGAGCCTCAACCGCACGCGGCCCCTGGCATAGTAGGTCGAGAAGTTCAAGGCGGGGAGGACTGGCGATGGCCTTCCCGATACGGGAGAGTTGTTCGTACACGACTTTTTTGAGAGAGGCAGTTGATCTCATAAACTATTCAATTATATATTTGAATAGATGAGAGGAGAATGTCAAGCGCCATGAAACCTGACACGGACTTGCCCTTATTAGACCATCCCATTGAACGGCCTTCCGCTTTCACTCCCGAGGCCCTAATGTCTGCCGTGCGGGCCGAGCGCGGCTTGGCAACTCTTCCTGTTCCTCCAGTCTGCCTGCTGGATTTTGATGGCGACCTGACAGACTGGATGGTCAGTACCGGCGCAGCACGCCCTGTTCCTTCTTGGGCGTGTTTTCATACGTCAATGTTCTTGGTGGAAATGGAGGGTGGCTCGTGCGGGGTCATTGCCAGGACGATTGGCGGTCCATATGCAGTGCTGATCGCTGAGCAGCTCGCGGCTTCCGGGGCTCGTGTGATACTCGGGCTGACTTCCGCCGGCCGGGTGAGTCCGTCATTGCCCATTCCCAGCCTTGTGGTCGCAAGCCAGGCAATCCGGGATGAAGGGACGTCTTATCACTATCTCCCGCCAAGTGACCGGGTCGACGCACCTCCGGGAATTCCGGACTTCCTCGCGATGGAGTTGGGTTCGCTGGGAATCCCAGTTTTTCAGGGGCCGGTCTGGACGACCGATGCACCTTACAGGGAGACGCATGAGCAGTTCATGCGCCATGCGCGCGGTGGAGCGTTGGCGGTTGAAATGCAGGCTGCATCCCTGTTTGCATTCGCAGCCGCCCGCCACGTTTCTGTGGGGGTGGTGGCGCATATCACCAATGCCATCGACCACGCTGGGGAACCCTTTGACAAAGGGCCTCAATCAGAAGGATATGCCCTCTTGAAGGCGGTCTACCGGGCGGGTGCGCGATGGATCGCGAAGTAGACAACTACATGGCCAATACACTTACTATGGTTTCGCGGCGCAGCTCGCGCCCGATTGTCAATTGGACTTATGTCGCCAACCCGGACAAGTGCTGAGGATCATCAACACCCCAGATGGCGCAATGACTCCCCTGAAACAGGGTTCTGGGATGTCGGCAAGGCAGCGTACCGGTGTCACCCGGATGCATAAACGCGACGCTTGTCGCAATGGCCCCGCTGCGTAGGGGGCACGTTTATTGTCCAATTTCATCGATGACGAGCCCATAGCAGCGCTGTCCATCCAATGGTCCCCAACGCGGGTTTTGAGGTTCTCCAAATCTGGACACACAGAACGAAACACGCACCCCCTTCCGCATCGAAGTAGTTAGAGCCGATGCGCGGAAGCAAGAAGTTGGAATCCTGGAGAAGATAAGGGTGGGGTCGTTCGAATGTAGGCGCCAAAGAGGGAGTTCGTTTTAGAAGGGAACGTCCTCGTCCGAGGTCTCGCTCTGCGGCTCGTTGAATGGGTTATCGCCCTCATCGGCGGGCTGGGCAGCCTTGGATGATTCATCTGACTTCGCGCCATTCCTGTTCTTGGCTGAACCGAGGAAACGCAGCGTGGTGAGAACCACTTCCGTCACATTCCGCTTCTGGCCTTCGCGATCCTCGTAAGCGCGCAACTGGAGCCTTCCCTCAACGTAAAGAAACTTGCCTTTGCTCACATGCTCGCCAACGATCTCGGCCCAGCGCCGCCAGGCGACACAGTGAATCCAGAGCGTGTTGGTCTTCTTCTCTCCGTCGCCGTTCTTGTAAACCTCTTTCACCGCCAGAGAGAAGTTCGCGACCGGTATGCCGGCAGCGGTGAACTTCATCTCACTGTCGGCTCCAACGTATCCAATCAGCATCACTTTATTCAACATAGGTGTTTTGACCGGAACCTTAAAATGGCCGCTTAAGGCCCCTTTACTGTCCCGCCGTCTCCTTTCGAATTGATTAATTAGAAGTTGCGCCCCTCATACTTGGTTCCCGGGCCGGAATCCAGAGGTCATTTGACGGAAACGAACCGGCTGGCTATTCTGCACTCGATATGGGAGCGTCGATTCAATCCTCAACTGATGGCGCCGAAGCGATCCTACGTCGTGTGGTCTCCGGCACAAAGCGGGAAGGTGAAAAGACGGTCTGCCACTTCAATGATGGCGGCAGCATCCTCCTCTCAAACTTCCTCGGAACCCTCATTCAGTCGGGGGATGAGATTAACTTCCCTCTGCCCACTGGCTCCGCAGGAGCAGGTTCCGAAATCTACGTCCATAAGACGTCGTTCTCTGGTCGAACTCGTGATCTCTACAAGGCTCCCATTAGTTATGCCGCGCAGCCCAAAGCCGATAAACGGGACCGGCTTTACGTCACGGGCAGAAGTTTCAACAGGCTGGCTGGGCATTTCCTCCATCCATCTGCCTTGCGAGGTGGTCCGCGATTATTTCTACGTCAGCACACGGCGACAGCCCTGGGAACGCCAGACGAGCCTGTATGACATTCTTCGGATCACTCCCACCGCCTCGCTTGCTGAGTTGCGAGTTGCCTTCAGGCTCAGACAATTGGAGCTCCGCGCTGCCGCCACTTCTACCCGTGACAGTGCTACCTTGGAGCGGACCTTCAACATCCTGGCGCAACCTGAATTGAGGGCTTGTTACGACTCGCTGCTGAAGGACCCGTCGGCGCCAGCACTCTTTCCGTACGGGGGCTTCGGTTCAATTCTGGTCGCAGGAGACCGCTCGCGGGATGGTCAGACCTTCTTCGCAGCCCAAATCCTCTCCTTCCAGCCCGAGCTGCAGGAGCGCCGGTTCCGCGCGCCATTGCGGAATTTTGACTTTTACGATGACCGTGCCATCTACCGTGATGCTCGGCGGAAACTCGAGGTCACATTCGACCAGTCAGCCATGCCGATCATTTGGGACGCCACCTGGAACCGGTGGAGACACCTGCTGGGGGCCAAGGTCGAGTTACAGGGAACGTTCGTCCAGACGGGCAAGTACCAGCGCCGGAACGGTCAATGGAGCCTGAATAAGTGGGAGACCGCTTTGCCGAGCCGCATCCACGTGAAGGTTCCTGCCAACATCGCTGAGCAAATTGAAGCAGCTCGCAAGAGCTACCATCGGTTTGGCCAGTTTTCGGACGCCTTGGGCCAAATTCGTGCCCGGATCGAGCGCGAGCCGATGGAAAGGGAACAACTGCGCAGCCTGTGTTGGGACCTCGGTATTCCAGGCGACTTCGACGTCGCTCAGATCTCGTGGAAGCCCGATTACGATCCATTCTTCTACCAGCAACTTTGCCGGCGGGCGCGACGGCTTTACCTTTTCCGCGAAGAGTATATCTTCGACCTTCCTAGGGCGGTCGCCGTCGAGACACCGCAATTGGGTCATGCGACGTACCTGTTTTCCAAGCCACAGAGCATCGAAGCCTTCCTCGCTGCTTACGTCGCCACCACGAAGGAGGCTATCCGACAGAATCGCGCCAACGTGGCGGAAAAGCTGGGATTCCTGGGGCGCGTCGTTCACGGATCCAATCCACGCGTCTGGCTTCGTACCTTAAACGCCCGGCTGGGCGAGGCAGCCGATTCGCCTCAAGTAGCATCCGAGGGAGAGTGAATATGCAAAACGAAACGAACACGAAGGCTGAAATCATTGCCCTTCTCGAAGGCCGGACGCAGGTGAGCCTCGAGAACATCCGCCAGTTCATCCTGGACCTGGACGAACGGGATTACATGGAGTTCCTGTATCCTTCCGACCCTGATTTCGCCGAGGAACTTGAAGCGCGGGATGCCGAGGCTAAGGGGATGCTTGAAACCCTGAGAGACATCGAAGGAACTCTTCGCGGCCTGGACCAAGGCAAGATCAAAGTCCAATGACATGCGTTAGCAGGAGCACCGGTCACCACGCGGTGAGTCTACGACGGAGAAGGTTCATGTTGCGTGGCGGCGGGTCATGTCCCCCCACTTGCGGCAAGGGTGCGATAAGGGTTCGATAACGATTCCCATGGGTGCCTAAACGTGTTAACGTAAGCCATCCGTGCCTTATTTTTCTGTAAGTTACCAACCCGGGTCGCCCGTTCAGGGCGAGAGCTTGAGCGTATGCTACATATTTTGGGAGGATCCCCTTGAGATACCGGCCGCAACGGTACACCTGTCCGCACTGTAAGTGGGACTTCGCCCGCAGAAAAAAGCGGTGTTGTCCAGGGTGCGGCACGCTGCTCTTGATCGTGTCCGACATGCTCTCCGATGCCGAGCTGACGGAGATCCGGAGTTTCTGGATGTGGGAGCCTCTGAAGGAGAAGTGGGACTTCATCCGAGATTGGGAGGAGCATAAGGTCGAGGCGATGAAAAAGTTCGAGGAATACGCTTTCGGGCGAGGCGGCGGCTTAGGTCAAGAAGAGAAGAGGCACCTACCACTATCCCGATGGCTTCAGTGAAGGCGCGCCACCGCATGACCTGTATCCCGTACGATCGCAATAATGTCATCGGGAACCCACTAACCCTGAGTCACAGTTTGGGTCACAGATAAGCGCCAAAAGAACCATTTTCCGCCTAGTTGTCGGGCTCGGCGGTCCTGTAAATTCAATGGTTTGAGTGTCGTTCAAAAGCCGTAAACGGTTTAGGAAACCGTTGCTCTATCCATCTGAGCTACAGGCCCCCAACAGCTTGGCTTGCTGCATTCGGCGGGATTTCGCCGAATGCCTCATCGGGTCGTTCCTTTCTTCATAACATCGCGTGTGGACAAGTGTCAAGGGACGGAAGCCGGTCGGTGGTGGGGGCACAGACCGTAGCGGCGATCCCGCGTCTGCGGGATCGCCATCTGGCGGCATCGAGCCGCCTGTCCATGAAGCTGTGGTCCGTGGACTTTAGCGTTGCCCGTGAAGCAGTCTTTCGGTTGTCCGCGGGAGCCTCCGGTGATTATTTTCACTGGTCTCCACCACCGGCAGGAATTTCCTGCAGCTCCGTAGGGTGCTGGCAACAGACGCAATCTCCGGCTTCGAGCGCTTCGATGTTGCAGACCTTGCAGAAATAACGAACTCGGTAGAGCTTCCCATCCCTAACAGTGTAAAGCCGCTCAACCTCGAAGATTCCTTCGGCTTTTCCCGTTCCCTCGACCCGGACCTCGCGGTTGGCTAACCGTTTGTCCTGTAGGGTGTGAAACAGATAAGTCGTTGTGGCGGATAGAGGCTGATCCTTTTCATGCATTCGTAAGACCGGCCCTTGCCCAGGGATGGAAAGTAGCTTCCCTTCCAGGGATGCTAAATGACGTGTTTCGCCTTGCGCCGCGGATAAGAAGCAAGGCGTTAAGGCAGCCGCCCACACCATCAGCCCCAGCGCGATCATTCGCCATGAGGCGCCTGAGCAGGTCACTTGCTGTTGTTCTTTTGAGAGGTGCATCGAAGCTGCCTGCAAGAGTGGGGAGGGCAGAAAACCGGAATTCAAAACTCAAGATCCAAGACCCAACACCCAACACGCAATTACTCAATGATTCAATGACCCGGTGACCCTGAGACCCGATCTTTCGATGAGTCGATGATCGAGTGAACCAGTGACTGAGCGACTCAGTGACTCAATGATTCAATAAACGAATAGTCGGTCAGCCCTCCCACTTTCCTACAACTGTGAAGGCGAGCGGAAGATCACCGCTCGAACCGTGGGCCTTCATCTGGAGGTTCCAGTGGCCTTGATCATCTTTCACCACAGCCGGGAAGCCATCTCCATTCACCGGCGCTCCCACCAGGAAGCCTGGGTGCGGCGTGCCCGACGATTCGCGGCCCAGCTTTACGAGGTCATCAAATCTCAGGGCCGTTCCAAAATCCGTGTCCGCAGCGACAGGACAGAGGATCAATGCGTCCCTGGTGGGGCTCACTCCCATGTGATTCCCATCCTGAGGAATCAACGCGTAGCGCAACGTATAAAGCCCCGGCTTGATAGACTGGCCGCGGAAATCAGCCCCCTGGTTCGGGAAGCGCAGCACGCCAAGAAACACTCCTTCATCCAGAGGACCGTAGAGAAGGTCCGAAGAACCGCCGGCGCTGGAACTGGTGGGCACGCTCTTCCGCAACCACACCTCCAGCACCGTGCCACCTTGGTCGTTCAGGACCCGCGTTCCCTGCGACTCCAATGCATCTTGCAAAGGTTTGGGAAGGTCCGCGACTGGCGGCGCTCCGGCGTTTTCCGCTTTGTAAGTCTGCCCAAACACCGTCCCGGACAAGACAAGTAGCGAGGCGAGAATCAACAAATGTGCACGGTGAAGTTTCATGGCGTCAGAACTCCGTGAGAAGAACTACGAGAGCTAAATGGGCGTTCGGTCCAGTTAGAATGTGAAGGTTCCCACAAAAGCGCTACGTTCGCCCCTGTGGCTCCAGATGGTATCCAGACCCTTGCCTTGGAACGAATCCTCAATCGTGAACGCGGGCATAGCATGAGCCAGTTGAACGAGCGGGGGGTAGTAGACAAACTCGTTCCCACAGATATTGTCACCCATGCACAAGCTACGAGTTTCGATGCGCGCGAGGTGCCCGGCCACAAGACGTGCAGCGCCGTGGTGTTCGCCTTGCGCGAAGGCAAATTGAATGGGTGCTATCTCAACGCGTACCACGTGGTTCAATAGCTTCCCGGCCATGGAAGCGGCGAAATCCTCAAGGGCCGAGCGCTGCTGGCTGGTCGCCCGCTGGTCAACAATCAACACCGATTCGGCCGGGTAAGGACTATGGTAAGGATCGCCCAACGTAGCGTGGGCCTTTACCACACCCACAACGCCCAGGCCACTCAAATTGGCTCCCTTCCACTCGCCTTCTTTGATCTTCCAGGCCAGGATCGCCTCGTTCCCGACCAAGCCAACTTGGCCGTTGGCAAAGCATGGACCGGTATAGACGTCTGCGCTGCGAGCTTCGAGATAGTCTCCCTTGATCGCCGCGCTGCTGGGGATGGCCAACACCACCAGCAGAACTAGCCCCACAACTGCGGGGAGATAAAGCTTCCGCATGATGTGCCCTCCTTCGAGCAGATTCATCCCATAGCCCCACAGTTTTTTGATGTCTGGGGAAGCCGAAAGTTGCTCCGCCGGCACGAGAGAAGGGACGGGCTCCGGAAGTAGTTGTAGGGGTAGCTTGCCCTACCCTCCGCAGCGAAGGGGAGACGGCAAGCCGTCCCCCTACAGCGGTTGGTAGCAGGCACGGCCCGGTTTGCAGTTCTCCAGACTGGCTATCTTCCCATCCGGCCCAAGGCAGTTCTGGGTGTGGACGCACCAACAGATGCCGCTGTCGGAGCGGGGAACCGTCGGGTCAGGTTCAACTTCGATAAACATCCACTTGGAGCGCAGTAACCGGCAGCGCTCCGGGTAAGTTTCAGGCTGAGGAGTGGGTTCAGGCATAATCACACTTCTCCTTTCACAGCGCGCAGCAGGGCGCGTTTGACCGCGACGCGGGCCAGTTGGACCTTGTAGGCATTCTTTGATAGCGGGGTGGCTTTGCTAACGGCGGCTTTGGCGGCGTCGTCCGCCAATTCGTCAACGAAGATTTTTCCCACCAAGGCTTGTTCCGCCTCGGGTGATGGCCACGGCACGGGCGCCACATGACCGAGTACGACGCGCTGCCCACCTTACTGAATCACCCTCCAGTCGTAGCGCCACAGCAGCCGTGGCCAAAGGCCAATCCAGCGCCTCCTTCTGGCGCACTTCATACATGGCCATCTTGATTCCATCAGCAGCAGGCACCGTGATCTCAGTCACGATTTCGTGCGGTTTGAGCGCGTGCTCGCTTTCACCATCGCTCTTGGGGGTTACAAAGAACTTCTCGACTTCAAGCTCTCGCGCTCCCTCGGGACCGTGAATTCGAACTCTCGCTCTGAGTGTTATGAGGGGAGGGGCCAAGCTGGACGGGCTCACGAAGTAAGCCGGTCCGAAATTGCCGAAGATCGCACCGTAGCGGTTGTCGCCCTCCGGCGCCAGCGGTTTTCCTTTGTAAATCCCCAGAAGGCCATATCCCAACCGGAAGTACCAGTCGCGCGGACGCTGGCAAAGGTTGCCACCCACTGTCCCTAGATTGCGATCCTGTGGGCCGGCGATGCCCTCAGCGGCCTGGACGAGCGCCGGATAGTGCTGCCGCACCTCCTCATTCTCGATCAACTCGTCCAACGTGACTAGGGCGCCCAGGCGCAAGCCCGACCCTGACTTGAATTCGATTCGTTTCAGTTCCTTGACTTTTTGCAGATCGACCACCCGCACTGGATTGACGATGCGGTCCTTCATTAAGCTTAGCAGGTCAGTTCCGCCTGCCAGGACCGCAGCTTCGCCCTTCGCTTCGGCCAACAAATGAACGGCATCCTGTAGAGTCGTGGGGCTTGCGTATTCAAAAGCTTGCATCAGGCTTGCCCTCCTTTCTCGAGTGCGGCTAGAACCTTTTCGGGAGTTATCGGCAAGGTGGGCACGCGCACACCGATAGCGTTCGCCACGGCGTTCGAGATGGCCGCGCCCGGGGAAATAACGGGTGGCTCACCCAGGCCGATCACGCCGCGTTCGTCGTATCCCGGCCCCGTCATCATGTGCACCACCAATTCGCCGATGTCGCCCAGTCCTGCAAGCTTGTAGAACTCCATGTTGGGGTTCAGCATACGGCCCGTGGCATTGTCCATGATTTTTTCCTCGAAGAGCGCGTAAGAGATGCCCATGATCAACGCACCGTAGCACTGGCTCTCTGCCGTTTTCAGGTCGATGATCAGGCCACAGTCCTGCGCGCACACCATCTTGTTGATCTTCACGATCCCTGTCTCGGTATCCACCGTAACATCCGCGATTTCCACTCCACCCACGCCACTGGAACCCAGGGCGGGGCAGGGGCCGGGATTCTTGCCGGTCACCTGAATCGTCTTCACGCCCAACTTGGCGCAGGCTTGCTTCCAGGTAAGGCTCTTGGAAGCATCCGTCTTTGCCTGAATCTTTCCATCGGTGGCTATGAGTTCGTCAGCGGGTACCCCCAGCCTGGGGGCCACGGCCGCGAAGAGTTGCTCGAGGGCATCCGTGCATCCGCGACGAGTGGAACCGCTCACTCCGCCCACGGTCGTGCTGCCGCCGGAAGCGCCATCAATTGGATACTTGCTATCCCCGATATTTACCTGAATTGCCTCGAGGGGAAGACCCAGAGTTTCAGCCGCCACGATGTTAATCACGGTCCGCGTCCCGGTGCCCAGGTCTTGGCTCCCCAGACTTACCTCGACGGAGCCATCGGGATGGATATTCACATTGCAATTGCTGTTGTGCCCTCGGCCACCCCATGTGTGGAGGCTGATTCCCAGGCCGCGCTTGAGGGAACTGGGAGTCGAGTGGCCGCGCGGGTGCCAGTTCTTCTCCCAACCAATCAACTCAGCCGCCTTGCGGAGTTCCTGCCGGTACACCTCCGCGCGCTCGCCCGCGAGATCGGCGTTCTTCGAGAAGAACTCCAGCGGGTCCATGTTGAGCTTGGCGGCAAGGTCTTCGAGAGCCCCCATCGTGAGCAGTGCCGCCTGGGGGTGAGTTGGGGCACGCCAAGCGCGTGCGGGACCGGTGTTCGTACTGACCGAGGTATGGCGAGTGACTTTATTGGGTATGCCGGTGAAGACGTAAGGAAGGGGGGGCATGGTGGCGCCTGCCGGACCTCCAGTGCCCCAGGAGTCCGATTGCCAAGCCACGATAGTCCCGTCTTTCTTTGCCGCCACTTTAATCCTGGCGTACGCGGACGGTCTCGCCCCCGCCACTTCCAAATCCATGTCACGCTCGAGCAGCAGCTTGACGGGCTTGCCTGCAATCTTTGCGAGCCGGGTGTTCTCAATGCCCCAACGGTCAGGAGAGAACTTGCTGCCAAAACCTCCCCCCATGTATTGGCAGATGGTCTCAATGTTGTTGTCCTTGACATCGATACCCACCACCCTCAGCGCCTTACCGATTTCCCCAGGCAGCAGGGATACACTTTGAGTGGAGAAGTAGGTCTTCAAGGTGTCGGGCCCCGTCCACTCCGCGACGCTACCGTGCGTTTCAAGGCAGCAGTGCGCGATCACGGCCATGCCATAGTAACCTTCGGAAATGACTACATCGGGGTCGCTGAAAGCCTTGTCAGGGTCACCGGCCTTCTCTTCGCCTGCCGGTTGGGCGTGCTCACCTGCCTTGCTCAAGTCTTCTTCACTCACCAGGAAGGGAAGCTGCTCAAACTCGATCTTGATCTTATCCAAGGCGTCTCGAGCAATCTCTTCACTTTCCGCCGCCACGGCCACGATTTCATCGCCTGCCCATTGAATTTCCTTGCCCACGTCCTGGATCTTGCGAACCGCCTTCACGCCGGACAAGCTCTCAGCGGCGGATGTGTCCAAGGCAGTGATTTTGCAATGAGCATAAGGTGAGCGCAGAATCTTGCCGTACAGCATGCCGGGGAGGTTGACATCGAAAGTGTACTTTGCCCTGCCACTCGTTTTGGCGGGTCCATCGACGCGACTGATCCGCTTGCCAATCAGTGTTCTTTCTCCTGCCTCCGGCCAGTCGTATTTGCACTTAGGCATTTGCCTTTCCTCCCTTCATCGACTTGGCGGCCTCGAGGACCGCTTGCCGAACGCCGACGTACGTTCCACACCGGCAGAGATTTCCCCCCAGCCCCTCTTCAACCTCATCAAACGTAGGGTTTGGATGTTTATCCAGAAACGCGTTGCACGCCACTACAAAACCGGGCGTGCAAAAGCCGCATTGCTGCGCGTCGTGTTCGACAAAGGCGGCCATGACGGGATGCAATTTGCCGTCGTGCGAAAGTCCTTCGACGGTTACGATCTCACGCCCCTCCGCCTGTATCGCGAGCAGGCTGCAAGCATAGACTGGCTTGCCGTCGAGCATGACCGTGCACGCTCCACAGACCCCGCGATCGCATACTTTCTTAGCCCCGGTCAGATCCAGATGGTCGCGGAGAGCATCGAGGAGTGTGACGCGCGGTTCGAGATTAAGCGTGTGACGTTCACCGTTAACCCTCAGAGTGATGGGCACAGGTCCTGGTCCGGCGACGGCATCCGAACCTGAGGGAGGTGAGGCTGCACGCGCCTCCGTCGTCAGCAATCCGCTGGATACGGCGACGCTGGCCCCCTTCAAGAAGTCGCGCCGGGTCAGATTATCTTTCCTCGAAGGGACCTCATTTGGCTTCTGCCTTTTTCGTTTCATGCCTTGCTCCTTCCTGAACGCACCAAGACGGGCTGGTGCTTGGTTGTTAATAATCGATTTCGCCGGTGTCCTTGGAAGCTTGGAAGGGCGGAGCTTTAGAGCCTGTGTGAAAACTCGGCTGGCTGTGTCATTCCGAGGAGTCCACCATTCTTACTGGCGGACGACGAGGAATCTCGCATTGCGTCGAAGATACTCAGAGCGAGATTCCTCTCCCGCAGGGCGGGATCGGAATGACAAGGTGGATGGAGTTTTCACACAGGCTCTTTAGCCCCTGAAGACGCCTAGCTTCAGGGGCCAAAGCTCCGCCCTTCCATCTGCCGACTCCTAACTTCTACAACTAAGCGTTAGTATTGGTCGCCCTGTTTGCGAACTCAGATGAAGCCCAACCATCTCAGTTTTGTTCGCAGTAAACAGACATTATAGCACTTTTCCTCATCTTCGAACTTAACTTCTTACGAGGGGCAGGCTTCCCAGGTTGCCCTCGCGATCCAGAAACGCTGCAGATCATACAGATGGTGATTCTGTCGCAGTCGTAGTGTTGTTGGAGTTCGCTGCGAAGTACAATCTATGAGTCAGGAATGCTCTCGGCAGCAGGCGGGCATATCGTTTATACTTCGCTTCGTTTCACCGGTTGAATGGAGATTCAGTGACGAGCCTAACTGAAAGGGCCCACGACCGCATGGACGTGATGAGGGAGATCGGAGGTCGCCTTCTTCCGAGTCTGCGTTACTTATTTCTGACGGAGGTCCACGCTTATGCATTCTCGATAGCCGCCAATGTGTATCTTGCCTTCTTTCCGTTCACGATGCTGTTACTTACGGTCTGTCTGAGATGGCTGCACTGGGAGGGTGCCTACCGCGTAATCCTGGAACTTTTGAGGATTCACTTGCCTGCGGGGGCGGACTCGATCATTCGAAACCTGACCCAGCTCGTTCAAGCGCGGCCCAGGCTGCAACTCATCTCAGTCGCTATGCTCTTTTTCACCAGTTCGGGGGTCTTTCTTCCCTTGGAAGTCGCACTGAACCAGGTGTGGGGGATTCGGCAGAACCGAAGCTTCCTGAAAAACCAGGCCTTTTCCTTCATCTTGGCTCTGGCCACAGGATTTATGGCGTTCGTTTCGGTCTTACTCTCGACAGCCGCGCGATGGGTGCTTACGCTCGTTATCGGATGGATCCCCTTTCCAGGGTTGGTAGCTGCGATCTCTCGAGGTGTTATGGAAATGCTCTCGGTCCCGCTCGCCGTCTCGACCTGCTTCGTGATTTACTATTTCCTGCCTAACGGCAAGGTACCGATCAACCGGGTTCTTCCCGCAGCCATGATTGGCGGTATTTTGACGGAGTTGGGGAAATTGATTTACATCCAGACATTGCCGCTCTTTCGCTTCCGGGAGGTCTACGGACCATTCGCTGTTTCCGTTGATCTGTTGTTCTGGGCTTATGGAGCGGCTTTGATCCTGCTCTTTGGAGCGCACCTGTGTGCGCATGGGTTCAGTATTCCTGCTGGAGCAGGAACGCCTGGCGTTCAAAGTACGGAGGAGTTGCTTTGAGGAAGAAACGTCAGCTTATCAAGGTGATCACGCATGGAAACAAGAGCGAAAGTCCTGGAAGTCCCCCGGCTTCTCCGGGAGACTCTCGAAAAGGGTGTCCGCGAATACGAAACGCTTATCCGCCGCGTGCGGTGGGGTGAAGGGCCAATTCACATATGCTGCTGCGGCGCATCACTGCCGGTTGGTTTGGCTGGGGCTTATTTGTTCGAGTGGCTGGCCGGCTGGCCGGTGGTGGCGCACTCCTCGAGGGTCTTTGAGGCATACGCCCTTTCGACGGTGCGTCCCAGGTCGGTGCTGGTGGTGATTTCGGCCTCGGGCGAAGACCCGGAGGCGCTTGACGTTGTCCGGGCAGCGCGCTTCCGGGGCGCCACACTCCTGGCATTGACGCGTAACCCCGACAGCCCGCTCGCCAAGGCGTGTGAAGGTGTCTTTCTCACGCGTGATGAAGGCGCGAACGATTCCGCCGCCGCGGTCTGCCAGCAGGGGGCGCTCTCCAGTGTTGCTCTGATTGCGGCGCGCGTCCTCAAGCGCTCCGGCGCGGTGCTGTCGTCGTTCGAAGACGAGCTGAAGCGTTTGCCCGAACATGTGGAGTGGTCCTTCACTCATCTTTCTGACGCGGTCCGCTCGTTGGCCCGGGAGCTTCGAGCTAGGGATCACTTCTGGCTCGTGGGGGGCGGCCTCTATCATCCTGTAGTTATTCACGGCGGCCGGTGTCTGAGCGCTTCTGGCGCGATTCATTGTGATGGAATCGAGGTGTCGGAGTTCTGTTCAGGTCCCTTGTTGCATTTGCGGCGCGGTGATGTCGCCATGTTTATTTCCGGGTCGCGCCTGAGGATTAAGCGGGATGTCTATCAAGCCACTGCTCAAATCAAGGGCAAGGGGGCGAGGCTGATATCGCTTACTGACAGTAACGATCGTGAGCTTGTGGAGCGTTCGGAAATTGCGGTTCTTGTGCCCCCTCTTAGCGAGGTGGTGGGCTCGACGCTCACCTTGACGCTCCTGGAGTTGCTCGCATCAGAATTCGCGAGGAACCCTCGAGAAGAGCCGGACCGAAAGGCCCCTTCCCGAGTTGGTTGAGGAGCTTGGTTACTGACTTTAGTAAGCCGGAGACTGTATTAACTTTGCGTGATTGACATGCATGCTCAATTCTGATTTAATAACGGCATGGATCTTGGAAAAAGATTGAGAGCATTGCGCGAAGCAAAGGGTTTGTCGCAAGGTGACATCGAGAGACGGTCCGGTCTCTTGCGTTCCTACATATCTCGTGTAGAAGGCGGCTACACGGTTCCCTCCCTTTCGACCTTGGAGAAGTTTTCGAAGGCACTGGAGGTCGAACCGTACCAGCTCTTGTTTCTCGGAGAGGGCAAGCCCAGTGCGGCGAAGGTGCCTGACCAAGTCGGCTCGGGGAAACCTGTGAAGCGGTTGGTTAAGATGTTCGAAGCCATGTCAACCGCCAATCGGAAGTTGCTCCTGAGCATGGCTGCTAAGCTCGGCAAGCACTAATGCGAGGCGAGTTCGCGCAACCCATCCACCGGGTCTCTGGGGGCAGGGAAAAAGGAGTAGTGTGCCCCGGCAGCGTGCGGAGTTCGCACGGCGCGCCCTGTCCTTTATCTGTCTCGGCTCCCACTGAGATTCTTGTCCTTGGAGAGCCTGAGCCTGGGAGCGGGGCAGGCTCCTAAATTCAAACGGCGTTGCCCCTTGGAGGGTACACCAGACTTGGTGATTGAGATTCTCTCCTCGACGACTTCAAATCGCGACCGCGGCCTGAAGCTCAAAGCCTATGCTCGACATGGCGTCGAGGAGTACTGGATCGTTGATCCCGACCAAGAGGCCATTGAGGTCTATCGGCTGGGCCGGGAAAAATACAGTCTATCGCAGGTTTTCCGCGAACTTGAAATCCTCACTTCCTCGATGCTTCCGAATTTTGCGCTCCCCCTTGCCCGAGTATTCAAATTCTTGTGAACGGTCGGTAGGAACAGGCATTCCCTGGCCTTCTGCTTCTGACTTCCGCTCGTCACTCGTCACTGTTCTCAGTGGACGTGCTTGACCTTCTTTTGCAGATAGTCCATCAGAAGGTATTGGCCAAGGGTATAGGGTGTGGTGAAGTAAGCTTTGCCGAGGCAGATTTCAGTGACTTTCTGGACGAAGTTGATGAGACTGTAGTCAGAAGCGAGCATAAAGGTGTTGATTAGAATTCCATTCCGGCGGCAGCGGGCGACCTCGAGGAGCGTTTCCGAGACGACCAGTGGGTCCAGTCCGAAGGAGTTCTTGTAAATCCTGCCATCTTCCAACGTGAGCGCGGACGGCTTGCCATCGGTGATCATTACGATCTGGCGCATGTCCTTCTTCTGGCGGGCCAGAATCCTTTGCGCAAGGCGTAAACCTTCGCGCGTATTTGTGTAATAAGGTCCGACGCGGACTCGCGCCAGGTCAGCGAGCGGCACTTCTTCCGCTGAGTCATGAAACAGTACCAGATTCAAGATATCGCCCGGGTACTGCGTGCGGATCAGGTGGGTGAGCGCGAGCGCAACTTTCTTGGCGGGAGTGAAGCGGTCCTCCCCGTACAGGATCATGCTGTGGCTGCAATCGAGCATGAGGACTGTGGCGCAAGAACTCTGGTACTCACACTGGCGGACCTGGAGGTCTTGATAATCCAGGTCGAGAGGAATATTGAGGCCCTGGCGCTGAATAGCGGAAAGAAGCGTCGCATTGACGTCCAAGTTCATCGTATCGCCGAACTCATACCGCCTGCTTGAACCATCCGATTCGACTCCGGTGGCGAGTTCGCGCGTGTCGTGGTGGCCGAAGCTCGACTTTCCCAGCGAACCCAAGAGATCTTTCAAGGTTTTGAAACCGAGGAAGTCCAACGCCTTGTCCGTAACTTCGAATTTTGCCGTGCCTTCGCCTTCCATCACCTGTCCCTGGCCCTGCTCCTTGGTTTCACGCTGTCCTGGATTTGGCTGCTCAACGGTGATATAGCCTTCCTCCGCCAACCGTTCCAACAATTGGTTGATGTGCTCGGCCAGCTCGGATTTCTGGTATTCTTCCCAGTTTTCGAACATCTGCCGTAGCACGTCATCGGGGATCTTTCCCTGCTGCTGAAGAGCTTGGAGCAGCGCCTGGTGCAGTTGTTCCATGGTCCGCGCGTTGTCCATTTCGTAGACGTTGGAGTACTGGTTGTAGAAGCCGCTGTCGAGAAGGAAGTCCTGAAGGAGTTGTAGCAGGTCTTCGCCGCTCAGCTCGTCGAACGGACTCGGCACGTACTTGGTGTACTTGACAAATTTCACTTGACCACTCACCACTGCGTCAGTTCAGCGAGCGCCGGCGATGCCCCGCTGGACTGGGTTCCTCGCTCCGACTTTCGGGGCGCTGTCTTTCAACGTGATAGCCCAACTCCTCGTTCCGGCTGATCCTTTTTAACGCGGAAAGGCCCTCCAGGATGAATTCCGCGGCCGAGGCTGACAGCGTGGGATCATCCTTTGCTTTGATGCCGAGATGCTGGGTCTGTTCGAGCAGGCCCTGAATCTTCTTGAACTGCCCGAATAGTTCTTGTGACGGCGCGCTGGAGGGTACTTGAGTGTTCCTCCCAATTCGAACCATTGAACGATGGATTGGAGGGAGACTCCGTCGAAGTACTTCTTAAACACTTGAGCCGTAGCCTGCCGGATGATGTCCCGAACCACACTGTCCGCCCCTCGCATCTCGCCCTCATACTCCAGTTCAACCTTGCCGGTCAGCGAGGGCATGGCGTTGTAGATATCGGAGGGCCGAGGGACCACCTTCTCTTCATGATTTTTCACGGCACGATATTCCGCGCTGCTGATGATATTCTCCAGGCAGGTTATGGGAACGCGCTGGCTGACGCCGCTGCGCTTGTCAACCCTTTTTTCCTGACGCGCCACGAAGGCAATGCTCTCCACAACCTCCCTTAGGAATTGGGGGAGCACCAACTTGGCGCCGCCGTTGCGATTGGTCCAAGCCTCCTGAGCGGTGATCGCCATTGCATGCTCGAGGGAATCAGGATAATGCGTGCGAATTTCGGAGCCGATGCGGTCCTTCAAGGGTGTAATGATCTTGCCGCGCGCCGTGTAGTCTTCTGGATTAGCGGTGAAGACTAGCTCGACATCCAGGGGGAGACGGACAGGGTATCCCTTAATCTGAACGTCGCCCTCTTGCATAATATTGAATAGGCCCACCTGGATTTTGCCTGCCAAGTCCGGCAATTCGTTGATCGCAAAAATTCCGCGGTTAGCGCGGGGCAGCAAACCGTAATGAATGGTCAGTTCGCTCGAAAGTGCGTGCCCACCCCTGGCGGCCTTGATGGGATCAAGGTCACCAATGATGTCGGCGATCGTCACGTCCGGCGTTGCCAGCTTTTCAACGTAGCGGTCTTCAGCGCGGAGGTAAGCAATGGGTGTGCCATCACCCATTTCCGCCAGCCGCTCGTGGCAGGCCTGGCAAATTGGTCTCAGGGGATCGTCGTTGATCTCGCAACCAGCGATGAAAGGGATGGAATCGTCGAAAAGCGTTACCAGCGACCGAAGAATGCGGCTCTTGGCCTGGCCGCGAAGACCTAGCAGGATGAAATTGTGCCGGGAAAGAATCGCGTTGGCGATCTGAGGGATCACGGAATCGTCAAATCCGATGATACCCGGGAAGAGAGGCTCGCCAGCGGTGAGCTTGCGCAGAAGGTTGGCGCGCATCTCATCCTTGACGCTCACACTCCGATAATTGGACGTCTTCAACTCGCCCAGCGTTTTTGGTTTTTGCATGTGCCCTTGGCCCCAAAACCATTATATGCCCATACAGTCATGTTGTCACCCCGCGTGAGCCCGCGTGTCGCGGCAAAGTGATAATGTCCGGTTTCAGCAAAGTAGAAATGTCCTGTTGAACTCCGTCAAGCTTGACGGATGGAAAAACAGGAGATGCTGATGTTGAGTGGGAAAGAGCGGGACCGGTTGAAGGTATTGCATGAAGTGCAGGGGGGACATTTAACGCAAGGTGAGGCGGCGGGGCAGTTACAGATCAGCGACCGCGAGGTGCGGAGGTTGCTGGCGCGGATCGCGGCGGAGGGCGATCGCGGAGTGGTGCATCGGCTGCGCGGGAGGGCGTCGAATCGGCGCTTAGCGGAGAGTCTGCGCGCCAAGGTGCTGAAGCTGGTGAAAGCGAAGTACGGAGACTTTGGCCCCACGCTGGCCTGCGAGTACTTGGCGAAAGAGCACGCGGTGGAGGTGAGCAAGGAGACGCTGCGGCAGTGGATGATGGCCGCGGGGTTGCGGCGGGGGAAGCGGCGCCAAGTCGAGGAGGTGCACGTATGGCGGCAGCGCCGGAGTTGCCGGGGAGAGTTGGTGCAATGGGACACCTCGGTGCACGACTGGCTGGAAGGGCGGGGGCCGCGGCTGTACCTGGTGGCCATGATCGATGACGCCAGCAGCCAGGCCTATGCACGTTTTGTGGAGCAGGACAGCACGGAGGAGAACCTGCACGTGCTGTGGGGATACGTGGAGGGTTGGGGTCGGCCGGTGGAGTTTTATACGGACAAGGGCAGCCTCTTTACGGTGAATCGGCCGAGGGTGGAAGCGGCGGATGAGGCCGTTAAACCAGCGTGGACGCAGATCGGGCGGGCCTTGCGGGAGTTGGGGATTGGTTGGATCCCGGCGCACTCGCCCCAGGCCAAAGGTCGCATCGAACGCTTCTTCGGCACGGCCCAGGACCGGTTGGTGAAAGGGCTGCGCTTGGCGGGGGCGGACCGTCTGGAAGCGGCGCAGACCTACCTGGAGGAAGAATACTTGCCGCACTGGAACCAGACCTTCACGGTGTTGCCGGCGGGCAGCACGGATGCGCACCGTCCCCTGCGCGCGGAGCATGAACTGGCGGCGATCTTAAGTCTTGTGGAAGAACGCATCGTGACCTCCGACTACACGATTCGCTATCAGGGGAAGATCTTCCAGATCGCGCGCGGTGATATCCGACCCGGGCTGCGGGGCGGACGGGTGCGGGTGGAGCAACGGCTCGACGGGAGCATGGTGGTGAAGTTCCGTCAGTACGGCCTGAGCGTGGCGGAGCGCCAGGCTCAACCGAAAATGTCCCCACCCCGGCTACCGGCAAGCGCGCCGAGGCTTCGCCCCAAAGTGCACAACTGGATGAAAGATTTCCATCTCCGGAAGAGTCCACCTTTGGGAGTGATTCTGCCGGGCGCGACACGGGGTGGGTCGCCGACGTTCTTTGGCGGCTAACCTCCGTCGCCCTACGGGCTCCTCCGGTTAGCCGCCAAAGAACCAAAAGCGGAACTTTCTACTTTGCTAAGAACAGGACATTTCTACTTTGCTGGGATTAGGACATTTCTACTTTGCCTTGACACCCGCGTGAGCCCGCGTGAGCCCGCGTGAGCCCGCGTGAGCTGGGGTCCAGTTCAACTCACAGAGGGCTGGATTCCTCCCGCCCTTCGGCAAGCTCAGGGCAAGCTCTTTGCGGGAATGACCGGCACGGCGTGATTTTCGAGAGAGATAAAGCAGCGCATCAGACCTGCGTCCTGCCCTGGCGGGAGGTCTGCGGCTCTGCCTTGGGAAGAACCGCAGATGTGAACGGCGCAGGTGCGCGCTTGCTTCTGGAGCGCGGATAGCCCCTCTTCAGTGAAGGGAGCGAAACCAGAATTGGAAAACCTGCCTCACTTACACTAAGTTTCGCACTTCAAGGTTTGTACCGTCGGGGCTCCCCCTGGCTCTTCGCCAGGGGAAGTCCCAATTTGTTGTAGCGCGCTGGCTTTTTACCACTTCAGCTTCATGGCTATCTGCATGTTGAAGGGTTCGCCAGGTCCGATGCCGGGCGCGCCGTTGCCAGTAGACAGCGTGCACTCGCCTCTTCCGAAGTTACCGTCGGGCACGCTTGCGTCCAAGCAACCGAGGTTAAGGATATTCAAGATGTTGAACATCTCGAAACGCAACTGCCAAGTCAGCCTCTCCGTGATCTTCGTGTTCTTGATCAGCGCCAAGTCGATGTCATGGTAGCCAAACGACCGGTACTGGTTGCGCTTCACGTTTCCGAAGGTTCCCGCGGCGTTTCCTGTGAAGGCCGCCGGATTGAAATACTGCACGCCACACGACACGATGGTCCCGCATTGCGTGACGCCGCTAAACGGGCTACCTACCAGATCCGCATGGTCCTCGAGTTGGCCGCTGTGGCTGTTGTCCACGCCGGACATGGGGGTAAAGGGGAAACCGGCGTCCGCGGCGAAGTAGGAACTGAGTTCCCAGCCCTGCGTGAGCCGCGGCATCGAATGTCCGAACTGTGGTAGGTCGTAGACCAGATATCCGCTCAGGGCCTGCGGCGTGTCGTAATCGGATAGGCCCCAGTTGCTCCCGAGGTTGTGGCTATCCGGCGGATACGCGCCGCGGTCTCCCGAAATATCGTCCCTAGCACGGCTGAGCGTGTAGGAAACCTGACCGGTGAGACCCTTCCAGGAGGTGTTGCGAAGTGAAACCTGGAGGCCGTTGTAATACCCGCTGCCTGCAGTTTCTAGCCACGTAATCCCGCTGTACATGGGATAGGTGGAATAATACGGGCGCGCGGCCTGGAAGTTCGCATAAGGGGTGACGCTGGCATACGGCGCGTTGGCGTTCACGTTAAGAGCTTGTTTCCGGGCCGTATTCCCCACGTACCCGATCTGCAAAATGGTGTGCGAGGTCAACTGCTGCTGCACGTTCAGGCTGAAGTTCTCAGTGTAAGGAGTGCGCAAGGTTTGGTCCACTGACCAAAGGGTCCAAGGAGGCGTGAGGCCGGCAGCGGTTGAGCCGAAAATGGGTACACCGGGCTGCACGATGGTCGTTGCGGGGTTAGTGACGTTGAACACGGGGTTGCCCCCTCCCGGGTTGCGCGAGGCTCCGCGGCCCGTGGAAGGCCCGCCAGCGGTATCAACGAACAGAGCGTTCCCCAATTGGTTAAAGTAGACGCCCCAGCCGCCGCGAATAACTGTCTTCCCGCCGCGTTTGGGTGTCCATGCGAAGCCCACTCGGGGTCCGAAGCTGTGGTAGTCCGCGGGATAGAGCGAACTGATGGGACTACCCGCCTCGCCGGGGAAAGCCAAGCCCGGTGGGTTGAGAGAGGTAGGGAAACTCGGCGACCAGGTGGAGGCATCGTGAGTGGGGTCGTAATAGGGCTCATTGTAATCCCAACGCACGCCATAGTTGACGCTCAGGGTCGGCTTCATCTGCCAGTTATCTGCGAAGTACCCCGACATCGACTTAGAGTGCCAAGTGCGCGTCGGGATTCCAGTGGCGAAGGTGCCGTAGTCTGTTTTGATGTAGCCACCCAGGAAATCCGCGAACGCGGCTTCGGTTGGGCTGAAGTTCGGATCAAGGGCCCCAGTCGTAGTGTACCAAGGACCCGCAGTGCCGTCGAAATTGAAGGTGCCGCGAGCGTTCCACAAGTAATGCACCCACAGGGTCTGGTTCCGGAATTCGCCCCCGAATTTAAAGGTGTGGGCGCCTAAGGTGTAAACCAGATCGTCCGTGATGTGCCAAGTAATGTCTGTGCGGCCAGGCTCGGGAGTGGATCCCACGCCGCCATAGTTAAAGCCGGTGATGGTGGATATGGGCGTGCCCTCGGCCGTCCCACCGGTGCAGAAACCCCAGTCGGCGCAGGGATGCGCGCCATGGTTGGCGTCGTCGAAGTTCTGCAGGAAGTAGTTGTAGCCGAAGAGCGCCTGGTTCACGAGGCGGTTGGTAAGCGTGCTGGTCAAGACCGCCGCATGATTTTCCTGGCGGCTGGGTACAGCTTGGAAGTATTGACCATAAACGACGCCGGAGTAAGCGGTGGCGTCGCCGGTGCCCACGATGCTCCGGACAAAAAAGCGGTTCTTGGGAGTGACGTTGTAATCGATCCGGCCCACAAAATTGTTGCTGCCTTCGAGGTTGTTGTCGTTGCTCACATAATTGGCGCTAGCCGCCGGAAGGCCTTGAATTGTGGACCACGGCCAGGCTCCGTGCAGATAGTTAATCATGGCCGAATTCGGCTGAACGCCGTATGTGGCCATCTTGGCCGAAACGTCAGTCACCCAGGCTTGGCTAGGCGCGCTGGCCAGAATATTGTTGGGCGTCTGGAGCTTCATCTTTTCGAAGGCCAGGAATAAGAACGCCTTGTCCTTCTTGATCGCGCCACCAACCGAGCCGCCCGCGTTATAGTTTCGGAGCATGGGATTGGAACCGGGAGCAGCAAACGGCGAAGTGGCCGCGAAGGCCTCATTGCGATTAAAGTAATAAGCGCTGCCGTGAATCTGATTTCCGCCGGACTTGATCACGACATCGACGACCGAGCCAGGGTTTCGGCCGAAATCGGCCCCACCCACGCTCTGTTGGGTGAATTGGTCAATGGCATCGATAGGGACGAGTACGCCGGCAACTCCGGAGATGCTGCCCTGGTTGAAAGCGTTGGCGCCACCTCCCCACAGGTCGTTGTTGTCAACGCCGTCGAGCTGCCAGTTGTTCTCGTCGCCCCGGTTGCCGTTCTGGGAGCCGGCGCGATTATATCCCGTGGTGAGCTGCAACAACTGCGTGTAGTCACGGCCGTTCAGAGGGATTTCCGTAACTGCCGTCGTGTTCACCACGGAGTTGAGTGAAGTCTGCTGGGTCTCGAGGCTGGCGGCCGTGGCCGATACTTCTACGTTCTGTGTTACCGTCGCAAGGGTGAGAGTTATGGGAATGTTTGTTGCCTTTCCCACTTCCACCGTCACGTTGTCGAGCTTTTGAGTCGCGAACCCGGCCTGAGTCACTGTAATGGTGTAGGTACCCACCATCAGGTCCGGGAATACGAACGTCCCAGCCGACGTACTCACGGTCGAACTAGTCGTTCCTGTGGAGTTTTCCAAGAGCTGTATCGTGACCCCAGGGACGGCCGCGCCCGTGGAGTCATACACGCTCCCCGCGATCGAACCGCGAAAGATTTGTGCTTGGGCTAGCGAGGCCAACAAAAGCACCGCAGCACAAGCGTAGTACGAAGACTTCAGTTTCATTAGGTTATTCCTCCCGAGAGGTAACCAAGAACCGACGCAAGGGGGATAAACTTCAGGTGCTTCCTTAAAGCTGCTCTTCCCTAGTACCGATGAAGACAGCCATCTAACTACCGTAGAGACGATGACGCAGAATCCCGATCGATTCAAGGAAACCGGCATGATATGTGTATGAAATGTTTATGAAATGACGATGAAATGAACCGGAGAGCTGCCAGTTGTTTTAGTCGAAAGACGCCCCCAGCGTTTCTCTTGTCTTCAATAGTGCTACACCCACAATGCCGACTCAAATTCCAAGAACGAACCTTCCGATGTTCGTTGGCACCAATATTCAGGCGGGTTTGAAAGCGGTGAAGACGCATTGGAAGCGCACCCGCCGCGGCGGGAGAAGCAAAACCAGCCTTTTCAGTTCTCTTTCAACGCCACTGTGTCGAATGCAACGCGGGGACGGTGTGATGCGTCTATGTCTAGCTAGGAAGATTTCTTATTACACTGTCTCCCCAAGTGTGCTGCTGCCATGAAAGAAAGTAGACAACTCCCACGCCTGATCCGCATTGGAGAGTACAAGCTCGACACTCGTGCCGGTGAGTTGCGCAAAGGCGGCGCTACGCTCCTACTCCACGGACAGCCGCTCCAAATCCTTCTTTTGCTTTTGGAGCAGCCGGGCGAAGTGGTGACTCGCGACGTACTTTGCACGGCGCTGTGGTCCAGTCACACGTTTGTAGACTTCCAAGACAGCCTCAACCACGCTGTTGGAAGGCTGCGCGAAGCGTTGGGCGATTCGGCTGAGAATCCGCGTTTTATCGAGACGGTGGCCCGACGCGGCTACCGCTTCATTGGGGCCCTGGACGAGATCGAGCAGGGGCCGCAGGACGAGAAGACAGCAACAAAGGCTGTGGCGGTACTGCCGCTGGAGAACCTCACGGGCGACTCGGCGGAGGGGTACTTCGTCGATGGGATGACCGACGAACTCATTGGCACCCTGGCCAAGATTGGGTCTTTGCAGGTAGTCTCGCGAAGTTCGGTGATGACGTACAAGGGAGCGAGCAAGACGCTTCCGCAGATCGCCCGTGAACTTAATGCGGATGCACTCGTGGAAGGCACGGTCGCGCGATCGGGAAACCGGGTGCGGATCTCGGCGCGGTTGGTCGACGCGGAGACGGACCGCCACCTGTGGGCTGAGACCTACGAGGGCGAGTTGCGGGACATTCTGGCATTGCAGAGTGGGATCGCGCGCACGATTGCCGCCGCGGTCGAGGTCAAGCTCACACCGCCGCAAGAGGCGGCCCTGGACAGCGCTCCCACCGTCGATCCCGCGGCGTATGAGGCCTACCTGAAGGGCCGCTACTTCTGGAACAAGGCTACAGCCAATGGCCTGAGCACAGCCATCGAATACTTCAGCCAAGCCGCCGACAAAGAGCCCCGCTATGCTTTAGCCTACTCCGGATTAGCAGACGCATACGCTACCATCGGCTTGTGGGGATTTGGTCCGCACTCTCCCCAAAAGGCCCTGCAAAAAGCTAAGGAAGCTGCGGTCAAGGCACTCCAGATCTCTGACCAGCTTGCGGAAGCCCACACTGCGCTGGCGCGAGTCAGTTTCTATCACGACTGGGACTTTTCGGGAGCCGAAAGAGAGTATCAGCGAGCGATAGAGTTAAACCAGAATTACCCCGTCGCTCACCTGGGCTACTCCATCTATTTGATTCTGATGGGTCGAGCTGACGAGAGCCTCACTGAGATGCAACGAGCCTATGCGCTCGATCCCTCCTCGCTCCTCCTTAATGCGAAAGGGGGAGAGAGGTTGTATCTCGCGCGGCGGTACGACGCAGCACTAGAGCAATTGCGAAAGGCACTCGAGATGGAGCCGAACTTCTTCCTGACGCACGTCTTTCTTGGACTGGCTTGCGAGCAGGTGAGGAAGTGCGAAGAAGCGATAGCGGAGTTTGAGAACGCACTGAGCCTTTCGGGAGAGAGTCCCATCGCGGTGGCGACGCTAGCTCACGCCTATGCGATCGCGGGCAGGAAGAGGCAAGCGCAGAAGGTGCTCGGCGATTTGGAGAACTTGTTGAAAAGCGGGCGTGTCCCTACCTATCACATGGCGGCCATCTATGCCGCGCTTGGTGACAACGACAAGGCACTCGACTGGCTGGAAAAAGCCTACGAGGAACGCTCCTTATGGATGGTTCACCTCAAGGTGGCACCAAAGCTCGACCCCCTACGCTCCGACCCGCGCTTCCACGATCTCCTACGCCGCATGAACTTCCCCCCGTAGCGCTGTGTGTGCCTAAGTTTGTGATTTCCGCGCGAGCGGAAATACGGGGGCGCCGCTCGGGATCATGACTCCACACCGTCACGAAGGAATAAAACCCGCAGGAAGTGCTGCGGAGTCTCGAAGCCCGACTCTCCGCGCAACCTACATGCCGGATGCAGGCCCCCGTCAAGGCGAATTCCTGGAACCTGCGTTTGCCTATTAACGTATCAAGCGTCAGTGCGTCCAATATCCTGTACACGCCCATGAGGGCGATTTCGGCTGGAAGTATGTCCATCGAGGAGGGGAGGTGGGTTTATGGGATCCTTGACGACTCAGCTCAGGCAGGTTCTAAGGAGGCTGGGGCGGACGCCCTTTTTCACGGCAGTCGCGTTGCTGACGCTTGCCGTGGGTATTGGCGGGAACACGGCGATTTTTAGTGTGCTCGAAGGCGTATTGCTGAAGCCCCTGCCCTATCCCCACGCGGAGGAGCTGGCCGCCGTCCGGCTCACGGCTCCCGGCGTCAACATCAAGAATCTGGTTCTATCACCATCAACCTACTTCATCTTTCGCGAGCAGAACCGCACTTTCCAGGACATTGGTCTCTATAGGGGCGACTCGGTGAACATCACCGGCCTCGGGGAGCCGGAGCGCGTGCCTGGCCTCGCGGTGACCGATGGCCTACTTCCAATTCTGGGGATATCACCCGTGTTCGGCCGCTCGTTCACGCGGGCGGACGTTTCCCCAGGAAGCGCGGACACGGTAATGCTGACTTACGGCTACTGGCGCCGCAAGTTCGGCGGCGACCGCTCAGTGATCGGGCGGACAATGACCGTGGATGGTAAACTGCAGCAAATCATCGGAGTGCTGCCGCAAGAATTCCGCTTCCATGATCAACGCGACCTTGCCCTGATCTTGCCCTTGACGCTTGACCGCGCCAAAACCTTTTTAGGGCAATTCAGCTATGGGGCCATTGCCAGGCTCAAACCCGGAGTCAGTTTGGCAGAAGCCAACGCTGACGTGGCGCGGATGCTCCCCATCGTAGAAAGAAGTTTTCCGCCTCCGCCCCGCTTCAGCCTCAAGATGTTCGAGGAAGCGCGAATCGGGCCGAACCTTCGGCCGCTGAGGCAAGACGTGGTGGGCGACGTGGGCAAGGTGCTGTGGGTTCTGATGGGCGGCCTCGGCATGGTGTTGCTCATAGCCTGCGCCAATGTAGCAAACTTGCTCCTGGTCCGGGCGGAAGGACGGGAGCAGGAACTTTCGATCCGCGCCGCGTTAGGCGCAAGCCGGGTCCGCATCGCCGCGGAATTGTTTCTTGACAGTCTCATTCTGGCACTGCTTGGAAGCATGCTGGGTCTGGCGCTGGCCTATGGAGCTTTACGGGGCCTAGTGGCATTGGCGCCGGCGGGTTTGCCTCGTCTCCAGGAAATCGGCGTCGACGGGACTGTCGTGCTGTTCACGCTGGCATTATCACTCGTCGCGAGCCTGCTCTTCGGTTCCATCCCTGTCTTGAAATACGCGGGCGCGCGACTGGGAACCGGACTGCGCCAGAGCGGACGTTCAATGAGTGAAAGCCGGCAGCGGCATCGATCGCGCAGCGTGCTGGTGGTCGTCCAAGTGGCGCTGGCGGTCGTTCTGCTGATCAGTTCGGGACTCATGATTCGCACTTTCCGCGCATTGACCGGAGTGGACCCCGGATTCGTCGCGCCTTCGGAACTCCAGACATTCCGCATCGACATTCCCGACGTCCAGGTGAAAGACCCCGAGCGCGTGGTCCGCCTTCAGGAGGAGATTTTGCATAAGATCGAGGCCCTTCCAGGCGTCTCCTCTGTCAGCCTCTCCATGAGTGTCCCTATGGATGGTAACCAATGGAGCGATCCAATATTCGTGAAGGACCGCACCTACTCTTCAGGTGAGCTTCCGCTCCACCGGTTCAGGTTCGTTGCCCCGGGCTTTTTCAAAACGCTTGGCACGCCGCTGATCGCCGGCCGCGATCTCACCTGGAGTGACATTTACGATAAGCTTCCAGTGGTCATTGTCTCCCAAAAACTGGCGCGCGAATACTGGCACGACCCCGCGGGCGCCCTCGGCCAACAAATCCGTGTAAGCACGAAGGACGACTGGCGCGAGATTGTGGGGGTGGTCGGCAATACTCACGACGACGGTATGGAGAAAGAAGCGCCCAGTTCGGTGTATTGGCCCATCCTCACCACGGCGAGCTTCGAGGGCGATCCAAACGTTGAGGTGCGCCGCTCACGTGGCCTTCTCCATTCGCAGCCCGCGCGCCGGTTCGGAGAGCTTGATGAACGAGGTGCGGCGGGCCGTGTGGTCAGTGGACCCCAGTCTTCCGCTGGCGGATGTCCACACGCTGGACTATCTCTACAGAAAATCCATGGCACGGACTTCGTTTACCCTCGTGATGCTGGCGATCGCTGGGGCAATGGCGCTGTTGCTCGGCGTCGTGGGCCTCTACGGCGTGATCGCCTATTCGGTGTCACAGCGCAGGCGGGAGATCGGCATTCGAATGGCGCTCGGCGCCCAGGACCAGGAACTGACGCGAATGTTTGTCCGCCATGCGTTGGGGCTGACCGGCGTCGGTGTTGCCTGCGGACTGGCCGCCGCGCCAGCGCTGACCCGCCTGATGTCGTCCCTGCTATTCGGGGTAAAGTCCGTCGACCCGGCAACGTACGCCGCGGTGTCGCTCGGGCTCATCGCGACGGCCGCGCTCGCCAGCTACCTCCCTGCTCGCCGCGCCGCAACTGTGAACCCAGTGGAGTCCCTGCGTGCGGAGTAACGGGCCGGTAGTGGCATGGCTTGCCGTAGCGGCGGAGCCGCAGGTCATCGCCGCCCGGATTGAGCGTACTTTGAACAAGCCTGGTTTTACCCCGCCAATTGGCGATCCCGCAGTCGAGAGCTGAGTGTTCCCCATCAGGTTCACTTGCCAGGTCTCACCGATGCGCAACCCCAGGACGAGTTCGACGTTGAACAGGGGCCGGGGAATCCTCTGGCGGGAGATCATGCTGGCTGCCGGATGCCTCAGTTCTGTCGGTCTCGTTCGAGTGGTCGAAAACAGACGGTGGGGTTGGCGTGCAGGTGGGTCATCAATACGACTCGAGTATACGAAAGGACTCCCTTGAGCACTAAGACTCTCGGTCGCATTCGTTGGGTTATTGCGGGATTGCTTTTTGGCGAAACGATCTTGAACTACCTCGACCTGCAAACGCTCTCGGTTCTGGCCCCCACGCTCAGTAAGGTGATGGGGCTCACTGACATCCGTTACTCGAACATCACCCAGGCTTTCCAAGTCGCCTACCTTATCACATTCGTACTGGGCGGTTGGGTGATCGACAAACTGGGAGTACGGTGGGGGCTGGCTTTGTCCATGTTCTTGTGGTCGTTGGCAGAGGCGGCTCACGGATTCGCGCACTCCTACCATGATCTGATGCTCTTCCGGCTACTACTGGGGTTGGGATATCCCGGAGCCTACTTGGCCGCGGCGAAGGCGGCCTCGGAATGGTACCCGCCGCAGGAACGCGGGTTGATTACAGGGATCTACACGGCAGGTGCGACGATAGGCGCTACCGTAGCTCCGCCAGTGATCGCCTGGTTGGCGCTCCGCTACAGTTGGCGCGACGCCTTCTTTATCACTGGCTTTGGAGGAATCCTCTACGTCCTGCTATGGGCGCTGATTTACCACACGCCGGAAAAGCATCCCCTGCTCTCCGAATCGGAACGGAATTATATCCTAACGAGCCGAGGAGATAAGCCGAAGGCTGCCCCGCCCATCCGAGAAAGCCTCTCCTTCCTGCTTCGCAACCGCTATTTTTGGGCTGTCCTGTTGGGCCGCCTGATCGGAGATACGCCGTGGGTTTTTTACGTTTACTGGGTTCCCAAGTTCCTCAATGCAACCCAGGGGATGGATCTGCGCGCTATCGGCATGGTCGCCTGGGTCCCCTTCCTGCTGTCCGACGTGGGCAGCCTGGGAGGCGGCTGGTTTTCCGGGCGATTGATCCGGAGAGGGTCGGACCCTGTCCAGGCGCGGCTCAGGGTGATGCTCGGCTGTGCTTGTATAGGTTTTTTCAGTTTTACGATCTTTTACGCGCCTTCCGCGGCGGCTATCGTGGGACTCATGTCCCTCATGACGTTCGGAACCATGGCGTGGATGGTGAATCTCAGCACCATTCCCGTGGATGTGTTCCCCAGAGAGATGGTTAGCACCGCCGTGGGTTTGACCACGGCCAGGAGCTATCATCGGCCAGATGGCGTTCATTTACGCTATCGGCCATATCGTTCAGGCCTATTCTTATGGCCCATTGTTCTTCATCATGTCCTTTATGGCCCCAACAGCCTACGTCGTGATCCGGATCATTCTGCGGTTCTTCCCGGACTCGCGTTGAAGGAATAAACAGTGGTAAGGACGCAGACCACGCCTGCGACCGTAAGGCGGGGAATAAACCCTCACAGATAAAGCGGGGGCAGCCCCGCCATACCATGGAAGTGGATAAGCAAAGTCCGGATGCTGATCACTGCTGCTGGCCTTGTTCCCAATTGGCCTTGAAAACTCGCACCAAGTTCTTTCCCAGCACCTTCTGGATCTCTTCGTCCGTAAAGTCCCGCCGCACCATCTCCCGGACTACATTGACCAGAAGGGGCATTCGCCCGGCTCCCTCCACCCATCGCCAGCCCGGCTCAGAGAAGAAGTCCGGCCCCAGTGCGATGTAATCAATTCCTACCAGCCCGCGGATGTAGTCGATGTGATCTACCAAGTCTTCCACTGTGGCCTTTGGACCGTGGCGGGCCTTGATGTAATCAGGCGTGACGAAGTGGACACTGATCACGCCCCTGTTGGCAGCCATAGCCCGAATTGTGGCATTGTTGAGAAGGTCTGTCCCGCTGTATGATTCGCTCGGCGCACTTTTCCTGTATAGTTCATTCACTGCGCAGTGAGAAATGATCGCCGGCAACCGAGTGGCGGCAATCGCTTGGGCAAACGCCCTCCCCGTGATGTGCGACAGGTCTATTACGACCCCAAGACGGTTCAGCTCTCGGACCAGGTCGAGGCCGAAGCTGTTTAGCTGCTGCTGGTCCGGAGTTTTGGTCTCGTTGGGGACGGCCCACCAGAGCTGCAATTCACGCATACCTAAATCGTAATAGTACTTCACATTCTCCAGTTTGCCACAGAGCGGTCGGGCCCCTTCGAAGCTCAGGATGATGCCCACCTTACTCTCGCGTCTCACCCGGTCAAAGTCGCCCACATGGCTCACAACCAGAATTCTACTCGCCGGCTGGGCAGCCAGCTCCTGGATACGCCCCATGGCCCGGCTTCCGCGCTGGAGCCAGTCTTCATCGGCAGGGACATCGGTTCGCCGGCCGCCATTCACAATGTTAATCCCATCCGCATCAACCTTGAGGATGACCGCGTGGATGCCGGATTCCCGCATTTCCTCAAAGTCCCAAGGCTCAACCGAATGCGAGTGCGCCAGGATCACCAGCGTCTCACGGTAAACCCGCGTGGCCCTCTCTTCCAACCTTGGCGATAGCAGCAATTTGTATGAAAGGTCTGCCTCCGTGTCCCCACAAGGAACGGATGCTGGGTGCACAAAATTGTAGTCGTGAGGATGAGGAAGTAGGGAACTTCTCAGCGTTTTCATATTCAACCACCTTCGTACACACGGCCTTGTCAGGCAGTGAGCACCATCAGCTCACGGTAAGGGAAGGTACACAGGTTTTCAAATCCGTCAGCAGTAAGAATTCCAGTGTTCTCGACCAGGAAAACCCCATAATCTTTCAGCTCGAAATAGAACTCAAGGACGGGGGTCATACCTATTTCCAGAACATCGCCTTCTCGAAACGGATTGATGAAGGGATACTCATGGACGTCCAGGCCCGTCCCATGCCCCATGAAACCCATTGCAAAGCACAAATCGTGTTTCTCAAGGAAGCTGGCCACTTCCCAGAACAGGTCGGTCACCATGCGCCCGGGTTGTGCTCCGCGTAAGCCTAGCTCCATTCCTTGCATCAGAGTGTCATATGTTTTCTGAAAGCCGTCAGGTGGCGTTCCCAAGCAAACCACACGGCCGTAATCGGTCTGGTAATCCTGAGTGGAAATGCACAGATCCAGTGTTCCCACCTGCCCGGGCTGGAGAGGTTGATCGGGTGGCGGTGAGTTGGAGATGTCCTGGGTGCCGAAACAGATGTGGCCGGCCAGGAAGGTGCCGCGCCGGGCGTAAATCTCTTCGAGTTCCCTAAGAAAGATGCCGTACGGCGTATCCCCGGCGCGAATAGTCGGTATCACATGCTGGTAAACCTCAGTGGCCACCTTGAACGCGTCGCGCAAACGACGCTGCTCTTCCAGCGTTTTGACGGCACGAATGCGGAGCAATAGATCCCATATATCGACCCACTCTACCCAAGGCAACTGCCGCCGCAGTTCTTCGAATACTGCCTTGCTGACCTGGTTGAACTCGATGCCAATCCGGCCTTTGTCGCAACCGGATTCGCGAATGGCCTGAACTAGCACGTCTGTTGCTGTCTTCTGCCACGGTGGGTCGAAGCAGATACTGCGCTTCTCCTGAGGCTGATATCTGCCTCCCTGGTAGTAACCATAAAGCTTGTCCGCCCACGTTCCCTGTCGGGAAACTGACTCGAGCCGATGGTTATACTCCAGCAAGAAAACATCCTTCTTCGAATCTTTAGGGAAGCCGCCATAGACCACGTAATCCCAACCTTCGTACTCCATCTTCATAAAATGGAGGATGGCAGAGTCCCAGTGCCAGGTGGTCGTGAAGTGTCCCGTGAGGTAACCAACATTAGCCCTCGAATGAGCTACGATCAAATCCAGGTTTTGCCGTTCCATCGCCTGACGCAACCGAGTATCGTCGCACACCCTGGGCCGATCGGCTGGCTTGACTTGCAAGCGCAGAGTATTTTCTTCTCTCTGCATATCTACTCCTTGGCGCGCTTCTCCGGCTGCGGAAAAACCGGTTGGCCTGTCATTCCGAGGAGTCCGCCATTCTTATTGGCGGACGACGAGGAATCTCGCATTGCGTTGAAAATACTCAGAGCGAGATTCCTCGCGGAGTTTACCCTGAGCGAACTACGGAGATCCTTCGCTGCGCTCAGGATGACAGCGAACGGGCTCGGAATGACAGCGGGGAGGGATTTTTCCGCAGCTTGTTTAGCCCGTCCATGATGGCGCGCACCCGGGCGCGCCACTCCTCTAACGCGCCCTCCTCGAATTCCCGGTCTCGCCACGAGTGCTTGGGGGTCCATCCCAGCAGGCGTTTGGCCTTGCTGTTGTCGTACAGTGAGTGCCCGCCTGGGCGCAGGAATTGGGCGTGGTTACGAATTTCCCTTATGTCGTGGAAGTACCGGACCAGATAGTCGAAGAAATCGTCGCAGCAAAACATGTCGTCGGCGGTCAGGTTGAAAACTTCGTGGAGCAACCCTTGCTTCTCCAGTGCGAGATCCATTCCCGCCGCCACGTCCCGGTAGTCCACGTACCCGTAGCACAGCTCCAGGCAGTAGTACTTCATAGACGGCTTGGGCATCAGAACCGGCCCGAATCGGAAGCAGAAGGTGGGAATGCCGGAGACATAAGAAAAACCTTCGCACACTTTCTCACTGAGCCACTTTGTGTAGCCATACATGGCCCAGATGTCGTGTCCCCAGGACTCCGGGCCGACCGGGTGCTGTTCGTCGATGGGCAAGTAGGTGACCCATGGGAGATGATCGATCTTAGCCACGCCGTGCGCAAAGACTGAACTGGCCACGATGATCTTCTTCACGCCGTTCTTCTGGGCTTGGTCCAGCAGGTTGTAGAGGCCAGCGATGTTGACATCAACGTGATCCTTGGGCGTGCAATCCGGCTTGGTGTTGATGTAAAGCACTGCCAAATGGATCAGCGCATCCTTGCCTTCGAGCAATCGCGCAGCGTCCTCCGGACGAGTCAGATCCCCACGGACGATGGTGGTATCGGTACCCGCACCAGGAAGGTCGAAGAGGGTGAATTCATGCTTGTGGGACAGAAGCTTTCGGGTAATTTGGGCCACTGCTCCGGCGCCTCCGGTAACTGCGATCTTCACCTGCTTACCTCCTTGGAACGGGCCCAGATCCCGTTCGTATACGGTACACCACATTCAGGATGGAATCACCAACTCTGACATAGCTAGGGCCCAGAGTGGACATGACGAGTTGGCTTGCATTCATTGCAAAATCACATCGACTTCGGAAGCTTCGTGACTTACCCTGAGCAATCCAGTTTTCTGATCGTAACTCCAGCCGTTCGGTTCCGTCCGAGGATCCCGAACAAAGAGCAACAGGCGATCGCCCCCTCGCACCTGCTTCGGCCGAGAGGCGACGGTCAGATAATCGCAGCTCCTGCCGGCCGTGGAGTACCTGATTTCCTTGGGCTGATAGTTGATATCCTTGACGAAGCCAGTCGACCGCAGCAGGTGATTCTCTCCTTGCGGTGCGGTCTCGGGAATACATGACATGATGCGGGTAAACTGGTCGTTAAAGGGCAACTGCAGCGGAACCCCTGATGCGTGTAACCAAAATCCTTGCCGCATTTTTCCGTCCGACATCAGATTCCAGGTCACGGAATTGGCAATCTGGATCGCCAGGTCTTTGTCCTTTGGGTCGCCGGTGGCCTCCCAAAGCTTGGCATAGGTTTCCGCGAGTCGAAGCTCGTGATGCGTTAGAACAACCGTGTATCCGCTTTGCTCGACGACCCCCGGTATTCCGGGAAGTATCCGTAATCGACCACCAGGAAGCTGTTCAACCAGTCCAGGATCTTCTTCGCGATGTTAATATAACCGGAGTTCTCGGTGCGGTGGTCGATCAAGTACATGGCAGTTTCCATTGCTACCCATTGATCGTATGACCTGGCGCCGCTGGCGAAATCCCCGTAGATCCCCAGCCACTGGTTGGTTTTCACAGGGTTATTCAAGAGCCACCGAAATGCACTGTCGCTGTACTTCAGGTAGCTCCTGTCGTCTGTCATTGCGGCCAGTTTTTCAAAAAACCAGACGTACCAAAGCTGGCTGCAACCATACGCGTACTTGATCTCGCCGGTTTGCGCGTTCACGCGGAAAGGCCAGTTTCCTTCGGAGCCTTGGTGCTGCTTCAGAGTGCCTGCAATTTTCAGGGCAGCATCCAGGTACTTCTCCTTGCCATTTGCCGCGTACAACTTAAGGTAGGAGAAGCCCATGTAGGCGGACTTATCCGGTTCCAGGCCCCAGTCCTTTCCTTCCCACGTACCGTCGCTTTTGAGGTAGATGAAACTGACGACGAGGTTGGGCCAAGCCCAGTCTGCAGGAGTGCTGTGCGCGATTTCCCAGTCGGCCGTTTTTTCTGCTATCTCCAAGTACTTACGTTCTCCTGTGTAGATATAAAACTGAACTGCACCCGAGATTAGCAGCGCATGGTTAAACGCCGTCTCGCCTCCGGGTGGGCCGTGAAGTTGATCGTCTGACGTCACAAAGCTCCAGGGCAGGTACGGTTCCTCGTTCTGCAGAGAAAGAGGAGCCCTCTCCATGTAGACAACTTTGCGACTGTCGGCTATCCAATCCGTAGAACGTCTCATCGTCTCTGCATAGGACTGCCGGGGCAGCAGTTTCCCCTCTTTACTCCAACGGCCCCGTTGCGGAGTCACAATGTGGGAGAACTCAGCTAGAGGCCGCACCTGGAAATCGGCGTACTCAGCACGCGTGTCCACCGCAATGACTCCCGTCCATCCGTGATCCGGATCCGGATCCCAGGTCTTTCCGTGGGAGTTATAAGGAGGCGGTGTCCCTTGGAAACTAAACGCCGCCCGAGGCTCATGGTCCACGTAACCCATGATGTCCACTCCGTGGACGTCGGCCCTCAACTCGTGCCAGTCCCCGAGCCCACCGGCCACAGGGGCCTCGTCCGCTACGAAGCTCATCCAGGGCATTTGCATGTTAGCGCCAGCCTCGCCGTTCTCCACTGCAGCCTCCGCCCCCGGCATCATGCGTAACCAAAGGGGCTTCTTTCGCGCAATTCGCAGAAGGGCCATGGGCCCGCCCTTTTTGTTCTTAACCGAGAAGACCAGATAATCGTCGGGGTCGGTGAAATGAATGAGCACGCCCACCTCGGCCTCTTTTACGTTCGTCGGAAGACGCACCCGGGCCGAGACCGAATAGTCGTTCCAGTTTTGTTCTCCGGCCAGCAGGAGCGCTGTCCCCTTTTCCTCCTGTTGGAGGATGTGGCCGTTTGCGACCCGCCATTCACCCATGGATTGCCGTTGGAACTGGCTCAAATCGTTGAGCGGCCCTGTCACGGTTACAATCCCCTGAGGCGTTCTCTGAGCCTGCAGCGGGCAGTTCGAAAGAAAGAAGGCCATCATAGTCGTGGAAAAAACGACCCAAACAGAAACAGCGTTTACCTCGCTCCGAGTGCGCATGAGATGAGTACCTCGATCATTGAACGTCTACTGTGACGGATGAGAGCACCCATTCCGAGTCTCTTTCGCGGCCGGCATCAGTTCCGTGCTCTCTTTCACGATCGCAAAATTCAGGTGGATGTTTTTCAGGGCATTCGCGTGTGCTTCTTCAGAGAATGCCGCGCAACAGTCCTCCAAAACGAACGTCTTATAGGAATAATCGGCGGCCGTTCTCGCCGCAGCCTCCACGCAATTGTCAGTCACAACACCGGCCAATACGAGGTATTCCCGCCCCATGTTACGCAGTATCTGGTCCAGGTTAGTCGAAAGGAAAACGTTCTGAGTCGTCCTGTCCAGGACGATATCGCCTGCCTGGGGCGCAATTTGATCAAGTATCTGCGCCTCTCGCGACGATTTGAGTATCTTCAATCCCCAAGAGCGGTAACGCAGACAAAAATCACTACCGTCTTCTTTTGCGGGAAGTGGCCGGGAGTAAATGATTTGGGATCCGCCGTCGCGGAAGCGCGGAATGAGATCCTGCAGACGCGGGATCACCAGCTTTTCCAGACGTCCGTAATAGTATTCGATCACATGACTCAGCCCCAGTTCTCGGGCTTTCTTGCCAAAGCCGAAGTCGCGGTGGGCCTCGTAATAGTACATATCGACAACGAGAACGGCGACTTTGTTGTTTCTAGTTCAAAGTCAGGCAGACGTCCTGTAATTCTCTGAAAATCCGTCAGGTTAAGATCAAGTTTCATATAACCTCGTCTTCGGAAAGAGAAATTTCAGCCCCGGCTAATCCGACCCTTAACAAGCTTTCAGTGGAAGCACGATACTTTCGTATGACGCCTGGCCGAACAATGTGCCGGCGAGGGCAGTTCCCACCCCAAACCGTCCCCATAATCTGTCCACATCAGGCTCGATCAAGTAGATCATCTTACATCATTCCCTCCTCCGCGACCGCCGCCACTTCACGGTCGGCTAACCGGAACGAGACCCAACACCGGGAGTTCCGATGAATTGCCTTATCGATCGAGGCGAGTTGCAAGGACTCAGTAAAGGCCAGGAGCGGGATCCGTGCTACCAGATCCCGCAGGCGCGGGACCAGCAGGTGCGCGCACGGTCCCGGACGGACCGAAACAGATTTTATGTTTCTTGACCAGCGGCACAAGATAGGCTAGAATTGTAGGCCTCGACTGCGCAGGAGGTGACGGCCTGCCGGGAACACGATGCTGCAATGCTGCTGCCCGCTCCAACCCACCCCCGAGAATGTGTCAGGCGGGAAAAAAGCCCGCAAATTAGCCTACCGCACCACAGACAATACGTCTGTCATTGCAGGCGAAGAGAGGAAAGCGGTTCCCTAAAAATGACGGAACGAAGCGGGAATGTGTTTGAAAAGAAAGGCACTTAGCTGTTAAAATCCGTGATGTTGTTGAAAAGAAAGGTGGTTAGTAGGTGGCTGATGGCAACTGACTGAAAAGGCCTGGAATGATTGTGCGAAAAAAAGCATTTCATCCCGCAAACGCGGGACAAAGTTGTCGAAGGCGCAAAGAAAGCAAGGCAGCTCTCCTCTGCGGCTCTTTGCGTCCTGCCCGTCGGCTGACGGATTGGCGTGAGATTGCTGATCCTTTCACAGCCCGTTTCGGCGGCCACGGCCGGAACGAGATTCTCCGTTGCCCCTGGATGAAGGGGGTCACCGAAAGGCAGACACTGAAAGGCAGACGCCTGTTGCCGGACGAACGGGTATATAATCTGTCCCCAGTCATAGCAAGCAAACTACGGAAACG
The DNA here is from genome assembly GCA_963765485.1 of uncultured Acidobacteriota bacterium. GTDB lineage: Bacteria > Acidobacteriota > Terriglobia > UBA7540 > UBA7540 > CAVROP01. The sequence goes on along the minus strand of CAVXWN010000035.1, from coordinate 68,051 downwards.
GGTGCTAACGTGTATCCTACCAATCACTCCAGCCACAACATGAGATTGTTGGTATCGCTCTTTATACTTTTTGGAGTATCCCTGGCTCATGGGCAGAGCGAGCCACAAGAGCTCAACGCGATTCTGAAGGATGAGATCCTGTCACCTGCCGTTGCAGATTTTCAGATTCGACAGTACTTGCTCGATCGGATTGCTTCGCCTCCCCACGTTCCCTCAAGCCCTCAGGAGTGGAACGCCGAGGCTGCGCGACTCCGTCATCACCTGCTCGACGACATTGCCTTCTACGGTTGGCCGAAAGAATGGGTGGAGGCGGGGCCGAAGTTCGAAGAAATGGGCGTTATCGAAACGGGTTCAGGCTACAAGATACGCAAACTGCGATACGAGATTGTCCCAGGTTTCTATTCTGCCGCACTCCTTTACGAGCCTGAACGCATGAGCGGCAAGATTCCCGCTATCTTGAATTTGAACGGGCACGTCGGCCCGCTGGGAAAGACCGTGGAGTACAAACAGAAGCGGTGCATCAATTACGCCAAGCACGGCGTTCTCGCTTTGAACCTGGAGTGGTTTTCGTTTGGAGAGCTTGCCAAGACGGGCAACGAGCATTGGTTCGGCGCGCACTTGGATCTGGTGGGCGCGAATGAACTGGGAATTTTCATCCTCGAGATGCGGAGGGGTCTCGACTACCTGTACGACCACCCTAACGTCGACCGTAACCGCATTGGCGTGACCGGATTGTCCGGAGGCGGATGGCAGACCATAACCCTGAGCTCGCTTGACGAACGGGTGAAGGCTAGCAATCCCGTGGCCGGCTTTTCTTCACTTCGCGCCCGTGTGGAAGCGAAGCACTACGGTGACATGGGCGACATCGAGCAGTCGGCGACAGATTCCCTGGTTGACTCGGACTTCCCGCATTTGGTGGCGCTGATGGCTCCACGCCCAATCCTCCTGACGTACAACGCCGAGGATGATTGTTGTTTCCGGGCCGGTCTTGTCAAGCCCCTGGTTTACGATGCGATCCAACCCATCTTCAAACTCTACCCAAGAGAGGATAACTTTGACTGGCACGAGAACCGCGACCCGGCCACACATAACTACCAGCTAGATAACCGTCTCGCGGGCTATCGCTTTTTTAGCAAGCAGTTTGGCCTTCCTCTGATTGACAGCGAGGATGGTGTGGCCTCAGAAGTCAGGAGTTATGACGAATTGGTAGTCGGCTTGCCGGAAGATAACCTGACAATTTTGGGTCTGGCGCAGAAACTCGGCAGCGAGATCACCAGGCAGCCCATCCCTTCTGATCCTGCCGCCAAGGCGGCTTGGAGCAAGGCGGAAAGGGCACAGTTGAAGGGCGTGGTCCGCTACAAGCCGGTCGATATCGAACGCGTTTGGGCAGTGGCCACAACCAAGAGCAAAGATGTGCAGTCCACATCATACCTCTTCCAGATGAACAACGGGTTGAGCGCGAGCGGCGTGTGGTTCAGATCGATATTGCAGAGCTCCGACTCGGCGCCGGTAACCATCGTGCTCAATGACAACGGCAGGGAAGCGGGCGCCGACGTAGTCTCCGACCGCGTGAATCGGGGAGAGCAAGTGCTTGCCTTGGACCTGATGTTTACGGGAAGTTCCTGGAAGGACACCAATCCCTTTCTCTTCGCGCAGATGCTCCAGGGCCTCGGCGACCGTGCGATCGGCATGGGGGCAGCACAGCTCATCCGGATCACACGTTGGGCTCGGGAGCGCGCAAGGGTCTCGATCGTGCGGCTCGAAGCTGGAGGCATTCGGACTCAGGTGGCGACTTTGGTGGCTGCGGCGATTGACCCGGCGCCCTTCTCCACAATCGTGGTTCGAGACGGTATGCACAGCTTGAACTATGTGCTGGAACTGCCGGTGCGCTTCGAGCAGGCGCCTGAACTTTTCTGTCTCGACCTTTATAAGGGCTTCGACATTGACCGGTTGGAGGCGCTGGCCGCTCCGGCGAAGGTGAATGTAACCAGGTACCTTGAGATTCCAAAGAAGTGAGCAGGGAGGGACCTGTGAGGATTAGAAGGCAGCGACGGTGGCTGGTGCTTTTCCTATCGATCTCTTGTGCTGTCTTGGCGGCAGTCGAGGCGAGCGCTGAATCTGCACCGAGAACAGTAACCCTGGTGATACCGGAGAAGCCGGCGGCGCCCGTGAAACTTGGAGCGGAGGTGCTCCGCCGCTCACTTGAGGCAAGCGGCTTGCAGGTTCGCGTTGACTCTCGGCCAACGCCTGCGGGGGCTGAAATTGTAGTGGGTGAAAAAGGCGATCCAAATACTAGCAACGCAGGCCAGGACCGCACCAGAGTCTCTGATAAGCCCGAGTCGTATGCGATCTCAGTCACTTCGGACAAGCGCCTTGTGGTTGTCGAAGGGAGCGATGCCACGGGCGCCATGTATGGCGAATTTGAGTTGGCGGAGCAGGTCAGTAGTCAACCAGGGCCAGACTTCGCCGCCGTGGTCAAGCCTGTCATCAGGTCGCCATACCTCGAAATTCGCGGCGTCAACATGTTCTTGACCGTTCAGGATATCGATGAGCCGGATGGCGCCTTCTGGTCCGACGACTACTGGAAGACGTACCTGGACATCATGGCTCGCGACCGCTACAACTTTCTCGATATTCATGGTCCTTGTGACGCCGTTACACTCACCTTTCCCAACGGCTTCTCCTATTTCGTGAGTCTACCGGATTTCCCCAGCGTGGGGGTGGGCGCCGAGCGGGCCGCAAGAAACCTCGCGCGTTTCCGCCAGGTGATCCAAATGGCCGGCGACCGCGGGATTAAAGTCGGGTACATGAATTATGAAGCGCCTGCCCCCATCGGTCCGTGGAAAACGCGGCGCTTCGGCGTGGACGAACGCTGGACGCCCGTTCCACAGGAATTCCTCAAAGGTCCGCAGCTCGAACAGTACACCCGCGAGGCAGTGCAGAGTTTTCTAAAGCAACTGCCGGAGCTCTGGATGTTCGGCTTTCGGATTGGAGAGTCCGGGCAGCCCGAGGATTTTTATAAGAAGACCTACCTTGCCGCTCTGGCCCAGTTTCCGCCCAGCCTGAAGATATACCTCCGCACCTGGATTGCCGACCCGCAAAACGTCCGCGACTTGGCTGCCTCTACCAAGAACCCGGTTTACATCGAACCCAAGTACAACGGAGAACACCTTGGTCTTCCTTACCAGACCGCTCTGGGCGGACGCCGTTACCCGCCCAGCGGTTCCTATGAGAACTACACCGACGATCCCAAGAAGTACTCCATCATCTGGCAAATTCGCGCTCACGGAACTCATCGCGTCTTTTACTGGGGATCACCCGAATTTGCGCGGCGCACAATCCGCAGTTGCAAGTTCGGTGAAGGCGTCGGCTTTTCCATGGAGCCGATGGAAGCCTATTTGCCGGCTGCCGATTATCTCCACCACAATCCTAAGACCAACCACAGTTTTTACAAGTGGATGGTGGAGCGTCAATGGGTGTGGCATCTCATCTGGGGCCGCACAGCTTACGATCCTGAGGTCCCCAACCAGGTGTTTGTGAATGAGTTCATCAGCCGCTTCGGCTCCCAGGCGGGACCGCTGGTGTTCAAAGCGCTCACCGAGAGCAGCAAGATCGTGCCGTTTGCTTATGCCTACCACAACGTTGGTTTGGACCATCAGGACTTTGCCCCCGAATTCGAGACGGGCGACCACGCGCTGGGCGTACGCTCACGGCTCTGGCAGGGGACACGCCTTGTGCCGTACGGCGGCAACAACGACGACTTTCTGGGTGTCAACACTCTCGATCGGACGGCGATGGCCGCCCCGGCGACTTACGTTGAGGACCGCTTAAAGGGTCTTAACAGCGGCAAAATGAGCCCATTGGAGGCGGCTAACTATCTTGAAGCGGCGGCTAAGACGAGCGAGCAGGAAATCAGGGAGGCGGCAAGTCTCAATCCGGGCTCGCCTCAGAATTTTGACTGCATCCGTCTTGACATCGAGGCCCTCGCATGGCTGGCTCGCTACTACCGCGACCGCATTCTCTCAGCAACCTGTCTTGCGTTCTACGAGCGCACCACCCATCACTCCGAGCTGACTCGGGCCTCGGAATATATGCGCCGTGCCGCCGCCGACTGGGATCGCCTGTCTGACATTACCGAAGAACATTTTGGTTTTATCCCGGAGTACATCCGGATGGGGGTGAAGGATTTTCGCTGGCGAGACGAAGGGCGGAGTCTGGGTGTAGATCTGGATCAGATCGACAATCTTGAGACCAGCTTCCGCCAGCTTTCGCAGCAAGCCGAACGTAGATTCGTGATTGGCCACGTGCCGCCTTCCAAGGTCGCGCCGATGCAAGCCGCTCAAGCTGACGGCGACCTTCGCGACAGCTTCCGAAGATCCGCACGTGTATCTCTTCTACAGAAACTCCAGGCAGGCCGGCTATACCAAAGTCGAGCTCAAGCGGGAAAACCAATTCGAGCGCACCTGGAGTGGCGAAATTCCGGCGAGCACAGTTGTCCCTGGTTTTTTGGATTACTACTTCGAGGCCAACGAGGGTAGAGGTGGTTCGTACGGCGGAACTCTCGAGCAGCGGCCGCCCTACCACGTCCTGGTGAACGACGACAACTCCAAGCCTATTCTGTCACACACGCCGCTGGCGACGCCTTTTCAAGGTGACTCGGTCACATTGCGCGTCGAGGTCAAGGCTAGGGCCAAGCTCGCGGCTGTTTACGTCTACTACAAACGAATGCCGGCCTACTACGAGTGGTTGAGAATTGAAATGCAGCCTGCCGGTCAAGGTTACTTCAGCGCGGTCGTGCCGGTGACGCCCGAGGGCATTCTCTACTACTTTGAAGCTATCGACGAGAACGGCAATGCGGTCAATTATCCTGACTTTCTCGAGCGCACTCCGTATTTTTCCATTGACAGTTGGGCGCCATCGCAAGCTGGCGAGCGGAGTAGTTCCGGATTTTGAAACCAGGAACGTGAACCTAGGGCCACCCCTCCATAGGACACCAACTACTGGAGCGGGTCGAACTCAGAACCCTTCCAGGCGCACGCCTTCGTGACTTTCACCGAATGAATGGGTTTATCTCCTCCGACAGCGAAAAATTCCACCGTACCGTTCCAGACAGGCTCGTAAGTGTTACCGTGCTGCTGGAATTCCACTTCGCCTTTCGTCACAGTGCCGTCAGCGCCGACATTCTTCTCGAGCGGGTGGAGTATTTGCAGTTGGGGAGGGAAAGAGCTGAGGTTTCGAGATTCGATAGGAGCCGTCCACAGCGTTCTGAAACTGCCGCGTTCGAGCCGGCGAATCACGATATTCACCCCGAGAGCCTCAGGGCCCTGGCGGAACGGCTCGTGCGTGATGAAGCACTCTTGCCCGTCCCCGACCAAGTCGCGGACCTCCGCTGACAGGATTCCCGGGCTCATCTCGGAGGCGGGAAACTCGAGCGACGGGCCGCGTATGAAACCGCTTTGGGCCGGCAGGAAAGCTACCAGTCGCGAAACCGGCAGGAGCGCCGACGCAATAAAGCAAACCAGCGCGGCGCCGGAACTCCCTCGGCTGACCAGCCACCGCACAACCGTCACCCTCGATGCCGTTACATCATCCCGATATTCGCCGCCGAGCTGGCTCAGAAGCTCTTTGTCACCGGGGAAGCGATCTATTGGAGTGATCTCCACCTGGCTGGAATCCACCCAGCGGTCCGCGGGATCGAGCTTCGAGAGATCGGTAAAGCGGACCAGGGCCCTGCTCCTGCCTTTCTGCAAGCCGGTTTTCAGTACAGGCGCCAGCGCTCCGCGGTCCAAATTCAACGAACCTGCCTTTCGGCTCGCCTTTATTGGCTTAAGCTCGAGCGGGTCCCCGCTGGACATAGCACCAGGCAATGGGTCCGTGATCTTCCCGGGCTGTCGCAGGAGAAATCGTGACCGTGAAGAGAGCGGTGATCATGAGTGATCCGAGACCTGCTAAAATAATCCGCATGTTGTCCACTATTGTTCACATTGAGTGGGAGTTTGACAAACAAAATCCTGCGCCCTAGACTGTCCAGTCACTCGAGTGGGCGCTCCGGCTTGTGGCGTCTGGAAGGTCAAAGATTCCATGCTCGCGTCAGGCCGGACAGTGTCAGCCGGGTTTACCTCTTAAATGGGCCTCATTGCTGCAATTCTTTCGTTCTCGCTGTCGACCGCTGCGGCCGGGCGCGTAGTCAAGGATCAGACTGGCCGTGCTGTCAATCTCCCCGACAATCCCCGCCGCCTGGTTTCCCTCGCTCCGAACATTACCGAGACTGTCTACGCGTTGGGCTTGGGGGCCGAGCTCGTGGGCGACACGGATTACTGTGACTATCCACCTGAGGCTGAGAAAAAGCCCCACGTCGGAACGATGGTGAACCCCAGTCTGGAAAGGATCGTAGCGCTGAAGCCCGACTTGGCGCTGGGCACGCCGGAGGCGAACCGGCGTGAGACAGCCGACCAGCTCGAACGGCTGGGTATACCCGTTTACGGCGTGACGGCAGGCACGCTGGCAGGCACCTTGGCCTCAATCGAGGACCTCGGGCAGATACTCGGACACGCCGGCGAGGCAAGGAGTCTTGTGGCCAAGCTGCAAGTCAGGATTGATGAGGTGGAAAAACGGATTGCAGGCCAGCCCAAGCCCAAGGCCCTGTTCGTTGTTTGGTATCGCCCTTTGATCACGGTCGGACCCCATACGTTTATTGCAGACGTTATCCGCGCAGCAGGCGGGATTCCGGTGGGAGAGGGCCTGAAGGGGGAATGGCCGCGATTGAGCTTGGAGGAGTTGCTCCCGCAGAACCCGGACGTGATCCTGTTCCCCAAGACCGAATCGTTTTCTCCGAGCCCGGAGGAGTTCCGAAGCCTCCCGGGCTGGAAGAATCTGAGAGCAGTGAAGGAAGGCCGGATGTATTTCGTCTCTGAAACCATCATGCGGCCCAGTCCGCGCCTCGTCGATGCTTTAGAGGAGTTGGCTGGTATTCTACACCCTGCGGTGGCCTTCCACGCCGGAGCAGGCCAGTGACGCTTCCCGCAACACCCCGAAATGTGATTCTGGTTGCGGCCGTAATGTTTTTGCTGCTCGGCCTTACCGTGCTGGTTTCTTTGACGATGGGTGCGGTCCGCTTGCCGTTGTCGGAAGCCTGGGGGGCGCTGGCATCGCCGGGCACAAACTCGCAGGCGGCCGTCATTATCCGTGAGATTCGACTCCCCCGCATTCTTTTGGCCATTCTCGTCGGAGCGGCGCTATCAGTGGCAGGCACGGGGCTCCAGGCGTTGCTGCGTAATCCTCTGGCCGATCCCTACGTTCTGGGAATTTCGAGCGGCGCAGCGTTGGGAGCCATCCTCGCACTTTGGATTGGCGGCCGCATTGCGGCTGCCTCACCCTTGGCGGCCTTCGTCGGCGCAGTGATCACCATGGTTTGGGTTTACTTGCTGGGAAAAAGCGGCGGGCGCCTGGCGAGTTACACGCTCATCCTGGCCGGCGTCATTACGGCCTCTTTTTTATCCGCCGTAATCCTGTTCATGCTGACTCTGCTTTCCACCAGGGATGTGCGCGGCATCGCCTTTTGGCTGATGGGTGATCTCAGCGTAACACCTGCCGCTGAGCTGCGCATCCTGGCTCCGGCAATCATACTGGCGATTGCGGGCCTGTATGTGTTTGCCAAGGATCTGAATGTCCTGCTACTGGGCGCAGAGGAGGCAGCACATCTGGGAGTAAATGTTGTGCGCGTCGAGATGGGCGTCTATATTCTTGCTTCCTTGCTGACCGGTATGGCAGTCTCTGCCAGCGGCGCGATTGGCTACCTTGGCTTGCTCGTGCCTCACCTGGGCAGAATGCTGGTGGGCAACGACCACCGCCTGCTGCTGCCCACCGCAGCCGTGGGAGGCGCTATCCTCCTAGTGCTGTCAGACGCACTCGCCCGAACCGCTGTGTCGCCCGCTGAACTTCCTGTCGGCGCGGTCACCGCCGTCGCAGGCGCGCCAGTGTTCATCTACTTGCTGAGAAAGACGGCGGGGTGAAAATTCTAAATAGTGAATTCTGAAGTGTGAATTCTAAAGTGTAAGGGCCAGACATTGAATCTTGAATATGGAATTTTGAATTCTGAATGCTGAACTACCTTCGACTGACGACTTGCAAACGACCACGGACGACTGACGACTGACTACTGACAACTGACCCATGGCCGAAGGCGCCTTCCAAACCGATGCTGCTGAAGTGAGTCCAGGACGGGAACCCCGCCATTATTTGCGGGTAGAAGGAGTTTCATTCCATTACCTGCACTTTGACTTGGCTCCCGTAAGCTTCGACGCGCATTCGGGAGATGTCGTCGCCATCATTGGCCCCAATGGTTCCGGCAAGTCAACGCTGCTCGAAGTTGTAAGCGGGCACTTGAAGCCTCAGGCGGGAAAGGTAACACTGGACGGCGAGGACCTTCACCACCTGCCACCTCGACCTCTTGCTCGGAGAGTCGGATTGGCGCGTCAGGAGACGATCTTATTGTTTTCGTTTGAGGTGCGCGAATTTATTCGGCAAGGTCGCCACCCTCACCTTGGCCGCAACCTCTTCGAGTCCCCGGAAGATGAGCGCTGGGTTGACTGGGCGATGGAAAAGACGCGCCTGACGGAATTCGCCGGACGCCGTGTGCTGGAGATGAGCAGCGGGGAATTCCAGCGGGCTGTCCTGGCCAGAACTCTTGCCCAGAGGCCGCAACTTCTGCTCCTGGATGAGCCTACGGCGAACCTTGACATCGGCTACCAGATTGAGATGTTCCGGCTGCTGCGTAACCTTGCCATCTCCGAACGCTTCATCGCTGTGGTTGTTACCCACGAGCTGAACCTTGCTTCGCAGTTGGCTGATGAACTGATTCTGATGGAGCGCGGCCGCTGCCTTGCCAAGGGAACTGCGGAGCAGGTTCTCCAGCCGGATTTGCTCAGCCGCGTTTTTCGCACTCCCATCCTTGTCGATCAAAACCCTTCCAGCGGCCGTCCACGCGTCACCTGGGTGGCGCCGATGGCCTGAGCAAGCGATGATGACAAAGCACTAGTCCTTCCCGCCAGCAGTCAAAGGGAAACTCCAACTTGCGAATTCGGGTTCAATGGATCAATGAATCAACGAACCAATGCCGGAGGCAGATACGGCCTCGATAATCCGCTATAATGGCGGGAAGCGGGAAATTTGCCGTTTTGAGAGGAAAAATGGCGGTTACCACTGACATTCGCAACAAATATGAAGCCGTAATTGGTTTGGAGGTGCATGTCCAACTTCTGACCAAGTCGAAGATTTTTTGCTCGTGTTCGACGCGTTTCGGCGACCCGCCCAATAGCAATGTCTGTCCGGTGTGTCTTGGTTTGCCTGGGGCGCTGCCCGTGCTGAATCGCGAGGCAGTAACCATGGCCATGAAGGCTGCCATGGCGCTGAACTGCGGCATCAATCCGCGCTCACGATTTGCCCGGAAGAACTATTTCTATCCCGATTTGCCCAAGGGGTATCAAATATCGCAATACGATGAACCTCTGTCCCAGGACGGCTGGATTGAGATTGAGGTGAATGGGGCGCGAAAGCGTGTCGGGATCACTCGCGTGCACTTAGAGGAGGACGCGGGGAAGTCGCTGCATGAGGGCTTTCCCGATTCGGACCGTAATTCCTATATCGACCTGAACCGTTCGGGGGTTCCTCTGGCCGAGATTGTCAGCGAGCCGGACCTTCGCAGTCCCGAGGAGGCTTATGAGTACCTCACGCGCCTCAAGACGCTGATGCTTTACCTCGAGGTTTCAAATTGCAACATGGAGGAAGGTAGCCTGCGCTGCGATGCTAATGTCAGCATACGGCGCGCTGGTGCGTCGCCTTTCGGGACGAAAACAGAAGTGAAGAATTTGAATTCCTTCCGGTTTCTCCAGAAGGCGCTCGAGTACGAAATCGAGCGGCAGATAGAAATTGTGGAAAATGGCGGAACGATTTCGCAAGAAACGCGTCTGTGGGATAGCCGCGAACAACGGACCTACGGGATGCGCTCGAAGGAGTTTGCTCACGACTACCGATATTTCCCGGAACCCGACCTGCTGCCCGTGGTGATTACGGAAGAGTGGAAGGAAGAGGTCCGACGGTCACTCCCCGAGTTACCCCAGAGTCGTGAAGGACGATTCCGGAGTCAGTATGGGCTGCCGAAGCAGGACGCAACGCTTCTGGCTATGTCGCGGCCAATGGCGAACTATTTTGAGGAGGTGGCGAGCTTCTCGGGAGAGCCGAAGCTCGCAGCGAACTGGATTCTGAACGACCTAATTTTCCTGTTGCAGGAGAACAAAAAGGAGTTCGTCGAGTACCCTGTCCCTGCGAAGAATCTTGCAGAATTGATCACCTTGATCACCAAAGGAACAATTTCCGGGAAGATAGCGAAGGACCTTCTGGCCGAGATGGCCCGAACCGAAAAAAGCGCCGGCGAAGTCATGGCCGAGAAAGGTCTGGAACAGATTAACGACTCGGAAACAATCGCCGGCATTGTCCGCGGGATCATGGCGGCGAACCCCAAACAAGTCGAGCAATACCGTAAAGGGAAAACCGCGACGTTCGGCTGGTTCGTCGGGCAGGTGATGAAGGCCACGCGGGGCCAAGCAAACCCGCAGTTGGTGCAGGAAGTTCTGAAGAAGGAGTTGGGCTCAAGAAAGGAGTAGTCTATGCTCAAGGTTGGTGACAAGGCGCCGGATTATTCACTGCCATCGGATTCGGGTGCAAACGTGAGCCTGAAAGATTTCAAGGGGCACACCCTGGTTCTCTATTTCTTCCCCAAAGCCGACACCCCGGGTTGAACCAGCGAGGCGAACCAGTTCCGTGACGCCAAAAAAGAACTGGACAAGTTGGGAGCGGCAGTCCTGGGGATGAGCGGGGACAGCGTCGAGGCGCTGCAGAAGTTTAAGACCAAGTACAAGCTGAATTTCCCCTTGGCCGGCGACACGACACACGAGACGCTGGAAGCCTATGGGGTGTGGCAGGAAAAGAACCTCTACGGGAAAAAGTCGATGGGCATTGTCCGGACGACTTACATCATCGACGGAAATGGCAAAATCACGCACGTTTTTCCCAAGGTAAAAGTTGATGGGCACATCCAGGAGGTCCTGGCCGCGCTCAAGGGATGAGGAACTTCAGGGAACTTGAGTCTTTGCCCTGTCCCTTGGGGAGAGGGTGCGAAAACTCTGTGTCATGAGATTTTCGTGACGGCGGGCTTCAGAGTCTGTGTGAAAACTCCATCCACCTTGTCATTCCGATCCCGCCCTGCGGGAGAGGAATCTCACTCCGAGTATTTTCAACGCCATGCCAGATTCCTCGTCGTCCGCCAACGAGAATGGCGGACTCCGCGGAATGACACACCAACCGAGTTTTCACACGGGCTCTTCAGCCCGGCGATATGACATCCACGGCTTGTGCCCGCCTGAAGGCTGCCTCTACATTCTCCCACCGGACCGCTGCTGGCGAATCAGGCTATCGAGGAATAGTGCAAGAGACGGGCTTGTCTTACTTTCAAAGGTGGGGTGGTGGCAATAGAAGATGCGCACGTCGCGCTCGCCATGCCAAGGCAGCCGGACTGTTTCCCGCGCCCAGCCCTCCGATCTCAAGAGTTCCCCAAACGGCTTGATACTCGCTCGTTCGCGGCCCAGGATATGTTTCTGGAATTGCAGGTATGCATATTCCCCCAGGATGACGATGGATAGCAAGTTTGGGAACAGCTTCAATTCCTCGCGAAGATGCTTGACGCAATAGTCAAGAGTTCTTTCATCCACGCGGTTCCCAATTGCATGGCAGCGAGCAGCGTCGGTGAGCGCGAAGTGCGCCTTGAACTCTCCAAAATTTCTCAACCCAAGCAATTCATAGAGCCTGGTGGCGAAGGGATTTGGCGCCTCCGGGTGGCAATAGGGCAACCCGGCCGGGTCGATGGGAGCGCATCCCCCGATCACGAGCACGCGCGTAGATTCCAACTCTGGATCGTCGCGTTTGAGGTACTTGACAAGGAACTCTCGGGGCGGCAGTGAGATGGAAGAAACGGCCGCGCAATCCCGGCAATTCTCTATTCTCAGGCGCAAGCTTTCGATGTCAGGTCGGGGAGTTGCGCTTCTTCCATCAACTGACGCTTGGGTCGTCAGGGCAAGCTGAAGCTTCAGTTCGGGCGTTGCGCCAGGGGGCCCGAAGATCAGGTTGTCGATGAGGCGCACGGTACCGAGGCGCGCGGCCACTAGCGCCACCGAACCTGGTATAACCCGCGCGACCGGTTCAAGCGTTTTCGGGTTCGCGATGACGGCGTAGTCGAGTTGGGCGCGGGGCTCCGCATCGAACGTCTTGCGCATCTCTTCCAGAAGCTTTTCTGCGTTACTTTCGCCCGCCTGAGCCATTTCTTCGGCGCGCTTCAGGCTGCGAGAGAGGGCCAGCGCCGCCTTACGATCCTCCGCATTCAAGTAAACATTTCGCGAACTCTGAGCCAGCCCGTCCGCTTCGCGGACGGTGGGACAAACGATGATCCGCACCCGCAGGTTCAGGTCCTCGACAACGCGACGTATCACAACCGCCTGCTGAAAGTCTTTCTGGCCGAAGAAAGCCATGTCGGGAGACACGATATTGAAGAGTTTCAAAACCACCGTGACCACACCGCGAAAGTGTCCCGGGCGTATTGCGCCCTCGAAAACGGTGGCGACAGGACCGGGATCGACAAATGCAGCAAAACCGGCCGGATAAATCTCCGCATCAGATGGCGCAAAGACCGCGTCCACCTTTAAGGACTTGAGGACCTCAAGGTCTTTTTCCGGGCTGCGAGGATAACGCGCGAAATCTTCCGTAGGGCCGAATTGGGTGGGGTTCACAAAAATAGAAACTACGGCCACATCGCATTCTTTTTTGGCCTGACGAACGAGGCTAAGGTGTCCTTCATGGAGGGCACCCATGGTGGGCACAAGCGCCAAGGACTTGTCTCGGGACCGCACTTCAGCCGTGAACCGGTTCATTTCAGAAAGGGTTGTAATCCAGCGCGTGGCCATGACAGCCCCCTGCTCATCACACGGCGTCAAGTTTCTCATCCTCAGTATTTGGCGGCAGAACCTTGTTCAAACTGTTCGCGCAGGCTGGCGGGCCAGTGATAAGACTCGCTATCGTCAGGGTAGCGGCCACTGACGACATCTTCTCGGAAGTGTGCGAGAGCCTGACGCAAATTCGAAGCAGTATCGGCGTAAGGGCGGACAAACTTTGCGCTTGGGAGGAAGCTGAACCCGGCCAGATCATGAAAGACCAGGATTTGTCCGTCGCAGTCAGGACCGGCGCCAATGCCGAGGGTGGGAATGCGCAATCGGCGGGTGACGATGGCCGCTAATTCTCGGGGCATACCTTCGAGAACTATGGCAAATGCCCCTGCGTTTTCGAGGGCTCCGGCGTCGGCCAGGAGTTCTGTGGCCGACTCGAATGTCTTGCCCTGCACCCTGTACCCTCCCATGGCGTGAATGGATTGGGGGGTCAATCCGATGTGAGCCATGACGGGGATTTCCGCATCGACCATGCGCTGGATGAGGGACGCGCGCTTACTGCCCCCTTCTATTTTGACCGCCTCGGCGCCCCCCTCCTTCACGTACCGGATGGCAACTTCCAGGGCCTTCTCTTCATTGACGTGATAAGCGCCATACGGCAAGTCAGCGACCAACAGGGAGCGGCGTGTGGCGCGACGAACCGCTCGCAGGTGGTGGAGAATCTCGTCGACGGTAACAGGCACGGTGGAGTCGTAGCCCAGAACAACCTGGGCCAGAGAATCTCCCACCAGGATCATGTCGATTCCCGCTTCATCCACCAGGCGCGCCGTCGGATAGTCGTAGGCGGTCAAGCAGGCGATCCTTTCACCGCGGAGTTTACGTTCGAGTATCCAGGGCACGGTGATTTTGCTCACGGCCTCAGTGTTCTGGTCCATGGCGTCGCTCCCTAGTCGAAAGTCGAGAGTCAAGAGTCAAGAGTTCAGACGAGCAATTCCAAATTCAGATTCAAATCCCAAATTCAATCCAAAATCTAAAATCTAAAATCCAAAATCTCCCGCCAACTGTCCGACGTCTTGGGCAACAAAAAGAAGACCCTCTCTGTCGCAGGACGGGAGTTCCGGCGCTCGTTACGGAGCGTCCGGGGACCCGGGAGGGCCTCCACTTGCCTGGACAGAGAGGGTCAAACCCGCTCGAGTAAGCGATTCTAGCGCGAGATCCGGCAGCTCTCCTCACGCGGGATTTCTCGCAACCAGTCACTCACGACCGTCTCAGTCCGCAGACGCGGATCCAAGCGGCAGAAAATATTGCGTGCCTTTGACCGGCTGGCTCAGTCGCTGGAGTAGTTCCTGCAAGTGCTCGCTCCGGTCGACAAAGTCGATCTCGGACGTATCAATCACCAGCAGGTCACTGGACTTATAATGAAAGAAGAAGTGCTCGTAAGCATTCACCAAGGCCTCTAAGTACTCGTCGGAAACCCGGTCCTCGAACGGCACTTTCTTCTTTGCAATTCGCTTCTTCAGCGTTTCCACTTTCGCCTGTAAGTATATCACCAAATCCGGGATGGGGACCTGCTCTGCAAGCATTTCATAATATTGATCATAGACCTGGAGTTCGGTGTCGCTCAGGTTGAGGTAGGCGAAGATCTTATCTTTTTCGAAGATGTAATCGCTCACCACAACGCGCTTTGGGTCGGCGGCCAAGTCCAGGTCGCGAAGCTGCTTGTAGCGCTTCATAAGAAAGTAGAACTGCGCTTGAAAGCCAGCACCGGGCTGGTCCTGATAAAACGCCTCCAGGAAAGGATTATCTTCGGTATCATAAACTTGGACCGCATTGAGACGCTCGGCAAGGACATTCGCGAGCGTTGTCTTGCCTACGCGAATCGGACCTTCAACGGCGATGAAGTGCGGCGGGTCGTAAGCAGAAGGAGCGATCATCTTCCTCCTCCTTTCAGCCTGAAGAGACGACGTACCTTCCCTTTAAGTATTCAATCGAACCACTTGGCTCGTGTCACGGGTTTCCTGCAGCATTTCATAGACCGTTCGCTTAGTAACCGGGTGCCGGAGGTTCGCAGCAAGCTCGCGAAGCGGAAGTAAAACGAATCGTCGCTCAGTCATTCGCTCGTGAGGGATATTCAATGCCGCCGAGCGTACTACCACACTCTCGTACAGCAGGATATCAATATCAATAGGCCGCGGACGTTTGGCAACCGTCTGCCGCCGACCCAGGGCGCGTTCCACGAGCTTCACCGCCTTGAGCAGTTGCATGGGCATAAGATACGTCTCAGCTTGCGCCACGCAGTTCACAAACCATGCTTGCGGCCGGAAGTCAACCGGTTCGGTTCTGTACAGCGATGAAACCCGCTTGATTTCAACGCCCACTGCCGGCAATTGCTCGAGCGCCTTTCGAATGCAGGCCACCCGGTCGCCGACGTTCGAACCAAGAGATAGAAACACTTGCTTCGCCGCATGTGGAACGTTCGGCTTCGGATTCGCCGTTTGGATCTCTCCCATTGTGAAACTCAGAAGTCAGAAGTCAGAAGTCAGAAGTCAGAACCTCTCCCATCGGCCTCCTGGTTGAAGCCTGCATTCTGTTTCCTGACTTCTGACCTCTGACTCCTGACTTCCCCTCCTATTCGAACAGTGATGGCGGAATTGCGGCCGGTGGTTTTAGCTTCAGGTGCTGGTAAGCCGGCTCATTGGCCTTTCGGCCTGCTTTAGTGCGGCTGATAAAGCCTTGTTGGAGCAGGAAAGGCTCCACCATGTCCACGAGCGTATCCACTTCTTCGTTGAGGGTGGCGGAGAGCGCCTCCACCCCAACCGGACCGCCATTGTAGACGCGAATGATCGTGGAGAGGAAGCGCCGGTCGAGATCATCCAGCCCTTCATCGTCCACGCCTTCCAGCTTCAAGGCATCGCGAGCCACCTGGGGAGTTATGATGCCGGCAGCTTTGACTTCCGCGAAGTCGCGCACCCGGCGTAGCAGGCGGTTGGCGATGCGCGGGGTTCCTCTCGCCCGGCGAGCCACCTCCATGGGCGCGGAGTCTTCAATGTGCGCTCCCAGGATGCGCGCCGAGCGCAGGATGATCTGGCGGAGCTCATCGACGGCATAAAACTCCAGGTGGTAGAAGAGCCCGAATCGGTTCCTCAAAGGTGCGGAAAGGCTTCCCGCCCGCGTTGTCGCGCCGATCAGCGTGAACTTCTTCAAGGGAACATTGATGGTCTTGGCGAACATGCCCTTGTCCACGACGAAATCGACTTTGAAGTCCTCCATCGCAGGGTAAAGGAATTCTTCGATGTTCACCGGTAGACGATGGATTTCATCGATAAACAGGATCTCTCCCTCGGCGAGATTGGTGAGAATGCCCATGAGGTCGCCAGTGCGCTCCAGCGCCGGGCCGGAGGTCGTCGTGATCTTCGAGCCCATGTAGTTGGCGATGATGTAAGCGAGCGTGGTTTTGCCCAGCCCTGGCGGCCCGTAAAACAGGGCATGTTCGACCGGCTCGTTGCGCTGCCGGGCGGCCTGCAAGGCGATGGAAAGTTTTTCCACCACCTTCCTCTGACCCACATACTCGTCGAGCGTGGGCGGACGAAGGCTGCGGTTAAAGCTTTCCTCTTCTTTCGAAATGAGGTCCGGTGATACCAGGCGTTCTCGAGGCATAAGAACAGGCGTCAGGTTTCAGGTGTCAGGGCTCTGGAGTGCGGCAGCTTGCTGCCGCTTTCGTCCGGCGAGCTTGCTCGCGGCTCACCTCGTAGAGCTGACCTTTAGGTCAGCACGACGGGTGCCGACCTAAAGGTCGGCGCTACAAATGCCCGGCCAGCAAGCTGGCCTGAGGGAAAGCGGCAGCAAGCTGCCGCACTCCAGAGAGCTGTCAACTTTTCTCCCCGGGATGTAATTGCTCAAACACCCGGCGCAAGAAATCCTCGGTCGTCTTTAGGTTCTTGTGCCGGGAAAAAATTTCATCAACCATGCGCTGGGCTTCCGAGCGTGAGTATTCCAACTGCTCGAGGACTTGCAGAGCCTCCTGTTTCAGTTCAGCGCTCGACTCCTGCTCCACGGAAAGCGGTTCTTCCGTTCGCGCCAGCGCGAACTTTGCCATTTTGCCGCGCAGTTCGGTCACGATGCGCTCTGCGGTCTTGGCGCCGACGAAGGGCAGCCCCTTTAGGAAATTAGTATCTCCGCGCTCGATGGCTGAGGCGATTTCGTTCAGCGGCAGCACCAGGCACTTCAGCGCCTTCATAAAACCCACCCCCGGCACGGTGGTAAAGGTTTCGAAGAATTCCCGGTCGAGCGGATCGAGGAAACCTATTAGCTTGGGAGTCAGGTGGCCGCCGCTCATTGCGCCGTCAATGTAGTAAATCGTGTAGAAAGTCTGCGGGTTGCGACGCTCGGCTTCCGGCGCGGTTCGGAGGCGGGAAGCGATCCCCGAGGGTACGAAAATCTCGTAGCAGACCGCATCCACGCGGACTAGAAGCGAATGCCGCTGAATACGGCTGTAGAGTATTTCGCCGGTGATTTCCGAGATCACGTCTTACTCCTTTGGTGCGAGCGGCCTTTCACGGCTGTCAGGATTACGGGAGCTTGGCCGACCCGCCGTTGCTTTCCGAAAAACACGCTGACCGTTGTTGCCCACCCGCACCATATTCACATAGCACAATGCCGCTGCCAGCGCGTCGGCCACGTCCGGGGGATGGGGAACCCGATCCAGCGAGAAATAACTCTGGACCGCGCGCTGCACCTGGAGCTTCGAGGCATTGCCATTGCCCGTTATAGACTGTTTGACTCGCTTGGCCGAAAAACTCAGCACCGGGATCCCCGCCAGTCGCGCAGCCAGGCAAATGACCCCGCGAGCATGACCCATCAGGATCGCCGTCCGAGGGTAATCTGCATGGCTATAGACTTCCTCGAGGCACAGAGCCTGGGGGTTGAATTCCTCGATGACGTGCCGGAGTTCGATGAATAGCGACTCAAGCCGCTCCGGCAGATTCTCGCCGTGGCTTCGCGGCATCCGGATCACCCCGGCTTCAAGGAGCTTCACCTCGCTCGCGCGGCAAACCACAATGCCGTAACCAGTGACGTTCAGCCCCGGATCAATTCCAATGACGCGAGTGGCGCATTTGAGAGCGTCCGCCATCCGCAAGGATTGTAACACGGCGGCATGATTGAGAAGAGGGTCTCGAAAAAAGGAAGGAGAAAAACGAACTCCCCTACTCTGTTGAGGGTGGTTTTTGCGTTTGCCTTGGAGCAGGTTTTCCCGTATCCTGAAGGCTATGGAAGTACATTTCACGCCCGAGCAGCAAGCGCAGCTTGCGCAGATCGCCACCAAGGCCGGAACCGTCCCCGAGCGGTTGGTGGCGAACGTTGTTACCCGTTATCTCGACGAAGAAGCCCGCTTCCTTGCCGCCGTGGAAAAAGGAATAGCGGCAGCCGAGCGCGGGGAGTTTATCGAAGAAGAAGAAATGGACGCTCGTCTTGAAGCGATGTTCAAGCCCTGATGCGCATCCGGTGGACCCTCCCAGCCGCTGACGACTTACAGAACATCAAGAACTACCTGCAACAGAACTACCCGCACTTCGCAGAACCCACCGTGCGGACAATCTACCAGCGTATCCGCCTTCTCAAGAACTCACCTGACCGGGGCAGACCCGGCCTCCGCAGCGGCACAAGAGAACTGGCGCTGACGCCGCTCCCTTACGTCGTGGTCTATGCAGTGAAGGCTGAAGCCGTCGAAATCCTGCACATCTATCACGGGGCGCAAGACTGGCGCTGACGCCGCTCCCTTACGTCGTGGTCTATGCAGTGAAGGCTGAAGCCGTCGAAATCCTGCACATCTATCACGGGGCGCAAGACTGGCGCTGACGCTTTCTAAGTTCCACAAAGGGTCGGATTTAAAGGGTAAACGGTAAAAGGACTCCTTCAGGCTTCTACCCTTTATCCTTTAGACTTTGAGTTTTGCCATTTGCCATTTGACCTGTTCTTCTAGCGCGGGGTGGAGTCCGGCAGGCCGCCGTCCACCGGAATGGTTGCGCCGGTGGTGGGCGTCTGGCGCGTGGCGAAGAAGAGCACGGCTTTTGCGACGTGTTCCCCGGTGACCCTGGCCTTGAGGAGGTTGCGGCTCCGGTAGTATTCCTCCAGGCCTTTTTCATCCAGTCCCCGCGCTCGCATGCGGTCAGGTCCAACCTCGGCCCACAAGCCGGACTTGCGCGCCCCGTGCGAGAAGACGGCGTCCGGAGAGACCATGTTCACGCGCACGCCGATTTCGGCCATTTCCAGGCTGGCAATCCGGGCAAGCTGATGGGCGGCGGCTTTAGTGGCGCTGTAAGCCCCGAACTTGGCCCCCGGAGCAAAGACGTTCTTGGTTGAAATCACAACGATGTCGCCGCCGGTTCCCTGGTATTTGAAGTGCCGGCCCGCTTCGGAAAGCATCAGAAGCGTACCCTCGATGTTCACTCGCTCGAGCTTCTGGAACGCCTCCAACTTCATCTCTTCCAGGGATGAGACCAGCGCTATGCCGGCATTGACGATGACGAGATCCACGCCGCCCCAGGTCTTGATAATTGCCTCGAACCCGTGGGCGACGGAGGCGGCGTCCGTCACGTCAACCGCAACGCCCAGGACGCGGTCCCCAAAGGTTCCCTTCAAGTCCGCGACTAAGTTCTCCAGGGCTTGCCCGGGCAAATCGGTGACCGCCACATGACAGCCGTTCTCGAGCAGCCCCTGGGCAATTGCCGATCCGATTGCTCCCGCCGCCCCTGTGATCACGGCAACTTCCCGCGCCAGCGGCAAGTCGTCACGCGTTCCGAGCTTGGCGTGCTGGAGGGTGTGGTACTCCATTTCGAAAAGATGGCTTTCGGAAAGGCCCTCGTACTTTCCCATCGCGGCTACCTGGGCTTTGACCGCCAGCGTGTGAGCCGTGATATCGCGGGCGATTCTTGCCGCTCGAACATCCTTGCCGGCGCAGATTGCGCCCAATCCCGGCAACAGCAGCACGCGGGGCAGCGGGTCGAAGGTCTGTCAGGCCCTCGGGTAAGTGCGCCGAGTTCCTCTCGATGTAGGCTTTGTAAGCAGTCGCGTACTCCTCGAGGGCAGCGCGAGTTGCTGGCGCAGCTTTGCAGGGTCGTCATAAGCCGGGTCATCGAGCCAGAGGGGCAGGGCCTTGGTGCGAATCAGGTGGTCTGAAGTAAGAGGAGGGGACAAGAGCAATTTGCTTGCCCCGGTCGGAGTCAACGAAATCCAGAGTCTCGCGATCCGTCAACGACTGTAGGATGACGCGGCGGTAGGGCCGATCGGCGTCCCCGCTGGGCTCGGCAAGCAGGCCGCGCACCAAGGGGGCAACGGTGACCAGCCTCTTTTCCGCCAGCGGAAGGTGGCGTCGAAATCTGCACGACCAGCGGCCGGGTAGCGTGCTCGGCCAGGTATTTCTCGGCTCGGGTGACCAGTTCGATGGTGGCCTCGTAGGACTCGCGCGCGGTCGTCCCCCAGGTGACAAGCCCATGACGCATCCAGACCATGCCCTTGCATGCCGGGCGGGATTCGTATGCCGCGGCTGCGGCCTTCGCCAGCTTGAAGCCCGGCTTCACGTAGTCGAGGATGATCACATCCTCGCCCAGCGCTTCTTGCACCCGCTTCGCAGCTTCGGTCTGATTCGTCAGGGCCAGTATGGCGTCCGCATGAGTGTGATCAATGAACTTGTGGGGCAGGAAGGCGTGCGCGAGGGTTTCAATCGAGGGCGTGGCGGCATGAGGATTGAAAAGATGAGTGCGAAACTCATCCGCCATCGCGGGGTCGGAAAGATCCTCGAGCACGCGAAGCCTCTTGAGGAACTCGAGGTCCACGGCTGAATGCCCCTCGGGTTCGATCATCTGCCAGGTCGTAGCCCGAGGCTTTCACATAAAGGGCCGGGACCTGCTCACCCAAAACGTTCGTGGCATAGCCTTTGACGGAGGTGTTGCCCCCGCCGTGAAGGACCAAGCTTTCCTCCGCGCCGAGAAGACGGCTGGAATATGTCCGAAGAGCCAAATCCTCGCCCCACCTGGAAGCGTACTGAGCGACGAGTCGGCTAGCTTCTTCATCTGACCATTGGCTTTTCATTGTTGTTCTCAAGCGAGTTGCACAGACACGGCGCACGTCCCAGCCATGTCATCCTGAGGAGTCCCGCTCTTACGGACGACGAAGGATCTCCGCAGTCCGCAGGGAACACTCAGGTGGCTGCCCATTCAAAGAAACTGCAGGGATTCTTCGGCCCCCAAAAAACGGGGGCCTCAGAATGACACTGGGCCGACTTTTTCATCTCCAAACAGCCGACATTTGGCTGTACACCGTCGTTCATACTGCGCTGGCTCCTAACCTCCTTCAGCACAACGGCGTGACAAAGACCATAGGAAAGCTCGCCCGGCAACGGAGGCTGCCTTTGACCACGCATAACAGACGCCTGACAACTGACCACTGACCCAGAACTGTCCGGTCATTGATTTCGGATTTCGCTGTAACTTGCGATAACTTATGTATTTATCCGTCAAACCGAGCGTTTTCGATTTGAATTTGCGTGGCATTTATGGCCATTCTTTCCCGACATTCCGGGAGGGTTTGGAACATGAATGCTGGCAAAACGGTCTTCGCGCAGTTGATGGATTTCGTGCCCACTCACGAGTTCTCGCGTTGTGTGGATCGCTACCAAGGCAATTACAAAGTCAGTCGTTTTTCCTGTTGGGATCAATTTCTGTGCATGGCCTTTGCGCAACTCACTTATCGCGAAAGCCTGCGCGATATCGAAACCTGTCTGCGTGCCTTGGGGCCGCGACTCTATCACGCCGGCGTCCACGGTCACATCGCCCACAGCACGCTGGCCGATGCCAACGAGACTCGCGATTGGCGAATCTACGCCGACTTGGGGCAGGTGTTGATTCGTACCGCGCGCGCCTTGTATGCCCACGAAGATTTCGGAGTGGAGTTGCAGCAAGCCGTCTACGCTTTGGACTGCACCACCATCGACCTTTGTCTTTCGCTCTTTCCCTGGGCTCGATACCGAGCCAAGAACGCCGCCGTGAAGATGCATACCTTGCTCGATCTGCAGGGCAACATCCCGGCCCTCATCGACGTTACACCCGCGAAAATACACGAGATTCACATCCTCGACAAACTCGTTCCCGAACCCGGCTCCATTTACATTGTGGACCGAGCTTACCTGGATTTCGAGCGGCTTTACCGACTCAAGCAGGCTTTGGCTTTCTTCATCATTCGTCCTCGCAAGGACTTTACCTTTCGCCGAGTCTGCTCTCATCCTGTAGACCACGTAACTGGCCTACTCTGCGACCAAACGATTCGGCTCAAGAGTTTTTATCCGGCCAAGTTTTATCCCGAGCCTTTGCGCCGCATTCGTTATCACGACGCCGATACCGACAAAAGCTTGACCTTCTTGACCAACAACTTTCTCCTGGCCGCGCTCATCATCACCCAGCTTTACAAATGCCGCTGGCAGGTGGAGTTGTTTTTCAAATGGGTCAAACAGCATCTGCGTATCAAGAAATTCTACGGTCTGTCACCCAACGCCGTGAAGACCCAAATCTGGATCGCCATCTCCGTCTACGTGTTGCTGGCGATTGTTCGCAAGCAACTGGGGCTCGAACTGAATCTCTACCCAATGTCACAAATCCTGAGCCTCAGTCTTTTCGAAAAAGTGCCACTTTTACAGGCTTTTTCGCACATCAGCTCCGAGAATGAAATTGACGTACCATGTAATCAATTAAAACTATTCGACTTATGACCGGACAGTTCTGACCACTGACAACTGACTACTGTCTCCTGGCTCCTTTCTTCACCGCCTCAAGCATAAACTTGGCGTTTGCCTCTGCCGCCTTTCCATCGAACACCGCACTGCCGGTCACGATCAAGTCCACGCCCAGGGCGGCAACCTCCGCGATGTTGTCGCGTGTTATCCCGCCATCGACGCCGAGCAATATTTTGCGGCCCGAGTCAGCGATCATCCGCTTTGCGTTATCCAGTCTGCCGCGGGTCGAGGCGATGAACTTCTGGCCGCCCCAACCTGGATTGACGGCAAGAAGCAAAATCATTTCCAGCTCATCGAGCAGAGGTTCGACGACATCGAGGGAGGTACCCGGATTCAACCCTACGCCGCGCACCAGGCCCCTTTCCGGGTTGTTGGCGTTTTTCATCATCCGCATCTGTTGTAAAACCCGGTGAACGTGAGAGCAAGCCTCGGGATGAATCGTGACGATGTCGGCGCCTGCCGCAACATACTCCGCCACCTTATTCAGCGGCTCATTGATCATCAGGTGCACGTCCTTCAGCAGGGGAGTCTTGAGGGCCTTAATCAGTGGCGGGCCTACGGTCATCATGGGGCAGAAGCAGCCATCCATGACGTCCACATGCGCCGCTTTGACGCCGCTGCGGTCGAGGAGGGCTAACTCCGAACCTAATGAGAGGAGGTCCGCCGTCAGGATGCCCACGCTCACCACGGGAGATGATTCGCGCAGAATGTCGAAAGCGGTTGATGCGGTCATAAATTCTCCGAAAGAGGAAAGGCATCTCAGGCAAACTAGCGGAGAAGGCCCTGTTCGAGGGTCGCGTCAAAATCCGCGAAGTTCCCCGAAGGGAAACAAAATCATTAGCCGTAGGTGAAACCTACGGACAAGGAGCGAAAAGATATTCGAACCCCCAGGGGTCGAACATCCACGGGCGACGCCTCCCGTGGGTTTCACCTACGGCTAATGATTTTGTTTCCCTTCGGGGCCGTCCCGCCGACGCGACTTTGACGCGACCCTGGGCACTGCTCACTCCTACTTTGCCAACACTTCTTTCTTTTCGTGCCTCAACGTTTCGTACAGGTCAAAGGCTTGCTCGGGCTTCATCAGTTCGTGAACAACTTTCCCCACCGCCTGGATCATGGCGGTCGGAGCGTCAGCTTGGAAAATGTTTCGGCCCATGTCAACGCCCGCCGCTCCCTCGCTGACGGCGCGGTAGGCCATTGTCAGCGCCTCGAGCTCCGGCAACTTCTTGCCGCCCGCCATCACGATGGGCACCGGGCAGGAAGCCGTCACCGTTTCGAAACCATCGGCCACGTAGTAAGTCTTGACGAACTGTGCACCCAACTCGGCGCAAATGCGGCACGCCAGGCGGAAATACTTTGCGTCCCTCACCATGGTCTTCCCCACTGCCGTAACGCCCAGAATGGGAATTCCATAGCGCAGGCCTGCATCCACCAGGCGAGTCATGTTGTTGACCGTCTGGGTTTCGAACTCGCCGCCGATATACACCTGCACGGCCAGCGCCGAAACATTGAGCCGCGCGGCGTCTTCGATATCCACAGCGAGTTGCTCGTTCGAAAGCTCCTTGAGGATGCTGGGCCCTCCGCTGGCCCTCAGCACCACGCCGGAGGTGAATGACGAGGGAACGATGGACCGCAGAATTCCACGAGTCAGCATCAGGGCGTTGGTATAAGGTGTCAGGGGGAGGATGTTGACATCAACCCGCTCCAGACCCGTCGTGGGGCCTTGAAAGTACCCGTGGTCGATGGCCAGCATGACGGTGCGCCCACTGCTGGGGCTGAAAATGTGCGCCAGCCGGTTTTGCATTCCCCAGTCCAGCGCTCCCGACCCCTTTAGGAAGAATGCTTGGTTCTTGGCAGGGACATCCAGGTAGAATTCCTTAGTCTCTTTTACATTATCAAGGTCAGCCATGTTCTGTTTCTCCTTATCGAAAATCGAGAGTCGAGAGTTGAGTGCCGCAGGGCGAAGGTGCGAATACGATTGCCCTTCGACTTTCGACTCTCAACTTTTCACGCCAGGTGAAAGACCTCTTCCAAGCGCAGGAAACCCTCGTCCGGGCGCCGGCCTTCCAGGTTCAGGAAAAAGGGCGCCATGTCTCGCTGCCAGCGGGAATTGACTTCCCGCTTGGCCATGCCCGCCAAAGCGGCCTGATAGTCCGGCGTTTCAAAGTACCCAACCAGTAGGCCGTCTTCCCGAAGGTAGAGCGAGTAATTGTGCCAGCCCGTCTCCCGCAGGGCTTCCAACATTTCTGGCCAGACCGCTTTGTGACGCTCCTTATATTCCGCAAGTCTCTCGGGTCTAACCTTCGCCAAAAAACAAACACGCTCCATTATGACCTCCTTTGGTCCTTAAGTCTTCTTCTCCAGCACAAGAATCCAGTCTGCAAATGTCGGCGTGATGGGCGGCTGCCACATGCCCGTGGAGTCCGGCGTCACGTCACCTATATCGTGTTGTTTCCCTGTGGCAGGACTGAAGTAAAAAGCTCGATAGGCAACACCTGACTCCAGGCTCGTTATCTTGGGCGGATCCCACATCGGGGGAATGAAAATCACTCGTACTTCGCCGGGAATGCCCGCCGCATAAGGCTGTTCGTAATTCTCTTTGCTCCAGTGGGGATCCGCCCATTCCGGGTGCGGCTCAAACCTCCACCACGAATAGCCCATGAGCAGCCCCTTCCCGAGACCAAGCTGGTGCGAGCCGGGAAGCCTCGCTGCCACGTCCCAGGGGGTATCACCCCAGGACCGCCCATGGGGTGAGGGTCCGAAGGGTCGTTCGGCGGTGTTGACCTGCCAAATCCCATTCGCTCCGTAGGTGTGGCCGCCGGCCCCATTCAAAATGGAAGTCCAGAACATGAAACGTTGGATTTCTTGCCGGCTCGCCTCCAAGATTCCCTCGTAACAGACCTCCCCTACCAGCACCGGCATCCGGGGATTTCTGAGCAATGACCCTGTGACTTGGTTCACCGTGTTGGGAATGCTCTTTCGGTCGCTGTGGCCCGTCTGCAGCATATCGACATCGAGCACCGAGGGATCCTCGACTTGATTTCGGGAGTTGTCGGTGGGATGGATCGTTACCGGGTGGTGATAGGGATCGATGCTGCGCACATATCTTCCCACCTCGGTCCAGCCTCGCTGCTGGGCGGCTGCATCTTCTGTCTTGGTTGTTGAAAGGTAGAACGGCATGGCGCCTTCGCCCGCCAAACACCAGATGACGGGATAGGCCCCCCAACGGGCAATCAGGTTTCGCCAATGCTTCTTCATCTTCGGAACGCCCATGAGGGGCAAGAAATAGCCCCAGCACCCGACTAGGCAAGGCACCAACCCGCGCTCGACTAGGTACTGGATCCGTACATCGGCCGTGTCGAAGTAGCGTGGATTGATGTGCGTATAGTCCGGCTCCCAGGGAATCCCCGCCTCGTTCGCCCCACGCGGGTCAAAAGGTGGCATGTCGGGGTAGAGGCCCGCAATAATCTGGATGACGGTGAATCCCTTCGCCACCCGGTCGGCCGCCAGCTCCTGAAAGTCTTCCGGCCAACGCAGCCGGCTACACAGTCCCATCCACCAGGTGTCTCCCAGCCAAAAGAAAGGAGTACCATCTTCGTACTCGAAGTGCAGGCGGTCCGCTGCCACTCGCACCGGACCGTGTTTCCGGAGCGGATTGTCTCCCCTGTAGGCCGACACTTCCAACACCCCGGCCTGCCCGTGCAAGTCCGGATTCGCGGGGTCGCTGGAGATCGTGCGGTAGGTGTACGAGCCCGACGCGGCGGGAGAGTATCGGACTCGCCAGACTTGTTCGCCCGCCCAAAACGCCGGAACCCTATGTTCGCGCCCTTGCGGGTCTACGAACACCACGTCCAGCTCGACATCATTGAAAGGGTCCGGGTAGGCTTTTCCGGAGCTGTAGGCCCACTCCACCACACAGCGCTCAACACCGTATCGCATCGCGCCCTTTGCCCCAGAACCGTTTGCAGTCCTCTCCGCGGAACGGACGCCACCCTTTACATTCGACGCGCGGGAAAGAGAGCCCACCGCCAGAGTCACTCCCGCTTTTTCAATAAAAGACCGACGGTTTACCCTGCTCATTGCTCTCTCCTTAACTCGGGGACGCCAGCCGAAGCGAATTAGTTAACCATAAATTCATCAGTTTTGCCAACTGCCTGCCACGCCGCAACATTCCCTTCGAGTCCTCGGGGAAGGCCAAGGAAAATCCCAAATTGCGGCGATAATTCTCAAGATCAATATACATTTTTCGGGTAGGATTGAACGCGTTCTGGCGTGCTGCAGCCGATTGAAGACCTGCGGTGAGCGGATAATGGGAGGGAAGCCAAATGAAAGCGAAAAGAGAGTTCAGCCGTCGGCAGTTTGTGCGAGCTGCCGTGGGCCTGCCGATAGGTTTGTTCATTGGCATGCCGGCGGTCGCCGAGAACCGAAAAAACCCGCTTACAGACGCGGTCGCATTGTGGCACATGGCAGATGCGGGCGATAGCGCCCCCACAAAGGCTGGGATCCGAATTTACGGCGACGTCACACTGGGTGTTCCGCTCCGAAGCGCCGAGCGTGAGGCCTCTCTCCGGCGCGGCGGCGACGGGAAAGTGGCGGAGTTCCGGGGAGGCCATCTTTTGGTCGGCCAGCAAGGCGCGGCGCCTGATCTGTCCGGCAAAAAGCAGATGACCCTCTGTTTGAGAATGAGAGACACCGGAGGAAAGTGGGATACCCCGCTGCTCTCGCGCCAAGCCCCGGAAGACAAGTATGCCGGCGTACTCTATTCAACCGGAGTCAACCGCTCCCATCTTAGCTACCAGGCCTCGCAGCGTGCCCGCCAGGGCAGGGCATTGGAGTACCTGTGGCGAACGGAGCCGCTGGAACGTCGAGTTAAGCCTGAGTACTTCAACTATGAGTGGTCGAAGTGGCTCGCTGGAGATCCTTCGGCGCCTTCTTATTTCTCCCCCAATAACACGGATTTCCGGGACGGAGTGCTCCGGCTTCAGGCTCCGATGGAACTTATCGGACCGGGCGAATGGCACGACATTGTCATTCGCTTCCGCAATGCCAATCTCGAACTGTTTGTTGACGGCTTGCTGGTGGACGAGGAGTGGCCGCACGGCGCCCTCCACGGTTTCCGCGGCCCGTTCTTGGTCGGCGCGGGGTATCGGGAGGGGAACTTACAGTCGGGTTTTCACGGACAAGTCGATCACCTCGCGCTGTGGGACAGGGCGCTGTCAGACGAGGAGATTGCCACCTTGAGCGGAGGGGAAGCAGAAATCGCCAACCGCGCAAATGAATTCCTCGGTCCTGAGAAACCCTCGCTTCAATACTGGCGGCCGCGAGGCTTCAACACCTTCGTTGGCGACTGCATGCCGGCGTACTACGACGGCGAGTTTCACTTTCACTACCTATTCGACCGGCACCATGGTGAATCCAAGTGGGGTATGGGCGCGCATCAGTTTGCGCACGCCAGCTCCAAAGACCTCGTTCATTGGACGCATCACCCAATGGCCGTCAAAATCACGGAACAATACGAATGCTCAAACGGCACGGGGAAAATCGTTCCGTATCGGGGAACGTACCGCGCCTTCTACATTCAGCATGGAAGACGCTGTTGGTTTAAGGATGCTCCCTATGCGGGCGATACCATCCGAGTGGCCACGAGTGTTGACGGGCTGCATTTTCGAAAGGTCCCGGATCCGGTGGTTCCGTGGGTGTACGTGAGACGCCAAGACGGCAGCCCCGACGACATCAATCCTGACATCTTCCCGGACGAATCCGGCAGCCGGTTCTACCTTTCACTGTCGGGAGAAAAGATCTGGGTATCTGATGATTTAGAGAGATGGGAGGAGGCAAAGGGATTCGATACATTCAAAGACATCGGCAAAGGGATCTGCAGCAGTTACTTCCAATGGAATGGTTGGTACTACCTCCTCTCCAGCGACGGCTATCGGATGTCCCGCGCGCCTCTAAAACCGGGGTGGTCATGGACGAAACCTGAGAATCCCGCGACGCAAGAGGGCCTTGGCGTTCCAGAAGTGGCGGCGTTCCAAGGGCACAGATATTTGATGGCCGGTTTCCTGGGTGGCGCCGGTTACGCGGGCGAGGCTGTTTTTCGCGAGTTGGTCCAGCACGAGGACGGAGTCCTGGGGACAAAGTGGCCGGCCGAGATGATCCCGCGCAGCAGCCCGCCGCTCAAGTTGGCGTTTGAGGCCGTGGGCAAGGACGTTGCATACGCCGGCGGAGCAATCCGTGTCACTGCGCCTGCCGGTTTCAGCGCCGGCGTGCTCAAGGGTGTTCCCCAAGACGTGAGGATTACTCTGCGGGTCAAACCGGCTGCGGGCGTATCCGCGTTCGGCGTGTGTGTCCGGGGGGAGGCAGCTTACGTCGGCGGCTGCGAATTGCGTTTTGAGCCGGCACGGCAGCGGGTGCAGTACGGCTCAACAGCGAGCGGCGGCATGGCGCCCGGCTCTCAGCGCGGTGCCGTTTTCGGAATCGAAGGCGTCAGTGGACTGGATCGGCCTTTCCAGCTCGACATCATCGCCAAAGACGATTTTGTCGATGCCTGCATTGACTCCCGGCGAACGATCATCAACCGGCGTCTGGACCGGCCACAAGGTGACCGGCTCTTTTTCTTTGCCAACGGTGGGGAAGTGGTATTTGAGGATGTCACGGTCAGTCCGTTGGTTTAGCGGCCCCGGTCTCGGAGCCCGCAATCTTACACGAGGACTTGCATGTTTTTCGTATTCGCACAACCACGCCGGCTTCATGCCAACTAGAAACCCCTGCCCAACATATGGTCATGCATTTTGATGTTGTAGCGGCGAGTTTGCCGCGCCACGTGGCGGCGTGAAGCAGTCTCTCCGTCAAACTGTACCGCTACCGCCAAACATGACAACTTGTCCAACCCGGCATCGTCCACCAGCATCCAAGGAATTGTTGAACGAAACCGGGAATTCGGAACCTGTGACCAGGTAACTGGTTACCAGGAAAGGAGATATGCTATATGACGTCAACTCTAACGACGAAGATCGTTGGTTTTCTCGCTACCCTTCCGCTAGCTTTCACCGCTTTCGCGGCTCCAGGGCCTTCGACTTCAGGCTCTTCCACGCAGGACCTCTCGCGAGAGGCATCCGGTCTATTGGTCCAGCTCCATCAAGATGCCGCCGGTGTCCGGGATTCCGTAGACACCTTGGAAGAATACAATCAGGACCCGTTGGTGATCGACTGGCGAGCCGACGCCGATACCCTGGACATCGTGCGGGATCAAATCAACCAGATGGACCAGATTCTCTACCGGCTGCAAGATATTGAAAAGGCGCTGCCTCCCGAGCAACAGGCGGAAATCAACACAATCACACCCCCGATGCTGGAGCCTCACGGACACCACCCAAGCAGCAATCAAGTTTGTGAACAAATACGAAAACCGCCTCTGGCTTCCACGGTACACGGCATACGCGGACGAAATGTACAGCGAAGTGGGCAGAATTGAACGGTCAACCGTCACAGCCGGCGCGAAAGCCCCTGCCAGCACAAACTGAACCAATCCACGAGACAAGGATTTCCTGAGCCACTCAGGTGAGGGGCGGCCTCAACTTTCGCGAGGCTGCCCCGCCACCAGCAGGTTCGGCAGTCTCCCGAATTGATTGTTCGTCCGCCTCCCGACGCGGCGGGACGGCCTGCCAGGGCAATCCCCACCCCTCCCCCGGAATTAGGACATCCAAGAAATGATGCAGCGATGAGCAACTCTGCGATTGCCATTCTCACCGACGTCTTCTTCACTCTTGCTTTTGCCGGATAACACCATCCCGTTTATTGCGGATAAATATTAGGCGGGCGACGGTTGTCTGGTGCGCTGACGATAACAGGGATTTGCACTTCAGGCGGAGTGAGCTAAAATCGAGTTGGGGCGTGAGCGTGGGACTCGCGGGGGAGGGGAAGAGGGTGCTTCCTCCTGACACTGCGGAACTAGCGGATCAGATTCATGCTTGCCAATAAGAGGTCCCACGTGTCACCGCTCGACACCCGGCCTAAGCAGGATTCAGAAAGATGAAAGTCCGGACCGCCTTCGCACTTCTACTGCTCGCAGTCCTGGTAGCAAGTGCATATTACTTGCTCTTTTATATACCTAAACACAGCAAAGCCGGTGAGCCGGTGCTGAAGGTCCTGAACTATTTTCTCACCTACGCTCCGATCCAACCCGTGAATGAGGCAGCTTACGTCGTGCCGGATTCGCTGCAAGTCTGGGACACCCCCGCTGAAATCCGCAGGCAAATTGCCAATCTCAAGTTGGGGGAGCAGGTTTACGCATTAGGCCACTTTCGGCAGTGGACCCACGTGCGCTTGCTGGACGGGCGCGATGGCTGGGTGCATGAAGACGGACTCATGACCGCTGCGACTGAGGCTGAGGACGAGCGCCTTCTTAAAGAAGCGGCGGATGTACCGGTTCAGGCTACGGCCCGTGCCGCCGATCTGGCCAATCTTCATATCGAACCCTCCCGCAAGGCTGCCATTGTGGCCCACGTGAAATCGAACCAGGACCTTTCGGTTCTTGATCGGCGCATGGTGGAACGCCCTCCAGAGAGCAGCACGCCAGATGCCTCTGCGAGTGCTTCAAAGACTTTTGAAGCGTGGTACCTGGTTTTGGCGGGTTCGCGAGCGGGCTGGATTCTTGGTAAACTCGTGCAACTCGACATCCCCAAGAACATCTCAACCTATGCGCAGGATGTGAATCTAGTCGCATGGCTGGTGCTAAATACGGTGGACGACAACGGCCGCCCGGTACCTCAGTATCTGCTTGCAGACCGCGTTGGCCCCGCTGCCTACGACTTCTCGCACATCCGGGTGCTCACCTGGTGGAAGAAGAAGCAGACGTATGCGATAGCCTACAGAGAAGGGGATCTCCAGGGGTTCTTCCCGATTCTCGTATCCCGTCAAGGCAGTGTTCCCTACTTTCGCTTGCGGCTTGTGAATAGTGATGGCGCCAAGTACCAGAAGGTTTATGGATTGTTTGACACGATCACACGCCTCATGGGAACGGTGGACGGGTGGGAAAGCGATGCGGTGCCGGAACGACCTGCCTCCAAAATCCAGAGCAAAAGACGCCGCTGACTGTTCCCCGTCTCGCCAATGGACCACCGCAACAGTCGGAAGTCTAGATTCCTCTCAGACAAGCCGGCAATAGCCGCACTGACGAGGGCGATGGCAAGGGCAAGCCCTGCCCCTACACGAATCTCATTTGTAGGGGGACGGCTGGGACGGCTTGCCGTCCCCTTTTCGCACATTCTTGCACGGCTGGCGTTGACGAAAAAGGTCAAAGGTCGTTAATCAAAAGCCAAACGAAATTCGCAAGTGACGCCGGCCACGCGATAGAACTGGAATGAAAAGGCCACCCGATCGGCGGAAACGAGCGGCGCGCCGGGTAAGCGAGAAAATTAGGCTTGCAATCGACCGCTGGTGGTCGTTATCGTGTGCGCGTGGCGTGACTCGGTGTGCGCCTGACTCTTGCCGGAAAACTGGAGACCGAACCATGGAAAAACCTTTGAGATCTACGCCCACCAGGCGAACATTTCTGAAGGCTGTAGCATCGGGTGCGGGAGCAGCGATGACAATTCCCCGAGTCCCGTCCTTAGGGGTGGAGACAGGTTACCCTGACCTTGCGCTATTGCGTGCTCAGCACGAGAGGGCGGGAATAATTCCCACCGGGAAGACCTACCGCATGATGGAGTGGGAGTTCCACACGCCTCCCGAAGAACACTTCAATATCAACCTGGATGCAGCCGTGAAAGCCGCGCGGGATGCGGGTGCTGAAGCCGTAATGTTTTATAGCCAGGACCATTGGGGGTACGCCTACTATCCGAGCGAGGTGGCAGTTCGCCACCCGCATTTGGACCGCGACCTTTTCGGCACGGAAGCCTCTCTCGCCCACAAGCTCGGCATGTCCGTGGCCTGCTACTATTCGTTGCAGTTCAACACCCAGATTGTGCTGAGCCACCCGGATTGGGGATGGGTGAACGAGAAGGGTGAACTACAAAGGTGGGCAGAAGGGGAAGGTGAACAACAGCAGTGGCGCTGGTACATGACGTGTCTGGACAGTCCGTACCGGCAGTATGTATTAGGAATGATGGACGAGATTTTCTCCCGTTATGAAATCGAGGAGTTGTTCCTGGATATTTTCGGGATCCAGTTCGCCCGCTACAACGACACCGGCATGGACCCGTTTTGCTATTGCAAATACACCGAGGAAGCTTGGAATAAAGAGCACCCTGATGATCCCTATCGGGATGGATTCAGAACGCGCGAGGGGTGGGAACGCCGTTACCGTTGGCATCAGAAAAGAACAATGACTGACATGCTGGACGAGGTCATTGCCACAGCACTCAAACATCGTCCGAAAGCGCTCATTTCCCTGAACGGCGGTCCGGAGAATTTCCCTGACGACGTCATGCAGAGGGTCAGCTTTATTTACGCCGAGCCGATTACCACTCGTACCGGTATATCGATCGGATCAATCTTGCTGCGAGGATGGGGACGGCTGGATTACCAGGCCGGAACATTTTCACGCCAGGGTTATCTCGACACCTACCCGGGCTCGATACCAAGGGTTCTGACAGATGCCCTGATTGTGCAGAACGCACGAACTTTCTTTGTGGGGAACGCACCGATCATCAGCGATCTCGACGGGCAGGGATTCTCCAAGCGTTGGTTCGCGGTGGCGAAGGAGAATTGGGCGGACGTTAGCGCTGTCGATTCGCTGCTGGAAGGCATCCAGCCGGTCCTCAGCACGGCCATGCTCTACAGCACCTCGACTCGGCAGTTGACCGATTCGGAGCACCGCCCGATGGACTTCCGCCACTCCACCGTGGGCGCACTGGAGACGTTGACGTACGCGGGGCGGCCGGTTGAGAGCCTGGCGGAATATCGTATGACGCCGGAGGAGTTGGAGAAGTTTGAGACACTGGTGCTACCTGAGGTGGAGGTGCTGTCGGACCGCCAGGCAGGGATGATTCGCGACTGGGTGAAGAGGGGCGGGACTCTGGTGGCCACTTATAAAAGTGGCTTGCTGGATGAAAAGCGGCAGGCACGGTCGAACTTTGCCCTGGCGGATGTTCTGGGCGTGGACTACGTCTCCGAAGAGCGGCATTACGCCTACGACGCAGAAGGAAAGTTGCGTCGTGGAGAATTCACGTCGACATACCTGGAATCGGCGGGCCACCCCCTGGCGAAAGTTCTGGAAGTGAGCACCGTGGGACTGCCAGGGTCGTTTTTGAAGTTGAAGAGAACAACGGCGGAAGAGGTAATGAGGTATCGGCTGCCGTTTATCTCGCAGGACTTGGCGCACAATAAGTGGTTCAATTGGGGCCCGCCACCGCCGGGAACGGAGACGGCCGGCACGGCGGTGGCCTTCAACCGCTATGGGCGGGGACAGTCGGTGTACTTGGGAGTGCCGGTCTTCTGGGCGATGCAGTGGCGGCCGTTCTGGATTCGGAAGTGGATTCCGGAGTTGATGAGGAAGTTGGTACCTAATCCCATCGCGGAGTTGAGGCCGGAGCCTTTCTCAGAGTATGGGCACGGCACGTTTTCTTACAGTCAGAGCCGGAAGTTTGTCCTGGTGCAGGTGTTGAACACACTCGAGTTGCTCACCGAGGGCGAGTATCGAGGAATCGGGAGAGTCAAGATTAGCGTGGACGGAACGAGGTTAAAGATGAAGGGTGCGCGGATCGTGTGGCCGAAGGAAAAGGACCTGGAGGTGAGGGAGGAAGGAAGCCGGACGCAGGTGATACTGGAGAATCCTTCACGCTATACTGCCATGCTCCTGAGTATTTAGCCATCCGCCGCCGAGGTCCTTGACTGTGCTATCGTCGGTTCGGCTACCACCAGGCCCTTGGCAAAGGCAATATCGCGCATGAGAAGCCCCCTTCTCCTAGTGGCGGCCAGTTTCTCACTGGGAATACTTTTGGTTGGTTCCGGGCGCGCCAACTGGCTTCTCCTTGGCGCGCTTCCGGCTTGCGTCGCCCTTTGCTTGCTCGCCGGTTTGCTCATGTTGCGCGGGGGTTGGGAGCGGGTTTCTCTCCTTCTGGCGCTAAGTGGCTTTCTTGCCGCCGGCGCTTCCGCAGGCTGCTTGTTTGAATTCCGATTCCCGCCCAGCCATGTCGGCAAGTTGGCCGCGCAAGGTTTTGACCCGGGTGAGCCCATCCGCTTGGAAGGGCAAGTCATCTCCACACCCATCCGCACTGCTTACGGGCTTCAATTTGATCTGGAAACGGAGCGCGCCGAAGTCCGGGGACGCTCTCACAATTTGACTGGAAAGGTGCGGCTGCGCCTTCAGGCATCCGAAGATCCCGAAATTTCAGCGCTTCTGGACTCGTTGCGTCTTCAGTACGGTGACGTTATTCGAGTCTTGGTGCGCCTGCGAAAGCCGCGGATTTATCAGAATCCCGGCAGCTTCGATTTTCGCCGGTGGATGGAATCCACGGAGGACATCTATTGGGTTGGGACTATCAAGAATCCTCTCCTGGTCGAGAAGCTGACCCGCTCAAACCAGCGAGGGATTTGGGCATGGGTGGAGCAGATTCGGAACAGGTTGCTACGATCGATAGACGATCTTTACCCACGCTGGTCTGCCCAAGGCCGTTACGGTACTGTGCTCAAGGCGGTTTTGCTCGGCGATCGGTCTTCTCTGGACTCCGAAACCATCGAGAATTTCCGCAAAACGGGCCTCTATCATCTGCTGGTAATTGCCGGCCTTCACGTTGGCCTGCTGGTGTTGCTCGCGAGTTCCCTCCTGCGCTTGTTCCCAATCGGCGAACCGTCAAGGCGCTTAATAGTCTTTGCGCTTCTTATGTTCTATTCCGTTTTGGTCGAGCAGCGGGCTCCAACCCTGCGCGCCACCCTGATGATTTCGCTTTATTTGCTTGCTCGGCTGCTTTACCGCGATCATTCCGCGCTGAACGCCATCGGCCTGGCGGCACTGATCCTGCTGCTCTCTCGTCCCGCCTGGCTTTTCGAATCCGGGTTTCAACTCTCCTTTTCAGCCGCGCTGCTGATTGTCGGGCTGGTAGCGCCCATCCTCGATCGCACGACGGAGCCTTATCGGCGCGCGCTAAGAAATCTGGACGAAACAACTCTGGATGCCCAACTGGCGCCGAAACTGGCGCAATTCCGGCTCGACCTGCGCGCGCTGATCAGAGGGTTAAGAAGGCGTTTCCGATTTCTGGATCAGCATGGTGCGCTCGCAAGGGCTGCGGTGACAGGGCCCACAAGGCTGATCGTTTGGATTGCCAACATTCTGCTCTTCTCCACAGTGCTCCAGGTGGGCTTGTTGCTGCCCATGGCAACAACGTTTCACCGCGTGGCGTTTGCGGGAATCAGCCTTAATGCTTTGGCCGTACCCTTAATGACCTTACTGCTGGCCCTCGCGGTTCCGGCCGTGTTGCTGGGCACTCTATTTCCTGCGGCGGCGGTCTGGCTTGCAAAGCCGCTTACAGTCGTAATGGCAGGGTTGTTTGCCTTGACAGACCTCCCACGTCTGCCGGCTTGGCTTTCGTTCCGAGTGCCCGGCCCACCGCTGTGGGTCGGCTGCGGGTTTGCGCTTTCCATCCTGGTAGCAGCCCTGACGCTGGGCAGGCACGCTTGGACTTTCGGAGTTTCAACGGTGGCTCTTGCACTGATGACCGCGCTGGTTGCCATCCACCCTTTCTCCCCGCGAGTTCCGTCCGGCGTCTTGGAGGTGACCGCGCTTGATTGCGGCCAGGGAGATGCACTCTTTGTAGTGCTTCCCGACAAAACCACGATGCTGGTTGATGCCTCAGGAAGCCGCAACCGCAGCACGGGCGAAGGGGCGTTTCAAGGCCGCCGCTGGGACCCGGGTGAAGATATCGTGTCGCCTTACTTGTGGTCGCGGGGCATCAAGAAGATCGATATCGTCGCGCTTTCTCATCCTCACGAGGACCATCTCGGAGGCCTGTTTGCGGTCGTACGAAACTTCCGCATCGGCGAGTTCTGGCACGGACCCGATTCTGCCGCGCCGGCCTTCCTAGACTTGTTGGAGTTGGTGCGGGAAAAGGGGATTATGGAGCGGACGCTTGGGGCAGGAGACGAGGTGGAGCGAGGTGGCGCCTGCCTTCGCACGTTGTGGCCCGCGCGGTCGCGGCGGCCGCTCGGTTTGCCTTCCAATGATGACTCGCTGGTTCTCCGCCTCTCTTACCGCGGGGCGAGCCTGCTTCTGCCGGGTGACATCAGCAAAAATGTGGAAAGAGAGCTGGCGGCATCCGGAGAACCCTTGGAGAGCCAAGTTTTGAAAGTGGCCCACCACGGTTCGAATTCATCCACGAGTCTGGAGTTTCTCGCCCGGGCTAACCCTCGCCTGGCAATCATCACCGGAGGCTCCGGCGGCTTTGGAAACCTGCCCAGCCCGGAAACTCTAGAGCGCTTGCGCGAACGGGGGATTCAAGTTTTCCGTCCGGACCTCGACGGCGCGACGACGGTGCAGATGAGCGACGGTTCTCTTGCAGTGCACTGCTATCCCGAATCGCAGTGATGCCAACCTGAGCCCCGAAGGGGCGGGCTAGCAGAGCCGGCCGACGGCCTGGGTCCGAGAATCCGTCCTTTCTTTGCAGTAAGCCCTGAAAGGGCGATATAGCATTGGGGGACACACCCGGACGACCGCCTAAGCCTGGCCAGTGGATTTATCCCGCCCCTTCAGGGCTTGCGAACCCCAGCGGGGTGAACTTGTTGACCCAGGCCGGTGGCCCATAAGCGCTAACTTAAGGCAGATCCGCCTGCTTGCACCATGGCCGCGGTTGAGGCGGTCATGCCCGCGAATGCCTTGGGATCGCCCTCGCCTACAAGAATCCACATGTTCTTGTGCGCGAAGGCCTTCATCTTCTGCGCGTCCCACTGGCCGGCCACCAGCATCGAGGCCGCGAATACGTCCGGATACTTGATCTGCATCGCGATCGACATCATGCAGCCCATCGACTGGCCCGTCGTGCAAGTACGACTCTCGTCGATGCCGTACCGACTGGCGACGTCTTTGACTAGCCTTACCGTGACATCTAAGTCAGTAGTGTATTCGGAGTTGTCGTTTACGACCGCGCCGCGCGAATACTGTGGAGCTAGCACAAAGGCTTCGTGCTCGGCTTGCTCGGACAGCGTAGCCCAGATCACCGCGCCAACGCCTTGCGGCAGCTTGGTAGTGATCTGATCACTAGTCGCGCCGGCGTCGTGAATGAAGAGTACCATCGGGTACAACCTATTCTTGTTGTAGTGTCGCGGAACCGCCCGGTCCACCCGGTGCGCCAAGCCCGCCACCCTTGCTGGCCGAGGTAGTCTGTGGCGGCTTGGCGAGTTCAATGATCACGTAGCGGCCATCTGTGCCGTTAGCGGCTTTCACCGCCGTCGAGTTGCCGTAGACCTTAGTCACCGTCCGCCCCTCCACCGAAAAGGCCCTGCTCCTTCCAATACAGGTAGTACAAAGGCCCGTGCTTTTGGCCCCGTTGGCAACGGCAACCCGGCTTGCCGCAGACGACATATTGTTTCACGAGTGACCCGGCAAGCACCGGGAAGGATCGCAGCCAGCTCCGCAACTGCTGCGTCCTCGTTGCATGCCTGCCCACTGGTTCACCTCCATGGACCAACTCAGATTCGAGCGTTGAAGCTCGTTCCCAGGCGGAATCCTGGAGGCTCGAGCGGGCTGAGGGAATGAGCGCCATACGTACCCTCTTAAAGACGCCTGCCAGCGTGTAGGTAGCCAGGCGGTAGGCTCTTGACGGCGCATGGAGCCAAGCTTTAAGCTTCGTCTGGGTCTTCGCCAGATGCGACTTCCTGGCGCCGACCCGCCCCATCATGCGCAAGTCAACTTTCCTGAAACCGCTGCTGGCCATCTTGGCAACCCTCTTTGCCGCTACCACCATTCTTTACACCGCCCTGAGGTTCTATGCCGCCCGCTGGCAACCTCCAGTGGAATTGGGCTTTGACTCGCGGTACTTGGGGGCGGAACATGGCGAGCTGGTGAGGAGAGTGCAAAAGGGCAGCTTGGTGGCCAATGCCGGATTGAGCGCGGGCGATCGAGTCGTCGCCATCGACGGGCGTCCCATTGAGGGCCCTTTCTTGCTGATGGATGTCTTGTCCGGGCGACATCCCGGCGATGTAGTCCGGCTGACCATCGAGCGGGCCAACGTTTCCGGACAGTTCGTGATTGACGCGCCCCTCCGCGCCCCCCCACCCCTCGCGCAGGAAGGATGGGTTGCCCGGTACGTCGGGCGGAACATCTTCGACACCTATCCGCTGGGATTCCTCGCGGTTGGCCTGGCCGTCCTGTTCCTTCGCCTGGACGATCCGATTGCATGGCTTCTGGCTTTGATGTTCACCGGCTTTATCGCCATACTGGGAGCGCCGAATTCCTTCGTGGGTTTGCCGCCCGCGGCGCGTGGGTTCGCGATGGTTTATCAGGCGCTCTTCGACAACCTGGTGGCGCCCTTGTTCTATTTCTTTTTCGCGGTCTTCCCCACACGCTCGCCCGTCGATCGCCGTGTTCCATGGCTGAAGTGGATCTCCCTTGTGGTCGCGCTCTTCCTGTCGCCGCCGGGTGTCCTCGCAGGGCATCCCGGCGGGCGACATGTCATTCTCTTGTCGTTTCTCTATGGGCTCATCGTGCTGGGTTTTGTCTCGCTCATCGGGAATGCCTTCAGTGCCCCCACTCCGGAGGCGCGCCGCAAAATTCGAGTGATTCTCTGGGGCACGCTGGTGGGCGTCGTACCGGCCATGTTGGTGCTCTGGCTCAACGACTTTTTCCACTTTCACGTACCGCCTTGGGTCTTCGCCGTGATGGTCGTGCTTCTGTGGCTCTTTCCCCTATCCTTTGCCTACGCCGTCGTCAAGCACCGGGTGCTGGAGATCCCGGTTTTGCTCAGGAGGAGCGCTCGTTACCTGCTGGTGCAACGGGGCTTTACGATCCTGCTATCCCTGCTCAGTGTCGGCGTGGTATGGATTTTTGCTCTCTCTTTTGCTCATTATCTCGAACCCCTCACCGGGGCCGCCCTACCCGGAGGTATAGCCTTGGGGACGGCCTTCGGCTCACTTTTGCTTTGGACCGGAACGCGGGTCCATAAGCGCGTGGGTGAGAGGATCGATCGGGCTTTCTTCCGCAGCGCCTACGACGCTCGCATGATCCTCCAGGACCTGGCCGAGAAAACCCGCACGGCAACGGATCGGCAAGAGCTGGCGGCACTTCTCGACTACCATCTGAATCAAGCGCTGCAACCGAGCTCTCTCGCGGTCTATCTTGAAACCCGTGACCATCAAATCTCTGCCCTGCGTGGTAATGTCCCGCCTGAACTCAAAACCATCTCGGTCACGCCGGCGATCATGGCGGAACTGGCGCGACACGGCCGGATGGATCGACATTCCGGGGTTCCCTCCACCTGGGAGGTTTCCGCGGAGAGTCCGAGCGGCACCACGGAACCCTTTCTCCTCGCGCCTCTTCGAGCCCGATTGCCTGGTGCCCATACTGGGACGTGATAGCCGGCTGGTGGGTTTACTGGTATTGGGCGCTCGCCTCTCCGAGGAGCCTTATTCGAGCGACGATAAACACCTGCTGGCTTCCGTAGCGAGCCAAGCGGGCGTGGCGCTGGAGAGCATTCGCCTGGGCGAGAAGATTGCCGAGCGAATCGAGGCGGAGCGGCGCATTGCCCAGGAAATGGAGTACGCGAAACAAGTCCAGGCCCGGTTGTTCCCGCAGAAGCTCCCGTCCATGAAGACGCTCGAGTATGCGGGCGGCTGCATCCAAGCTCGCCAGGTGGGTGGGGATTATTACGACTTCCTCGAGTTACGCCCCGGCCGGCTGGCGCTGGTGCTGGCGGACATCGCGGGCAAGGGGATATCCGGCGCTCTCTTGATGGCCAATCTGCAGGCCAACCTGCGCAGCCAGTACGCCGTAGCCTTGGACGATCTGCCGCGACTGCTCAAGTCCGTGAATCAATTGTTCTACGAGAACAGCAGTGAGAGCAGTTACGCCACGCTGTTCTTTGCCGATTACGACGATTCCAGCCGTCGGCTGCGCTATGTGAATTGCGGACACTTGCCGCCCCTCCTGCTGCGCGCGGATGGACAGATTGGAACGATTAACTGCCACGACCACCGTGCTGGGATTATTCGAAAAGTGGGAGTGCTCGGTGGCGGAGGTCCAGCTTGCCGCGGGCGACATCCTGGTCCTTTACACCGACGGCGTCACGGAAGCGGAGAACGCCGAAGGGGAGCAATTTGGCGAGTCCCGCCTTGCCGAGACGATGCTCGCCCAGCGCCACCTGCCTGTCCCCTCTCTGCTCGAAACCATCGTCGCGACCGTGCAAAAGTTCAGTGATGGCGAACAGGCAGATGACATCACCCTGGTGCTCGCACGGTGCAGGTCCTAGGAGTGCAAGGCCGCCCGACGCGCCGATTTCACCCACTGCTTCAGCTTGCCATACTCTAAATGCACAGCCTTCGCCGTCGGGCAGTGCTAAGCCTGGCCAGTGAATTTATCACGCCCCTTCAGGGTTTGCGAACCCCAGCGGGGAGAACCTGTTGAGCTAGGCCGGTGGCCTGGGCTTTGTTAGGTCGCCCCTATGGAGGTGAGGCGTATACCCCACGGAGCCCCGGCGTCCAGCGAGAGATATGGGTAAAGATCAGCCCGTCGCCGGAGTATCGACGGAGGGCGTCTTGACTTTCCAAGTTCGATAGAGCGGACGGGATACCTGAGCGCCAAAAAGCATGATGGCCGAGGAAATATACACCCAGGTCATGAGGGCCACCGCCACGCCGATCGAGCCATAAACCTGGCGGTAATTGAAAAAAGGGAGGAGGCGCATGAATAGGCCGCGCGCCGCCTGCCAAAAAAGTGCCGTCAGCAATGCTCCGGGGAAAGCCTGGCGAAGACTCATGGGACGATTGGGCAGCCGCTCGAACACGACCAAGAACATACAAAGAGTAATGCCGAAAGTCGCAGCCGTGAAGACGCTGCGATAGACAAATTCGACGAGAGGAAGCGTCGAGCTTGCAACCCAAGTTTTGAGCCAGGCGTGGGTGTACGCGCGCGTTCCCACGAGGAACGTCGAGAGCAGGGCGAGGAAGCCAAAAATCAACGCCATCTCGAAGGCGAGAAGCCGTCTTCGCCACCAACTCCGCCGTTCCTCCACCTCCCAGGCGCGATTCAGAGCCCGCTCAAGGGGAAGAAACACGCCGGAAGAGCTCCACAACAGAAGTAAGAACGAAAGGATGCTGACCCTCCCATAAGCTCTCGAAATGCCCACGAGTTCCCTCATGATGAAATCTCTCCTGATGGGCAGGTAATGTTCCAACACCACGGCCAGCCGGCCGGAGAGCTCGTAGCGGCGGATAAATGTCCCGCTTACACCGAGAAGAAGGAGTAGCAAAGGAAAGAGGGCGAGCAGGCTGTAGTAGGCGATAGAGGCGGAGACGGTGAGCGAGTCCTCGTGCAAGAACTTCACGAGCGAGTCGCGAAGCACCTCGCGCACTTGCCGCCAGCGCCCGTGGAGGGCAGCGATTCTTTTCGCCGAGTTTCCACTCACCCTGGTCTCCTGCGGGAGTTTTGCGTTCACATCGTCCCATTCGGAACGTAGCGTCCGAAATTTGGGCGTAGGCCCGAAACTTGCTCCGGCCAAGCCGTCCCGCCGTGACGGGAGAGCCGGCCCTACAGTCAAATTGAGACACTACGATTCGGAATACGAACTCGCCCGCCTCCATTAGCTTATACTAGAATAAGGTGCAACAGGGCGGGTTGCCTTCGACTCACGGCAGGAAGGGGCTGCAATCGTGGCCAGCCAAGAGGAGATTCTCGAGGAAAACCGAAAGGTAAGGCGGTTGCAAATCCTTGTGGACTTGGTCCTAAACCTTATTGCTCAGTCAGACATTCCTGTGGAGGAGGCCTCGGAACTCGTGGCCCGGACCCGCAAGTTCGCCCTCGGCCTTTTCCCGGACAAAGAGCTGACCTACGACATCATCTACCAACCAAAGTTCAAGCGATTAATGGCTGAAAAATACCGAATCGTGTGAGCCGCGACACCTCCCCCACCGCCTTAGACGCTCTGATGCTCAGTGTGGGGGAGGCCGGGGTGCCGGGGGTGTTCAAAGACCAACAAGGTCGTTACTTGGTGACGGCTCCCGGTTGCCCTTCCGGAAGCGACTTTTCCGCAACGCGGGTGACGGACCTCAGCGTGGCGGTGATGGGCCCGACGGCAATCACGAATCTGATGCGCAAAGGTAGATGTTGGTCATCGTCGCTAAACCAGATCAGCATCCGTCCTTTCCTTTTGAACAAGCCACTGAAGACTTTGGGCTCGACCCGGATAGCAGAACGGTTCCCAACCGGAGTTTGAATCCGCTCACGCTCCTGAACATCGAGAGTCACATCGTAGGTCCTCGAGCCGTCGTTCACCGGCAGGCGAATGGGCTTGCCGATCTGGAAATCCTGCCCGCGCACGTAATAGAAGGCCGTCACCACGTCTTCGACACAGTTCGGGATTTCGTTTTCCGTGTGCTTGAGAGGTTCATTAGGTATGGTCAAGTCGCGTTCGTCAAGAATTGCGAGCTTGCGCTTTGAATCAAAAACGATCTTAGTTTCCTTGTGCCGCCGCCCTTCAGCGATCTTTTTCGAAATCCTTTCGGAGCACAACGTCACGGGATTAAAGAAAGACTGGAATTCGTTTTGCACGTCATAGACGAGGGAAACAAAACCCTGAGAGCGAGCGGTCGTGGTGACGATGTAATCGTCCTTTGATCCTTGACCTTCGCTCCGTAGAGCTACTGAGACCGTCCCGGCGGGGAAGATCGACCAAGTGACGTCGTAGTTCAACGTTTCCCCCGGTGCGAAGGGCGGGGCTTTTTCTCGCCCCACCGCCGTGAGGGGATTTGCCAGGGCAAAGGCGGCGAGCGTAAGC
The DNA here is from genome assembly GCA_963765485.1 of uncultured Acidobacteriota bacterium. Lineage (GTDB taxonomy): Bacteria > Acidobacteriota > Terriglobia > UBA7540 > UBA7540 > CAVROP01. Next base: position 24,360 of record CAVXWN010000035.1, on the reverse strand, counting down.
CCTGCGAGTTTGATCACAGAATAGAACATGCAATTAACTTGGACGCTCGAACGCGCGCAAAAGTAGCCCTTCCAATTTATCGCAACCACATCTTGATTGCCAGAAAAACCATGCCTGCCACATATCCCGCCGCCGCCTCATACTCACGGTTCTTCAGGTAAAGCCGCCACAGAAACTTCTCGTTGCCGCCGGGCATCCTGGATAACTTGGGGAGGAATAGCGGGACTTGTTTCGCGTACTGCTCAAAAGCCTCCGGGAACTCCCGCCGCAGGAATTGCGCTTCGCGGTTCATTACCGGACCGTACACCAAGACAAAGAAGGCTGCGAAACCTACACCCATGATCCAGGAGCGGCCCGCGATCGCGAACCCCAGTCCCAGCAACCCACTTCCAAGGTAAAGGGGGTTGCGTGTATGAGAATACGGGCCGCCGGTTGCGAGCCGCTGGTTTTTGGCAAGATGACCTGCTGACCATGCCCGCAGAAGCAGACCGGCCAGCGAGACTGCTCCTCCAAGAACGAGAGCTACCACGGACGGCTGGGCGACGATCAGATAGGCTGCGGCGAGCACAAACCCCAGCGGCACGCGCCATCGGGACGCCCAAACAGCATAGTCCTTATGCATTGACCCTCGCGAGGCGCTCCTCGATGGCCTCCAGGACGGCCTCGACCGAAATACCCTCGATGTAAGTGGCGCTGGCTCCCCGGCGGGTGTGATTCACAGGAGCATGATTGTAAAGGGTGATGTCTGCCTTATTGAAAGGCCCATTTCGCGCCGGGTCAGTGGGTCCGTAAATGGCCACCACCGGCGTTCCCACTGCCGCCGCCAGATGTAATGGCCCCGTGTCACCTCCCAAGAGTAATCTCGCTCGCCGGACAAGCGCGATAAATTGCACGACGCTTGACGGAAAATAAGAGGCGCGCTTTGTTCCCGCGCTGTTCAGAATTTCTGAAATCAACTCGCTCTCTTGTGGCGACCCGGTCAGCAGAATCCGGCCGGTGAGCCGGGACTCCAAGCGGCGGAGAAGCTGGGCGTAATCCCGGGGCGCCCAGCGCTTAGCCTTCCAGCCACCCCCGGGATTAATGATGATGAAATCCGGCGTCTCGAGGCGAGCCAGTTGGCTCTCAATATACTGCTCCGCCTCGACATTGTGCGGCAAGAGAAACTGCCAGGGGCCCGCACGCGCACCCAAATGCTCGACGAGGGCGAGGTTCTCTTCGATGGCGTGTTGCCGTCCCGCTGCCGAGATTCTTTCTGTGTAGAGAACGGCTGCGCTCGGTTCACGGAGCCAGGGCTCGGCCAAGCCTACTCTTGCCTTGGCGCCGCTCAAAAGCGCGATTAGGGCCGACTTCCAGAGGCCCTGAAAATCCACGGCTGCTTCGTAAGCAACCCTCCGCATTGCCCTAAAAGTGTTAATTGTATTCCCTACGATTGTGGCGGGAGGAAGATTTCCACGCCAGCTCAGCGTGTCGATCGGAATTACGCGGTGCACGGAAGGGTTTCCCTCAAGCAGGGGGGCATAGCGACTCTCGATGACCCAATCGATTTCAGCACTTGGATAAGACCGCCCCAGCGCCGCCACCGCGGGGAGAGCATGGACGATATCGCCAATGGAACTCAGGCGAATCGCCAGAAAGCGAGGCTGAGAAGCTGATCGTTCCCACATGGCTGTCAACGGATGCTGAAAGACATTGGCCCCGAATACGTCCGGGCTAGTCCTTTCGATACCGCCGGGCGATTTCCGCCAGCAAGTCATGGGTCGAGTGGTCTTTCGGGTCGCCGACGATGGCCACGGTAATCCCCAGGCTTTCCGTCAGTGCCCTCTCGGGAACCGTTTCAGTTGTGTAGTCGGGCCCCTTGCAGTGCACGTCCGGGCGAAGCTCGCTCAGCAAGGCTTCCACAGTGAGTTCATCGAAGATGATAACGTAATCGACCGCTTCGAGCGCTGAGACGAGTTCCGCCCGCGCCTCAGCAGGGAGCACCGGCCTTCCTGAACCCTTGAGAGCGGACACGGATCTGTCGTTGTTAATCCCGACTACGAGGACGTCGCCCTGTTGCTTTGCGGCCTGAAGATAACGGACGTGGCCGGCGTGCAAAACATCAAAGCACCCGTTGGCGAACGAAACACGTCGCCCTTCCCGGCGCAACTGAATACCGAGTTCGATTGCTCCCTCTCGCGGTATGATCCTGGCGTTCATGCGTTTCGAATGGCTTGGGCGAGCTCGCTGCCCGTGACGGAAGCCGTACCTCTTTTCATAACTACCAGACCGCCGGCGCAGTTCGCGATCATGGCCGCATGCAGGAAGCTTGCGCCCGCCCCTAACGCCAGTGTGTACGCCGCAATTACCGTGTCTCCCGCCCCGGTAACATCCACCGCCTGGTCAGAACCAAAGATGGGCAGATGACGGGCTTCCCGGCGCGGCTCAAAAAGCACCATGCCGTCGCGGCCTCTTGTCACCAGCAGCGCCTGAAACGCCTGGCGGCGCAGCAGTTTTCTCCCCAGGGAATGAAGACGTTCCAGGTCGGTTCCGATGGTCTCGCCGAAAGCCGCCTCTATTTCCGGCTCATTTGGCGTTGCCGAGGTAACGTTTTTGTAAGTCAGCAGGCCATATCGTGAGTCCACCGTGATCGGCAGCGCCGCGCCTCCGCTTTGGCCCCTGAGAAATTCCACCTCGTGCGCATCCGTTGAACCGTAACCATAGTCGGACACCAAAAGGGCAGAAGAGGCGCGCAGCAGAGGGACGACACTGCGGGTTATCCGTCTTCGAACTTCCCTCGCCAACAATTGAGCCGGTCCGCGGTCGATGCGAACGATCTGCTGCCGTTGCCAATGGCTAAGCCCTCCGAGGATGCGCGATTTCGTAGGCGTCAGGTGACCACTCAGCCGGACCACATGGCGGGTCGAAATCTTCTTCTCCTGAAAGTAATGGAGCAGCAGGTCGCCCGTCTCGTCATCACCAACAACCCCCGCTGGAATAACCTGCGCACCGAGGTCGGCTACGTTATTGGCGGCGTTAGCTCCGCCGCCAGGCGTGACTTGCTTCTCCCGCTGTTTCAAAATCAGTACCGGAGCCTCACGAGAGACCCGAGTGATTTCCCCATAAACGTACTCGTCCGCCACCAAGTCTCCCAGCATGACAACGCGCTGCCGGGGAAATCTTTCAATAATCGACAGCAGAGTTGCGCGATCTTGAGCGGTGATTTTCATAGAGGCCTGCTGGCGCTTACCCGGGCGAGTCAATATTGCGACTCATGCAGTGATTCCCCATTGTTTTACCGATTCCAGAGCTGCCCTGTAAACGTCGTCCGCGGAAATGCCGTTCATACATCGGAAGTCAATCGGGCATTCACGGAGGCCGCAGGGGCTGCACTCCACAGGGTGCTTGATGATGCGCACCCGAAGACCCAGGGGTCCAGTAGCACGGTCATTGGTGGAACCGAAGATGGCTAGAAGCGGCAACCCCAGCCCTGCTGCCAGATGCATCGGGCCGGAGTCATTCGTGATAACCAAGTGGCATTTCGCCATCAACGCCATGAACTCTCGCAGCGTGGTTTTCCCTGCTGCAAGGACGGGCGTATGCTCCATGGCCCGCGCCATGCCCTCGGCTAAGGGCATCTCGGCGCGGGAGCCGAAGATTAGCACATCCGCGCCCAAGGCATCAATCAGGCGATCCGCCACGTCGGCATAACGGTCCGGCAACCAACGCTTGGCATCTCCAAAAGACGCGCCGGGGCTGATCCCCACCAAAAACCTCCGGCCGCCCAGACCGACAGCCTGAAGCTCCTTTGCGGCCCACTTTCGTTCGGATTCGGCGAGGTGGAGGCGAACCTCTTGGAGCGTTTTGGGCTTTTCAATCAACCCGGAACGAAACAGTAATTGCAGGTAGTAGTACGCTTGATGCCCGTAAGCTTCCGGTGGGGGAACCTCGACAGCCTCGCTCAGGAGCGAACTCCGCCCATCCCGCGCGTAGCCGATTCGAAGGGGAATGCGCGCGCACCAAGCCATCAAGGCAGCCTGGGTGGCATTCTGAAGAAGAATGGCAGCGTCGAAGCGTTCGGAGCGTAGCTTCTGAATCAATCTCCAGAACCCTCGGGCTCCTCGATGTTCGCCGTCAGCGTCGTAAATGATTTGCCGGCTGACGGCCGGATGGTTCAAGTAGATTTCGCTGACCCAGGGTTTCGAAACGAGAACGATTTCGGAGTTTGGAAAGTGAGCGTGCAGCGCCTCAATCGCCGGCAGGGACATCACAGCGTCGCCAATCCAGTTCGTGGCGCGCACCATAATTCTTCTTCGCATCCCGCAATCGAGTTTCGAGTTTCTAATGCGCTTTCTTTGCTCCTTCCACTTCCGCCAGCAAGGCTCGCTCGAATTCCATCCTCTCCTCAATCTCAGGATAAATGCAACAAGCAAACAACGGCAACGGGACATTCAAATCCGGCGGCAGGTTCATGGCGTCCTTCTGAGTGGTCAGAACGGCCTCCGCGCCCGCACTTCGCGAAAGCGACGAAAATATTCTCCAGCTCAGGGCGCGTGTAGGCGTGGTGGTCGGGAAAAACTTTCTCCGCAACCACCCAAAACCCCCAGCCTCGCAAGTCAGCAAAGAACGCTTCCGGGTTCCCGATCCCACAAAAAGCCGCAACTTTCTTGCGGAGCGAGGTTCTCATGGGGCTCGGATAAACCGGTCCGCACATCGACTAGCCCGGCAAACTTCGTCGAGCAACGAAAAATTCGGGCCGTGGGATTGATCGCTTGAGCTCGTTCGTGCCACCCATTGGCATCCCCAAGTTCAGTTCGGGTGAGTATCACCCAGTGAACTCGCCGAAGTGCTGAAAGTGGCTCGCGCCAGCGGCCGGCGGGAAGTAGAGCGAGGCTCGGATGACGGTTGCGTAGTATCGAGCAAAACAATATCCAGATCGCGATAAAGGGCCAGATGCTGAAACCCATCGTCCAGCAGGTGCACGGTTGCCTGAAGACGTTGCTCGCCGATTTCCCCCGCTTGGAACCGGTCCGGAGAAACAACGATGGGTACATTGGGCAGCGCTCTGGCCAGCGCAGCAGGCTCGTCGCCGACGTCCTTCGGATCGGCAACACGACCCGGGCCGGGTTCGAGTGCTATGAGCCCTTTTTCTCCGCGCCGTCCGTAACCGCGCGTGAGGATGCAAGGGCGGTGTCCGTGGGCCAGCAAAGTCCTGGCGACCAGAATCACTAGCGGAGTCTTGCCTGTTCCCCCCACAGTCAGGTTGCCCACACTTATAACCGGGTCGTTCAATCGGCGGGTCTTGAACCATCCGCGGCGATAGGCAAGGTGGCGCAACGCCACTCCGGCCTGGAATACCGCCGATAAGGGTTGAAGTAAGATATTCACTCTGTCATACACCTTACCCGTTGCTGTCTGCCGAGCCTTTATCTTTGGCCGGACACAGAGGCGAACGAGCCGAATGAACGAGGGTTCTGCGCCTGGCGGTTCCGTGGAGGCCATCGTCGAAACCCTCCGCCGCGCCCTGCAAGGGCACCATCTAGTATGCTCCCCAGCGTTCAGCAGAGAACGTGGAACACGCTCAGTGCGGTTCGGGAGGCAGGGGCGCCGCGAGCAATCGCTGGATCTGTTCCAGTACTCGGGCCGTAGCTCCCGTTTCCCTTTCGAGAACCTGCTTGGCGCGCTCGCCCAATCGTCGCCGAGCCGCGCAGTCCCCGAGTAACTTCAGCACGGACTCGGTCAAGTCCTGGACGTCCTGGACCTGGACGCAGGCCTCAGCCTGCAAGAAAAGCTGGGCAATGTCCCGGAAGTTGTCCATGTGTGGCCCAAAAACGACGGGCTTCGCCCAGTACGCGCCTTCGAGAATGTTGTGACCCCCTGTCGGGACCAGGCTCCCCCCCACGAAAACTACATCGGCCAACTCCAGAATTCCTGACAATTCGCCGATAGTATCGAGTAAGAGGATCTCGGGCGCGGCCACTTGGCCTAATATCTCCGGTTCTTGCGAGGCTAAATGCGTACGTCGAGCGTAGCTGCAGCCGGAGTCTGTAAGAATTTGAGCGACCTCGTCAAAGCGCGCGGGGTGCCGCGGGGCGAGGATCAACATGGCCTTGGGATATCGAGCCCGGAGCTTACTCCAGGCTTTGAGGACTATGGGCTCTTCACCTGGCATCGTGCTCGCCGCAATCATGATTGGGCCACGCCCTGCCGCCGCCGTAGCTTTCTCCAGAAGACGAGGGAAGTCGCCGAGCCGAGGTGGTTCCGAGTCAAACTTCAAGTTTCCCGACAAGACAACACGCTCTGGCGCAGCACCCAAATGCCGGAACCGATCGACATCCGTTTCCGTCTGAGCGCAGATCACATCGACGCGTTGGAGCACGCTGCGCATAAAACGCCGAACCAGAAAGTAACGCCGATACGAGCGCGTCGAAAGTCGCGCGTTAACAAGGATAATCCGCGCTCCAAAGTCGTGGGAGGCTCGCAACAGGTTGGGCCACAACTCGGTCTCCACAATCACCAGTAGCGACGGCTGAATTCGTTTCAAGGTGGCGCGAACCGCCCCCCGCCAATCCATGGGTAGGTAGAACCGGCCGGCGATTGAGGGGAGGCGACTTTCTCCTGCCGACCGGCCTGCAGGCGTAACACTACTCAGGAAGATCTTCCTGCCAGGAAACACCCGCTGCAACTCGCGCGCCAGCCTCACCACGGCCAGCGTCTCGCCAACGGATACGGCGTGAATCCAAACAGCGCCGCGCTCCGCCTGCTGGAACGATTCCGGCAACAGCCCAAACCGTTCACGCCATCGCCTTCCGGCCAGCGCGTCACGCCGCTTCCAGAGATAGTAAGGGGCCGTGAACAGCACGCCCAATGTGACCAAGAAACTGTAAATCAGATACATCATCCGGAAGGACAGCCGACAGGCAAACACAAAACAAAGCCCGATTATATCCCAGAAAAGGTGACCGAGAGCGGCGGCGCGAAGTTCTTAATGTTGAGCGTGCGGCCGTGGCTTGCCCCGGCCTTGGGCCGACGGAGGGGCGGCCCTTCGTTCCCGTTGCGACACACGCGCGGGCTACCCCGTCATCAAGTGCGCGGGAGAACCTAATCACATTAGCGGACATACACGCGATTCTACTCCCAGACCGCAAAAAACCGAATCGCCGGTGACGGCATTCAGCCTCGGAATGAAATGCACGACTCCGGAATGGAACTACATCTTTGCATGCCTCCCAAGTTGAGTACTTCAAATCTTCATCGGCTGGGTGGCGAAACTTCATTGCCCGTGGTATTGCAGGACTGCACTGGGGAACGCAAGATTCCAGGGTCAGAGAGTTGGTTTTTGGAATTTTTTGCTTGTTATTATTTCAAACTGGATCAACGGACTGACCGCGGCGCTTATTCCGATCTCGGCGGTTCAGACTCAGTGCCAAGTCGAAGCCGCTCGACGTCGGGCGGTGGAAACTTGGTTACAAAGAAACGGAGTGATCACCATTACTCAGAACAAAAGGGTGTTACCCAGTTTCCCAGAGAAAACTCCTCATAATTAAGTTGGCCCCACACCTCTCACCGCCTTTGTCCTCTGAGGCCCTTCGTTGCGGGTGATTGTCAGGCGGTGCATCATCCGCTGCAGTTTCTTTTCGCTGCTGCTAGTTCGAGCTGGCGCCCAGCCTATGGTGCGACGGCAGAGCAAGAATGTGCACAACTTCATCTATCGTGAGAAATCCGTTTGACCTCGTCCAGTCCGCTATTTTGTTTTCTGCCCCTTGATGATCTGGGTCTTGTGCACGCCCTTCATGGTGTGCACGAGGTATCCATCCCCGCCTTGCAGCCACACTTCCGCCAGCACGTAATCCGTCAAATACCCCCCTTCCATATAGGACGGCTTGAAGTTGCCAGCCACGTCGACTACAAGCTGGGGCTCTGCCAGAGGCGGCTTCGGCTGCGCTAGCCTCTTCGTGAAGGGGACCTGAAACTCATTGCCGGTCGCTTCCTGCCGCAACGTAATCTGACCATCGCCCGTCTGGGCGACCCGGTAATCACCGGCGGGGAGCGTTTTGCCGCCGGCGTGGAATTCGAATGGGATCTCGAACGCGCCCTGGGCATGGACCTCCGTAGCCCCCGAGACAAGGGCCACGGCCACTGCCGCTAACGCCCAAAGTGCCAAACGCTTCATTTGAACCCTCCTTGAACTTTCTGGCGTTCATTTGACGATCACATTATAAGCAAGCGAAAAAAGAAGGCCAGTGATCCGGAATTAACTTTTTGGCTCTCGCCAGTGGAAAGTTTACTCTCATTTGCATCCAACAGAGCTCAATTTTCTCATCAATCGGCATCATCGGCTTCGAACTGCCTATCCAGAAGTCCTGCAAACCCGTTCTCGCCGCTTCGGGAACCGGATTTTTCAGACACCGCGCCCTTCGGCGTCTTTCCTGGGATCGATTTCTTGGGTGCCTCGCCACAACCGGCAGCTCTATCCAGTTGGGATCGTGAGAGCCGCCATCCGTTGCACCATTGCTCCAAACAGTCGCCGGGTTAGATGGCTCTCTGCCAAAAGCAGCCAATAGTAGCGGGCATGTTTCAACAGCCGACCGCCCGTCTTCACCAAACGCTGCTGCAAGCTGGTGAGCGACCAGTTGTCGATCCTCTTCGGCAGTACCAACCGCCGCCACAGGTTGCCCAGGTTGTAGGCGATCAGGCTCAGCCAAAGCCGCACTTCATTTGAACGGAACCGATGGCAACTCAGCCGCGTCATCTTCACCGCCTGCTTGCCTTCTTTGATCCACTGCTCCGCCGTTCCCCGTTTATTGTGGAACCGTACTACCGCCCGGCTGTCAGCCTCCAGGTTGGTCACGATGAATCCGACCCGAGGGAACAACTCCCCAGAGTGGAACTCCACCTTCGCCACCACCCGCCGCGCCGTCTTCCAACTCGCCGCTTGGTACAGGAAGCTCGTGTACCTGACCACCGCCGTGTGGCTCAGTCTTCCCACTGGCCGCGTCAGCAACCCCGCGATGTCCCGCTCCAGGTTGTCGTTGGCCGCGATGCGAATCGCATACTTCACGCCCCGTTCCTCCAGCGCCTCATAGATCTCCGGCTTGGCGATGAATTCGCGATTGATAAGGGCTAAGCTACGGAAGTTGTCCTCCTCGGCCAGCATCTGGGTCTCAAAAGTCTGCAAGCGGGAGGTCAGCGCCGCACCACGATCCCATGTTTTCTCGGAACCGATCAACCGGAACGTCGGATCTTGCGAGACTCGCTCGGCATCGTTGACATCCTCATAGCCCGCGATGCGGCTGTAGACGGACTGGCGCAACAGGTCCGCCAGCGGAAGCTGCGTGTTCTTCCCGCGTCGTGAGTCGGTCAGGTGCTCGGCGACGAGATCACCGAAGCCCAGACGTTCGTCCAACTCACGAACCAGAATCCGGCCGCCGTCGGAGGTGACCCGCGATCCTTGGAAATCCGCCTTCAGAGAACTGTTAAAGGAGAGTTGAAATGGCCCGTTTTGTCTCTCACCCATGGGGTGTCGACCTCCGGCGTGTCTTCATCACGTTCAAACCCGCATCAATATTGATGACGGCCAACGTCCGAAGATTCACAGGCTGAGTTCAAAATGGAAATGTGGGATTAGTTAGGTTTTACTTATTTTGCAACCAATGGTAATGACCGTTCTTCTATCCAGTTCTTCCGCAATGCATAAGATTAACTAAACACTATGTTTTTATGACTTAGAAATTCGATGCGAAATGGGAATTCAGACGCACTTCCGGCAGTGGTATTGCTGGGGACTTCAGGGAGACTTCACAGTATGAGATTTTGGCTCTACGCAGGAGTGAATTATGGCAACCGTTGATCCTATTCTGGAGCGGCGCTCACGACGCCACAAAGTCATAATGCCAATCGCACTCGTCGCGAACCCCGATGGAGAAAGGGCCTTGGTTCCGGCCTCGGCGCTGGACTTCTCCTTAGACGGCCTTCGAATTCAGACCTCCGTCCGCCTCAGCATCGGTGAGCTCATTCACATCCAACTCGAAAGGGACCCCACTGAACTCCGGCAGTACAAGGTGGTATGGACCAAACCCGATGGCGCCCTGCGGCCCGGCCAAGCCGGACTAAGATCTCTCGAATCAGCTTGCGACGCCACGCCAGGGCCTTTGACCTTGGCGAGCATAGACCCCCTGACTAAGGCTGCCTAAGGCCCAGAGCAAGCCCCCGCGACGTCGTTTATCAGCTCACCTGATCAGGATCAACCAAGTCTGCGAATTTGAGGCGTCATCTCTGGTCGCCTAGTCAGCTTCTTCTCGCGCGGCGAAGAGAACCACAAGTCAGTGTGGGGCCACAGCGTGGCCGGAAGGAGCAACCAAAGAGAAGACTCACCACAAAGGCCACAGAGTTCGCATGAAAAGCCGGAGCATCTCGTTCTGCACTCTCCGTGCGCTCGGTAGTGGACCTTTTTCTTCGACTAACGAGCAAGCTCAGAGTATGATAGCAACCATGGGAGACACGGGGTCTGACAGCTTCAAGCGCACTCAGTTGGGAAGAACCGGCATAGAGGTAGGACGCCTCGGCGCAGCTGCCGGCTACGGAGTTCCGGGACCAGCGCTCGAGTGGGCCTTCGAGCGCGGCGTGGACTATATGTTCTGGGGCAGCCGGCGGCGTGATTCGTTCGGCAGGGCGCTCAAGAACCTGCGGCGACAACGTGAGCGATTCGTGCTTGTGATCCAGTCCTATACCCGAGTCGCCAGCCTGATGAGCTGGAGCCTGGAGCGCGCACTCAGGGCTTTGAGCTTCGAGTACACGGACGTGCTGCTGTTAGGATTGTGGAACAAGCAGGTGCCTCCGAGGATTCTCGACGCGGCGCGGCGACTCAAGGAACGAGGCTTGGTGCGATTCCTGGCTGTCTCGACACACAAGCGATCGCTTGTGCCTCAGCTTGCCGCAGGGCGCGATTTCGACATCGTGCATTTCCGCTACAACGCTGCTCATCCGGGCGCTGAAAAAGACATCTTTCCGCACCTACCTGCCGCCGGCCGCCCCGGCATGGTTTCATTCACCGCTACTAGTTGGGGACGCTTGCTCGGCAAGGCGCCGCTCCAAGGCCTTCTCCCCGGCACGCATCGTCTTCCCAAATCGGAGCGCGTGCCTACCGCTGCTGACTGTTACCGTTACGTTCTGACCCGGTCGGAGGTTGATGTATGTTTGACCGGCCCGGCGAATGCCGCTCAGATGAAAGAGGCGCTTGAGGCGCTGCGCCTGGGTCCGATGAGCCAGGATGAGCTGGCGTGGATGCGGCGCGTGGGTCGGGCGGTAGCTGGGAAATAGCTTCGACCCAGTGATGGATCGCTCCGTAGGAGGCCGACTTGCTGTCCCCGCGATTGGCGTGGCTCTGAGAGTCTTTCCGAACGCTATCATTCAGCGCGAAGCGACCCGTCGCCCGAAGGCGGCTTCGGGGCTGCCTTCCGAAGCGTTCGCGCAGGCAGGCCGCAGAACGAGGGATCTCGCTCTGGACAGACAAGCAATCCTGCTCGCATGAGTCTCAAATCAAAATTCCTGCTTCGGTTTTTTCTTGTCCTGATCCTATTCGCCGCACTGCTATTCATCCCCGCGGGTTCGTGGCGGTTTTGGCGAGGATGGGCGTGGCTGGCCGCGTTCTTCCTCCCCAACCTCTTATTTTCTTTCTACCTATCGCGTCGCGATCCCCAGTTGCTCGAACGCCGAATGCAGCTAAAAGAGAAAGCCGGCACGCAGAACCTCATCAAAGCTGTCGGGGGATTGATCTTCTTTTCCTCGCTCTTGCTTCCCGGTTTCGATTACCGCCTTGGCTGGTCGCGCACATTCCTGAGGCTGGTGCCGCTGTGGGTCACGCTGATTTCTCTCGCCCTGGTTCTGAGCGGTTTTCTGCTGGTGTTTTGGGTCTTGCGAGTCAATAGCTTCGCTGCGCGCACAATCCAGGTCGAGGCCGGCCAACCCGTAATTTCCAGCGGACCCTACCGCATCGTTCGGCACCCCATGTATTGCGGCTTGGTCGTGTCGTTCCTCGCCACTCCTTTGGCGCTGGGCTCTTGTATTACCTTTCCCGCCTTTACCCTACTCATTCCGGTCATGGTCTTCCGGATCCTGACCGAGGAGAAAACTCTCTGCCAGGAACTGCCCGGCTATTACGAATACTGCCTCCGCACGCCATTTCGACTCGTCCCCTTCATCTGGTAACGCTGTGCGGGCGGTGCAGCCGGTGGCGGACTCCACCCAACCCTCCCGAGCCGCATCTACGTCAGACTGAGCCATTACAAGCTAGTCAGCGGCTTCGGCTGCCAACATTGCTACGACTGCTATGTCAGCTTCGGACTTCCGCAGGGAAGCCTGCGCGGCGTCAAATCCCCGTTGGGCGGCAGCCAGCCCGGCGTTGGCATTGTCCACGTCCGCTCGAGCGCCCGAGAGTACAGTCGACGTGTTCACGGAAGTCAGAGGAACATTGGTCGCCAGAGCGCCGGCGCTAGCCTGATCAGTGACCAGGGTTGCCCTCGCATTCGCAAGGGCGACCTTATAGCATGATCCCCAATACAAACATCACTCGCACCCAGGTTGCCCGCCATGTACGGCAGCGCGACGTTGGCGATGCTGGTGTCGAGCACCTCCATGAAGGCCGCCATCGCGACTACGACTCCAATAATCCAAGGGTTGAACTTGGTCGCCATGGTTCTGAGGCCTGCGGAGGTTAACACCTGAAATCGTCTCTCGATGCACACGGCCGTGGAAATATCGACGTTCGACCCGATCTTTTGATAAGATGAGCAGGTGGCAGGGTACCCACGTCAACTGAATAGCTTTTGAGAACTGCGCGGACTTCTCTCGAGAACTAGACACGCATACTTTAGGAGGCAAACATGGCAGCGAAACCAATCCCAGAAGGGTTCCACAGTCTGACCCCGTACCTCACCGTGAAAGATGCCCCTCGCGCCATTGAATTTTACAAACGGGCTTTCGGCGCGCAGGTGCGCGGCATCCACTATGCTCCGGATGGCAAGATCATGAATGCCGATCTCAGAATCGGCGATTCGATCCTGATGTTGAGTGAGGAGTTCCCGGACATGGGAGCCAAGTCCCCGCAGTCGCTGGGAGGTTCGCCGGTGACGATTCACATCTACGTCGACGACGTGGACAAGCTGTTCAATCAGGCGCAATCTGCCGGCACCAAGGCTGTGATGCCGGTAATGGATATGTTTTGGGGCGATCGCTACGCCCAAGTCACCGATCCCTTCGGCCATAAGTGGTCGATGGCGACGCACAAGGAAGACCTGAGTCCAGCAGAAATCGAGAAACGCGGCGGTGCCGCCTTTGAAAAGATGGCGGCTAAGGGGAGCCAACAATCCGGAGAATAACGAAATCTGGCTTACCGGAGAATCAAGTGACTCTGCTGACTTGAAGCCGACCAACGGCTTGCCGGACCTTGGTGGGCAACACTCACTATTCACATCTGGCCGAGGGGGTACGCATGTCTTCTGGGCTGGTACCCAGCGCACTCGACGCTCGTACGCAGGTTTTTCCAGTCTTAACCGCGGCGCAAATCGCTCGCGTCCGTCCCCACGGCAAGTTGCGAAAAGTCGAGCCGGGGGAGATCCTGTTCGAGCCTGGCGATACCGAAATCCCCTTCTTTATCCTGCTTTCCGGAAGCATGGAGATTGTGCAGCCGAGTCTTACGGGCGAGCGCGAGATAGTGACACACGGTCCCGGGGAGTTCACCGGCGAGATGACCATGATTTCCGGGCAGCGGTGCCTGGTGCGGGGTCGGGTGACCGGCGCCGGTGAGTTTCTCGAGATCAGTGCCGAAGGCCTGCGGTCGCTTGTCGCGAGAGATGCCGAGTTGAGCGAGATCCTTATGCGTGCGTTCATTCTACGCCGCCTCGCGCTCATCTCTCGCGGACTGGGCAATGTGATCTTGATGGGGTCGCGCCACTCTGCGGACACGCTCCGCTTGCGCGAGTTTCTGAGCCGAAACGGATACCCTTACACAAACGTCGATCTCGACACAGACAAGACATCGCAGGAACTTCTGGACCGCTTTGAAGTCAAGTTGGAGGAGATTCCAGTTCTAATCTGTAACGGCCGCACCGTCTTGCGTAATCCTTCCACTCAGGAACTCGCAGAATCCTTGGGGCTCAACGTCAACATCGACAACTTTCAAGTGCGCGATCTGGTCATCGTGGGCGCAGGACCCTCCGGCCTGGCAGCGGCTGTTTACGCTGCCTCGGAAGGCCTGGATGTTCTGGTGATTGAGACTGACTCTCCCGGTGGGCAAGCGGGATCAAGTTCCAAAATAGAAAACTACTTGGGCTTTCCCACCGGGGTCTCCGGGCAGGAACTGGCATCCCGAGCTCTTACCCAGGCGCAGAAGTTTGGCGCGAAGATGATATTGACGCACAGCGTCGTGCGACTGAACTGCAACAAGCAACCCTACGAGATAGTTTTGGACAATGGGAGCGTGCTGTCGGCGCGAGCGATTGTCATTTCGACCGGGGCTCAGTACAAAAAGCCGGCTATTGCCAATCTGAAGAAGTTCGAGGGTCGAGGGTCGAAAAGCTCTTGACTCCTCGACTTTCGACTCTCGACTTTCTGATTCTTCAGAGCGAGATTCCTCGCTACGCTCGGAATGACACGGCCCTCGACACGCACGGTGTGGGAGGAGGAAATCATGGCGGCTGAGTGTACACATCTCGATCAAATCAGGATTACGAGCACGGAGAAGCACGTGTGCGAAGACTGTGTGAAAACGGGAGACAGATGGGTCCATCTGCGCCTATGCGTAGAGTGCGGACACGTCGGATGTTGCGACTCGTCCAAGAACAAACACGCCACGAAGCATTTCCGAAAGACCCACCACCCGATTATTCGATCTAATGAGCCGGGCGAAAACTGGGGATGGTGTTACATCGACGAGGTCATGATTGAAGCGTTCTCCTGAACGTGAATTTGCCGTGCCCTGGCTCAGGAGTGGCGGGCGCGCGCACGTGGGCTGGAAAGCAGTGGATGATAAGGCTCATGCCGATGGCGCGCGGGGTCGTAGCGTGACGTGAAGGCAGCGAACACCATCTTCCCGTCTTGCACGTGGGGGCGGGGGTTCGACGCCAGTTTGATCCTCACCTCAGTGGACTCTTCCTCCCCGGCAAACATCCCGTAGGAGTCACGAAAGGAGGAGGCGCCTACGTATTTGTTCGCCTCACGAATCGCCTCTTGCACAGCTTGGCGTAGCGTTCCCTCCTTTCGATCTGCCGAGCCGTAGATGATGCGCAATTCCTCGATGCCATAGCGAAAGCACTCGCGAATCCGCTGCCCAGCCACGGTGCGCCCTTCCACCATTGAGCATCCGTGCATGTCCAGTTCGAAGGCATTGTTGGAGCGGTCGAAGTTTTGCTGGGCCACGGTCCTCATCTCTCCGTCGGTTGGATCAACCCTCAGTTAATCGAGATCTTAGCCTGATTTCTGCGTTCACTTTCTGCTTCGAAAACAATTCCCCTCGACACTGAAGAGGCGGGCGATTAACCGGCACTCTTGAGTTACAAGGGTTTTTTCTTTCCCGGTTCAGTCTCGTAGTTCTTCTGCTTCCAATTCTGGAGCGGACAGAATTCCGAGGTCTGGAACCCGGCTTTTTCCGCGAGCTTCGCAGCCTGCGAGCTCCCGCGACCGGTATTTCAAGTGAACACAAGAATCGTGTCTTTCGGAATCTCTTTCAGGCGAGTTTCCAGCTCGGCAAAGGGCACATGAACGGCGCCTTTGATCGTCTCCTTCTGAAACTGAGTTTCACCTCGGATATCGAGGATGATCATCTTGGCCTTCTGATCAATCAGCTTCCGCAGCTCGTCGGGAGCCATTTCCTTTGCTCCGACGGCTCTTCCTGTCTGCGGATCGGTGGCAAACTGCGGTTTGCCCGATTGCTGCGGATTGCCACGCGGCCAAAGGAGTCCGGCGGGCAGCAAAGCAACTACTCCAATGCACAAAATGATGCGATGGAGCCATCTCATATTTTCCCTCCTTGGTAATTCCACCATTGTCTTCATCAATTAGAAACCCTGCGCCGCCATGAGTCAAGCTCGCCGCTGAAGCAGCATTGACTCGAATTGGGGCCGCCCTGTATTCTCAAGGGGCCACGGGGTTGTGTCGCTTCCTATCGGGGAGTGCTGCGGCAGCCCGCGACTACATCCGGGGGCGGGGTTATGTTGTGGGTCGGGCGGGAGTCCATAAAGGGAATTTCCGCTGAATGCTGCGCAGGGCCGATCCCGCCGGCCTTCAAGGAGTGACTTGCCGGGATCGGGGCTCGGCGTGCCCGATTCACCTTTGGTGTGGAGGAGAGACCGTGAATCAAGCTGGCGTGCAACTGAAGATTCTTTCTTCCGTGACACTATTGGTGTTATTCGCCCCGAACGCGGAAGCCGGCCAGCAAACTGAAGTGGATCCGCCCAGCGACTACTATCGCCAGGTGAACCGGGACGTTGTTCCAGGGAAGGCGTTATCCCTGGTTTCGAAGGGTCGGCAGACCTTTGCAGTCTGGGTCGCAGACAAAGATGATGTCGTCCTCATGACCGCCGCCAACGACCTGGCAGCCTATTTCAAGGGCCGGTACGGTGCTGCCCCAAAGGTCATTGCAACGCCGGATGATTCACAGAGCAATCTCATCGTTTTGACCTCACCTGTCTCAGTGGCGCGTCTTCCGCAATCCGTGCAACAGGCTCTTCGTGAAGGCGGAGATCTGCCGGAACAGGGTTTTCTGGTTCACCAAGTTCAATGGCCTGGGAATCGAGCAGCGCTGATCTGCTTGGGCGGGTCGTCGCTGGGTGCGCGTTATGCCACCGTCGAAATCTTGCGCCGGATGAGCCTCAGCGGGCTCCGACGCGACAATCAGCATCAAGCGCCTGCGAGACGAGCCCTATTTCACGCGGCGCATTTTGTACATCAACGATGGGCCGCACCAGATGAACCGCTACAATCCGAATCTGATCTATGACGTGAAGACATACCGTTGGTCGCTCGAGGAATGGCAAAGGTTCATCGACCAACTGGCGTTCTTCCGGTACAACATCCTGCAGATCTGGCTCACTCCGAACATGTTTTCCCCGCAAGCCTTCCAAGGAGGAAGTGCTTTCGATTACTTCCGCGACACCCTGCGCGCCGTTGGGCGATACGCCGCCGCGCGCGGCATCACCCTGAATTTGCTCGCCCCCATCAATGCGACGGTGGGCGCCGGGACGCCTCTAGACCTGCCCCTCTATTGCTATCTGAGCCCCAACAAACCCGAAGAGAAGGCTCTGATGCTGCGCCTGTGGGACTACTGGACAAAGGCCATGCCGGAAGTAGGAATTTGGACCTTGTTTCCGGGTGACGTGGGCGGCTGCACGGAACAGGGCTGCACGCCTGAGACCTACGTTGATCTGGGATTAGAGATCGGCGACATCATCAAGAAAAACAACCCAAACACCCTGCTCGACTTTAACGTGTGGTTCTTTTACGGCTGGGGACCCGATTTCACTACCCAGGACTTTAACAAGAACGGGCGCGTTGACCGCGGCTACAGATATCTTATTTCGAAGCTGAACCAATTCCCGCCCACGGCTACCTTTACGCTTAATATCAACGATTTTACCTCCTATCCCCATATCCGAGGAGCCAACTTGGGGGGCGGCTCGGCGGCAGAATACATGCGTGAAATTCACGCTCAGGGCCACGAAATCCAGACGTGGACCTACCACAATGTATCGGAAGGGGAAGGTTGGATCGATCACCAGTACAGGGTCCCACAGATCATCGAGCAGCGCGACCTGGAGGCGCGTTTTCCAATCTCCGGAGGCATCTACTACACCATGACGCCGAGCCTGAACATTCTAAGTCAGTTTGCCTGCGCGGAGGCCTTCTGGGACCCGAGAGTTTCCGAGAAAGAAGTCATGGAACGCTACACGGAGGGAATCTTCGGGACCAAAGAAAACAAGCTGATCGACATTTTTCCAAGCTTCGCAATTGCTCCGCGGGTCGGCTACACCTTTGCGCCGGGGGAAGCTTGGCGCCCGGAGTATAGTAAGATTCTGGCCCAAATGAAGCGTAATGAAAGCGTCCTCGCGTCGCTGAGAGTGCCGGACCACGCGCGGTATCAAATCCTTCTATCGCCGCAGCAATACACCAGCGAACTAATGGGTTTGTGCCGTCTTTACGAGCGTGTGTCCGAACTCGGGTCGAAGGTGACAGCAGCACGCGAGCTCGTTCAGCAGTTACCCACGTTCAAGAACAAGGCAGTGGATTCCATCCGACTCAGGGATGCCAAAGCAGCCCTGGCTCAATTGCCCGTTGGAGATCGGAAGAAGCTGCAGCAGCTCATCCAGGAGATCGAGGCCCTCGACGTGGGGAAAATGAAGCTTGAGCTTCGCACCAAGCGATATCAAATCTTCCTGGATCATCCGTCCGAGTTTAGCGCGCTGCTACCTAATCTGATTGATTGGTTTTTCAATTCTTTCGGCGCAGGCTTTGTCACGGCTTCCGCAACGGGACGCCCGGTGAACCAAGATTCTTCAGCAAAAGACTCGAATGCCGGTGCAAGATTCTAGCGAGCAAGTATGGCACTGCCTGGATGTTCTCGCAGACCATCCGATGCCAGCGGCTTTTTTCACTGCGCGTGCCCAGGTGCCGCGGACCTACGGAACAGGTCCGCGCTACACTTGCCGCTGAATGCCATCAGTGTTTTCAGAACCTGTTAGATTACGGCCTCGATCAGCCGCGGTCCGCGTCCTGCCCATCGCGGCGGCGAACTCTCTCCGGAACTCCTCCGCGGTTTCGGCGCGTGAGGCTTCCACACCCATGCCCTTTGCCAGCAGCACCCAATCCAACTCGGGCCGGTGCAGGTCCATCAACGCATCGGCCTGAGGGCCGATGCTGCCGGACCCCGTGCGCGTCATTTCGATCTCGAGAATCCGGTAGCGCCGGTTCGCGAGCAGCACGACCGTAACATCAAGCTGCTCCCGCGCCATGGTCCATAGCGATTGCGGCGTGTACATGGCGCTGCCGTCAGCTTCGAGCGCCACCACCTTCCGGCCGGGACAGGCGAGCGCCGCCCCCACCGCGACGGGAAGTCCCTGGCCGATTGCGCCGCCTGCTACCGGCAGCCAGTCGTGCGGGGCGGCATGGCGCAGGTGCCGTTCGATGTCGGCGCCGGACGACACCGCTTCCTCCGAGATGATCGCGTTTTCCGGCAGCAGAGTTGCCATCAACTGCCCGATCGATAGCGCGTGTCAGCGGTCCTTCCGGAGCGCCAGCTGTCCGGGAACGGAGCCGGCTCAAACGGGCGCGCGCCGAACTCCCCGGCGAGAGCCGCAAGCGCCTCCGCGCCGTTCTCTTCCCGGCGCCGCCAGAACGTGCAAGACGCAGTCTTCCGGCGCCAGTTCACTGCGGCGCCCGGGATAGCCGAAGAACGAAACCGGCGCTTCGGTTTCCACCAGCACCAGGTGCTTCAGGCCGGCAAGCATCTTCTCCGCCGCTTCCGGGAAATACGCGAGCCGCTCCAGCGGAAACCGGCCGCGTCCTCTCTCCATCCGCTCGGCGAACCGGTTCGCGACCATTCTTGCGCCGGGTACTCGCGGTGAGCCTCCCCGCCGCGTCGAGGCCTGGCCCGCACAGCGCCGTGCCGGCGAGGAAAAAGCCTACGGCTTCGCCGGAACGGAGCAGGCGGGCGATCTCCTCGATCCGCTCCGGCGGTACGCGTGCTCGCTCCCGAATCGGCGCGACTCTCCCCGGCTCGCCCGCCTCGCTCCACGAAAAATCCGCCGGCACGATCAGCGTGGCCACGGTGCCGGGCGGTCCGTAAGCCGCGCACACGGCGCTCGAGGCCGCTTCCCCCATCCGGTCGGCGGCCTCGAGCACATGAACCCACCCGGAAACGGGGCGCGCAAACCCTTCCGCGTCGTTCGCCAGCGGAGAATTGAACTGGCGGTGCCAGGTCGCGTGCTCGCCCACGATGCTCACCACGGGCGAGTGTGCCTTCTGCGCGTTGTGGAAATTCGCGAGTCCGTTGGCCAGGCCCGGGCCGAGGTGCAGAAGTGTGGCCGCGGGCTTCCGGAGCATCCGCGCGTAGCCGTCCGCCGCGCCGGCGCAAACTCCCTCGAACAGGCAAAGGACGCTCGCGCATCCCGGGCACGCGGTCCAGAGCCGCGACGAACTGCATCTCCGACGTGCCCGGGTTGGCGAGACAGAGATCGCACCCCGTTCGCCACCAGAGTGCGGAGCAGAACTTCAGCGCCCAGCATGTGCTTCACCGCTTTCTACGGGCGAACCCGTCACCATCACCACGCCCTGCGAAGGCGTCGGCGCGGAAAACTTACCCTCGCGGCCCTTTCCATGATCCGAAATTTATGCATTGCCGGGCGCACGTTTATTCTAGATCAAACACAACGCCTTCACGCTCATTTAATTGCCGTCGACACAGTGGCACATATGTAGGTGCATCAGAACAATTCCCGCCGACCGGACAGTATTCGCTCCCCGCTGGGAGGGCACGCCTGCAACTCGTGGCCAAAAGAATTCCGATTGTCCAAGGCTCATTTATTTCGGAGCGTCAGGCGGCATTCACCAGTGAACTTCTAGCCCGGCTCTTTGATCCGCAGTATTCGATCTACTTGTACCTCCTTGACTACCTGGACCGCCCCAGATGGCCAGCGGATCTCAATCTCATCGGCTTTCTGCGCCCTTCCCAGCCCAAAGTGAACAGGACCGGCGCTCGAGGAAGCATAACCTGAGGCGGTAGTCACATGATTGAACTGCGTCTGCCCTCCCGCCACAATCCTGATGCGCGCGCCGATTCCGTCCCGGTTGCTCTTGGTGCCTTCGAGAGCTAACTCCAACCAGTGATTTCCACCGGGGCTGTCGTTCATCCAAATTTCCGCCGGCGCACTGAGCGCGGTCACCACGATGTCAAGTTTGCCGTCATGATTGAAGTCGCCGACTGCCGATCCACGGTGGCGCCGCGGCGGCTGGGAAGCAAAGCCGGCTTCTTCAGTCAACGCCGACCATTTCCTTCCGGCAAGGTTTCGGAACACCGTGTTGGGCTGATCGACCTGGACCCGATCCGCCATCGCGGGGGATTGCACATCCCCTCGGCTAACGAAGAGGTCTTTCCACCCATCATTGTCAAAATCAGCGATATTGGGGCTGTAGCCGGACATGCGATTGCTTAGCCAAGTCATCCCGCTCTGAGCGGTGATTTCGACAAACCCCGATTTGCCGGTGTTTTGGTACACCGGGAAGGTCTCACTCTGTAGCGCCAGCAAGGCGATATCCGGCCAGCCGTCATTATTTACGTCTCGAAAATCCACACCCATGCCGGAAATCATGTTGCCATTTTCGGGCAAGGCTACGCCAGCCTCAAACGCCACCTCTTCAAATCGTGTGTTCCCCAGGTTGTGAAAGAGAAAGTTGGGAAGCTTATCATTGGAAACGAACAAGTCAGGCAGCCCGTCGCCGTCGTAATCGGCGACGGCGACCCCCATTCCTTTTCCGGGATGGGCTCGAATCCCCGACGATTCAGAAACATCCACAAACGTGCCGTCTCCCTTGTTCAGGAATAACTGGTTGGGCAATTCTTTGTAGAACACGGGATGGCAGTACTCCGGTTTGCCGTTCATCTTGCAGTCCGGCTCCCTGGCGATGTCCCACTTTAGGTAATTCAGCACGAAGAGGTCGAGCAGTCCATCGTTGTTCACATCCACCCACGCGGCGCCCACCGACCAGAGCGGTCCATATTCCTTATCGAGTCGCGCCAGCCCCGCTTTTTCCGTCACGTCGGTAAAGGTCCCGTCGCCATTATTGTGATACAGGGTGTTGCGATAAACGCCGCCCACGAAGATGTCGTCATAGCCGTCGTTGTCGTAATCACCGATGGCGACGCCCGAGTCATACCCGGTTCCGGCGAGGCCTGCCGTCTCGGTAACATCCGTGAAGGTTCCATCCCCGTTGTTACGAAAAAGCCGGTTCCAGTACTTCGGCGAGGTTTTTTTGAGGTTGGAAATATCTGCCCCATTCGTGAAGAAGATGTCCAAATTCCCGTCGCGGTCATAATCGAACACCGCGACTCCACCCGACATGGTTTCGGGGATGCGCCTTGCCGCAGTCTCGCAAGTATCGAGTGAAAATGCGATAGGCCGGAAGACAAAGTGAATCGGAGCGCGGTCCGCTTGTGCGCTTGCCGGATGCAGCCAACTAAAAGTGGCCGAGGCAGCGGCGCATAGCAAAGCGCTGCCTATCGCGCGGGCTAGGAATCTCTTACTCAAGAAACCCTCCGCCAGAGTGAATGCTACGGCGTGGCGCCCGGCTGGGTCAATTTCTCGATGGCTTCCTTCTCTTGGCGGGCATTCTCGCTCCGTCCGGCGGCGGAGTAAGCCCGGAACAACTCCCACCGAATACGGGTCATTTCAGGGGCCTGGTCGCGCGCCGTCTCAAGCTCGTGAATTCCCCTGGGAAGATCTCCCTTCGCGACGAGAGCCTCCCCTAATACCATGTGCGTCGAAGAAGCCGTGGGTTCGAGCTTGACCGCTTCCTCGGCCACCGCCAGCCCGAGGTCGCACTGCCCCGTCTTCACATATTCCTCGGCGAGCCGGACTCTGGCCGCCACATGAGAGGGAGAGATCTCAATCTCTCGCTTCATCTCACGAATGGCCTCTTCCGGGCGGTCATTCATAAGAAAAAGCCCAAAGAGAAAATGCACCCCGGGTCCATTCGGATAGGCGGCGGTCATCCTAGTGAAAAGCTTGCTGGCGTCGTCGTAGCGCTGGTCCCAAAGGGCCAGGGAGCCATTCCCTGCGAGGCGAACGATCTCCAGCCGGTCGGGGGGTATTTCCGCGGGCAAAAGCGGCATTCGCAGCGATGCCAGGCCGGCGGCCTCCACAAGGGGGCCCTGCGGCACCCCGGAGCGTACCATGTCGAACAGGATGCGCAGGCTCTGGTCGTACATCTCGAATCTCGTTAGCAGCAGGGCAGCGAGATAAAGAACGGAGTGTGTCATCCCTTTACTATTTGCTAAACCGAGATCCAGGCTTTGCCGGAGGTGATCCAGCGCCCGCGCATACTCGCGGGTCTGAAACTCGCTCATGCCCAACAGCGCTTTACCCGGTCCGGAGTTCACTTCCAGCGAAACGAAGTGGCGCAGCACGTCGCGCGCTTCGGCATACCGGCTTCTCGCATAGAGCACAGTGCTCAGGTCCCATAGCCCCTGTGGCCAATCCGGTTCCAACATGAGCGCTTGCTGATAAAGCCGGATTGCCTCATCGCCCCGGTCCTCGTTCAGAGCATGCTGGGCCGCATGTGACAACTGCTCAAAGCTGGCGCCTTGGGGACCTGAGGGTCGAGTCTCAGGGCGAGGCGGTCCACCTTCCACAGGCGGAACGTGCTGGGGAGATATCCGGAGTTGCGATTGGTGCTCTTTCTCTGTCGCTGCGAGTTCCTTCGTGGAGGGACATAGGCCGCCCCGCAGATGCGGCAAGTTCGGCCGCCGGCCGTAATGGCGCGAAAACTCGCGGACCCGCTCATCTGACCGGTCGATCTGAGGGGGATTCAATGAGGCGTAGAACGCAGCTTCACCCGCCAGCCAGATCATCTCGCGTTTCGCCGGCGGATACTCCTCAGGAAGATAGGCCATGCGGAGCGAGGCGAGTCCCATGCCTTCCGTCAACGTCGGCCCTCCGCCCCGTTCATGCGCCTCCGCAGTGAGCAAGCAGAGTGCTTCCGCAAATCGCTCTTCCCGAGTCAGCAAGAGCGCCCAGTGGAGATTCGCCGCGTGAATGAGCTGTTCGGGGCCTGGTGACCCTTCAAGAGTCCAATCCCGAAAGTGCTCGATGGAGCGCTCGCAGTGCCGAGTCTCGTATTCACAAAGAGCCAGAAACGCATACCCTGGTCCAGGACTCGGTGCGATGGCCAGAAAGCGGTTAAAGGCAATCTCTGCGTCAGGAAAACGATTCTGATCGTAATAGAGCCTGCCCAACCACCACCACCCGTTGCTCCAGGAAGGCCGCAGGCGAGTGCCGGCATCGTAAAACCGCAAGGCCTCCGGAATCCGGCCCGCCGATCGGGCTGCCTCAGCCTGTTGCGCAACCTGCTCGAAGTTTTCCTGCGTAGCGGGCAAGGGGATCAGGATTTCACTGGCTATCAGAAGCGCCACGACACAGAAGCCCGCCCTCATGGGAATCATTATGGCACGGGGAGACTCACGCGAGCCAACGTTTACCGACAGAAGCTCGGCACTTGGTCTGTCCAGCGGGACCTCGATCCTGGCTACCTGACGCGACTCGAACTGTCGACGACCCTCGCTGTCTCATGGCAGGTCAATTTCGGTAGCTGTTCGCCTGGAGGCCCGAAGGCAATATGTCT
>CAVXWN010000034.1:0-31378 GCA_963765485.1 uncultured Acidobacteriota bacterium | reverse complement strand
AACCGGAGAACGTGCCGCGGGACGGCGGCCCCACCCGACTTCAGGCGCTCCAGCAGAGGACGCACAGCGCGGCCTTCGGCCGCAAGCAAACGAAATGCACCCCTTCCCGCACATAGCCCCAACGGGGCAATCCAGCTCAGCCCAGACCAACGGCCCATA
Organism: uncultured Acidobacteriota bacterium; assembly: GCA_963765485.1. GTDB lineage: Bacteria > Acidobacteriota > Terriglobia > UBA7540 > UBA7540 > CAVROP01. The sequence continues at coordinate 31,219 of CAVXWN010000034.1, read as the reverse complement.
AGCGTTAACCTAACCCTCTCCCCAAGGGAGAGGGCACGCACGAGGCTTCGAAGAACGCCCAAATCCTTAGGTTAACGCCTATGGGCCAACGGCCTGGGTTTAGAGGCCCGAACGATTTCGCCGATCTAGCCCCGTCAGGGGCGGGAGAACCGAGCCAAGGGCGCAAGAAGCTGTGAGACAATCAACCTCAGCCGCAGATGAACGCAGATCAACGCAGATAAGAAACCTGCTTTCATCAGCGCTTATCCGCGTCAATCAACTGCGGAAGTACCCCTCCAAGCTGTCATTCTGAGCCTCCGGTTCCTCAGGATGACGGTCCCGACGAGTTTTTCCGCAGTCTGTAAAGCCCAGCGCTACGTGCGTCGCCAGCCGAGGATGAGGGAGTACGCCCTTAACAAACGCTTGACAAACTCCAGTGTGTGGGCTAGATTACTAGCGTATGGTTACGGTGCGGAAGGCCCGCAAGAACCACCTCCATCTCATTGCCTTCGCCTATCCTGCCGAAGGAAACCCCATGCAGGCGGGGAAAATGATTTGTTGGCAGGCGTATTCTGCCGACCATCAACTTCCGAAAGCGGGGTACAATTCGAAAAGAATTCTTTTTTGAAGGAACGAAGCCGGAATCTTATTGAAAACAAAGGGTCGCTGTGGAAAACTTGAGGGCGAAGCTGGAATGTGTATGAAAACAAATGTACTTAGCCCCATAATGCGGTAATGTTATTGAAAAGACAAGGGTTAAAGTTCGGCGTAGCAAGAGGAAATGGAAGGCGTTGACAACTTGTCCGGGCCACCACGCGGTCCCCGCCAATCAGCCGACTGTGTCCTCAGTCTCCGGTCGGGGCAATGCCTGCGTTCTCTACCATCAGGATGACGGTTCGTTCCAGGGTGCGGGTGCGATGTTCCGTTCTCCTGGGAACGACGTACCCCTGGCGCGGCTTGAGGGTTACAACTTTGTCTTCCAGGTCAATCAGCAACTCCCCTTCCAGCACGTAGAAGAACTCATCCTCATCGGTGTGCTGGTGCCAATGGTACTCGCCTTGGATGACCCCCAGCCGGACGACGGACCCATTGACCTGGCACAACGTCTGGTTATACCAGCGGAACTCGCAGGCGTCCGCCAGCGCCTTCTCATCGATGACTTCCAAGGGCGGATACAGAATGTTCAGCCGTGTCTCGTAAGGAAATGCCGCGTCGCTTTCGGCCATGGTTGTTCTCCTCAAAATTACCTGATGTTCGCTCCTCAGTTCAGGTTAACTCGTGGATCGAGACGGCCGCAAGGGGTGGTAATGACCTAATTCCAGGTGTAGAGCCGGGGCTTGCCGCGGCCACGCTAGTGTATGATAAAGAGTGAAATCCATGTCTAATGTACTCCCTGCTCTTCGTCGCTCGCTCGACATCATGCCCTCGCCGGAAACCGACCGGCCGGGCCTTTTGATCCGCGATCCCTTGCGTTACACCGACGCCATTCTCTACGTGCCGCCTGAGTGGGCGTTGGCGTTGCGGTACCTGGACGGAGAGCATACTGAACTGGATGTGCAAGAGATCCTCACGCGAGCAACGGGTGCGCTGGTCTTCAGCGATGAAGTTCGGGAGTTCATCGGCGTTTTGCGCGAGCACGGTTTTCTGGAGACCGAAGAGTTTCACCGGCTGCAGGAACAGCGGCACAATGAATTCCGCCAAGCGCCCGAACGCCTGGCAACCCACGCGGGCACGGCGTATCCGGCCAGCCCGGCGGAAATCCACCGCACCCTTGAAGAGTACTTCCGCGGGGTAGAGGTGGCCGGCGGACTGCCGGAGAGCGCGCTGGGGGTGGCCGCGCCGCATGTGAGCCCGGAAGGCGGACGGAACTGTTATGCCACGACCTACCGGCGGATGGCAGCTTCTCCCGCGCTCGCCGAGCGCACGTTCGTGGTGATGGGCACCTCACACTGGGGAGTTCCGGAAAAGTTTGGCCTGACCCGCAAGCCATTTGTCACTCCGCTCGGCACGCTGCGTGTGGACACGGAACTGGTCGGACTGGCTGGAGCAACACGGGGGTGAGGCTGTCAGTCCGGAAGACTATTGCCATGCCATCGAGCACTCCATCGAATTTCAGTGCGTATTCCTGCAACACGCGCTTGGACCGGAGCTGAAGATCGTTCCTATTCTGTGCGGCCCGCTTGCTGAGAGCCTACATCACGGAGATGCTGCGGAAAACAATCAGCCAGTGGAGTGTTTTTTGGGGGCACTGGGCGAGTTGGCCGAGAAGCACAGAGATCAGTTGTTTTGGGTGCTGGGCATCGACTTGGCGCACGTCGGGCGCCGGTACGGCGACCCCTTCACAGCAACGGCTGACCGGGGGCGGATGGCCGACGTAGCGGAGCAGGATCGAGCGGCGGCTCGAGCGGGTGTGTGCCGGCGACAGGCGAGGATTGGCAGAACTGGTGAGCGCCGGAGACGATGAGTTAAAGTGGTGCGGTTATTCAACTCTCTACACCTTCATGAAAGCGGTAGGGCGAGTGCAGGGCCACCTGCTGCGTTACGAGCAGTGGAACATCGACTTGCAGTCGGTGGTTAGTTTCGCCAGCCTCGAGTTCTATACCCCCTGAGGCAGCGGGTGACGTTTCCTCATTCCCCCTCTATCTCCCCCTGCGGGTGCAGCCGAAAGTTCCGAAGGCCGCTTCGCTGTGCAACCCGTGAACGGCTAACGTCATCTTCTAAATAGCATGGGTGCAGGTTTGTCAGCAGCATGTTGAAGAATCGCCTATCTTTGATATTACGATTGTAATTCTGATAAAATCGTCCGCGGTGAGTATTTGCTTCAGACGACGGCCTGTCAGGGCGGTTATCATTGGCTGCCTTACGCTGTTCCAGTGCCATTTGCTTTTGCTGGCGACGTTTCATCAACACCCCTTAGCGGCGTTCGCCGGAGGTGCTTCAACACAGGTCAGTCACAACGATTCGCAGCCCCGCTCGCCAGTTGCCACAGAGTTGACGTGCAATGTCTGTAAGATCGTCCGCCAGAGCCTGGCCCTGCCCGCGGCGGGATCCCCATTGTGGCACACAGTGCGATGACCGTATCCCGCCTGCTTCTTTTCCCATGGACTGACTATCACTCCTACCAGTCAGCCGTCGTGTTCGGGCGCGCCCCGCCCCGTTCCTGATCTGCCTGCGGGTAGCAGGTTTTTGCCCAGCCAACCCGAAATTGGCGGATTGATAACTCCACCGATCCAAACAAAATCTTTCTAAATGGTGTTGCCCGGATGCCTATGATGCGAATACCTCGGAAATCGTCATGTTTTCCATTTCAGCTTATTAAGCTGATGATTCCCTTCGCATTTGCCCTGGGATACCAAACCGCGGCCGCGCAGCAATCCACAGCCGGCGTGCGAATCGACCTCGAACAAGCCATACAAATTGCGATCGCCCATAACCATGCTCTGAAGGCTGCTCGAACCCAGATCCCACAAAGCCAGGCAGAAGAAATTACTGCCGCCATCCGTCCTAACCCCGTCTTTACTTACGATGACTTGTACGTACCCATTTTCAGTCCAAGCCAACTGACCGCGACCACGCTCAACAATGTCACGGAGTTTGACCTGGGAGTTAGCTACACCTTCGAGCGGGGGCACAAACGCCTGGCTCGCATTCGCGCCGCCCGAGATCAGACGGCGGTGACGCGCTCGCAGGTCAGCGACACCGAACGGGGATTGACGTTTAACGTGGCACAGCAGTTTATCGCCATTCTCCTGGCCAAATCGAATCTTCAATTCGCGACGCAGGATCTGGCCAGTTACCAGCAGACGGTGAATCTTAGCGCCGAGCAGTACAAAGCGGGCGCCATCAGTGAAGGCGACCTGCTGAAGATTAAGCTTCAATTGCTACAATTTCAGATGGATGTTTCCCAGGCGCGGCTGAGTTTGGTCCAAGCTTTCGCGAGTCTGCGAGCGCTGTTAGGCTACGACGCGGTGCCGGCGGATTACGACGCAGTTGGAGATCTCACTTACCTACCCCTGAAGCTCAATCAAGAGGACCTGCAACTCAAGGCGCTTCAATTGCGGCCGGACTACGTAGCCGCGCAGCAGGGTGTCACCGCCGCACAGAGCCAGCACTCATTGGCGAAAGCCAACGGCAAGCGTGACCTGACCACCACGCTCGATTATACGCACGTTTCAGCGCTGAATAACGCCGGCTTTACCTTCGACATTGAAATTCCGGTCTTTAACCGAAACCAGGGTGAGATCGCGCGTACCAATTACGCTATCGCCCAGGCGCAGGAGACCAAGACATCGGCCGAAGAAACAGTGATGACGGATGTTGCCAACGCTTACGAAGCATTTAAGACCGGCGACCAGGTGGTTCAACTCTACCTTTCCGGCTATCTCAAGCAGGCGGATGATTCGCGCGATATCAGTGAATACGCTTACAAGCGTGGAGCTGCCAGCCTGCTGGATTTCCTGGATGCCGAGCGAAGCTACCGCGCCACACAATTGGCCTATCGCCAGGCATTATCCACATACATGCTCGCCATCGAACAGTTGCGAGAAGTCGTAGGGACAAGGAAACTGCAATGAAACCAGCAAGCAAAACGCTCAACGCGGAGACCGCTGGGCTAGACGCCGGATGGAATGCGCCGCAGGCGCTCTGGAGTGCGGCAGCTTGCTGCCGCTTTTATCCCGCGAGCTTGCTCGCACCTTACCACTCCGAGTACTGCGCTCCAGTGCACGGCCAGCAAGCTGGCCTGAGGGAGAGCGGCAGCAAGCTGCCGCACTCCAGAGCCACGCACTCCGTAGCCTCGGTGGTAAGTCTCTCTTGGGTCCGCGCTGCGCTTGCGGTGATGATCGGGGGACTGCTCTTTTTGACCGGGTGCGGACAGCGGGTAGCCGACGCCGGCGGCTCTTCGGTATCGTACGGCTCGGCGGCCAGCACCGACAGCCAAGCGCAAATGTTCACAATCCCTCCGGAGCAGATGGCGCATGTGCAGGTGACGCCGGTAGAGGTGACACGCTTGCCTCGCGTCCTTCGCCTGACGGGCTCGGTTGCTTACAACAACTTCCAAACCACTCCGGTCATTACCCAGGTGAGTGGACCGGTATCGCGGATTCTGGTTTCACCGGGTGAGGTGGTCCGCACCGGTCAACCCATGCTCTATGTGAGCAGCCCGGACTACGCGCAATTACGTTCCAGCTTTCTGAAGGCTCGCGACGCCCTTGAGTTGGCGGAGAAAAGCTACAACCGGGCGAAGGACCTTTATGCGCATCACGCGATTGCGGAGGCCGATTTACAGCAGGCCGAATCCACGCGGAACCAAGCGCAGGCAGATCTCGAGTCGGCGGAACAGTCATTGAGGATTCTGGGGGTCAACCAGCCTGACCGGCTGCTCAAGGGCCCGGTTTCGCCGGAGATTCCCGTCCTGGCGCCCATCGCCGGGGAGGCAGTGGAAAGGCTTGTCGCTCCGGGACAGGTGATCCAGGCGGGAGCCACTCAGTGCTTCACAATTTCCGACATGAGCAGCGTGTGGGTGCTGGCTAATGTTTATGAGCACGATCTGGGGTACGTTCACGTCGGCGAGCCCGTGGTGATCCAGAGCGACGCTTATACCGCCTCCTTCACGGGCAAAATTTCTTACGTTGCGACAGCCCTGGATCCCACCTCGAGAACTCTGCAGGTGCGCATTGAGACCACCAATCCCGGGAAGAGGCTGAAAAAGGACATGTATGTGACGGCCACGGTCCACGCCGGCGTGGTGGAAGGCGCACTCACGGTGCCGGACGCTGCCATCCTTCGAAACAGCGAGAATCAACCGTTTGTTTACGTCGCGGGAAACCCCGGAGAACCCGGGCAGTTTGGCCAGAGGTTGGTCACGATTGGAGACAGCCAGGCGGGCAAGACGCATATCCTGAGCGGCCTCCGTGCCGGCGAGCGAGTCGTTGCCGACGGAAGTTTGTTTTTGCAGTTCGCTAATTCTTATCAGCGATGAGTAGGGAATAGGAAATAGCAAAGAAACAGCCCTCTCCCTTGGGGAGAGGGCGGGGACCACTAATTACTGATGGCTGACAACTGACCACTGACAACTAACCCATGATCCATCGTATCGTTCAATCTGCACTGAACCAGCGGTTCTTAATCGTGATGATGACTGCGTTTGTGGTCGTGGCAGGAATCGTCGCATTCCAACGCATGCCCGTCGATGCCTACCCGGATCTATCTCCGCCGATGGTTGAAGTCATCAGTCAGTGGCCGGGGCATGCCGCGGAAGAGGTCGAGCGGCTGGTGACCCTGCCCATCGAAGTTGAAATGAACGGCATCCCTCGTCTGACGTTCAAGCGGTCTATTTCGCTCTATGGACTCTCCGACGTGATTCTGACTTTCGAGGAAGATGCGGACGATTATTGGGCGCGTCAAGTCACTTTCGAGCGGCTGAGCAACGCCAATGTGCCCACCGGCGTGACCCCTTCGCTGGCTCCCCTGTACTCACCCAGCGGGCTTGTTTATCGCTATATCATCGAAAGTCCGGACCACTCACCCCAGGAGCTCAAGACCATCGAGGATTGGGTGCTGGAGCGAGCCTACAAATCAGTCCCTGGTGTCGCAGACGACTCGGGTTTTGGGGGCACGGTGATGCAATACCAGGTGCTCCTGGACCCTGCCCGTGTTTACGGGTACCACATCACCGTCCCTCAGGTCGTGCAGGCTCTTTCTGCCAACAACGCCAACGCGGGAGGCGGATTCTATTCGCAGGGTGGGCAATTCTACTACGTGCGGGGACTGGGGCTGGTGCGTGACACCAAGGACATCGGCGAGGTCGTGGTTGCCAGTGTGAACGGGGCGCCTGTCCGGATCAGTGACATCGGCGAAGTGACCATGGGGCATGCGCCCCGGCTGGGGGAGTTCGGCTTTCAGAACAACGATGACGTTGTCGAGGGCGTCATCTTGATGCGCCGGGGCGAACAAACTCAAAATGTTCTAAAAGGTGTGGAGGAGAAAACAAGGCAACTGAACGAGCAGGTCCTCCCCAAGGACGTGAAGGTTCGCCCCTACTACGACCGAACCGACTTGGTCAAGCTGACCACGGATACGGTAGAAGATAACCTGCTCCGGGGCATGGTTCTGGTGCTGGTCGTGCTGGTTTTCTTTCTGGTTAGTTTCCGGGCTGCTTTCATCACGGCGCTCACGATACCGCTGTCCCTGCTCTTTTCTTTCATCATTCTTCATGCCCACGACATCTCGGCGAACCTGCTCTCCATCGGGGCCATTGATTTCGGCATCATTATCGATGGCACCGTGGTCATGGTTGAGAATATTTACCGTGAGCTGGATTTGAGGCACGGAACGGAGTACAAGCTGCACGAGGTGATCGCCGCGGCGGCGCGTGACGTGGACCGTCCGATCTTCTATTCCGTGGCCGTCATCATCGCCGGGTACCTTCCCATTTATGTATTGCACGGCCCTTCCGGCAGGCTTTTCCACCCCATGGCCGATACCATGTCTTTTGCCCTGATCGGCTCCTTGATTCTGGCCCTGACATTGGTTCCCGTTATGGCTTCATATTTGTTTAAGGCGGGAGTGAAAGAAAAGACCAATCGCGCCTATGAATGGTTCAAGCGGGAATATGCGGCGGAGTTGAATTGGTGCTTGGACCGTCCCAGACTAACCATGCTCGTCGCCACTGCCATTTTCGCAGGCACTTTGCTATTGGTCCCCTTTATAGGCGGGGAATTCATGCCCCACCTGGATGAGGGCGCGTTGTGGGTGCGGGCCACCATGCCTTACACGATCTCATTCGAGGAAGCCAGCAAAATTACACCCCAAATTCGCCAAATCCTAATGTCTTACCCTCAAGTTACGGTAGTCGGCTCGGAGCTTGGACGCCCGGACGATGGAACCGACCCAACCGGTTTTTTCAACGTTGAATTCTATGTGGGCCTTAAGCCTTACAAAGACAAAGCCTGGGCCGGGCGCCTTCGCACCAAGGGGCAACTGACTGACTCAGTCCGAGACCGCCTCAAAGCTTTCCCGGGCATTATTTTCAATTTCACCCAGCCGGCCGAGGACGCCGTAGACGAAGCGCTGACCGGCCTGAAGAGCGCTCTGGCCGTAAAGGTGTACGGCTCTGACTTGAATGTTCTGCAAGACATGGCTTTGCGAATCAAGGATGCGCTCGCCAGAATTCCCGGGTTCACGGAATTAACGGTTGTGCGCGAGCTTGGCCAGCCGAGTCTCCTCATCGATGTTGACCGGGCAAAGATTGCCCGCTACGGAATCAATGTGTCCGATGTCGAGGCCGTGATCCAAGCAGCCGTGGGTGGGCAGGCCGCTACACAAGTCATCCAGGGTGAGAAGCTCTTTGACCTTGTGGTCCGCATGAGGCCGCAGTTCCGCGAGAGCGCGCAGGAGATCGGCAATCTTTTGGTTGGCACTCCGGCGGGCCAGCAGATTCCCCTGAAACAGCTTGCGGACATCCGGCAAGGGAATGGTGCGTCGTTCATCTATCGCGAAAACAACTCGCGCTACATCGGCATCCAGTACAGCATTGTGAGCCGCGACCTCGAGCGGGCTGTAACCGATGGTCAAAAGGCAGTGCGAAAAGCCGTTCCTTTGCCCCCCGGGTACCGTCTGGAATGGGGCGGAGAATATAGCGAGTTCCTCGCCGCCAGGGCGCAGCTCACGGTCATTGGTCCGGTCACCGTGCTGCTCATCTTTCTCATCCTTTTCGCTCTCTATGGCAATTTCAAGTTCCCTGTCATCGTCGTGCTCAGCGTCGTCCTGACGGAACCGGTTGGGGCGCTGCTGGCCCTCAAGCTGACTCACACTCCGTTCAGTGTGTCTTCCGTTCTGGGACTGCTGGTGCTGATGGGCGTTTCGGTTGAGACGGCGGTCATCGATGCTTCCTACATCAATAAACTGCGATTGCAGGGGGACGAAATCCGCAAGGCGACGTTTGAGGCCTCCCTGGTGCGCCTCCGGCCCATCATGATGACGGCTCTGGTTGCGTGCCTCGGTCTGTTGCCCGCGGCGCTCTCGACAGGAATCGGCTCCGACTCGCAAAAACCCTTTGCCATTGTCATTGTCGCCGGTTTGATTTCCCGGCTGTTTTTGGGGCGCATTGTAAGTCCAGTGCTGTATAAGTTGGTCGCGCGCGAGGGTGACGTCCTGCAGGTTTAGCGTGCGCTGAGAATCCCTGTTCACTAGCCGGGACCCCCAGCTAAATGTCCCGTACCACTGGCGCCCCTGGAATTGATTTTCCTGCGGCGCGTATATAGAATTGATTGTGGGTGTTTGGCCGGTGTTTCTTGAGTCGTGGGAGGAGGTCCATCAATTTGATCCGGAAAAAGTGGGCGAGTTATGCAGTTCTTGGCGCAGCCCTGCTGCTTGTGGCGGTTGCGTTGATTGCGGCCGAGGTGGCGAGGCCCAGAGCGAATACCTCCAACGATGCCGCCACGAATGAGAAGATTATTTCCTCCGTTCGGCAAAAGTTTGGTATCCCTGACACGGTGAAATTGACCGTGGACCCGTTGCAGTCATCGAATTACCCGGGGTTTCTGACCGCCACGATCACAACCGACGACGGCAAGACAACGAAGAAGACAAACGTATTCATTACCTATGATCGCCACTATCTCATTGTGGGCAACCTTTATGCTCTCGGCGGTGATCCGAAAGGCGAAATTCTCCAACGCATCCGTGAACAGCTCAAAGTTCCTGAATCTACCAGCCTCACCGCAGGTCCTTTCCATGACTCCAGTTTCCCGAGTTTCTTGGCGACGACCGTGACCGCCGCAACCGGGGATCAGAAGCAGACTCTGGATTTTTATATTACCAAGGACAATCGCACTTTTGTCTTAGGGAACGTTCTCAACTTGGGATTGGATCTCAGGCGTCAAGCGTTACGAAGCATCGTCACCGAGAACCAGCCAAGTATCGGTCCGACCCATGCCGCCGTCACCATTGTAGAATACGCGGACCTGGAGTGCCCGATGTGTGGGCGGCTCCATGAATTCCTTGAAAAAGAGCTCCTGCCAAAATACGGGGACGAGGTTCGAGTTGTCTTCAAGGAATTCCCCCTGCTACAAATTCATGACTGGTCGCTGACGGCCGCCATTGCCAACCAATGCGTCTACGAGATTAAGCCGGACGCCTACGCGCCTTACCGCTCGTTGATTTTCCAGAACCAAGCCACCACCAACGCCGCCAACGTCCGCGACAACCTCTTGAGCTATGCGGACCAAGTCGGTGTGGACCGCGTCAAGCTGGCAGCTTGCGTGGATTCCAAAGCTTCGCTCCCGCTTGTCAGTGCGGGACTTAGCGAGGGAAAGCGACTTGAGGTCCAGAGTACGCCAACGTCCTTTATCAATGGGCGGGCGCTTGTGGGATTCCCCTCCGCGGATGCCTACTACAAGACGGTTGATGAAGTGTTGAAAGAGGCCAAACACGTACCGCGAGAGGGTAGTAAACGGTAGATGGTAAGGAAAATCAACGGGGTAGGGGTTTAGCGCCCCGAAGCAGCAACGCGCCTTCCTGCTTGAAATTCCGCATTTGCTCCGCGTCACGGAACCAGCGCCCAGCGTAAACGTCTGCCGTTGGCGAGTAGTCAGGGATGCGCTGGCAGGCTACAGTGTGGGATCCCGCTTGCCTGAAGAGTTCCGCCCACTCATCGGCGGAGAGCAGAAGGGTTGGGACGTCCAACATCGCGCCCCACTGGTGGCAATGCAGATTGTCGCGGTAGTAATTGATGAGAATCCAAGCCGAACCGCCAGGCGAGAGCACTCGAAAGATTTCGCGGAGGCCCTTGGCTGGGTGAGGCCAGTAATACGCGGACTCGACGGAGAGGACCTTTGTAAAGAAGTTGCTTTCCCAGGGAATACCTTCCGCTTCCCCGACTGAGAAGATGACATTGGGCACTCGGGCGCTCAGCGCCTCTGCCCGCCGGACCATGGCATCGGAGACATCCATCCCCGCCGCCAGCCCGGCGGGTACAAGGCGCGCAAGCCGACGGACTAACCAGCCCGTTCCACAGCCCACGTCGAGCACTTTGTCGTGGGGCTTGAAATCGATAAGCGCCAGCATCGGCTCGACAATGGGGAGATGGTGCTGTTCCATCTCGTCACCCCGGCCCGCTTCAGCCCAGCGGTTGAATTCCTCGCGAAGGTGGTGTTCCGCCAGTTTGTTGACCATGTGAATAGGACAATTGCCCCGAAGGGGCGAACCGTGAGTAGCCGTGGGTGAAACCCACGGAAAGAAAGCGGGACAATTATATCGGCCCTGCAGGGGCCGAACCATAGGTCAACCCCGTTGGCAGAGACTTATTGGCGAGCTTTAATTGGACACGGCCCACGAGATTCCGCCGAAAGGGGTGAGATTTGCCCCTCATGTGTCTAAGTATATGTGGCGGTATATAGCTGCGTAGCGCCCCGGTGTTGCCATTGATATTCAGTATTTTCAGCTTTCGTCCAGCCGGATTCACCATAGTACCGCCATATTTAAGTAGACGTTCCTTTCCCTCCGTGCTATCCTGGCCCCACTATGAACATTTCCTTCTTTAATAAACGACTCCGTTTCTCCGGGCCCGGAGGCATCCTCCCCGTCAGCCATGACGACCAGGTCGGCCGCCGTCTGGCCATGCTCATCGTCGGCCAATGCGAAGGCAAGGGCGCCACCCAAGCCGCTAGACAATTCCACTTCAGCCGCCCGCGTTATTACCAGTTGCTGGCCGCCTTTGAGCAGCAGGGAGCTCTCGGTCTGGCTCTGCAACCGCGCGGCCCCAAGACGGATTACCGCCGCACGGAGCAGGTCGTGCGCCTCGTCATCCGCCATCGCTTCCTGGATGCGGAGGCCTCCGCCGAGGTGATCGCGCAGAAACTGCAGCAAGAGGGCCACGCCATTAGTCAACGCAGCGTCGAGCGCATTATCGCCGATTACGGCCTGCAAAAAAAAACTCTACGCCCTTAACCCCGGCCAGCCGCCCCAACGGGTGGAACCCCGCTTGGGCCTGCACTTGGTCAACGAATCGGCTTTCTGTCTGTGTTCCTATCGTTATCGGCGCACTCTCTCTCAGAAGGGATTCGAACTGGCCAACGGCTTGCCCTTTGTTCCCACCGATCAGGCCATGCATGCCTTGTTGGACAGCCATACGGTAGCGGAGGCTCAACAACTGCAAGTCGCTTTGGGTAAGCTCCGCCGGGCAGGCCAACATTTTGGCGGCCAACTTCTGGCCATGGACCCTCACCGCATGACCAGCTACACCCAACGTCAGATGCGCCGGCACCGCTTCAGCACTACCGAAAAGCCCACCAAGATGGGCCAAACCTTCTTCCTTCTGGATTGCCAGACCGGACAGCCGCTCTGCTTCACTCTCGCCTCGTCTGCTCCCTCGGTGGTCCAAGCCACTCCCGAACTGCTGCGCCTGGGCGCGGAGATTCTCTCGGCGCGACCTGATGCGACCTGCAAGCCGCTGGTCTTAGCCGATAAAGAACATTACAGCCAGGAACTCTTCCATGCCGTGGGGCAGCAGGGACGCTTCGACCTGCTCTGTGCCCTGCCGGCCTATCCCGAGTGTTTGAAACGCTGGGGCAAAATCCCCCACACCCACTTTGCCCCGCGCTGGCCGGGTTATGCCACGGCCACCCAGCCTTACTACTTCCAGAACGATCCCCAGACCCTTTACCAGGAACTGGTCCAACGCAGCGGAGTCAAGAAAGAGGACCTGCAATATCAGGGATTCTTGAGCACCGTCCTGCGCCCGGAGGTCCAAGCCCTCACCCAGGAGTACCCGCAGCGCTGGCAGGTCGAAGAGTTCTTTAAATTCTACCAGGCGATGGGATGGCATCGCACCGGAACCTTGAACTTAAATGTCCGCTACGGACAGTTGACCCTGGCGTTGCTGGCTCAGGCGGCGGTCTATCAGTTGCGCCAGCGCCTCGGCAAACCGGTAGCCGACTGGGACGCAACCCACCTCGCGCGCCATCTCTTCGAAGGTCTGGAGGGCGACATTCGGGTCCGGGAAGACACCATTCTCATCACCCTTTACAATGCCCCCAACGCCCAACTCTTGCGCGCCCATTATGAAAATCTTCCCTACAAACTGCGCCAGGAAAGCGTCGATCCCCACATCCCGTGGCTCTACAATTTCAAACTCGACTTTCGATTCAAATAGCTTGCCTCCGATGAAACTGTCATTGCTGTCTAATCATCTCCGGCTTTAAAATCTCTGCCGTTGGGGTTGACGTAATCGCCTCGGCCTCGTCGCCCGCAGGTTAAAACCTGCGGCTACTCACGGAAGGCCCCTGCGGGGCCTCCATATTCCTGCCCCCAGAACTTCGACGCAACCCTGTCCCCCGCACTCCAGCAAACGCAGCAACTCACTGAACCTCATGGGGCGAGCCCATGATTAGGATTTGACGCCGTCGTAACGAATAATTGGAGGGGTACATCCTCCGTCAATCGCACTGGTGCTGCAAGGTTTCATGGAGGGGCATAGAATCTGGAGACTAAATCCGAGGTCTTTTTCTCTGAATACCCAAAACACGTGGAGACCGCCACGCCTTGCGCTGCCACGCCATTTTCCACGAGGTTGACGAGTCTCTTTAGCTGGAGTGGCCAATCCTCCATTTTCCTCGAATCAGCTCCTACCACAAAGCATTTGAGTTCGATGATAGAGAGTCCCCAATTGCCCTTGACGGCCAAGTCCGCCTTTTTCCGATTGTTCGGGCAATCGTACGAGTCCACGCCATGCTCGAAGCACCCCCTTGCCCGAACCCACATCTTAGGACTGGACCCTTGTGAGCAGCTCCACGAACTTCTGCTCGCGCTCGCCCTGGTTCAATCCCAATTGTTTCTCCATGACTTGAGTGGTGTTCATGGAGCAAAACTTGGGGCCGCACATGGAACAGAAGGCTGCGTCTTTGTAGGTTTCGTTCGCCAAGGTTTCGTCGTGCATGGAGCGGGCCATTTCCGGGTCGAGGGAAAGCTCAAACTGCTTATTCCAGTCGAAGAGGAAGCGCGCGTAGGAGAGCGCATCGTCGCGATCACGGGCTCCGGGCCTGTGCCGGGCGACATCGGCAGCGTGGGCGGCAATCTTGTAGGCGATGATGCCCTGCCGCACGTCGTTCTTATCCGGCAGTCCGAGGTGTTCCTTCGGGGTGACGTAGCAGAGCATCGAGGCCCCGTGCCAGCCGATCATTGCCGCGCCGATGGCCGAAGTGATGTGATCGTAACCCGGCGCTATATCGGTGACCAGCGGACCGAGCGTATAAAAGGGCGCTTCGTGGCACATTTCGATTTCCTTATCCACCTGGAGCTTGATCTGGTCCAGAGGGATATGCCCGGGCCCTTCGATCATCACCTGGACGTCGTACTCCCAGGCTTTCCTGGTGAGTTCACCCAGGGTCTCGAGTTCGGCGAATTGCGCATCATCGCTTGCGTCCGCCAGGCACCCGGGGCGGAGGCCGTCACCCAAGGAAAAAGAAACGTCATATTTCTGGAAGATCTTGCAAATTTGTTCGAAGTGCGTATAGAGAAAATTCTGCTGATTGTTCTCGACGGACCACTGGGCCAGAATCGCCCCGCCGCGGCTGACGATGCCCGTAATACGCCGGCGGGTCATGGGAACATATTCGCGCAGCACGCCGGCATGGATGGTCATGTAATCGACGCCCTGCGCCGCCTGCTCCTCAATCACCTCGAGCACGATTTCAGGAGTCAACTCGCGGACCCGCGATACACGTGAGAGGGCTTCATAAATGGGCACCGTGCCGATCGGGATGGGGCTGTGACGCAAAATCGCTTCACGGATTTCGTGAATGTCGCCGCCCGTGGAAAGGTCCATCGCCGTGTCGGCGCCGAAATGAACAGAGGCGTGGAGTTTTTCCAGCTCCTGGTCAATGTTGGAAGTGGTAGCAGAGTTGCCGATGTTGGCATTGATTTTGCACCTCGCCGCAATGCCGATGGCCATGGGCTCGAGCTCGACGTGGCGGATGTTGGCGGGGATGATCATGCGTCCGCGCGCCACCTCTGAACGGACAGATTCGGGGGACAGACTTTCGCGCTTCGCGACGAACGCCATCTCCTCGGTAACGATCCCCTGGCGCGCGTAGTGCATCTGAGTCACCACCGGCCCTGTGCGGTTCCTGACCCACTCATTCCTAATTGGAGGCACCATATGCTTTTTTCCCCTACCTGCGGATTCCCATAAATTTTGCCCAACTTCCAGTTTAGCGCCTGAATAGATGCACGGCAAGCGGCGACAGCGGTGGGTCAGCTTTCAGTGGAAGCAGCTGTACGGCGCCACGAGGCGATCCCGCAGACGCGGGATCGCCTCCACAACACCACCGATGTAGCGCCGCCCTTCAGGCGGTCTAAGACGTGGCAAGCCTCGGGCCTACCTTCTCCCCAAGTGTTTCCTTAAGTTCCTCTGGCGTGTTGACAGGCGGTTGGCACGAGGACCCAATGCAAACCAGCGCCAAAGGCACACCCGTAAGCGGCAAGTTGGGCAACGTAGCGCCGAGTCCTGGAGGAAGTTCACCATTCTTTACCGCTCCCGGAGGAAACGCGAATACTCGCTTACCCGCGCGCGGCGACTGGTGTGCGGCGGCCAAAAGTTCAAGAGTCCGCTCATCCTCGGCCTCGCCAATGACCACTACTTCAAGCGGAGCGTGCAGGTGGTGAAGCAGGGCTAGCCCATAAGTGGACCCAAACAGGCCGGACTCTCCGGCTTTTGACGCAAACAGAGCTAGCGTTTCCTCTGCCTTGGCGTGAAAGTCCTCACGGCCAGCAAGTTCGGCGAGACGGTCGAGCACGACCACCGCTACGGAATTGCCCGCAGGTGTGGGCGAATCCTGGAATGGCTTCCGGGACATGCTCAGGTTTCCCAGCCGGTCATTCAGGTCACGCGCGGTATCAAAGAAACCGCCGGCGTTGTCGTCCCAGAAGCGACGCAAAGTAATTTCCATCAATTCTAGGGCGCGGTCAAAGTACACGCGCGCGCCGCAAACTTCATAAGCATCCAAAAGCGCCGCGACCACGAATACCTGATCGTCCAGCAAACCCTCGACCCGCGGCTGTCCGTTCGCGAGGCTGTGGTACATTCCCTTTTCGGGATCGTATGCCTTGGCGAGGAGGAGATCGAGCGCCGCCACGGCCCGCCCGCGTGCGCTGGCCATGCCCAGCACCTTGTACGCCTCGAGAAAGGCGGTGATCATCATCCCGTTCCACCCGGAATAGACTGTCTGGTCAACGAACGGCGTCGGCCGCTTCGCGCGCGCTTTCAGCATCTTGGCCTTGGCGCTCGCCAGAATCTGATCCACCTTATCCGGCTTCAGTCCCACGCGGGCGGCAATAGCCTCGATAGGTTGATCGACAAACAGGACGTTCTTGGCGGGGTTGTGGTGCATCTCACCTTGGGGCTCGATGTGGTAGTAGAGTGATGCCACGTGCGCCTCGAGGTCATCGAGAACCGCCTTGGTCTCCTCCAAGGTCCAGGTAAAGTAATCGCCGTCATCTTCCAAGCTGTAGTCAGCGTCCTGGCTGGCGTAGAATCCACCCTCAGGGTTGGAGAGGACATTCTCGACAAACAAAAGTGTGCCCTCCGCGATATCCCGGAAGAATCGATTCCCCGTTACCTGATAGGCCCGCAGAAAGTTTACGAGCAAACCCGCGTTATCGTAAGCCATCTTCTCGAAATGAGGAACCATCCAGCGCTCGTCCACCGCATAGCGATGAAATCCACCGCCCAGTTGGTCGTAAACTCCTCCGCGGCCCATGCGCTCGAGAGTGTTGGTCACCACGCTCAGTAACCAAGGTTGGCGAGTTTCGAGATAAGTTTCCAGCAGCAGGCCGAGCGCGCTGGGATGTGGAAACTTCGGGGCGTTGCCGAACCCCCCAAACTGAGGATCATGCGTCCCCCGGATGCTCTCGATCAGGCTCTTCAGAATTTCCTCGCCTGCCCTTTTATCCCCTCGCTCAAGCTGGTCCACGCCGGCTAACGTTTCGGAGATCTTCTGGGCGCTGTCCAGCACTTGGGCCCGCTGCGCTTTGTAACTGCGCGCGACGGCTTCCAGCACACGCCTCATTCCCGGCCGGCCGTATTGGTCCTCAGGCGGAAAATACGTGCCCCCGTAGAACGGTTTGCCGTCGGGCGTGAGGAAGGCCGTCAGCGGCCACCCACCTTGTCCAGTCAAGGCGCTTACGGCGGTCTGATATCTCGTGTCGATGTCCGGCCGCTCGTCACGATCCACCTTCACGGCAACGTAGTGCTCGTTAATCAGGCGGGCGACTTCCGGGTTCTCATAGCTCTCCCGGTCCATCACGTGGCACCAGTGACACCAGACCGCCCCGATGTCCAGAAGGATGGGTTTGTCCTGTTCGCAGGCATCGGCGAAGGCTCCCTCTCCCCACTCTTGCCAGTTGACGGGTTGGTGTGCGGCACTGCGCAGGTAGGCGCTCCTAGCTTGCGCCAATTCGTTCGCAGGCTTCTTGAGATTCATGAGACTCCAGGCAGTCGACAGTCGGACAGTTAACAGTCAACAGGCAACCTGCCCTTTGACCTTTTCTGTCACCTATGGACTAACAACTGCCCCTCGGATTCTGCGTCCACTGTTCGCCTGTCAACTGTTGACTGTCGACGGTTGACTGCCCTTCGGTCATTGCAGGCGCGAGGAGTTGGGCCGCTCGTCTTCAGATCGGGAATCATCCAAGGGTCTGCGTCCCGCAAAGCCTTCTTCGATCTCCGTGCCAATATCCGATGTGCGCTTCACCGAGCTTCCAGCAGAGATAGACCTCTTCGCCTTCCCGCAGGCTGGGAAAGTCCACCAACCCTGAATCAAGGTCCTTGACCAAGCACCCGGTTTGTTGAATCTCGTCAATCGTCTGGGCCAATTGCTCGCTGACCTTATCGCACTGGGACTTCTTGCGGTTGAGCTCCGCGAAAGGCGGAAGCGAACCCCCGAGCATCATAATACGTGCCGCCGCGTGGGAGATCTCCGCGGTAATGCTGTCAAGGGTGCGCTTCTGCTTGCGAGCATCCTCGAGAAACTGCCCGATCATGGGCAAAAGCTTCTCGGCTTCTTCGCGGTTGAAATACTTTTCAGCCATAAGAAAGTCAAGGGTCAACAGTCGACAGTCAAGAGTCAAACAACTGCGGGAGCCAACTGTCGACTGTTTTCTTCGACTGCTAAGAGAAAGTCAACACTCCACAGTCGACAGTTACCCGCTCTTCGGTTTGGCCTGTCAACTCTTGACTTTCGACTCTCGACTGTCGACTGCCCTTCAGATTTCCAACATGCGGTCGAGCGCCACACGCGCCCAGCGTTTAGTTTCCGAGTCCACCGTGACTTGGTTAACAACCTCTCCGCCGACCAGATTTTCCAGCGTCCAGCAAAGGTGCTGCGGCGAAATTCGATACATGGTGCTGCACATGCACACGCAGTCGTCGAGAGAACAATCATGCGGTCCGGATGCTCCGCCGCCAGACGATTAACCAGGTGTATTTCCGTGCCCACCGCCCATTGGCTTCCCGGCGGCGATTCCACGACTCGCTTGACGATGTATTCAGTGGAACCAACTTCGTCCGCCGCCTGGCAGACCTCCCAGGAACACTCCGGGTGAGCGATGACCCGAATGCCAGGATGGGCTCTGCGCGCCCGCTCCACGTGCTGGGGCGAGAACCGCAGATGGACGGAACAATGGCCCTTCCACAAGAAGAGGCGCGCCTGCCGCATATCCTCCTCCGACAGCCCGCCCGCATCCTCCCGTGGGTTCCATACCGACATTTGATCGAGCGGAATACCCATGCGGTAGCCTGTGTTACGCCCCAGGTGCTCATCCGGCAGAAACAAAGCCTTCTCGCCACGTGCCAGAGCCCACTCCATCACCTTTCTGCAGTTGGAAGACGTGCACACCGCGCCGCCGTTGTCGGCCCACAAATGCTTTGATGGCGGCAGTCGAGTTGATGTAGGTAACGGGAACGATCTTTGCTCCGGTCACCCGCTCCAGTTCCTCCCAGCAGACTTCGACTTGCTCGAGGTCGGCCATGTCAGCCATCGAACAGCCGGCGTTCAAGTCGGGAAGGATTACAATTTGATGTTCGGCGCTCAGGATATCCGCACTCTCGGCCATGAAGTGAACACCGCAAAAGACGATGTACTGGGCTTCGGGCCGGCCGGCCGCCAATTGCGAGAGCTTCAGAGAATCGCCCCGGAAATCTGCAAACTTCACCACCTCATCGCGCTGGTAGTGATGCCCCAAAATGACCAGGCGCGAGCCCAGCTCGGCCTTTGCACGGGCGATGCGCTCATCCAGTTCCTGCTCGGAAAGCGAGACGTAGCACCCCGGTAGCATATTTAAGACTGCCGTCGCCATATCGCTCCCTCACACTATTCTAACCTAAGCGGGATTTCCCTCCTAGGTAAGGAGGGGGCAGGGAGTGGTTGACCCGAGTGCTCGATTCCCCACCACCCCCTACCCCCTCCTCCGCCGAGGAGGGGAGTCATTTCATCCTGTCAGCCCCCGATGTTTACCATCGTGCGGTCCGGCTGGACAAAATCGGGCTCGTTAATACGGTGGCCCGGCTCTTTCTGGTAAACTGCATTCAGGAAGAATCCCTCAATCTCGCTATCTCTCGCTCCATTCCGAACCAGATGCCGCACGTCATGCTCTTCCATCGAAAACAAGCAAGTGCGCAGCTTGCCGTCGGCGGTCAGGCGAATGCGGCTGCACTGCCCGCAAAAGGGGATGGAAATCGGGGCGATAATTCCAATTTCGCCCTGCCCATCCGCGAAGCGATAACGCAATGCGGTTTCGCTGGGAGAACGCCGAGGAACCTCGATGAGAGGCAAAACTTGGTCGATTGCGGCGACGATTTCCCTGGCGGTAACCACTAGCTCGCGCTTCCAGGAATGGTCGGCGTCAAGAGGCATGAATTCGATGAACCGGAGAATGATGTCACGCTGCCGGGCGAAACGGGCAAAGTCCACGATTTCATCGTCGTTGAACCCTCTCACCAGCACGATGTTTACCTTTACAGGCTTCAGGCCCGCCTGGAGAGCGGCATCAATTCCGGCCATCACTTTTTCAAGTGAACGTGGCGTGCGCGTTATCCGGGCGAACTTTGCCGGATCCATCGAATCCAAGCTCACGGTAACGCGAGGAGAGCCAGCCGCAGCCAGCTCCCCGGCTTTCTCAGGTAAGAGGTAGCCGTTGGTGGTTATCGCCACGTCCTCCAGGCCGTCGATTTGCCGCAAACGCGAGATGAAATCCACCACTCCCGGGCGCAGAAGAGGTTCGCCTCCCGTCACCCGAACCTTGCGAATCCCGAGGCCGATCAGGATGCGGCTCAGCCGCAAGAACTCATCCCAGCTCAGCAGGTCCCGGTGCGGAAAATAGTTCTCCGGACCGGCGGATTTGCAGTAAACGCAACTGAAGTTGCACCGGTCCGTCACCGAAATGCGAAGGTCGTGGATGTCGCGACCGAACCTGTCTTTCAACGTCATCGCTGCAAACCTGCATCCGCGGCACGCGATTCCCCTCCTTGGCTAGGGAGGGAAGCCTTGCCATGCCCCAGAAACAAAAAGACCTACCCATGTTTGGAGTAGGCCCTGTTCTCCTTTCCAAACACGGGAGGCGGCTCAATTTCTCAAGTCACCCTGACGGCCCGCGGGGCGTGGCTTGTGTTGTGCTTTTAGCACCCCGGGCTCGGAGAACACTTTAATAATAAATTATTAGATGACGGGAAGCAATGCCAGGGTTCGCCAAAACCGCGCCGCTGCGCTCTGCGCAAGCCAGCGTGCCTCCTCAAGAAAGCTCAGCCACCATCTTCCGCGTGACGTGACAAGCCGCCAGACCCCGGCCTGAAGGACGGCGCTGCGTCGAACGTTTCTAGGACGGCGCCCGGATTGCGGCTTTGTCGCGCTGTACTACCCGCTCATGTATGCTGATGCACGCCGGGAAAACAAGTGAACGGCTGCTTGTCCACCTGCCAATAGGGCATGAACTCGACGCCCAGGTTATGCTCGACCGTATAGTGCAGCGGCTGACCAGGCTTCGGTTTCAGCAGGTTTAGAAGGCCTTCAGGGTGTCTTCCGTTCTCGACTTGCAGCCTGATTTCGGCAGCGCCGACCGCAGCCAACAGAATTGGACCATATTCTACGGCGTAGCGCTCATAACCTGGGATCTGATCCACGCCCGTGTAGCGCGTTAAGCGCGGCGCCGCCGGTAGCGTGAAGCTGATGGCGTCATCCGCTGACCAAGAGCGGTCGAGCACAACGTAGCTGCCTGGCTTGCCCGTTGCGGCAAACTTGCCATTGACGTGAACCTCCATATCGCGTGCCGCCCACGAGGGCACGCGGACACGTATTTTCATCTGGGTTGGCCGGGCTGCCGAGATCTGCAATCGCACCTCCGGGGAAAATGGGAATCGCGTGATCGCCCTCAACCGCAGGCTCTCTCCGTTCTGCACCCACTGGACTGTCGAAGGCTCAAAGAGGTTCACGTACAAGCCGTCGGGAGCAATCGAGTAAATATGCTCCGGCAGCGAACCAATCAGGCGCGTGCCTTGCCCTTCGCAGCAGGTGTTGATTTGAGTGGGCGCCTCCTTCCGGTGCGTGAGGAGGGCGTGGTAGCGAAGACCGTCTGAACCTGCCTGATTGGCCAATGCCACGTTGTAGATGGACTTCTCGATCTCGTTGACATATTTCTCCTGTTCCGGATCCAGCAGATGGAAACGCTGGCTCAGAAAGGCCCAAAAGGCGTTCCCGCACAGCTCTTCGAGCTCCGCATGAAGCAGATAGGACTTCGGCGGAGACACGACATACTCGATGATGGCAATGGAACCGCCAGGATTCTCCCATTTGTCGTGATAAAGCTGCCAGCCACCTTCGACCGCATGGAGGTAGCGCGGATCTCCCGTGGCGCGATAAAGGTCGGCATAAGCTTCGAGGTCGGTGAGCAAATAGCAATGCGGGCGATCATAGGGGTACTGCCAGATGGCACGGTCTTCGCGCGCCGCGAGCTGATCCAGCCAGTAGTTCTGCTGGAAATAGCGCTGAATGACCTGAATGTCGGCAGGCTTGCCCACGGGTGTAAAGTACATGCGCGTATTGGCGATCATGCCTTGGCCACCCTGGACGGCAAAGCGCAGCAGTTGGGGCAGATAGGGGCACTGGTTAAACCAGTCATAGTAGCCCCGCAGCAATTCAAAAGCCTTCTGGTTTCCTGCATAGCCCGCCTCGATGAGGCCATGCGTCAGCCATGCACGCGTGTACGCGCCACGCTCCGAAAAGAAGATCGTGTCCTCGGGGTACGCCATGATGTAACCGTTGGGCTGGCGGCATTGCGCGATGCCGTCCACGACGGCATTGAGGCGGCTACGCAGTTCCGGGTGATCGATCCAGCGCAGGGTGTTTCCGGCGCCCATCAGGAACCGGCCAGCGTTTGAACCGGCAAGGTCTTCCTCCCAGAACTGGGTCTTCGGCTTGGGCAGGCCGGGCGGATTTGCAATTCCTGCTCGCTCACGGAACTCGCGCAGCAATTCGTCAACCGTGTAGGAATTCAATAGGTAGCGGATGTTGTTTTCCATGGCGGTCTGAAAAACGCCGCCCTCCAAGGTCACACCCGTGAGCGGTGCGTGGGCCTTGTAGACGGCGGGCTTCCAGGTGCGCGCTTGGGTGACGTTACTCGGATGGTCCACGAACACGCCTTCTCCTCCCAGGCGCGGCTGGCCGCGTCACCTGCGCGACGTCGTCGTCATTACCGTAAGTCGAGTCCACGGTAACGGGGCGCAGTGCGGCGATCTCTTTTCCTCCGGAGTAAACGTCCATCTTCCCCAAAGCCAAGTAGAAGCCACCGTCAAGAGGGTGTTCACCCTTGACCTCCATCAAACGCGTGGCCGTCAGACGTACATAGCGGCCCCGCACGCCGTTCGCCTTGAACTGTTCAATCCGGCCTCTTGGGTTGGCATAGTCTGCGTCCGTATGGTCCACAATGAGTGTGGCGTTTGGGAAATCAGGATCGTCAGACGATTCAATCTTAAAGCGGACCGGGAATCCCTCGCCCGCGTAATGCTCATCGCGTCCGGGATAGACTTTTTCGTTAGCTGGATAGACCTTGACGATATCAATCGGCTGGCTTGTGCCCAGGTCGATCTGGACCCACGTTGTGACGTCCGCGGTTTTTGCGGGCTTCGAACGGTAGGCGCGGTAGGCACTCGCGGGTGTGGCAGCGATCCATTCGCTTGTTGGGACTGGAACAACTTGCTGCTGCTCCGCCGTTGAGGCTGGGACTGGAACAACTTGCTGCTCCGCTGTCGTCGCAATGACTGCATCCGTTCTCATAAGGCGGGAAGCAGAAATTCCTGCGCCCGCATAAACTGACGTTTCCAGAAACCTGCGTCTTGTCAGACTCATGTGTTGTACCCTCAGACCGTTTTTCAGTGTCTAACGAGCTAGAAACCTCGGATCCACACGCCAGAGCTGAGCTATCCTGCCGCCAGCAAATGAGCTTCGTGATAGGCCTTCAGGATATCTGTGAGGGACACAATCCCTTCCAGCTTGGTCAAGTCAGCTCGGTGCACCACGGGTAGGAAGGGCGTGTCGCCGAGACGACTCAGCGCTGCATCAAGGGCGTGGTCGGGATGGACATGGGGAAGGGGCGGCCCACGGAGAACGCTTCCGACCGCAACGTCGGAATCCCACGCTGCGACGGCCGCTCGCAGCATATCCTTGGTGATCCCGTACCATTTTCCTCGGCCATCCGCGACAAGGAAGAATTCCCCCGTGGCGCCCTCAAGGCGGGAAAGCGCGTCGGTTATGGAGTCCTGGCTGCTCAGGATGGGGTCCCGAACCGGCTCCATAGCATCCTCGACGAGCAGGGTCTGCTCCTCACGCCGCTCTTCCATGGAGGGGAGGTCCACGCCATCCTGTTTCGAAAGGAGATCGAACAGGGGCGTGCGTTGGTACCGCCTGGAAATCAAGTACGCAATCGTGTTGGAAATCATCACCGGCAGGATGATCGAGTAATTGCCGCTGACTTCCAGCACCATGAATACCGAAGTCATGGGGACGCGAAGAAAGCCCGCAAATAGCGTTCCCATCCCCACCAGCGCGTAAGCACCCACCGAACCGCTCAGCCAGGGGAAGAAGTGGTGCTCGATGCCGCCCACAGCGCCCCCGATCATGGCCCCGATAAAAAGCGTGGGAGCGAACATGCCGCCCGGCGTCCCGCTCACGAAGGAAATTGTCGTCGCAATGATCTTGACCGCCCCGAGAAGCAGAAGAATGCGCCAGGGATATTGGTCGTACATGGCTTGGTCGATGTATTGATAGCCGGCGCCCATGATTTGCGGCAGCCAAATCCCAATCCCTCCGATGGCCAAGCCGGCCAGGGCCGGCTGAAAGTAATGCGTCCAGCGCGGGAGAGCCCTGAGGCGCGGACGCAAATACGCTACGAGCTTCACGAAAACCAGCGAGGCAATCCCGCCTACAACTCCCAGAGCCGCGTAAGCAAGAAACTCCGCAGGATGAATCACGAGAGAAGCGGGTATTCGGAACAAGGGCTGGGCTCCAAGAAACCAGCGCACCACGACCACGCTCGAGACGGCGGAGAGAATGATGGCCCCCAGCACCCCGGCGGTCCACGTTCCGATGACCTCCTCGATCACGAACAGCACAGCCGCAATCGGAGCATTGAATGCCGCCGCCAGTCCCGCCGCAGCCCCTACAGGAGCGATCAACCTGACCTTATCACGCGAAAAACGCATGCGGCGTCCCAGAGCGGAAGCAATGCCGGCGCCCATTTGCAGAGAAGGGTCTTCCGGGCCGAGGGATTGCCCGCTGCCGATGGCCAACGCGCAGCTCACAAACTTTCCGATGACGGTCCTGAAGGGAACAAACCCATCGTAAATATAGACGGCGGCTTTGGTCTGATTCACCCCGCTGCCACGAGCGCGCGGAAAAAGTTTCATCACCAGCAGAGCCACAGCCAGCCCTGCCACGGAGGGCGCCAGGAGGGCTCGCCAGGGCGCGATGCTCAAGCCGGATCCGAGCAGCCGGATGCGCGTGTATTCAATTGAAATGCGGAATAAGACTACTGCCAGCCCGGAGAAAAGACCAATGATCACTGCCAACAGAAGGAAAACCTGCTGCTCGCCTAGCCTCAATTCGCCAAACGCGAAGCTCAGCGGCCTTCGCATCCACTCCAGAATTCTGAGCCTGCGGGAGATCGAACTTCCTTGAGTCTGGGAAGCCGGTGGTGTGCTGGAGAGGGGGCTCACTCGTTTCGTCCCTCCTGGCCGCGAGAAAGCAGCAAGAGCGCGAGGTCCACGCCCCGCGGTTCGCCGCACACTCGTTCCGTGACCTTCTCAATCTCAAAAGCCATGTCCGTCACCTTGAGCAACAAATCAGGGTCGCGGGCCAGGTTACGCTCGCGCGCTTTGGGTTGAAGAGCTAACGCCAGCGCTTTCACTTTCTGGAGGTCTGACTGCTGCGGGTCATTTTCAAAATACACGCCGCGAATCGCGACGCACCCGCTCAGCCGGTCCATGCTTTGAGTAAAGGCCCGGAGCGCACGGCGCACGCGTTCCTGGCCGCTCAATCGCGGCGCCAGCGGATCGATCTCCGGAATCAAAGCGGCCGTCTCTAAAAGGGATTGCAAGTGGACGGGAAGAGCCCCTTCTCGTTTCGCGTGGGCAAGATAGCGCCGGGCGTCGCGGTAATTGCCCATCTCGAAACTCGCTTCTCCTACTCCCTCTAGCGCGGGTACGTAATTGGGGCGAAGCCGCAGAGCCTGGCGGAAAAGGAGCCCGGCATGTTCGTACCCTCCATTTTTCAGCAGAAGCGTCGCCGCCTTAATGGCGAGCGCCGGATCACTTGGCAGGTCGGCAGTCAGCGCGATCAATTCGGCCCGAGCCTGAGCCTTTTGCCCAACACTCAGGAGGAATTCCGCCAGTTCCACACGAGCTTGGCGACGATGCTTGCCAGGATCTTCATCCCATCGTCCGTAAATGGCATCGTGGTAATACTGGACCGCCTCCGGCGCCGAGACCGAAGTGGCCGCCAGTCGCGCCAGTTCCAGGTTAACCATACCGTCGCCGGGCTCCCTTTCCCACAAGCTGAGCAAGTAGGCGTGCGCTTCAGACCGATGGCCGGCGGCGGCGAGCCCGTGTGCTAAATGCAATTGGATCAGCGGGTCATCCGGCGAATACGCAAGCGCAGATCGAAAGTCTTTCAGGGCCGCTTCGGCCTGGCCCGCGGCCAACTCCCGCTCCCCGGCGACGTACCACCGCTGGCCCAACGCGCGTTCCTTTGCACGATAGGCCTTCACCGCGAACGTTGTAATGAAAAATAGGATGATCAGAATCAGAAGACTCAGCAAAAGAAGTGTTTTGCGCGGTATCGACCACAAGAAGCTGCCGTTCTCACTGCAGCCAGGGCATTCTTCTTCTCCCCACGGAATCAGTTGCCCGCATTGTCCGCAACGACGCTCGGCTTGCATCGGACCCCACACCAGTGTGCCAATGGGTTAGCGCTATTTCGAATCTTAGAAATAATAACAAGTTGCGGTGGCAGAGTCACCCCTGCTAACGGCACCCTGCTAACGGCAAAACTGCCTACCGCCAATTGACGCCTTCCCCGCAGGGTTGCTAAGATAACTTGACTTAGCTGCATTGAGGAGACTCCGCTATGGACCGGCTGACCCGCCACGAACTGAAGCAGGACGAGTTTCGCGAGACTCTGGACCAACTCGAGCAATACCTGAAGGAACATCTCAAGGAAATCCTGACTGCTGCCATCGTGGTTATTGGGGTGGTAGGCTTGACCGGGGGACT
Organism: uncultured Acidobacteriota bacterium; assembly: GCA_963765485.1. Taxonomy (GTDB): domain Bacteria; phylum Acidobacteriota; class Terriglobia; order UBA7540; family UBA7540; genus CAVROP01. Next base: position 4,428 of record CAVXWN010000034.1, on the reverse strand, counting down.
GAAGTACTACGTCGGTCAGCAGGAGGCCAGTGCCAATTTCGAGTCTCGCTTCCGCCTTGAGGACATTTCAAGCCTATGTGGGAGCTGACACGTCCGGCAGCATGAGCCCTGAGGAGGAAACGTTTTCGACCGCAACCGGTAAGTACAAGAAGGCGCTGGAACAATTCAACGCCATTGTCCGGAAGTATCGGATGTTCCCTCTGCCGAAAGCCGTGAGCATCGCACTTTACCACGCGGGGATCTGTGAATCGCTGCTCGGTAACTCGGGAGCGGCCATCCATACGTTGCAAGAGGCCGGTCGTGATAGAGACCCGGAGATTGCCACACTAGCTCAATTCAGCCTCGCAGACGTGCTCCTTAAGAGTGGCAAAACACAGGAAGCTATCAAAATTTATCAAGACCTTTCCGGCCATCCTAGCTTGGCAGTGCCGAAGGCAAGCGCACTGCTGGGTCTCGCTGCTGCGTACAGGGATTCCCAGCCGGCGCGCGCACGGCAGCTATACGAACAAATCCAGAAGGAATTCGGCTCCGACCCCTCCGTCGCGGATGCCATGAAGCAAGAGATGACCGCGCTCTCCCAATAAATTGTTATGGCAGAAGTCGGAGGTTCGAGACCAATCGGCCGTAAGCATTAGAGAGGGCTCGCCGGAGGGAGTTGTCCCAAGATTTGGGTTCCCGGATTCTTCTTTGACTGCGATGGCCGGCTCGGTTCCCAAGACTCCGATTTCACCCAAGGAATGTGAGGACCACTCCTCGCCAAGGGAAGAGGTGCGCTTGCGTGAGAACCCGCGAGCTTTTGGTTTATGGGAGCGGGTTCAAATAGGTCTCGCAAGTTGGGTCGGCTACTTGGCCGTTCTGCTGGTCGGGCGCAGCCTGCGGTGGGAAGTTCACGGTTGGGAGAACTGGGAAGCTGCCACGAAGCTGGGCAAGGGGCTCATTTACACCTTCTGGCATCGCGAAATCTTTTCCGCCTGCTGGTTCTGGCGAAAACGCGGGATCGTGGTGATGACGAGCCGAAATTTCGATGGCGAGTATATCGCGCGGATCATCCGGAAACACGGCTACGGTGCAGCGCGCGGCTCAAGCACACGAGGAGCATCGCAGGCCCTCGCGGAGATGATCGAGTGCCTGAGGAACGGAAGAGACGCGGCTTTCACCATCGACGGCCCGCGCGGACCTCGCCACGTCGCCAAGCGCGGGTCGGTGCTGCTCTCGAAAGCCACGGGCGCCGCCATCCTTTGCTTCCACGTCGCCCCGTGCCGCGCCTACGTATTTCGCCGGAGTTGGGACTTGACACAGTTCCCTCATCCCTTCTCGCGCGCCGCCGTGTTCATCGCGCCGCCGATTATGGTTTCACCGGAGGCCGGCGAGGAGGAACAGGCCAGCAAACTCAGGGAAGTTCAGAACACTCTGGATGAACTCGGAAGACTCGGAGCAGACTGGATCGCGCAAACCGCTTCGCAAAAGAAAAACGAAAGTCGTACATAGAAACTAGCGGGTTGAGAGCCTGTGTGAAAACTCGGCTGGTGTGTCATTCCGAGCCGCAGGCGACGAGGAATCTCGCGTTGCGTTGAAAATGCTCAGAGCGAGATTCCTCGCTCCGCTCGGAATGACAAGGTTCGCTGCGAATGACGAGGTTCTCAAAGACAGGCAATTATGGCAACAACCATAGCTCCCCCCAAGCTCCTGCAACCGCAGGCTGGGCATCAGAGCGTAGCTCTGCGTTTCCGCTTCGCATGGGGCCGACCATCGCCCGTCTTGTGCCCCCTCGTTACCCGCACCGGCAGAATATACTCCATGGTACCGCAAGACGCACAGCTTGCGCTGTGCGCCAGCCCGCGTTGTAGCAGCAAATCATCGACCAGCGCGGCCTGTCAGAATGGTTCTGATCGGACCGGTGCAGAAGATTGCAGTGGAAAATCAAAGTGTCACCCGGTTCCATTTCAACGCGGGTGGCGCATACGTCGCTACGCTTTTTGTCGCGATGTATGCGCCCCTCGAGGGATATGATCTTCAGTCGAAGGGCCACCGTGTGTATGAATTATTTGAACCCTGCCGATCTTACCCCCCTGCAGCCGCACCTTGATGCCGTGCGGGTGAAACGCGGACTTGGTGAGAAGGTCCTGGACAATCCCTCGGGTCAGTCTCCCTGTGCGTTGGTCCTCTTTCAGGACGACGGAGACGTCTGCCCCAGGCACCACGTCCCCTCGGTTCCGTCCATCCATGTCTTTATCCCCTGCACCCGTCGTCGATAGCTCACACAAAAGGCGTGTCGCGGCTGCCCGCTACCCGGTGTCCGTTCCTTCCGCATGTTAGCGCCGCGGACCGCAAAACCGGTGGTCCGCGCTACACGCTGTCGACTGGCAACTGTCGACTGCTGTGTCTACTCCCATGCTGCCGCTGGAATCAACTGGCCCGTGCGCAGGTAGTAGTTGATCGCCTTCTGCCAGTTCTGCATCTTACTGTGAAACCATTCTGAAGTGAAGCGCTCCAGCGCGGCGTTCCCCGGCACCGATAACCCTGTGTAGACGTAACGAATGTGCGCGGTCGTCTTGCCGCCTGGCGCAGGCGAGAGGGAAATCCGCAGTTGGGTGGCAATCATGCCGGGCTGAACCCAGGCGTAGGCAATGTGGTGAGCCGCCGGATCGTAGTGGGTGGTCATCCAGATGCTCTCTGGGCCAGCCTGGTTCGGGGTTGTGAAGACGCACCCGTCCTCGGCAACGCCCGACTCAGAGTAGATGAGGTGATATTGCCAGCCGGGCACCCAGTCTGCCTCCCGCACCGGGCAGAGCAAAGGAAACACCCTGTCTGGCGGGCCGTCATTGGTCTGCGTGTATTCGTGACTTACTCTCTTGACATTAAAGGTCGTCATGGGTTCCTCCTTAGGTGCTTAGGATTCAAGATCATAGATTCCAGATTCCAAATCACTCCGGCATCTATCGCCGGCTTCGAAGCAACCACCAAGTCGTTCGCGCGAGGAGCAGACGTGGCGTCTTTTGGCATGCCTGCGCCTCCGACGCATCTTCCTTTTTGTTATAGGCAGGATTGTTTGTCCAACTGTTTGGGATGAGGGCAGTTGTACATTTCGCGGTGTGTGGGGCGCCTGACTACATGGCCGGCAGGGTGACGCCGAGAGCCTTGAGAATTGTCTGTTGGCGGGCGTCCGGTTGGGGCAGTTTGGTCACGGTGGTTTTCTCATCCACCGCATAGTGCAACAGGCAGAGGCGTGTCAACGCCAGCAGCGCATCGGGGAGCGTAATCGCGTCGGCCCGCGTATCGGTGGTACCGAAGGCGGCCTGTAACCGCCGCTCCATCTCGCGACTGACTTTCAACGCCAGCAGGCAGCAAAAGACGTGCCCTCGCGTGCGGCTCTCTTTGCGCACCCAGACCGGCCAGCACTTCCAGCAACCCCGTCTTCAGGGTACGAAAGGCGCGCTCCACCTTCGCCAGAGAAACGTAGCGGTCATGCACTTGTTGCGCGCTCATCGCGGTCGAGGCCACGTCGGTGGTGACCACATAACAGCCCGCCAACTCCAGCGCCCGGCGGATCGCTTCCTCGTGCCGCTCCAGCTTCAACTCAGGGCCTTCGAGCTGGATCGCGACCAAACCCGTCAGCTTGTGCCTGGCGACCCAGTCTTCCATCCTCCGTCGTCCCGCTTCCGGCTGCGAGCGCGGATGCTCCCGCACCTGCGCATTGCGGGCCTGAATCTGGGTTTCGAGCTTCGCCAGTTTGTCTTCTAGCCGATGCTGAGCGCGCTCGGCCTCCTGCGGATTCTTGCGTAGGATGTAGCGCACCCCCTCGCCTTCCACTTCCCAAACCGTCTCGCTGAACAGGCTCAATTGCAAGGTCCCTTGGCCCAGCAGCCGGCGAATTTCGGGATCGGTCAGCGCCGTGATATACCGCATCCCCGCTGCGCTCAGCGCCTGCTTCCCTGTACTCTTCACCATCCCCCGATCTCCGACGAAGACCAACTCCTCCACTCCGAACTGCTCCCGCAAGATCCGGATCTGTTCCACCACCGTGGTGGGATCGGCCGTGTTGCCTTCGAACGCCCGCACCGCCAGCGGCTCGCCTTCCTCGTCCGCCAACAGGCCGATGACGATTTGCAGCTTGCCCCGCTTGCCGTCCCGGTTGTAGCCGTAAGCCCCCAACTCGTTCTTCTCTCCCTCCAGATAACTGCTCGTCACGTCATAGAGAAATAGTCGGGGCGGCTGACTACGACGGTCGAGGTAGCGGCGATACAGACGCGTTTCGATCTTCCTCTGCCGGGCCGCCAGCTCATCGAGGGCGGCATACAGATCGTCCTCGTCGAACTTCCCCAGCCCCAGCACTTCCGCCACGGCCTGATCTTCGGCCCAGCGTACCGCCGAGAGGCGCGAGCCCTGGTGAGCGACGCGGGCCAGCACCAGGAACAAAGCCAGCTTGGC
>CAVXWN010000033.1:0-82068 GCA_963765485.1 uncultured Acidobacteriota bacterium | reverse complement strand
CGGAGGCTTTCCACACAGCGGGGCGGCACAGCCGCACTCAGCACTCGCCTGAGCTGCTGATTTCGACAGCCGTGGGGTAAACTCGCCGCTACAACTCCAAACTGAGACATGTCACCTGACTTGTTTAACTTGACAATGTTTTGAGGCACGGGTAGAGTAAGTGCTTCCGAGGTTTTCACGCGGTAATCTCCTCACGTTTTTGCTCTCAGCGAGGCGCCGAAAGATTCTCTCTCTATCGGGGCAGAAATGAAGGGTCATCTGGAACGCATATCTTTGGGTTTTACAGTTCTTCTGTGGTTCCTGTTTCTGCCTAACTTGTCGCAGTTGCGTGCACAGGATACCCAGGAAAACCCCGGTCCCCTGGATATCCAAGGGAATCAAAATTCCACGGACAATGCGGACACAACAGAGGGAAAGGCGCCGGAGAATTCTGACCAGTACTTCGGTGGCCCCATCGGCTCCAATTACGTACTGGGACCTGAGGATGTGATCAAGATTGATGTCTTGAATGTTCCTGAATTGTCAAAAACTACGGTTCGAGTTTCCAACGATGGGACGATTTCCCTCCCACTGATTGGCCGCGTCCAAGCTGCGGGTTTGACCGCCGAACAGCTCCGGAAAGCACTTGCCGACAAATGGGGTGAGAATTACCTCCAGGACCCTCAGGTAACGGTATTTATTGACCAATTCAAGTCCTTGCCTGTATCTGTCATTGGGGCAGTGGAGAAGCCGGGACTCTATCCCCTTGCCGGCCGGCGTACCCTGATTGAAATGCTTTCGATGGCCGGTGGTTTTGGCAAGAAGGGCTCATCGTCGGCGGGACGCACCGTTCTGGTGACGCGCAAGAGTGGTTTTGGGAATCTGCAGCCGGTTGACGGAATGCACGTTCGCGGGCCGGACCAGATTGAAATCGACCTCAATAGGCTCCTCTACACGAGGGATGAGGCCCTTAACATCGAGATGAAGCCTCGCGACATCGTTTCTGTAAGCAAGGCTGAGGTGGTTTATGTGACAGGGGCGGTGAAGCGGCCAGGGGGGTTTGTCCTTGAGGATCGCCCCACCATGACGGTTCTTCAGGCAATTGCCATGGCGGAAGGTTTTACGCCGACCGCGGCAAAGAAATCCTCTCGTATTGTGAGAACTAATCCGGATGGCTCACAAAGCCAGGTCAATATTAACCTGTCGAAGATTATAAGCGGAAGGGCGCAGGACACCACGCTCGCGGCGAACGACATCCTTTTTGTTCCGGACAGCGCGCACAAAATCGTGGGCCAACGGGCTACCGACACAGCCATAGCCGCTTTCATGGGATGGCTCATTTGGGTCCATTAAGACGCGTGACCTAGCACGGAGTTGGTGATTAATGCCAAACGCAGAAGTCTCTTCTACAGACCCGGCTCAGAGCTTGGTTCTGTCAGGCTCCCAGAGTTTGCGACAACCTATCGAGACGCTGGATGTCTCGGCCGAAGAAGTGCCGCACCTGCTTGACTATTGGCAATTAATCGCGAAACGCCCCTGGACCGTACTTGCCACTCTTTTGGTCGTGTTTACGACGGTGGCAATCGGGACTTTGAAGCAGAAACCCGTTTATCAGGCGAAGGTCCTGCTGGAGATCAATCCCGAAGAGCCCAGTGTGTTGACCTTTAATCAGGTCGTCGCGACCGAATCGAGGGACCTGGACAGCTACCGGGAGACTCAATACAAGGTTCTTGAAAGCCGTACCCTGGCGGAGCGTGTAGTCCAAGACTTGGCATTGTATCGATACCCGGAGTTTTACCAAAGCCACCAACTCCTGGGATTGATTGACACCAATCCGGATTCGATACCCTCCCCCTCCGATCCTCGTCCTGCCGATCCTAATAGCTACGCGTACCTCAACAGCGTGAATAACTTCTCCAAGAAGCTTGACATCAGCCCGGTACGCCGAAGCAATCTCGTTGAGGTGACCTTTGAATCTTTCGATGCGAAGCTGGCCTCAGAAGTCGCCAATAAACTGGCGGACGACTACATCTATGAAAACCTCGAGGTAAAATGGGACGAGGCGAGTAAAGCGTCGGAATGGCTGTCAAAACAGTTGGTGGGGCTCAAGGCTCGACTGGAAAAGTCTGAGGAGGGCCTGCAAGGCTATGCGCAGGCAAATTCGATCGTCTTCCTTACAGAAAGGCAGAATCTCGTCAACAGTCGATTGGACGAACTACAACAGGAATACACCAAGGCCCAGGCTGACCGCTATCAAAAGCAATCCATGTATGGCCTGGTGCAGTCCGGGAAGACTCAAGACCTTCCCGGGGTTCTTGCAAACGGGTTAATTCAAAATCTGGCCACGCGCCTTGCCGAAGCAGAGCGTGACTATGCCCAATTGACGGCCACGGTCAAGCCGGAGTATCCCAAAGCAATTGCCCTCAAGAAACAAATCGACACTTTGCAGGCATCGCTCGACCACCAGAAGAAAGTCCTTGGGCAAAATGTCGTGGAGGACTACCAAGCTTCGTTGGCGCGCGAGAAGTTCCTGGCGCAAGCCGTTGAGGACCAAAAGCGTGAAGTGAACGACATCGCATCAAAAACCATCCAGTACAATATTCTTAAACGGGAAGTGGACACGAATAAAGCGCTTTATGATGGATTGCTGCAGAGAATGAAGGAAGCTCAGGTCTCTGCCGGGTTGACAGCAAGTAACATACGAGTTGTAGATGCTGCTGAGGTGCCACGGTTTCCCAAGTCTCGGGTTCTACTCCGCCTCACGCTGGCTTTGATCGTCGGAACTGCCTTAGGCGTCGGATTGGCGTTCTTTCAAGAATACCTGGACAATACCCTCAAGACCTCGGAAGAGGTCGAGAACCTTTTGCGTTTGCCCTCTCTGGGCTTGGTTCAGTCGTTTCCTACGAACGGCGGCGGCAAGTCCAAGCAGGGTAAGCTGCCTGCTATTATCTCGGGTCAGCAAGTGTCCATGGCTCCGGCGATTCAGACCGATTCTGCCGCAGTTGAGGCTTTCCGCTCTCTTCGCACCTCGATTTTGCTCTCGGCCAATCCTGTGCCGAAGAGTCTCCTGGTTACCAGCGCCCTTCCTGGCGAAGGCAAGACCACGACGACGGTGAATCTGGGAGGTACCTTGGCCAGCTTGGGCAGCAGAGTGGTGATAGTGGACTGCGACATGCGGCGGCCCTCCTGCCACCGAGCGGCGGGCGTGGAAAACAAGCCTGGGTTTGTGCAATGCTTGACGGGCCGCGTGAAGTTGGCCCAGGCTATTCTCCCCGTGCCTGGCGTCGAGAACCTGTGGGTCATTCCTTGCGGCCCTATCCCGCCTAATCCTGCGGAAGTCTTATCTTCGCCCTTAGCCAGCGACCTGCTGCGCAAACTTCGATCCGAATTCGATTACGTGCTGGTGGATTCCCCGCCTCTGCTGAGCGTCGCGGATAGCCGTATTCTGTCAACGATGACAGACGCCGTGGTTCTGGTGGTTCGGGGATACGAAACCCCATACCACGTCGTCCGTCGCGCCCGGGCTCTGCTCTATGGCGCCGGAGCCCGCATCCTAGGCGTGGCGCTCAACGATGTGGATATCAGCAAGAGTGGATATGGGTATGGTGACGGGTTCGGGTACGGGCAGGACGCCAACAAGGATTCCTCCAGCCAGTATGAATCTGAAAATCAGGCTCTGTAAGGCTGCAAGGCCGCAGGCGACGGCTGCAAGTCAAGGAAGGTTGTTTTCAACTCGAACTGAACTTCGAGCGATGCCTCCCAGGTTAGCAGGGCAATTCCGACACTCTTAAACCCAGTCAGAGGGAGAGTTTTCGAGAGGACATGGCAATTAAAGTTGTGATTCTCTGTGGTGGCATGGGAACCCGCCTCCGGGAGGAAACGGAGTACCGGCCCAAACCGCTGGTTGAGATCGGCGGCAAACCTGTGCTCTGGCATATTATGAAGATCTATTCCCATTACGGGTTCAATGATTTCATACTGTGTCTGGGGTGCAAGGGCTCGATGATCAAAGAGTACTTCTTGAATTATCGTCTTATGAACAGCGACTTTACTTTGCGCCTCAACTCTCAAGAGGATCCTGAATTCCACGGAACGGAGCTGCGAGACCAGTGGTCGATCACATTTGCGGACACCGGAGCCGAAGCGCAGACCGGCGCCCGGGTCAAGCGCATTGAGCGGTACGTTACCGGCGACCATTTCATGATGACCTATGGTGACGGTGTAGCGGACCTCGATATCTGTAAGTTGTGGGAATTCCACCTTGGCCACGGGAGGATCGGGACAGTGACCGGCGTTCATCCGATCTCACGTTACGGTGAATTATCCGTACAAGGCTCACTGGTGAAGGAATTCAATGAAAAGCCCTTGGATCAAAGCGGGTTTATCAGCGGCGGATTTTTTGTCTTTCAGCGCGAGTTTTTTGACTATCTCACCGACGACGATAGTTGCGTTCTTGAACGCGAGCCGCTCGAGCGGCTGACGGGGGAAGGCCAGTTCGTCAGCTATCTCCATCATGGATTCTGGCACTGTATGGATACCTACCGTGACTTTCTTGCCTTGAACGAGTCCTGGAAGAAAGGCGCTCCGTGGAAGGTGTGGGAATGACGGCCTTGGCATTCTGGAGAGGTAAACGAGTATTTGTAACGGGCGCTACGGGGACCGTCGGTTCCTGGGTCGCCAAAGACCTTTTGGAAGCAGGGGCTGACGTTGTTGCCCTTGTATACGATACCAATCCTCAATCTGAGCTTTACCGGGCGCGCCTCGTCGATCGTCTCAATGTCGTGAACGGCTGTCTGGAGGATTTCCACACGCTCGAACGTGCCATCACAACCTACGAGGCCGACACGGTCATTCACCTTGGCGCACAGGCCGTCGTGGGTGCGGCCTTGCGTGCTCCACTCTTGACCTTCCAAGCAAATATTCGCGGTACGTGGAACGTCCTTGAAGCCTGCCGAGTTCACAGTGATCTGGTGAAGCGCGTAGTTGTAGCTTCGAGTGATAAAGCCTATGGCGCGCAGGAACAGCTACCTTATACCGAGGAGATGCCACTTATGGGCCGGCAACCTTACGAGGTTTCCAAGTCCTGTGCAGACGCCATCGCCCAAGCGTACTTCCACAGCTATAGGCTTCCCGTGGTCATCGCGCGCTGCGGAAATATTTATGGAGGCGGAGACTTGAACTGGAGCCGCATAGTCCCGGGAACAATAAGGTCGCTTTATCGGGGTCAGTCCCCACTTCTTCGCAGCGATGGGAATTACATTCGTGACTATGTCTACGTGAAAGATGTTTCAAGGGCCTACTTGACACTTGCGGAAAAGATGAACTCGCCGGACGTCGCCGGACAGTGCTTCAATTTCAGCCATGAAACGCAGATGACGGTATTGGAGATTGTCCACAAGATTCGCAAGATCATGAAGTGCGAGCACATCCAACCCACAGTGATGAATGCGGCGAATGGGGAAATCCGTAACCAGTACCTCTCCTCCGCCAAGGCGCAGCGCGTCGTAGGCTGGAAACCGGCCTATTCACTGGAGGCAGGACTGGAAGAGACCGTGGCATGGTACCAAGACTTCTTCCACTGCCAGAGTCTTTAAAGCCAGCGGCCGCCACCAGTAGGATGCGCATTGCTTTTCCTGCCTTTCGTCCCGACTGGAAAGCGCTGGAAGGGGACCGAACGTTCACGCGCTTGAATTAACTGCGCTTCCTACTGGAGAGCGGGAAACCTGGCACCGCGTTGTGCGGGGGGGCCTTGGCGGGTGGGCCCACGAAAAATGCCATTGGGAACAGGTGATATGAAAATCGAACGTCTGAAACTCTCCGGCAGCTTTAAGATCATCCTCGACCCGCGGAAAGATGAGCGAGGATATTTCGTGCGCACCTTCGATAAACCCATCTTCCAGGCGCACGGTCTGGTAACCGACTGGATGCAAGAGAATCAATCGCTTTCTAGCCGCCGAGGCACCCTCCGCGGCCTTCATTTCCAAAGACCTCCCCACGCTGAGACAAAACTGGTCCGTGTCGTGACCGGGGCAATTTTCGATGTCTTCGTTGACCTGAGGAAGGCCTCCCCCACATACGGTCAATGGGATTCAGTGGATCTTTCCGCGGACAACCATACCATGGTCTATATCCCGAAGGGTTTTGCCCACGGCTTCTGCACGCTCACAGATGTAGCGGTGGTCGCGTACAAGGTGGATGCGAGCTATGCGCCGGAGGCGGAAGGGGGCCTGCGATGGGATGATGAAACACTGAACATCGGGTGGCCAACGGACAAGCCGTTTTTGTCGGCCAGAGATAAGGCGCTGCCGGCGTTCAAAGATTTTGTCTCCCCTTTTTAGCCGGCAACCCGACGGCGGGAGTCCGCTTCCAGATAAAGGCAGAGAAAGAATCATTATTGAGACCTCTCACCACAGAGACACAGAGGCACTGAGAACTGAAAAGAAAAGGGCTGTCTCCGTGCCTCGGTGGTTAATGCAATCGTTTCTTCCTAAAGTACAGGTGGCGAATGAAAATTCTCGTAACCGGCGCCGCCGGTTTTATCGGTTCGCATCTTGTCCGCCTTTTGGTTCGCGAGGGGCACAGTGTGTGCGCTGTCCTACAGCCTGAACAGCCAGCCGAGCGCTTGGCGGACTGCATAGATCAGGTCCGTGTGTTCTCTATCGACCTGAACGATTCACAGGCGGTCCGGTCCATGACCTCGGAAGTTCTCCCCGAATGCGCCATACATTTGGCTTGGTACGCAGTACCCGGCAAGTACCTGCGAGCGCGCGAGAACCTTGATTGCGTTTCGGCGACCATTGCACTGGCCGGAGCTTTGGCATCCGTCGGCTGCCGGCGTTTTGTGGCTGCGGGAACGTGCTTTGAGTACGACTCGGACTACGGGTTCCTCTCTGAGGATATTACGCCCCTCCGGCCGCGGAGCTTATACGGGGTTTGCAAGAATGCCGCGCGAGAAATTCTCCAAGCGTACTGCGAACAGATGGGCATGCCGTTTGCGTGGGCGCGTATTTTCTATCTTTACGGGCCGCAAGAAGCTGAGGTGAGGTTGGTTCCCTCCGTGATTCGCGCTCTGCTATCCGGGAAGACTGCCAGGTGCACCCAGGGAGAACAAATTCGAGATTATCTCCATGTAGAGGATGTCGCCTCGGCCCTCTGGGCAATCGCGAGAAGCCCATTGACGGGCCCAGTCAATATTGGCTCGGGGGATCCCGTAAAGGTTCGGACTATTGTGGAAACCATTGCCCAATACCTGCATCGAGAGGATAAGGTAGCGCTTGGAGCCTTGCCCACCGACCCCCAGGAACCGCCCGTGCTGTTTGCGGATGTTCGGAGGCTGGCAAAAGTGGGCGGCTGGCGCCCTTCCCGATCCCTCCAGGAGGGCCTGGCACACACATGTGAATGGTGGAGATCAACGATCGGCGGGAAATGATGATGGGATCTTGCCCACTTTGTGCGAGCCCGTGCCCTGAGGTCTTCTTCGAACGCAGGAACATGCCGGTTCACCAGAACATGGTGTGTACGAGTGCTGATGAGGCGCGCCGCTTTACCCGGGGGGACCTCCTATTGGCGTTCTGCAAGTACTGCGGTTTTGTCTTTAACGCAGCATTCGACCCAAACTGCCTCGGATACTCTCTCTCGTACGATAACACCCAGAGCTGCTCTCCCTATTTTAAGCGTTATCTCACTGATCTGGCGGAGTCCCTTCTAGCAAAATACTGTCTTAACGATAGATTGGTTATTGAAGTGGGCTGCGGGAAGGGGGAATTCCTCCGCCTGCTTTGTAAAGGCGGAAGAAACCGAGGCATCGGATTCGATCCCAGCTATGCCGGTCCTGACACTGCTGAGCAAGGAGCAGTGCGCTTTATCCGTGCATTATACGATCCACACCGGACCCAAGTTGCCCCCGATTTTGTCTGCTGCCGCCACGTCATCGAGCATTTGCAATCTCCTTTGGAAATGCTGCGCGCCATCCGGAAGGCGATCGGAAACCGGAAGAACTCATATGTGTTCTTCGAAACTCCGGAACTGCGTTGGATTCTCGATACCGTGACTTTCTGGGATTTGTTTTACGAACACTGCTCATATTTCACGGCAGAGAGTGTCACCTGGGCATTCGAACAGGCGGGATTTCAAGTCCTGGAAGCACACCCGGCCTTTGACGAACAGTACATTTGGGTTGAAGCAAAGCCTGGCGTGGCCAACAAAATCCCCGAACCGCCAGGACCACTGGGTGTCGCGGATCTGTGGTCGAAAATTCAATCTTTCCTGGTGCGATTAAAGGAACGAATGGAAGCGTGCGAAGAAAAGATCGAGTTTTTCAACAAGGCAGGAGGCTGCGCGATCTGGGGAGCGGCAGCTAAAGGAGCAACTTTAGTGAACACAATTGACCCTGAGAATCGCCGCATCCGGTTCCTCATTGATATTAATCCCGCCAAGCAAGGGAAATATGTTCCAGGGACAGGACATCAGATTGTGCCACCCGAATACCTGAAAGAGCAGAATGGGCGCATAGCGGGGATCGTGAACATGAACCCCAATTACCTGGCAGAAAACCGGTCGATACTCTCGCGACTGTCTCTTGAAATTCCCATCGTCTCGCTATAATAGGTTCGGTTCGGGAGTACTTCTTGACGTCGCCACGCGGACTCTCCGCGAGGGAGGCTTGGGTAGGGCCAGCGGCATGGTGGCGAGTTGGTCTGATGGAACCGAGTATTCGGAACTACGCCGCTTCGTGAAGGGTCGATCTTGTCAGAGAGGGACTGGCGTCCCTCGTCACGGCTACAAGAGGCGGTGCCACGCACGGTGGAGTGGTGGAAGGAGAACTGCTCACGCTGGCAACAAAACCGAGGAAAACGCTGGACTGGGGTCACGATACACTACAAGCAGAAGGAGGTACACATGCCTAGACGGCTTCCAGAACCCCTTCGTGTGGTTGGTCGAAGGGCCTTGCGTTTTCGCGCGGTGAGGAAGATCCGCCATTGGCTCCTTCAAACTGTCCCGGGGATCCGAACGTATCGCTCTCATTTGGCAGGGAAGCGAGGCCTGGAAATCGGCGGACCGAGCGAGCTTTTCGCCGATGACGGCCCAATCCCTGTGTATCGCGTGCTGGCAGGTTTGGACAATTGCACTTTTTCTCCTCAGACGATTTGGGAAGGGGAAATCAAGGCAGGGCGCACCTTCCAATTCCACCCGAAGAAAGATCCTGGGTTTCAGTTCATTTGCGAGGCAGCGGATCTGAAACCCATCCAGAACTCTGCTTACGAATGTGTCCTGGCTTCTCAATGTCTGGAGCATATGGCCAATCCCCTGCGCGCCCTGGGAGAATGGAAACGCGTCTTGAAGCCAGATGGGGTTCTGGTGGTAGTCCTGCCGCACAAGGAAGGGACTTTCGACTGGCGCCGACCAATCACGCCGCTTGCACACATGATCGAAGACCACAAGAACGGGGTCGGTGAAGACGACCTCACGCACCTTCCTGAAATCTTGGCCTTGCATGATCTGAGGCAGGACAAACCCGCAGGTTCTCCGGAGCAGTTTCGCCAACGGTGCATGGAAAATGCCATGAAGAGGGCTATGCACCATCATGTTTTTGATACCTTCGCGGCGCTTCAGTTGATCGATTATGCGGGCTTCGAGGTGATTCGGGCCGATACCATCAAGCCGTACCATATCGTGATTCTCTCGCGGCTGTACCAGGGGACGCCTGACAACTGGCGTTTCCTAAGCGGTGAGGCTGGCTATCGTCGCCGCAGCCCCTTTTCCAGCGCTATTTAACGGAGATTTCGGACGATCTAGTTAACCGAATATCACTTGCTTGACAAAACCGTCATCGAAGTGGGATGCGGAAAGAGAGGCTTTCTTCGATTGCTATGCCGAGGCGGGAGGAATCGCGTGCTCGGGTTCGACCCCGGTTACATGGGCCCGGAGATTGCCGAACAAGACGACGTACAATTTATCGCCGAGTTTTATGAGGGCCAGCGAGGTGTGGAGTCGACTTGGCTGCGATGCGTCCGAGAGAAACTGATTCGTCTGCTTGGTGAGCATGTTCCAACTGAGGTGCCGTCAGGCATCGGACTGGGGGAAGTCCTGTGAGCCACCCAAGGTGCGGCGAAAACATTGAAGTGTTTTATTTGGTGGCTTGGATTGGGGAGAGGATTCCGAATCCGGTGGATTTGACGCGACGGTTTGCCGAATCCTATTTGCGCTGCCCGGCCGGAGCAAACCACCGACTTACGCTCATATTCAAGGGATTTCAGAACCATGGTCAGATCGCTGAACATTGTTCGCTATTCGACGGCACTGCGCTCTCAGTTGTTGAGGTGCCTGACGTCGAGCAGGACATAGGATTGTATCGTGTCGCTCTGGAGAGATCCGGCTGGGATTTTTGCTGTGTTCTGAACTCGTATAGCATCATTTGCGTCTCAGGATGGTTGGCCGATCTCGTGCGGTGTGCTCGCGACCCACGAGTCGGCATTGTCGGGGCAACCGGTTCGTACGAGAGCCACTTTTCTGATTACGTTCGCGACCCACGAATCGGCGTTGTCGGGGCGACCGGCTCGTACCAGGGCCTCTTTGATTACGGTGCTGGCAGGATGGCAGGCCTGGCTGCGCAGAAGCATGTCCTCCGTATGTTGCGCGGGGTTGCTACTGCGGTTGGGTACTGGGCATGGTTTCCACGGTTTCCGAATCCGACCGTCCGCACTAACGCGTTCATGATAAGCAGAGATGTCTTTCAGAGAGTCAGATGGCCCCGCAATCCCTCCAGGATGGGGGCGCTTCGGTTCGAAAGCGGGAGGCGAAGCCTGACCCGGCAAGTGCTGGGAATGGGTCTTGAGGCAGTCATCGTAGGGCGGGATGGGCGCTGTTATGGCATTTCCGAATGGCCCTCAAGCTGCACGTTCAGACAAAAGGAGCAGCAAAATCTCCTGGTTGCCGACAACCGAACGATCGACTACAGCACTGCCGCGCCTGAACGTAGAAGGCAGCTCGCCGCAATGGCATGGGGCACCTATGCGGCGGAGTGACAGCACGCCAGCCGCAATCGTTGCGAGCTTTGCTGGGCGCGGCGTGTCTGTCATGGCCAGTCTGCTCTTTGTGCCCGTCTACCTGCGTCTGCTGCGTCGGGGCTTACGGGCTCGTCGGGGTCTGTGGTATCCTTCACTGTGGTCTCCGTGTTCTTGACCTCGGGTTGAGCGAGGCAGTAACCCGAGAACTCGCGGGGCTGCCATCACCACCGGGGTAGGGGAGCCGCAGACCGGATCAGATTTCGGCGACGAGGGAGGGAAGGAAAAGTGTTGGAGTAATCGGTCGGAAAAGCGGCAGTTTCGGGCTTGGGGATTCCCCAGAGAGGTAGAACCGACCCCTTCCGTGGTCCGTGCAGGCACCCAGCACTGAAAGCCCGACCGGACCTTGACTCGCAGAAACCCAGCAAAAATGCGTGGGCCCCACAGATTCCTGCTCAGAGTCCCTTCTTCAGAAGGCGGTGGGTGCGGTGATCAAGTCTCATAGCGGCAACGTCAACGCCGCTTCCACCTCCGTCCAATGGCCGCCTCCCTTGCAGGAGTCACAACGGCTAAATCGCTGTAGAGGGCTTTGTTTGCTTAAGCTGAGAACATGCTTTTCCGATTGAGGTAACCGTGGGATTGCTGACCAGAGTCTTTGCGCCCGAACAGAAACCCGTAAGCGCCAAAGTGGTTCGTAATGCGCTTTTCTCGCTGCTTCAGACCATCATTGTGTTTCCCATTTCATTCCTGCTCATTCCCTTCGTTCTGGGGAGAGTAGGGATTAGCGATTACGGGGTATATGCGGTTTTCTTTGCAGTCGTCGGCTTCGCCGCATTGACCGATCTGGGAATGGCTGCGACGCTCACGAAACACGTGGCGGAGCACCACGCTAAGGGTGACTTGGCCGCGCTGAAACGATTGCTGGACACCGGGTTGATGATGTACCTCCTTGTTTCCCTCTTCCTGATATCTGGCCTCCTGGCTGCCAGCGGTTGGTTGCTACCCGCACTTTTTCGAAATACGTCGGTGCCTTATCACGAACTACGCCACCTGTGGCTTGTAACCATCCTGACGGCGGGGATCAGCATTCTTGGGGCGCCGTTCTCTTCAGTCGTCTTAGGCTTGCAGCGGATGGACCTAGGCAGCGTGCTCGGCTTTGTCATTGTGGTTTCGAATGCGGTGTTCACGGTTCTTTTCCTAAACTTAGGCTGGCATTTGCGCGGCTTGGTTTACGCGAACTTGGCTGGAGCGCTCCTGGGCCTGGGACTCCTGATGGGATTCGTGCACAAGCTGCTGCCTAACATCTCCATAAACCCGTTCCATTTTGATCGAGAGGAGATGAAGCAGGTCTTCAGTTTCAGTTGGCGCCTCTACGTGACGCAGGTCGGCTTTGTTATTCAGTGCCAGATTGAGAAGGTGTACCTGGCGTGGCTTGTCGGCGTGACGCCGGTGGGCTGGTACAACATTGCGAGTACTGGTGGCGTGAAGGCGCGGCGTCTCCCAGAATTATTGTTGTCACCGGTTATGGCAGCGGCCTCCGAACTCGATGCACGGGGTGACGAGGAAAAGCTGAAAGAACTATATTACAGAGCGCATAAGTACACGGCCTTTGTGAGCATTCCTCTTGTGGTGCTTGCGGCAGTTCTTTGTCGCCAGTTTGTCAACCTGTGGCTCGGCCCGCAATTGATTGTTGTTGCTATCCCGTTTGCCCTCCTGGTCCTAACGAACATCTTCAATCTAATAACCGGGCCGGGGTTTTTGATTTCCATCGGCCGGGGAGAATTGTCCCCGGCTGTTAAGACCTGCGTCTCCGGGATCGTGTTAAACGTGGTGATGTGTTTTTTCTTGATTCGATTCTATGGTTTTTCCGGCGCAGTAGTGGGGACCGTCACCTCGGCAGCTTTCGGCATGATCCTCTTCATCTACCTGTTTCACCGATATACGGGGTACCCTTATAAACGGCTGTTCACGGAGTCGTACCTAAGACCATTAGGTGCATCACTGGCTGGTGCGGCTGGGTGTTTTCTTATGAGCTCCCCGCAACACATCGGCTGGGGCGGACTCGTGATCAAGGCCGTTGTCTTTGGAACCGTTTACCTGGTGGCTCTGATCGGCACGAGGTTCTTTGATGCGTTCGACTTGAAGCAGGCTGCTAGGTTGTTGCCTGTGTCTCTTCCGAAGGCCTTTACAGAGAACTTGGTCGCGGTGGCACGCAAGCCAAAATAGCCCAGTTCCACAGCTTGCCGACCGGGGTCCGTTTTATCGAACGATTGTTGTAGTAAGCAGAAAGCCCCGAGGGGGAGGTAACGCTGCTTGTTGACACCCCAACTCAGTATCATCATCCCTACGTACAACCGAAAGGAAGTCTTGTTAAAGGCGCTCGAGGGCTACAAACACCAGACGGCTCGAGCGGAGATTTTGGAAGTCCTTGTCGTCGACGATGGCTCTACGGACGGAACCGGACCGGCGGTTACCGCTTTCAGCCAGACGTCGCCCATCACGATTCGATACCTTGCCAGGCAAAATAAAGGGCCAGCGGCGGCTCGCAACTGTGGGATACGGGAGGCAAAGGGTGCCCTGCTCCTTTTCGCGGACGATGACATCATCCCCGCGCCGACCCTCGTCGCCGAACATATTGCCTGGAACCGAAGGCATCCTGCTGATAATTTCGCCATCCTGGGCCATGTGAAGTGGTCCCCGGAAGTGCATCCGACGCCTTTCATGGAATGGCTGGGATTTGATGGGGCACTATTTCGCTATAGATTTCTCTCGCCAGGGGAAGAGGTGAGCTTTTTCTATACATGCAACCTAAGCGTCAAAAGGGAGTTCCTAATCAAGAACGGGATGTTTGACGAGAACTTTCAGACCGCCGCATTTGAAGACATAGAACTCTGCTACCGACTGATCAAGAAAGGCTTACGCATCCTCTACAATCCACAGGCAATCGGATACCATTACAAGCGCTTGTCCTACGCCGACGTTTGCCGCCGCGCAGAGATGGTCTGCGCAGCAAGTGTCCTCTTCGAGACTACGGAAGCCGGTCGGTACCTGAAAGATCGGGCGTCACGTGCAAAACCAATCACGCTGAAGCACAGACTCAAGAGTGCCGTGGGAAGGGCAATCGCACATTCTTTGGTACTGCTGACTCCGCTCTTGGATACTCAAGTCCGATTGCCGTGGATGGTATACCGCCAACTCTACTCTCGTCGTATCGCCCCGAAGGCTCAAGCGAGCTTCGAACGCAGCAGACCACGACACGAGGATGCAAAGGCGTCCTGAGCATCGTTGACGACCCGAGAAGGTGGGCCGGCATTCTACGCTGCTGCTAATTTGAGCTGCGCATCAGCCTCAGGGACCTGCCACTTGCGGAATGATATCGGCGGCCTGCCGCCGTTCTGGTGTATTTTTGGGCTGGCGGGAGCAGCCTTTTCCTGGGTGGTTTACAATTTGTTCTCCTATGTGCATACTATTCCTCGCATCTGTGCCGAATGCGGCGTGGGGATTTCACTGCTCAAGCGGTATGCGCATGTGTTCCGATTTCTCGGGCCCGCCGCCATCATATACGGCGCCGCATGGACTATTTGCAGGACCACCGGTCACGATTCCATTGGGGCCCTTGGCTATGGACTGGCTTCTACACTCTGTGTCTTGGGACCATTCATGCTGATAGGCAGAGAGCTTCGCGGCGCCTTGTGGGGTCTTCTGCGGAATTTTCGGACAAAATACGCGGAGATGTTCTAATTGGCTGCCTCCGATTCAAAACCCTTGATTACAACCATCATTCCAACCTACCGTCGGCCAAGAATGCTTGGGCGCGCAATAAGGAGCGTCTTGGCTCAAACCTACCCGAACTTCTGTGTGTGCGTTTACGATAATGCCTCTGGAGATGAAACGGAAAGCGTTGTGCAGGAGTTCATGAAGTATGACTCGAGGGTGCAGTATATTCAGAGATCCGAAAACGTCGGGATGATGCGGAATTTCGATGATGCCATGCGCCGTGTGTCCACCCCTTTTTTTTCGATTCTTTCTGACGATGATGTAGTTCTCCCCGGTTTTTTTGAATTAGCTTTACGAGGATTCACAGGAAGTCCGGAGGCGGCCTTTTCGGCTACAACAACCCTGGAGATAAACGCTCAGGGGAGAGTCCGCGACGCTCACTTGCTGGACTGGCTCCCAGGAGTCTATCCCCCTCCAGAAGGGGTCTTGGCAATGTTGGAGCATGGTCAGCCTTCGCTTCCAGGTATATTGCTCCGCCGCGAGGTGTTGGATGAGGTGGGATACCTCGACGAGACGGTCGGAAATCCCTGGGACTGGGACCTGGAACTTCGCATCGCAGCGAGGTTCCCAATCGTCGTCTGTAGGGAGCCAGGGGCGGTATTTTCCATTCACGCCCAATCCGCCAGCAGCTATGAGAAAGTCGATGACATATTCCCTGCCTGGGTGAGATTGCTCCAAAAGCTACGTAAGAACCAAGATATTCCTCCAGGAACACGGAGCCGGGCCGCGCAACTTCTGCATCATCGAATCCAGGAAAGACTGTATCGAGGGGCGTGGCGGGATATCGCCCATGGGGATTGGAGTGAAGTCGAAAAGGCCATCGCCGTCTTGAACGATCACTTTAACTTCGGACGCAGAGTGAACGTTCTGCGCGCAATTTCCCAATGTGGCCGACGCTTTCCCCCGGCGCGTCTTGCCCTTCGGGCCCTCTTTAACCTTCGAAGATCTTTCAAAGAATTAAAAGGAAGGAAAAGGCAGGCAAAATTTGCGTTTTACGCGACGTTCCTCTATCATGACGAGAAGCTGCAGAATGCGCGGGAGCAGGCAGCCACGCTAGGCTAGGGAAGACGCTTTCAGGACGGGACTAAGCGCCAATTGGTGCCTGCCGAATCAGAAAACAACCTGACTCTCCATGAGATTTTCTTTAGTAGTCGCCACTATTAACCGCACGGTGGAACTTGACAGGTTGCTTGAATCATTGGCAAAGCAGTCGTGCCAAGACTTCGAACTGATTGTTGTAGATCAAAACCGTGATGACAGAGTCCTAGATCGGCTCAAGGCCTATGAAAAGAGATTCCCCATCGTTCACCTCAGGAGCGCCATCGGGGTTTCTAGGGCAAGGAACGCGGGCCTGGGAGTGGCTCGAGGGGACATCATTTCGTTTCCGGATGATGATTGTTGGTATCCGGAAGATCTCCTGGAAAAAGTAGCAGATTTCTTTTCGAAGCATCCTGGGTTTGATGGACTTACCGGACGATCCGTTGACCTGACTGGTGAGGACACTGTTGGCAGATACATCAAGGACGAGGGCCTTGTCAGTCTCAGAGATGTTTGGCGCAAAGCAGTGGCATTTTCTATGTTTTTAACCCAGGATTCTACCCAAAAGGCTGGAGGGTTTGATGAAGGCTTGGGGCCCGGCGCCGGAACGATTCATGTGGGCGCGGAGGACTTCCAGTATCTGATTAGAGTTCTCAAAGCAGGATGCCGGGTTTTTTATTCGCCAAGAATTCTGGTTTACCACGACAACCCGCTAGTTGGGTACGGTCCGCTTGTGGTTCAAAGAGGGTATTCCTACGGCTGCGGGCATGGCCGTGTTTTGAGGCGAGAGGGGTACCCTGTGGGGGTTATAGCCGTGGCCCTCATAAGGCCTCTGGGAGGGACAATACTCTCGCTCGTGACAGGCAGGTTTCAGAAGGGACTCTATCACTTCGCGGTCTTTCGAGGGCGTTTACGAGGCTGGCTTGACGCATAGCCCAATGGGACTTTCAGTCGGCTCCAGGAATGAAGGAGACAGTGAATCCCGTATGAAAAGGCACGGAATGCTCGGGCGTGGAACCTCAAGATAGAACATGATCTACTTCGACATTGCAATCTTGGCCTTCCTCCTTTGGCTGGTTGTTTTCCAGTATCATCGGCGAGGCATTCTCCTGACTCCTTCAGTGGCGGCGTTAATCCTGGCGTCATCCTAATGGTTTACGTGGCTTATGCTTTTGCTGTCGATGCCGGTTCGTTAAGGACTATCGGGGCGTCTGCACTCGCCGCCGCCTACGCAGTGGGCCGTCGATGACGTGCTCGTGATTCTTACGGCGGGGGTTGGGATCGGCGTTGTTCGCTTGCTTCATTCTGCTGCTTCTGCGCAAACACCGCAAGACGTCGCCTAAGAGTGCAGAGGGAAACAACATAAGCATGGGGCTTTGACCCTCGGAGTCTGCGTCAGTTGATTTATTTTTCGCTCGCACCTATTAGACTGCCGATACCGCGCCCCTCGATGTCGCTTGCTGCTCTGTTGGCGCCGGTGCCGAAGAACAGCTTGCTTTGTGCACTGCGGAGGATATGGAAGGGAGGACAAGCGTGATGCTGACGCTTGACTGGATTATGCTGGTGGGTTGTACGTGGTGGGCGCTGTGGCAATACAGACGCACCAGGATACTACTTACCCCCAGCAATGCCTTCCTGGTCGGCGCGATCATCCTGCCGACGTTCGTCGCCTATCACTTCGCCCTAAGTCAGGAGTCCCTAGAAGTCATCGGACAGTCCGGCCACGCGTTGTCCATGCAGTGGGCGGCGGACGAGCTCCTTGGGGCGATATGCGTGGGAACAATCTGCCTGATCCTCGGGCATTGGGCTTCCCCGCGCCTGTTCCCGCGTCTCGCTGGTAAGCGAAGCGAACTACCCCGCTCGCCGCGTGTTTCCATGAACCAACTGACCTTGGGAGCTTGCGCCGTCTGCCTGATCGGAGTCGCCAGCGTGTGGGCCTTTTTTATCAAAGAATGGCAGATTCCTCTCCTGAGCTCGACACCGCATGCCCGCGAAGTTCTCGAAATGAACCATCCCCTGCGATACATTTACACTGGTGGTTTTACCCTAGCGAATACAGCGGCTGTGTTTCTGATGGGGGGGCTGTCCCTCGGGAAGATACGGGCCTACAGGCCCCTGTGCTTCTTTGCAGTTACGGCGCTCACAATTACGAATCTTTGTACGGCATCTCGGGGCAATTTGCTCGCTCCGTTCGTTTCCGCTGGGCTGATCTACTTCTCCCTGAGGAACACTAAGCTGACCCCGTTTCGCGCCTTGATCTTGGCTGTTCTCCTGCTCTGCAGCGCCGGCGCTCTCCAGCTTATCCGCAGCCACGCGAGCCTTTCATTGGAAGGCTTATGGTACGAGGTAATTCATGGAAACACCATCTTCGCCAGTTTCCGCGATTCCAGCTACGTGCTGATGGCTTTCGAGGCGAATCGCTATCCGCTGTTTTACGGCAAGACCATTCTCGCCGGACTGCTGGGGTTCATACCCAGCAGCCTTCTTCCCTTCCGCCAGCAATACGCGTGGGGCTCCGTTACTCTGAGCATCGTAAACATCACTAATCCACTGCACTTCGGACTGGGCCAAGTGTTGTTCGCGGACTGGTATATCAACTTCGGGACTGCGGGTGTAGCGCTTGAAGGATTCGTGATCGGTGTTTTGCTGAAATGGCTTGACGTTCGATTGCTTCACATAAGGCGCCCGCCAAAGGGCACGGTGCCCGATCAATATTTCCAACTTTTCGGGCTCTGGTTCCGTCACGAAATATTGGGAAGCCTCTGCGCCAGTGCCAATGTAATGCTCGTATACCCGCAGTTGTTGGCATACATGTTGATTCTGGCTGTCGCCTATGGTGTGCGCCAGATTTTTGGCGTGCGTCCCGGTGTAGGACGAGGCGTGTTTCGGCAGGCTGGCAGGGGCGCAATTCTGGAGCATCCACGTATTTAGCGGGGCCCTAAGTGTTGTACGGAGACAGAATGAAGGTGTGCCGGTGCAGGACGACTCTCTTTTCACTATTGGTAACGACGCTCTGCACGGTTCCTTGTCAATTATCGGGTTCTCCCGCGGAATCCGACCCGGACCGTAAGGCGGGCCACGCTGCCCTGGATACGACGCGCACGGCCGACCACAACGTTTATTGGGCAAGCGACTTTGAGGGAGCGGACATGGCGGAAAAGGTTAACCACGCCATTGCCGCTGCCCTGCCAGGATCCACCGTCATGGTTCCTGGTGGATCATTCCTTCATTCCTCGCCAATAAGGATCGACAAGACGATTCGTCTCGAGGGAGCCGGAAGCGCCGAGACCACGTTCGTGTCTACCAGCTTGGCAAGCGACCAGATCCAAATTGTGAGGGGCGGCGACTACTCCACCGTTGCCAATTTGGGCCTGTACACTGAAGGCAACTTGGCCCCCACGGGCGGGGCCGGAATCACCGTCGGCGCCAGTTTCGTACACATTTCGAATGTACGAATCTGGAACCAATATAACGGCGTTGTGTTTACTGGACCTCAAAACCTCTATATCGACGACTGCGACATCCGATGCCTTGCCAACGATGTCTGGCAGACGGGCGGGATAGGCCTTGTTGTCCGCGATGCGAAGCTATACGGAAGCACGGGGCCAAGCACCGGCTTGCATCTTACCAACGGAGCCGGGACATGGCTGACTGATGTGGAGATTTTTGGAAACGCACGCGGTATTGTCATCGATCCGGGACCGAGTGAGCGCGTCGGCCAGATCTTCGCGAGGGGCGTCGTAGTGGATACCTCCCATCAGCAGGATGGGATCTTCATCGGTGGCAGCGGAGTGGTTTTTCACGTCGATTTCACCGGTTCATGGGTGGCTGGCTCAGAGAAAGGATACGGGATCAACCTCAACAACAAGCTTACTAACGGCTTTACGTGGTCCGGCGGCTTTATCCGAGCGAATTACCTTAGCGGGGTCTTTATTCAAGCTGGAGAGAACATTCAAATTCTAGGAACGCAAATATCTGCGAACGGGCACAACAACGCAACGGGACATGATACTTATGGTGTGAAGGTCGCTCCCGGCGTAAGTCATTTTATGATCGCCGATTGTCTTATTGGGAAAACTGGCTTCGACGAGGAGGGAGGGGGCACGATGCGACAAAGCGTTGGCATCTACATCGAAGCTGGCGACAGCGACTTCTTTGAGGTGATAAACAACATGGACGCCGGTAATACGGAGGGCCTTCTTGTCGATAATTCCCGGGGCAAGCGCAAGGTCGTCCAGGGAAACTTGGGAAGAGTGACGCCCGAATAAACACTTCGAGCGCTGCGCCCGAGCAGGCGAGGGCGCTCAGCGTGTGCGGCGAGGGGACGCGGTTAGCACGAGAGTTTTCTGGGAGGGGCAAAAGGGAGGCATTCACGTATGGACCGCGGCCAGCGAGAACTCGAGCTCCTGATAAGGATGGCCGCGAGCGCCAAGAGCGCCGGCGCGACCGATATGGAGCATATGGACGGGCGGGCAGCGGCCATGAACTATGTCAGGGCAGCCGACCTCGTAGCGTCTTACCGCGGGAGGGACCGCCTTCATGGGCCAGTCCTAGATTGGGGATGTGGCTACGGGCAGGTGTCGCTCCTGCTGCAACGCCGTGGCGTCAAGGTGGTTTCCTACGATGTGGGGCGGCGAGGATGGATTGACCGCATCCCAGAGCTAAGTGAGCTCCGGATTGAATATGGCGAGGACCCCGTCAAGCTGCCCTATGGATCGGGTTCCTTCGGCGCAGTCCTGTCGGTGGGCGTCCTTGAGCACGTTCCCGATATTGATGGCTCATTGGAGGAAATCAACAGGATCCTCGCGCCCCGCGGCCTCCTCTTTCTCCTTATGTTTCCGAACCGATTCTCGTGGGCGGAAAAGCTCGCGGTATGGAGGGGAAGGTCAGTGCATCCTGTCAGATTCACCGCCGCTTCCACATCGGAACTGCTCAAGCGGCACGGCTTCCTGACCGAGAAGCTGTGGCGGCGGAATTTCCTCCCCCGCAACTTGACGGGCCTCAGCCCCAGGGCGAAGGCTTGGTATGGAAAGCTCTACCGGCAGGTTGAGTTTTGCGACCGGTTCCTCGCAAATCTGCCGCCCACCTCCTTTCTCAGCGGTGTGCTGGAAGCGGTGGCGCGAAAGGGGTAAGGCAAAGGTACGTGCAAGCGGCGGACCCTGTCACCATAAACCACAAGATCGCTGTCGACGCCCCGATGTGGGGTGATCACGGCATTGGCAGCTACGTGAAGCACAGCCACCGATTATCCCCCGACTTACGAATTGCGAAGAAGATCCCTGAGAATAGGAGAGCTGATGGGGATGGTTGTCACGGTTGACGCCAGGATGCTGGGATTTTCGGGGATCGGGACGTACCTGAAGAATCTGCTCGAGAACTACGCGCGGGTGGAGAGTGACTTCTCTTTTCGTCTGGCCTGTCCGCAGGAAGAATCCGTTCGGGAGTTTGGCTGCGGCCGCTTTACCTGGGGGCGTGCGGATGCTCCTATTTACAGCTTGAAAGAGCAGTGGCAGATTCCCCGTGCGGCAGAGGGCACGGACCTGTTGCATTGTCCTCATTACAACGTCCCGTGCTTCTACCGTGGAAGGCTGCTGGTGACGATCCACGATCTCACCCACATCATGGATCGGACCTTCAGCAGAACGCTTTCGTCACTAGTTTATGCGCGCCCGATGCTGGCCATTGCAAGCCGGAAGGCCGATCACATTGTTACCGATTCCGAGTTCACTAAGCGTCAGATTGTGGAGAGGCTCAGGGTCCCTCCCGAGAAAGTCACCGTGATCTACCTCGGGGTTAGCGCTCAGTTCCACTTACGCAGTCATGAGGAGGCATTCCAAGCTGCTTCCTCAGCATTGCGGTTGGGCCGACCGTATCTTCTCTATATTGGAACTCTCAAGCCTCACAAGAACATTGCCACACTGATCCGGGCGTTTGCAGTGCTTTGCGGACGAAAAGAGGTCAAGCAACAGTTGCTAATCGTTGGTGATGATCCCAAGTGGAAAGAAGGACTTGTCAATCTTTGTTCCCAGCTTGGCATCGCGGGCCAGGTTTCATTTCTTCCTCACGTGGCTGATGCGGTCTTGCCGCAGGTGTATGCGGGCGCGGATTTGATGGTGATGCCCTCGTTCATCGAGGGCTTTGGCCTGCCCGTTTTGGAAGCGATGGCTTGCGGCACACCGGTTGTCTGCTCGCGCGCAGCTTCACTGCCGGAGGTGGCGGGGGATGCAGCCGAGTACTTTGAACCGGCGAGTGTGGAAGATCTGGCTGCTGCTATCGAGCAAGTTTTGAGTCTCCGCTGAACGGCAGGCTGAGCTCCGCCGAAAAGGACTGGAGAGGGCCAAGCTCTTTTCCTGGGAGGAATGTGCCCGGCGCACCCTTGAAGTCTACCGCGAGGTCATGCAAAAATAATCGATGATCCCCGCAGGGGATCAGTACAGTAGCCGGGGGCAACGCCCCCGGATTACGTGCCCGCCACAAGGTCCGACCCTGAAAGGGTCGAATCCGGGTGGCGTCACGCCGGTCTTGTGCCCCGGGGCTGAGGGCAATACGACCCTTTCAGGGTCGGGGAACGAACGTCGCGCCTTCCGGGGGCGTTGCCCCCGGCTACTCTCTTGTGCCCTTGCAGGGCACGCAAAACTGCCCTTCGCTCTTACCCTGCGGCGCCCGTTTCTGACATCACGGATAGCGGTCTTCGGCTATACATGCTCCGGATGACAGTTTTGAAGGCCTTTCAGCATCTTGCTAAAAGGCCTAAAATACACAAAAGTCCATTCAGGTTTAGGAATGACTGATGTCGAAGAGACGGTTAAAACAGGCTGCGGGAAAACGGTTGCAAGGTGTCATTCTGAGCGAAGCGAAGAATCTCGCCCTGAGTATAAGCCAATGCGAGATCCTTCGTCGCCTGCGGCTCCTCAGGATGACAGCCTCAAGGGGTTTTCCGCAGCCTGTAAAGGCGCTCCATGAATCAGCCAGCTAGAGATGAGCCGTTGCCGGACTTGCTCTCAAATCTGCGGGTGGCCATCGTTCATTACTGGTTTGTGAGGTTTAGAGGCGGGGAGCGGGTGTTGGAGGTATTGGCCAACATGTTTCCCCAGGCCGATATTTTCACTTTGGTCCTCGACCCCAAAGCTCTTCCGCCATCGCTGAGGTCACGTAAATTCACGACCTCGTTTCTGCAAGGGATCCCGGGAATCAGGCGCCATTACAGGAAGTTCCTGGCTCTCTTCCCTCTCGCCCTGGAGCAGTTCAAGTTGGACGAGTATGACTTGGTGATCAGTTCTGAAGCTGGAACGGCAAAAGGAGTTCTGACTCGCCCGCACACCTGCCACATTTGCTATTGCCACACTCCACTTCGCTATGTCTGGGATATGTATCAGGAATATCGTTCGAGTGCCCCGGGTGGCGCCCTGGGACGCGCTTTTTACGCCGTGGTGGCCAACTACGTCCGGCAGTGGGATTACGCAGCATCGGCGAGGGTCGATTACTACGTGGCGAGTTCCCATAACGCCGCCTCCAGGATCGCCAAGTACTACCGTCGAGAAGCGGAAGTAATTCATCCCCCTGTGAACATCAGCTCTTTTTCGATCGGAACACATGCGGAGGATTTTTACCTCGTCGTGAGCCCCTTGGTTGCTTACAAGCGGGTTGAGCTTGCGATCGGCGCATGCAACGCGATGGGACGCCGGCTGATAGTGATCGGTCAAGGAGAAGCGATGCGAGCCCTCCAGAAAATGGCGGGGCCCACGATCACTTTCCTCGGGTACCAGCCCGATGACGTGGTTCGCGATCACTACCGGCGGTGCAAGGCCTTCATATTCCCCAGTGAAGAGGACATAGGCCTGACTCCCATCGAGGCACAGGCCTGCGGCCGCCCGGTGATTGCGTTTGGCCGAGGGGGAGCTTTGGAAACTGTGATAGGTGGTTTGCCTGCAAGTTCCTTTGTTCCCGAGTCTTCAACCGGGCTGTTTTTTGCCGAGCAATCCGCCGAGTCCCTGGCTGATGCGATCCGATTCTTTGAGTTGAACGAATCGCGCTTCTCGCCCGCTTTTATCCGCAGGCATGCGGAACGCTTCGATGTGGCGCGTTTCAAGGCCGAGATGGGTGCATTTATAAGCCGGAAAACGATAGAATTCATTGAACGGCAGGGGCCGGGAGTCAGGAATCAGGAGTCAGAAGACAGAGGTTAGGTGAAGAGTCCTGGACCCGGCGAACGGGAAGTCCCGCTCGCCGGGGCTCCGCTTTTCAAAATCAGAGGCGACGAAGGCACGGTGATTTCGGATGCAGCAAGGCTGAAAGCTAACGGTGGGAGAGTTGAAGGCTGAAACCATATTCTTCTGACTCCGGACTTCTGACTCCTGACTTCTTGGGTCGAGGGAGGAACGGATGAGCAAGACTGCACTGATCACGGGCATAACCGGGCAAGATGGATCTTATCTGGCTGAGTTCCTGCTTTCGATAGGTTATCGCGTTTGCGGCGTAGTCCGGCGAAGCAGCACGGTGAACTTCGAGCGGCTGTATCACCTGCAAGACAGGATCGAGCTGATACCGGGCGACCTCCTTGACCAGAATTCGCTTATCAGCGCTCTTCAACAGACCGAACCAAACGAGGTGTACAACCTGGCGTCACAATCCTTTGTCCCCACTTCCTGGAACCAACCGGTCCTGACGGGCGAGTTTACAGCACTCGGTGTGACCCGAATACTCGAGGCTGTCCGATTGGTGAATCCGAAGATACGGTTCTACCAGGCTTCCTCCAGCGAAATGTTTGGGATGGTGCGCGAGAGCCCTCAAAATGAACAGACAGCCTTTTATCCACGCAGCCCTTACGGAGTGGCCAAGCTCTACGGCCATTGGATCGCCGTTAATTATCGTGAGAGCTACGGTCTTTTCACGTGCTCGGGAATCTTGTTCAATCACGAATCGCCGCGGCGCGGGCTGGAATTCGTCACCCGGAAGGTGAGCTACGGGGCGGCGCGGGTCAAGCTGGGTCTGCAATCAAAGCTCAAGATGGGAAACCTCGACGCAGAACGCGACTGGGGATTTGCGGGTGACTATGTGCAGGCCATGTGGCAGATGCTCCAGCAGGAAGAACCACAAGACTACGTCGTGGCAACCGGCGTCGCTCACTCCGTGCGGCAGCTTTTGGAAATAGCATTCAGACACCTGGGCATGGATTATCGAGACTACGTGGAAACCGACCCAGCTTTCCTGCGGCCTGCTGAGGTCCACCACTTGCTCGGTGATGCATCGAAAGCCCGGCAAGAATTGGGCTGGAAGCCAAAGGTTGATTTCGAAGGCCTGGTTAAAATGATGGTCGATCACGATCTCGCGCGGCTTGATGCAGGTCATTCCCGCGAAGGCGGGAATCCATGACGTCGGCAGGATTCCATGACGCGCGGGACCGCGTCGGCGGAATGGATTCCCGCCTTCGCGGGAATGACCTGCGGTGCAGGTGACGCAATGAAGTCGCTGATTACAGGATGTGCGGGTTTTGCAGGGTCTCACCTCGCCGATTACCTCCTGGGGAAAGGCGAAGAAGTCATCGCACTCCTAGCTGTTAATGAGGACTTGGCCAACATCAAGCACCTTGAAAAGCATCTCGAGATAGAGCGGGCGGACCTTCGAGACGCTGAACGTGTGCTCGAAGTGGTGCAGTCATGCAAGCCCCGGCGGATTTACCACCTCGCCGCCCTTTCATCTCCCTTAGAATCCCGCGAGAGGCCGGACCTGACCTATCAAGTGAACTTCGTGGGTACCCTGAATCTCCTCTCGGCCTGGCTTCGGGTGGGGATGGACTGCCGCCTTCTTCTTGTCAGTTCAGCCGAGGTGTACGGTACGGTTCCTGCGGAAAAGTTGCCCATGCGGGAGGAGATGGAACTGCGCCCGGTCAATCCCTATGCCGGAAGCAAAGCGGCTGCCGAACTTCTGGCTTCGCAGTTTTTCCAAAGCTATGGGCTCCCCATCGTCCGCGCCAGACCCTTTAATCATACAGGGCCCCGGCAGTCGTCGAACTTCGTGTGCTCCAATTTTGCCCGGCAGGCAGTGGAGATTGATTTGGGAGTACGTCCGCCCGCCATGGTTACAGGAAATACCAACGTGATACGAGACTTCAGTGACGTGCGCGACATCGTCCGGGGCTACCACGATCTATTGGAGAAAGGCGCTGCCGGTGAGGCTTACCAGCTTTGCTCGGGTCATCCCGTCTCAGTAGAGACCATTCTGGAGATGATTCTGTCCTTCATCTCGAAACCGGTCCATATCTCGGTTGACAAATCCCTCATCCGCAACCAGGATGCGCCCGAGGTTTGGGGGGATTATTCCAAGGCTAGACTTGGTGTCGGGTGGGAACCTCGTCACGAGTTGACCGATACCCTTCGCGCGCTCAAGCTCTATTGGGAGGCCAGGGTCAAGTCCCAAAATAAGCAAGAGTTTTGAAATCGACGGCTAGACGAAGGTGGGATTCCAACTTAGGTCGAAGTGTGTTGATGCGGAATGCTGGCTCAGGCAAAATGCAGAACTGGTCCTTCTGGTTTGATTTCAAGGTTCTGAGCTTCACAGTGTGGAAGGTCTTGAAGGGCGAGAGGGGCATGCTAAGGTATGAACATTCTAGTGACAGGTGGGGCCGGGTATGTGGGCAGCGTGTGCGCGGCGGAACTGGTGAAGCAGGGACACAGCGTTGTCGCCTACGACAATCTCACGAAGGGATACCGGCAGGCGGTCGTTGATCCAGTTCAGTTTGTAAAGGGAGATATCGCTGATACGGAAAAACTCAAGCGATTGTGCAAGAAGCACCAGGTTGAAGCCGTTATGCACTTTGCGGCCAGTGCATTGGTCGAAGAGTCAGTTCGCAATCCTCATCTGTTTTACCGCAACAACGTCAGCGGCACGCTCTCTCTTCTGGAGGTACTGGCTGAGTTGAAGATACGAAGACTGATCTTTTCGTCCAGCGCTGCGGTCTACGGCGAGCCCAAAAGCGTTCCTATCCGGGAAGATCATCCTACCAGCCCGGTTAACCCTTACGGTGAGACTAAACTGGTAATTGAACGGGCGCTCGCTTGGTACCATGCCGCTTATGGAATCAACTGCGCAGCACTAAGGTATTTTAACGCTGCAGGCGCAACCGTCGATTTGGGCGAGGACCACAGGCCGGAGACCCATCTCCTGCCCCGTTTGCTAGCCACAGCCTCCAATTCCAGAGGCACCTTTGAAATCTATGGAGATGATTATCCGACAGCGGACGGCACGTGCGTCCGAGATTTCGTGCACGTCCTGGATATTGCTCAGGCACATATACTGGCTCTACACTCCCTTTCCAAATCGGGTTTCAAAGTATATAACGTCGGCCACGGTAAGGGATATTCGATCCGGTCGGTGGTGAAAGCCGTCGAGGAAATCGCCGGACGCAGGATCGAGGTCCATGTTGGAGAACGGCGCCCCGGGGACCCGGCTGTTCTTGTTGCCAGCGCGCGAAAGCTGCGCCGGGAATTGGGATGGCAACCTCGGCATTCTGACCTTAGGACCATAATACGGTCTGCCTGGGCATGGAGGCAAAAGCACCCCTCAGGGTACGGGGATAATTCTCGGAAGGAACGCTGAAGTTCCAGGTGACTGCCGCGTATTGGGCCGACGTGCATGGCATATACGTTCCGGTTAACGTGCAGTAAGGCCGGACGCGAAAGCGTCCTGATTTGGCGGTGCAGGGCGGGACTTGCCCCGGCTGGGCCGCCCCGGCGTGGCAGGAATGGGGTAGTGGTGTCATTTGGCGTGGGACACGTTTCGAAACACCCGTCATTCCCGCGAAAGCGGGAATCCACTCTGCGGACCTTCGGAGATGTGCTGTTTACGGAATGGATTCCCGCTCTCGCGGGAATGACTGCGACTTCCGGCGCTCAGCTCTCGCAAATGACACCACTACGCGGGAGTGGATAGCTCTTCAAGAAAGTCAATTACGGGCTTATAATCAATACTTTTAGCGTTGGCAGGGAGGTGAGCAAGCGAAGGGACCGAGCCTGATGCAAGCTTCCTTGGTCCTTGCGGATAGGCATTTTGAGGCTGCAAGCGGAAGGTTTCCTTCACCTGCGCCCTTAGTTCGAACTCTATTGAAGCAATGATTCGAAGACGTCTCAACCACATCGAGTTTGCCCTGCGGCTGTCCGTGCTCCTGACGCCTCTTGCAGCCTTTGGGATTGCGGCCTATGTGCGCTTTGATACTGGTCTCATTCCCATAATAGGTGAAGGTGTGGACTTGGACTACGCCGCCTATTTTGGATTGTTGTTGTTGACGACGTTGGCATGGGCGATTGTAGTTGAGCACTACGACCTATCGCGCGTCGATTATCTCGTACCGGCACGAAGTGCCACCCGGCGCGCCTTCGTGGCCAGCACGGCCACTTACTTAGTAGCGACCGGCACCACGTTTTTCTACCGGGTTGTCAGTTTTTCCCGGCTCTTCGTGGTTCTCAGTGGAGTGGCGCTCTTCATCCTTGTCTTCGCCACTCAGGCAGCTTTTCGGGTGTACCTTGAGAGTCTGCGCCGCAGAGGCGAGAACTGCTCCCGCCTCCTTGTCGTAGGAGCTGACGAGTACGCAAGCCGAACCGTGCGTTCCCTCCTCGAGTCGACAGTAATTCCCTGCAGCGTGGTGGCATTCGTTCGACTGCCTGGACAGACCCCATCCCCAGCCTGCGCTCCTCTGCTGGAATTTGATTCGTTCGATAGTGTGGGGGTCTCCACGCGGGTCGACGATGTGGTGATTGCGGTTCCTCCCCCGCTCCTTATGGACATTCGCAGCATCATTTCCAAGTTGGAGCATTTGAGTGTTCCGGTCAGGGCGATTCTGGATCTCGGGCCTGCAATTTCATTGCAGAATACGTCGTTTCATTTCGGGGATGTAACCCTCTTGGATCTGAAAGCCAGCCCGTCTGAATCGATAACCTACTCAATTCTCAAGAGGTCATTTGATCTGGCGTTTTCAACGGTGGTCGTTATTCTTACTGCCCCTTTGATGCTGCTCATCGCGGCGGCCATCCGCCTGACCTCCCCCGGGCCTATTCTTTTCGCCCAGGACCGCGTGGGCTTGAATGGGCGATTGTTTCGTTTGTATAAGTTCAGGACCATGAGAACGGGCAGCCCTGAGGAAGACGATACCCGATGGACGACAGGCAACGATCCCCGAAGGACGAGGTTGGGGGCCTTTCTGCGGGCCAGCAGTCTCGACGAATTACCTCAGTTCTTCAATGTGCTCCGTGGTGACATGAGTGTGGTCGGTCCACGGCCGGAGCGGCCGTACTTTGTGAAGAAATTTCAGCACGAAGTTGCCCAGTACAATACTCGCCATTATCTGAAGGTTGGAATTACGGGGTGGGCGCAAGTCAACGGCTGGCGTGGCGATACATCGATTGTCAAACGGGTAGAATGCGACCTCCACTACCTGCGGAACTGGTCGCTGTGGTTTGACATTAGAATTATCTGCGCGACCGTTTGGAGGGGTTTTTTCAGCAAGAACGCCTATTAAGAGAGAAGGGAAACAGGCGCGTTCTGGATTTTCGCAAAGACGTCATTCCCGGCTTAAGGCCATCATTCTCCCGGGAACCGGCGTTTGGCGGCCGTCAATGGGGGTTCAAATTAAGTGAAGAAAATTGTTGAGTGGGGTCTTCTACTCATCATCACTGGCTCCGTCCTCGGCTTTGGAGGCGTGCAATCTCTCGCTTATACGGCTATGGAGGTGAGCCTCTTCGTCTTAATGCTTGCTGTCGCGATCAGACAGGCCGTAGACGGGAAAATGGACCTTCCACTTTGGATTCTTCCCTTCCTGGGCCTCGTGGTCTTCCAGATCGTTCCCTTGCCAGCACGAGTGATCTCTTGGATTTCTCCCAATCGCCTGCTCCCTTTGCTTCAATCCGCGCTCGCCCCTGGAGCGGCACATTGGGTGACTCTGAGCTTGTATCCGCACGATACGCTACTCGGATTTTTCAAGCTGGTTGCCTACCTGGCGGCTTTCGTTTTGGCAGCATACTCCTTCGAGGCCAGGGACGGTAAGAATGTGGTGCTGCGCGGTTTGATTGTGCTTGGTTCGCTGGAAGCAGCATACGGCATTCTTCAGTATCTGACAGGTTATCAAAAGATCTTTGGCTTCACGAAGCAATTCTACACAGACGAGGCCACCGGCACGTACATTAATCGCAATCATTTTGCGGGTTTCCTGGAGCTGGTTATCCCTTTTGCGGCGATGATGGTTTTTTACAACCTCCGATCGATGACAGCCGATGGCGTACCTGAACGCCGGCGTTCGCGCGGCGGGCGGTATCCACGGTCGCTAGGCGCGCGGACTTTCTTCTATGCGTTCGTCGTGATCCTTCTGCTCATTGCAGTTATCTTTTCACGCTCGCGCATGGGCATGTTCTCGGTCCTCGTAAGTCTCATTTTAATGGCCTTTCTAGGCCGCTTGGGGGGAGGCTCGCGCGCCTGGATGGCTATCACCTTTCTGGTTATCGCTGGTTCGTTGACTTACGCTATTTGGATCGGGCTTAATCCCGTGATCACGCGATTCGAGACCCTCAAGCCCTCGGCCCTTGAAGATTCCTTCGGACGGCCTGCAATGTGGAAACAGGCAAGCGGTATGATTAGAGATTATCCTGTCGCAGGCACGGGCTTGGGAACATTTGGAATAGCGTTTCGACGCTATCAGACCAGCGGACTCGATTTGTTTATCGACCATGCGCATAACGACTATCTGGAGGTGACTACCGACACGGGAATTCTCGGCGCGGTATTGCTCTTCATTCCGATAATCGGCTTGCTGGTCAAGATGATTCTGGCGTATGGCGACGCGCGAAGCGCTTACCGCCGTTCCGTTCTGCTGGCGTGCATGGGAGGCACCGCAGCCTTGTTAGTCCATTCCGCCGCAGACTTCAATTTGCAGATTCCCGCCAACGCGCTGCTCTTCGCCGTCATCCTTGGCATTGGATATAAGGCTACATACTCGGCATCTTCGGCATCGCAATCCTGGGACGCAAGAAAGGAAGTTGAAGTCTCGTCTGCAAGCTCCGTTAGAAGCTCTTGAGGACAATCCTCAAAACGTGGGTGTGGTGCACATGATTCGTCAATACTTCTTGGAATACTGCGCAGGGTTGAGCAAGGCCCTCGATGGCGTCTCGCCTGAGCGGTTCGAAGAGTTCGTACACCTTCTTGAGGATGCGTATCAGCAGGAGCGCCAGGTGTTTTTCTTGGGAAATGGAGGCAGCGGGTCAACGGCTTCCCACGCTACTTGCGATCTGAACAAAGGCGTATCTTACGGCCGGCAGAAGCGCTTTCGAGTGATCTGTCTGAATGATAATCTCGCCACCTTGACGGCTTATGCCAACGATGTCTCCTACGAAGATGTCTTCGTCGAACAGTTGAAGAATTTCCTCCGTCCGGGTGACGTCGTTGTGGGAATCTCCGGAAGCGGTAACTCACCTAACGTTCTCAAGGCAATCGATTACGCGAACCGCCTCGGCGCGCACACGGTCGGCCTCTGCGGCTTCCATGGCGGAAAAATGGCAGGCATGGTGCGAACTTTGATGCTAGCCCCGGTGCACGACATGCAGAAGGTCGAAGACGTCCAGATGATTCTCATCCATGTGGTCATGCAGGTACTCTGCGCGCGCCTGGGGAATTCAACGTCAGCCGCGGTCGGTAACGGCGCGCTCACGGGTCCGGGTTCGTTCCGCTCCCAATAACCTCTCACCCGGCTCGCGCCGGCTGGTAAAAGGCGCCGTCAGCGGTCCACCCCCTCCCCTCGGCAGCGGGCTGGCGCCGAAAAATGTGGGTGAGAGTTCATTTCGATCCCTTTCCCCACCTACAACTTACGATCGACCACCTTACGAAAGAAATCATCCTCATCCAATGAGATCGCAGGTCAACTACGGCCAAGTGTTACGCGTGGCAATTTGGCCCAAGAAGTGCTACAAGAATGATAGTGCCTGACTGAAAGTGGGGGCCAGGGTCGTCCGCCTGTGAGAAGTGTAAGAAGACCTCCGGCTCCCTCGCCCGAGGAGGACTTGGCCTGCTCCAATGCCACTAAACCGACGCAAGACAACCCGCCGAGCTTTTCTGGAGGGGGGCATTACTCTGGGCGGCGCTCTGTTGGCAGGTGCGGCGTATCCTGGGTTTGGATCGCAGGAGGCTTTTGGCGCAACGTTTGCCAAATCGCTCCTCGTGATCTCCCGGGACTCCGACCTCAGGTCGACTCCGACTAGCCTGGATTCCTCGCGGCTGCTGAAATGCCTGGACCGCGCCCTGCAGGCCTTGCACGACTGCGATTCACCCGTTGAGGCGTGGAAGAAGATCGTGCGACCCGGAGAAGTCGTCGGGCTCAAGGTGAATTGTCTTGCCGGCAGAGGTAATTCCACGCGCCCGGAGATGGTGGACGCCATTTGCGAACGCTTACAGCAGGCGGGCATTAAGGAAATCGTCATTTGGGACCGGCTGAATTCGGACCTCGAAAGCGCGCGCTTCAAGATTGTCGAGCGCGGCTCCGGAATTCGTTGTTTTGGAAACGATACGTTGGGATTCGAAGATGAGCTGTTCACTTTCGGAAGTGTCGGAAGCCTGGTTTCGAAGACGCTTACCCAGGTTTGCGACGCCGTCATCAATCTGCCCGTGCTCAAGGACCATGGTATCGCCGGCGTGACTATTGCGCTCAAGAGTATGTTTGGCGCCATCCACAACCCGAACAAATACCACCTGGATGTTTGCAATCCCTATGTGGCCGACGTTTTCATGCTGCCCCCCATTCGCCGCAAGGTCCGGCTCCACATTTGTGACGCCACCACTGCACAATACGAGGGCGGCCCCTCTTACATGCCGCACTGGACGTGGCCATACAATGGGTTGATCGTGGGGCAAGACCCAGTGGCGCTCGATTACACGGGATGGCAAATCATCGAAAAGAAGCGAGCCGAAGTGGGTATGAAGCCGCTGAGGGACCTGAAGCGCGAACCCGTTTACATTTCGACGGCTGCTGACCCGCAACACGGCCTCGGAACCAACGATCCCCAAAACATTAAGGTGGTGGAAGTCTGATGGCAACGAAATACGATTTGCAACTCCTCGGTGCATCT
Source organism: uncultured Acidobacteriota bacterium (assembly GCA_963765485.1). Lineage (GTDB taxonomy): Bacteria > Acidobacteriota > Terriglobia > UBA7540 > UBA7540 > CAVROP01. Next base: position 49,172 of record CAVXWN010000033.1, on the reverse strand, counting down.
TGTCGGACGCCGAGGGTTCGTTGCGGAGAGACCGGAAGGCCCGCTTTCAACCGGCGGGCTTTTCTGAAGGCTGCTTCCTTTCCCTGCCTTGCCGCCTGCGCCGGAGCAGTTGTCGGCTGGCAGGATGCTGTGCCAATGTTCGCTGCTCCGCTGGCGGAGGACGACTCGCGGTTTACTAGAGAAGCCAAATTCTACAACAAGCAACCCTACAAGAAGATCAAATGCAAGCTGTGCCCGCGCGAATGCGTCATTGACGACAAGGAGCGCGGCTATTGCGGCGCGCGTGAGAACCGTGGCGGCACCTATTACACGCTCGTCCATTCCCGCGTGGTGACGGCTCACGTTGATCCCATCGAGAAGAAGCCCTTCTTTCATTTTCTCCCTGGCACCGTGGCGTTCTCCATTGCCACCGCGGGCTGCAATGTGAACTGCAAGATGTGCCAGAACTGGGAAATTTCCCAGGTCCGCCCCGAGCAGGTCCGGAGCACCTACGCTCCCCCGCAGAGGGTGGCCGAGTTGGCCCGGCAGTACAATTGCCCGGTCATCGCCTACACTTACAGCGAGCCCGTGATATTTTACGAATACATGGCTGATTGCGCCGATGCCGGTCACGAACTGGGTGTCAAGAGCGTGGTGGTCACAGGCGGTTACATCCAACAAGAGCCTCTGCAGAAATTGTGCCGGCAAGTGGACGCCATCAAAGTGGACCTGAAAGCCTATTCAGAAAATTTCTACAAGGAAGTCGTCAAAGGCGAACTGAAACCGGTGCTCGATACTCTGGTCACGATTCACAAGCGTGGGGTATGGAATGAGATCGTTTACCTTGTGGTTCCCACTTTGAACGACAGCGACGCTGAGTTCAAAGGGCTCGCCAAATGGGTGAAATCGGAATTGGGACCTGATGTTCCGCTTCACTTCTCGCGCTTTAATCCTGAATATTTGCTGAAGAACCTTCCTCCCACGCCGCTGGAGACACTCGATCGTGCCAAAGCCGTCGCCGATGCCGAGGGTCTCCATTACGTATACATCGGCAATGTGCCGGGCCACCCCGCCGAAAATACCTATTGCCCCAAATGCCGCAAGATCATCGTGGAACGTACCGGGTTCACTGTCAGCACGGTCCACATCCACAACGGCAAATGCCAATACTGCCAGCAGCCCATCCCTGGCGTGTGGCGAGCGTAAGCCCGGATTCTCCTCCTTGATAAGGAGGGGCCAGGGGTGGTTGACCGCGTGCTTACCCCCTCCTCCGCCGAGGACGAGAGTAATATTCCCCCCTCCCCAAGTCGTTCCGAGCCTGGCGAGGAATCTCGCTCTGTCCCTTCTTCCGTCCAGCCCGAGGCCACCGGAAGCGGCTATGTCGATGCGAACTTGACGCGAGAGCACCGGACGCGTACAGTTTTCGCGAAAGCGAATGTTGAAGTCGGGAATTCCGCTTGATACGCGTGGGCAATGTGGACGCTGCCCTCATTCTGCATACGTTTGCCCGGTTTTCTGTGTAGCGGCAACTTTACGCTATCATTTGTCGATGTAGAATCGCCCCTAGAACTGTCGAGGGAGACTGACGATGAACCATAGTGTGACTTATGGGATTCCGGGCTTGAGGGTCGCGATAGGAGGGTCTGTGAGCGTTCGTCGCATCCGCCTCATCGGGTTGCTGCTTGCTGCGTTTGCTGGAGCCGGCATGGCGCTGCCGTCCCGCCTGGCCGCCGCTGAATCCCCCAACACGATGGCCGCCGCCGTCCAGAAGTTCGTGGACAGCCATACCCTGGCGGGCGCAGTGATGCTCGTGGAGTCGTCGAACGAAGTGCTCAGCCTGGAAGCGGTTGGGTATATGGACATCGACCGGAAACGGCCGATGCGGAAGGACGCGCTGTTCTGGATTGCCTCCCAGTCCAAGCCAATGACGGCCACCGCCTTGATGATGCTCGTGGACGAGGGCAAGGTGAAAGTGGACGATCCGGTGGAGAAATACTTGCCGGAATTCAAAGGGCAGTGGTTGAAGGCGGAGCAAGATACGGAACACCTGCTGTTGAAGAGGCCGGTCCATCCCATCACCGTTAGGAATGTGCTGAGCCATACCAGCGGGCTTCCGTTCAGCTCACCGCTGGAGCAGCCGACCCTCGACTTGTTGCCCCTCGCCGCGCGCGTTCGAAGCTACTCTATGCTGGCCCTCGAGTTTGAGCCAGACAGCAAGTACACGTATTCCAACGCCGGGATCAATACCGCCGGCCGCATCATCGAGGTCGTGAGCGGGATGCCGTACGAGCAGTTCATGGAGCAACGCCTGTTCAAACCGCTAGGGATGAAGGACACGACCTTCTGGCCCAGTCCGCGGCAAGTTCAGCGGCTGGCAAAGTCCTACAAACCGAACGCGGCCAAGACTGGTCTCGAAGAGACGACGATTACGCAAGTTCGATATCCGCTTACCGACCGGACCCGCCAACCCATGCCCGCCGGTGGCCTGTTTTCAACCGCGTCGGACGTCGCCCGGTTTTGCCGGATGATTCTCAATGGGGGCGCGCTCGACGGCAAGCGCTACCTTTCGGAGAGTGCAGTAAAGCAAATGACCAGCAGGCAAACTCCTGACGCCCTCACGGAAAAGTACGGCTTCGGCTGGAGTACGGGTGACGGAGAGTTCGGTCACGGAGGCGCCTACGCGACGAATATGACCATCGATACCCAGCACGGCCTGGTCTTCATCTGGATGGTCCAACATGCGGGCTTCCCCGGTGATGGCGCGAAGAGCCGGGACGCATTCATGCGCGCCGCCAAGGCCGCCTTCGCAAAATGATTCACGTGCCAACGGGCAGGTCGAGATTCCTCGCCGCCATGAGAACAGCTCCCCTCCTCGGCAGAGGAGGGGTCAGGGGGTGGTGGGTACGGAACCGGGCGCGCAAGCCAGCCACCCCCTTGCCCCTCCTTAACCAAGGGGGGGAATTGCCTGCACCATTTTCATGCGCAGTGGCGAGTCGCAGGCGCATGAAAACCTCCGCCCGCAATGACAGTGAAGGGAGGTACGGCGTAGAATCCTCGATTACCAGGAGCCCAAAGCGGCAACTCTGGCACGGAATTCCCAGGCGCATCGCCGCATGCGCAAGTGTTACTAGGAGGACAAATGGAGAACTTCGAATTCTTTAATCCGGTGAAGATTATCTTTGGAAAGGGCCAGATCGCGAAGCTTCGCCGCGAGGTCCCCGCAGGCTCGCAGTTGCTCGTGACCTACGGTACCGGCAGCATCAAAAGGAACGGCGTCTATGACCAGGTGATGGCCAACCTGCAAGGGCACAGTGTGCGTGAGTTCGGGGGCATCGAGCCCAATCCCGTGTATGAAACGCTCATGAAGGCCGTCGAAGTGGTGAAGCGCGAAGGATTCGATTTCCTGCTCGCGGTGGGTGGCGGATCGGTCTTGGACGGCACGAAATTCATCGCCGCCGCAGCAAAATGCGAAGCCGAGCCTTGGGATATTGTGGCCAAGAATGCGCCCGTGAACGCTGCCGTTCCCCTCGGTGCGGTGTTGACGCTTCCGGCTACTGGCTCGGAGATGAATTGCGGCGCTGTCATCTCGCGTGCGGCCACACAGGAGAAATTTCCCTTCGGAAGTCCGCACCTTTACCCAAGATTTTCGATCATCGACCCCGAAGTGACCTTCACCCTGCCGCCTCGACAGGTGGGTAACGGCGTCGTGGATGCTTTTGCCCACGTCCTCGAGCAATACTTGACCTACCCGGCAGAGGCGCCACTCCAGGACCGTCTGGCAGAATCGATCTTGCTCACTCTGCTCGAGGAAGGGCCCAAGACGCTTGCCCACCCGACCGACTATGAGGCGCGCGCCACTTTGTGCTGGTGTGCAAGCATGGCGCTCAACGGACTCATCGCCGTCGGGGTTCCCCAGGACTGGACGACTCACATGGTCGGCCACGAGCTCACGGTACTGCGTGGCTTGGACCATGCTCAAACACTGGCTGTCGTCTTTCCCGGAGTCCTGGCTGAGCGGAAGCAAGCCAAACGCGCTAAACTCCTGCAATATGCCGAACGCGTCTGGGGCATTCGCGCAGGCGCCGAGGATGAAAAGATCAACCAGGCAATCCAGAACACCCGGACATTCTTCGAGTCTGTGGGTGTGAAGACTCATCTAAAGGACTACGGCGTAGCTCCGGATGTCGTCGAATCCGTCTCCAAGCGCCTCGCAGATCGAGGTTGGACCAATCTCGGGGAACGCAAAGATATCGGTCCGAGGGAAGTGAAAGCAATCCTGTCACACAGTTTATAGTCCGTGTTATTGATGCAACTCAGCACTGATCTATAGGTCCAGGGGATAGATCGGCCGGTGAACTTTTCGGTAGGGAAAAGACTTGAGGTTACTCGAGCAGGGGCCGGGAGTATCTACGGTATAGCTCGCCCTCGCAATCGGGTCGTAAGCCCTGCGGTGAGCCACAGCCGCCTTGACCCCGATCACGAACAGACCTGCCGGTTCGATGCCTTGGCTTCGCAACTGGCCTAAGTCGAAGGGAGGGGTCTTCCGGCTGGTGAGCAGTGTGCATATCCCTTTATGACGCACCACCGCGCAGGGGCCCATGTCGATGTGAGTGCCGAACATGGACGCCAAGTGACTCTGAATGTCCTCGAGTTCAAAACGTCCATCGCTCATAGAGAGTAACTCCACGTTCAGCCCGACCGGCCCCTGATACAAGGAAGATCCCTTGCCACCGATGCTCAGGGTAGTGAACTCACCCTTGCGTTTGCTCGACAGGACGGCTACCGCCGCAGGGTCATTGATGACCACCGCGGCACTCTCTACGGAATGTTCCAGAAGCCCCCTCAGCACGCCGGTTCCACTCCCAGGTGCACCCGCACCGACGTTGTCCGAAGGTTCGACGAGAACAATCGGCCCTTCCTTATCAGGGGACAGTTTCGGAAACACATCGACCAAAGGGAGATCGATCACGTTGCCGCGCTCTCGATTCTTCTCCGCCATCTCGCGGAGCCGCCGGAGTTCCGCCCTGGCCGCCTCCGGTTCCCCTAGCGTTGTCGCCGTAACGCTGACCCCTGTTTCTCGAATGTCAGCGAACGCAAAGCCTGCGAACACATTCACCGCCAGGATTTCCGGCTTCGATTTCTCGATTTCACGAGCCAGTAGAAGGAGCGACCGCAGCGGCTCCTCGGCCGTGGCAGTGCCCGTGGGTGGCCACATGACCGCAGGATGCTCCCACACTGTCTTGGCGCGCTCGCGGGTTCCCATCAGCCGCGTCAACAGGTGTGCCGCATTGCTCGCGGCTTCTCTTGCATCTGTATGTGGGTTCTCCCGATAGGCAACAAGCGCATCGCTGTGTTGAACCATTTGGGGTGTCACATTGGCGTGCAGGTCCAGAACCGCACACAGCAGTGTTCCAGTACAGCCAGGTAGATTACGGAGACGGCGCAGAATTTCACCTTCCACATCGTCGATCGAATTCGACACCATAGCGCCGTGCAGGACAAGAAATATGCCATCCAGATCTCTCCCGCGCGACGACTCGACTGCTGACTTGAGCGCACTCCAGAAGAATTCTACGGCTCGGTCTTCCACGAGCGGACCGGGCACGGCGCGCATATCCACCGCTGGAACGATCGTCCAATCGTCTTCTTGGGCCGTCGCGAGCGCGCCGGCCATCGGCGAGCTATCCCCCGCAACGCCCAGCAGGTCTGCTCCGCGCCGAATCTCGAAATCCTCCAGCCGTGTACAGCCTTCCAGAAAGCTATGGGTCTCATGATAAAGGCCTGCGATCAGGACCTTCCGCCTGTTCATCAATCTGACTCCGTGGTTGGAAATCACTGCGCGGAATATGCGTCAGGCTACAGAATCCTGTAGGTTTTGTACGTCTCCCGCAGCGTCCTCCCATTCTTCAATTCCTGCCGCACGCGGTCTTCCTTGCCAACCTTCTCAGCGGCGAGTTTCAGGGCTTCCTGCTCCACTTCTTTCGGAATCACCACGATCCCGTCAAAATCCGCGAAGATCAGTTCTCCCCGATGCACCGGCACTTCACCACAGGTTATGGGCACATCAAATGCGTGCACCATGCCGCGGCCCTTCGAATCAAGTGGCCTGATCCCCGCATAGTAAACGGGGAACCCCATCTGAATGATCTTCACACAATCGCGGACGTTACTGTCGCAGACGCAACCCACCGCCCCATTGCGCATGGCCACGGTTGACATCAACTCACCCCAAGGCGTGCAGTTCGTACTGAGGTCCGTCGAGTGGACAATGGCGTCACCGGGTTTCAGAGAGTCCATGACTTCCAACTCCAAGCCGTAAGGATCCTCTTCAACGATGTAATTGGTTGGCGTCCATTGCACGGTTCGCGCCCGGCCGGCAAAACCACACGTGAGAATGTCCGGCAACAGCGGCCGCAGGCGAGAATGCATAGTCTGATTCCGATAACCGAGCGTGTCTAAGATGTCACATACGACCGCCACATAAAGGTTCTTCTTCAAGAATTGGAATATAGCCTGATCGTTCTCGAACATAGCTTCTCCTTCACAGATCACCTGCCAGGGACATAGCCCTTCCCCCAGACAGCGTTGTCTGGCTTTCGGAAATCATCCGTGAACGCAATCCAGCTCGTCGTGCCTCCATCCACTATCAGCGTCTGGCCCAGAATATATCGAGAGTCGTCGGAGGCCAAGAAAACCACAGCCCGGGCGATGTCCCAAGGCTGCCCGGTGAATCCAGCGGGAATGTTACGACCAAGAGCCTCAGGGTCAAAATCAGGATCTGCTTTGTAGTAGTTCTCAACCTCGATGGCCCCTGGGGCGATGGCATTCACACGAATGTTCTTGGGGGCGAGCTCGATGGCCAAGTGGCGTGTGAAGGAGACGATGGCGCCCTTCGTACTGCCGTAGACCGTGTTCTCGTGGGCGCCGGCAAAAGCCTGGATCGAGGTCATATTGATCACCACGCCATGACCCTGCGCGAGCATAGTAGGCAATACAGCTTGAGTCAGGAAGAACATGGCGCGGAAATTTACACGATAAAGAAGATCGAACTGCTCTGGTGTCACCTTTTCGAATGGCTCATTCATGCTGATGCCGGCATTATTCACCAGAATGTCAAGCCCGCCCAGGTACTCCACTGCTTCGCCAGCCAGATGCTGAACCGAATCGAGGCGGTCGAAATCCGCGTGGAATGCCTTGGCTCTGCCGTCGCTGCGGTTGACTTCCTCGGCAGCCGAGAAAGCGCCCGTGCTGCTGTGTGCATATTGAAGCGCTATCGCCGCCCCTTCCCGCGCCAATTCCAAACCCACGGCCCTGCCGATACCGGTGCCTGCTCCGGTGACGAGCGCTCGCTTTCCCGCCAGCCGTCTGGACGTCTCCCTTCCTTTTGTTTCCATCGAAATCCTCCGTTATTTGTGCGCCGGATTTTCGCTGCCTATGGCGAAACCGGGCCTATCTCCAGTTTTTCAAGAAGCTTCAAACTCCTTCCTTTCGTCCCAAGTCCACGTACCGCTCGCAAAGCCGGAAGCTTCAAACTGCTTGAGCCGATCGCGATCTATTTCCAGCCCCAACCCCGGCGCGTCGGGAACCTTGAGACATCCTTCGGAGTCTAGTTGAAAGCGGGATGCGCTCAGGTCTTCCACTAGTTGGTTCCCCACATTGAATTCCACAAAGGAACGCGACGGAAGTGAGGCTACCAAGTGCAGGTCGGCTGCCACGCCCACGGCCGTGTTCCAACCATGAGGAACAAGCTCTATACCGTGCTCCTCTGCCATCCACCCGATTCGCCGCACCTCTGAAAGGCCGCCCACTTTAGCGACGTCAGGCTGCACGATGTCCATGGCCCGGCGGGCAAAGTAGGGAACAAATGATTGGCGCCTGGTCAATACTTCACCGTGCGCGATCTTAACCGGCGACTGGTCCGTTAACCGTGCATAGCCTTCAATATCATCGGGAGCGAGCGGCTCTTCGAACCAATAAACACCGTAATCCGCCAACATATGAGCGCGCTCGAGCGCATCTTTGAACCTCAACTTCCAGAACGGATAGCTGCCGCCGGCATCAATGAGAAGGGTGACTTCATTCCCCGCCGCTCGGCGAGCCCTTCGCACCAGTTCTTCGTCCTGCGCCAACGGCTGATGCCCGAAGGGATCCCAGCCCAGCTTGATGGCTTTGAAGCCGCGCGCCTTCATTTGCTCAATTCGTTGCGGAAGGCTCTCGACGGGAGAGAACAGCACGGAACCATAGACCGGCACGGCAGCGCGATGCGCCCCGCCGAGTAGCACCGAGACCGGCTGCCCCAGGATCTTTCCCGCAAGGTCCCACAAGGCGACATTGATGGCGCTGATGGCGTGCGTCATCGCGCCGCCGCGTCCCAGCCAGAAGGTGATCTGGTGGAGCTTTTCCGTGACGCGCTCCATCTCCAGCGGATTCTCGCCGATAACGAAGCGCTTCAGCCATTCGAGCGCACCCACCACCTGTCCCTTCTCCGAGTACGCCGCACCCCAGCCGGTAACACCCGCGCCGGTCTGCAACTCTAGGAAGACGTGATAGTTCTTGTCAGGTGTGTAGATCGTCCAGTTAGTAATTCTCACTCTGGCCCCTCCTTGCGCCCCTCACGGGGCTTTCATCTGAACCAACCGCCGGCCGTGGCTCCCATGTTTCATGGGGCCTTGTAAAGTATATGCCCATCTCCCTGCCAGAACGGATTCCGGCCCGATCAGCGGGAGGTCAGATGAAGCGCCCCACAATCTTGTATTCGCCCTTGGTTTCTGTAGGAAGATTGATCGTGTCCTTCTCCAACACGCGCGTGGCCAGCCCATTGACCGACGCTGAAGCGAGCGGGCGGCCGTCACCGGATCGCAACCGCATTCGAATTTCGGCGGGTAACACCACGAGATTCAGCTTTGCCTCAACCCGCAGCGAGTTCCCCTTCTTCGCCACTTCGGTCTCCAGATCCACTTGGCCGCCAAAATGAGTGCCCATTTGTTGAACTGCTATTCGACTCCCGGGTTTAAGCCAGCAGCGAGGGATCGCCTGGAGCAGCCAGAGCGACTGCTGCGAGCCATCGTAGCCCCCGCGCTCGTTGACGAACATGTCGCGAATCGCGCGCCAACGCTCGGCATCGCCGGGCGCGTTCGACGGCACGCCGTCCAGCGATTCGACGCCCACCCGATAATCGTGGTGAAGCACGGCGGCCAGGTTATTAAAGAGCCATTCGAAGAACCGGGGCTGGTCGTCACGTTGGAGGAACAAGTCTAAACCGATCGGCCACATGGTCTCGTACTCGACGTAGTGCCTCCACATGAAATGCCGCGCGGCATTTGGATCGCTCACCTCTGCAAAATTGCGGGCGGCGATAAAGCGGCCGAACTTATCTTTCATGGTTTCCCCATCGGGCCGGAAGTAGAACCCCTCGCCCTTTGGCATGCCCGCCTCGACAAATTCGAGCGCTTGGCTAACGAGTTCATCGTGCGGATCCAACGCACCCCACGCTCCGGCGCGTAGCGGGCCGTAGCCTGTGTAGGTCCAGTCGGCTTTGGCCCAATCCAACTCAGAGATTTCACGGGGAACGTAGGGAAGTTGCTTGCCGCCGGGGAGAGGCAACGGCCGGGCGCGATCGCGGGCTTCGCGATACCGCTCGCGAAGGCAAGTGCGATAGTCATTCAACTCCTTTGCTAACTCTTCTGCACGTGGGTGGTTGATCTCCCGGAGCATGCGGACTGATTCAATCATGCCGAAGATGCAAAATGCGTCGTTGAAGATCGTGTAACCGGCAAACCAATCGTGGGCCGAAGCGGGAGGCAGAAGTCCCCATTGGGGAACCTTACGGCCATTCTCTTCGCGCTTGGTGAGTCGACGTTGTGCCGAAAGCCAGTCGCAAGCCCCAAGGATTGCCTGGAGAGGCGAACCAGAACCCTCCCCCAGCCACTCGCGGTCGCGCGTAATCCGATAGTGCGAAGCAAGAGCCCATAGCTCCAGGCCGTGGCTCAGCAGTAGGGTATTCGCGGTCCAATCTCCAAAATTGCCCAGGAAGCCCGGCACTCTTGCGAAGCTTTCGCCGGCCACCGTCTTGCCGTCCACAGGAGAGTGCTGCAGCCTGCCAAAATCGTCTGTCTGTGTGGTAATAAAGCTCCCCAGAACGGGACGCGAGTATCGAGCCAGCCCGCGCAGATCGAGTGTGGGCAGTGCCTTCGCGGCATTGCACGGCCAGTAGCCTTCATACCAGTTGGGGCTGGTTTTGTACATCCATATGCGACTGCCGTGGCGGTAGCAGGTCTGCTCAGCCATCTGTCCGACCACCGCCGAGAGGTAATCATTCACAAAGCTGTCCGGAGTGCTGATGGCGCCGATCTGCCCGTTCACGACGCTTTGCCAGAAATCGCGCACTTCATCAAATAACCGGGAGCTGTCCAGATCGAGGAACTTCTGCGCCGCGGCGGAATCGACGAGCCCGTAAGGAAGGAGGATTCGAAACTCCGCTTTTTCACCGGCTGCCAGCGGAACCTGCCATTCGAGAAGGCTCTTTGCCGGATTCTTCATGCCTTCCGCGGTGGGGCCTTCCGCGTGCCAGAGCACCCTTCCTTGGGCCGGCGACGGGACCACATAGCGAACTTTCTCTTCCAGAACTCCGAAGGGCGCTTTGAATCTGTGCTCCAGTGCCTGGCCGAGTTCGTCGTCCTGGGCACACTTGTAGCCGAAGGTCACCCGGCTAGTGTCGGCGAAGTGCAGCCACAGGTGGCCCGTTTCGGCCCGGACGCCTCGGTTCCGCACCTTGAAGACTGCGTGCGTAATCGGCATGTCCTCCGGTCTCGGGTCCATGCCATCTTGAAGTCCGCGTCCTATAAGATGGGCGAACACTGTCTCAGTCCAGAGCAACGCACCATCTTCCGTTTCGACATGAGGGAGTGGCAGGCGGCCAGCTTCCAGGCGGCGCCGGACCGAAGGGTTGCCCGTGCCGCGGCGATCGGCAAACCTCATGGGTTCGCCGTGAGCGACAGAAAGATGAAGCAGATTGTGGGGCTCGTATGTGCCACTTTGCGGGACGTCGCGGGCCGAGGTTCCTCCCAGCAGCCGGAGTTCCTGTTGCATGCAGGGATTATTCCGGTAAGCCTCTAACGGTCCGAAAACTAGCGCGCCGTCCCACATCACTCCGGTCTGCCACTCGCATCCGGGGATTCCAACGTGCTGCACGGCCCTGGTCATGGGCTTCCAACATTTCATTGCACCTTCGAAGGTCCATTCCTCCTCCGCCGGTGTCTCGGCCCCAAATGCCAGGTTAACCGGGTAGACCATAGCGGTCCCTGTCGAGAGAAGCAGCCCTTGCAACAGTTCTCGACGGTTTATGCGATTTCGGACCATTACGGGATCTCCTCTAGTGCGCTAGGATTTGTGGACCAGCTCATCCACGTCCCCCACGGCCGTTCGCGGCTGGGTTGTGGCCGTTCCTTCAGCATCGACTCGATGTGCTCGATATCGTTCCAGATCGTTCCAGGGAGCCTATATAGTCCGGGTGCAGTGTCCTGTCAAGAGGAACGCCATCAAAGTCCGTAGGGGGGCTTGCCCTACCCTCGTCGACGAACCCGTCACGTTCCGAAAAAGGGGACGGCAAGCCGTCTCCGCACAAAAAAAGACGCCCTGGGGCCGTTCAGGTGTAAACTAGGAAACTGCCTGCCCGCGAGTCCCCGCCAAGGGTCCAGACATGAGGATACAACTGACTCCATTTCTATTTGCTCTCCTTGTCCCCGTTGCTCTGTTTGTGTTCAACCTTCAGAATCTCGGCTTGGGCGAGGAACATAAGATCCGGCCTCCCTTCGTGGCAGGTGGATTCTACCCCGCAGACGCGAACGAATTGGGAAAGATGATCGACGGATTTCTGGCCCGAGCTCCGGCTGAGAATCTGGAAGGCAGCTTAGTCGCGTTGATCTGTCCTCATGCGGGCTACCAATACTCCGGCGGGGTGGCAGCTTACTCCTACATCCAGCTCAAAGGCAAGAGATACGACCGCGTCGTGGTGATTGCCCCCTCGCACTTCGAGGCGTTTCCCTTCTCCTCCATTTACGACGGTGAGGCCTATCGGACACCCTTCGGCGAGGTTCACGTCGACCATGACTTTGCCGCTAGGCTCGCCAAACTGAGCTCGGCAATCAAAATCTCGGGACGCGGACACGGCGAAGTCGAGGGGCATGGCGAGCACGCCCTGGAAGATCAACTGCCGTTCCTGCAGCGCGTGCTGGGGGAATTCAAGATGGTGCCCATCGTGATGGGAGACCAGCGTTATGACAATTGCCGCGCGCTGGGAATTGCCCTGGCAAAGGCGGTGCAGGGCACAAACACGCTCATCCTGGTCAGCTCCGACCTTTCCCATTATCACCACTACGATGAGGCAGAGCAGATGGACCACCAGATTCTGAAGACGATCGAGGAGTGGGATTACCTGAGCCTCTCACAAAACATCGAGCGTAACATCTGGAATGGCCCCTGCGGAGGCGGGCCCATCGTTGCCGCCATGATCGCCGCGGAACGCCTGGGTGCGCATCGCGCGCAAATCCTCAAGTACGCGAATTCAGGAGACGTCACGGGAGATAAGAGTCGCGTTGTCGGCTACGGCGCCGTGGCGTTGGTGACTGGAAAGGAGAACAAGAAGCACGGGCGCAAGAGCGCTGAATTCTCACTCACTCCCGCTGAGAAGCAAGAACTTCTGAAAATCGCGCGCCAGTCTGTGGAGACTGCGGTTCGAGAGAAGAAGCTCTATCCGGTGCCCGCGGATGAGTCGGAAGCCCTCCGCAATGCCCGCGGGGCCTTCGTAACCCTGAAGGAACATGGAGATTTACGCGGCTGCATTGGCTATATGTCGCCAGTGAAACCGCTTGCTGAAACGGTCCGGGATGTGGCCGCTTACGCGGCACTGGAAGACCGGCGTTTCCGGCCAGTCAGCGAGAGCGAGTTGGGAATTCTGGACTACGAGATTTCAGTGCTTTCACCACTGCACAGAGTTGAGGATATCAACCAGATCCATGTGGGTCAGCACGGGCTGCTCATTCGCAAGGGGGAGTATGAAGGCGTGCTGCTGCCTCAGGTGCCTACAGAAGAAGGATGGGACAGGAGCACTTTCCTTGAACAAGTGTGCGTGAAAGCGGGCCTTCCTCAGCAAGCTTGGAAGGACGAGGATGCCGACCTGTTCATGTTTTCGGCGCTGGTCTTCGCAGAGCCGACCGCTCCAACCGCCCTTAAGTTTGACGAATCCTCACCTCAAAAGCCGCCAAGCCTGCCAGGGCAGCCGGGGCAAGGTTCACCACGGCCATGAGCATTGCGGTGCGCGCGAAGCCATAAACCGGGAGGAGGTAGGCGCTCAGCGCTACTGCTCCCAGGCACGCGCCGATCAGGTCAAGGCCATAGAGGGTCCCAGGGCCGGGATTTGAATTATTCGCGTGCGCGAAGTAAATGCGGCTTGCCAGCGGAAATTGATATCCGCCCATCAGCCCCGCAATCAGAGCCAGCACCGGGAAGAGCATCTCGCTGATGGTAAGAATGGCGGCCCGACTTCTGCTGCGCTCGAGCAAGACAAACAGGGCGCAGAGGAGAAGAGGCGCCAGCGCCGCCAACACGTGCAGAAAGGCAAGCTTGGCGTATTCGAAGCGCGATACTGCACTGGTTTCCGCAGCTACCGAAGGGCCCCGTGATTCAGGAACAACCTTAGGCAGGGCAGGGAAGGCCGCCGCCCTACTTAACGACAGCCACGCCCCACTCGCCATCCCTACCATGAAAACGGCTACCAAGATGGAGAGTTGTTGGTAAACGTACCCATAAAGAGCTTGGAAGCCCAACAGCAGCAGTACTTCAAGGCCTAATAGCGTAAATCCCATGGCGGCTACACATAGGCCCACCGTGGCGTTGCGGCGGTGTAGCGGCGATCCCGCCGCGTCTGCCGGATCGCCATCTTGTGGCGATGTAAAATCGCCGCTACTGCGACAGCGTGCAATTCTGCGACGCTCATACAGCGCCGCAACCAGCGCCAGACCAATCCACCCGATCGCCACAGCGCCCGCCACCGTACCGAATCTCAGCCGCGCCAGGGATTCTAGTAAGTTACGCCAGATGGAGTGGAACCGTGAGCTCCAGAGTACAACGCCGAAATAGTAAGCGATGGGAGTGAAGTCGCGGTTGATAGGCGTTGTGGGAAGTGGCTCGATTTGCAGTTGGAGATCGAGCATGCGGTCCGGCGACATGCGGAAGGGGATGTAGTATTCGCGCACATACTCGGTGCGGATCTGGCGCTTGTGAAGCCGCGACATCAGTTCCGAGGGATCGAGAGTGAGCGAGCCGGGCTGATTGGAAGCGAGAAAGTGCACCGTCCCGCCCGGTATGGCGACCACCTGGGGAAACACTGTGCGCAACGTCTTTTCCAAGCATCTCAAGAGGTCAGCCAGTTCCTGGCTGATGTAGTTCTCTGCTGCTGTCACCTGGATCGAGAGCACTCCGCCGCGGTTGAGCTTTTCCGCCGCCTCCCTGAAAAACTCCTGGGTATAAAAGCGGTTCAGTTGCGCGGTAAACGGGTCCGGCAGGTTGATGATGATGACGTCGAACCTCGAGTCGCTGGTTTTGAGGAACAACCGCCCATCTATGGGGTGTATGCGCACGCGTTTGTCGCGCTGGACGCGAGTCCAGGTTTGCGCAAAGTGGCGCTCCGCAACTCCGAGTATCGCCGGGTCGAGCTCGACGTAGTCCGCACGCTCAAGGCTGGAGTATTGGAGGGCTTGAGCCAGGCTGCCGTTGATGCCACCGCCGATCAGAAGCAGAGAGCGAGGAGCGGTGTGTTCGAGAAGCGCGAAGTGTACGGACTCCTCGGCAGCCGCGAGGTCAGGAACCGTCAAAACCCTTAACCCGTTTTCGAAAAGACTGCGGCTTTCGCTCGTGGCAACGAGCGCCAGATTGCCATAAATGGAATTTCGTGACTCCACGAGGCTAAAACCATGCCACAGCAGCGCCAGCGACTTCGCCTCAAGCGAGCGGGCGGCGCGAGGAATCAAGAGCGCCGCAATCAAAAGCAGTACCAGAAGGACACGGCGGCGGGAAGGCGTGCGAATCCCAACCCACGCCGCAGCCAGCAGGTTCAGAAACGCCAGCAAGAGGGCGATTTCAAAGGAGGTGCAATGCCGGATCAAGACGAGGCTCGCGAGTATGCCCCCCAGGCCCGAACCTGCCGCCTCCAGCAGGTAAACAGAGCTTGCCGCAGACGCTGTCGACGTGCGCGTTTCGTCGCCGCACAGCCTGCTGCCCGCCGCAAATAGACTGCCCGAGAGCAGGCAAAAGATGCTGAGTGTGACAAAGGAGGTGAGAAACATCGGAGCCGGCCCAAGGATTTCTCCGGGGACTGATTGAAGCGCCGGCCTGCTTGCGCGTACGGCCACAACGGTCAGCGGGAAAGCAGCAGCAATGAGGGTCTCCAGACAGGCCATCAGCTTCCTCGAATCGCCCAAACGCACGAGAACCTGACCTGACACGCTAGAACCAAGGGCAGTCCAAAGCAGCCAGCTTGCCAGCATGATGCCCAGCGAAATCTCATTGCCGTAAAAGACCACGATCAGTTCGCGCATCAGGACAATCTGGGCGATTACGGAGGTAAAGCCGATAAGGCACAAAATGCACTGAAGTCGCGCGGATGCTTTGACTGCTCCTCGCTGCCCGGCATCGAGCATGGTTTGGTAGCTCACCAGTTTTCCGCCACGGCAATACTACCGCCAAAGCCGCCACCGGCGCAAAGGCGGGCTGGCGCTCATTATTACTTTGTGCTGCTGTTCACCGTCTCTGTGGACGCCTTGTTCCCCGCGCTCGGATGAAACCCGAATTGACTTTAGCCGTGGTGGTGTCATTTGCGAGACACACACACTCATGGGTACAGTCATTCCCGCGAAGGCGGGAATCCACTCCGCAAGCCATTGGAAATACGACGACGACGGACCGGATTCCCGCCTTCGCGGGCGGGTAGCCACGGTCTGCACGTTATGACCGGGAACACGGCTGATTTCGAACCCACCGGGGTCTTACTCGTGAACCCGTGGGAGGGCTGAACCTGGCGTCACCGCGCCTGCCGGCCTCAACCATAGCCCTGTGATCGCTTGGTGTCTTGGTGGTGAAAGGTTTTGCTTGAGGAAGTCCTGGTGTCATCCCCTGCGGTTACTTCTCGTCTTTCGAGACTCCAGCCATTTCTTTAGAGATTGGGGGCTCTCTCCCGAGCGTTGCCCCGCCAACAGACCCGCGACGGTCAGATCTTCGTCCAGGTCGGGCCAGTGGATGTAGGCGCCGTCACCGAAGATTTCAAAATGACTGCGCTCCTGCGGCGTCCCATGCCAAAGACGGGGGAACCAACCCAGAGGCACCATGATGGTCCGCCCATCCACCAAATCGACCGTGAGCCCTTCGTCGCTCACCTGGACCGATTTACCCCGTGGCTCCTGGACTTCAACGGCCAAAGAACTCATACCAACTCCTCAAAGGAAACAAAGAAAAACCGATAGGAACCGCTTCTGAGAACCGTTGGAATTACTCTCTAATTGTATCCCTATCAATGCGATTTGCGCGAGGGAAAGCTGGCGGCGGAGATCCCTCCAAAACAGGGGTCTGCCCTTGGATACGGAAGCGTGAATGTAAGGAAGGACCGCAGACCGCAAAGACGGTGGTCTGCGCTCGCTTGTCCCAAGCGGAATTCTCACGGCGCTATGCCGTCAGCCCGCGCTCGCTCCAGGAATGGGAGCAAGGGCGCAGGCGTCCGGAAAGCGCGGTGCGCGCCTGCTTGACCGAGATTGATAGGGACCGGGAACGGGTAGAAAAAGCCCTCATGAACAAGTCGTGGGGTGCGAAGGGCGTCAGGCTTGAGAAAACCCCACGGTCACCACGCCTCAGCGGCCAGCCCTGCCACGTGGTTAAAGTGCTCATCCCGGGTGGCCAGGGACAGGCCGTATTGCTGCGCGACGGCAGCAATCCAGATGTCGTTTTCGGGTATGGGGCGGCCTTTCAACCGCAAAGATGCCTTAATCTCTCCATAGAGCCGGGCGGTGGTGGCATCGCAGGGCAACACGGTCACGGCGGCGGCCAGTTCCTCGATCCGAGCGCAATTGGCGCTGGCTTGGCCGGACTTCAGGGCGCCGTAGTAAAGTTCTCCCAGAACTGCGGAGGGCAAGAAAACCTCCGGGCATTCGGCCAGTCGCTCGCGGACCGGCTTCTCGCCCGCGAAGAGCGCAATTACAATGTTGGTATCGAGAAGTATTCTACCAGGCATTCAGGTCAACGTGTTCACAGCCTTCGAGGATGGCCCGTGAGATGGTTTCGAGGTCGGCCGGAGCGATGGCCCCCGCAAATTGGAGCAGTTTGTCGCCCGAAACGCCGGTCGGCGAGGCCAAGCCTCGCGCAAATTCCAACACCTGGCGCTGTTGCGGCGTATCCAGCTTGTCCAGTTGCTCGTTGATCTCGTCCTTTACCGTTTCACCCATAATACTTTCGAATCTAAAGAAGACGCCGCGGAAAGTCAAGCGCCGCGAGTCCCATGGGCGGAACTTACCAGACATCACTTGGCTCTGTTCTTGACCTCGTTGGTCAATCGTCAATCGAAAATCGTCAATCGAAAATTACTTGCGCGCCTACTTGACGGTGATTGATAGAAACCCGGAAGCGGTAGAAAAGGCGCTCACGAACAAGTCGTGAGATGCGAAGGGCATCGGGCATGAGCCCGCGTGGTAGCGCAGGGCTTGCTCTCCAGCCCTGCGGCCTTTCCACCGCGCCGTGGCTTTGACGGCGCGGTTAAAGTTGTGATGATTTCATTGCAGGCAAGGTTAGAAAAACCAGGATTACGCAAGGTGCGGTCCGGAAAAGGCCCGTGCCGCTGGAAGAGCCGCAGGGCCGAACCACGGGCCCTGCGCTCTTGCCGTCGGGGGTGGCGGCGATCCCCCGCGGCGGACATCTTATGTCGGCGACCGTTAACAACCCAGAACAGGCCACGGACAGGACGCGGTGACAGAGATGTTGCTTGCGTTCCTGGGGCTCTTACAAACCGATGTACGCGCGACCGGCGAATTGCTATTTCTCCTCTTGGTCCGGGTCGCTTGGGTCTGCGCCGCTTTTTGCCTTAAGCTTGCTGAGTCGCTCCTCCGCTTCTCTCGCCAAGAAAGGGGCCGAATAGACGTACTCAAGAATGGCGCGGGTCAGGTCGTCGAGAACCGGGAGTTCAGCTGCCGTCAGCTCCCCCAAATTTGCGTGTGCGCCTATGTTGCGTAGTTTCCGTAAACCGGCAGCGACGTCTACCAATTTTGACGGGATTTCATTATTCTCGGCAAGACTCTTGAGCTTCTGGTCCAGCGTCCTTCCAGAGGCGTTGCGGTCTTCACAAACAAAGTCGAGAACGCGCCCGAGCAGGACCCCGTATGCATTCGCATCGATCTTTCGCACCTTATTGGCTGCTTGGTACGCTGCATTGATTTTCCTTGGCAATCCTCGGAGAACTTTCTCGCCGAGCGGGTACAAAACCTTGAACTCAATGTCACCTTCGTCCATGTAGCCGCTGTGCCAGTCATAACCTCGAAGGGTCATGTTGTCGCAGGCCGGGCATTTACTGAACTCGTAGACCGAGCCAGCTTCCCAACTCTCGCCATCGCGATCATCTGTATACTTGCGTATGGTTGAGGCGTTCGCAAGGATCTCCATAGGGGCCGTGTTCTGGCAATGGCCACACTTCATCGATGCCGTGAAGCTCTTCTTTTCATTCGCCATAAATTCTCCCTCTGACGGGTGCCCCCGCCTTCGGCCGAAAGTGTATCACGAAGGGCTCTAGCGGGTAGCCCCGGTCAGCGCAGTCCTGACCGTGGCGGTTTCACTTTCCGAACCGGATTAATATAAAGCGATTCTGGGCAGGCCATGCCATTGCCAACAATGGAAAAACCAACGGTCAGCAAACCACTGACCGCTACCCGCCGATGTGGCCAAAGGCATTTTGAGTGAGAAGTGCTTTGTCGACAGCCTCCTTCTGGGGGCCCTCCAGCGAGCCGACGATGGCGTTTGGAATCTCCTGCGCCAGCTGCCAAAAATGGTCCGCTGCTTGGTCAGATAAGTAGATGTACTCCGACTGCCGCTCAACGAATTTAGTTTTAAGAAGACCGGCTTTGGCTAAGTAGCTCTCAACTTCGTGATATCCTCCCGAGAATCTCTCAAGCACCTTTCCGTGATCCCCAGGCCCAGAGCGTTCTCTTGCAAATACTTCTCGTCCATGCGCAAGGGCGTGTCGGAAGTGGAAGAGGACAGTTACCCCCTCCCATAAACGCACGAGTTGCTTCAGCCCCTTCATGCTACGACCTGCCAGCAGTTCGAAAGTCTCGTTGTACCCTTCGGCCCCCGTGGATCTCTCGATACGCTTCCTGAGTTCATCTTCCAGTCGATGGTAGAACATATTCATTCCACGTCGCTTCTCGATTCCCTTAATGTCTGCGCTCCAATAAAGACTGCCGTTGAATTGCAGCAAGGCCTTAAGTGTGGTCTCGAAGACTCCTTCAACAAAACACGCAGAGCCCAGTAGGATCGAGAAATTTAGGCCGGCACGTAGCGCTTTGTCATTGACGGAAACTCGTTGTTGGCGGATGTGCTCGATCGCCAGCCTGATGCATGGCCAAATTGTCTCGGTCTTATAGTAGATGATTGACATGATGGCGGATCGCGCAGAGTCACGTTTCCTGCGATATGCGCAGGTGAAAATCTTTTCACAGCATCGCCCTTGGTGGCCAACCGGGCAATTACGACGTACAGTGCGTTTGCATTACCCCGCGTTACCGTTCCGGTATACATCGACTTCGGGGTCAAGGCGAGGCAAAAAGGAGCAGTCACAGGCCGGCTGGCGCAGACCCCCGTACTTTGGGGTCTGCGATCTCCGGAAGGGACTCCCTTCGGGCATGGCTTTGGCGCGGGCATGCTCGCCTGCAGTGTTCCCTCGTCCAGGCCGATTTGAATGAGCAGACGGCTCCGACACGTCGCTTCGCGAAATCGCAGACCCCCAAGAGCAGGGGTCTGCGCCAGCCAGCCCTGCCGCAATTGCAGAGGGTGGATCTGAGGTTTCAAATGCGGATGAGAGGCAAATGCCGTATGCGGACGCTGGATTCGGTTACGCTGACCATCGCGCCGGATTTGAGGTCCTCACCACATTGTTCCAGCACGCGGACCAGAAGCTGCGCGAGCTGTTTGGCTTTCAGCCCTTCGATGCGGATGCGAATCACCGACGGCCCCGCCGCGCCCGAAAGGGCCAACTGGGCATGAAAATCCGCGTCCAGGGTGACGACGATCTGCCCGTGGTCCCGAGCTCGCGCGAGGATGGTGCTGTCGGCGGCAGTGGCAAGGCCAACATCGCCGGCGTGGTCAGCTTTCAGGCCCGCGGCGCGCAAGTGGAGCGTGGTGGAGCGAGGCAGGCCCTGGTCGAGAAGCAGCATCAGCGGGCAACCAGCGGGGGAAGGATTTTGTCGTCGAGAGAAGCGGCGGCGAAAGCGAGTGCCTGGCGAATATCTTCGTCTTCGAGTTCCGGGTATTCGCGCTTGAGCTCTGCACGGTCGGGATAAGTCGCGAGGGCTTCAAGTACGCGGCGGACTGTCAGGCGCATGTTGCGGATGCACGGCTCGCCGTTCATGCGGGCCGGATCGGTCGAAATGCGGTCCAAGTTCGTCATGGTCTGACTCTCACTCCCTACATTCTAGCAATGCGGCGAGCCAAAAGCAAAAGTGGGGCCCCAATCCGTCGATAACGTGCGGGGCGGCAACGCGGAGGTAGGGGCGAGGCGCCGCCTCGCCCCTACAGGCAGCACCCTCCTGCCGAAACCGGATGGGGCGCAGGGGCCATCGCCGTGCGCCCATACCAGGCTCACCCGTCGTTACCGACGGATTAGGGCGGGTATTTCATCTCCGAGGCATTTGACTTCACTGTGGTGGTCGGCTAACGTGAAATGTGGGGGTTAACCCGTCTAGCGTGCGATCAGTGTCGGGGATACAAGCAGATTCCTCGCTTCGCTCGGAATGACAGGTGCTTCCAGGGGAAATATCCATTGTGAGAAGGGTCTATCTGGACAACAACGCGACGACGCCGCTGGCCCCGGAAGTGTTTGAGGCGATGAAGCCTTACCTGCTCGAAGATTTTGGTAACGCCTCTTCCATCCACTGGTTCGGCCAACGGGCAAAGAACGCGGTGGAGAAGGCTCGGGAGCAGGTTGCAAAGCTGCTCAACGCTCGGCCCGGCGAGGTGATCTTCACGAGCGGGGGCACGGAATCAGATAACGCTGCGATCTTCGGCATTGTGCAGGCCTCGCGCGTCGCGGCCCCACACATCATCACCACGGGCGTCGAACACCACGCCGTTCTCAACACGGCGCAGGCCCTCGAAAAAGAGGGCGTCAGTGTGACCTATGTGCCCGTGGGCCCAAGCGGCGTTGTCGATCCGGCTGATGTGAAACGAGCCATTCGTCCTGAGACCGTGCTGATTTCCATCATGCATGCGAACAACGAAGTCGGCACGATCCAACCCCTCGAAGAAATCGGCGGCATCGCCCGCGAGCATGATATCTATTTTCACACCGATGCGGTTCAGTCAGTGGGCAAGATTCCCGTGGACGTCGAGAAGCTCGGCGTGGACCTGCTTTCTCTCTCCGCGCACAAGCTGAACGGCCCGAAGGGAGCAGGCGCAATGTATATCCGCAGAGGCACAATCCTGAAGCCGCTGCTTTACGGAGGCCATCACGAGCGAGACCGCCGTCCGGGCACCGAAAACGTGCCGGGGATCGTGGGACTGGGAAAGGCCGCGGAACTCGCCCTGTCTCACCTTGCGGAGGATGCGCAGCGGATGGCCGAGCTGCGCGATCGTTTGGAATGCGGAATCCTGGAGCGCGTACCTCGGGTCAGCGTGAACGGAGATCCCCAGCGGCGGCTCCCCAATACTAGCAACCTGTGTTTCGATTACGTCGAGGGTGAAGGTTTCGTCATCGCCATGGACTTGAGGGGCGTCGCCTGCTCGACAGGGGCAGCCTGTTCGTCCGGTTCGGTTGAGGTTTCACACGTCCTCTCCGCTATCGGCCGAACCCCGGAGCAGGCAAGATCAAGCATCCGGTTGAGCCTGGGCCGCTACAGCACCGTCGAGGATATCGATTCCGCTCTCGAAATCCTTCCTGCCGTGGTCGAACGACTCCGTTCTGTGTCGCCCCATTACAAGCCAGTTGCGGCTAGGGCCTAGGGGACTGGGGACCAGGGGCTGGAGGCTGGAGGTTTGGGAAATGTGGCCTCATCCTTCGATTTTCCATTTTCGAGTTTCCGGTTTCACTTTTTCACCGGTCGCCGTAGTCCCCAGCCCGGGGCCCCTCACATAACTCATGACTATTGCTATAGCAATGAGCGGGGGAGTGGACAGTTCCACTGCGGCCGCCTTGCTCGTCGAACATAATTCGGATTTGAAGCCCATCGTGGGGCCCGGCCGCCACGCCACGGTAATTGGGTTGACGATGCAGTTGTGGAACCAGCGCCGTCTGCCGAAGTTACAAGGCCTGGAGGATGGCGCCAACGCCCCGGGCCACGTCAGCGGCCGCTGCTGTTCGCTTGATGATGTGTATGATGCCCGTGCTGTGGCAGGTTTCCTGGGTATCCCCTACTACCTGATCAACCTCGAACAGGAGTTCGAGGCGGCAGTGGTGCAGCCATTTGTCGCGTGCTACCTGGCAGGAGAAACGCCCATTCCGTGTAGCCTCTGCAACACGGAAATCAAATTCGAGCGTTTTATCGCCCTCGCTCACCAGATCGGCGGAGAGCGCGTCGCTACGGGCCATTACGCCCGCGTCCGGAGAGATGAAAAGACGGGGCGTTACCAACTTTTCCGCGGCGTCGACCGCAGCAAGGACCAAGCCTACTTCCTTTTTGGCCTCACGCAACAGCAACTCGCGTGCGCCATTTTCCCACTGGGAGAATTGACCAAGGAGCAAGTACGCTCCATTGCCCGCGCCAAGCAGCTTCCCGTGGCCGAAAAGCCTGAAAGCCAGGAGATCTGCTTCGTTCCTACCGGCAGTTACCGCGCCTTTATCGACGCCTATTTGGAGGAGCGGGGCAAGAAGCCGGAAGCGCAGCCGGGTGAAGTTGTCTCAACTGAAGGGCGGGTATTGGCAGAACACCAGGGAATTCACAACTTCACCGTGGGTCAAAGAAAAGGCCTGGGAGCTGCCGTGGGCTCGCCGCTCTACGTCATAAAGCTCGAGCCTGAAAATAACCGCGTCATTGTGGGGCCTGAGCAGGAGTTGTTTCAGCGGAAGTTCGTGGTTCGGGACGTCAACTGGATTCGTCCCGTCAGGGATGGCGACGCGCTCGAAGCCCACGTCAAGATTCGCCATAATCACCCGGGCGCACCTGCGCAAGTCGTATCGCATGGGACGAGCAATGCATTGGTCGAGTTCCATGATCCTCAACGTGCCATTACTCCCGGGCAGGCGGCGGTTTTCTACGATGCGGACGAAGTCTTGGGTGGCGGGTGGATTGCCCGGGTTACGTAGGGCCGAACGCCGTTCGGCCCTGCGAAGTGGACAGCACTGGAATGCCTTTCAGGAAGCTCCACGTCGCGGGAGCCAGTCGGCGCACTTTCCGCTTTCGGGACAGGGTTCTCTTCAACCGTTGCAGGTCGGCGGGCAGGTCCACGTCGTCGCACGCCTCGAGAAGCGAACACGAAAGCCCTCGGTGCAAGAGATTCCGAAGCGTATCGCGGAATGCGAAGGCTGTGCTCCAACGGACTTTCTGGAAGATTCCCCGTACCGTCCTGGGATCAGCAGGCCGCCGGAGACCGATTAGATAGTACCCGCCATCAGGGCAGGGGCCCAGGACCGAATCGCACACCTTTAGTTCTCGAAGAGCGTGACGGAGAATTCGGGCTGGGAACAAAGGCGAGTCTGTGCCGATAAGTACGCAACTTTGATGGGTACGAAAGAGGGCGCGGAAAGCGTTCTCCAACCGTTGGCCGAGGTCTTTTCCTCGTTGCTGAAGAGTGCTGAACTGAAGGATGCGGCCGCGCTCTTGCCAATCCGGCTCGGAGACTATGGCTGGCGTCCGGCTGCTTCCGCGGCGGGTTAAATCTCCCGCCATGAACAGATAGCGCCCGGTCCGGCCTCTTAACCCGGCGACTTTGCGCAGGGCGTCTGAAATCAGCGCGGCTTGGAACGACGCGGCAGCGCGCGGCCCGAGCGCCGGTATCAGCCGGGTTTTAGCCTGCCCGGCAGCCGGAGCACGCGCAAACACCGCAACTGCCGGCGTCGACTTGGACCGAGATGAGCCAGCAGCCAAGGGCTGTGTGGTCCTCAAATGAATAGTTGCTCGTCTTGACCTGCCGTCTCGCTTACCCCGCCATTGGTTTTCTGGCGAGAGAAGAAAAGCTGCAAGCCAGCCTGCAACCCTTTAACGATGGCCGAAACCTCATTGAGAGGCGCCAGTGCTTTGCGTTGCATGAGCTCCGAGATGGTCTCGATCTTCTGAACCAAATCGGAAATCAACTGGTCCAGCCGAACGACCTGAGCACGTGATTTGTCAAGGACCTGGGCAAACAGCGCATCCACATTGCTCGTCTGTTCGTAAAGTATCTGGTCCATGCGCGTGACCTGAGTTCGTGATTTGTCCACAATCTCAGCTAGCAGCGCATCCACGTCGCTGGTTCGTGCGCGGACAATTCTACTAATTTCCGTCAAGTCGCCGCCAATCCGTTGCAAGGGCTCTCGGGCGTTGTTGACGATTTGCAGTGACGACTCGACCAGCGGGTCCAAACGTTGCTTGAGATCCAAGGCCGTCTCGCGCATCTTCCGGGACACTAGCCATATGCCCACCATCGCCACAGCTTGCATCAAGACGGCCAGAGCGATTAGGAACAAAGCGACGACCAGCGCTGTGATTTCCATAGGTTTTCTCCCATCACCTACTTGGTCCGGGTTTTTTCTTCCGCGTAGGCTTGCTTGCCAGCATCGAGAGCCGCTGAGAGCAGTTCCTTCTGCCTGGTCACAATGTCTTTGCCTTTTTCGACAGCCCCTTCGGCTTGGCGACGCAAGTCGTCCGTTTTAGACCTTACGTAGTCCCGGCCTTCCTCAGCTTTGCCCGCAATGTACTCTCGGGCTTCCTTTCCTGACCTGGGAGCAAGCAGCAAGGCCACGATCGCCCCCAGACCCAGACCCGCAAGAAAGAATCCCAGATTTGCTCCGCCATTACCCTCTTCGCTCATATGTTGCCTCCCCCTCATTGTCTTTGAAATGTGCTCTTGGCAGCAGCCTTGCCAGCCTCGAATGTGTCGGCAAGCCGCTCCCCTGCCTCTCCGATAATTTCCCGCCCTTTAGCAGCCACGTAGTCTCTGCCTTCACCCGCTTTCTTGGCAATCAGCTTCCGAGTTTGCTTGCCGGAGTTGGGCGCACAGAGCATCGCGACCACTGCTCCAACGCCAACCCCTACCAGAAACAAACTGAATTTCGTACCCAATCCACAACTGGCCATAAGCAACCTCCTGTCATTCCTCAGACAGACTGCCACAGGAATCTTGCTGAAGCAAGAGAAATAAATACCTTATAAATAGACAGGCCAGACGGTTTATTATTAGGAGGGCTGCCTCGCTGAAGCGAAGTGCTCAACAATCCGCCGCGCTTGCGAGGGTTTCACCACTTGGCCGAGCTCTTCAGCAGATAAGTCTCTCAGAGCACTGAAGCTTCCGAAGTGCGCAAGCAGTTTTCGCGCTGTTTGTTCTCCGACGCCAGAAATGCCAAGGAGTTCAGAAGTCAACTCGCGGTCTCCCCGGCGGGTCCTGTGGAACGTGACGGCGAAGCGGTGCGCCTCGTCACGGATTTGCTGGATCAAGTGAAGGGCTGGTGAGTGATGATCGAGAACCACGGGTTCGTCTTCACGACCCAAAAGGTAAAGGATTTCCTCCCGCTTGGCAATACTCGCCACGGGCTGGTTGATGATGCCCAGGCGCTCCAAAGCTCCTGCGGCAGCGTGGAGCTGGCCGATTCCACCGTCAATGAGGATCACGTCGGGCAAGGTTTTCTTTTCCTCCAGCAGCCTCTTGTAGCGGCGTCCCACAGCTTCCCTCATGCTGGCGAAGTCGTCGTTTTGGGAAACTGTTTTGATGATGAACTTGCGGTAGTCGGATTTCTTCATGCCTCCACCATCCCAAACCACCAGCGCGGCCACAATATCCGAGCCGTGTGTGTGGGAAACGTCGAAGGCCTCGATGCGATTAGGCGGTTGGGGCAGGTCGAGGACGTCCGCCAGGCTCTCAAGCACCTGGCGAGTCTTGGGTTTTAGAATTCGAAACCGCCTTTCGAAGGAGTGGCGCGCGTTTCGGGCCACCAGTTCCAGCAGGGCGCGTTTTCGCCCCGCCTGCGGAGTCAGGATCTTCACCAGATGCCCCCGCTTCTCAGCCAGCGACTCTTGCAGAAGTTCGCGGTCCTCAAAGTCCACCGGCACATGGATTTCGCCGGGAAGATGTTGCTGGTCGAGATAAATCTGCTTGAGCAGCGAGGAGAATAACTCGCCGGCATGGAAGCACTCGAGGTCTTCCCAGAAGAACTCGCGCCGGTCCAAAACGCGGCCGCCACGCAAGTGAAAGAGGTTGACGGC
Organism: uncultured Acidobacteriota bacterium; assembly: GCA_963765485.1. Lineage (GTDB taxonomy): Bacteria > Acidobacteriota > Terriglobia > UBA7540 > UBA7540 > CAVROP01. Next base: position 22,560 of record CAVXWN010000033.1, on the reverse strand, counting down.
AAGCAGCGAACCCTCCTGATGGAAGCCGAGGATGTCAGCCTCCTGCCCGGACCAAGCCGCCATCTTTTGCCGCTCGCGAAGCTCCTCGACGGTCATGATTTGGTCCCGGTAGCGTGCGGCGTCCTCAAAAAGGAGCTTTTGGGATGCTTCCGCCATGCGGTCGTGCAGGCTACGGACCAAGTCACTCTCCCGCCCCTCGAGCAACATGCGGACATCCCGCACAGCTTCTGTGTAACGGTCCGTCGTGGTCAGGCCTTCCACGCACGGACCAAGGCAGCGCTGGATGTGATACTGGAGGCACGGCCGGGTATGGTATCGCGTCAAATCGACGTTGCACGACGGGATAAGAAAATGACGATGTATGAAATCCACAATACGATAAGCGAGGTTGGCCGGGAAATATGGGCCGTAGTAAAGCGATCCATTTTTCTTTACCCGCCTCGTGACGTAGACGCGCGGGAAGCGCTCCTGCGCCGTGAGCTTGATGAAAGGATACGACTTGTCGTCGCGAAGCAGAATGTTGTAGCGGGGCTTAAACTGCTTGATGAGGTTGTTTTCCAGCGCCATGGCTTCCCGCTCATTGTCCACGAGGATGGTCTCAGATCCTCTGCCACATCGAGCATGCGGTCCCGCTTTTCATCTGGCGCGCGGGACTCTTGGAAATATGAGCGCAGGCGCAGGCGGAGTGACTTCGCTTTGCCGACATAGATAGGCCGCCCCGTTTCATCTTTGAAGATGTATACCCCAGGCTGGCCAGGCAGCGTTTCGGCTTTTTCGATTAGTGCGGGATTCACCAGCTTCTCCTACATTCATTATCCGCCGGCGCTGAACATTGTCAAAGGCCCAGCGCCGGTCGGCGCCGCTCATTCCCGCGAAAGCGGGAATCCAGTCCGCAGACGCATGGTGTGGTGGTTTGGAGGCGGTTTGGAGTATTGACACTCGCGTGGCGAAGCGGGAGAATCGTTGTCATGCGATGGATGGCCGTTATAGCAATGGCAGCAGTCCTCATATTCCCTAAAGGCCAATCGATGGTTTGCGCTCAGATCCAGGAAGCGCAACTCGTCGTTAATAAAGCCGGCGCCCCCTCTCGCTACGTCGCACCATCGGCTCCGAAATCGGTGGAAATCGGCAATTATTACTTGCGGACGAAAAAGCTCAGCGCCGCGCTGAGCCGATTTCAGGAGGCCGTAAACACCGACCCGCATTATGCGCCTGCCTACGAGGGGATGGGAAAGGCTTACGATAGAATGGGGCTTCGGCAGAAAGCGCTGGAAGCGTATCGGAAGTATTTAGACGAGCTTCCCTCCGCCAGGGACGCTCGGGAAGCCAAGCGGGTCCACAAGGCTGTCGCGCGTCTGGAAAAACAGCTTTCGTCAGCAGGGAAATCATCGAGCAACCAATCACCTCGGCAGTAAGCAGTCACTCGGGAGGGCTCGCAGGCTCGGAGTCGAGGTACTCCTGGAGGATCCGGGCGGCCCGTTCCGCATCCTCTTCCCGTACAAGCAGGGATACATCCAGCACCGGCAACAGCTCAGCGGAGGTCTCGCCGGGCACTATGGAAGGAAGACCCTGAGTTTGCAGGATGTTCCTGGCCACATCGGCGTCCAACAGTGCGGTGGGGCCGCTGAAGACACGGACGGTCACGAGCTTGGAGTCCCCGAAGCCGGCACTTTGGGTTCGCGGCGCCTCGGGCGGCGAACCGGGCGCGAGTTGCGCACCGCAGTCTTCGCACGTCGTTGTACCTTCCACGTATTCGGTTAGGCAGTTTGGGCAGTAGGGCATGGCCGGAAAAGAACCCTCCACGGCTAGTATAGACCCTTCTTTCGACAATGGGTAAGCCGCACCCGCGGTTCTACGGCACCTTTCCGCGCGTGCTGGGCGTTTATGCTCGGGACGAAAAAGTCCTGACGCTTCCAGCACTGAGAACTCAACTGGGCCTTGCATGCAGAGGCGGTGGGGTGTATGTTACCGGCCAGTAAGGAGCCCCCATGTTTGCTAAAGGCGATGTCATTGAGTTTAGCTTGTTCTCGGAAGGAAGCAACAGGAGCCCGTGTTGGGGTATAAAGTTCCGGCATGCGCGAGACGTTTCCCGGTTGATGGATACGGACCCGGCGCATAGGCCGACCTCAATTGAGATCGAGTTTCCCGACGGCAAGTCGTACAGGTTCGGAATTCGGGACTGCTTTTGGAACTGCTGCCGCGAATTCGTCGATGCGGATGTGGCGGAGGGATTGCGGCCAGTTAGGTCGTGGGCGGTCCTCGGTAGGGGCTATACAGTGAGTAACAAGCGGCGGTGCCAAATAGAGGGGCTCGTCGTGCAGCGCAACGTAAGACTAAAGCTCGTTGTGTTTCGCTAGAATTGCCTCCGGTAACTGCGGATGCCGCAGGAAGGGTGGCTGCTACCATGTCCTTTCTTGGGTCGAGGATCTCCACATTTGCAATTCCTCCAGTCATTGGGTTGCTTACGGGGACGGCTGCTGCTGCGGTCGAGGTCTTCTTTTACAAGGAGGACGCCGCGTTTCTCTTCATGACGTTTTTCTTTGTTGTCCCTATAGGCGGGCTACTGCTGGGCATGCTGTGCTCGGCCGGCGTCTGCCTGGGCCTTTGGCTCACCTCCCGAAGGCCTCGCTTTGGACATTACTTTTTTTCTGTCGTGCTATCTCTCGGCTGCATCACGATGGCCTACTATTGGATTTATAGAGGCACATTTGTGGACGACACAATGGGAATCAACTACGAAGGTAAAGGCAAGCGCCTCAGCGAGTTTCTGATGAAGGACACCAACGAGCCCATTGACTTCCCTGGCTACCTGGAGCTACTAGCCGAATCCCAGGATTCGGACGTGGTTATTAGGGTTGGCCATGGCCCTCCGATCAAAGTGGCTGAGGGCCTCAGGATACCCAGAGGGGTTGCGGAGCTTCAGTTCGGGCTCTCCTGGCTCGGCGTGGCGGCAGGAAGCCTGATTCCCCTCATAATCCTCTCGAAGGAATTTAGTATGGGAATTCTCAAACAGACCTGAAGAATTCCTCCTGACTTACTTGGTTGAATTGAACACCAAAAGAAAGGTCGTTTCCGGTCAATGGGGCCCATCGCGACCGAAGCGAAATTCCAGTTAACAGCCGGAGCAATCGTTACCGCCGCGCCTGGCATCCTCAGAATCCGCTAACCTCACGCCACTTCGAGCTGACAGCGAACCTGCAGGCAAGAGACGAGCCTCGTTTTGGAGTGCGGCAGCTTGCTGCCGCTTTTCTCCCGCGAGCTTGCTCGCGCCGCTGCTGTAGCGCTGACCCCGCGAGGCGGGGTCAGCACGATAGGAAAGCAAGAAAATGCCGACCCCGCATGGCGGGGTCGGCGCTACTTAAGCTTCGCCGGAAGCAAGCTTCTGGCGAAGAAAGCGGCAGCAAGCTGCCGCACTCCAAAGCGATCTACGGCGTAGGCGTGAAGATCACCGCCAATCCGCCGCCAGGCGCCAAGTGAACACTGAGTTTGTCGCTCGGCGTCACTTGTTTTGTGTTGATAGTCAAACTGGTGCCCACGGTATCTGCTTCCGGGCCATCGGTGAAAATCTGAGCCTGGTATTGGCCTTTGCCCAGGAAATGCAGGGGCAACTCCAAATCTCGCGCATCCCAGTTGGTCATGCTTCCCAGAAACCACGCGTCGCCATGCCGGCGGGCGACGGTGATGTACCTGGCCGGTTCGCCGTTTAACACCTTGGTGTCGTCCCAAACGGTCGGGACCTTATCCAGGAACTCCATCCCAGGGTTGTGGTCATAGGCCTCGGGATAATCAGAGAGCATGACCAGCGGGCTCTCATAAACCACGTACATGGCCAATTGGTGAGCACGTGTGCCTTGCGACATAGGCTCCACGTCGCGCACCACGAAGTGGCCGCGCGCTGCGTTGTTGAAGGCGCCGGGGGTAAAGTCCATCGGCCCGGCAAGCATTCGCGTGAAGGGAATTGTCACGTCGTGTTCGGGTGTGACGCGTTCGCTCACCTTACTGTACTCCAGGCCCATTACGCCCTCGCGGGTCAGAAGATTGGGATAAGTTCTCCGCAAGCCGGTGGGCTTGAATGCGCCATGAAAATCCACCACCAGGTGATGTTCGGCAGCTTTGCGGATGCAGCGGGCGTAGAAGTTCACCATCTCCTGATCGTCGTGGTCCATGAAGTCGACTTTGATCCCAGCGGCTCCCCAGCTCTCATAGAGGGACATTGCCTCGTCCATCTGCTTATCCAGCGCGGACCAGTATAGCCAGAGCAGAACCTTCACGCCCTTCTGTTTGCCGTAAGCAATGATGTTGGGGATATCCACTTCCGGGACGTGATGCAGGATGTCCAGTGCGTGCGTGTAATCCTGCGCCGGGTACCATCCTGCATCCACAAGCATATACTCCAGGTGGTGCTCTGCGGCGAAGTCGATGTAATGCTCCATGGTGGCTGTGTTCATGCCGGGCTTGAAATCCACGTTCCCTGCAAAGCTTCCTGACCACCAATCCCACGCAGCCTTGCCGGGCTGGATCCACGAGGTGTCCGTGAGCGCGCAAGGCTCGCTCAAATCGAGAATGACGTAGTTACTCTCAATCAGTCCGCCGGGCCGCGAATTTATCAAAAGGACTCGCCACGGTGTGGCCTTGGGGGTGGAGCCAATCACCACTTGATCCATCCGATCGCGGGTGGGCGAGAGTTTGCTGATCAGCGCGTTTTCCACCCCCGCGACGCCGCCCACGTACATTCCTGAATAGTCTGTCAGGTCCGCTTCGAGCAGGCCTACCCACGGGCCGCCGCGGACCTCCACCAGCAACGGCAGGTTGATGATGGACGATGGCTTGATGTCATTCAAGCTGATCTTCCCAAACTCACCCTCGTTGGAGGTATTGAATTTCCCAAGATTGAGCGCGAACGCGGCGGAATCTTGAGCGAAATAGAACCCCGTGTTCTCCGCTGCCAGAACGAATTTGCCGAGCGCAGCCTGTTGCGGGAGAAAGTAGCGGAAGGCCACGCCTTCGTTGAAAACCCTGAAGGTCAAGTCAAATCGCCGACCCGGCGCCTCGCGTTCCTCGAGTGAAATCTTGAGCTGGTTGTAGTTGTCCGGGATATTGCGGTTCGCTCCGAAGGCATTTTCCCAGGCGCCCTGGTGTGACTGTCGATTCGAACCGGAAATCTGGAAAGCGCGGTCCATGGGTTGCGATCCCACAAAGTCCAGTCCCAAGGGAGAATCTTGAAGAACCTGAATCCCTTTGTACGAGACGCGATAATAGGCGCGCTCGCCGGGCAGATAGGGCTGCGGATTGGCCTTCAGTTCAAATTCGACCTTGATGTTGCCATCCGGAGACGCAACGGAGAGCGGCTCGGAGCCAAAATTCAAGTTGGGTGCAATCATCGATAGACCTACAGCCAGAAAAGTCATGAATGCAGCCACCACTATTGTTCTCATCAGTCAGACCTCCTTGAGGTTCAAGGCACTATTTTCCGACCGGTGACGAAAATTCAACGAACAAGTCGCGCCGCTCCACGGCGACGTAGCGTGGGCGTCTCGCCCGGCTACAGGGATGAAAGTGCTTCAAGCTCTTTCGAGCCTCTTTGTATTGGGGAAACTCTCTCTCTGCTTCCCGAAATTCATGGGAATGTACAACGCGACGGTCCCCGTCGCGCTTCACGGGGAATCTCATGTGAAGCATCTCGTGGAACATTAGGTAGTCGACCAAGCAGGCCGGAGCTGCCGGAGAGTCCAGCGCTCGGTTAATGACAATCATTTCATGGCCAGCGTCGTAGTGGCCGAGGATCGTCCGCGAATTCCGCAGGCTCCAACCCAGGCGAGTCACCGAAAGCTCGCCGTTGAAGAACTTCCGGTTCAGACGCTGAAATATCTCCTCCAGATCGTGCCACCGGCCGCGAGCAGGACGCAAGCGTTTCGTGCCACGTTCCCGCCGTGCTCTGTCAATGCGGCGGCGAACGGAGGGCTCCAGAACGTAACCCAAATAGCATTCGCGCGCCTCGCTGGAAGCGCGCCGCCGATAGACTTTGCACAGCAAGATCTCAGCCAGCGCTTCTAGAACCAAGAGTGGGGCGTCTTGCAACACATCGGAAACGCAAGCTTCCAAGTGGCCGTTGCGCAAACAAATCGTGCTGCGCAAACCTGCGAATGGACGGAATTCAACCCGGAGGCTCGGGAGTGCCCCGGCGATGCGGAGCCGGCGGAGAACCCTTCGGAAAATTTCGATTGGTTCTGATGAAATGCCCAGGGGCAGCAGCATCTGTTCAAGTGGCATGGGTAGGACGATAAACGTCGTGCGCTCTCCAGAGCACGATTCCTCGCTTCGATCGGAGTGGCAAACAGGGGCTAGTGTAGTGTCCACTAATTGAGTGGACAATGTAGCGCCGCCGTCTCGGCGGCATCTGCCGGCAGGATGCCGGCGCTACGAGAGGGAGCGTTGTCCAGTAATTTCCTGGACACCACACTAGTGGGTACGGGCCCGGCGCGCCGGCCAACTGCCCCTTGCCCCCTCCTTAACCAACGGACGGAGGTTTTCTCGGCATCCTGTTAGTCTTCGTCGTTATCGGCAGGCGGGGCCTGTTTGCGCTCCTTCTTCCGAAGTTTCTCCTCCTCTTTGGTCCGCTTCTTCTCTTCTTTCGTCCGGTCCTTCTCTGATTGGGCCTGCGCCTCCTCGGACTTCAGTTCTCCAAATATTTTTACCTGACTGCCCAGGGCCTTCGTGGCGCCGTCGAGGGTGTCGGTGAGGTCGTCCTTAGCGTCACTGAGTGATTTGGCATAGTCCTTGGCATAGGGATCAGGCGACTCTTGGATTCGCCGCAACTGATCAAGTTGTCTAGGGCCCATCTCGAGGACCTTCCGGAGTCCTCTGCGCATGTCGCCCCGACGGTCGTACTGATCCTGAATCCAGTTCTTCAATTCGTCCGTGATCGATATGTACTCATCCAACAAATGGTCGATGTATGCGCCGTTATCGTATTGGGGATCCATGTGCTTGCTGCGAAACTCCTCGATCCGCTCCAAGCGGCTTTGAGCCAGAGTAACGTAAACCTCGATCCGCTCGGAAGGCTCCTGTGCGTCGCGAATTTGGTCTACTTCATCGTCTGAAAGAAAATCCGGCTTTTGCGTCTGAGCCGTAATCGCAAACGCGGTCACGGGCAAGAAGAGGGCTAAAGCCAGGCTGGCTCGTGGTTTCAACGTCACGACCTCCCGGTTAACCTTTCAGTGAGTGCGAGCAGGCGGCTTTGCAGCCTGCGGCGATCGGGCCGCAGGAAACAGTGCCTGCAGGACTTCAACCCGCACCTGTTCGACTTCCTTCTCCGCTTTCTCGAGCGGGTCGCGCTCAAAATAGGAGGTCCGCCGCTTCAGGTCATCCAGCAGTCGAGCATCCTCACGCAATTCAATGTCAAGTTCCTTGAATCCCCGGGGATCGCGAACTGCGTTCCGCCCGGAACTCCTGAGCATTTGCCAGGAGTCTTTGATCCCGCTTAGGTAAGTGCTGACGAGCTGGCCACCCTGTTGGAGCTTCCCTTGGTCGTAGGCGTCAATTGCCTGCTGCAACTTTATCCGCGCCAGACGAGTCTGTTTGATGGATTTCTTTACGGGGTTGTGTTCCATCTGCATGCTTGCCTGCAGTTGCGCTTCGGTCTCGGCAAGCGGCGCAGATGAAGCGCCTTCGAGGCAGGCCGTCACGCCCATTAACAAGAATGCGACCGAAAGAGCCGAACGCCAAATCATAGCCGGTAAAAGTATTATAGCTATTTCTGCAACTCGTGTCGGATTAGCTTGGCACGTTGGGTTGCTTGCCATTCGTGGTCGGGGCTCTGCCCTTTTGAGAGCGCCAGAAAATGCTCGTAGTTATCGAGGGCTTTCTGAAGAACATGCAGATGGTCGTAGCAGGTGGCGAGGGCAAAGAAGAGCATGGAAGGAGGATTGGGGTCGCGAATCAGGGCTTCGAGCAAGGGGATGGCCTCCGGGTAGCGCTTTTGGAGATAGACACTGGTGGCCAGTCCCAGCGCCGCGTCTCGGCCCTTGGGATCGCTCCTCAAAGCGGTTCGAAACTCGATTTCAGCCTCCGATAGCTTTTCTTCGTCCAGCAGAGTCCGTCCCAAAGCCCGGTGCAGGTCCGGCTCAGCCGGGGCGGCAAGGAGAGCCTGCCGGTAAAACTTCTCGGACTCGGGGAATTTCTTCAGGAGCGCGCAGACATCCCCCAGCGCCGCAGCCAAGCCGGGCGTCTCCGGTCTGGCGCCGTAGACGCTCTCGAGACCCCCGTAAGCCTGCTCGTTTTTTCCCTGCTGGAGGTACAGGCGCGCCAAATGAAAACGAGTTTCCAGGTCGTCAGGACGCGCGGCCAGGTATTGCTCGAAATGACCGATGGCGCTGACATCGTCTTTCAATCCTTCCATGCACAGGGCCATGCCCAGTTGAGCCTGGGATAGCGTAGGGTCCCGTTCGGAAGCTTTTTGAAAAGAGCCGAGCGCCTCCTGGTAGCGCTTCTGTTGCAAGTAGAGTTGACCCAAATCGTAATGCGCCGCGGCCAATCCCGGATCAAGATGCAGCACCACTTGGTACTGCTTTTCCGCGCGCTCTGTTTGGCCGCTGAGCGCGAGTGCCCGGCCAAAGTACAACTGGGCACGGAGATGATCGGGTCTGAGTTCGGCGGCTTTTTCCAAGTGCTCCAGAGCGCCTTGAGGATTTTTCAGTTGGAGCAACAGAATCCCCAGGTTCAGGCGGGCCTCAAAAAGGTTGGGATCGAGTTCGAGGGTCTTTCGGTACGTCGCGACAGCCTCCTCGTGCTTCTGCAGTCCGGTGTACGCATAGGCCAGGTTGAACCAGGCTGCGGTCAGGGTCGGCTGCGCTGCAACCACCTGTTTCAAGGCGTCGGCCGCGGTGGCAAAGTCGTTCCGGCCTAGCGCCTCTTGCGCCGTGCGCAGAAGCGCGGGCACGTCCGCGCCATGGGTTCGGGGGGCGCCCTCTTGGCCAGAGCCGATCGCCACCAGCACTCGCGCTTGAACGAGGCAGAAAAGGCAAAGAATAAGGGCGCCGAGCAGGAGTCGTGCTGCGCTCTTGAATGTGCGGGCCGCGCGTACACGTGGGTTCCTGTCCTCTCCCTTGGGGAGAGGGTCACCCAAGCGCAGAGGGTGGGAATTTGGTCTTTGCCCTCTCCCTTGGGGAGAGGGTGTCCCGCTGCCGGCGCTTTCACCAGGCGGGGCGGGACGGGTGAGGGGTCGCTTGCTCATCTCAAACTCACAGTTTCGCCCCCTTATGGTTTCGCAAGTACTTGGCGAGGAACTTCCCTGTAAAGGAGAGAGGGTTCTTGACCAAGCTTTCAGGAGGGCCCGCGGCCACCACGTACCCGCCCGCGTCGCCTCCCTCGGGACCCAGATCGATGATCCAGTCGGCGGTCTTCAGGACCTCCATGTTGTGTTCGATGACCAGGACGGTCGCGCCGGCGTCTATCAGCCTGCCGAAAGCTGCAAGCAGTTTGCTGATGTCATCGAAATGCAAGCCCGTCGTGGGTTCGTCGAAAATGAAAAGAGTGTTCTCGCCAACCTGATGAGCGAGGTGCGCTGCCAATCGCACCCGCTGGGCCTCGCCGCCCGATAGAGTCGTGGCCGATTGCCCAAGCCGCAGATAACCGAGTCCAACCTCATCGAGGATACGTATCTTCTGGGTCACCTTCGGCACGCCTGAAAAGAAGGCCAGAGCCTCCTTCACGGTCATTTGCAACACTTCGTGAATATTCCTACCCTTGAAGCGCATTTCCAGGATGCTTGGTTTGAAGCGGCGGCCTCCGCATTCCTCGCACACCAGTTCGACGTCTGCCAAAAACTGCATCTCCACCGTCACCGTACCGTCCCCTTGGCAGGTCTCACAACGGCCGCCGGGGATGTTGAAGGAAAAATAGCCGGGTGAATATCCGCGCTTTCGGGCTTCCGGCGTGGAAGCAAAAACCTCTCGTATGGCGTCGAAAGCTTTGATGTAAGTGATGGGATTGGATCGGGGCGTCCGCCCCAGTGGCGACTGGTCCACGAGCACCATATCCCCAATTTGGTGATCGCCTTCGATTGCCTCGTACTCGGCACGCAGGGCAGGCAGGCCGCGGCGGGCCAGCAGGGCGTTGTAAAGAACGTCATGGACCAGGGTGGATTTTCCCGAACCGGAAACCCCACTCACGCACACCATGAGTCCCAGCGGGATTTCCACATCGATCGATTTCAGATTGTGTTGACGAGCGCCACTAATGCGCAACCAGGACTTGCCGGGCCTCCGGCGTTGCGCGGGCACTGGAATCTCAAGCTCGCCACAGAGGTAACGGCCCGTGAGAGAGTGCGGATTGGCGTAGAGACCCGCCAAGTCGCCTTCATATACCAAGCGGCCGCCGTGCTCCCCCGCCCCAGGACCTAAATCCAGGATCTTGTCCGACTCTCGCATCATCTCCGGGTCGTGCTCGACCACTAGAACGGTGTTACCGAGGTCGCGCAGGGTTTTCAGGATTTCAATGAGCCTGCCAGTGTCACGAGGATGCAGCCCAATGGAGGGCTCGTCAAGTACATAGAGCGCGCCGACCAGACTCGATCCGAGGGCTGTCGCTAACTGAATTCGCTGGGACTCGCCTCCCGAGAGTGTGGACGCCAATCGGTCGAGCGTGAGGTATTCCAAGCCGACTTTGTAAAGGAATTTCAATCGCGAGCGGATTTCGTCGAGTACTTTGTCAGCCACCGCCTGCTGTTCCGGCGGTAGTTGGAGCTCATTAAAGAGCGAGTAGGCGTCCTGGATCGACATGCGGCAGACTTCCGTGATGTTTTTTCCATCCAGGCGGACGTTCAAGGCTTCGCGTCGCAACCGGCCGCCCTGGCACTCCGGGCAAAGCGTGTATCCGCGGTATCGGCTGATGAAAACGCGCACATGCAGCTTGTACTTCTTCCTCTCCAGATAGTCGAAGAAGCCGCGAATTCCATGAAAATCTTCGTCACCTTCGATCAACCACTTCCGCTCCTCCGCACCCAACCGATGGTAAGGAACATCCAGAGGGATACCTTTGGCGCGGGCCTTCCGCCGCATCTCGTTGGAAAGCGTCCGATAACGCGGCTTCGTCCAGGGCTCAACTGCCCCATCATTCAGTGTTTTGCTCTTGTTTGGAATTACCAGGTCCAGATCGAAATCAATCGTGTTGCCAAATCCTTGGCAGCGCGGGCATGCGCCATAAGGGTTATTGAAAGAAAAAAGGCTTGGCTCTGGCTCCCGGAAAAGAATCTTGCACCGCTTGCACTCAAAGCGCTCGCTGAAAACAAGGCGTTCCGGGGGAGATGAGGGTTCTGGCGGGACAAACTCGAGGACAGCTTCCCCAGCTTCCCGGAAGCAGAGTTCTATGGAATCAATCAGCCTCTGGCGGATGTCAGGCCCTACCGTCAGGCGGTCCACAAGGATGTAAACAGGCCTTGCGAAATCGACATCGAGCAGCGACTCCGGTGTCGAAAATTCGAAGACGCGCCCTTCCTGGTACAGCCGGTTGAACCCGTGCTGGCGAAGCGAAAACAGGCGTGGTTTAAGTGACTCGTCGGGCGGTGCAGGTGCGCGTGCCGAAGCTGTTTCTCCTCTCGCTTCAGGAGGACTCGGATCAGCGCGCGTGACACCTTTGCTTCGGCTTCCCCGCCTACCCGGTTTTGCCGATAGGGAACCTTGCGATGCCGGAGCGGATGCGTCACTGTGGCGTTCCGGAGATGTTTCCGGATTGACCTGAAAAAGAACGAAGAATCGGCGGCCGGCTTCCATCCCGACGATCTGGTCAGCCACTTCATCCACATGATCTCTGCGCACCACCTGGCCACATTGATAGCAGGTAACGACGCCAACCCGCGCAAATAAAAGTCTAAGATAATCGTAGATCTCGGTAGCCGTCCCCACCGTTGAGCGAGGGTTGCGAGTAGTGTTCTTTTGGCGGATCGCAACGGGAGGAGCAATCCCCGCCACTTCGTCGACGTCGGGCTTTTCCATGCGCTCCAGGAATTGGCGGGCGTAAGCAGATAGAGATTCGATGTAGCGACGCTGCCCCTCGGCGTACAGTGTGTCAAAAGCCAGGCTGGACTTGCCCGAACCCGAAAGACCTGTCACCACCGTCAATCGGTTGTGAGGGATCGTGCAATCGATATTCTTGAGATTGTGGACCCGCGCCCCCCGCACAACAATTGAATCCGCCTCCCCAGTCTGGCCGGGAAAATCTGCCGCGCCATTGGTTTTTCGAATGGGCGCGTGGCCATGCGCTCCTAGTTCCGTCGCAGCCGCAGACACACCAAAACTTGGGCGAAGGCCACCACTCCCGCCGGTCGCCGTCGCCGAGGGCAAGAGATTATTGCTTGGTTGATCGCGGCTTGTAGCCATGCATTTCACCCCTAGCATTGTAGGGGTAGGGCTTGCCCTACCCTGCTCATCAACGGGCCTGCGGTCAGGGGACGGCAAGCCGTCTCCCTACAGGTTTCGTCGAGGTCGGGCTCTTCAACCCATCCACCGACCTACAGCCAGCTCCCTAACCCGCAACCCAAAATTATCATTGTAAATCGCCAGGACGTCGGAAGCAAAAGGTAGTCTGTTGCAGGGCGCCGTTCGCAACCGGAAGGCGTTGACAAGTGCGGTAACGTCTTGATACGGTTTGGCACCGGTTTGAGAGGGACAGAGAAACGAAGCTACTTGTTTCGCCGTCACCTTGACGACGCACGCGTAGGAGCGACGACCCTGGAGGGGCCAAGAATCGGTAGGCCCCGAAGTGGCCAATCTCGGAGGTGCCCAATGAGCAATAAATCATCCCGGGTTTCTGTTAGCCGGCGGGAGTTTCTGGGAGGGCTGGCGGGAAGCGCCGTAGCCGGCATGGCGCCGGGTTGCGGAGGCCGCAAGCGCGCGGTTCCCGAAGACGTGGCCAAAGAGGCCTTTATCGTGCCCTGCTTCCATCCGGCCAGTTGCGGGTGGTTGACAACTTTTTCCAAGGAACGTGTTTATTGCGCCAACACCTATCTGGACCATCTCGACCGAGTGCGCGACGATCCGAATTACAAGTTCGTGCTTTCCGAAGTCAATAATATGATCGCCATTATGAACTTCCAGCCGCAGCGGATTGAGGAGATCAAACAGAGGGCGAAGGAAGCCCGCGTGGAGTTGGTCAACGCTAATTTCCTGGAGATGACGGTCAATCTTTCAGGCGGTGAAGCCCTCATTAAGGAGGGAGTGGAGGGACTGCGATGGCAGGAGCAAGTGATGGGAGCCCACCCGCGCGTTATGTGGGTGATCGACACTTGCGGATTACATGATCAGATGGGCCAGATCTCATCGGGTCTGGGCCTGGAGGCCATGATTTACGAGCGCATGAATAAGACGGGCAGCACGATTCACTGGGCCGAGTCGCCGGATGGGTCGCGTATTCTGGCTCTGTGCCCGGACGGCTATGCTTCTTTCAGCTCGTTGTTCAGCACTAAAGATCCGCTGAGCAGCGACGCGCTCCGGAAACTCGAGGACGAACTGGGAGACTGGGCGAAGAAAACACCGGAGGGTGCCCCCGTGTTGGTCCTGGCTGGGAGTGGAGATTACAGCCAGGCCCCCTTAAGGAAAGAATACCCGAGCGAATTCCTAGAGCAGTGGAAACAGGTCTTTCCGCAGACCAAAATCCACATTGCCATCGTCAGTGAGTACCTGGATGCGATTCTGCCTGGAATCAAGTCAGGCCAAATCAAGATCACGACCATGAAGGGCGGAACCGGATACACGTTCGACGCATTCTGGATCGAGTCTTCCCAGGTCAAGACTTCCTATCGACGGAATGAGCACGGATTGCAGGCGGCAGAGACCATTTCGACTATCGCCAGCCTCCATTCCGGATTCAAGTACCCAGTGCAATCCCTCTACGAGTCGTGGATCCTGATGTCGCTGAACATGGACCGCAACACGCTTTGGGGCTCTGCCGGCGGCATGGTATTTGAGAGCGATAATTCATGGGATGTCCGCGACCGAATGGAATACGTGGGAGCGAGCAACAGGAAACTTCATGCGGCGGCGTTAAGCTCGATCAGTCCGGAAGGAGAGGCGGCGGCGCTGTTCAACCCGCTCAACTGGGAGCGGAACGATCCCATGGTGGCGGAATTGCCGGATGGGAAGTGTCTTGAGGGGGCTATTTGCCAGGCGACTCTCGATGGCAAGACGCTGTGCAGACTCCGCCTGCCTTCCATGGGAGTGGCAGGAGTAATGCTGGAAACCAAGAGCCCGGAAAGTTCGAACCAGATCGAACTCCCGGAGAGCATAGAAACTCACTACTGCACGGCGCGGGTTGACTGGAAAACCGGCGCCTTGGTGAGCTTGAAGCTCAAGCCCTCCGGGCGAGAAATCCTAGGCGGCCCCGCCAATGTGATCGTGGCCGAAAAGCCCAAGCCGCAAAAAGATGACTACGGCGACGTTATGAGCTGGCGGCCGGACCGCACCCGGCTGGCTTCCTCGAGCGATTTCAAGCCTGCGGTGACCGTCAGCAGCGGGCGACTGGCCACGATTGTGGAAGTGGCGAGCGAGTTTTACGGCGGCGCCCCGAGCCGGCGAGTGATGCGATTCTACAAGGACTTTCCACGCATCGATTTTGAAACGGAGGTCCAGGATATCCCGAATATCGCGGTCGTGGTTTCCGAATTCCCGTTGGCTGAAGATATCGAGGAAGTCCGGCGAGGCATTCCTTGCGGTTTCTCTCACGGGGCTTGGGCCAAGCCGAACCCGAATTTGGTGGGCTGGACGAAGGGCATTGTGCCGGCGGTGCGCTGGAGTCACTACAGCCTGGCTGGCGGAGGGGGAGTGGCAATCCTCGACCGTGGACTCAGCGGCCGGGAGCTCAACCAAAGAACGCCCATCATTTACCTGCTGAACGCCACGGAAAAGTACTACGGATATCCCAATTCTTGGCTGAGTGGCAAAGGCCGGCACCACCTGGAATACGCTCTGGTCGTCCACGAAGGCCAATGGGATCAAGCCAGGATTCCCCAGATGGCCTGGGAGTACAATTGTCCCCCGGTGCTTGTGGCAGGCAGAAAATCGATGGCGGATAAGTCATTCTTACACACGTCAAGCAACGTCATCGTCGAGGTGGTGCGCCGGGAGGGTAAGGATATTGAGATGCGCCTCACCGAGTGCCTGGGCTTGGCCGGAACCGCGGAAGTAACGTTGAATTTGCCGCATCGAGGGGCGGCCCTGACCGACCTGCGGGGCAGGAATCCCAAGCCCCTGGTGGGCGGTGGCCCCAGTTACCGTTTCCCGGTGCGGCCACTGCAGATCGTGACCATTCATTTCCATGCCGCGTCTCCTGTGGAAGAGATCAAACCGGTAACAGAGTGGGACAAATTCGTGCCGGCGCCTAAGCGCGCGGCGCTGCACGCCTACGCCAAATACAAGGGCCACCCGCCCAGGGGCGACGAGCCGCAGACGTAGCGAGAAGCGCTGTCATTCCCGCGCAAGCGGGAATCCACTCCACTGGCTGGCGCAGAGCGAAACTCTGCGGCCTTCAGGGACTAAAGATCCGCCGAAGCGCGGAGCTTCGCTCTGCGCCAGCCACGGTCATACCAGGGTCCGGCAGAGTTAGGTGGATGGTTCTACGCCGATCGCGGTTACAGGTCTAGCAGGACGGTTTTGTAGGGGGACGGCTTGCCGTCCCCTGATCGCTGTGATGTCCGTTGACGAGGGTAGGGCAAGCCCCACCCCTACAACTACGATTTGTCATGGGAGGCGTTCCTAATGAGATCTAACGGCGCCATAACACGAAGGCAGTTTGTCTCGACGGCCGCAACCGTGGCGGGTGGAGTGCTCCTTCGGAAGTCGGTATTCGGCAGCACTCCTTCTGCCGCCGTGGCTGACAGCGCCCAGCGGGAAGAGCGCCTGCTGAGCTTAGAGAAGAGCGCATGGAAGGTTAAGCCCTTTCCGATGACCCAAGTTCGGCTGAAAAATGGGCCATTCAAAGAGGCCATGGAAGCCAATCGCCGCTACCTCCTTTCACTGCCTGCTGACAGGCTTCTTCACACCTTCCGCCTCACTGCCGGCCTGCCCTCTTCGGCAGCGCCCTTGGGGGGTTGGGAAAAGCCCGAGTGCGAGCTTCGGGGACACTTCGCGGGTGGTCATTACCTTTCAGCGTGCGCCCTGATGTACGCCAGCAGCAGCGACGACGAATTGAAGGCCAAAGCAAACGGCATGGTGACAGAACTCGCCAAGTGCCAGCAGGCTCATCGGGATGGTTACCTGAGCGCGTTTCCAAAAGAGTTCTTCACGCGGCTACGCAACGGCGAGAAGGTATGGGCCCCCTTTTATACTCTGCACAAAATCATGACAGGCCTTGTGGATGCATACGTCCACTGTGGAAATGAACAAGCCCTTGAAGTCGCCGAAGGAATGGCCAACTGGATCGGGCGTTGGGCCCAACAGCTAAGCGACGAGCAGATGCAGCGGGTGATGGAAACGGAGTTCGGCGGCACCAACGAGGTGCTCTATAACCTCTACGCCTTGACGGGCAACTCGCACTACCTTGAGTTGGGAGACCGTTTCTATCATAAGAGAGTGTTTGATCCCCTCGTAGCCCACCGGGATGAGCTGAAAGGCCTGCACGCGAACACGAACATCCCCAAGATGACGGGGGCCGCCCGCCGTTATGAACTCACGCAGGAACCTCGCTTCCGTGAGATTGCTTCTTTCTTCTGGCAGGAAGTCACCGGCTCGCGCGCCTATTGCACGGGCGGTACGAGCTTTGAAGAGTTCTGGCGCACCGGGCCCGGCAAGCTGGCGAGCGAACTCGGCCAGAACACGCAGGAGTGTTGTTGCAGTTATAACATGTTGAAGTTGACCCGGCACATCTTCGGCTGGAGCGCCGATCCCCGCGCCATGGACTACTACGAGCGCACCCTTTTCAATAGCCGTCTTGGGACGCAAGACGCAGACGGGCTGACGAGCTACTTCCTGCCGCTGGGCGGGGGATATTGGAAGTATTTTGGTTCGCCTTTCGATTCTTTCTGGTGCTGCACGGGCACAGGCGTGGAAGAATTTGCCAAGTTCGGCGATACGGTTTACTTTCACGATGAGCGCGCATTGTTTGTCAACCTCTTCGTCGCCTCCGAGTTGAACTGGCCTGAAAAGGGCATCCGGGTGGAACAGGAGACGAGCTTTCCGGAGCAAGAAGGTACTCGCCTCTTCATTCGCACGCAAAGAGCCGTGAAGATGGACTTGAACATACGTATCCCTTACTGGGCTACCCGTGGTGCGAGGATGATCTTGAACGGCGAAGTGCTGCCGGCGTCTTCGAGTCCCGGCAGTTATCTGACGCTGGGCCGAACCTGGAAGGACGGCGACCGGGTGGAAGTCAGCCTGCCGATGGGGCTGCATATTGATGCCCTTGCTGACGATCCGACACTTCAGGCCCTGATGTACGGCCCGCTGGTGCTGGCCGGTCGATTGGGGAGCGAGAACCTCAGCAAGAGGATGGTTTATATCGGTTATGACACCAGCCCTGGCGGCAAGCCGGTCCCTGTCCCCGTCATCGCATCAAATTCGAAGGACCCGCTGGGTTGGGTGGAACCAATCTCCACTCAGCACTTAACTTTTCGCACCGTGGGGCAGAGCACGCAGATTACCCTGATTCCGCTCTACAGGTTGTTTGGCGAAAGATACGCCGTTTATTGGAACGTTCCGAGGCCCTCGTGAGCTGTGGCGCCCCGGTGTAGCGCGGGCGTCTCGCCCGCTCTGGCACGGGCATCCTGCCCGCGCCCCTTTTGCACCTTTTCGGTGGTTTCGATGGACCTCTCTGGCCAAGGGTTGGTCGACCTTCCTGTGGGCGGGAGCGGGACACTCCCGCGACAGCGGGCGAGACGCCCGCGCTACAAGTAAGCCAAATGGCCGGTGCATGATGGATTTCCCCTTGCGTTATTGTCCGGACGGCTGGCAGCGGCTGGAGCGGTTGCGCGGACTTTATGAAGAGCGCTTGCAGGACCGGATCCTAGCCTGCATGGAAGTGCCCACGCAGGCTGTGCGGCGGTTCGCCGAGCGGTATCCAGACGGCCCAACTCAGCGTCCCGACCTGAATGACCGTGTCGCGTTCTGGGATGCTCTCTTCGCCGAGCGCGCCGCGGTCCTCGACGACTCTGTTCCAGCAGCCTACTTGAGCGAACTCGATCAAGGTCTCTACGGCGGAATCGTGGGCGGCGAGGTGCGCTTCATGGCCCATCCCGAGAACGGTTGGATCTCTTCCATGGTCCCACCGATCCTCAAGGAGTGGTCCGACCTCGAAAAACTTTCCATCAACCGCAGCAGCGCTCTGTACCAATTCTACCTCCTCGAGCTGGAACTCTTCCGGCGCGGAGGCGAGGGCAAGTTCGGCATCAGTCATTTCATCCTGATCGACAGTCTCAACTTCGTCTTCGAGCTCTTCGGAGGCTCCCGGACCTACATCGAATTGCTCGACAATCCCGAGTGCGTTCGGCAGGCTGTGAATTTCGCCCATCGCCTTAACGTGGATGTACAGCGGACATTCTTCGAGGCAATCACCCCGCTTGCCGGTGGCACGTGCAGTAACATGGTGCAGTGGATTCCGGGGCGCATCGTCTCCGAAAGCGTCGATCCCTTTCACATGACTTCAGTTGAGTATTTCGAGAGCTGGGGCCAGGAACCTGCGGAGCGGATGCTCGCCGCATTTGACGGCGGCGTGTTACACATTCACGGCAACGGCCGGCACCTGCTCGAGGCCGTGTCGTCGTTACGGGGCCTCAAGGCCATTTTACTGGGCGACGACAGGGATTTCCCCGCCGCCTTCTCGGTGCTCCCTGCGCTTAAGCGTCGAACCGGGAACATGCCGCTCGTGGTGCAGGTCGGTTATCCGGATTTTCTCGCTGCCCTGGACGCCCACCGCCTGCCCGGCGGCATCCTTTACAAGGTTCTGGGCGTCCCTGACTCAAACACCGCAAACCGCACCATGGATCGCGTGCGCGCCTACCGCCTCTGATCGTTGGCCTGCCTGAATTCCTCACCACGAATTGATAAGCGCGGAGTCTATGTCATCCTCCATGCGGAGAGTTTTCTCGCTGAAGACCATGTGCGCAGAATCCAGGAGTAGGACGTGTTTCTTAGCTCTGCGCTTGCTTGCCGTTGATCTTGGGTCTGGATTCTCAGGATTTCGTTTTTTCTTCCAGGAGGTGGCATAACAATGGCAGGACGGCCCTATCTTTTTCTTGGCCGATTTCTTCTTTAGTCTTAACGAGGCGCTCCAGGCTCAATACTCGAGCGTTGAGGCCCCTACCAATTTCCAGTTCGACCGTTTCATCAAGAAGTTGGCCGTAGTCGTCACCTTTGCCAATGGTCCCGAGGAGGTCGAGTGGCCCGAAGCGGGTCATCAGCAATTGGTGGCCCGCAGATGCAAGGTGGGAGGGACCGGGTCTCTTGTCCCGGCGCCCGGGGATGCGGTAGTGGGCATCCAACTCTTCTAAGGCTGCCATCAGGCGGGCGAGGTTGTGGGGTTCTCGAGAATGGACTACATCGAGATCAAAAGTCGCCAGGGGAGCCCCATGCAGGACGGCACAAACTCCACCGACAATGACGAAATCCACGCCATGGCGGCGAAGGGTTTTCAAGATAGCCAGATAATCAACGTTTGGCTTTGCCATCCCGTAACTTCAGAAGAGATCGTACCGATTGTTGGAGGACTTGCAGGCGCTCAGCGGGCGTGAGCGAAAGCATCCAACGAATGAGGGTCAGGTCCACCCCGTCTTCGCTGTGCGTTTGCTCGTTCCCAGGTGAACGTCTCATTTCTGGTCTGGTGTCTTGTGAGTTGTTAGGTGCCATAGGCCCCAACCAGCCGCATTGCTTAATCTGATTCCATTTTACCCCAGCTAACCACTAACCACTGCTCGCTTACGTCCAGTAACTGCGGTCAAGGGACCGGTACTGGATAGCTTCGGAGATATGGGCGGTTCCGATTGCGTCGGCGGCGTCGAGGTCGGAAATCGTGAGCGCCACTTTCAGGATGCGGTCGTGGGCGCGGGCGCTGAGGCCCAGGCGCGTCATGGCGCTCTCCAGCAAGCGCTCGCAATCGGCGGAGATGTTGCAGTACTTGCGAATCTGGCGTGAGCTCATCTGTGCATTGCAATAAATCTTTTCGCCCGGAAAGCGGCGCAACTGGCGTTGGCGAGCTTTCATGACCCGCTCGCGAATCTGCTCGGAGCTTTCTCCGCCTGAGTCCTGCCGCAGCTCCTGGTAGCGGACGGCGGGCATATCAATGTGGATATCAATGCGGTCGAGCAGCGGCCCGGAAATCTTAGAAACGTAGCGCTGAATGATGGGCGGCGTGCAGGTGCACTCGCGCGAGGGGTCGTTGAAGAATCCACAAGGGCAGGGGTTCATGGCGGCGGCCAGCATGAAGCGCGAGGGAAATGTTAGGGACATCGCGGCCCGCGAGATGGTGACCGTCCCGTCTTCTACCGGCTGCCTCATGACTTCCAAGACGTTGCGCTGGAACTCCGGCAACTCGTCCAGGAAAAGCACGCCATTGTGCGCCAGGCTCACTTCACCCGGGCGGGGCACGGCGCCGCCTCCGATCAATCCGGCATCCGAAATTGTGTGGTGGGGAGAACGGAAGGGTCGCGTGCCCACCAAACCAGCGCCCGGCTCGAGCACCCCCGCGACGCTATGGATCTTCGTAGTCTGGATAGCCTCATCGAAAGTAAGCGGCGGGAGGATCGTCGGGATGCGTTTGGCCAGCATCGTCTTGCCGGCGCCCGGCGGGCCGATCATCAGGATGTTGTGGCCGCCGGCGGTGGCGACTTCAATGGCGCGCTTCGCATGGATCTGCCCCTTCACATCGCGGAAGTCCACGTTGTACTGGCTGGCTTGCGCCAGCATGGCCGCGCTATCCACTTTGGCCGGCCTAAACTCGCGTGTCTCATTGATAAAGTCCACAACTTCCGGCAAAGAGCGTAGGCCGTAAACTTGCAACTCCTCTACCACCGCCGCCTCGCTGGCGTTCTCCACCGGCAGGACCATCCGCTGGATACCCTTCTGCCGCGCCATGGCGGCAATCGAGAGCGCACCCTTGACGGGGCGAAGGCTGCCATCGAGCGAAAGCTCACCCAGAAACAAGGTGCTTTTCAGGTCGGCTTTCAATAGCACGCCGGTAGTGCCCAGGATGCCCAGTGCGATGGGCAGGTCGAATCCTGAGCCTTCCTTTTTCACGTCCGCCGGAGCGAGGTTAACGGTGATGTTCTGGAAGGGAAACTCCAGACCGCAGTTCTTGATGGCGGACTTGATGCGCTCGCGGCTTTCCCGCACCGCCGCGTCGGGAAGACCTACAGTGGTGAAATTGGGCAAGCCGGCGGAAATATCTACCTCGGCCTCGACCGGATAGGCGTCAATGCCAAAAACCGCAGCGCTGAAAGCTTTGAAGAGCATAGAAGGACTTTCGACGGGAAGTAGCGGCGAGTTTACCTCGCCATGTGACCGTAGCGGCGATCCCGCACCTGCGGGATCGTCCTGTGGCGGTGTGAAGCCGCCTCTGCAAACACGCCAGGCGATCCGCGTGTCCTTAATAGATGTGGGAGTATAGCAGAAGTAGTCTCAGCCGGTCCTGGAAAACAGAAAGGGCGGGCGGCCCTGCATTCGCAAGGGTGGCGGCGACATTGCTTTCCCATGGCGCCGCCTCGAAGCTCATTCGGCCGTGGATGCCAAAAGGGGGGCGCATACATACAAGACAACGTATGCGCCATCCGCGCTTGCCCAGGCCCGTCAGGGCCGACAGATTGTGGCCCACGGCGGGAGCCGTGGGGAAGCGGCCGCCGCCGATTATTTATGTCGCCCCTGCCGGGGCTCGTTTCTCAGGGTAAACTCCGCGAAGCATCTCAGCAGTGTGTAGGCCGCTGCTTCATCGCCCTTGCCATTCCCGGGCGAAGCAAGTAATCTTGGAGGTATGAATAACGAGCGACTGAAGCGCATCGCGGTGGAAGAAGGGAAATGCGGCGGTCGACCGTGCATTCGCGGCCTGCGCATTCGTGTCTCCGACATCCTTGACCTTTTGGCGGCGGGCGCTTCCTTCCAGGAAATTCTTTCGGATTACCCGTCGCTTGAGAGGGAAGACATCATCGCCGCGATCGAGTACGCCGCACATCAAACCGACCACGCGGTCCTGCAAGCGTCGTGAAACTTCTTGTTGACAACCAGTTGCCCGTCGCCCTGGCGCGGCACTTAACCTCCCTCGGGCATGAGTGTGAGCACGTGGTTGAGATTCGATAAAGGGCTAGGGGTTTGCAGGTGGCAGTGGGAATCACTGCAGGGGGGTGCATACATGCAAGACCACGGATGCGCCAGCCGCCCAATGTCTGCTCATACGCTAACTGCCGGTATCGTCTTAATCTCTTCGCCTCACCACGTTGCATGAAAATGCGCGAAGCGCCTTGGAGTGCGGTAGCGCCAGCTACCGCTTTTTAGCTTGCGATTCAAGGGGGCAGCTTCGCTGCCGCACTCCAAGGTGCCTTCGGCACATGAGCCGAACGGTGGAAGGGGGCCGACTTGGCCGGAAAGCCAGAGA
>CAVXWN010000032.1:0-70270 GCA_963765485.1 uncultured Acidobacteriota bacterium | reverse complement strand
ATTACCGTATGTTTATTACCGTAGGCTTGACGTGGACAGGCAACGTGTTACTCATGATGGGTTCGGGTATCAGGCACGCTTAAACCAGAAGGCAAGGTACACACTCATGCTGCACGACCCCAGTCATCACCCACCGCTTCCCGTCGCGGAAGAAATCGAACTCTTGCCAAAAGATAAAGAGATCCTGCAAGGCTTGGCCGGAGAATTGGCTGAGGTCGCCGCGCTGCCGGTTCACCAGGAGAAGGCGCGACTCTGGCGGAAGCTAAACGACCGAGAGTCCGAGCGTCCGATGGTCTGGATCAACGAAATCTGCTGGCATGAGATGGACGTAGACGGCGAGTTGACGCTCCGGACCGAGCACCCCTGGGCGCAGGAGCAGGAACGCGAATTGCGGCGCACCCTCTATCAGTGGCGGCACCTTCCGGGCGACATGATCGTAAGCGACTTCCTCACCTGCCCGCTGGCGATCCACTCCACCGACTTCGGAATCCTCGAAGACGTCGATATCGCCACCACGGATCCGGCTGCCGATGTGGTGTCGCGCCATTTCCATATTCAGATCCGGGATTTCCCGGATCTCGAAAAGATCAGGATGCCGGTTGTCACCCACAACGAACTGGCAACGGAGCTTTGCTACGAGGCCATGTGCGAGGTTTATGGCGGCATCATGCCAGTGAAGAAGATGGGGCAGACACACATTTGGTTCACCCCGTGGGATTACTTGATCCGATGGTGGGGTGTGCAGGAGGCGATGCTCGACCTGGTGGAACGGCCCGACCTGGTGCATGCCGCTGTGGAGCGCATGGTGGATGCGTGGATCACCGAACTCGATCAGTTCGTGGAGATGAATCTCCTGGCGCTGGATTGCAATAACAGCCGGATCGGATCGGGTGGCTACGGGTATACCAAGTCACTGCCGGGACCGGACTTCGATCCGAGCTACGTGCGTCCACACAACATGTGGGGTTGCTCGAACGCACAAATCTTTTCCGACGTCTCACCTGAGATGCATTGGGAGTTCGCCGTCAAGCACGATCTGCGCTGGCTCGAGCGTTGGGGAATGGTGTACTACGGGTGCTGCGAGCCGTTGGACCTTAAGATCGACGTGCTGCACCGGATTCCGAATCTGCGCAAGATTTCAGCGAGTTACTGGAACAACACCGAGCGCCTGGTGGACAAGGTCGGGAGCGATTATATCCTCAGCTACAAACCGACTCCGGCGATCTTTGCGCGCGATCAGTGGGACCCGGAGGGGGCGCGGCAAGAACTCCGAACCTTCCTTACCAAGGCGGGCGCCCGGTGCCACGTGGAACTGATCATGAAGGACATTTCGACGGTGCGCTACGGGCCGAAAAAGCTATGGGAATGGGCGAAGATCGCCAGCGAGGTGGCGGAAGAGTTCGCGCGCTGACAGGGCTGAATCACAGGGCAAATCAAAAAAAGCCGGCGCTGAATCGTGGGCGGAGAACTCTACTGTCTTCTTCGTTGCAAGAATCGAAAGCATTGCAAATCGATCCGCGTGACAACGTCGCGTTAGCTCTCGACGATATTACCGCAGGATCGCAAGCGCTCACCCAGGGGACGACACTCGACCGGATTCCCTTTGCTCCTACGATGGCCATTCAGGCCATTGCACCCGTCTCGGCACTCCCAAATCGATTACCACCGCCGCCCATATCTAGCAACGGAACTCATGCCGCTGCGCCGACCTTCAGACGCTTACAAAGCTCTCTGAGCCTGTAATAGGAGGGCTTTGGGTCGCAGTTTGAATCGAGAAGGCCCCCAGAGGCTACGAACGCCTGCCGGTCATCGAAGTCCCACCAATTTAATGCCCACACTTCCTTTCGAGCGAGCGCCATCGTGTACCATAGCTCGCACCATTCAGCCTGGCGCTCTAGCGACCAAGGTCCTCGCCAGCCATCCAACGGATCCTCTTCCGTGGCTCCCGCACCCTGCTTCTTGCGGGGTGACGAGGGCGTTCCCATTTCCGTAATCCAGACCTGTTTGCCTAGCGCTCGAAAGCGGTCAAGATGAGACGCACACTCCATAAGGTCGCGCCCAGGGTTGTAATACTGGAGGCCAATGGACTCAAAGGGTACTCCTTCGTGAATCGCTTCTTCGAGAAAGCTTAATGGGCACCAGACGCCTCCCCCGACGCGACCGGACATTCCGGAACTGATAAAGCCCTGTACATATTCTCCCCAGATGCAACAGTTATTAATAACGCGAGGCGTACCGGGGTCGAGGGCGCCCACCAGTTCGTTCACCATGCGGGCGACCCCCATAATCTGCTCATGCGACCACAGACCTTGATTTGCGAATGGCCAGTCGTGCATTTCGTTGACTGTCTCCCACGCGGCAATCCGGCCGCGATAGCGCTTGACCAAGGTCTGAACCCAGCGCTCGATAGCCGCCTTCTGTTCACCAAATTTCAACTGGCGAAACCATGGGGGAGTCCCACCCACGCCACCCCAGTAAAGGGCAAAACTTTTTGCTTTCATATGGCGGCTTTCTGCGAAGTCCAGAATCGCCTCCAGCGACCGCCAGTTGAAGTGGCCACGTACCGGTTCAATCCAGCGCCAGAAACTGGGAAGCGTGGTCGCGTTGCACAGGTCAGCAATCACCATCCAACAATTCCTGGGACGTAGAAACTCCGGAGGCTGGACCCCGAAGGGCCAATCTGGCCCAACCCCGATGGCCCATTCACCCTGTCGCTCCCCGAAGAGAGTGCCGGAAATAAGCGCGGTTGAGGAATCACCGCCCTTGAAAAACTCATGCGCATACTCCTCTTCAATATCCTCCCCGGCCCGGAGCCCGTGGCGCAGGGCCACTGCCAAGTTCCTTGCTTTCCATTCCTCCTCTGCCCTCTCCAGTTCTTCGGACGGAGGCTTGGGCAGGTGTGCTTCAGCCAAGCGGCGACGGCACTTCGTCAACTGACTCTTTACAGCCTCCTCCATGACCGAAAGGGGCAGTGTTGAATCTCCTGGGTATCCATGGCCTTCGTTGTCCAAAGTCACCCACACACGCCCGTATTCTGGCAAGGCCAAATGAATACTTACAGCCAAGGGAATTTGAGGCGGCACTTCAATACTCAACACTCCGTCTCCAGTCCAATCAAGCTGGACGAACTGGGACCGATGCCGGAGGTCAGTAGCATAAACTCTGCCGGGACCTCCACAAAACGCTGCGTCGTCGGCAGGTCCATCCAATCGCAACTTGAGTTGCCGGGCCCCTTTCGGCACGGCGTTTGTTGCAGCTTGCAATGCCGCGTGCGTGCCTGAACTTGCTTTAACCAGGGACGGTTGAACGATTGCTGCCGCTGTTCCTAAGCGCTGCAAAAAGGCTCGTCTCTCCACAAGACTTCTCCTTTTCTGCCGATGTACCGGCGTGTGATTCAGCCTTACGCTGATCGCAACTACTCTCCGTGGCGGCGAGGTGAAGCAAGCTGGCAGCGCGGCTGCCCGATGTTGAGCAGTCCGGTGTAGGCAGTCAAGCCCGGCATACCCAGCGCTCCCCGAGCGATCAAAACCGGCGCCGCATCGGGGTCGATTCTCCCCAGGCCACTCCTCTCGGATTTCAAGACATCTTTGATCAAGTGTAGCGACTGCTGGCAAGGTGTCAAGACAGGCGCGGCTCCGTTGCCGGCCAGGCGTTGGCGGGACAGATTGCAGTGGGCCAACGCATCATTGAGCGATGGGGCCTCAATGACTCAGTGTGGAAATGCCGCAGTGCCCGATTAAGGCGCTTGCCGGATATAAGACACTGGATATAAGAAACTGGATATAAGAAACTGGGCCGCCAGGCATATTTAATGTACAATTTCGTTTCGACGAAATCAGAAGGGGCGCAGGTCGAGGTCGTGATGAGGTACAATTCGAGGCTTCCCGACCCGAAGCAGGCGTGGTCCAAGATTCTCGAGCGCTTGTACCACGAGGATAATATTCTCTATGCGCGCATGAACAATTTCTCGACCGTTCAGGCGTTTCTCGCTACGGCTCTGGCGTTCACAACTTCAGCCACAACGACAGCCCGCAACATCAGTCTGATTGTGACTCTATTTGGCTTGGCGCTTTCGCTATTCTACATATCGATCGGCTTCCGTGGCGTCCGCGTCATTCAATTTTGGCGAGCTTACTTGAGGCTATTGGAGTCGATTCCCGGCGTGACTTCCATCGACTCGCACCTGTTCGAGTTCTACCGGTTGGGCCACCGGCGCGGCCCGGAGGAAACGGAGTTGCCGCTGGCAGAGGGCCTGGCCATAAAAATCGACACTTCCTGGTGGGCCCGCAGGTCCGTGCACGACCAATTCCCGTGGTATCTCCCGGGTTTCTCGGGAACCATGTTTATCGCGGTCGGAATCCCGATCCTCACGACTTCCTTTTGGGTACTCGTGCTCTACGCCTTGTTCTATCCCCACACAGACATGAGATGGTTCGTGCTCGGATTTGCCGGCGTTCTCATGCTCATGTTTCTACTCCATCTTCTTGCGGGACGCCTCGTTCCCGCTCCTATTCACGAAGTACCGACCCACCCCACCCCCCTCGGCAATCCACCATTGGATAGCAATCGCGGCTAAATGTTCGAAGACAAACCGAGTCAAGGGTGAACCACCCACGTAGGGTCGCAGTAGCGGCATGTGCCACGGCAACACCGCGATCAACGCCGCAGGGATTACCTATCACAATTCAGTTGACGATAAGTATCCGTTGACGTCAAGTCCAGGATGTCTGGCTGCGGAATCGAGAAATCAAAGAGGGGGTATCTGAGGCGATTATAGAAGGCCCGCTCTGCTATACCCTTGGCATATAATCATGGGGCGAAGATAGAAATCGAAAATGAGACGGAAGCCTTCGCGTACACCAACCGCAACTGGGGTTGGGGACTAATCATTTGCAAGCAAACCATGGAAGTGGCAATTCAAAAGGCATCGAAAGCCGGAGTGGAGTGATTCCCGAACATACAAAGTTCTGATCACCCAGCCAGTTCGATATTCCAAGCGAATGGGATCAAAAGGAGGCGACTATGGATGGGAGAACTTCGACGAGCTTCATGAAGGGTCGCCGGCGGTTCATGCAAGCAGTCGGCACGGGAGCAGGAGCGGCGTTGTTGCTCCCGACATTTCCTAACCCACCCGCAGAGACGGATTCATACCCCGTCCTTGCCGAACGCCGCACGGCACATCAGAAGAAACGCACGATTGCGCCAAACAAAACCTACCGCATGATGGAGTGGGAGTTCCATTCTCCTCCCCATGCGAACTTCGACATTGATTGGGATAAGGCGGTTCGCGCCGCGAAGGATTCCGGCGCGGAGTGCATGATGTTTTACACGCAGGATCATTGGGGATATTGCTTCTTTCCCAGCAAGGTTGCTACCCGAAACCCCAGCTTGGACTATGATCTGTTCGGAAAAGAAGTTTCCATCGCTCGAAGCCTGGGGCTTTCGATCACAGCGTATTACAGCCTTCAGTTTAATAACCAAATTGTTCTGAGTCATCCGGACTGGGGATGGGTGAATGAGAAAGGCGAACAGCAACGGATGCGTTGGTACCTTCCTTGCCTGGACAGCCCTTACCGCCAGTACGTGCTGGGGCTGATGGATGACTTGTTCTCCCGCTATGACGTTGACGAACTTTTCCTGGACATTTTTGGCGCACAGATCGGTTGGTTTACAAGTGAAGGGCACGACCCGTTCTGCTTCTGCCGTTACACGGAGGATGCGTGGGATAACGAGCACCCTGGGGATCCCTACCGGGAGGGCTTTAAGACCCGTGAAGGATGGGAGGCCCGCTACAAGTGGCTGCAGAAGCGGTCGATGGTCCAGATCCTGGATGAGATCATTGCCATTGCGCGCAAGTACCGGCCGAGGATACTGGTTTCCCTCAACGGAGGGCCAGAGTCATTCCCCGCTGAAGTGATGCGGAGGGTGAGCTTCATCTATGCGGAGCCCATCACCACGTCGACGGGCATTTCGGTAGGCTCGATCTTGATGCGCGGCTGGGGCCGGCCAGACTATCAGGCGGGCGTGTTCAGCCGGCAGGGTTATCTGGATCTCTACCCAGGATCAATTCCGCAGGTCCTGGCCGATGGCCTCATGCTCCAGAACGCTCGAACATTTATTGTAGGGAACGCTCCGATCATCGGTGGCTTGGATGGTCAGGGGTTCTCTAAGCGCTGGTTTCAAGTAGCCACACAAACCTGGCAGGATGTGCGAAACGTTGACTGCCTGCTGGAAGGGATTGAGCCGCTGTATAGCACGGCCTCTTTGTACAGCGCTCCCACCCGCGAAGAACTGGCAGTACAAAAACGGCCAGTGGACTTCCGGCGTTCGACGGTGGGTGCTATCGAAACTCTCACCTATTCCGGCCGGCCCATCGAAAGCCTGGCGGAGTTTCGACTGGAACGAGACCTGCTCAATAAGTTCGAAGCCCTGGTTCTGCCCGAAGTCGATGTTCTGTCAGACGCCCATGCCGAAGTCATTCGGGGATGGGTTCGCGACGGCGGGAAATTGCTGGCCACGGGGCGGTGCGGCCTGGTTGACGAGACGCACCAGGAGCGCTCCAACTTTGCTTTGGCGGATGTTTTGGGAGTAAACTTCGTTTCGGAAGAAAAGAAGTATGCCTACGAGCAGAACGGCAAGTTCAAAGAGGGTGTGACCAGCATCTTCTTGGAGTCGACCGGACATCCCCTGGCCAAGCTATTGGCGACCAGCACGGTTGGCGTTCCGGGCTCGTTTATCAATGTGCAGAGAACCAGCGCCACCGAAGTCATGCGTTATCGCTTGCCATTCATGGTCGAGGATCTGGAGCACGCCAAGTGGTACAACTGGGGGCCGCCGCCGCCAGGATCACAGGCCGGGGAAACGGCGGTCGCACTCAACAAGTTCGGCAAAGGCGAGGCCGTGTACGTGGGAGTGAATCTCTTTCGTGCCATGAACGAACGGCCTTTCTGGGTTCGCAGGTGGGTGCCCGATCTGATGCGGCAGTTAGTGCCGAAACCCATTGTCGAGTTGACGTCCGAGCCAGCCTCAGAGTTCGTTCACGGCACGTTCTTCTGGGATCCAAGCAAACGCCTGATTCTGGTGCAAATTCTTAACGCCGAGGAACTCGTGTCAGAGGGAGAATTCCGCCCTGTGCCGCGGGTGGTAATCCGTATCAACCCGGCTAAGCTCAAAATCTCCGGCGCTCGCATGGTCTGGCCCAAGGAACAGGATCTACATGTTGAAACCGCGGGGGATACGACTCGCATCGTGATTCCCTCTCCGCCCCGTTACGTGGCCCTGTATCTGAAAGTGGCCTAGTCAGAAGGAGTGAGTGAGCTGACACTTGGTTGTATGACGGCCGCTTTGCGGTTTAGTAGTCGATCGTGTTCTCGCAGGCAAACCGCCGCGCTTTGACGTAGCGGGGCTCCTCCTGGCGGTAGTGGCCGCGCTGGAACAAGGTGTAGTACTCGCCGCCGGGCGTCATTTCTACGCAATCGTTCCCCCGAAACACCGCCTCGTAGCGGTGCTCGAAACTCTCCAGCTTCTCCCGGCGTTCCGCGATCGGAAATTCCAGCGTCACCGTCTCCCCTGGCTTTACGCTCCCCGCTTCCAGATAGTTGCCTTTCCACGAGATCCGCCGCGTCTCCCCGCCCACCCGGCACGCCACCTGCGGCTTGTCCACCCAGGTGGCCGCCCGGACTTGGAGAGAGGTCAGCGGCCGCTTCGCCTTGATCTCCACCCGTCCGGTATAGGGCATGTAGCTATCGACATCGGCCCAGGGCGAGGTACGGTTCAGCATCAGGTTCACTTTCAATTCCTGCCGGCTCCGGTCGTACTTCAGGATGCTTTCCCAGACGTAGTACAGCGCCCGAGAGCAATTGCCGTTGCAGCAGGAGTCAAAGTAGTCGGTGGCGAAGATATCGTTCGGCAGGGTGTTACAACCGAAGCTGCCCACCAGCCGCTGCGGTAGATGATCGGCGAGCTGGTGATATTCAACTGCCGATCTACAGCTTCCTGCCGCAACCCCGTGTTGCTTCCCTTTTTCCCAGAGCTTGGCGAAGACCGTCTCGGCGTATCCCGGGTGCGTCCTCTGGATCGCCGTTAAAGTGTTGCGCGCGTATCGGTCGACATCCTCCCAGTACTGGTCGCCCATGTCGAGTTGCGTGAGCTTCGCCGCCAGCGCCGCCATGTCGCCGATCACACAGCCTTCCATGCCTTCGTTGCCCTGACCGTTCACAAAAAAGCCGATCTGGGGAAGGGCAATCATCGTTTCGCCGGTCTTGGCGAAGTCGTACTGCCGCCGCACGTACTCAGCGAGTTCCCGGTCGTGGGCGATCAGCGCGAGTTCCAGCATGCCCTGCATGACGAGAGAGATACAGTGGAAATGGCTCTCCCATGTTTCGATGTATTTCGTGCGCCGCATGTAATTCACTAGCTGATCGGCCAATTGCTTAGCCGGCTCATAACCCGAGACTCGGAAGAACTGGGCCAGCCCCGTGACGATCCTCCCTATATGCTCCGGGAAATCGTTCTTCGTCTCGCCCGTAGTCGGGTTGAGGGCCTCCGTAATCGCCTTCTGGACCTGCTCGCGCGTTAACGGTGGTTCGCCATAGGCGGGAGCGGAGTTCGGAAAGAAGGCCCAATCGTTTACCACGATGGCTCGCTTGGCTAGCCCGTCGACCAGCTCCCTCCCCGTGCGGTTCCATACCTCATCGCCGGTGTTACGGTAATAAGTAGCAAGTGCGCCCAGAAGGCGCGCTTCACATGTACCAAAATAGGCGTAGAATTGCGCGTTCTTGTTTTTGGGGTCGAAATAACCAGCCCAGCCACCTTTCTCTTCCCATGGCCTCCCCACGAGCGGTATCCAAAACAGCCCGTCCGGGCCGATACACTTCAGAACGTTCGCTGCCCACGCCTGGTCAATATCCAGCCCTTTCTTGCTCCCCGTCATCATCCGCAGAAGCGGCAATGCTTCCCGGTATTTGGCCAGGCCGCACTCGTAGCCGCCGGGGTCGAGGGTGAGGCGCGGGGGGTAGAGATCAAAGCGGCCCCGATTAAACGGTTCGTTCATCAACTCCGAAACCGTGATGCTATTCAGAAAATTGTCCACGAACAGCCGTGCGCGCTCTTCCAGGTCACAGGTATCCGGAACCAGGGCGTCGGCATATTCGCCCCGGACGGAAACCACGGCGGCCTGCGGAATGTCCTCCCGCATGAATTTCACCGGTGGAAGATCAGCCTGCCGGTGAAACGGAGCGTGCTCGGAAGACGCATCAGGGAAAGCAGCGGCATGTGCCGCCGGTGTCGCAAAGGCTCCCCCTTCGGTCCCAGCGCGGCTCGCCACGGCAAGAACGGCCCCCGCCTTTATGAAACCACGACGGCTCAATCTCGAATCCATATTGACCTCCTCACATTCGGTTTATTAAGGGTCCCTGGAAACGCCTGGGATCGGATTATACGAGTGCCACCACCGCGCAGGTGCGGGGAGCCAACTGGATTTTGACCGGCAGCTTGTCCATGGCGTCGGGCTGAAACGGCTTGAGTATCTCAACTGTTTGGCCCTCTCCTCCCGTCCACGCAACCTCCGCGCTGGCCTCCTGGTTGCCGTAATTCACCACGACGCAGGCCTTGCCGGCCGTGTCCATCCCTTGGAAAACTGAATACCGCACATCCGTGTCCGATTTCACTTCCGCTCCCACCGTATCGCGGAATCGCCCGAGAAAGAGCACATCCTTGTGCTTCATACGAATGCGGATCAACTCCTGCACATAGCGCGACAGCGGCTGGGTCAGGAGTTCGTCCATTGAGTCGTTGTAGTTGCGAGGCTGCACGGCCCAGACCAACCCGTAGCGCATGCCGTTGTTCATGACGTTGAAGTCGCCCGGACCTGTTGCGCAAATCGTCGAGGTCCACTCGGGAAACGTGTAGCGCAAGGCGGGGGAGTCCATATCGACGTCGTTCATGCGTACGTAAGAAACATCCACAAACGGCATCGCCCGGTCCCAACACATCTCCGAGGCCAGAGCAAAGTCAGAGTAGACGGCGCGGCACTTGGCAAGAACCTCTTGGAAGGTCGCAAGCATCTCTTCCGTCATCGAACGATCCGGGGAAGTGCGAAGGCGCGGATTAAAGTCCAACATATCGTTTAATACCACTTTGTCCAATTGGAAACCTTCGGCGCCGTCCCGGGCCAGATCCACGAACTGGTCCAGCAAGAGCTTGCGTACCTCCTGGTGGGCGGGGCTGATCAGAGCCATGTTGGACGGGGTCAGGCCCGCCCGCGCGGAGATGGTTCCCTCCCCCCACCCAAACAGCCGGAGGTCCGGCGCCCAGCGGCCCATGACGGCATCTTGACGTAACTGATTCCTGAACAATGATGTCGCTGTGTCTGCTTCCTGGATGTTGGCAAAAAACCAGCGGGTGCACTCCGATCCTCCTAACCTCCGCCAAAGCTTGCCGAAACTCCTCATGCGTCCCCAAACGCGAATCGGGACGGTACTGCGGATAGCCACGATCGATCCCCCCGATGTTCCAGCCCTGAATCTCAAACGTCGTCACGCCATATTTCTTCGCATCTGCCGCCAGCTTCGGCAGGTCCTTGAACTTCCACGCAATAACGTCCTCAGGATTGGAAAGAATAACTGATTGCCAAGCCATTTCCGTACGCAGCCAAGTGAGCGGCCGCTGGAAATGGAAGTGCTGATCGAACCACGCACGGTACAACTCGCTGCCCTGATGCCAGTCCCCACGATGTAACTGAAGCACCATGGGTCCCGACTTGAACGTCCCCTGCTTCAGGTAGGGAAAATTCAGCCATCTCGTAACGGATGCCGAGGTTCACACCGTTGGGACGAAATTTCGTGAAGACTCCCGGGGCAGCATTCAAGTCCCATCCCGGGACCAGTGACTCGGTATCCTGGCGATTACCCAACCCTTGTTGGCCCCCCACGATACCCCAGAAAACCTCCGCCAAGGGAAACTCGGTAGGATTCTCGACCTCAATGGTGAACTCCAGTCTCTTGTCCACCGCGGTGATTTGGTAGCGGACTTTTACGTTCAACGTTTCTCGAGCATTGCGCAGCATGTCGTACGTGCTGGTGACGCCGGTCTCTGTTTTCTCAATCCGGCTCACCTTCTGGCCGCTGCTGGTGAAATAGTTAGCCTCATAGCCGGGTCGCGGCAGTAGAATTCTGAAATTCTCTCCCAATCGACGCTCCTGAATAATCTCAAGTGAGGGATCGTTCCAAGTTAATCCAACTAAATTGCCATGTCGGCGGTCCAAGCGCAGCCGACAGATGGAAGTCTCCACCAATTCCGTGTCCTCCGGCGACGGGTCTTCCCCAGGTTGCGGTCGGGCCTCGGCGATCCGATCCCAAGCCCCGAAGGAAGCCAACACGCTCCCGCTAGCCATCAGGAAGGCTCGCCTGGAAAGACGCATTAAACCTGGCTGGGCGCCAGCACAAAGCGTGCCGTCGCGTTCCAAGGCGACGGCTTGCGGATGATCTGATCGCGTTACGAAGTTTCGAGGTTTCGATGGCGGATACATTCTGGAGACTCCTCGGTCAGGATTGAACAGTCATGTTCCTCCACGCCCGGACACGAGGTGGACGGCTGTCTTTGCCGGTTTCTTTCAACACTTTCATAAGGAGGTTCCCTATGACTCGTCTACGCAAGATGATGCTCGAAGAACTCGAGCGTCGTAATTATGCGCCCCGACAGGTTTGTACCACGGCCCTTCCGTTCGCGTCGCAAGTCAGGGTTGGGCGCCGGCCGCGCGCAGCATCACCCCGTGAATGAACAGTTGAGCGACCCCCGATGGCGGCAGAATCCGAACGTCGTAGCCGGGCATCACGACGGCGGCGTCGCCCGTCTCCCACTGCTGATTGATGAAGACATCGCCATACTGTTCGAAGTCCAGTTTCTGACCAGGCAGCGGGACCACGATCCACGCGGCCTTGGCTTTCGCTAGGCGCACGGCTTCCCATAGGTCGGGCGGAACACCGTTGAAGTAGCCCAGCCAGATCAGATACCCGTCCGGGCCGAGAGTGGTGGCCAACTGTTTGATGTCCCCTTTGTATTCTTTGTACCATTTGCCCTCGCCCCACAACTCATCGTGCATCATGTGCGAATTGGCCATGAGCAGCGCGGGACGAGAGGCGGAGCGGCGCCCCATTTCCTTTCCCACTTCGACGATCTTGCCGAGTTCGTGTGCCTGGACACCATGAAACATCTTGTCGATGTAATCCAGGTAGGCGCGTGCGGCCACCCCGGGCTGCACAGGCTTCATGTGCGGTTCCCCGTCCCCGTGAAACGTGCGCCCCCTGTAAAGCGAGTTGCGTTCCGGAAGTTCCGGATGGAGCCTCGGAAGGTTGCCGCTTCGGTAGAACACGAGCGTTCTACCTCGGCGGGCCGAAGCAGCCGCCACTTCCCCCGTGAGGGTCCAAAGCGAAAGCACATTGCCCAGCAGAGTGAAGTCCTGATCCGCATTCCACGGCGTCAGGCTGTCGATCCAATGCTGGAATCCCGGCACGCCAATGACAGGACGCGGGCCAAACGCCATCACCAGGCATCTCTTGCGCTCCAAGTCAGCCGCAGTCTGCAATTGAGCCTCGTAGGTGCGCGCGGAATAGCTGAGCCAAACGACGTCACCCGGGCCCGCGTTGGTGGTCGGGGAGAGCTGCCCGATGTTCATCACTCCTCCGGAGCGGCCGGAGCCCTCCCGGACCCACCCCGCATCGCTGCCGCCCAGGTTGAATGCGCCTCCGGCGAACAAAGCCTCGGCCACTAGTTCGGCTGGCACCTTCAAGCGGCCCACTTTACGGCGATGTTGCGCAATCAGCTTCTGAACGCGTCTCACGTAAGACTCAACCGGTGTTGCGGCCACGCCGAATGCGCGCACGCAGGCCACCATGAAGACAGTTTTAATCCACTCCCGGCGACGGATATGCACGGTACCTCCTATGATGTCTTGTCTCTTCGGATCTTCGTGAGGAACTCGAGGGTGTATCTGACGACCTCCTCAAGCTGCCGGGGATTCGGTCCCCGCTGGCCGATGATCCTGGCGCGGGGAAAACGATCATGGCAGGTATCTCCACGCACACGCAACCTCCCCCGAGAGGTCGCAACGCTAAATATTGTACCGATCGTAATCGAAGGGCTCATAGACCAAGTGGTAGCGCGGCTCACCAGCTTGCTGCAGATAATAGGTCCACGGTCGAAGCTAGCGGTCATCTTGCCATCGATAGAAGTAGTTGTGTTTCTCGGCGCCCATCCTAAGGTTGCGCTTCATCCCCGCCTGCCGCCGGCAGGTTCTGAAAGCGAACCCGACAGCGCCGAGTGCCGAGGTCTACTGGCCCACTACTTCCTTCGTGAAAATCACATACGGCCAACGGTGTGGCACGTGCATCTGAATCTTGCCGTGCTGGGCAATGGACCAATCACGGCCCCAGACGATGCGGCCCTCCGCATCACGGCCGTGTTCGACCCGCGAGCAGCCGATCCTCCAGATGTCACCTTCCTTCGGGGGAATGCTGCGGACGCCCTGCGCTAAGTCGCCCCAGCCCTTCCAGGGGAAGACCAACTCGCCGGACCAACCGCGGTCCCGATCCTGATTCCAGTTCAGCGACCCATCCACATAGATGGCGGTCTGAAGGCCGGGGAAATCCCAATCGAAGCTACCGTGGCGCATGTCATAGTCATCCTGCAAGCCGCCGAAGATGAAGCGCCGCGCCCGGAATAGCCGCTCGATCGCGGCGACGTTCTGCTGCTCGATGAGCGGGCGGACCCAGGTCCAAAAGACTTCGTAGATGGTGTTGAGTGCGTTCATCTCCAACTCGTAGTACGTACCTTCGCCGAGGATGAACACTTCGAAATCCTGGTCCGCGCCGACCGAGCCGTCGCGCTTTGTTTCGAACCCGAACACGTCCGGCTCCTCGCAACGGAAGCCGACGTACAGCGCCTCGTCATCCCAAAGAAAAGCCACGCGTGTGTCGTACTGCACTTTTGTGCCTTTCTCCATGTCCACGAACGGCCCCAACCAGCGGGCCTTCTGCCAGGAAGCCTCATCCAGTCGTCCGTCGACGGTGATCGGTCCCGCGGTTCGGCGGCACATGTATTCCGGCGGCTCGGGCAGATTCAGCGTGCGCGGGTCCTGGGCTTCCTGCCGCGGCACCTTAGGCCGGGAGAGTTGTGCGGCGTTGACGGATAGAATAGCCAAAACGGTCATGATATATGCGGTGTGGAGTGCGATTTTCATGGTGCGCAGTGTACACTTAATGCCGATGGCCGTACAGGTGGACGATTCTCAGGTGGACGATTCTCAGGTCCTTTAGAAATTCTTCTTTCCTGGCCCGCTACCAGAAGATCCACTGCAAGATCGCGAAAACCACTCCAACACCCAAGCCCCAGAACCACGGGCGCCGGTAAACCGGCATGTGACCTTCCGAGGGGATATCGGTAAAGCCGTAGACCAGTCCCTTCAATTCTTGCGCCGTTTTCGGTTTGGTGGCGAGGCTTACGATTACAGTCACGGTGACGCAAATCAAGAACGACCACAGGGCGCGGTACATGTTCTCCGCCATATCCTTGGCATGCGGCGATAGAGCAACCCAGGCGATCTTGCTGGGGTCCGCTTTCACTAATGTGAACATTGCGACCGACGACACGCTGCCGGCCAGCAGTCCCCAAAAGCCGCCTTTGGCTGTGCCGCGCTTCCAGAGCATTCCCATCAGCACCGTCCCGAACAATGGGGCGATGAAGAAGCTCACCAAGGCTTGCATGTAGTCCATGATGCTTTTGAATTGCGTCACAAAGTACGCGGCGCCGATGCTGATCAGCACGCCTAGGGTGGTGCACCAACGCCCCATTTTCACACAGTGCTCGTCGGTTGCCTGTTTCTTGAAGTACGGGCGATAAATGTCATATGTCCACACGGTCGCGAAGGCGGTAACATTTCCCGCCATCCCCGACATGAAACCGGCAATCAGCGCGGTAATTCCCAGGCCCAGCAGTCCCGGCCCACAGTAACGTGCCAACATGAGCGGTAAGAGTTCGTTGTAGCTGTGCATGCCGGGGCCCACCGCATTTTCCGGCACCAGCTTAAAGGGCAGAACCGCGAGGCCCAGCAGTCCCGGCAGGATGACGATGAAGGGAACCGCCATTTTGAAATAGGCGCCAATGAGAGGAGCCATTTTTGCCGCGTGGAGATCTTTGGCGGCCATGGCTCGCTGCACCACCAGGAAATCCGTAGTCCAGTAACCGCAGGCGATGGCGCCTCCCATGCCAAATACGATTCCCGTCCAATGGATGCCCATAGGGTTCCCGGTAAACGTTCCCAACCCGCTCCAAAGGTGCGTGTAATCAACGCCGGGAAAATTCTGGTGAATCCGCGCCACCATTCCTGACCAGCCGCCGACTTCCGTAAGACCCAAGATGGGGATGAGCAGTGCTCCCAGCCAGATCAGGAAAAATTGCAGGACTTCATTGAAGATGGCGGAGAACAAGCCGCCCAAACCCACGTAAATTGCCACCGTAAGCGAGGACACCCAGATGCTGAAGTGGATGTTCCACCCCACCACCACTTTCATCACTAGCGCCATCGCGTACATGTTAATGCCCGACATCAGAATGGTCATGACGGCGAAGGAAATTCCACTCATCGCGCGGGCGCCTTCCCCGTAGCGCAGTTGGAGATAGCCGGGAACCGAATGGGTTTTGGAGATGTAATAGAACGGCATCATCACCAGCGCCAGAATGACAATGGCGGGGAAGGCGGCGATCCAATACGCATGGGTGGCCAGAATCCCGTATTCATAGGACGATGCGGCCCATCCGATCAGCTCGATGGCGCCCAGGTTGGCGGAAATAAAGCTCAGGCCGGCCACCCAGGCGGTCATCTCCCGGCCTGCCATGAAGAAGTCCTCGCCGGTTTTGGCGTACCGCTTCAAGTAAATCCCAATTCCCAGCACCATCACGAAGTAAACGGCGATGATGGTGAAGTCAGGGAAGCGCAGGACGATCAGGCGGTCAGTATTCGGCAACAGCGCAGTGATTAACATGGGTAAGCAAGGGTCGTGAGGCCGCTTCTTTCCACTCGGGAATTCGTCTCACTCGGGATTACTTCTCTGCCGATCTCCTCGCGCATTCCTCGTCGGGCTCACTAGCGCAGTGAGGCGCTGCCGGTAGTACTTGAAATGTTCCCAGGAGACATCCGGCGGCACTTGGTGGTCAACATGCGGAATGTAGCCCCCGTGGCGCAGCATCTCTGGCGTCACTTTCGCTTCGAGCTCTCGATCAATAGCCTCTTTGCCCAGGGCCAACTGCGTCTTGTCGATTCCACCGAGGATTTGCAAGCGCGGGACGGCTTTGCGGATTTCGACCACGTCCATATCGGCGTTCACCTCAAAAGGCATGAGCCCAGTTATCCCACCTTCCATAAGAATTGGGATGATCAGCCGACAGTCCCCGTCCGAGTCGACGAGCACACTCCGGATGCCGTGGTCGCGGAGGAAGCCAGTGAATCGCTTATAGCAAGGAAGCAAGAACTCTCGCAGCATAGCAGGTGATATAAGCGGCCCATTCTTGTAAGACATATCCTCCCACAACCAGGCGCAGTCGGCCTCGACATATTCCAGGATGGGATCGTAGAGGGCAATCCAAAAGTCGGTTAAGTAGTTCATTATGTCGCGGATGAGTTCTGGGTCATCGTGGAACGTGTAGAGCACTCCCTCGTCGCCGAGGAGGTCACGTGCCGCCCAGTAGAGGCCCTGGCGCAAGGCCAGGGCAAGAGGATAGGTGCGAGACTTATGGCCTTCGACCCAGGCAGGCCACTCGCTAGGGAGTCTTCCCTCGAGTGTAGGTCTGAGCCGCTCGGCTTTCAGTTGCTCCCAGTCGTCCCGACACCCTACCGGCCAGCCCAGGTAGTCTGGCAGACTCGCGCGGTCCTTGCGATCGCGTTTGATCACGCCTTTCCGATCCCGCCAGAGAATCCAGTCACCGTGATCCTCAAGGACTTCTTCCGTGTACGGGGGATAGAAATAGTTGTTGAGGGGGATGCGTTGTAAGGATTCGTCAAGCCCGTGGTACTCGTTGACGTCGTAAGCCATAGGGATGTCATCCGAGATCGGGTCCCACGGGATACTGC
Source organism: uncultured Acidobacteriota bacterium (assembly GCA_963765485.1). Lineage (GTDB taxonomy): Bacteria > Acidobacteriota > Terriglobia > UBA7540 > UBA7540 > CAVROP01. The sequence continues at coordinate 53,148 of CAVXWN010000032.1, read as the reverse complement.
CGCCTGCCGAGGCCCTGCCGTCCCCCGCCGCGTCGGGTAACCCTCGCCGCTCTGGCAAGCCTTCACAATACCATCGACGTACGGCGCCCACCCAATAGCCGTCCTCCCACAAGAGGGTCCGGTCAACTGGCTCGAATTTCATCACTGCAACGAATCTCTCACGCGCGTTCATCGTAAACCTCAGATAACCGGAATTCCCAATTTCATCTTACTTTTGCGCGAGATTATACGGGGGTTACCTTATCCGGAATTTGCGTTATGGACTCTGGTCCGCTCGACAACATACACTTGGCCGCCCCCGAATGCAATCGCCGCGTCGATGAGGGGAAAGGTGCGGTGTTGCTAGCTTCCTCTCCTACTCTACCGCCTCCTCTTTGGCGTCGGCAACCGAACACACCCCCGAGGCGGCGACATGGCAAAGCAATGTCGCCGCCGCCCCTGCAAACTGCGCTTAGTCAAAGCCGCCACTCTCCGGCTCTTGTTTCCCGGCTATGAGTAGGGGAAAAAAGGTTGGCTGATTTCGGCAACCTTGTCGCCGGCTTCCTGCATGCGCACCTTCAGCCGTTGCCGCAAGTCCTCAGCTATTTCAACGGTTCCATCACGGCCAGCCAGGTTGACCAATTGATGAGGATCCGAATACAAGTCATACAACTGGTATTCAGCATAATGGTCGCTGGAGGGTTCGGGGGTCGATCCCCCCGTGACATTGTGCGGGGCATGCTGAGTATAGCGCTCGCTGGAATCCGAGGGGGTCTGGCCGTGCTGTTTCGGAACGCCCACCACATAAGTCCATCGCGCCGTGCGGAGCGCCCTCCCCACCATGAATTCGGCGGTTTGGATAAAGACCTCGTTGCGCCATCCCTCGGCGTCCCCCTCCACAAGAGGTAGGGCGCTTCTCCCCTGCATGCTGGCGGGAATCGGGACTCCGACGGCATCCAGAATCGTCGGCGTGATATCCACTATGCCAAGACAGTTCAGTTACTGCCCGCGAATGGTTGAACTTGGGACCTTGGATAATCAAGGGCACGTGGACCGAACTCTCGTGAGCACTTCTCTTGTATTCAGTATTTCTCGTCCGGAAATGACAGCCATGATCGCTGGTGAAAACTACAATGGTGTTCTCATCCAATCCCAACTCCTCGAGGGTGCCCAGAATTGTGCCGACGGCTTCGTCAATCTTGGCAATGCATCCGTAATATTTGGGCAGTTGGTCTGGCCAGTCGCCCGGGAAAAAGCGCAAGTCGTGGGGCACGAAGGGATTGGCGTATCGCTCCGCGTAGCCCTTGGGTGCGACGCAGCTATTCTCATCATTCTGGTAGTGCGGCTCGATATATGAAACCGCCAACAAGAACGGTTCCTTCCCTCGATTGTGGAGAAAGTTGACCGCAAGTTGAGTCATGAAGTCGATCCGGTAAGTGCCGGCGAAGTGGATGGGTTTACCGTCTCCATCATATAAATCCCCCTCGTAAGCATGTGAGGTGAATTCCAACACATTGGACGCCTGCCAAAGGTCCAGGAAACCTCCTCTGTCCTGCGCCAGAACCGGACCTATGGCGTGCTCGGCGAGATGCCACTTGCCAATGTAATTCGCGGTGTAACCCTCCTGTCGAAGGGCCGTCGCAATGGTCGTAGCATCACGCGCGATGCCGACGCCGTTTTTCCATACTCCGTGGTGGGAAGAATATTGCCCTGTCCATAGACAGGCGCGGGAGGGAGCACAAACTGGCTGATTGGAAATGTTTTGTGCAAAGAGCACCCCCCGCTTGGCCATAGCGTCGAGGTTGGGAGTAAGCCCCATCGGGTTGAGGCCGTACGCACCCACGGCATCCCACCGCATCTGATCCGCGTGGATAATGATCACATTGGGGCGCTTAGAACGTTCGCTACTGGAACCCGGTCCCCTCCCACCCGACACAGAGGGAAGGGCTGGAAGCGCCGCCGCCGTTGCCGACCGTCGCAGAAATTCTCTTCTTGTAACCTCAGGGGTTCGGGACGACAACTTATGAGAATCAACCATAAGGGGACTCCTCTCCTTGCTGGATCAGAATGGTTTTGAAAACTGAGCAGGGGCTAAGAATAGCAAAGGTCCGTCTCCGCCGGAGCGAGCGCGGACAAGTCTCAACCGATCTTCCGAAGCTCTGCCAGCCCACCCTTAGGGATCTGCCTATCCCATGGGAAAGTGCCCGTTCTTATGTCGATTGAGCCTTCCGATGTTTGTTCAAGATAACAATCCCGAATGATTAACTGCCATGAACCGAGACCTATCTCGTCGAGATAGATCGCGACGCGTTCCAGGCCGGACGCATTGATGATGTAAATCTCCTTGCTGTCACCGACGCTTGCCGGAGCAGTTGATGAGGAGCCCACGTACAAGAACGTCTTTGTGCCTCCTTGGATCTTCAACAGGGGAGAAAGACGACCGAATCCCACCGGACCGAATCGACCCTGCAAAAGCTCATGCTGATGCTCCCGGTAAAATCTCATCCACGCCGCGACCACGCGGAGGTGTGACTGGGGTAAGAGGCGGAAGTCAACGCCAAATACGGGAACACCGGTGAAAGTCACGGTGGCACAGCACACCGCGACATTGTCATCTGATTCACGAATGTGCCATTGAATCGGGTCAATCTTGGATGCCAACCCTTGGGAAAAAGAACGTACGACAACGCCCAAGCTGCGATTCAGATCGAGATCAAAGGGCATATCATATGTTTCCATTACATTCACAAACTGCTTGACGTTTATGTTGACCATGCCCATGCGGGTCTCGATCAGAAAGTTCGGCTTGTACTTCATCACGGCGTCGCGCACTGCCGCCAGGCAGGCGTTGTAGCCTTCCCCAGTCGAGCCGGAGAAATGCGGGTGCGAATTGTGACAAGGACGATGCGCGTCGTCCATGAAATCAAGCCAGAAACCGTCCAGGTCATAGTCCCTTGCGAGCTTCGAGAACGTGCGCGCCAAATAGCCCGGCGTCTCAGGGTGACAGGGGCAAAGATAGTTGAGCTCTTTCCCCGAGGCATCGCGCCTCAGCATTCCGCTGACCTCTTTATATGCGGATGTCTTCTTTCCTACCATGAAGAGCGCAACCCAAACGGTTACGATCTGACCCCTAGCGTGAATGCGCTCCACCAGTTTCCGAAAATCCGGAAATTTCTCCCGGTTCGGCGTCCAGTCGCCGGTGTAATCAGCGAACAGTTCCGGCTCTTCCACGACCAGTCCACCGGTAAGCTGGTTTTGGTATCCGGCATCCATCATGACATTCTTAATTCCAACTTGATTGCAAAATTCCGCGTTCTTCCAAATGGTCTCTTCCGTGATGTTGAAACCGAAGGGCCAAAAGGAGTTCCAGATCGGCTCAAAGGCAACCGGAGGGGGCTTCAGGGCCGTGATCTTCCCGGTGCGTTCCGCCCAGCCGGCGTATTCTTGGATGGTGTGGAACCAATCTTTCCGCCTGGCATCGAAATAAGCGCCATCGACGAGTTCGGACCGCTTCAGGGAATATCCTATCGGCTTCACGAATTCAAACTGATAGTTGAGGCCCTCGCCCAAGTGCGAAACACCCAGAGAGTAGTTTTGGATCTGCAAACCTGTCGCCTCAACTTGGTCGAGCAGGCCAAACGCCAAGCGGTTGTACCCTTCACGGTCGGCGCAAACTACAAGTGGAATGCCGGCATTCGCCGCGTAGGTCTGGGCATACTCTTTGCCCGATGCCAGCCCACGGGTGTAGCCGTCAAACTCTCCGAGTTCAGGGGTGGAACCACTTCGATAGTTCCAAACCTGATAAATGTCGGTAAAGATCAATCGCGATCTGATGGAGCAGGCGAGGACGGTAAACGGGCGGCCGTCCTCCCGCTTCAGATGAAACTGAAATGTGACAAGCCGCGGCTCCGGATGAGTAAAATCGATCTCGAGCCGGTAACCGTCGCCGAAGAACAAAGCTTGGTTCTGGTTCTCGGAATGCTGACGCTGCCATTCTCGAACCGCAGGGTCCAATGTGAACCCGAGTAGCGCTTCCCATTCCGACAGGGGATCTAACTTTACAGAGCTCTGACTTCTGTCGCTCTCACCCTCCTTCAAGGGATAACAAGGGGCTCCGGATGGGAAGGCTACCCCAAGAAGAGACGCCGCGCCCAAGAAACTGCGACGATTAATCCCGGACATTAAAATCTTCTCCTCAGTGCGACAAACCAGAATTTTCTTTTGATATTTCTGCCGGCAGCAGGATGCACGACACACCGTCGTGCTGAAGCGATTTCTCAGACAGTGCTCGGTACCCTACATCCTTGTTGATGGATTTGTCTGTCTGCCAGCCCGTTTCTGCTACCCCGCAAGCAGCGGCAGCGCTTCAATCCGCCGCAGCGTGCTTCCGAACAGCCGCCGCGTCAGTTGACTCTCTGCCAGCAAAAGCCAGTAGTAGCGAGCGTGCTTGCTCGACCAATCGACCGCCGGTTTTCACCATTCGCTGCTGCAATTAAAGCTCTGACGTCCGAACTCGCCTGCGGTCGACCCCCGCTTTTGCGCTGCGAAATCCTGGCCCAATAGACTCCCCAACGCCATTACGTGGCGTGCGCGGACACTGGTAATGTCATTTACCATTGGCGGCACACATTGTCAAAAAGTTTTTCGAGGATGTAACGGCCGGATGTAGAATTCAGTATTGATTTATAGTAAGCAAAGTAGAGTTTCCCCTCCGGTGGAGAACGCATTAGCACCGTGATCGAAAATCCGTGTTTGCGCGTGTCCGCGCAGGGAGAAACGGCATGGAGCGTGTTGCTCGAGATCCTCTCCCGGGTTTCCACGTCCTGACCAAGCCCGTCGGTCCCATCTGCAATTTGGATTGCCGATACTGTTATTACCTCGAGAAGCAGACTCTATATCCCTGCAACCAGGGCAAGACTGCCTGGGTTATGAACGACCGCGTGCTCGAGGAGTTCGTGCGCCAGTACACCGCGGCCCAACCGAATGACGTGGTCAGCTTCGTGTGGCAGGGCGGCGAGCCAACCTTGCTCGGCGTGGACTACTTCCGCAAGGTTGTGGCTCTCCAAAAGAAACATGCCGAGGGTAGGCGCATCGAAAATGCCATACAGACGAACGCGGTGCTGCTGGACGAGGAGTGGTGCGCATTCCTGGCCGAACACGATTTTCTGGTCGGAGTCTCCATCGATGGTCCCGAGGAGCTGAATGACGAATTTCGGGTCGACAAGGCGGGCCGGTCGACCCTGGCACCCGTGCTGCGTGGGCTCGAATTGCTGAAGGCACACGGCGTCAAGTTCAATACCCTGACCGTCGTGCATCGGCAGAATTCCCGCCGGCCGCTGCGCGTGTACCGTTTCCTGAAAGAGATTGGCAGCGGCTTCGTGCAGTTCATCCCGGTCGTGGAACGTTTGGTAAAGCCGCCGGATGGAAGCAAGCCGGCGCTGGTTGCGCCGGGCTCAGACACTCCCGCGCCCGCCTCTTCCTGGTCCGTGCAACCGGCGCAATACGGCAAGTTCTTGTACAGTATCTTCGATGAGTGGGTTCGTCAGGACGTTGGGCGCTACTACGTGCAGGGTTTTGATGTGGCCCTGGAGAGCTGGCTGGGTCTCGAGCCAAGCCTATGTGTTCATCGTACCCACTGTGGTGATGCGATGGCCCTCGAGCACAACGGCGATCTGTACTCGTGCGATCACTTTGTGTTCGACGAGTACCGGCTCGGCAACCTGCTGGGGACGCCCTTGGCAACTTTGGCGGCTTCGCCCCGGCAAAGCAAATTCGGCCGCGCCAAGCGGGACACGCTCCCCCGCTACTGCCGCGAGTGCGATGTGCTTTTCGCCTGCAACGGTGAGTGTCCGAAGAACCGCTTTGCCCGCACTCCCGACGGAGAGCCAGGCCTGAATTACCTCTGCGCTGGTTACAAGATGTTCTTTCACCATATCGCACCTTATATGGAGTTCATGGCAAACGAACTGCGACATCAGCGCCCTCCGGCCAACGTGATGAGCTGGATCCGGCAACAAGACCTGACAGCGGCAGGTTCCGCTGGCCGGAACGCTCCGTGTCCCTGCGGCAGTGGGAGAAAGTACAAGAAATGTTGCGGCGCCAGGCCCCGCAAGTAGAAGCCGGGGGTGTCTTCGTCCTGGTGGCCCCGAAGAGGCGGCGCGTTAGATGGCCCTCGGCCAGCGGCAGCCAGTAGTACGGGGCGTGCCTCACCAGTCGGCTGCCCGTTTTTGCCAGGCGCTGCTGCAAGCCGATCAACGACCAGTCGTCGACCCTCCTGGGCAGCACCCGCCGCCACAGGTTCCCTGGGTTCTAAGCGATCAGACTCAGCCGCAAGCGAGCCTCATTGGAACGCAAATGGCGGCAGCTCGGCAGCGTCATCTTCGGTCACACCCTTGGCCGTCTCAGGCCATTTTCCGCTGTATGAAAAGATGTGATTTGGTGCGCTGGCCTCGTCAGAAGACACTTAGCTGTGTGAACCTCCTGATCGCGGTCGCAGGCGCGGTACACCAGTCCACCGCACCAAGCGTGGAAATGGAACACTGCCGATGAGACAGCAGTTTTGATTTCTTGGGTCCGAGGGTATACTGTTGCCCACACCGAAGAAAGTGAAACAGTGGATGGCCTGTCACCCTAAGCGCAGCGAAGGGTCTCTGTAGTTGTTTTCTTCCGCGAACTGCGGGCATGTTTTGCGTAGTTTACCCTGAGCCAACGAACTGCGGCGATTCTTCGCTTCGCTCAGAGATGACAAGCGAAGGGCTCAGCATAACGGCTTGCGCTTGGCGTGTTTAACCTGTTCGTGAAACGCGGCACTATCATCGGACTATGCCGAACCAAGGGGTGAGCATGAGCAGAGAAAAGAGACTCAAACTGGCGGTGTGGGCGTCCGTACTCTTCCAAGCCGCCAGCCTTCCCTACGCTTTCGGGCAAGGGGTTGAGGAAATCCGCGTCGGGACCGGCGCGGATCACGAAATCCGTTACATTTCCGGCAAGGTCACCTACATTGAGACGCTCCGGGGCGACCGGTTTGTGGGCCGCTTCTGGTCTGCGGAGGCCCCGGCCGGGCAACAACCCCTATGGGACAGCGACGCATTTGAGATTCGCATCAAAGAACAACCCACGCCCCCCAGCGTTGCTGGCGCCCTGCTCTCGACCGGCTGGCGGTGGGTTGCGGCTCGGGAGCTGGCCAGGGCGGAACGAGGCGCACGGCACTTCGTGGTGGAGCTCTCGAATGAGGCCGATCCGGTTACGCTGAAGATTCACACCCTGTTGGACGGCACGCCGGTCCTCACCCGCTGGCTGGAAATCACCAATACCTCGAAGAAGCCGTTAGCCTTGACCGCGTGCTTCCCCTGGCAGGGCCGCCTGTGGGCGCACGGCGCTACGTTCTCTCTGGGTTCTATGTCACGAAATGACGTCGGCTTCGAAGGCTGGTTTGACTGGAAAAGCCTGCGCAAGGGTTCAAACCTCATCACCTGCCGCGTGGGACAAGGTTACAACGACCCTTTCTTCATAGTTCGGAACGACTCGAATGGAGAATACTTCATAGGCCACCTTGCTTGGTCGGCGAACTGGGATATCGAGTTTGAACGGGATTCCGGCCTTTCTTTCAAGGCGGGGCCAACGGCCGTCAACCCGCTGAGGGTCATCGCTCCCGGAGTAACTATGCCCCCGGCCTACAGTGGCGGCCACGCGGAATTCTACTCTGGGGAAATCCCTCGCGGAGAGACCGTAACTACGCCCACAGTCCACCTTGGGTATGTGAAGGGAGATTTCGATGCGGCCGTGCAAGCCATGCACGATCATATTCGGAAGTCCGTATCGCCGCCCTCCCGAGCCGAGCGCTGCCACCGGATTGAGTACCTGATGCCCGGCGACTCCCCCTTGGGTTTCTACCTGTTCGACAAATTCACCGCGGCCAACATTATCAAATGTGTAGACGTGGCCGCCGCGATCGGGGTTGAACTGTTCATCGTCGATGCCGGGTGGTGGGACGGGGACAAGCAGGGGGACTGGACTCCCTCGGCCACTCGATTCCCGCACGGTCTCGAAGAGGTGTCGAATTACGTGCATCAGAAAGGCATGCACATCGGCCTTTACTACGAGGCCGAGCGGGCCTACGGTAAGAACAGCAGGGTCGCCAAAGAACACCCCGACTGGATCATGCCGCAATACGTTCTGAATATGGCCAATCCCGAAACCGCCGCATGGGTGGAATCCGAGTCGACAAACCTGATTGAGCGGTACAAACTCGACCTGTTTCGAGTTGACTACAACCCCGAATTTACGTTCGAGGGGCCCTCCACTTACTACCACTCCCCCTGGGCCACCGTCGGCGCCGAGGATTTCCGGCGCCTCTACGAAACCTTCGAGGAAAACAGCTACTGGCGCTATTACGAGCATACCTACGGCATGTACGAGCGCCTGCTTAAACGATTCCCTGATCTGATTCTTCAACAGGCCGCCGCCGGCGGGGCCCGCTCGGACCTGGGGATGGCGCTGCGGTTCCACGAGCAGTTCCCTACTGATTGGGGCGCTCTTCCCCATTCACTCCAAACCCTCAGCGGGATGAGCGCAGCCCTGCCGCCCGAGACGCTTGTCATCCCCTACAGCATAGGCGACAAGAACGACACCGACCTCGTGACGCGCCTGCGGGCGACCTTCACCCTCGGGACGCCACAAATCTTCACCGGCGTGTTGGCGCCGAGCACGGAGGAATTGAAGAAGGAATTGGCGGACAGCTATCGCCGCTACGTCAACATGTACAAGACGTTCATTCGGCCGGTGCTCCCGACGTGTAAGGTGTACCACCATGCCCCGGTTAATGCGACCGGCGGCGTCGAATCCGGCGACTGGTTCGCGATGGAGTTTGGCTCTCCGGACGGAAGAAAGGGTTGGGCTACCATCATTCGCCTGTCGAATAGCGCCTCGGAGAGCTACCTGTTCAAGCCCAAGGGACTGGATGGAGGGAGGAAGTATCGCGTGACCTTCGACAATACAGGAAAGTCGGTCGGATATGAAGGCTCGCGATTAATGCGCGAAGGCATCGCCGTCCACTTAAAGCCAGAGTGCGCGTCCGAGCTCTTGTCGTGGCAAGCAGACTAGCGCAGCGTACCGCTAGCGATGTGGAGGATCTTATGGAACTCCGGTTTTCACGAAGAAGAATGATGCAGGGGGTGGGAGGCGCGGCCTTGGCGCAGTCCATCCCGACTGCGGCCGCCGCCGCGCCGCGAAAGTGGCCGATTGAGGAGGGCCCGGACACGCCTAAGATCTGCTTGGCGCCCGGGGACGGCGGCACGCCTCTGTCTGCCAGCCTGCGATCTTCGGGAGCGCCCCAGGCGGACCGGGCACGAGGCGGTGGTTTCGGCGGCTTTTTAGCTCCCGGGAGGGAGCTGGCGCCGGCGGAAGCGGACGGACGAGGCGGCTTCGGCCGCGATTTGCTGGCCAACTACCAGCGCATCCGCCAACTGGGCGTGACGCACCTGTTGGGCGTAGCGGTAGGCGACTGGACCGAAGAGAACATACGCAGCGCCATCCAGACCGCCAAGGAGGCCGGCCTGGTGGCTTACAACGCGATGATCAACGTTCCGGCCAGCGTCATCTATGGCAGAGAGAGCCGGGCCAAGGACATGGAACCGTTCATCGCCTCCATCCAGGCCGCCGGGAATGCCGGACTGCCCGTGGTAGAGTACAACTTCTACGCGCACCGAGGCATCGAGGGCTATTACGAGACAGTTGGGAGAGCCAAGGCAGGCTACACGGGCTTCGACTACGAACTGGAATTACTCATCGATGAAAACGGCCGCGTGGTGCAGCCGATCTACCGCGACGAAAACGGCCAGATCACGCCGGAGACCCTGGCAGCCTTCCCCAACGCCAGGAAAATAAAGTTCAAGGACCTGCCGCCGCTGGCCGACGAAGGCGCGCATAACCTCGAGGAAATGTGGGCCAACATCACGTACTTTCTGAAGGCCGCCATTCCGGCGGCCGAGAAGGCGGGCGTCCGCATGGCCCTCCATCCCGAACGATCCCCCGGCGCCGTTCAGCCGCGGATCCCAGCAGATCATGGGAACGGTGGCGGGCTGGAAGCATCTCATCGAAATCGTCAACAGCCCTTCGAACGGCATCACCTTCGACTGCGGAGTGACCCGTGAGATGGGCGAGGACCCGGTGCAGGTGGCCGATTACTTCGCCAGCCGCAAGCGCATCAACCACGTGCACTACCGCAACGTCCAGGTGGTCAAGCCCTATGAGAAATACCAGGAAGTGTTCATCGACGCGGGCATGGGCGACATGTTCGGCGTGATGAAGGCGCTGGTGCGGAACAAGTATACCGGGACGATTTACCCCGAGCATCCGCGCGCGCTGGATGCCGACCGGGACCTCGTCGCCCCCTGGCGGCCGCATCGGCGGCTACCCCGGCGGCGGTGGCTACACCGGGATTACCTTCAGCGTGGCCTACACCAGGGCCATGATGCAGGCGGCCCTGGAATCGGTCTAGGCCACGCAGGTTCCCCTCCAATCTCCGGAGGGATTTGCAGGCACAATTTCCATTCCATCCTCGCGTCGAAGGTCACCGGGCGGCAAATTGCAGAGTCTTGTTCAGGGGGGTGAAATCGGTCAAGTACAAGGTGACACCTGGCAGGCGGGCTTCCGCGCCGCGCAGTTGGGTCCATGTATGGCGGCGGAAGCCCGGACCGATACGCAGGCGACGGCCGGCGAGTTCATAGCTCGCGAAACCCTCTCCGAGCAAATAAGCGTTGGGCACGTCCGGCAGGGGAGCCAGCCCATCACCCGTGAGCTGGCCTCCCGGCCGCAGCGTGATCTCCAGCGCCAGGGGAACTCGGTCGGTGCCGGCGACGTCCAGAGAAAGTTCGAAGCCGTCCTCGCGCTCGCCAATATCCACGCGAGAGCGTAAGTGGAAGACATTACTATGGGCGCGGCGGGAGTTGGGCATCGCTAGCCAATTCCCGTCCGCGCGACGATCTGCCGGATCCAGGGGTTGCAGGTAATATCCTTCCAGTTCCTGCTCCAGCCGATACCCGCCGCCCGAACGTATCAAGGGAGCGGAAAACTGTCCTTTGCCGAAAAAGGCGCTGGCCAGGCGCACCGCCTCCACGACCGCTCCGCCATGCCGGAAGGAAAAGAACCGCGAGTCTCCGCCCAGCACGGTGGCGCTGCGTTCGCCACGCCGGATATGCGCGAACCCAGAAAGCGAGAAATGCTTTTCGTAGTCGGTGGGCAACGGCTCGCGAGGCGGCAGGTCCTGCCGAAGTTCCGGAATCTCCATGAAGTAGATCAACTCTCCGCCCAGTTGCGCCAGATGGTTACGCTCGAGGTCGTCCGCCACAGCGGCGAAGCGTCCGTTACGGTCGTGGCGCGCCAGGAAGCGGTAAGCGTGGTAGTAGGGCCGTAAGGTAGCGGGCTGGAAGCGGTCCTGGCGGCGGGAGATGTCGGTAGCCACCTCGCCATTGGGGTGCAAGAAGTAAACCATTGCCCCGAGGTTCTTTCGCACCGGATCGAACAGAACGGCACGGTCGAGCATCCGGCCGGCAGTCAGCAACGCCCGGTCAGTGAGCGCATTGTAGATTCCGGTGCTGCGCTCGGTGAACTGTCCTTCTTCGTCCTGGTCAATGCCTTCGGCGAGCCATTGGTCCAGGCGCGCGAGGTAACGAGGATCGGGAAAGAGGTGATGGCAGCGAGCCAGGGCTGACACGACGACCCAGCGATGGTTGGGGGTATGGATGCCTCCCGTCGTCAAGGCGGACGCGCCTCGGCCGATGAACGTTGCCAGCGTCGTCTCCAACCGGCGCGTCTCCTGATACCTTCGAGCGCGCAAGACCTCGGCGGCAGCGCACAGCGGTTCCAGCACGAAGGCCGTGTCGGGCGGAGACCCGAAGTTCGTGGTGGGGGAGTCAATTGTGCCATCGGAATGCTGGATGCGAACCAAGTGGTCAGCCGCGCGCTCCATCCGTTCGAGCAACTCGGCGCTGCGGTAGTAGCCGGACTCGGGGGCCAGAAACAGGGCGGCCAGGCTCGAGAGGAAGCCGGCGGCGGCTCCCGGCTGGGGGATTTCATGCTCGTCGCGCAGGCCCCCATCCGCTTGCTGCTTGGGCAGCGATTCCACCGCCGCCTGTTCAGCGACCTTCACCAAATCCGGGTAGATATCGACCCAGATCGGAACGGTTTCTTCCTCTGTCCCGGCCAATCGCATCGACGTCGACGTCCCCAAAATGCTCAGAAATTCTCTTCGGTCCATGTAGCCTTTCCGTTTTGCTTCCCCGCTCGGGCGGAAACGACAAGGTGTGGATACCGCGCCCTGATGGCGTCGCAAAACTGGGCGAAGCGCTCTTCGTAGCTCTGCCGCCCGTCCTCATTGCCGATTTCGACGTAGGTCACCTTGAAGGGCGCGGGATGGGGCCGTCCCGCGTGCGGCGTGCCCCCCACGTCGTCTCAGGGCTTCCGATAGCGTACCCGATTTCATCCAGCGCGTCCTGTACAAAAGGCTGTAGATCCGGCCCGGCCTTGACCGCCGGTTCCTGGAAGGACAGGCCGGCATACACTCCCAGGACCGGTTCCATGCCGAGGTCCTCGCAAACGCCCGCTATTGCCTACCAAGAATTAATCTCCAGTGTTTTCCCCACCCAAAGCTCGAGGAACAGGCGATTCGACTAATCTCAAAGTCACCACCCTGGCTCGGTGGAGCACTCTGCCCATTATATCTTCCGATTATTCTGAAAGTGTCGATGGCAAAGTGCTTCGCCCTGAACTGCAATTGTCCACCATGCATATCGACTGCTTCGGAGTCATCCTCCTCGATAAGATCGGTGGCGTTCGCGCGCTCGACTTGAAGGGGGAATTTCAAGGTGACCTGAGAATTCAGACCCGTCATTTCGTAACCGCGCACGATGATTCCCCTGTGGTCATCCGCGATCTTGATGTCACTCACCACATAGTTCGGCTCCGAGACCCGGCACAGGCTGAAAAATGGTGGGAGTGCCGGCCCTGCAACCGCAGGTGGGACGGCGGCCGAAGGGAAGGGGCTGTTAACTTCATTGCCTAAACGATAATGGCTCTTCCAGTCGCCGTCAAAAGACGTGAAGGCGAATTGAAAAGTGTGATCACCCTTCTGGAGATACCAGTTTCCCAAGCCATGACAGCTCTTCCGGGCAGCCAGCAAGATCGGCTGCAAAAGTGTGGCCCGGTCTTGTTTCTCATCTGCGCCATCCACGCCTGGTCAAAAGTCTCGGTGGGATACCTCTCACTCCCGCCGGAGGTCAGCGTCCGCAGCGCCCAGAATTTCTCGGCGGCAACAAGATCCCAGGAGGCCTCACGGCCGGCCGATATCGTTTCGAGATGGGTTGGACCGTGGATGTAAGCCCACACGTTGGGCCATTCGCCGTGAACCTGTGGGAACCGGGTATTCGGGTCGTGGGTGACTGACTGCATGAATTCCTCACCCGTCGCAAACTTCAGTTTCACCGGATCCCCGTATTTGCCGCGAGCGTCAGACTTCCATTGATCGGCCAGAGTGATCAATTCCTGGTTCGGCGGCAGATAATCAGTCATGTCTGTGATCGGAAACTGAGGTGGTATCTTATGCTCGGCGTAGTAGGAGTCCCAGTTCCGGAGAAGGCTGGGAATTTGCACAGCCACATCAACCGGATTATAGGGAGTCAGGTACGCGCTCAATCGTCCATAAATTCCCAACGACCCCACCACGATCTTGGAGCCATCTGGGCTGTACCAATCGTAGAGACCGGGTTAGAAGCGCCCCAACATGAGGTACTTGACTCCTGATTTTGCCAGAATCTGCGGCATCTGCATGGCCACGGAAGGAACATCCGTCCCCCATGCGGTTACGGAATCCACACCAGGACCGAGGTTCTCCTTTAGCCATTTCCTTCCGTAATAGAGCTCGCGGACCAAGCTTTCGTCTCTCCACAACGACGGGTAGGGCTGGTTGAACATCGCACCGAACGCCAGCCGGCCCTCGGCCAGGAGCTTACGAACCTCCTCGGCGCGAGTGGGAACGCGGCGCAGGTACTCCATGAGAAAAAGGTTGGTCTCCATTCCGTAACGGTAATCGGGATACTTATCGAGAAGAGGGATGGCGGGGCCAATCACATTGTCCCGCCGCCAGGATTTTCACTCCGCTCAGGGCGTGGATTGAGAGCAAGTGTCCACGCGCGAGATATTTCGCATCGTCCTCGCTGGAGGCGCCAAGGGGCGCAGTCGCAATGGAAAATGCTACATCATTGGTGTAGCGCTCCTGGGGAACCCGCGGGCGCAATACCATGTCGCGAAGCTCAATCAAAGTCGGGTACGGCTGGGCCGGTGCTCCGGAAAAGATGTCCAAGGACCCCTGGCGATCAAAGATGTCGAGAATAGAATAACAGCACAAGGGCCATTTGCGACCTTCCCGGCGGTTGGGAGGGAGGTGCTCATGCGCGCAGATCGTGTGGAAGTGTCTCGGGATTCCAGAAAAGACAAATGGGTGGTTCGAATCCAGACCGGCGAATATGCGCTTCGGCGCTATTGCGGCGCGCCGAAGAGTGCGGACGAGCAGGCAGTGTAGATCGCTGCACAGCAAACTATCAAGGACGAAGGCTACGAGGCGGACCTGGCACAGATCGCTATTCGTCGTTAGCCGCACGGTCCCCCGGCTCTGGGCTCTCGGCGGCTGGCCTCGCGCCTGCTAGCTCCAACTGATCTCCGGGGACCCGCTACCAGGGGCCTCCGTGCTTTCGTCAACGATCTGGCCGTCAAAAAGATGAATGGTTCGGTCCGCAAAGTGGGTGTAGCGTGGATCGTGCGTGACCATGCAGATGGTCGCTCCTTCCCGATGCAGATCCCGCAGCAAGTCCATGACCGCCTCGCTGTTCTTCGAGTCCAGGTTGCCGGTGGGTTCGTCCGCGAGCAGAATGGAGGGCTTCCCCGCCAACGCCCGCGCTACCGCCACACGCTGCTGTTGGCCGCCGGAAAGCTGCGAGGGATAGTGCTTCACGCGGTGTGACATCCCCACCCGTTCGAGTGCCTCCTGCACCCGCTGCTTGCGCTCTGCGGAGGCCATGCTCCGGTAAGTGAGCGGCAGTTCCACGTTCTCGTATACCGTCAGGTCGCCGATCAGGTTGAACGCTTGAAAGATGAATCCTATTTCCCGATTGCGGATCCGCGTGCGCTCCGAGATCGTCAGGTCCTCGACGGGCGACCCGTTTAGAATGTACTTGCCCTCCGAGGGGGAATCCAGCAATCCGAGAATGGAGAGCAAGGTCGACTTCCCACAGCCCGACGGACCGGAGATGGCAACGAACTCGCCTCGGCCGATTTCGAGGTGAATTCCTGAAAGGGCGTGCGTCTCCACCTCGTCGGTTAAGAAAACCTTCGTGGTGCCCTCCAGCCGAATCAAGGCCTGGGTGGTTGGCAACTCCTCTAGGGCGGCAGTTCCTATTTGTGGTTCTGGCTCAACAGATGCGCGCATGATCGTCTCCTTTACGTTTTAGCGGCCTCGGACTGCCTCCGGATCGAAAGGAGCGCTAGTCGGACGCCTACGACTCCCACTCCTTAGTACGCAACCGACAGCCCATTGTTCCAAATACTTAACCTGTGGATTCGCCGGTAGTTAAGGCAGGGCGCGACTTGGAGAGTCTAGGCTGGATGTTCGAAAATGGGATTGGGTGTTTCGAATTCGGTCAACCTTGGCCTGCGCCCGGGCCCGTCCTACAGACGCGTGACCGGCTGTATAATCCGAGACTTGGGGTTGAGCATTTGCAGGAAACGCGAGCTTTCATCCAGCGCGTCCTGTACGGAAGGCTGTAGATCCGGCTCGGCCTTGGCCGCCGGTTCCAAGCTACTGATTCTGCCTACCACCGAGGTTTCCGGGGCACACAAGACCTGTGCCACGTTCCCTGATTGCAGCACTTCCGACATGGTCTCCTCCCTACCGGCCGTCCAGCCGGGTCAGGAGTGCTTCCTTCACTGCCACATCGGTGATGGAATCCACGTCGATGTGCTCCGCCATGCCGGGATAATTGATGGCCGGCCGCAGCACATCATCGGGAAGTTTGCGAATGATCTCAGCGAAAGGACGGTGAGTCATGCTGGATACTTCCTCCAGCTTGGTCCGATACTCGCGTTGCGGCCCTGCCCGGTGTGGCGGGTATCCCACTCCTCGCTCCACACTCAAGATTCGGTCGAAGATGAACCTGAGATTGACTTCCGCCGCCCAGCCGTAGCCCTGGTTCAGGGCCAGGGAGATGCAGTTGCCGCCATTGATCTGCGCGAAGAGCCAGGCATCCAGGTCGTTCAGGATATGCCCGCAGAACACGCCTGGATACTGCATTACCGAGTTCAGATATCCCTGCCCGGTCCCACAACCGCCGACAACGAAGTCAACTCTGTTCAAATACAGTAGGATCGCGGTCATGAAGCCAGTGTGGAGGTACGACAATTCCGGCGTTGCCCCGCTCTTCGTCATGCCGGCATTGATCACTTCGAGTCCCCGGCCATCCAATGCGCACAAGATGTCCTTGTTGCGTTCCGCTGCACTGGTTTCGTTGATCACCGCTATTCTCAAGTTGTTGTGCCCTCCATGAATGTTCTTCGGTTCAGGCCCTGACCTTACAGCCATACGGGTTATGGTCCGCGACTAGAGAACCTCGTTTCGTGTGGATCATAGCGAGTGAAATTTGCGTACAAGCACCTCTGCAATGCTATCCCAACAATTGCACAATGGTCAAGGCACTACGAGCTTCCCCAATCCGTTGATAACGACGCAGAGTGATTCACTTGATGGCAGTTGGCGTTGTTTAGCGGGGCCGTGGGTTAAGGTGACGCATCTCCACGGCGCTTCGGTGGGTTGGTCACGGTGCTCGGCTCACTGGAATACTCCTTATGGTGCCTATTCCGCGCCAAAGCAAGACACGCGGAGAAGGTTTTGAGAAAGTGCCTTGCAAATCCTTTGATAACTCGGCCATTTTGGCATACGTCTCAGCTCACTGCTGCCAACAACCGCAACCCTTCCCGGTAGGCGGCAATCCCTTCGGCTACCGCCGCCAACCGCAGCAGCAAGCGCCGGGCGTGACGCACCAGTCGTCCCGGCGTGTTGAAGATCAAAAAGCGCAAGCGCTTGGGGCGCGCCGTGAGCAACTCCGCCGGCAGCGCGATCCACTTCAGAGCGGTGAGTACGTTATGCGTTATCACCACCAAGCGCAGCCAAGCCGCATTCGCTCCGAAATATTTCGAGGGCAGCACCCCCGCCCCCAAGTCATTCTTGAGAACGTCATGCACCATTTCCACCGTGCCCGCTTTCTCCCGATGCCACTCGATCAGCCGTGCCGCCTTCCACTCCCACAGGTTCGACAGCACCGCAAAGTGGCGCACCCGACTGCCGTCCTCGAACAGTTCTCCCTGCTTCTTGCGAATCCGAATGGCCACATAGCGCAGAGGTTCTATATCCTTCTTCTCGGTCTTCTCACTGGGCACGAACGCGACCTCCGCGCACTCCCGGATCTCTTCCGGATGAGGCTTGCCGTAGGGTTCCCACGCGCCTTCCGGCACCGCCTCAATCGCCGCATGCAAAGCCTCCGTCAGGCGTGCACTGATGGCAAAACCGATCCGCCCTGGCGGCCCGCCCGGTCGTTGCTCGTTGCGCAGCCAATTCACCAAGCCACTTTCGTGACAGGCCGAATCACCCCGGAAGTAGTACTCGCTCACCGTCCCGGGCAGGGCGGTAAAAGCCCCTTGCGCCACTGCCAGAGGCTGCATCTGCGCCGGCACGTTGCCGTCTCGAAACTGGTCCGCCAGCACCAGACCGGTCTCCGCCCACACCGCCAGCATGGGCTGATAGCCGCGCTCCCCTTCGTAGGTCGCCTTCGCTTCCTGCTTGCGGCTCTCGATAATCGTGGCGTCCTAGTCCACCGTGGCGATGCGCTGTTCGGGACGACGCTCCCCGAAGCGCTGCACCAGATCGCAGTTGACTTGCCCCAATCCCGCCAACGGCACCGTTTCTTCCGGAATGTAGGCGATCTCCCCCGGCAGGCGTCGTTGCTCGGCTTCGCTGATCTTCTCCTCCTGGTGAAAGGCGTACAAAAACTGCAGCGCGGCGCTGGGCGACGGCAACTCGTGTCCGATCATGTCCGCCAACCCGGGGTCTTGCCGCAGCCGCTCAAAATCATCCACGCATTCGCCCCCCGCCGCGTTCAGAATCACGAAGCTCTCCACCAAAGTCGCTTCGTCGTAACCGCGCTGCCGCTCTTTCACTCGCACCCGCTCCCGCACGCTCTCCGGCAACCCCAGGGAGCGGAAGGCTTGCACCACCAGCGGTATCCCTCCCAACGCGGTGAGCATCTCCGGCAAGGGTTCAGGGTCAACCTCGAACCGCAACGGCGATTCGGTCGGGGAACGTCTGGGCGGTTTGCGCATGCCGGGATAATAACGGAATTCGGCACCCAGAGGGTGAGAAATGCACGCCGAAACCCGTGCCCTCCAAACCTGCGCACCGCCTTTGTCCGCAACATCCTACGATGCAGTTGCAGAGTCCGGTCGAAAACTAATCGACGGATCGGGGAGCTTGCGCACCGCAGGCCCTCACTTGGGCCGGTTATCGCGGCGTCTTGATCCCAAATCAATTTAGATGTATGGTACGAGAATGCTTGTCGGATCGGACCTCGTCCCGCACCTTCAGCTCGCCCACCGAGCCCGACGAAACTGTCGTCAAAGCGCGCTGAGACTCTCGCTTCGCCGGGGACAACTCCAAGCCGATGATCGGCTATCACGGCGACAAACCGCTCGCGTCGATCTACCGATTCCTTTCAATGTCCATCTCAGGCAATGGAGCCTGGAGGGTCAGAGCTGTGGAAGGAGCGATCCAGATCGTTCAGGGAGGATCGTCACCTTGAGGTGAATTCACATGAATGGATTGGAAGTGACAACACTCAAATTCTTTGTCGATGGCTCTGCTTGGCCATCTCAGTCCGGCAAGCATGCGGATGTCTGGGACCCAAGCACAGGTCAGGTGATCGCGCGGACGCCATTGTGCTCGGAGGAGGAGGTCAACCTCGCAATCCAATCGGCGAAAAACGCCTTCCCCGCCTGGGCTGATTCTCCTGCGATGAAGAGGGTCCAGATCCTATACAAATTCAGGGACCTTATCGACCAGCATCTCGACGAACTCACCTTATTAGTGTGCAGGGAGAACGGCAAGGTGTGGGAGGAAGCGCAGGGAGACATCCTCAAGGCCAAAGAGGTCGTCGAACTGGCTTGCGGAATCCCCTCGCTGATGATGGGAGAATCGCTGATGAATGCTTCCCCCGGCTACGATACCGTCCTATACCGTGAACCACTGGGCGTGTTCGCCGGCATCGCACCCTTCAATTTTCCGGCTATGATTCCCATCGGCTGGATGCTGCCGCTCTGCATCGCGACCGGCAACACACTGGTCCTGAAGGCGGCCACCATGACCCCAATGACTTCCATGCGCATGTTGGAGTTGCTGTATCAGGCTGGTCTGCCGAAGGGCGTGGTGAACCTCGTTACGTGTAGCCGCCGCGAGGCGGATTTGATTCTGAAGCATCCGGATGTCAAGGGGATCACCTTTGTAGGCTCAACGTCGGTTGGCTTGCATATTTACTCAACGGCGGCCGCGCACGGTAAGCGGGTGCAAGCCCTGTGCGAGGCGAAAAACCATGCGCTAGTACTGGAGGACGCCCCTTTGGAACGCACGGCGAGAGGTCTGATTAATGCCTCGTTCGGCTGCGCCGGCGAACGGTGCATGGCCCTTCCCACGATCGTCGTCCAGGAGAGCATCGCGACCGATCTGGTGGCGCTGTTGGTCAAGTTCGCAAAAGAGCGCAAGATCGGCCCGGCTTACGACAAGACCTCCGAGTTGGGACCGCTGGTGTCGAAGGGCCAATGCAAGTTCGTCACGGACTGGATAGAGAAAGGCGTGGCGGAAGGCGCGGAGCTGGTCCTAGATGGCAGAGGTGTCGTGGTCCAGGGCTACGAAAACGGCTTCTATCTGGGGCCTACCATCTTTGACCACGTCAAGCCAGGGATGTCCGTTGGAGATCAGGAGATATTTGGCCCCGTCCTCTGTGTGAAGAGGGCCAAGGATTTCGAGGAGGGGCTGGCCCTGATGAACGCGAATCAGTTCGCCAACGGCTCCGTCATCTTCACACAGAGCGGCTACTACAGCCGGGAATTCGCAAAGCGGACGCACGGCGGCATGGTCGGCATCAACGTCGGAATTCCGGTTCCGGTTGGCGTCTTCCCGTTCTCCGGACACAAAAACTCGTTCTTCGGTGACCTACATGCCATCGGAAAGGACGGGATCCGGTTCTTCACCGAATCCAAGTGCGTTACGACCACGTGGTTCAGCGAGGAAGAGAAGATGAAACAGAGAGTCGACACCTGGGATGGTGTTCTCGGAAGTATCTAGCAGTAGCTGCAGAGCAAGGAGAGAAGCAGAATGTCATGCAAAAGGAGCCCACGGGAGGCACCGCGCACAGCGATGCTGGTGTGGAGAAGCCGGCCGGGCCTGCGCGCGTGCTGTTCCGCATCTGGTAAGCAGATGATTCGCGGTACTCGGCAACCAGTCGATCGGTGGGTTCAAGAACATCGTCAAGCGGGGTGAGAAGGTCGTGGTCACAATCAACAAGTTGAGGTGATGGTGTAGAGCCTGTTTACGGGAGGCGAAGAACAGCATAGTATGGGCGATCAGTTGACCATTCGCATGCGTGAGGGAATCCTGAAGCTGTTGGAGATTAAGGATTCCGACATCCGAATTCTCACCTTGGAGCAATGTCGGGACGCCGTGGACAAGGGCCTGCACGCGGGCGGAGCCTTCTCCGCGGTGATTCCCTTGGTTTCCCTCTTCTACGGCGGCTTCATCGACCTGGACATCGCGGAGCCTACTAGACGTGGGCAGGATATATTTGTCCTCAGCAAGGGACACGCGGTGGCTTCCCTGGCATCCATCTTGGCAGACCTGGGCTTCTTTGACCGGGCTGTCCTGAAGAACTCGCGTTCCTACGACAGCATCCTGAACGGTCATCCCGGGCCGATCCTGCCGGGTGTCCACATTTCCACCGGTCCGCTGGGCCAGGGCCTTTCAGTGGCGCAGGGTTTCGCCCTCGCCGGCAAGACAAGTCCTAAGTTTGACGCATACTGCATGGTGGGTGACGGGGAGTTACAGGAAGGTTTGATCTGGGAAGCAGTGATGTATTCCGCCCACAAGCGGCTGGACAATCTGTGTGTCCTGGTGGACAAGAACAACGGACAACTGGACGTCGTCGATCGGCTGATCTTTCCTGCGCCGGACCTCGAGGCGGTCTTCGGTGCGTTTGGCTGGCAGGTGCGCAGCGTAGACGCCACTCAATACAGCGGCGTTTACGCCGCCCTCGAAGCGTTCAAGTACGGCTGCCGGAATGGCAAGCCCACTGCGATCATCTGCCAGACCGCCAAGGGGTATGGCTGCTTCTCTGATTTTCTCAATGGCCATAAGGTCGTGATCGCCGACAAACTGATGGAGCAAGAGCTGGCGCTTCAGGTAGAGCGGCGCCGGCTCCGGGTGAATGCACTCTCCGACTTCTTCGGCTCGATAGGCGGGCAGCCGCAAGGCGAGCACCTTCTGGACCAACTCCTCGATTCGTCCCAACGCATGCACATTTGCGTCGCAACAGACTCGCCGGGTGGATTGGCGGTTACACCCGCCGTCGGACCTGTGAAGACCAAACGGGCTCCGCGGCGCGACAAGCAAATCCGGTACGATTCGGACCAACTGCCTCAGATCGATAAGGGCAAACAATACAGCGCGAGCAGTATCATCACCGCCGCTATGAAGGTTTTTGCGCGGGACTCGCGCGTGGTCTCGATCGACGCGGACCTTGCCTCTACCAGTGGCCTGGAAGCGGGCATCGCCGCCGTAGACCAGAATCGCGCCCTAAATGTTGGCGTGGCCGAAGCCAACATGATGAATATCGGCGAGGCTTTCGCCGCCCTGGGGTACAACACATGGATCAGCACCTTCTGTCCATTCTTTGATTGGAAAGTTTTGCGGCGGATCGCCGTGGGGTATCAGGAGCGCCTTGAGGCCATCGGAGCGGCAGACGGCTGGCTAGGTGAGGGGCACGGGCTGGATCTGACCATGGTAGCCACGGCGCCTAACTTCGAGACCAGGACCAATGGCGCGACCCATATGGGCAACGACGATATCACGATCTTCGACGGCATGGCCCATCTGAAGATCATCGATGTCTCCTGTCCCCAACAATTGCTGGGCATCATGCGATGGATCATGGAAGGCAATCGCGGACTAGTGTACGTCCGAGTGATGCGCGCTCCCTCCAACGTACTCTACGATAAGGATTTTGCGTTCGCGTTCGGCAAGGGATTCGTCCTCCGCCAGAGCCCGGATGAGGCGGCCGTCATCGTAAGCAGCGGCCGCGGTGTTCACGAAGCCCTGGCTGCGGCGGAGGAATGTGCAGGTTACGGTGTGAACACCGGCGTGGTGGACATGCCTTCCATCGATGAAGAACTCGTCCTGGATCTGTACGATTCGGGCAAGCTGCTCTGTTTTGCAGAACAGAATAACGGCTACATCTGGCAGAATGTTGCCAAGATCCTGTTGCGACGGCGGAATCCGATCGATACGGGAAGGCTCATGGCTGTCAACGCAATGGGCGCCGATGCCAAGCCCCGCTTCATCCACTCCGGCACTTACGAGCAGTTGCTGACGGCCTTCGGCTTGGCGCCTTCCCAGCTTGCCCAGGCCATCAGGATCCGGGTGAAAGCATGACCCCGTCACATGTTCACGAAGCCATCCGGATGCAGTCCTCCAAGCATGTTCTGCGTTTGAGGTGGCCAGGCAGATCACAGCCGCGAGTGCCAGCACGGAAGCTAGCCCGCGCGAATCCAAGCCCCCGCCTCGTAGAGCTTTGATGTACGAATATCATTTACATTGCATTACTGTCAAGGCAATGCAGACTTGATGAGCCTAACATCTTTGGTCGCAATCCTCGCGGTATTCACCTTCGGGATGGCGGTCGTCTTCCCGGGCACCATCAAACTACGCTTGGCACAACGTCTCTCAATGACCGACACCCATATCGGCCGTTTGATCATGGTTTGGCAGGTCAGCACGATGCTTATGACCTTGCTGGTCGGGCCGTTGCTCGACCGCTTCGGCCATCGTCTCTTGCTGGTGGCTGGGTTCTTGATCGTAGCCGCCGCCATCGGCCTGTTCGCGGGCGCCCGCAGCGCGTCCGCGGCGTTCGTCGCCGCCATCGTGCTCGGTCTCGGCGGCAGTTGCGTGAACGCCGGCGGCAACACCCTGCTCCCCACACTCAATCAGGGTAATCCCGCCGCAGCCAGCAATCTCGGCAACGTCTTCTTCGGCCTTGGCGCGTTCGTAGTGCCTTTTCTCGCCGGCTTTCTATTTGACCGGATCGGCTTCCCCCGCACCCTTACCGTCTTCTCCGCCGCGGCCGCCCTGGCGGCGATTCCGACCGCTGCCGCTTCCTACCCGCGGATATCGAGCGGTTTTGAATTCGCGGTGGCGCTGAGCCTTCTGGCCAGTCCCGTGGTACTGCTGTCGGGCCTGATGCTGTTCTGCTACATCGGACTGGAGGTATCGGCCGCCAGTTGGACCACCACTTACCTGAAGCACGCGGGCTTCGACGAGAAGCGGGTCTCCCTGTTCTTCTCGTTTTTCTGGGTGGCCATGATGCTCGGCCGGTTGGCGGCGTCGCAGTGGGTGACCACCGCCATCGGTCGAGCTGCCATTCAGGCCTTCGCGCTGGCCGCGGCGCTTGCTCTCCTGCTCATGACCTTCCGCACCGTGCGCTGGGTGGCCTCCGCCTCCGTCATCTTCCTGGGCCTGTTTTTCGCCCCTCTGTTTCCGACCATCGCCGGCGTCACGTTCGCCCGTTTCAATCCCTCGCTCTACGGCAGCGTTTTTGCCATTATCTACTCTTTCGGCCTGCTCGGCTCGTCCATCGTGCCTGCCGTCATTGGAACGGTTTCCGAAAAGCGGTCGATCCGCGCCGGCTACCGCATCATGGTGATCGTGGCACTTCTGCTCTTCCTGATTGCATTTGGCCTATGAACGAACTCATGGACACTTCGCGACAGAACTGCCACAGCGACAGGCAACGGTTTGAGGTCGCCCCCGGTGCCGACGTTCGAGGTTTGCAGTCCGATCGGATAGTAATAAGGAGGAAATCGCTTGCCTCATTTTCAGACGATGACCATAGCTGAGGCTGTGGCTGCATTCTTGGTTGAGAACGGCGTTCGTTACGCCTTCGGGATCGGCGGGCACGGCAATACGCCGCTCCTTGAGGCTTTTCTGCCCTATCACCGCACAGGCCGGCTGCGCGTCGTCGATGTGCAGCATGAGGCCATCGCGGCCCACGCCGCCGTTGCCTTGAAATGGGCCTGTGGCATCGAGAGTGTCGTCTTCACTTCCATCGGCCCTGGCTGGCTCAACACCCTAATCGGGCAAAACACCGCCATGAGCAACGGCTACGGCTTCCTGATTCTGGCGGGCGACAAGACCACGGCGTACGAAGGACCCAACATGCAGCAGATCATGCGCGACGGGCAGTTCGGCTTTGTGCACACCGCTGAGGCCATTTCGAAGAAGGCTTACACTGTCATCGATCCGCGAAATGTTTACACGATCATGCGCGAGGCACTGGCCAAGACGCGCGAGCCGGGCAACTCGGGCACGGTCAACGTATTCCTCCCGATGAACCTTCAGGCCGCCACGCACGACTACAACCTCGATCTGCTCTTGCGGCCGCTTCGGGAGGCGAGCCATGGGCTGCGGCCGGATCCCTCCCAGGTCAAGCGCGCGGCGGAAGCGATTCGCAGGCACCGGAAGATCGTTCTGCGCGTGGGCGGTGGTGCGGTCGGAGCGGGCGACGAGATCAAGGCCCTGGCCTCTCACATTGGCGCCGCCATTGTCATGGGCCCGGTCGCCATGGACGTAGTCGAATCCGATTTCCCGCTCAACGTCGGCCCGGCGGGGTCCAAGGGTTCCATCTCCGGCAACTTCGCCAGCGAGAACGCTACCCTCGTCCTCAATATTGGGGGTCGCGGCGTCTGCCAGTCGGATTGTTCCGCCACGCTCTACGCCAGCGCTTCCGAGTTTATTAACATCAATCTGAACGCCGTCGAGGCGTTGCGCTACGATGGCATCCCGCTTGTGGGTGACGCCCGCGCTGCAACTACGCGACCTGCTGGCGGAGCTGCCTCAAGCACAGCCAGACAAAGACTGGCTGCGTGAGATCGCGCAGGCCAAGCAACAGCTGGGCCGCCTATCTTCAGGACTACTACGGCCATCCGCTCGTGGGTGGTAAGCTCACCCAGCCGGCAGTAGTCAAAACCGTGGACGATTTTATCAACTCGCGCGGCGGCCTCAAGATCTATGACGCCGGCGACGTGCAGGCGCACGGATTTCAGATCGCCCGCCACCTGGGGCCCAAGACGTTCTTCTCCGAGACCGGCAACTCAGCCATGGGTTTCGCCATCTGCGCGTCATTCGGCCTCGGGCTCATCGAGGGCGGCCGCTACCCCACGGCCATCGTTGGCGACGGCTCGTTCCTCATGCAAGCACAGGCCATCCGTGACATGGCGAAGCACGGTGCCCGGTGTACGGTCGTCGTCCTCGACAACCAGGCCATGGGTGCGATCGCGGGGCTCCAGTGGGCGCAGAACTACGAAGGCTTCGCCACTTCTGACCCGCCGGGCCTGGCAGCAGTTGACTTTGCCGCTCTGGCCGAATGCATGGGCGCCGCCGGCTTCCGTGCCGCAGCTGACCTCGATTCCGTGGTGGACTGTCTGGATGGGGCACGCCGGCACAACGGCCCCGCCGTTGTGGACGTGAAAGTAGCCTTCGGCCCTGAGAAGTACACGACGCTCGGCGCCTTCGGCCGCTGGAATGTAGGTCCCTGGTCAGAAGCGGTCGAAGCCATCTGGGAAGGAATTGGTTCCGAGTAGTCTTACTCCCCAACTCTGCCGCCGAACAACTGAGTGAATTCCTCGGCTGCTCCCACGACTTGCGCGGCGATCATCTGAACGCGGGCGGGAGTCACGCGCGACGACGGCCCCGAAATCCCGAGCGCGTAGAACCGCCGCGCGCCCGGCAGAAGCGCGGGAGCAGCCACGCAGCGCACCTCGGGCGTGAACTCCTCGTTATCCACGGCGTAGCCTATGGAGCGGGCCCTCTGGACGTTTTCGACAAGCGCCCGCGGGGTAGTCAGAGTGTTGGCCGTGTGGGCAGTGTACTCGATGTTTTCCGCCATGTTCCCCAGTGTGATCTCTGGCACCTGCATCAGAATCGCTTTCCCGAGCGCCGTCGCGTGCAGCGGCTCGATGGTGCCCACATGCGCATTCACGGCCATCCTCTCTGGGCTCTCCTTCTGGGCGATAACGATCACCTGGTTCCCGTGAAGCGTGGCCAAGTGGGCCGCCTCGCCAGTGGCATTCACCAACCGCATCAATAGGTCACGCGAGAGCCTGGGCAGATCCAGCGTCCGAAACAACTGCCCCTCCAGGTGCAGGATCCTGAAACCCAGTCGGTAGCGCTTCGTGTCTGAATACTGTTCGACGTATCCGCGCCGAATCAGCGTGGTCAGTAGCCGAAACACCGTGCTCTTGTCCCATTTGAGTTTCTTGGTCAGGTCTGACAGACTAACGTCCTCGCCACTGGCCGCAACCAGTTCGAGCACCTCGAGACCCTTGTCCAGGGAGTGGATGATCTTGGGGTCCAGTTTTTTCCTTGAGTACCGCGGCATCACTGCACTCCAAACTCCGACGACTTGTGGCCGGCGAACAAGTGTGTTCTCGTTTCTTTTACTATTCTATTCCTGCGGAACTCGCTCAGCAAGGGACGAGCACACCATCTTGTCTTGACAATACATAAACGCGCATGATAATAGAGCAAAGGATTCAACTATGGCAACCATTACACACACAAGGCGGTCCTTTCTAACGGGCATAGCCACCGCGTGGGCAGCCAGCCAGCTAGCGGAGGCGAAGACATGGAAGCAATGGAATCCGAAGTTGGGAGTGCTCGGCAGGTTTGCCGACTCGAACATCAACTTCATCAAGCAGGAAGGCTTCGGGAGCGTGGCGCTCTGGGCTGATCCGAATACAAGTCTGGATGCTGCGGCTATCACGGATGAGCGTGCGGAACACGTGAAGCAGTCGATCCGGGGTGCGGGTCTTTTGCTCTCCGCGGTCGCCACCGTTCAGAACCACATCGCTCCCGATCTGGCGGTTCGAAAAACGGCCAATACCTATTTCTCAAAGGTGATCGAACTTGCCGGAAAACTGGGCATTCCCTATGTGGGTACGTCCTCCGGCACCTTTCCGGGGAAGACCCTCTCAGTGCAAGTGGATGAGATTGTCCGCGTATACACGGACAAGTACTTCCCGCTCTGTGAGAAGCACGGTGTGCGGATTCTCTGGGAGCCGTGGGCGGGCGGGCCAAACATCGCCACTGGGCCAATTGGGTATGAAGCCCTATTCCAGGCGTTTGGCGCCTGCCCGTACGTCGGGCTGCAGTATGACCCTTCGCACTTGGTGTGGCAGATGATGGATCCTATTCAGTGTGCCCGTGATTTCGCGGACAAGATCTTTGATGTCCATCTGAAAGACACCGAGATTCTCTGGTCCGTTGTCCGGCGGGGAGGCATCCAACCGCTGAACCACAATGCATGGTGGCGCTTCCGCCTACCGGGCCTCGGGTCAATCAACTGGGCAGCCTTTTTTACCGTGTTGATGAAAGCAGGG
The DNA here is from genome assembly GCA_963765485.1 of uncultured Acidobacteriota bacterium. Lineage (GTDB taxonomy): Bacteria > Acidobacteriota > Terriglobia > UBA7540 > UBA7540 > CAVROP01. Next base: position 25,377 of record CAVXWN010000032.1, on the reverse strand, counting down.
TATGAGGGCGCGATGAACATCGAACACGAGGATGCGTTGTATGGTTGGCCCTATGAGGGCGACGAATTCAGTGAGACGTACAAAACAGGTTTTCGCATGGCACACCGGTACCTGCAGCAATTTGTTCCCGAGTAACAATTGAACCAAGAGCGAACCTAGGAGAAGCGTATTTTGACTGACGTAGATCGCAGAGCACTTCTTGGGCAGTCATTCGCAACCGCATTAGTCAGTGCCTCCACGTTCATCCCTGGAGTGGCATGGGGAGGCGATTAACAGCCAGCAGCGCTGGAACCGACAGGAGCCGAGTCGGACCGATGCTAATACTGCAGATTCATAAGGAAGGGTGTAACCGATGACTGGAACGATTAGTGGCGACCATCGCCAAGCAAGTTCGTTATCCAAGCCCATGGCGATTATTCTGTTTTGCCTGCGGCTCGCCGTGGGATGGCATTTCTTCTACGAGGGGCTCGCCAAGCTCCTGACCCCAACCTGGACCGCCGCCACGTATCTGCTGCTGTCTCGCGGCATCTTCTCAGACTTTTTTCACTGGCTGGCTTCGAGTCCCAGTCTCATTCGTACGGTCGATCGGTTGAACATCTGGGGCCTCATCCTCATCGGCCTCACCCTCATTCTCGGCTGCTTTTCTCGCTTCGCCAGCGCCTCCGGCATCGTGCTGCTGGCGCTCTACTACTTGGCGTACCCGCCGTTGATCCAAACGGACTACCGTATTCCCCTGGAAGGTCAATACCTGCTGGTGAACAAGAACGTGGTCGAGTTGCTGGCCCTGGTCATCTTCCTAGCCTTACCCTCGGGCACGTTGTGGGGGCTCGGTCGGCTCATCCGCCGCTGGCGGTCTGCAAAAGGCGGCGAAGACTGAGGCAGAACCGCTTGCGGAGAAGGTTCCGGAAGTTTCCGCGGGCTCTCCGAGCCGCCGCAAGGCGCTGGAAGATTTGGCCGCCGCGCCCATCCTGGGAGTTTTGGGCTACAGCGCCCGCCAGAGATACGAGTGGGAGAAGGTGCACGCTATCACTGGAGCTACCATCAAGCTGCCGGATTTGAGTCTGAAAGATCTGAAAGGCCAAGTCCCGTTGGGCACCCTTGGCAAGTTCAAGGTCAGCCGGCTCATTCTCGGGGGCAATCTTACCTGGGGCTTAGCTCATGCCCGGGATCTACTCTATGTTAATTCCCTATTCTTGGCCTACAACGTGGCTCCTCTCGTCAAACTTTGGGGCTTTGGCAGGACGGCAACCCCAGCCGGTTTCCCTTCAAAAGATTCCGTCGGCAGATGTGCTCATCGTGCCCGACAAATATCCCCTCGAGATCTGGTTGACCCCTAGGTTCGCCAAAGCCTTTCTCCCTCTTCCAGAATTCGCGAAGGTCGTGAGATTTCTCGGTCCATCCCACACCCGCCGCGCCTTGCCGTACTGGGCTTCGATCTTGCCCAGAAAGCCCCGCAGCGTCGTGCAGTCCGAGGTATTGCCCTCCATCACTCCGTAATCCAGCGGAAATCCCTCCGGCGTCACCACCAGCGCGATTACCACCTGCCGGCAATCGAAACGGTGATCGCGGCTGTAGCCATGCTTCGCTTTCGGAATTTTCTCTCCTGCGCCCTCGATATAGGTGCTCGTCAGGTCATACAGTAAAACCGCCTGAAATAGGTCTTGCCAGCCTTTGGCGGTGTTTCTTGCCATCCTTGACTCGCCTTTTGCTGCGCAGAAACATCGTCAGCGCGCATCCCGACAGCTTCCTCCAGCCCTTGTAAAGAGGGTGGGGCGGCACTACAACCACTTCCGCAAAACTGTGCGCTAAGCGGTAAGAGGTTACACTGGAGAAGAGGGCAGCTTTCACGCAAATAAGCACGGAAGTGCGAAAGTTAGGCTAGCGATCCTCGCGGCGATTTTGGGACATTCAGATTTGCGGGTTGTGCAGCGATACATCCACGTCACCCCCGAGCACCAGCGGAGTGAAGAAGCGTCATCCAGCGTGAAGTACAGTGAACTGAAGAAAAGCACCCAATCTATTGATTGGACGCCTATGCGATTGAAGAAGTTGGAGGCGCGGGTGAGAATCGAACTCACGCATAAAGGTTTTGCAGACCTCTCCCTTACCACTTGGGTACCGCGCCGGAAGAGCAGTGACGAGTGATGAGTGACAAGTGACGAGCACAAAGTCCGCCCTCGCTCTTGCCTGCTCGCCACTCCTCACTTTTCACTCGTCACTGAATTTTGGAGCGGGAAACGGGATTCGAACCCGCGACTTCGACCTTGGCAAGGTCGCACTCTACCACTGAGTTATTCCCGCTCGGTCACGACCTCCGTCTCGTTAAGTGATTATAGGGAGCGGCGATTTGTAAAGTCAAGCCGATCACCGCCCGCCTCCCTGCGCTGCGCCCCCGTGAACCACCGCCAGCTCGGCCGCCTCGCGCAAGAACTTTGCGGACTCCTCCGGCGGCGTGGGATTAATGTAGAATCCCGTCCCCCATTCGAAGCCGGCGACTTTGGTCAATTTCGGTATGATCTCCATGTGCCAGTGGTAGTAATCCTCAGTGGATTCCCCGAAGGGCGCAGTGTGGACGATGTAGTTATAGGCAGGACAGTCCAGCACGCGGTCGAGGCGTGCCAGCATATCCTTCAGGAGAGGAGCGAGTTGCTCAAACTCCGGTTTCTGGGATACCTCGAACGCGCATTGGTGCGTTTTCGGGATGATCCATGTCTCAAAGGGGAACCGAGAAGCAAAGGGGGCCAGAACTATGAAGGCCGGATTCTCCGCAACCAAGCGCGCACGCTTTTCCATCTCCTGGCGGATAATATCGCAAAAGATACACCGCTCTTTGAAGTTGTAGTGTGAACGCGCGCCGTCCACCTCTTCGCGGACGCGCTTCGGCACCACGGGCAAAGCGATGAGTTGGGAGTGTGTATGCTCGAGAGAGGCCCCTGCAGCCTCGCCGTGATTCTTGAAAATCAGGATATATTTGAAACGCCGGTCTTTCTTGAGGTCCAGAATGCGATCCCGGTAGGCCCAAAGAATGTCTTCGACGGCGCGCGTGGGCATGGTGGCCGGCGTCAGATTGTGGTTCGGTGTCTCGATAATGACTTCGTGCGCCCCAATTCCATTCATCTTATCGTAAAGGCCTTCGCCTTGCCGGTTCAGCGTCCCCTCGATGCCCAGCGCAGGAAACTTGTTCGGCACAATGCGCAGCGACCAGCCAGGCGTATTCCGCGCGCTGCCGTCGCTCCGGTAGGCATGAATCTCCGGCGGGGTTTTGCTCTCGTTGCCAGGGCAGAATGGACAGAAGCCCGAGCCACGGATCTGAACCTTGTCACGGACGAAATCCGTCGGCCTTAGGGCTCGGTCAGTAGCAATGATGACCCACCGCCCAGTGATGGGGTCCTTTCTCAGTTCTGGCAATGGTTTACTCCTCGTCTCTTAGTTTCGATTTGGGTCCCTGAAGCCTCACGAATAAATGGCTGCAGGGTTTCAAGTCTTGAAAGCATCCTTGATCAGCCGGACTTGTAAACCGTCCTCGGGGTTCAATGAAACGCTCACGACATCGAAGCGGTGACTGATGGGCTTCCCCTTGAGTCGCCACAAGTATTCCCTGGCTGCTTTGATAACCCGCTTTTGTTTGTTCCGGGAGACCGCTGCCTCGGGTGGACCCGCTGCCTCGGACGTCCGAGTCTTCACTTCCACAAAAGCCAGGATAGGTCCATCCCACCCCACCACATCAAGCTCTCCGGCGCCTGAGCCGGCTCGCCAGTTGCGAGCTACCACAGTATATCCTGCTTGGCGTAGATACCAATAGGCCAGCGTTTCGCCGCGTACACCGAGGTCCGGAATTTCGGCTTGGCCCCGCTCTTCCGGCCGTAACAAGATGGCCCGCTGCGCGCGCTGACGCTCTTTCCAGGCCAACGCATGATACATCAACCGCGCAAACAAGCCCATTACTTCTCGACCTCGGAAAGACAACGGTCAAGGATTTCGAGCGCGATATCCGCCTGCTCCCGCTCGACGATCAGGGGTGGCATCAAACGCACCGTGCTCTCGCCGCAGCCCAGGATAAGCAAGCCTTGATGAAACGCTTTCTTGATGACGTTGTCGCGCGCCTCGGCGTTCGGCTCACGTGTTTCCTGGCTCTTGACGAGCTCGATTCCGATCATCAGACCGCGCCCGCGGACGTGGCCCACGAAGGGGTGCCTGTGTGGCCAGTCAGCAAGACAGCCCAGAATATATTCTCCCATGCGCCCGGCATTCGCGACATACTTTTCTTCCAGCAGGCGGATGGTTTCCAGCGCCGCAGCGCACGCCACGGGGTTGCCTCCGAAAGTCGAGGCATGTGCGCCCGGACTCCAATCCATCAACTCCGCCCGGGCGACGGCTACGCCGAGGGGCAGGCCGGAAGCGATGCCTTTCGCCGTTACCAGAATATCGGGCACGACCCCAGAATGTTCACAGGCCCACATCTTTCCGGTGCGGCCCATTCCGCACTGCACTTCATCGAAGATGAGAAGGATGCCGTAACGATCAGCTATCTGCCGCAGCCTGCCCAGGAACTTTGGAGGGGGCACGATGTATCCGCCTTCACCCTGGATCGGCTCGACCACAATCGCCGCAACTTCATCCGGAGGGACGGCCGTCCTGAAGAGCTGTTTCTCCATGAATTCTGTGCAGTCGCACTCGCACTCCGGCGCGCGATGTCCGGCGGGACAGTGATAGGGATTTGGGTACGGGACGTGCGCTACTCCGGCCAGCAGAGGGCCAAAACCGCGCCGCTGGACGGCTTTGCTCGCTGTCAGCGAAAGCGCGCCCAACGTGCGGCCGTGGAACGCGCCCAAGAAAGCAATCAAGCGATGGCGGCGGGTGTGGTAGCGCGCGATTTTTATGGCGGCTTCAATGGCTTCGGCGCCGGAATTCCCGAACACGACCCTCTTGGCGAATTTGCCAGGCGTGATCTGCACCAGTTTCTCCGCGAGTTGAGCCAGCAGGGGATAGTAAAAATCCGTGCCGGAAATGTGAATCAGCGTTTCCGCCTGGAGCTGAATGGCTTGCACCACGTCCGGGTGGCAATGACCTGTGGATACCACCGCGATGCCCGCTGCGAAATCCAGAAACACATTCCCATCCACGTCTTCTACGGCCACGCCCTTGCCGCGCTTGGCAACCATGGGGTAGTCCCGCGTATAAGAGGGCGAGATGAACTGGTGGTCGAGAGCCAGGACCTTCTGGGCTTCCGGACCGGGGAGAGGTGTTCTAATTGAAGGGATTTCTTCTTGCATGTGAATCCTCCTCTGCGCTGACTGTTGTCGTGGGTGATTGTTCTTAGGATCTCAGTGAGCAGGATATGCAGGAGGGAGTCAGTCCCCGCCAAAAAGATTGGGTCGTGCCAGGAAAGGAAGCCTGAGGCGCAGACCATCAGGTGGCTGAGAAAGGTCTCGGATATGGGAATCTTGCCCTCTCACTTGGGGAGAGCGTGTCCCGCTGCCGGCGCTTTCACCAGCCGGAGTCCCAGACCGTATGGTGCAGGGCGGAGCGGGACGGGTGAGGGGTCGGTTGGACGCTAGCGACGGATCAGGTGGGCGAACATGGAGAAGTAACCCCTCACCCGGCTCGCTCCGCTCGCCACCCTCGCCCCCAGGGAGAGGGCTGTATTCCCGACGCCACTCTTCGCTATCCCGAACACCCGGGAAGGTCACGCAATAGTCCCTTCTTAGCATCCTGTCAGGCATGCCTACTTCCGCTTCCAACGAGTTCCGGTCTTACTGTCCTCAAGTATAACACCGGCCTTCAGGAGATTCTGCCGAATTTCATCGGCGCGCGCAAAGTTACGCTTCCGGCGCATTCCTTCACGTTCAGCAACCCATCTCCCGATTTCCTTGTCGGTGGGCGAGTCGGTCAATGCCGCGCTAGTGTACCCATTCCCGATCACCGGCTGTCCAACGCCCTGAGGCGGCTGAGCGGCGTGAACCGTCAGATTTGAATCGCGAGGCTTGATGAATCCAAACTTCACGAGCTTTTCGTGGTCATTGTCTTCGAGGACGCAGAAGATGCGGTCCCAGCGATTCAGCGTGTCCAGGAAGGCTGCGCGATCACCATCCCCGAATTCGCCGCGGTCCATGGCTGTGTTTCCATCCCGCACCATGGCGAAGACTGCGCCGAAGGCTTCGGCTGTGTTCAAGTTGTCGTCCATGGCATCTTCAAACGCCTGGCGAGCCTGGCGGGCACGATCCTGCAAAGCCACATTCGTCCCCCGCAGAAAATGATTCCTCGGTAAGCCGGAAACGGAAATTCCTGAGCCGGTCGATGGATTGTTGCGCCTGGTGCAGGCCATCAAAAGTGAAGTTCAATTGCCGGCGGTAAGGGACGGAGGCCAACAAATATCGGATCGCCGAGGGCCTGTAACCCTTGGCTAACAAGTCCCGCAGGGTATAGAAGTTGCCCAATGACTTCGACATCTTCTCCCCGTTGACGATCAGATGCTCGACGTGCAGCCAGTAGCGGACGAACGGCTTGCCGGTGGCTGCCTCGCTCTGCGCAATCTCGTTCTCGTGGTGAGGGAAGATGAGATCAACGCCCCCGGAGTGGATGTCAAAGGTTTCGCCCAGGTACTTCATGGACATCACGGAGCACTCGATGTGCCATCCGGGCCGCCCGGGGCCCAGAGGTGTCTCCCAAAAGGGCTCGCCTTCTTTGGGCGCCTTCCAGACCGCAAAGTCGCGGGCGTCGTTCTTGTCGTACTTATCCGAATCAATCCGTGCTCCATCGCGAATGCCCGAAAGGTCGATGTGGGTCAGTTGGCCGTAGTTCTTAAAGGCGCCCACACGAAAGTAGATCGAGCCTTCACTCGCGTAGGCATAACCTCTTTCGACCAGCGTCTGAATCACCTTCACCATGTCGTCGATCGAGTCGGTGGCGCGCACGACAACTTCGGGATCCTCGAGGTCGAGGAGTTTGCGCTCCATTTCGAAGGCTTCGACGTATTTCTCGGTGTACTCGCGCAACGACAGGCCGGCGGCTTTGGAATTGCGGATGGTGTTGTCATCCACATCCGTCAAGTTCATGACGTGCTTGAGCGTGTATCCGCGATACTTCAACCAGCGTCGCAGGATGTCTTGGAACACGAAGGTCCGGTAGTTGCCGATGTGAGGGAAATCGTAAACGGTGGGGCCGCAGGTGTACATCCCAACCTGGTTGTCATGCAGAGGCTTAAACTCCTCCGTCTGCCCGCCCAGCGTGTTGTGGATGCGGAACGCCATACAGTCAGCCTGCCTGTCCGTGATGCAAAGTCTCAATTCTAGGTTCGCGCCCGAGGCAAGTCAAGAAAAGAGCACAGTGATCGCGCAAGACATGAGTGAAACTCGGTCCCTCGAGTGTCGCGCACTCGCACAGGTGCGGTCACGCCGGCCATTCCCCTTTTGCGATCTGCCATTTGACTTGCTCTTCAGCCTTGGAAGAGCAGGTCAAAATGCAAGTGGCAAACGTCAAGACTGGGAAGAGTGGCAGGGATTCAGCGCGGTAGTGACATCTGCAGGCTTCCGCAGTATTCTTTGCACTGCAAAAAGCAGTATTCGTATCCAGGGAGGCTTTATGCTCGAAGCACGGTGGAAACTCTCGAATAGTTGTACGAGGCGGGACTTTGTACGGGCTGCGGGGGTACTGGGGTTGGGTATGGCGGCGCAACAACTTATGGGGCGAAAGATGTATGCCTCTTCGGGGGCAGCGCCGGACGAGGCGCCGTTGCGTGCCTCCCTGAACATTGACCCTGAACGGCGTCTGGGCACGATCGATCCCAACATTTACGGTAACTTCATCGAGCATCTTGGCCGGTGCATCTATGGCGGAATTTACGATGAGGGCTCGCCGCTGGCCGACGCCGACGGAAACCGCAAGGATGTTCTGGAGGGCGCGCGCAAGCTCCACATCACGCAGTTACGATGGCCGGGCGGCAACTTTAGCTCCGGCTATCACTGGCAGGATGGAATCGGCCCCAAGAATGCCCGCCCCGCGCGTTACGACTTGGCGTGGTTCCAGCGCGAATCGAACCGCTTCGGGACGGATGAGTTCATTTCAACTTGCCGGAAGCTGGGGACGGAGCCGTACCTTTGCGTTAACCTCGGCACGGGCGCCATCGACGAAGCATCGTCATGGGTGGAGTATTGCAACAGGCAGGGTGGAACCTACTATTCAGACTTGCGGAAGAAAAACGGCCATGCCGAGCCTTACGGTGTGAAGTACTGGGGCATCGGGAATGAGATTTACGGTGATTGGCAAATCGGCCACAAGAACGCCGCAGACTACGCCAAACAGGGGCTGGAATTCGCCAAGGTGATGAAGTGGCAAGATCCAAGCATCAAGCTTGTTGCTTGCGGCACCGGCGACCCGAACTGGGACCGGCCTGTGCTCGAGTCGATGGTCAATCACGTGGACTACATCTCCGCTCACCACTACACCGTCAGCGACGACCTCAAGGATTATTACGAGGTCCTGGCTTCGGTGGCGCAAATGGAGCAAACCATACGCAACTCTGCCCTGGTAGCCCAAAGCGTCTCCGCCAAGGCACGAAAGCACACGCCGGTTTGGACTGCGCTCGACGAGTGGAACATCATCAACAACTGGGCAGACGGGACAAAGCGCGACGACGTCCATAAGGACGAACTCGTTTATGACCTTCGGGACGCTTTGTGGGTGGCGTCGGCTTTGAATTCCATCCAGCGCCATTGCCGCACCGTGCGCATGGCGAACCTGGCGCAACTGGTCAACGTTATCGCGCCGATGCAAACTTCACCTACCCGTTTACTGCTGCTCACGATCTTTTACCCGCTGGAACTGTACGCCAGCCGCTCCGGCAACGTCGCCTTGGATGCGATGGTGCAATCGCCGCGTTTTGAGACCAAGCGCTTCTCTGACCAGCCTTATCTTGACGTCTCGGCGACCTACGACGAAGCGAAGCAGAGAGTAACGCTCGCGGCCGTCAATCGCCGCAAGGAGGGAGACATAATCGGCAGCGTCGAACTCGCCGGATTGCGCGCCAAACCCGGCGGCCGGGCTTTCCAGATTACCGGCACGAACCCCGAGGCGATGAACACCTTTGCAGACCCTCATGCGGTGGTCACTCGAGAGGTGAAACTCGAGGCGTCGGGAAGCCGCTTCGAATACCAGTTCCCGCGCCACTCGATTTCCTGGCTGGAATTCGACGTCGCGTAGCGGATCGCTGAAAGCGGCTTTGAGCATTCCGCAGGCTGGGTGACTTTCCGCCGGCCCGCGCGCACGTGATTGCCACCCTAAGGGCGCCTCGGGTTCATTCAAAGTGCTCCTACTCCTTTGGCGACCACGGCGATAAGCGTGTTAGAATGCCACCCGTTCAAGGAGGTGGTATGACTTCGCGCATCCCGTTCTTACTCGCTTGCGTCTTCACCGTTCTCCCCCTCGGCAATGCTGATGAAACTGTGCGGCCCATTCCGCGTATTGACCACACGGGCGCGCAGTACACCTTTCTGGTTGATGGACGTCCTTTTCTGATTCTTGGGGGCCAGGCTCATAACTCCAGCGCGACGAACCCGCAGGACCTCGATGCGGTTTGGAAAGCACTCGTAAGTATTCATGCGAATACCGCCGAGGTTCCCATTTACTGGGAGTTGATCGAGCCTGCGCCGGGGAGGTTCGACTTTCAACTGGTGGATGAAATCATTGCCGGCGCGCGGCGGAATGGGCTGCGCCTGGTCTTGCTCTGGTTCGGCGCCTGGAAAAACGGTGAAATGCATTACGCGCCGGAGTGGGTAAAGCGGGATCCGGAGAAATACAAGCTTGCCAAGGGTCCGCGCGGTGATTCCATGGAAATCTTCTCACCGACTTGCGAAGCGGTACGGCATGCAGACGGGAAGGCTTTTGCGGCAGTGATGCAGCACATTAGGAGCGTCGATGAGGCCGATCGCACCGTCATTATGATGCAGGTGGAGAATGAAACGGGGTTTCTCGGCACGGATCGCGACTATTCAGAAGCGGTCACGCGCCTGTTCTCCAGTGCGGTTCCCTCTGAGTTGATGAACTATCTCACGGCGAACCAAAACAGTCTCACGGCCAGCTTGAAAGCAGCGTGGTCCGCAGCGGGTCTTCGCAAGTCGGGGACTTGGCCCGAGGTGTTTGGGGAGCTTGCATCGGAGGTCTTCAGCGCGTGGCACATGGCGCGATATGTGGATGCAGTGGCTGCCTTAGGGAAACAAGCGTACCCGCTGCCGATGTATGCGAATAACTGGCTGATCAACCCGGGAAACGAACGCGCCGGCCGATGGCCAAGTGGAGGACCGACAGAACACGTCCTGGACATATGGAAGGCGGCTGCACCGCACATCGACTTGTTAGCTCCGGACATTTACCTTCCAAAGTACTACGAAACATGTGTGCAATTTACGCGGCCGGATAATCCCCTATTTGTTCCGGAGATGAGAGCGGTTGCTCATTACGCCGGCTACGCTTTTCTAGTTCTGGCCGGGTTCAACGGCCTCGGCGTAAGTCCCTTCGGAGTTGACGGCCCCGAACTCCTCCAGAACGGGTCCTTGAATCAAGACGGCGAGGCATATGCGGACACATACGGCATCCTCCAGCCGCTGCTTCAAGTTATCGAGAACAATCGATACAAGGGCGCCATGCATGCGATCGTTCAGGACGAAGATCCGGCACAGGTGATTCGCCTGAGCGGTAGACTCGCCGCAGTCGTAAGCTTCACGAATCCCTATGAGCCGCGAGGGGCGGTGGGGCGTGGGATGATAATTCAACTGGCGAGCGATGACTTTCTCGTGGTTGGCGCAGGGTTCAAAGTGGAGTTTCATGACTTGCAAAGCCCCCTGCACGACGCCCGGTTTCTCACAATCGAAGAGGGAACTTTCGAGGGCGAGCGTTGGGCTACCGTCCGTCGCCTGAACGGTGATGAATTGGACGTGTCCCTCCCTGAGAGGTCAAAAATCCTACGAGTGCGGCTGACAAAGTAAGTCGCCGGGTCAAGGTCAGAACCGAGGAGGCAAAAGAGAATCACCGGGCTCCCCTGCAGGCGTAGAGGCCGGAATTGTTTTTCGGAATCGCCCAGGCAAATTTTAGAGCAGTTTGGTATTCCATTCGCAGGTGCATGACTTCTGTCAGCTATTGCCTCATCAGTTATTTTTCAACAGGTTTGTTGAAAACCTTGTGGAAAAGAGCACGGAATGTTAAGATAAGGTTAAAGATTGGAAGAGCTTTTAACTCTTTGCACCAACGTGTAGCATCTCCAAACGCATTCGGAAGAGATCAGACAATTCTCCTGACACTCACAGGGCAAGTGTACTCACCGTGCGTTTCGTCATCTGCTAATGTGATAAAAGCAGCGGGCTGGCGGGACTTGTGGTGCCGGAGAAAGCTTGGCGAAGGATTGAACGTCAGAGCAGAGACCAACCGAGCCTGTTTCCACATTAAAGGAGGGGCTGAGGCTTCTTAAGCTTGATCTCCACAACCTGATTGTCCTGTTCCAGTTCTACGTCCTTGCCGAAGCTCTGGTGATGGTCGGCCGTAACCACCAAACGCACCGTTCCTTTTGGAATGCTCGTGAATCTGTACCGCCCTTGAGGATTAGTCTTGGCGCTGTACGAGATAGTCTTGGAACGGCGAATGCTGCCAGGTTGTCGGAAGATGAGCGTAAGCCGCGCTTGATTGATGGGATCGCCTGTGTCCGCCTCTTTTACCACGACGACAAAGCTGATCGCCTGACCTTCTGGCGGAGCGGATTTGGACACTCCACAAAGAAGCAGGATCGCGCCAGCGGCGACAACCCAAGTTCGAAGTCTCTGATGATCGCGCCGAAACATAAGTGGTTGCTCCTTTCACCAGTTGTCCTGTGACCTGTCCATTCCTTGAGAGAATGAAGGAAGAAAGCAATTCAAAGTTGCTTTAGCCTCCTTCTTCAATCGAGCACAGTCGCAATCGGCAATTCTTGCTCAGAATGAAAGGCCAATTCTCCGCATCTTGTTCCCGATGCGAGCCAGCACTCTCCCAACATGATAACCCAGGTTCTGGTCGAGAGTCCCTCCTTCAGGAAGTACTGGCTGGGTGAACATCCTCCCGCCGTATCACTTCTCTTCCCTGGCGGGCAGCTTCACCGAATCGGACACCCACTGCAAGTAGTTGCGCGAGCCATCGATAACAGGGAGGCAGATTATTTCCGGCGTGTGATAACTGTGTATCTTTGAGATCGCGGCTTTGATCTCAGAAAACAATTCCCTGGTGCTCTTGATGGTCAGCAGAAACTCCTTCTCATCGGCGATTTTGCCTTCCCAGCGGTAAACTGACTCAATGGGTTGCGATATGTTCACGCACGCTGCCAGTCGAGTCTCCACAAGATGGCACGCGATCTTCTTGCACTCACGCCGGCTGGCGGCGGTGACAAATACAACGATTTTGTCGGTCACGATTCCTCCCGAAACGACTGCGCTTCGTGGTAGTGTTCCAATTCGAGTGTACGGCCGCGGTTCGCGGCGGGTTGGTCGGGGCAAGCCCCGCCCCGCACCCAAAATCAGGAGATTACCCATCGCCCGGTGTCATTGCCTGGTTGCTTCGAACGCGCGGCAAAGATACAATATGCCGAGCAGGTTCGCCAATAGCATTCGTTCTGGCGTTTCGCGATTGGCGCACCGTAGCCATTTCCAGTTCGGAACTGGAGCAGCAGTCCGAATCGTAGTGAGACGCAGTAAGGGCGCGGGGCCACGGGACCAAGCCATCAGTTTTCAGCCACGGATGCTTTTATCCTTCGATCATGGAAGAGCTCTCTGGGCACGCCGCAATGCTACGCCGTAACGCAATCTACATCTTTGTCCTCGTTTTCATTGCGCTCCTTGTGCACGAAATATTCGCGCAACACGGCATCCTGGGTCTACGCCAAGAGCAGAAGCAAATCGAGAGTCTCCGCCAACAGATCAAGCAGCTTCAGCAGGATAACGAACGACTGGATAAGCAGATCAAGGCCTTGCAGTCGGACCCGAAGGCCATCGAACGCCTGGCACGCGAGCAAATGCGGTTAGCGCGTCCCGGAGAGATCATTTACTCCTTGCCGGAGAAAGACCCTAAGAAAGGCCAAGCTCCTCCCCTCGCCCAAGAAAGCCCAGCGAAATAAGTCCGCAGGCTTACCGGACGACGCCTTCTAGCGGGCTTGATGCTGCGGCGTAGAGTTTCTTTTGCATGCGGCCGGCGAAGTACGCCATGCGGCCACCAAGGACGGCGTGCTTCATCGCCTGCGCCATCAGGATAGGATCCTGCGCGCCGGCGATGCCCGTATTCATCAGGACAGCATCGGCGCCCAGTTCCATAGCAATGGTCGCATCGGATGCTGTTCCCACGCCCGCGTCCAGAATGAGAGGCACGCTGGTGATCATCTCGCGCAGGATGCGTATATTGGCAGGATTCTGAATGCCCAACCCGGAGCCGATGGGCGCTCCGAGCGGCATCACTGCAGCAGCACCCGCGTCGATCAGCCGCCGGGCGGAAATCAAATCGTCGTTCGTGTAAGGCAGGACTACAAAGCCTTCCTTGACCAACGTTTCCGTAGCCTTCACTAGTTCGAAATTGTCGGGAAACAGCGTCTTCTCGTCCCCGATGACTTCCAATTTGATCCAGTTCGAAAGACCCACTTCTCGCGCCAAGCGCGCGGTGCGGATAGCCTCATCACCGGTGTAACAGCCGGCGGTATTAGGCAGAATGAAAAACTTCTTGCGGTCAACATAATCGAGCAAGGATTCCTTACTGCGGTCAGTGAGATTCACGCGCCGGACGGCGACCGTCACCATGTCTGCGCCGGAAGCCTCGTGGGCCAGCGCCATTTCTTGAAAACTCTTGTACTTTCCGGTGCCGATGATTAATCGCGAATGAAATTCCCTGCCCGCGATCCGTAGCACGTCATTATCCATTTTTTGGCTCCTTCCATTTGATTCTAGATGCCGACGAGTGAAATTGCAACGAACGGCGCTTGTGCCCGGAAATGCTCCGAGTAATTCCTTTCCCTGGCCAAGGAGGGGAGCCATTTTCAAAGCGCCTTTGGGCGGTTAGTTGCGCCGATACCGGTTGTCTCTCCCACACCTGAACCCTGCCACCTGCCCGTGCTGCCTGCCCGTAGGCGGACTATTTGCCCGCGAAATCTCTTGCGCCTGGGGATCATTCACAGGTACAATTAGTCAGGTCAGGGCACTGAGTCCACAGCTTGTGTTTTGGGGGCGAAACGGCTTCGCGAGGGTGGAACTTCCCCGGTTGGCGACCCGGGTGGGTATGAGCCTCGCGGTTCTAACCGCTAACCGACGGGCCCGGCCAAAATCCAGGTGAATGACGAGGAGGAACACGATGATCAAGCGAATTACAATGGTTGTGTTGACGCTGTTCGCTTTTGGCTGTCTAAGTTGGGCTGCAAACAGGACGTGGACAGGGACTGTCAGCGACGAGCATTGCGGGGCCAAACACGCCACGGCCAGTGCGGCTGCTGAAGCTTGCGTTGAGAAGTGTGTCGCAGGCGGCGCCAAATACGTTCTGGTCAGTAAGGGGAAAGTGTACCAACTGGATGATCAGGATAAGTTCAAGGGCATGGGCGGAAAATCTGTGAAGGTGACGGGAAGCTTGAGCGACAGTACGATTACCGTTGCCGATGTTTCCCCGGTTGGAGGCATGTGAAGAACCCGCTCTAGAAATCCACCACCGGGCCGGGAATTTCTGGGGGGCTTCTCGGGCCGTCCGGCTCTGGGTAGTGTCCTAATTTAGGCCTTAGGGCCGGGGCTTATCCCGGCTAGGCCCCCCCGCCAGGGCGGGAGGCGGCCCTCGAGTCATATTCGGACGCTACCGTCTACTAGCTTCTATGCCTCGACTCCTTACTTTTCAGCTACAACTGGAGGTGGTTCAAGATGCGGAAAATTACCTATCTCCTGGCGGGACTTCTGCTTGCAGCCAGTTTGAGCTTCGCGGGTACGGTGAAGGCTGGGACAAAGACGTTTGTTGGATATATCAGTGATTCAATGTGCGGTCTGAAACACATGATGCCTGGAAAGAGCGACAAGGACTGTACACTCGAGTGCGTAAGAGCTGGTAGTAAGTATGTGCTTGCCGACGTCGCGAGCGCCGAGGTTTACCAGCTCAGCGATCAGAAAAGACCTGAAGAATTCGCGGGACAGAAGGTGAAGGTCACCGGCGCGCTGAAAGGTGACACAATAATTGTCACCACGATTGAATCCACACAGTGAGCGGGGATGGCACGTTTCAAGCATCGCGGTATGCCAGTTGCCGGCGACAAGGAGTGCCCAGACGGCGTATAGGCGGCTGTTCGAAACTCGAAACTCCTGTATAATTGGCAATACCCTGATTTCGAAAAGGAGTTGAGAGCGCACTATGGAAACAGAAAGCACGACTGTGCAGGCGAAGGAATGGAAGGTTCGCCGCGTGGGGACGGTTACATTCGCAATTTCAAAACCCAAACGCAAAACTCGAAAGTTGCGCCAAGCACGGCTCAAGAATAGGCGACGGGCGCGCTGAGCATCCGCTTGAAAACTCCTCAGGACTGACAAGAAAAACGTGTCCCACCGTTTCGCCATGAGGGGTTTGAAAAGGGGGTGACTGCGACCCCTTCGTACCTCGGTTCATTTGCCCCGTACCCGGAGGCAGACAGAAACCTATCAAGCTGAGGAACGGCTGCTCCTCACGGCTTCCCCTGCAGATCAGCGAGACAACTCTTAGGCTTCAGATGTACTCTATGTGAGTAGACGTTGTTGCCGGATCCAGGCTGGCAGGGGGCTTCGCTTCAGGGGAAAGGATTACCAACCGATGTTCAAGAAGCTGAGTTTGGGGATAGTGGCGATTCTCGTTGCGGGGGTACTCGCCATCCTGGCCGCGGCAGCCGATCAACCCTTGAGTCCAGATGACATAACTTTGCTCCTGCTCGGAGGGTCCCCAACCGAAAAGATCGTCACGCTCGTTGAACAACGGGGCGTCAGCTTCAAGATGAACCCGGATCTGGCAAAGAAATTCCATGATGCCGGAGCAAGCGATGATTTGATCGACGCTCTAACCAAGGCAGGCTTGAAAGCCAAGGTGGCTGCTTCCGGTTCTGCCGCATCCGCACCGGCTCCTGCCCCTGCCTCTTCCCAGCAAACGCCGTCTCCCAATGCGCCTGCTCCCGACTCCCAATCTGCGGAGGTGGATCGGAAGGTTGCAGAGACCATGAACAGCCTTTCGGACAAGCCGACCGTGCAGGCAACGAATGCCAGTGCGGCGGCGGCTTCTTCCACATCCGCTAAGCCGGCGCCCGACAAGAGTCTTGCTGATCCCGATCCCATCCAGATCCAACATATCATCCAAGAATTCGCCGCCAAGGAGAAGCTGTTTAAACAGGCGCGCAACAATTACACCTACCACCAAATCAACAAGGTGCAGGAATTGGGACCGGACAACGAAGTCGAGGGCGTTTTCGAACAGGAGTGGGACATTCTCTTCGACGATTCCGGCAACCGGATCGAGCGCGTGACCTATGCCCCCGCGGATACCCTGAAACGGGTCATCATGACCAAGGAAGACTACACTTCGATGCGGAATGTTCAGCCATTCGTTCTAACGTCCGATGAACTCCCGGAGTACGAAGTCAAGTATTTGGGACACGTGAAGGTCGACCAGATTACGGCTTATGTTTTCTCCATCCGGCCCAAGGAAATCGAGAAGGGGCACCAGTATTTTCAGGGTGTGGTGTGGGTCGATGACCAGGATCTGCAAATCGTGAAGTCGGAAGGGAAGCCCGTTCCCGAATTGAGAACCAAAAAGGGTGAAAACCTGTTTCCACGTTTTACGACTTGGCGCGAGCAGATCGACGGAAAATACTGGTTTCCCACATTCACCATGGCTGATGACACCCTTTATTTCTCCGGCGGCCCCGTTCACCTCAAAGAGATCCTCCGTTACACCGACTACAAACAATTCAAGTCGAAGGTCCGCATCGTGAGCGCGACTCCCACTGATAAGCCCAACGCTCCAGCCATCCCTGTCGCACCTCAGTAGCAAGCCTGCTGCCGCACTCCGAGGGTTCCCGCACTTTGTTTGTCTGCCTCTGGCGAGCTTATCTACACTTCGAGCCATAGCGGGTGGCAGCGGTTGCACGAGACGCTGGCCGGCGATATGCTGTTCGCATACCCTGAGTTGGCAAATGGGGTAATCAACCAACGCGAGGACAAGCCATGAGAAATACCCAGCCAAAAACAGCTATGAAGATTGCGGCGCTGATCTTAGGTGCGGCGGGCATGGTGTGCCTGGCACCCGCAGTGTGGGCAGAAACAGCCCCGGCAACAGTGGGCAGCAATAAGACCTACGAGATCGACGTGCCGGGGACAAAGGAATGGGTAGACACGAACATCGACTTGCGCGGAGGGGCGAAGCTGCGATTCACGGCCACCGGAAAGATTACGTATGCGGCTGACACTTCGTACACCGGGAAAATGCGAACCTCAGGGACGTTTGGCCCGGCGGGGCTCGCGCGTGGGTTTGCTGATCTGATCCACCAATATGCAGTCACTGACGCCGGCCACGGCGCGTTGATCGGCCGCATCGGTTCGGAAGCTTATGCGCAGGCGTTTCTAGTGGGCGAAAGCAAGGAATACGATGTGCCCGTGGCTGGAAGACTGTTCTTGGGGATTAATCAAGGCATGAAGGAAGCCGCGACCGCGGAGGGAAGCTTTCACGTGAAAATCGAAGTTCTGAACGAGGGCTCCGCGGATACCACGAACGCCGGCGGTCCAGTGGAAACGCGGGTGGCAGGCGTTACTCCTGATTTGCTGAGTAAAATCCCGCGCCGCGTATCCGATCCCAATGGCAACCCCGGCGACATGGTAAACGTCCTGATCGTGGGAACGGAGGACCAGATGGTTCAGGTATTTACTACAGCCGGCTGGGTGAAAGTCGATAAGTCGGTGGGGAACACGGTGCTGAGTGCCTTAATGGACTCGATCGAGAAAAAAGACTATCTGACGATGCCGATGAGCACGCTCTATCTTTTCAACCGGGCGCAGGACTATGGGTTCGCGCACGGCGAGCCGGTGAAGGTGGCGATGTCACGGAATCACCTGCGCGTCTGGAAATCGCCTTACGAGGTCGAGGGGCGGCCCCTGTGGTGCGTCGCGGCTACGCACGATATCGGATTCGAGCGCGACCAGCGTAAACCTGGCGCCGTGACGCACAAGATCGATCCGGCCATCGACGGCGAACGCGAGTACGTGAACGGTACGCTGTCGGGAACAGGACTCGTCGTCCAGCGGGATCACGTCACACCAGCCGATCCACTGACCACGGCCAAGACTGCGACAGGAGGAGAGTTTCACTCCGACGGACGCATCCTGGTGCTCGTGCTCAAGAACACGACGAGCCAGAGCAACTAGAAACGATTCCCCTCTCTTGTAAACTTTAACTCGGTCCTGACAGTAAGACAACAGCGAAACGGCGTCACACTTAGCCTGACGCCTAAGCGCAAATAGTGCCTTAACGGTGATACAAGTTGGGCCAGCGGCCGGTAGTGTAAATTAACTCGGTTTCTTGGCCCTCTACTGAATCCGGATCATTTCCACACCAACAATCCGCCCAGCAGTCTACTTGCTGATCACACCGCAGGCAATACGCGGTCCGGCATTGCCAGCAGGATCGGTTTTGTTGTCGTCTGGGTTGGCGTGGATCACGAGGGATGTCCCTTGCGGCTGAAAAAGCGAGTTCGGTCCATCGCCGAGTGTGACCCCCGTGACTACCACCTTGACCTTCGCGTTGCCGTTAGCGTCCACCGTGAGGTTCTGCAGATCGCCCGCGTGGTGCCCCTCCGGGTTCTCCCACCCGTGCTTCTTGCCTGCGGGATTGAAGTGGCCACCCGCGCTCTTGAAGTCCGGCGGTTCACACGTGCCCACCGCGTGGATGTGGAAGCCATGCACGCCGGGGGGAAGGTTTGAGACCTCGAGAGCGAGACTCACTCCCTTGGGAGTCTGCTTGAATTTTGCCGTCCCAACGTTCGCTCCCTTGCTGTCGGCAAGGTTTGCCTTGGCTGTCGCGGCGCTCTTGCCGAAAGCCAAGCCCGCTAGCAGCAGCGCCAAGCAAGAAGCAAAGATGATCTTTTTCATGGTTGTCGTCCCCTTTTGGGCGAGAATTTTCACCACAGAATCCGGCCTAACTAACAACGTACACCTGACCGCCCCCCAAATGCAATCGCCAGCCGGGTTTTCAACGGCGCTCTGTCGTCAGGTACTACTCGGTTTGGGTGTCTTCGCCGTGCTCTTGGGAAGCTGGGGCGGCTTGATGTACTCGGCCGGGATCTCGCCGGTGAGCGTTTTCAGAAAGGTCACGATGCAGGCGATCTCGTTGTCGGTCAGTTGCTTGCCCAGTTGGTACTCCGCCATCTCCTTGACCGCGTCTTCCAGGGTCGCCACTTTTCCAGTGTGGAAGTAAGGCCCGGTTTTGTCGATGTTCCGCAGAGAGGGTACCTTAAAGACCAGGCGGTCACTTTCCTGCTTCGTCACCGCCTGCCGCCCGGCGTCGGAAGTGTCTGGGTATGGTTTCATGAACCCGAGTCTCTGGTATACCTCTCCGCCCAAATAGGCCCCGGCGTGGCAGGCCTGGCAACCCGCTTCCATGAACTTATTAAAGCCGGCTTTCTCGGTGTTGCTCAGCGCTGCCTGATCTCCGTTGAGGAACTTGTCCCAGCGAGAGGGCGTCATCAGCCTGCGCTCGAAAGCTCCGATAGCCCGGGCCGTGTTCTCGAAGGTGACGGGATCCTTCTCGGCGGGGAAGGCCTTCTTGAAGGCATCGACATACTCGGGTATGGATTTCAGCACCGCAACCACATCCTTATCAGAGGACATCGCCATCTCGACCGGATTCATCACCGGACCCTTGGCCTGCTCCTCGACATCGGGAGCGCGGCCATCCCAGAACTGCACGAAGTGGCCTGCGGCGTTATACACCGTAGGGGCGTTGCGCGTGCCCTTCTGACCCTTGTGGCCGTCCGAAACCGGCTGCCCGTCTACTCCGTATTTGGCCAAATCGTGGCAGGTGTTGCAGGATATGTCCTGGTTCTTGGACAACCTGGGTTCGTAGTACAACATGCGGCCCAGATTCACCTTCGCCTCGGTGATGGGGTTCCTTTGCGACTCCACCGCTTCGGGCAAGGGCTTGAACATTTGGAGCTGCGCCGTGTCCACCACCACGGCCTTTGGCCCACAGCTCATCAGATGCATACCAGCAGCGAGCACGATCGAGAGCGGGATCAGAAGAGGTACAAGTCTATTTTGCATGGCAGTTCTCCTCTCGAAACCAAACATCTTAGTCGCCCGGATTTGGTTTCGGCACTCCGGCTACAGCAATCATAGCGCCGAATTCTGCCTTTGCAGACTGATCTTTCATTCTCTGTGGGGGCAATCTAATTATGAGCAGATTTTGCGAGGAAAATGCGTAATACTCTTTTATTCTGAGTAACGGCAGATAAGAGATTCAAATTGCCATGTTCGGGATCGCGCGTAGAATCACTACAGCTCTGGAATACAAGTTTTCAGTCCAATGCGTGTGAGGAGGTACATCATGCCAGTAATCACCGAAGTGGCGCCGGATCTGTACCGGCTCTCGATTTACGTCCCTGAATTTAATCTTCAGTTTAACAGCTTTCTGCTAAAGGATGAGGAATCGCTGTTGTTTCACAGCGGGTTGAAGGGAATGTTTCCGCAGTATCGGGAGGCTGTCGCATCTATCATCAAACCATCGCAAGTGCGGTGGCTCGGCCTCAGCCATTTTGAATCAGACGAGTGTGGGGCTCTCAACGAATGGCTGGCCCTAGCACCGAACGCGCAGCCGGTTTGCAGCGTGGTGGGAGCGATCGTGAGTGTCAACGACTTCGCGATGAGGCCGGCGCGTCCGTTGGCCGACGGCGAGGTGCTGACTACCGGTAAATATCGATTTCGTTTTTGCCAGACGCCGCACCTGCCGCACGGCTGGGACGCCGGCCTGTTGTTCGAGGAAACACAGCGGACGTTGCTCTGTTCCGATCTGTTCCACCAGGAGGGCGACGGCGTAGCCCTGACCGAATCCGATATTCTCGACCGGGCGCGCCAAGCTCTGGTCGCCTACCAAGGCGGCATACTGGCAAACTACCTGCCCTATACGCCGCTCACGGCCAGGCTGATGAATGGCTTGGCTAACCTCAAACCTAAGACTTTGGCGGCAATGCACGGCTCATCGTTTGTCGGCGACGGCGCCCGCGCCCTGCGCGACTTGGATGCCATATTACGAGATATTCTGGGCGGGGGATAGCGAACAGTGGGTTGCCACTAGCAGAAATCGGCACAGATCTGCCCCTCTTGGGGAGCACGGTAGCAGAGTTGGTCAAGTGTATGTTAGCGATGGGTCGAGATTATAAATCGGAAATGCTGGCTAGATGTGAGAAGAAGAACTCTCAGTGCTTAGCCTGCGTAATTCATGTTAATATGCCGCCGCGGCTTGCCGGGAGCTTCGTATCAGCACTCGTTGCGGAGACTCCGCTTGCGGTCAGAAGCACGCGCACCTCACATGTGGTGAAAGTCGTACGCTTGGCGTTTCAATAAATGAAGCGATTCAGGAGGCTTCAGATGAAGTACCGCGTAAGTCTCGTCGCATTGATTATTCTGTTGTGGCCGGCCGCCGTCGCGTTAGCATCAGCGCCGGCAGTGGACCTGGGCGCAGCGTGCGTGCAGTGTCACAGTCAGGTAACCCCAAAGATCGTGACCGACTGGAAAGCGAGCAAACACAGCGAGGCGGGAATCTCCTGCGACGCTTGCCACGGTGGCGACCACAGGACGGCGACCGATGCCGCCAAGGCGAGGATTCCTACTCCGGACACTTGCGGCAGTTGCCATGAAACCCGAGTCGCGCAATTCAAGAAAGGCAAGCACTCCGTAGCGTGGGCGGCCATGGAGGCCATGCCCACCATTCATTGGCAACCGATGGCCCTTACCGAAGGCATGAAGGGATGCGGGGCCTGCCACAAGTTGGGGATCAAATCAAACGAGCAGATCAGCGGGCTTCAGAACGAAGGTTCGCGATACGGGATTGCCTCCTGCGACGGCTGCCATACGCGCCACACGTTCTCTGTAGAGGAGGCCCGATCACCCCAAGCGTGCGAAACCTGCCACATGGGGTTCGACCATCCGCAATGGGAGATGTATTCGTCTTCCAAGCACGGGGTACGCAACGAACTGAGGCAACTCAAAATCCAAAACGCAGCTTCCGCTGCTCCCACTTGCCAGACCTGCCACATGCAAAACGGCGACCATGAGGTGCGCACCGCCTGGGGATTCCTGGCAGTGCGTTTGCCGATGCCGGAAGACAAGCAGTGGGCCGCGGACCGAGCAACCATCCTTCAAGCGCTTGGGGTCTTGGATCCCGACGGCAGGCCAACCCCTCGGCTTGACGTGGTTAAGGAAGCCGATGTGGCCCGGCTCGATCAGGCTTCCTGGCAGGCTGAACGGAATAAGATGCTCAGGACTTGCAATCAATGCCACTCCATGGACTTCGCCCGGCAACAGCTTCAATACGGAGATGACATGATCAGAAACGCTGACCGCCTGATGGCGGAGGCGATCCGCACGGTGGCCGATCTGTACAGAGACCGCCTCGTGCCCAAACCGAAGAACTACGCCTATCCCTTTCCTGACCTTCTGACCTTCCACGACGCGCCCAGCGTGATTGAACAGAAGCTTTTCGTCATGTTCCTCGAACACCGTATGCGAACTTTCCAGGGGACGTTTCATTCCAGCCCGGATTACGCTCTTTGGTACGGATGGAGCGAAATGCAGCGCGACCTGACCGAGATAAAAGAACTGGCGGCGGAAATTCGACGCACCGGCCGCCCCACCGCGGCGCTCAGCAGCGCTGGGGAAAAAGGGGCAAGTAAATAATGGCAATTGAGTGTATCGTTTCGGGGGCGCTCTGGTTACTCGTCGCCTAGGTGGCGCCGGCGGAGTGGGGGCATAATGAGGAGTCATGTCACAAGCCACTACTCTTTGCATGCTTCTGATCGCGCTCGCCACGGAGGCCGTTCCAGCCCAGGATCCGCCAACTTCAGGAAATGCCGGTGCGCGCGCTCAGGCGACCCGCAATACCAAGCTAATCCCGCTGGCCTTCGATGATGGTCCCGTCCTTTCCGCGCTGCCGCATGTTGACTCGCACCCAAGTGTGGAAGCGTCGAGCCACTCTGATCACGCGAGGTTCTTCGCAAGCTTACCTGTAGGCTTTCGCACTCCAAAAGCCGAAGACGAAGTCGGCACGCGGTTGCTCGCCTGTTATGGCGCCGTCTTGGTCGCGCGCGGCGGTACAACGCCTCCACCGGTCTTGGTTTTCCCGGACGAGGAGTCAGTGGCCCGATGGCAATCGAGCGTGAAAACGGATCGCGTCGAGATCAATGAAACTTTGGTCGAACTGCAAAGTCCGGCCCTGAGGGCTTTGATGGAAGCGCGGCTGGAGGCGCGAATGTCCAAACTCGACATCACGCCACGTGGCGCCGACGCGGCGCGAAGAACCTACGCTGACTCGGTTGAATTGTGGATGAGCCGAGTCAGGCCTGGCCTCAGGCACTGGGTCAAAGAAGGTCGTCTCGACCAGCGAGAAGCGCAACGCATTTTGTCTCTTCCGCTTCGCGACCAGGTTCGCGAAATACTTCGTCTTGAAAAGCAAGGCCTTCTTTTCAGCAAAGACTTCTCAAAGTCTATTCTCGTCTCGGTAGCTCCGCCTGGCGCGTCGGAACATATCTCCATGCTCGCCTTGGATATCGACGAGAATGCAAACCCGGCGGTGCGGGCGATACTGGCGCGACATGGCTGGTTTCAGACGGTCCCTTTCGATCTGCCCCACTTCGCTTATTTAGGGGTCTCGGAAACAGAATTGACCTCGCTGGGACTGCGCGAGGTGGCCATTGGCGAAAGGGAATTCTGGATTCCGGACATCGGAATTCCAGTGGAGAAGAGTTTAGAAGGACGCGACCAGGGGCGGGTCACAAGACCTCAGTAAGCGAGACATTGTGTTCCTACCGCCGCTGTTATCATCGGCTCTCCGCTCAGCCGTATCTGCCGAACTCGCCAATGGCGTCGAACATGGCGAGAACGTTTTCGACAGGCGTCTCCTCGAGAATCGAGTCGTGGCTGGCGCCCGCCACAAAGCCGCCTCCCGGCTTCATGATGTCGAGGACTTTTCTCGTTTCTTCGCGAACGAACTCAGGCGTTCCCATGATCAGCGCATGGTGAGAGTCAATGCCGCCATTGAAGAGAATCTTGTCGCCGAAGTAGCGCTTCAGCGTCGCAAGGTCCATCCCATCACAGGACGGCTGGACGGCATGCAGGCCATCCAGTCCAGCCTCGATCATCTGTGGGATCAGAGGAGCATACCCGCCACAACAGTGCATCATGACTTTCAATCCGTAATCATGGCCTAAACGCGCCAGTCGTTTAAGATGAGGCAGGATGAAACGCCGGAAGAGATTCGCGCTCATCAAAGGACCCCGCTGGCTTCCGAAATCGTTTCCAATAAAGAAAATATCGATGGCTGGGGCAGCGGCATCGAAAATACGCCGGCTGACGGCCACATAGTAATCCACGATGTGCTGCAAGACCGCATCCACCACGTCCGGCTGATCGTACATTTTGAGGAAGAGAACATCCATGCCCAGCATGTCCACTGCGTCGTGGAAAAAGGGTGACCAATCCCCGCCCAAAATGGCGTATTCCCTTTCGTACTTTTCCGCTTCCGCTCGCAGGTGAGAGACATCCATCCACGCCGCCTCCGGCCAGGGATACGCGTGAACTTCTGCGAGAGTGACTTTGGATAATGGATGGCTCATCGGTTGGCCGTAACCGAGGCCCTCGCGCTCGATCCCGAAAGGGGTTCGGGAAGTCGCGCCCGGGGACAAGGTAAACTCGGGGCCGGCATAGACGGGAAAAACCCGGCGAAAGTCATCGCCGAAGCGCAGACGCAGTCCTTCGTCGTCAAGTCCGGTGGCTCGCTTGGCCTTCTCCCAAAACTCGACCGATGACCCGCACCACGCCGGCACACGGTCGGGTTCCTCGTGTTCGAAGGCAACCATCACTCTTTCTCTGGAAGTCATCTCGATCTGAACGCTCCTTTTGAATTTCGACCAGCACCGAGGCACAGAAAGGCTCTCGGACTCCCGAACGCATTCCCAGTCAAAAAAGCAAATGCTCTCAACATTCTGACATTACCCGCTCCTGAGTTGAAGGGGAACTAGAAATCTCGATGATGGACGGGAATCGGGCAGGTGTAGCGCAAGGCCCGCTCTCCGGCCTTGCGGCCCTTCCACCGCGCCGTGTTTTGGCGGCGCGGCCAATCAGAGCGGGTTGC
>CAVXWN010000031.1:0-54790 GCA_963765485.1 uncultured Acidobacteriota bacterium | reverse complement strand
CGAAGTGACGCTCCGGGTTTTCCGCGGCGTGAGTGCGCCACGCGATGTGGTGGGCATCGTCATCCAGTCATATCTATACCGCAGCGACAAGGATGTTGAAGAGTTGCTGAAATGCGGAACCCGCATCAGGCTGGTCAAGGGCGCTTACAACGAGCCTCCGAAATTGCCTACCGGCGCAAAAGCGATGTAAACCGCAGCTTCGTGAGGTCGATGGAGAGGATGCTTTCCAGCGGCATCTATCACGCCATCGCCACGCATGATGAGCGCCTCATTGCCCGTGCGCAGGAGTACGCGCGGGCACACGACATCCCTCCCGATCGCTACGAGTTTCAATTCTTGTACGGGATCCGACGCGACTTGCAACGCGACTTAGTCCGCCAGGGCGCGCGGGTGCGGCTTTACGTCCCCTATGGGCGTCAATGGTATCCTTACTTCATGCGACGCCTAGCTGAAAGACCGGCCAACCTGATATTCTTGCTTCGCAACCTTTTCCGCGCCTGATCCCGGCGAGTGACTTCCTGAGCAGCCCTTACGCCACTCGATGAAGATTTTCGACCCCATCCAAGATTTCGCATGCCTCATGCAGCGGGCGGAAGAAGAGTTCAACCTCGACCAAGCGGCGTCCTGATTGCCCGGACCGAATATCCGGACCTCAATGTGGCCGACCAGCTTGGACGGCTCGATGCACTCGCCTTCCGATCGGAATGCGATCCGGCGCGCCCCGCGATCGAAAACATCGAGAGCATGAACGCCCTTCTCTTCAAGAAGGAGCAATTTCGCGGAAACGAAGAGGAATACGACGACCCCAGGAACAGCTACCTCAACGATGTTCTCGACCGCAAAGTGGGTATTCCCATATCCCTGTCGCTCATTTATATCGAAGTGGCCCGGCGGCGCGGTCTGCCCGTGATGGGCGTAAGCTTTCCGGGACATTTCCTGGTGAAATACCGGTCGGGCCCCGATGAGATCCTGCTCGATCCCTACAACCGAGGGGAAGTTTTGACGCGCCACGATTGCAACGAATTGTTGAAGGAGCAAATCGGTGAGGACGCACGACTGAAGCGGGAATACTTCGTGGCCTCGACAAAAAAGGAGACCTGGCGAGGGTGCTCACCAACCTTAAACGATCGTACGTTCGACGGCACGACTTCACACGAGTCCTCACCGTGATCCGCCTCGCCCTAGTGCTCCACCCGGGGTCAAGCGAGGAGATCCACGATCGAGGGATGATGCATTTCTTGATGAGGCGATACGGAGAAGCTCAGGCGGATTTCAAAACGTATCTTGGTCTTACACCTCGCGACCATCCCCAAGCGGTGGAGGTCGCGCAGATGCTGCACCGCATTCGAGGTATGATGAACTGACCCCTGCCAGTTGTCAGTGGCGAATCGTAACGTAGCCACGCGCTTGGTGCCTCGCGGCATCTCCGGCGCCTGAAACCAGACACCTTAACCTGGCGCCCGTCCGTGCTACCCCATCCCCAGTTGCTCCTTTGCGGCTTCACTCAGCCGACTGATATCCCACGGTGGGTCCCACACCACTTGGACGTTTGCGGACTTCACACCCGGAATCTTTGCAACTTGGTGCCTTACCTGCTCGCTGATGAAGCTGTGAGCAGGACAACCTCTTGCCGTTAGAGTCATCACCACGTTCACTTGGTCGTCGTCGACCTTAACGTCGTAAATCAGCCCCAGGTCCACAAGATTGACGGGGATTTCGGGGTCGTAGCAGTTGCGCAAAACTTCGTAGACTTGCTCGTTCGTTACCATTCGTAACCTCGTCGAGGGTTTCCAGTCCGTTCGGATTCTAACCTCTAACGCTCGTGCGTCAAATTGATTTCTTTCAGCACCGTACCCCCCTAGTTTGACTTTCGCCTTAGGCTGGATATAGACTCAAAAAGGTGGCCGTCTTGTTTTAATCAATGTGCGCCCGTAGCTCAGCTGGATAGAGCACTTGCCTACGAAGCAAGGGGTCGGGTGTTCGAATCACCCCGGGCGTACCAGAATCAATGACTTACAAACAGCACCACCGGCAGAGTTGCTTCGACTGTACTAAAAACAGTCTATAATTGGTGAACTGTACTAAAATTCCATTTTCACTTCCCAGTAAATAGGGCGCGGACACAACGGCCAGCAACGTTGCCCTCTGCGCGATTGCGTGCGAGTCACCGGGCCGTAACGCCACTGAAGCGTGTCGCTTCGGCTGAAGCACGCCAAGTGGCTCGGCGGGTGCAGGCGAGGTGGCCCGAATCGCCAGCGGCCGTGTCCCCCACTGGCCGATTCATCATTCTTTCTTCAGCAAAAGGTTCACCGGCGACCGACTTCTGCCGCAGCACCCAACTCATCCCTGGTTTTTTAACACAAGGGGATTTCCCAACAGTTATGCATGATGCAACTCTCCAGTGTCCACAAAGGGGGGATCTGGCGATAATATTGAAGGGCATCGGCTGGGTCGCTGGTCGCAGAATGTTGCATATAACGGGATCGACGGCGGCAAGAACTGCTATCGCTTTGATTGCAAAAAGGGAAATTCTAGACAAACTTCCTGAATATGACTGGTGCAAACACTCGAGCAGATCACCAGCGTGTCGCCATCTTGTCAGCATCGTGCATTTGCGCGCTGATTAGAATGGAGGACTGTGAATGAGAAGCAAACTTTTGATTGCGGTGGGAATCTGTGGCCTATATCTGAGTGGCGTTACCGCCCTCGCAGGCGACTAGGTCAACAAGGCATCTGGAAGGTTCTACATCGTTGGCATGGGGACCGCCCCCGACCTAATGACGTTGCGGGCACAGAAAGTCATCACCAGCGCCGATATATTGCTTGCGGAGGAGGGATCGTTCGAAGGGGATTGGAGCCGATTCACCCAGGGAAAGCAAGTCTGGCAGTGGCCACACAATTTGCGGAGGTATTACGGAGTTGATCCGAAGACGTTGCAGGACCCTGCCCGGCGCGCCCAAGCTGAAAAGCTCGACACGACTCGTCACGCCCTTGCAGAGAAGATCCGTTCCGCCGTGCAGCAAGGAAAAGAGGTCGCCTGCCTCGAAGGTGGCGACCCCATGATGTACGGGATGACGCTCTTTTTGGAACTTCTTCCTGCTGACCTGCCGAGCGAGATCGTTCCCGGCGTTGGCGCCTTCCAAGCCGCTACTGCTGCGGTAAAATGAGTCCTCCCTACGGCTATGACACGAGCGCCGTCATCCTGACCATGGGGGACTGGCCCGGAAGAGGTGATCCAAACGAGAAGCTCATGGCACTGGGAAGCCCCATGGTCTTCTACACCGTGGGGCTCGATTACCCGACGGTGTTTGCGCAGTTGAAGCGTTTCTATTCCGCCAATACACCCGTTGCTGTGGTGTGCAACGCGGGCGACCCAGATCAACAAAAAGTAATCCGCAGCACAGTGGGAAAATTCTTAGAGGATGTAGACGTTCACAGCTTCCCCAGGGGAAGGGATTTGCTGTTGGTCGGCAAGTTTCTACAAATTGGACAGGCCCGCAAGGACTTCCTCGTCCCGCGTGCGCCTTTGGCGGGAGGCCGCCAATAGCAGATGCGACGACCCAGCGGCGATGGCACTTCATTTCAATTGGTGAAGAAATTGCAGCAAGTCGTCGACGTCCTCCTGGCTCAACCGCTGGTCGAATGCCGGCATCGTGCCAATGCCTTGGATGATGACCTTGCGCAATTGTTCATCGGTAGCAGGAGCGCCGCTGGGCAGCGCTTTCGATTGAAACAACCCTTCGAGTTTGGGAGGCTGCTTTTTAAGGTCCAGCTTCGCAGCCTCGTGGCAAGGGGCGCAATTCGACTCAAAAAGTTCCCTGCCCCGTCGCTCTGCCCCGCTCTGCCCGCAAGAAGCTTGCCAGCAGGCCAGTAATACTAAGACGACCATGACCCAGGGCCACTGCTTGGCCCAACGAGCAGGCGAGATCATCTGGGCCTCCCCACCCCGAATGCTTGCGTGGCAGATGCAGATTGTGCCGCTTGCTGTCTCAGGGCGTCTTCCAGTTCCTTAGTTGTCCAGTCAGTGGACCAGTACTTGGCGATGGTCCCTTGTGGTGAAATCAACACGATGTCCATCGAGTGGGCGATCTGGTTGTCTTGCTCGAAGTACACCAGCCCGAAGGCGTCGGCGAATTTACGCAGATCACCCGGCGCGGCCGATGCAAAACCCCAATGCGAGAACCCCGACGCATCGTTGTCGAGATAAGCCAGGCCGTAGCGACGAAGCACGGGAGCGGTGTCGTATTTAGGATCAAAGCTAACCGTGAGCAAGTGCGTCTTGCCATACACCTCCGGTGTTTTCGCAAGATCTTCGTGAATCTTCGCGAACTGACTGCTTAACCGCGGGCAAAACGTGGGCAGGGGGCACCGGGTGTAGATAAAGGTCAGCAACACCGCCTTACCTTTGAAATCATCGAGGCGAATTGTTTTTCCGTCTTGATTCACCAGCGGGAGGTCAGGGACCCGTTCTCCCGGTTGTAGCGGCCGCTTCGGCGCAGGCGCCTTAGCGGTCTTCCGGCCGCTCTCATCCGTGATGCGAACGTCCTCCAGCCAGTAGTCATTGCCATCAATGGTGGTGACCACGTCTGCGGCGATCATGTCGCCCGGTTGCAATTCCTGAACCACGCCCGGTTCTTTGACGCGATACGGCATGGTCATGGCGGACATGAAACCGGGGATGTCACCGTGTTTGACCGTAATCTCGTTCGCCGCCTCGTTCTTGTCCATCACCTGGCCGCGTAGCAAGTATCGTTTGTTCTTGGGCTTGCACCCTGGGGCGATCACCACGCAGGCGAGAGCCAGATACACAAGCTTCCGTAGTCTCATTCCCTTATTCTCCCTCACTCGCAGAAAGCAAAGATTTCCAGCTGCAGGCTCCGTTTTGACGTCCTTCGTGATACCGAGAACTTTCTTCCTCTCCGTTTAATCCGCTGGATGCCATTCCCGGTGGTTCACGGCACAACATGGGCGAATTCGAAGGCTCAGATCAAAACATGGTAAAGCAAAGGGTCCAGGATGTCACCTTTAAGGGTTGCGCGAAGGCACCTGCTCGCGGCGCTGCCGCTGTACCGACCTGCGAGCGATCTATCGCGCGAAGGCAGGAGCCGAAAACAAAAAGGCCGGCGAGGGCTTGGGCACAAAGCGACTCCGCAGTGGGTCTTGCCTTTGTTCCCACCCTCTGCCTGTTTCGCACGTCTACCCTAAGAGGGATCGATACCGCTGGTTCACGAAATCCCAGTGAATGACGTTATAAAATGCGGCGATGTAGTCAGCACGTCTGTTTTGGTACTTGAGGTAATACGCATGCTCCCACACGTCGATTCCAAACAAGGGCCGGTGGCCGGAGGTTAAGGGCGAGTCCTGGTTGGGGGTGGATTCGACGAGCAACTGTTTGTTCGCATCCAGACTGAGCCATGCCCAGCCGCTACCGAACACGCCCAGGGCGGCTTTGGTGAATTGTTCGCGGAAGGCTGAGTAGCTTCCAAATCGCTGGTCGATGGCTTTGCCCAGCTCAGCTCCCGGCGGGGCGCCGTCGTTCTTGCCTAGAGTTTTCCAGAAGAGGCTGTGATTCGCGTGGCCGCCGCCGTTGTTGCGCACCGCGGTGCGAATGTCTTCCGGGAGTGTAGATAGGTTCATGACCAGCGTCTCTACCGACTGTTTGCCAAGTTCAGGATGAGCCGCAATTGCCTTGTTGAGGTTGGTGACATAAGCCTGGTGATGTTTATCGTGGTGTATCTCCATCGTTTTTGCATCGATGTAGGGTTCCAGCGCGTCGAAAGCGTAGGGCAACGGGGGAAGGGTAAAGGGTCCAGCCGGAGCTGGGGGATTCTGCGCCTTGCCCAGAGCAGCGCTGGTGATCGCAGCGCCAATGGCGAGTCGCTGAAAAAATCCCCGCCGCGAAAAATCGGATGCGTTCATAGGAAGCCCTCCCTGTTAGATCCACACTGTTGCGGGACCCGCTTACCAGGTTCAATTGCCAACGATGTTTTCAGCAAGCCCAAGGTATTATCGTAGTGGGGAGGCACTCCGGTGTCGATGCGGCATATTGTCGCACCCCCACCAGATCATCGATTTACTCCATTTTCGCTTTTCGGGTTTGTGTGATACTGGATGTGGCCTGAGTCAGACTTTGGGTGCGCCTTGATTGGCCGCGCTGCGAACGGGCTAAATCTCGAACCGAATGTTATATGCGCGTCTGTGTTACAGAACATCGCGACTCACCAACGCCTGATCTGCGGCCAGCCGGCGAGCTCGCGCCCAGTCTTGCCCTTCCTTGGATCACCAAGCTGCGCGATGGGATGTTGATGGGCCAGGTCGCGCTGGTGCTGATGACGCAATACGTATTCCACATTCCTCTTCCCTTGAGGTGGATTTCAATCCCCCTGGCCCTGACAGCGGCAAGTAATCTCCTTCTGCACTGGAACATGTATCGTTTTAGCGGGCGGACCGCCTTGGGATTGCTTTTGGCGTTCGACACGGTTTGTCTTACTGCGCTACTGGCTTTATCCGGCGGCGCGGCGAACCCCTTCAGCCTGCTGTTCCTGGTCGAGATAACTTTGTCCGCGGTGGCATTAAGCAAGGCCTGGACGTGGACGCTGGGGGCGCTTTCCATCCTCGGGTTCGCGTCTTTGTTTTGGGTGCACATGCGCGTTCCGGCATTCGAAGTCCACCACGATCCCGGAGGTTTTTCCGTCCATCTGGTCGGCATGTGGATTGCCTTCGCCGCGGGCGCACTGCTGATTACGGTGTTTATCGGCAAGGTGTCAGAAGCGCTGCGCCGCCAGGAACAGGAAGCGCTCCAGTTTCAACAGCGGCTGGCGCATCATGAGCGGCTTGCATCGATCGCCACCCTGGCGGCGGGCGCCGCGCACGAACTCGGCACTCCGCTCGCCACCATCGCCGTTGCCTCCCGGGACTTGGAGCGTAATGGAAATGGATCGAGCGGTGCGGCGAATATTGCTGACGACGCGCGCCTGATTCGATCCCAGGTCGAACGTTGTAGTGAAATCTTGCGGCAGATGGGCGGACGCAGCGCCGAACCCGCCGGAGAGATGCCGGCGCCTGTCACCCTGAAGGAGATTTGCGCGCAGGTGAAGAGTGAACTGCCCGGCGAGAAGCGCGACTGGGTTGTTACTGAAGTTCCAGAAGACGCAACGGCCCTTCTGCCGACGATGGCGGCCCGGCAAGCGATCTCGGCGCTGGTGAAGAATGCTCTGGAATCGAGCGCACCCAGCCAGCGCGTCACCCTCACGGCCCAATCCGAACCGGATAAAATCCGATTTACCGTTCAGGACGCAGGGTGCGGAATGAGCGCAGGGACGCTGAACCACATCGCTGAACCTTTCTATACCACGAAGGGCACCGGGGGCGGGTTGGGCCTGGGAACGTTTCTGGCGCGTTTATTTGCCGAGCGGCTGAACGGAAGCCTGGCGTTCGAATCCGAAGTAGGCGTCGGTACCAAGGCCATTTTGGAATTGCCCCTGACTCACCATGACGGAAAAGGATAAACCGGCGGTGCTTATCACCGATGATGACGAGGTGTTCCGCACTCGCTTGCGCTGCGCCTTTGAACTACGCGGCTGGGAGGCGCACGTGGCGGCGTCGGGCAAGGAAGCACTGATCCGCGCCCGCGAAACCGGGCCTGACTTGGCGATCGTCGATTTGCGCATGCCGGGAGAATCGGGGCTGGACATTGTCAAGAGCCTCAGGGAGTTGGATGCCACTATTTCAATTATTGTGCTGACCGGATATGGCAGTATCGCCACCGCGCTTGAGGCCGTACGGCGCGGGGCCAACCATTACCTTAGCAAACCGGTTGACGTGGACCAGATCCTCGCGGCCTACGAAGCGGTGAATTCTTCAAGACCTGGTGACTCATTACCCCCCACTACGGTACCGAGCCTGGCAAGGGTCGAGTGGGAGCACATCCAGCGCGTCCTCACAGATTGCGGAGCCAACGTTTCCCAGGCGGCAAAGCTTCTGGGCCTGCACCGCCGCTCGCTTCAGCGCAAACTTTCAAAGTATCCCCCACGGGTCTGAAACAGTACAACCGTCTGTCCTGTGTTAACATACTTTCCGGGCAATTCTCGAGGGAGGAGATGGTTTCTTGCGAGCTTCGCTGACAATGAGATGGGTGTGCCTCGTGCTTTTTGGCTGGACGACAGTTTCCGGTGCGTTTGCCGAGACTTCCGACGCGCAGCCCACTGTGATTTGGGTTGTCCTGGGAAATCGTCTCCAACTCAAGAAGATAGCCCCAGGAACCACACTGGAGGGCAAGTTGGGCCGCGCCGTTTATTGGCGGGACACGGAGGTTTTCCCCACCGGAAGCGAGGTTCGGATGGTGGTGGACCAAATTGAGTCGCGCAAGAAAGCCTACGGCGTGGACGACCGGCCGTTTTTTATCCACCTTTTTGCGCCCCGGCATGATCGCGTGGCACGATTCCGCTCCGTTAAGGTGCTGCTGCCGGGAGGGGAGGAAATTCCGCTGAGGGCGACTTTCATTGCCTTGAGCCAGCGCGCCCAACTGAAACCGCGAGCCGGCAGAACTGCAAACGCGGCCACAAATGCCACGGCGGATACGACCGGAAGGGGAACGAAATCGCTCCAGTCGAAAACGCCTCCGCCCTGGGTGTTGACGTTGCAGGTAGAACCTGAGGGCACTACTCTTCAGGCTTTGGCGGAGTCGCGCGCGGGGAAAGGAACAGGCACCGCCGCGGCCTGCCCGGAGCCTTGCACCATCGCCGAAGGGACACGGATGCCCGCCGTACTGCTCGGAGGGCTGAGCGCTTCCAAGGACCACAACGGGCAAACCTTTCAAGCCATGTTGGTCGAGCCCGTTTTGGCGGACTCCAAGGTCGCGCTTCCCCAAGGCACCATTGTGCAAGGCGTGTTGGCCAAGCGCGTCCCGCCGCGCCGCTTATACCGCCCGGCGTCTGTGAACCTTCTCTTTACGCGCCTGGTCTTGCCCAGTGGCGCCGCCACCGCGATTGCCGCGTCTCCCGTCGCTGCGGAGGTCGACAGGGGAACGCACATGACCATGGACTCCGAGGGCAGAATCCACGCCCAGAACCCCGGGAAGGCCCGTTTTCTGCTGGATTTTGGCGTGACCGGAGGGATCTCCAAAGTCTCCGACGATACCACGCAGTTGATCATTGAGGCCATCAGCTCGACCGCTACGGATGCCTCCACGGCCGGGGTGGCGAGGTTTGCCGCGATGGGCGCTTCGGCCATCTATCTGCTCACCCGTCATGGGCGCGACGTTATTCTACCCCCCTTCACGGAGATGGACTTAAGCTTGACCCGCTCAGTCTCGGTGGCACGCGGATCGACGGCCGCGCCACACGGCCAATAACGGCGCCGCATCCCGGGCCGCTCAACTCTTCAGCTTGTACTACCGCTCCCTTCCGCGGAAGGCTTGCCACGGCGCGCCTCCCTCGCGGCCGTCTCGGCCTTTTTCCCGCACCTTTTTCCGTAGTACGATCTTAGCAATCGTGCTACTCTAGCCGTTGAGTAACACGTCCTGAAGAAACGTAACACCCGAAGGAGTCACGGATGGTCTTAAGAAAGAGGGCAAAGGGATGAAGATGAAATGGACTCCCGGGAACAATTGTTCCCGATACGCTGCTCTCATATTTTTATCTATTTTTCCGCTTTCGGCATTATGGGCGCAGACGCCTGCCGCTAATGTTGTCGGCCTGGTGCTTGACCCAGCTGGACGGCCAGTGGCGGGCGCGGGGGTCGAATTGCAGGCCGCGGGCGGATTGAAAGCCACAGGCACAACGGGAAGCAATGGCGCCGTCATGGCGCATTATTAAAATTCGTAACACGAGGAGATCCTTTGAAATCTTTCTTCGCCGCCTTCATCTTGATCCTCTTTTTCTTTGCGCCCACCGCGCGAGCCGCGAACAGTGGCAGCGTCAGCGGGCAACTGACCGATGCGCAAGACAAACCTGTGCCTGGAGCAAAGGTTGAAGTGACGGCCACCTCCGGTGCAAAAACGATTAAGGTTGCTCCACTCTTGCTTGCCGCGCAGGAGAAGACGCCGGTCGCCACGAGTGATAGGACCCATCCGCCTCAGCTATCAGGGACTGTCGTTGACACGTCTGGCGCGGTGATTGCCGGGGCTGCCGTACAGGTTCGAAGCCCGAACGGTACCGTACAAATAACGACACAGTCGGACGAGAACGGCTCCTTCATTATTTCTGGACTCTCGGCGGGTAATTATCAACTCGTCGTATCTAATCCCGGTTTTGAGACCAAAGAAATGCCCGTCACCATAGGGACCAATGAGGCGCGGGCCCCGCTGCACATCTCTCTGGCCGTGGGCTCCGTGAGCACCACCGTAAACGTGCAGGGCCGGGCGGATAGTCTCATCGGAATTGC
This sequence comes from uncultured Acidobacteriota bacterium, assembly GCA_963765485.1. Classification (GTDB taxonomy): domain Bacteria; phylum Acidobacteriota; class Terriglobia; order UBA7540; family UBA7540; genus CAVROP01. The sequence continues at coordinate 44,407 of CAVXWN010000031.1, read as the reverse complement.
CGAGTCCGCCACGCAGGGAACGGTGGGCGCCACGGAAATCCAAGATCGACCGATCCTTCGTACGGGAGAAGTTTTGGAGACGATACCCGGTCTCATCATCACTCAACACGCCGGCGGCGGCAAGGCCAACCAATATTTTTTGCGCGGCTTCAATCTTGACCACGGCACAGATTTCGCCGTTTCGCTCGACGGGATGCCGCTTAACCTGCCGTCGCACGCGCATGGCGAGGGGTACTCGGACATGAACACCGTCATCGACGAGTTGGTGCAGCGGGTGAATTTCCAGAAAGGTCCTTATACCGCTGATGTCGGCAACTATGGCTCTTCTGGAAATGCCAATCTGGAGTTTTTCAAGACGCTGCCTGAGGACTTCTTCGATTTTGAAGGCGGCACGCTTGGCTATGGCCGGTTCGCTCTTGGTGCATCGCAAAAGCTTGGCTCGGGCAATTTGCTGGAGGGTGGAGAAGCGTATTACGATGACGGTCCATGGAAGCATCCGGATGGTTATGCGAAATTCAACGAACTTGTAACCTATAGCCGGGGGGGAGACGCTAATAGTTTCAGCATCACGGCCCGCAGTTACCATGGAAAATGGAACTCGAGCGACCAAATCCCCGATAACGGCGTCCCCCTCGTGGGCTTCTTCGGCACCCTGAACCCGGCGGACGGTGGCAATTCCGGGCGTTATAGTTTGCAGGGTAATTGGCATCACACCGGCGCAAATTCCGTGACGAACGTGACGGCCTACGGGTTTTATTATGATATGGATTTATTCTCCGACTTCACTTACTACCTGTATGACCCCATTAAGGGCGACCAGTTCGAACAACACGACACGCGCTGGGTGGGTGGATTCGACGCAAGCCACACGATTTTCAGCCAATGGTGGGGCCGCAGGGTGGAAACCACCTTCGGCCTGCAGCTCCGCAACGATTGGATAAGCAACGGCCTGTACCGGACGGAAAATCGCATCCGCGTGAACAAGGAAGATGTTTGGGCTCCCTATCCCGGCGAGCCCAACGGCTTTTTGCCTGCGGACACGACCGTGAATAAATTTACCGATACGCTGGGAAGTTTCTATCTGGAAAATAAAATCCAGTGGTCGAGCAAATTCCGCTCGGTCGTGGCCCTGCGCGGCGACGACGACAGAGGTGTCCTCACCAGCTTTACTGACCCCCGCAATTCCGGCTCGGCCACGAAGTTCCTGCCGAGTCCCAAGGCAAGTTTGGTTTTCGGCCCGTGGTCCGATACGGAGTTCTACCTACAGGGCGGATTCAGTTTCCACAGCAACGATGTGCGTGGTGCAACGCAAAACTATGAGCCGGTTTCGCCGGACTTTCCTTACCCCGATACGCCCACCGCAAGAATTCCCCTGCTGATCCAAACTAAAGGCGCGGAAGTCGGCGTGCGCACTCTGGCCGTCCCCCATCTGCAAAGCACCCTTTCGCTCTGGTATCTCCACAGTAATTCCGAACTGGAGCAGGATGGCGACACCGGAGGCACGGTCGCCTCAGAACAGTCGAGCAACCGCTATGGCGTCGAATGGGCGAACTTCTACACGCCACGGGGGCATTTGGCTTTTGACTTTGACCTGGCGGACTCCCGCGCCCTTTTTACCACAGTAGACCCCGATGATGCGACGTTCCTCAACGCGGACGCCAATCTTTGCGCAAGAAACTCGAACTGCCCGGTCGACGCCAGTTTTGACCAAGGTCCGGGTGGCAGGTGGGTGCCCGAAGCGGTTGGCATGGTGATTTCATCGGGCGCCACACTACACGATCTCAAAGGCTTTTCGGGGAGTTTGCGCCTGCGCTACTTCGGCCCGCGCTATTTGACGTCCGACGCCATTTATCGCTCGAACTTAACGGCGCTGCTCAACGCGGAGGTCGGTCGTAAAATTAACAACACATTTCGCGTTTCGGTCGTATTTTTGAATTTGCTCAACCGCCGCGATCACGACGTTGACTACGCCTATGTCTCCCAAGTAGCGCCAACAGCCGCGCCGGCATTCACAGACGTTTTCCACCCCGTCGAACCGTTTCAGGTGCGATTCAAGATAGAAGTAACCCCGTTCCATCGTTGATTCCACCTGCGAATCGCCGGATGTTCGTCCGTATCAATCTCCACAGGGGCTTGGACGCTATGAGCGCAGACTTTGTGCCGTTCGATGTCTGTGGTTCTTTATCAGAACGGAACGCTCATCCCCACATAGCATGACCGCCCGGGGCCGGTGAGCGGCAGGATTTGGCCCATCCAGCCGCTCGCCTGGAAGTCATCGAAGTTCACTCCGCCCAGCGGCAGGTAATACCAACGGTTCAGGAGATTAGTTGCGCCTGCTTCCAGCCGCAGGTGCCGCCACTCATAACCGGCCTTGAGATTCACAAGCGTGTAGCCCGGGGTCCGTTGTTCGAAACGGAGCGGGTCCGTGTCATGCTTGCGGTCCACCAATTGGACTTCCAGGCCGCCGCTAAATCCCTTAAGCTTTTCTCTGAGGCCGATGCGCGCATTGAGCGGCATCATTTGGTAGAGGCCCGTTCTCGTGTCAAGCCTGCGGCCATGCAGCCATCCTCCCACTCCCGTTAGTTCGCCTCGCCCATATTTCGGACTCTTCCAAATTGCCGCATTCGCATCCAAATCGACGCCCCAAATCCTGGCGTTATGATTGGCAAACATCAGTTGGGAAAAGGTGCTCATGCCGTACATCTGGGTGGCCAGTTCGTTCACGTCGATATAATCTCGAACGTAAGTTTGATACGGCGTGACTTTGATTTCCCAGGCCTTGTGCGCCGGGTCGTGCCAGCTTGCCGTGCCGCTCGCGGTGTGGGCCACTTCCGGCTTCAGGTTGACGTTGCCCACATAATAATTGCCATCGCCGAACCAGTTGATCATTCCGCTGGTCATCCAATCGGTGGACCAGGCGTAGCGCTCGTAGAGGTTAGGAGCGCGGGTTTTGCGCGCGTAGCCCATCTCGAACGTCGTGTGTGCATTCGGTTCGTAGCGGGCAAGCGTGGTCACATCGATGTCGATGTCGGTTCGCGCGCGATTCAGTGCGTTGAACCCGCCAGCGTCCATGGAATACATATCGGAGTAGCCGCTGACGGGTCCCGCATTGGTCCACACCGTATCGTTGCGGATGCCGAGCAGCGTGGTCCAGTGAGCTGTCCATTTGCTGTTGGCTTCGGCGAACAACGCCAGGCGCGAGCGTACGCCGTCATTCATACTGACGAACGAGTTCGGCCCCATGTAAGGAGCGGTGCCGGGCACGGCGGGCCAAACGGAGTCGAGTACAAAGCGCTGGAATTCGCTTCCGAGTTGAACTGTATGGCGCTCCGCGAGTGGGATAGCCACTTTCCCGGTATAACCCAGGTCCCTGCCGTGCGTATCCATGGGCATCCACATGGCCATGGGAAAAGTCGATTTGTCCTTGCCGATGTTCATTTCGTGCCGCACGTTCTGCCAGAACGCGCGCGCGTCGATTGTTCCCCAGCCGAGGTTTCTGCGATACCGGAAGTTGAGAAACTCGGAGCGGTTGCCAATCAGATCCATCTGCTGGTTGGGAAAGCCCTCGTAGGGAGTGTTCTGAAAGCCAGCCTGGAGAACAAATAGGTTGCCCGCGCCCTGCGCTGCCAGGGTCACCACATGGTTCGTGTTCTGCACATACGTGGAGGTCACCAAATGGCCGCGGCCGTCGTGGTAGTCATCTGTGTTGAACCACGATCCGCTGTAGCCGAAACTGAGATGCTGCGATGAGATCGTACCCACCAGGGAAGGGCCATAGCTTTCGCCATTGCTGCGATAGAAGGTGGAGAGCACGCCCTCGGCGTAGACGCGTCGGCCGGGCGGTGCGAAGACGGGCGCAGGCGAGTCAACGACGATCGTACCGCCAATGCTGTCACCACCCATGCTGACGGGAGTGATTCCTGCGATTACGCCCACCTGTGCCACGGCGGAGGGATCGATATAGGAAAGTGGCGGGTTCATGTGGTTGGGACAGGAAGGGGAAACGGTCATGCCGTTGGTAACGACTTTAACCCTATCGTCGTCCAGGCCGTGCAGCATGGGGATGCTGGCCAGCCCGCCGTTATCCCGCAGACTCACACCAGGTGCATCCCCGAGGAGTTCAGCCGCATTAAGGCTCCGGGCCTGATCGTTGGCGTTCACACCGCGCTCGATTCCTCCCACCGGTGTATAGGCCCCCGGCGAAGCGGTGGTAATGGTGACGGATTCCTTACGAGTGGCAAGCTTCAACGTCACCTCCAGGCGCTGCAGCCCGCTTTCGCCAAGCGTGACATCCTGAGAATACAGAGCAAAACCGGGAAAGGTTACCTTCAAGTGGTACGTGCCGGCGGGGATGGCCTGTAACTGGAACTGCCCCAGCCGGTCGCTCATAACCTTTCTGGAATTACCCGTCGCAGAGTCGACTAGGGTTATCGAAACCCCGGCAATGGAGTGTCCTGATGGGTCGAGCACGATTCCGGATAATTCGACGTCGCCGGTCGCGGCTTGAAGGATGGCCACACTTATAAAAATGGTCAACAGGAAGGCAAGAGCTGGGAGGCCCCGGCCGCCTGCCATTCCCGCACCGAGTTTCATGAGTCACCTCTGAGTTGCTTGCGCACCGGTCCTGCGGCCTTGCCGGTGAATTGCCGAGGAAGTTGGGGACTCCTCGCTCAAGTAGAGGTGCTCATGTTAGCGCAAAGGTCTATGGAGAATGGTGCGGCAAATTGACGCACCCCGCGTCCCGTCGGCGGAGGTAGGATTCGACACCAGGACACGGCGGACAGAACCTGCGGGGGAAGATTCCGGCAAACTTGCCACTGCGGCGTGAATACATGAGTTGACCACTCGGCGGCCGGCGGAGGGGCAAGCCGCAAAGCACAAAGGGGCGGGCGTGAAACGCCAATTCCTGTTTTCCAGACTCACGTTGTTCCCGAACGATCTGGATCAATTCAAGCCGCTTGAGGCTGCGCCTGGTGATGCCGAGGCCAGGCAGGATTTGACCTACCGACACGAGAGACGGACCCGACGGGCGAGGGTGGTCATCGAATGGACGTGGAGTCGTCGGCATAGGTGGCCGTGAGCTTGCCTGATCCTTGAACGAGACACACAACCACACGTAGCCGGCGACACGGATTCCAGCGACCGTACTAAAAATGTACTAAAAAGCCGCGAATTGAGGGCAAAAGGGTTAACTTACGAGCGAAAGCAGATAACCCGAAAAGGAGGAAGACGAAGAAAAGACGAGAGATACCGAAATGACGGGAAAAGGCGGGGCTGCCTACGAAGCAAGGGGTCGGGTGTTCGAATCACCCCGGGCGTACCAATCCTTTCAAGCGTTTAACTCCCCTCAGTGCGCTCTCACAGCGCGTTTGTGACGTGGTTTGTGACGTAACCCCCCGACAGGCGCCCCTATGCAGTGCCGACAGACACCGTGGTGAGGGCTTCAACTGCCGCCCGCCTCGCGGCCAGTACTGATCGGGCTGGTGGGCGTTGCTCTGCGCTCTCAGCGGTTTTACTTCATGCCACTTCGAGAGCGTGCCTGCGCTGTTCAACTGGTTCGTGAGTGATCCCCGCCTTGGCTCCATTTCGCAAGGAACCGCTTTTTTGGCAGGTATTAAGAATTCGGGAGTCAGAGGCACGAAGCAAGAAAGAAGTTGTCGCTTCACGGCGGCTCAGTCTTCAATCCTCAGCTATCATGCGTTTGTTAACCTTGTATAAGGTTAACGTGAAATATCCATCGGCGCGGGCGGATTTCGCTTAGGGTGTTCTGCCGTGGTTGCCGACCGCCTGCGTCGAAAAGTGGACGTATGTAAAGGTTTCCGGAATGTGGGAATCGTAGTAGCCGTGGCGATTCCACGTCCAGCCGGCGCTGGGATCCAGGCGCTTGCCATGGCGATCCACCTGCTCGAAGCGCGAGCAATCGATGCGCCACACGTCGCCCTCTTTAGGCGGCAGGGATCGGCCGTCGCCGAGCAGCGTGAGGCCTTTCCAGGGGAAGGCCAGTTCCACGCTCCAGCCCTTGTCCGTGTCATCGTGCTTGTTCAGCGTTCCATCAACGTGCACGGCGTGCAGTAGGCCGGGGAAATCCCAGTCGAGAAAGCCCCAGCGTTCGCCGCGCGGGTGCACGTGGCCGCCGATTCCGGAAAGTTCCATGGTGGGATGCTTGGCAGGGTCGAACTCCGGCCGCCCGTAATAGGGACTGCCGGGCTTGAAAATGTCCTTCCAGATCCAGAAAACCTCATAAATCGTATTCAGCGCGTTGATCTCAAACTCGTAATAGGCGTTTTTGCCGGCAATGAACATTTCCAGATCGCTGTCCTCATAGATCTTGGAATCGCGCTGGGTGAGCGTGGCGGTAACGTCGGGCTCTTCGGCGGTGTAACCAAAATAGAGATAGTGATCGTCCCACAGAATCCGCACGCGCGTGTCGAACCACGCGGGCTGGCCGGTGACGATGTCCACGAAAGCGTTCGAGCGCGGCGTGAGCTTCCAGGAAGGCTCGTCGAGCTTGCCGTCAATGGTGATCGGCCCTGCCGCTCGATAGCAGGTGTAATGCGCAAGATTCTGTGCAAACGCGCTGTCCATTCCCATCACCCCCATAAGTAGAATAAGCGCTATTCCGATTCGCGCCACGAATTATCCTCCTCCCGTCGCCGCCACCGCACCCGTCACGGCGACCGCGAGAACGGCGACCGACATCAAGATCAGGGTGGTCAACATTCGTCGATGCCTCATCCGCACCTCCCTGATCGAATCCCACGGATTGTGACCCGCTGCTATTGCGGTTGATAGTACCGCACCGCTACCGCCGATGCAACGTGCAGCCCCAGGTGAAATATTGCAAAAACGTGGATCGGGCCTATCGATCCGCGCGGTCACGGACTGCCGCGTTCGGATTCTTAGCTCGGCTCATCAGATCGTCCAACAAACGCCGGGCTTCCGGGTAGTCAGGTTTAAGGCGCAGGGCCTCGGAGTACTGTGCAATGGCCTCGCCCACTCTTCCTTGGCTCGCCAAAGCAATACCCAGGTTCTCGTGCGCCTCGGGGTAGTCAGCTTTGATGCGCAGGGCCTCGGAGTAGTGTGCGATGGCCTCGCCGACTCTTCCTTGGCTCGCCAAAGCGCTCCCCAGGTTGTTGTGCGCCTCGGGGAAGTCAGGTTTGATGCGCAGGGCTTCGGAGTACTGCGCAATAGCCTCGCCGACCCTTCCTTGTCTCGCCAAAGCAACACCCAGGTTGTTGTGCGTCTGGGAGGAGCCAGGTCTGATGCGCAGGACCTCGGAGTACTGTGCAATGGCGTCGCCGACTCTTCCTTGGCTCCCCAAAACATTCCCCAGATTGAAGTGCGCATCGGGGTAGTCAGGTTTGATGCGCAGGGCCTCGGAGTACTGTGCAATGGCCGCGCCGACTCTTCCTTGGCTCGCCAGAGCATTCCCCAGATTGAAGTGCGCCTCGGGGAAGTCAGGTTTGATGCGCAGGGCCTCGGAGTACTGTGCAATGGCCTCGCCGACTCTTCCTTGGCTCTTCAAGGCAATACCCAGGTTGAGCCGAATGGGATAGGCGTCCGGGTTGAAATCGAGAGTCCGGGTGTAGAGCACGATATCATTGTTCCACTCGCGGTCGCGAATCACGATGCGTGCGGCGTAAAGCATCCCCACCGTCACACCGACGAGCGCCAGGGCCCATCGCTGTGCGGGACGCGCAGCGGCGCGGGACCACAACTTCGTCGCGCCCAGACCGACGAGCCACGCCACACCAACGGAAGGCAAATAGAGGTAGCGTTCGGTGAAAACGTTCTCCCCCACCCAGTGAGCGTTGAGGACAGGAGCCAGCGTGGCAAAGGACCACAAGATTGCGAAGGATGCGAATCGGACGTTTCGTTCGCGGCTGCGCCAGAAGAAGAAAAAGAGGGCAGCGGACGCGAGAAGCACCAGGAGCCCGGCAAGAACGTAGGGATCGAAAAGGCTCCTACTCGGGTGGAAAACATAGAAAACGCATAGCCGTACTGGCCAAAGGAGCTTCCAGACGTACTGGCCCACCAGCGCGATGGCGGAGAGCACTATTTGCAACGGGGTGACTTGGCCAAACTTCTCTTCCGGCGCCATCGCTCCAAAAAAGTGCAGGCGGAAGAGCACGTAGACCACACTGACGAACCACAGTACACCGTAGCGGGCCAACTTCTGGGTGGTGCTTGTTTCGGAGCGGTCCGCACGGTAGAAGTGCTCATAGACAGTGGCCAGGGCCGGCAGAGTCATGGCCTGCTCCTTCGAGAGCAGGGCCAGTAGAAACGTTGCCCCCATCACGGCCAACAGGCGTTCCGAACGCCCACCCCCCGGCCTCGCCATAGCGAGATAGAGCCCGAAAGTAATGAGGCAAAAGAAAGTGACCTCGAGGTCCGTAACCGCGGCAATCCAAGCCACCGACTCGGTGTGAATCGGGTGCAAGGCGAACAAAGCGCCGGCAACGAAGGCCCACACGCGGTCCCCGGTCAGACGTTGGGTGAGCGCAAAGACGAGGCAAACGACGAGCGTATGGAGCAAAAGACTAACGAGATGGAAGCCGTAAGGCCGCAAGCCAAAGATCTTATAGCTGATAAGATAGCCTAGAGTCATCATCGGGCGGTAATAATTGGAGACAGTCGTGCCCGCGAAAGACCAGACGTTGGTAGTAAAGATCTCTTTGAGGTGCTGGAAACTCCGGACGTAGGGATTCCGCAATAACTGAGTGTCGTCGTCATAGACGAACCCGTTGAACAGAATGTTCAGATAAGGCAGGGTAGCGCAGGCCAGCAGGGCCGCGACAAGGAGGACGGCGCCGCGGTCTAGCCGAAACGCGGCCCGCTTGGACACGGGCGGCGCTTGGGTAGTCTTCCCGGCCTTGGCTGCCGACGCCGACCCCGCACGGCGGGTTGCCGGACGGGACCCACGCCCTGGCGCACGGGCCAAACCGAAGCCCCTCGACCGAGTTTTTCGCCCGCGGGTCTCCCGCCACGAGATCATGCCGGTAATATACACCGAGTCGCCAGTAGGATGGGTGCGTAAGTAAGGCTTAGGGAGCGGGGCTGGGAATCCGCTGCCGCAACTTCCGCACTGCCGCCAGCGCCTCGGGGTTGGTTGGATCTCTTGCCAGCCCGGCTTGGTAGTGGCTTAGAGCCTCAGCCGGGCAGCCTTTGGTCCCATAAAGGACGATTCCCGATGAGATCAAGGCCCTGTGCATTGAGAAGGGCGTGCTTTCGTTACTAGGCGTTCGCCTAGAATGCCCCGCCAGCGCGTCAGGATTGGCTTAGGATGTGCGCGGTATTGGGCGCACGATTCTATGCTGCCATGAGGATCGGGAATTGGAGCCCTGCGACGCTCCCGGTGCTGAATTCTACTCCCTGCGCCCACACGACACGAGCAGGGATGGGGTCCCGTGTGTTCCCCTCGAGGGATACCCGAATTATCTCTCCGGGGATTAGCGGCACCGCAGTTTGAATCCCCATTCCGCGGAGCGACCGGTCCGTCGTGAAGGCTTCGTGCTGCACCCCATAGTCTTCAGAAGCCTTTGCGAATCGAATTGGAATTGCTTCGCGGACGCGATCGGGCCGAAGAACAAAGGGTCGTAAATTCATCGGCGACCTCACAGTTCCGCGTTTGCTTATTCCCATAAGCGCAGATTAAGCCACCCAGGCAGAAAAAGCAAGCCGCGTCCGTCCGCCGTGGGCTCGCGCAGGGGAGACTGCATGGCCAAGTTCCTCGTGGACGACACGGGATTCTTCCTCGGCGTGTGGCTGGCCGGAATGATTTCGCTGTTCGATCCGGAAGCGATCGTCATCGGCGGCGGAGTTTCGCAGATCGGCAAATCCCTCTTTGATAAAATCCGGCAGACCATCCCTAATTACGCCATTAACCGTCGCTTTGTCGAAAAGCTGCCGATCCTGCCTGCCAAACTGCAAACGAACGTTGGCGTCTACGGTGCGGCAAGCGTCTGCCTCCCCGCCGGTGAAGAGGCCGAGGCCGATTGATCCCGAGACTCCGGACGGGAGCCCCAAGGGCTCCCGTCCTTCGTTGGAGTGATTGAGTCAACCGGCAGGAAAGAACGCTCGCTTCAAGCGGAAGGGGCGCAGCTCTGTCGTGACCTAGAACTGCAGCCTAAACGAAAACTGGATCACCCGGGGACCGTTCAGAGTCTGCGTGATGGCAGGGGATCCCACTACATCGACTTCACCGCTGTTGCCCGCGGCGCTGCCAGCGTAGCCTCCTGCGGAGGGATCCTGAAACGCCGGGTGATTAAAAATGTTGAAGAAGTCGGCGCGAAACGCCAACGTTACGTGTTCGCTCAAAAGCGTGTTCTTGGCGATCGAGAAATCCCAGTTCGTCTCGAACGGCCCGCGGAAGTTGTTCCGCGAAACGTTGCCGACCGCCGCATATCCGGTACTTGTCGGATCGCTGCAATCAACAATCACATACTGGTTGTTGACGCAGTTACCGCCTGCCGTGAAGGCATTCAAATTTACATAATTGTCCAATTTGCTCTCCGTGCTGCCCTTGGTTATCACGTCGCTGAGTGACATGCCGGGCGCCAGGGTTCCAAAGTTTGTGAACTGGACGAAATTATCCTCGGGCACCAACGCGGCCGCGTCGAAGATAAGTATCGGCAGGTTAGACTGGAACGTCGTGATGCCATTAACCGTCCACCCATTGGCCATTTTTCCATACCCATGATTTCCAATCTTGAGCATCCTGGCAAACGGCAGCTCATAGTTGTAGCTAATCACCAACCTGTGGGTACGGTCAAAGTCGCACGGACCGTAATTGCTGCGCGGATTGATAAGGTCGCCGAACTGTTGCAGGCCATTTAATTCGTCACCATACTGAGACCCGGACCCGTTGTCCATGCACCGGGAGTAGGTGTACGCCACCTGGGTGTAGAGGCCGTTACTCCACCGGTGGACTAGCGAAGTCTGAAGAGCATGGTAGTTAGAGAATCCCTGGTTTTCCTCCCAGAATAGCTGGTCCGCGTTGAAGCCGAGGTACTGGGGCGGAACGCGCGCACTAACGTTGTCCATGGTGGTCTGCGTGATGGTAATACTCCCATCGGCATTTTGCACCGTTCCCGGCGTTCCCGCCGGCACGGCCGCATTCTTGGCAAGGGACGCGGGAATCGTACACGGCGACGCCACCGTACAGATCTGGCCCGCATTATTTGGCCGGCCGGGACCCAGGAGCTTCACTCCGTGGCTGCCGACGTAGCCAACGGACACCGCCCATCCGCCTTTAATCTCGCGCTGAATGGTGAAATTCCACTGTTCGCTGTAGGGCGGCAGCAAATTTCGTACCGGGTAGGTGTAGAAGGCGGCGACCGGGCTGCCGTCCGCACTATTGAAAATCGGCGCCCCGCTTCCACCATCGAAAGCGGCCAGGAGAGGTGTCGGTTGGGTGCCGGTTAGAGGAAAGGCAGAAATGGGAGGGAAGTTCGGAAAGGGGTTCTCGGGCGTCACGGAAAAAGGTTGGGCGCTGACGGGTTCCTGAAACGGGAAGCCGCCGAAGCTCTGATACTCATCCTGGTTGGAGGTTCGTTGAAAGTAGACTCCGTAGCCGCCTCGCACTGCCGTTTTGCCATCGCCCATAACGTCCCAAGCGAATCCGAGGCGCGGCGCGAAGTTGCTGGCATCGAAGCAATGGAGGAGTGTGCAACCCGATACCCCCGGGGTCCCAACCGCTACCGTTGCCGCGGGATGAATAGTCTCCAGCGGCCCCGGAAGCCCGTCTCCGTTACCGGAGAAGTTGCTCAAGTGGCCAAATTTTTCGTGGGCGATGTTGATGCCTTCCCACCGCAGGCCCAAGTTTAAGGTCAGCCGGGAAGTAGTCTTGAAATCGTCCTGGAAATAGAGGGAGGGGTCACCGGCGCGAAAGTAGGCCTGGGCAAACCCGGCTTGGCCGTCCGTCCCAGCCACCCGGCCAAGAAGCCAATTTTGGAGCGCATCAAGAGCGGGCAGTCCGCCTGATTCCGAGGTATCCTGAAATGAGACGGTACCCAATGCGGCAAAGTTATTGTAACGATTGAGCTGATACCGGCTGTAGTCGCCTCCGAATCGCAGAGTGTGCTTGCCCACGATTTTCGAAACGTCGTCGGCATAGCTAAAGGTGTTGAAGGTTCCGCCACGATCGTCATTAACGTCCGGTCCAATCTCAAGATACGAGCCGATTCTGGGCTCGTAGGCCCCCGGAAACTGGGCTGAATTGCCGCGAGTGGCGTCAACATCGCTCAGTGTAATAGGCTGGCTCGGAATGTTTTTAAAAATGTAGCGGTTGTAGCCGAGGCGCAAGTCATTCGTAGTTGTTGACGAGAAGATATGTGTCCAGCCTATTTTCAGGAACCGGTTCGAGAGCGGCTGCACCTCGGCAAAGGGCAAATCGGGATTGTTCTCTCCGAAAGGCTTCACGTTTTGTCCCTGGCTGGAGAACCAGCGGCCTTGGAGACGGTTGTTGGCGCCAAACTGCTTGTCGATGGAGACCACGTACTCGTCGTCCGTAAACGGGCCGGCGAGCGAACGGCTTAAAGTGGCGAGATTCGGCGCCGATCCGGGTGTCGTTGGGTCAGAGAGACCCGGCGTGCCCGGAAGCGTGGGAATGCAGTGCGTGCCGTCGTTAAAGCCGGGGCATTTGGAAGCGGGCAGGTTTAGAAAGGCCACCGCAGATGGGTCGAGCGAAGTGTAACCCGCCGGCAAGCCGCCGGGGAAGAAGGTTGACACCAGGCTGGCCGCCGAACGGTCCGACGGGAATATAGGAATTTGATTGGATAAGAACGTTCCGGAGGAGATCCCGGAGCTGGCGCGCGTGCCCTGGTAATTTACGAAGAAAAACAAATCCTTCGCTTTCGGCACTGGCCCGCCGAATGACCCCCCAAATTGGTTCTGCCGCAGGACAGGCCTCGGCTGGCTCGATCTGTTCAGAAAGAAATCATTGGCATTCAGAGCATCGTTGCGGAAGAATTCGTAGGCGTCCCCGTGATATTTGTCGGTCCCGCTCTTCATGAGCACCTGAATGCTGCCTCCGGCGTTCCGGCCCTGGGAGGCGTCAAAGAGGGAAGTTTGAGTTTTGAATTCGCTGAGGGCATCGCCGGCAGGCAAGGGAACGTTGTCGGTCACGGGTAGATTGATGTCGTTGGCGTTGATGCCTTCGAGCTGATAATTGTTGTTCGTCGGCCGCTCCCCGTTCACATTAAGCGTTACTGATCCTCGTCCCACGTTGCTCGAAGGAAACAGGTCCGTATTCGCGCCTGGTGAAAGGGCAAGCAGCGCCAGGAAGTTGCCGGTGGCGAGAGGGAGGTTTGTAATAGTTTGCGACTGAATCGTCTCCCCTGTCGTTGCCGAACTGACTTCGACGGGCGTGCTGAGGGCTTCGATGCTCACTGTTTCCTTCGGTTGGCCGATTTCCATCTTAGCCACGACGTGTGTTGTTTCCGTCACGCGCGCGATCAACCCGTGCGCCTCAAAAGCCCTGAATCCGGGAGCGGTGATTTGAAGGGTGTAACTGCCCGGCGGCAGTAAAGAGACCACAAAAGTTCCCGCGCCTGTGCTCGTCACCTTGCGCGCAGTGACCCCTGTGTCCTCGCTTATGACAACCACTTGCGCATTCGGCATAACGGCGCCCGATGGGTCTTGAACTAGTCCGCTAATGGCCGCCGTCGCGCCCGCCTGGGCGAAACCGCGGGCCGCAAATCCGAGCGTCAGAAACAACGCTCCTAAGAGCACTACGAGCCCGGCAAACTGAAACATCCTCAACGACCGCATGCTTTTTCGCATCGCTCATCTCCTCGTGTGGAACCTCGGCCACTTCGTAAATGCACTCCGTCACGCAACTAATGCCGGGGGCATGGCTTGGTCTTTCGGAAATTACCGGTGATTAGAGCTAAATTCAGTCCGAAGCACTTTGCCGAATCAGAAATCCAAATGATGGGAGGTCTGCCGCTTGCCGGCAGGCGCTGAATAGATAACGGCCCAGTCCTCTTCCCGCCCTGTCCGCAAGAAAACAGTCGGTGACATCCCCCTCTCAGAAGAGCCTTCTAAACTAACCCCACAGCCTAATGATAAATGTAGATGAAACTCGATTGTCAAGCATAATTCCCGGACTTATACAGTTAACGAAGCAAACCAACAATATGAGAGTTTGTTAAGGTTTACGTGTGACGTTGCGTGTGACGTAACCGACCATTGAAGACGGAGAATGCACGAGAATGCAGCAAGTAAGAATCCCCTGAAGAAATGCATCCAAACCGTGAGCGCGCCGCATTTTATAAGTTATTATGTGATTTATAGCTGTTATCGCTTGCAGAACTACAAAGCAAGGGGTCGGGAGTTCGAACCTCACCAGGTCCACCAATCATCCCAAGGGACTTGGCCTCGATGGCCCTGCGGCGCGACGCCGCCCAAAGCTCCCCAAACAACTGCTGCGTTTTCGCCTTGAAATACTGTTTTTTTCGCTTTGATCGCCATCTTTCCCGGTCAAAAAAAGAGTTCGTTTTGGGAGATATTTTCGGTTAACTCCTTTGTTCACAATAAATCCTTAGGTTTGTTCCGTCGATTTAGTATCTTTTTTCTCTTCTTCCTTCCGCTTGAAGCATAGCAATGTCCTCCAGCAGCGCCCTCTCGATGGCATGGGCGAGCCGGCGCGCGAACATCAGCCCCTTCAATAGCCGCCGGAATTCGCTAGGGTCCTCGCCCAGAGCAATGGCCGTGTCCCGGAAGAAGGGAGGGTTCGAGTAGAATCCGTGCGGGCGCGCGTTCTGGCTGGAGCGCCGCTTGCCTGCTGGGGTACGCGGGCCCGTAGAGTTCTCGGCGTTGTTCTGGCGCGCCTCGAGCTGCGCCGGGGTCAGGTTCTCGTTTCCCACGTCTGTTCTCCTCTCAAAATCTACTAGTGTCCTGAGTCAGAAGTTCGCTGACAAAGTCTTCCTCATGCGGGCGGCCTTATCGCAGCCCCGTCAGGGGCGGAAGCTAGTAGCCCAGGGCGTGAGCCCTGGGTTGAACGCCCTCACCCCGCCTTCGGCACCGCTCTCCCGCACGGGCGGGAGAGGGGACGGGGGAGAGGGAGGCTCGCTGACCCACGGCTTACGCCGTGGGCTACATTCTTGCACTCGTGTCCAAAATAGGTTTTTGAAATTGTTGTGTGAACGCCATAGTTGCCCTCCTGCAACGGTTGTTTCAGAATGACGTTGCCGAAACATCTCTGAAAACCGTTGAGGAGGGCACACGCTATGGTACAAGTCGCGAGTATGTTTAATCAACTGCTGCATCATTTTCCACGGCTCGAGTTCGCTGCGCTGGTCAAGAAGCACAAAGCTGAGCGTGCGGCTAAGGGGTTCGATTGCTGGACCCAATTCGTCTCCATGTTGTTCTGCCAACTCGGCCATGCCGATTCCTTGCGCGAGATCTGCAACGGTTTGTCCTGCTGTCTCGGCAAGTTGGTGCATCTGGGCATCGCCACGGCTCCCCATAAGTCGACCTTGTCTTACGCTAACCAACATCGCCCGGCCGCGCTTTACCAAGAACTGTTCTATACCGCCCTGTCGCGCTTTCGCTCGCAGCAAGAACTGGGGGTTCGCAAGCGCCAATTCCGCTTCAAGAATAAGTTGCTCTCGCTCGACTCGACCACCATCTCCCTCTGCCTGTCGCTTTTCCCCTGGGCCAAGTTCCGTCGCGCCAAGGGCGGAGTCAAAGCTCATGTGCTGTTGGACCACGACGACTACTTGCCGCGCTACGTTCTACTCACCCCAGCCCGAGCCAGTGACGTCAGGATGGCCCCGGCTTTTGATTTGCCCCCCGGATCGATTGTGGCGGTGGATCGGGGCTATAACCACTTTCGACTCTTTGCCCGCTGGATTGACCGAGGCGTCTTCTTCGTCACTCGACCCATGCACCACATGGTCTACCAAGTCGTCCAGTCACGGCCCCTGCCGCAAAACAGTAACATCCTCTGCGACCAGATCATCCGGTTTTCGAGCAAGCTGGCTCGACAAACCTTCAAGCATCTGTTGCGCCGCATCGTGGTCTGGGACGCCGCCCATGGGCGAGAGATTGTGTTGTTGACGAATCACTTCGACTTCGGAGCTACGACCATCTCCCACATTTACAAGGAACGTTGGGAGATCGAGCTGTTCTTCAAGGCGCTCGAGCAGAACCTCAAGATCAAGAGCTTCGTGGGCACCACGGAGAACGCGCTGGCCATCCAGATTTGGACAGCCTTGATCGCCATGCTGCTGCTGAAGTGGCTGCACCACCTCTCTCAGGCTAACTGGTCGCTATCGAACCTTGCTACCATGCTGCGCCTGAATCTGTTTACCTATCGGGACTTGCGCGATTGGCTTCGCAACCCCTTCGGCACGCCCCCGATCGTTCCCGGACCCGAGCAGCTAACACTTACACTGGCATGATTTGGACAGGCAACACACTTATGGAACCGAAACCTCCTCCTCACTTATCGATCATTCCTGTCCTAAAGCCTTTCCCTACAGTCGCAGGACTTTGGGGAACCGATTATCTTGGACAGCAGTGACATTCTTGCGCCCGCTCCGCGGGCTGACTTATTCAACGAATTTGTGACTCAGGACACTAGGCTAGCACATCGAAATGGGCTGGTGGGCAGCCGCGGAACGGATGTGAACAATTATTTTGCACCAAGCGTAACAATGACTTGCGGATCGCATAGTGGACACGATGACGGGGTCGCGGGCCGAAGTGTGACATTCTTGGACAACGACCAGGAGCGCCGCGTGTAAACCCGAAGTCTTCGAGCCCCGGTTCTTCGTGCCGGCTCGGGGGCCGCCGCTTCAGCAAGTCATAGAGTTCGCGTGCCCAGCCAGCTATCCCGACACGAGCTTAGCCTGATTGCCCTCCGGTACTTTGACCTCTTGGGCCACGACAGCCACTCCGAACCGCGAATATCTGGAACGCTCAAACGGTAAGGAAGTTGCAATATCATCCCTTATAAGGCAGGCCCTAAAAACCTGCCTTTTTCTTTGGGCATGACTGGCCACCGACGCATTTCTGCCGGGTTCTGTCGGCGGGCCGAGATTAACAACTTAACCAGTCCCTCCTTTAGTTTGTTATCACCAACCGGATTGGCGAGATGATGCGCGCGCTTGCGATTTACTAATTCGCGCCGGGCACGACGGATCAGCGAATGCCGATCCTCTTTAAGATGTCGAGTCCTACAGAACGCCAGCAAGGCTGCTCTCGACTATCTGAGAAAGGTCCGCTGAGTACAGCTTGATATAGCGGAGCGTGGGGCGTAGATCCTTGTGGCCGAGCGCCGGGTGAAGCGAGTCGCCGAAGCACGGCAACTTTTGCTTCGAGAGCGCCATCGGCCGCTGCGCAAAGGAAGTGTGTTAATAATGTACATTTCATGCTTTCCGGGTGCCCGCCAGCCGACGGGCATGAGCGACTGTCATCCTGTTTTGTCCTGGCCCTCTGGCGCGCCTGAACGGGCTGGGCGAGCTGAACTTATGGACTCCCCACATCACTCAACTAGCGTTAAAGTATTCCTTTTGACTTGGCAGGGGCCACGCCACGAGCGGCCCGGCAAGCCGAGGGGAGGGATATACCGAATGAAAAGACGAGACTTCATTGGCAACGTTATGGCTGGGGCAGCGCTGGGAGCCAGCCGCCCCGGTCAAATAGAAGCAGCCCAAGGCACTTCGTCCGACGCGACAGGCACAAGGGCGGAGGGAGTCTTTATCGAGCGGCCCGTCGCCGGCAAGCCCCACGCCGGTAAGGTGCTTGCCGCCATTCAGCCGCATGCCGACGATCTTCCTATTTATGCAGCAGGGACGGTCGCCAAGCTGCTCAACGAGGGATACACCGGCTACTTGATCCGCACCACGAACGATGATATGACCGGAGGCGGAACAATCAGCGAAGGCGCGCTAGCCAACGAGCGCGATAACCAGGCGGTCGCGAGGGTCTTGGGGCTGAACAAGGTGTTTGACCTGAACTACAGCAACCATCGTATGGACCAGGTCATGCCGGTAGAGTTGCGCGCGCGCCTGATCTTTCTTATCCGGCTTCTGAAAGTGGACACTGTCATCTGCTACGACCCATGGGGCCACTACGAGGAGAACCCGGATCACTACGTGACCGCACGTGCGGTGGAAGCGTCGTGCTGGATGGCCGCCATGGGGAAGGATTATCCGGAACATTTCGCTGCCGGGCTGGAGCCGCACATCGTGCGTGAGAAATACTACTTCGCACGGGGACCACAACTCGTGAATCGCGTGGTTGACATCGGTCCGTTCATGGACAAAAAAGTGGAGGTCAATCGCGCTAACAAAGCCCAAGGGCCGGCGGGGGAAAGCGGGGCCCAGCTTCGCGCTAGTCTGGCAGCTCGAAAGCTTCGGTTGCCGATTTTGGGTAATGACGACGAAACAGCAATCCGGCAGTACATCAAAGAATTTGTGCTTGCCCAAGATCGCGAGGTCGGCCGCCGGTACGGCCTCCAGTATGGGGAGCAATTTCACTACATCGGTCCCGAGCCTGCGGTGGTCGAGGAGGATTACATCAAGCGGCATGCGGTACCGCTGGAATAACAGGGTGTCTCGGGGTGCGCCCGGCGCGCATCGAGGCAGCAGAGTGAGAAATCGACTCGGCTGGGCGCGGCGAACGAAAGCAAGGCCGTAACGGACCCGCGTGTCGCACAGTCGCAATTGCATTCAGTGCGGGCCAGGTATATGTTGTCGGTCGGGCCGGAGTCCACGGTGGAAATTCCAGATACAACCGATGTCCCAAGCTGTAGGCTGCGGTTACCATAGTCGTCAGGAGCGAACATCATGCAACGCCGTGCATTTCTGCAAGTCCCATTTCTGGCTGCCGCCGCGCGCTATGCTTACGCCGTCCGCGGTCTGCCCGACCTCAAAATCACTGGCGTAATGGCCATCCCCACGAGCGCCGGGTCCGGATACCGCTGGGTATTTCTCAAAGTCCTCACCAGCGAGCCCGGCCTGTACGGCGTCGGCTCGGCGAGCAACGTCAACCAGACCGCCCCGACTGTCAGCGCGATCGAACAGCAGTATGCGCCGTTCTGGATCGGCAAAAACCCGGCCTGTATCGAAGACCTCTGGCAGAGCACCAACGTCTCCGCCTACTGGCGCAACAGTACGATCCAGAACAATGTCCTCAGCGGCCTGGACATGGCGCTCTGGGACATCAAGGGCAAGCGCGCCGGGATGCCGGTTTACGAGCTGCTGGGCGGCAAGGTGCGTGATGCCGTCCCGCTCTACGCCCACGCCGACGGGCGGGAGCCCGACGAGGTCGTGGAAAACGTCCGCAAGTTCATGGATGAAGGCTACCGCCACGTGCGCGCCCAGATGGGCGGCTACGGCGGAGGCGGCGTGATCCCACCTGGAAAAGGCAGCCGTCCGGTGAACGGCTACTCCGGCCCCGCCTTTGACGAAGACTTCTACTTCGAAGTGATTACCAAGCTATTCGAATACATCCGCGTCAAGCTTGGTAGCGAGGTGAAGCTGATACACGACGTCCACGAGCACCTCACCGGCACCGGCGCGGTCGAATTTGCGAAGCGCATGGAGCCCTATCATATGTTCTTCGTGGAGGACATCCTGCCGCCCGAGCAGATCGACTGGTTCCGCCAGATCAAGAAAGTCACTACTACCCCGATGGCCATGGGTGAGCTGTTCACCAGCCCGCGCGAATACGTCCCGCTCATCTCCGAGCGGGTGATCGATTTCATTCGCTGCCGCGTGTCGCAAGTGGGTGGCATCACGGCGGTACGCAAAATCGCGGCGCTGTGCGAGGAATTCGGCGTGCGCACTGCGTGGCAGGAAGGCGGCGACAATGACCCGGTGAATCAACTCGCCGCCTGGCACGTGGACATGGCGATTCCGTGCTTCGGCATCCAGGAGGAGAATCACTTCCCGGCGTCGGTCCACGATCTGCTGCCGGGCACGGCGGAGCTTCGTGGCGGCTATCTTTACGGCAGCGCTGAGCCCGGCCTGGGCATCGACATCAAGGAAGAGGCCTTACTGAAATATCCGCCCGCCGCGGTGCCGCCGGGAGGCACGGGTTACGTGGTCCGCGGCATGGATGGCTCGCTGGTCAAACCGTGAGCCTTCTCTCTTCAGGCTAGTGGCCACTACCGCCCCGTTGTCCAACAGCGGCTGCCTGCACGAGACGGGCAGCCCCGGCCGGAAACAACGAGGAGTTACTTCGGGAAACTCACGACGGCGACGGCCAAACCCGGCAAGGTAATCTGGTCGCCATTTAAGTGAGCTGTTGCGGGCGGCTGGAAGCCGGTTGTCTGATCAACATACACGTTCTCCGCCCCGTTGCTCCCCGCAATCGATAAATCGAAATTGCGGTCTCGCTCGTTGACCAGCAGCAGCTTGCGCGTGCCGTCGCGAGTCACAAAACCCTGAGCGTAGACGTGGGGAACACCAGAAGTCGTGTCCACCAGCTTATCACCGGGGCCGAAGTTGTCGTGGAGCAGTTTCAACACCCAGTAACGCGCGTTCGGCTGCCCTGTGTTCCAATCTACCATGGATACACCGGGAAACTGTGAGGGGTAACCGACCATTTGAGATTCACCCGCCACGTTTATTCCGAAGCGGGCCAACTGCCCATAGAGGTAGCCATAAACCGCCCCGCAGAGATTCCAATAGGAACCGGGGATCGCTTTGCGGGGCACCGTATTATCGTCAGCCGGAATGCATCCCAGTTCGTCGAGGTCCGTTTGTGTCTTCGGTGACAGGCGCTGTCGAATTGACTCTAAATACCGGACGGAATTAAGAAAGCCGGAAGCCTGATCGAAGAAAGTGTACTGCTGCACCTCGGGGCTCTGGTCAGCCGTCGGAGAAGCGTAGAAGTGGTAGGAAATCATGTCCAGCGGGATGCCAGGCTTGTGGTTCTTCGGGTTAAGGAAGTACTCGAAATAGCCCGGAACATTCTCAGTAAGGAAGATATTGGGCGAGGTCCCTGCCAGAGCCACGCCTACAAACTTCATGTGCGGTTCGACGTGTCGAATAGAAGTCACTATGGCGTCGTAGACGCGGGTATATGTTTCGGGCGACATCTGGTGCTCAAAATCGACCTCGTTCAACACTTCCCAGTACTCGATTTTGTAGTGATGGCCGGATTCGTGGCGCTTGCCATATTCGTCCGTGAATCCCCCCTTCGTGTACCAACTCACCAGCCTGGCATAGTACTCCCCCACTTCTTTCAAGCTCGCATCCCGAAACTCCGTCCCCTTCTCGTAATCCCAGGTCACTTGCTCCGCATCCGCCGGATACGGCACCGGCTTCTCCGTCTTGAACATCCACTGCGGAATGGTGCTGAAGTTGATAATCACCGAATGTCCGGCCGTGGCGTTCATCAAATCTTCCATCATGGGGTCGATAAGGGAAAAGTCCCAAGAGGTCTTCCCCTCTTGCGGCGGCTCCAGTTCGGCAACCCCCAGCTTGGGGTAAGGCAGCCAGGGCACGTAGCGAACGTAGTCCGCGCCAAGCTCGTGCAAAGCCTGAAAAACCCGATCGTGAATCTGTGAACCCCGACGCAAGGGAGGGTTGACGACCACTTGAAGCGTGGGCGTGGTCTTGGAAACGGTCACGACCTTGTCCCAGTTGATGGTGACATTCGCCTTTTCTGCCGGCCCAGCTTTTGACACGGTTTCTTTTCGCGAACAGGCAGCAAGGAAAACAATCAGACCCATAGAAAACATAGTGAGCGTTCGAATAGCTTTATCAATTCTCATCGCACTCCCTCCAGATGGGATTTCGTTTCTCCAGTCAACGTAGGGGCTCCCTTGTGGGTCTGTGTGACAACCTCATTCAGGCTGTCATTCCGAGCGCGGCGAGGAATCTCGCTCTGAGCATTTTCAACGCAGTGCGAGATTCCTCGTCGTCCGCCAATAAGATTGGCGGACTCCTCGGAATGACACGCAAACCGAGTTATCACACAAGCTCCTTGTGGGTGCCCGCTTCCCTTCTTTCTCGGGCGGCCATCCGTCAGCCGATGGAGTCGGCCCTACCTCCTCATTCCAAAATGGGATTTCGTTCTTCCCGATAGTTTCTGCACGACACGTGAGGCTGAGATTCTAACGCATCCGGCAATCAAATCTCGACAGGCACTTTTGCTCTGGCAATAATGCGGACCGGACCAAGCAGGCCCGACTCCAGTAGCGGATCATCCTTCGACCAGTGCTTCCAGACGGTGAATGCAATGCGTCCCGCAGGGCTTGGCTTGTTCTCGAGCAGCCATTGCGGATAGCGTCCCAGCACTTGGCCCCAATGTTCCGGCAGCCACTCACAGTCACCGGCTAACTGGTCGTCGCCGATCAGCCGGTTCGGCCACAGGTTGACCACGCTGACCACCAAGTCATTCGCCCCCGCGCGGAGGACATCAGTGATGTCCACGCTGAAGGGCGGCTTCCACAAGATGCCTAGATCGCGACCGTTCAGCTTTACTTGCGCGATCACGCACACGCGCCCCAAGTCCAAGTACAGTGCGCGATCCTTGGCCGGCATTCGCACGGGCAATTCAAACTTCCGGCGGTAAGTAGCGGTTCCGGAGAAGTACTTCACGCCCGGATCGGGGTGGTCGGTCCAGGAGATGAGCCGCCCCAGCGTCACACGCTCGGGAGCACCTAGACGCTTGGGAAATTCCAATTCCCACGGGCCCCCGATCTCGACAGGATCAGGCAACTCTGCGATCTGCACTTTGAGGGCGCGCCCGGCGGCAGTCTTCAGCTCATATGTTCCCGGCTGCGCAACTTCCAGGCGATATCCGGCCCCGCCGCCAGAATTCAGGTCAAGGGCGGCGGGTTCGTGCTGGAGCTGGATTTCGGGAGCAGGCTTGGGAGCGAGTCCCGAAAGCTCCACGCCTGCCCGCCGGATTGAAACCACCGGGTCGGCAAGCGGCGCGGCGCCGGCGCGGAAGAGCACGAACACCGACCCGCAGGGGTCCAGAGTGAGCGGGATTACTGTGCTGCTCTCCCGTTCGCTGTAAACCGCGACCGTTTCGGTCCGTCCCGTATCCGGCCACCACAGTTCAGGCCGCTTTCCCTTAACACGGAAGGTACACAGGAATCTGCAAGCTTCAGGGACAGCGCTGGCCACAAAGTACAGGTCGTCGCCCTCGAAGTTGCGGTGGATGTAACGGATTTCCTCCCCCACGGTCACGTGATGGCACGCAAAGTCGGGATGGGTATCCAAATCCCCAAGCACCTCTTCGAGCGGCCTCCCCCAAATGACCTTTCCATTGCCGCAACGGTTCTCGGTGATGCTCACACCGTCACATTCACCCCACAGTTCCCCGGCAAGTTGCAGCACCTCGTCATCGCATCCTGGGTAGTTTGCGAGGCTGGGCGAACGGGCCGGCCGCGGCCCGACCAAGGTGGCCCCCGCTGCAACCAACTCCTTGATCTTCCCCAGCAGTGCTGGCGTCATGGTGCGCCCCGGCGGCAAGACCAATATGCGGTAGCTCATCCCACTTTCTAGAACCAAGCGTCCGTCGCGCACTTTCACCCGCTTCAGCAGGACCTCCGGCGGCAGATCGTCAAAGTCATATCCGGGGGGTATGGCAGGGTCCATAGACTCTCGGTCCGGGAAAGAATTCGGCCCATTTTCGCTACCCAGGAAGGCCACGTCAGCCACGAACTGCCCTCTCTGGAGCAACGATTGGCAGCGAGCAAGATATGCAAGCCATGCGCGCGACTGCTCAAACCAGGTGTTCGTGCGTTCGTAGTGAATGCCCCACGGCCCCATCGTCATGCCAGGCTTGCGGTCCACCCAGGGCTGCATGGAGTAGCGGTGGAACACAAAGCGATTGATGCCTTGCGTGAAGGCCAGGTCGCCCAGGGGTTTCAACCGGTACGGATGGTTCTGCCACCTTGCGTTTTCCGGCACGGCCGTGAAGGATTCTGCCGCCGACAACCGGCCGGCCGTAGACGTGCGCGGACGACGCCATTTCCTTGTTCCAGGTACCGGTCGCCTGCCCCGTCCAGAATTCGCTCATCGGCACGTCCGCGCGCCCGCCGTAGGCAACCTCATCCAGCGGGCCGCCACCGTAAGCTTCGATCGACAACGTGAGCCCGTGCTGATGACTGATTTCCTGCATGTGCCCGGCATAATTCTCGAGCAGCAGATCGGCAACGAGCCGCCGCAAGTCCCAGAGGAAGCGCTCCGAAACCTCCCGGCTTTCCACGGCCCGCCCTGTGAGGAGGGGTAGATACGGGAGCAGATCATAGCCATACCTCTTCTGAAATTCTTCGCGGAATCCCGGCGTCCAGTTTTGCGAGCCAACCTCCCAACTGTCGATGTGCGTCATCGTCAGCGCCTTTCCTCCGATGGCCGCCTGGTCCTCCAGCAACTTTCCCATGCAGTCCTGCGAACTGCACCTCGATGGCCTTCTTGCTCAGCTTGTCGCACTCCAAGCCCCAAGCTCTCCTTCGGAGCCGGATGGTTCATTTTCCCGGTGGAAGTATGTCCAATGCGCAGGACCGTCCATTTCCCATCCGGGACATCCCAAGCTAAGCTGCCCGTTCTGATCCATCTTGCCGGTGACTTCCACGACCTGATCCCGGCGGACGGCCACCTCCGGCGGCAGCGTACGCCTCGCTGGGTGACGCGTCCTGCCGGATGTAAGCCGCCTTGCCGGGAATGTCTTCGATCCGCAATGCCGCGTGCAGTTCCACTTCCCCGAGTGGAATGCCATTGGCAAACTGCTCGAAGAACCAGTCTCCCTGCGGCCTGCAGGAGAATCCGATAATAGCGGGCAGTCACTTTCTGGAAATTCACCGAGGACACCGGCCAGCGCAAGGTGAGCGGGCGAACCGTCCGGAAGTTCTGGCCATCGTCGGAGACCTCGAGCGCCCCTTCGATTTCCGAGTTCCACGTGTCCACGGCAACCGTCAGGGCCTGCGCGGTGAAGGGCTCCGCAAACTCAATATTCAGGTACTGCGGCTGGCCCGCTTGCGGCAACGGCAGCAGTGCAACCGTGCCCGGGTTGCCGTCGATCAGCTTGGCGGAGTCGAAGCTTTTCCGGTTCGCGCCATAAGTGAGCCGGGGAGAACGTTCCGCCATCCGTCACCCTTCTGCCGGAGGCGTGGGAAAAGCCAGCACGGCGATATCGCTGGTAGTAGTTCTCGACCGTCTTAGGTTGTGGAAGGGTTCCCGAGAAGTGTTTCGGGCCCTCAATGGCTGTCTCGCTCCACACCAGCATCTGCATCGATAATTCCGGCGTTATCCAGGGTCCGCCGCTGCCGCACCAACCGCCATCATTGTTCATATTCACGGTGATGCCGAGCCGCGTGGCTTCCTTCACCGCATGCTGGATTAACCCCCGCCACTGGGGGCTCAAGAAGCGCGCCGGCCCCTTCGGAACGTACTGGTCCACCTCCATATATAAAACTCCGCGAATCCCCACCCGGTGCATCGCCTCGAGGTCGGCAGTGATGCCTTCTCGCGTGATGTTGCCATCGGAGGCAAACCAGTAGACCCACGGCCAAGCCCCCTCCGGCGGATCGAGAAACGCCTTCTCCAGTTCTCCAGGCTGCACACCCCCTTCCTCCGCGGGCTGGAGAGGGGCGCGCCCGCTGCTCAAGCCGGATAGAGTTGGGACCGCCATGACCCACATGGCGGAATTCCTCAAGAACTCTCGTCGGTTGCAAATGGATGTCATGAAATCACCTCTTCGGGTCACTCCTTCCGGATGTCCTCGTCGCCTACTTTCTTGGCGACCACAAGGGTCGCCTCCACATCTCTGGTCACCGGGCACCCATAAGGGGCGCCCGGACGATCCTAACCCGTCACTTTGATAGGTTCACAACCGCAACCTCAAACCCACCTAAGCTCAGTCGGTTCTCGCTCAAATGGGTCGAGGCAGGGGGCAGAAAATTGGTAGTCTGATCCACGTACCACACTTCTGAGCCTTGCGATCCGGAAACGGAAACCTCAAAGACGCGGTTCCGCCTGTTGACCAGGAGCAGTTTGCGCTGGCCCTGGCGCGTGACAAACGCCTGCCCGTACACAGAGGCAGTGTCGAGATCCGTGCCGACCAGTTTATCGCCGGGGCCGAAGTTGTCGTGCAACAGCTTCAGCACCCAGAAGCGAGCATTGGGCTGGCCGGTATTCCAGTCCACCATCGAAACGCTGGGAAACTGAGTGGGATAGCCCACCAACTGGGATTCACCTGCAACCTCAACACCTCGCTTGGCGAGTTCGGTATACAGGTAGGCATACAGCCCGCCGCAGAGGGTCCAGTAAGAATCAGGGATGGGCTTGGCGACATGTCCAGGCTTGTCCTGCTGCGTGTCATCGGCGGAAATCGAACCCAGTTCGTCGGTGTCCGTCTGCGTTTCGGGCGACAGCCTGACCCGAATTCCTTGGATATAGTCCACGACCCCAAGAAAACGGTCGGCCTTGTCCCAATATGTGTATTGCATGACCTCCTCGGTCTCATCAGGTGACGGCACGGCATAAAAATGGTAGGAGATCATGTAGATCGGTATGCCCGGCTTGTGGTTCTTGTGGTTCAGAAAATACTCAAAATAATCCCGGGACGTACCGCCCAGTCCCAATCCCACAAACTTTATCTGCGGATCGACGCGATGGACAGCCGCGACGACGGCGTCATAGACGCGCGTGTAAGTTTGAGGCGTCATCTGGTGCTCGCCATCAATTTCGTTAAGGACCTCCCAGTAGTCGATCTTGTAGTGATGGCCGGATTCGTGGCGCTTGCCATATTCGTCCGTGAATCCCCCCTTCGTGTACCAACTCACCAGCCTGGCATAGTACTCCCCCACTTCTTTCAAGCTCGCATCCCGAAACTCCGTCCCCTTCTCGTAATCCCAGGTCACTTGCTCCGCATCCGCCGGATACGGCACCGGCTTCTCCGTCTTGAACATCCACTGCGGAATGGTGCTGAAGTTGATAATCACCGAATGTCCGGCCGTGGCGTTCATCAAATCTTCCATCATGGGGTCGATAAGGGAAAAGTCCCAGGAGGTCTTCCCCTCTTGCGGCGGCTCCAGTTCGGCAACCCCCAGCTTGGGGTAAGGCAGCCAGGGCACGTAGCGAACGCAGTCGGCGCCAAGCTCGTGCAAAGCTTGAAAGACCCGATCGTGAATCTGTGAACCCCGGCGCAAGGGAGGGTTGACGACCACTTGAAGCGTGGGCGTGGCCTTGGAAACGGTCACGACCTTGTCCCAGTTGATGGTGACATTCGCCTTTTCTGCCGGCCCAGCTTTTGACACGGTTTCTTTTCGCGAACAGGCAGTGAGGAAAATAATGAGCGAAATAGAGAACAAAGCGAGGTAGCGCGGACCTCCGTTTTTGAGGTCCGCGGCTCTTTTGATTCTCATGGCACTCCTTCCAGAGTGGGATGTTGTTCTTTGGGATAAATTCAGCATAAGACGCGAGGCTGAGTTTATTACGCATTTGGCAGAAAAGCCATCTCCTCGCTCGTGGGCTTGGTAGTGTCTCAATTTGACTGTAGGGCCGCCTCTCGCCATGGCGGGACTGCCTGGCCGGGGCAAGAGCCTCTGCCCTACACCCCAACTTACGAAAGTACTTTCCAGTAGCCCTCCTAAGCCGCATGAAGGAGCCACCGACTCGGTTTAACCTCGCGCGGTAGCACAAAATCTAAAAATGTGTTATCGTTCTCGAGAACTCAAAATGAGGACGCTGTCGGTTGTTGACGATCCTGAGCCCGACGAGATTAAGAGCTTTTGGAAAGCCGTTGTGCTTCGCGGCGGTTTGTTCTCTTGGTGTGACAGGCTTTCCGTCGGTGCTATGGGCGGCCGGTGCGGGTGAAGTAATCGGACGGGTCTCGGATCCTCAGGGATTGGCCGTGGCGGGCGCAAAGCTGAGGCTCGCCAGCTTGGTCGGGTCTCCTCAGCGCGAGACAACCTCCGACGAGCGCGGGAGCTTCCCCTTCAAGCTGGATTCTTTCGTACCTACAGCTTGGATCTTCGGTCGAACTTCGGCGATGGCCTGATCAAGCAAAGCGAGTTCCGCACCGTGGCGGGCGGGGGCGCGAGTTACATTTACAAAATTCGGCCCGAAATCACGCTTTTGACGGGTCTGGACCTCCGGCGTGACGCTCCGCGCAACCTGGACCTGGGCCATGCGGATCAGAACGGAGTCTTCCAGCCGGTTACGAGCAATGACTTGACTCTGAATTTTGTTACCCCTTACGTCTCGATCGATGGTCCGCTCAGCCGGCATTTCCATTATGACTTGGGTGTCCGCCGGGAAGAAGTGAACATGGACAATCTCGACAAGATCAACCCCATAAATTCGTTCGACAGGACGCAGGGAATCGCTCTTCCCAAGGGAACGCTGACGCTCTTGCCGCCGGAGCAGAAGTATCTCCCAACTGTGGCATTCAGTTTTGGTGAAGCGTTTCATAGCAACGACCCAAGAATTGGCACGGGCGGCGCGAAACCCACCGTGATCGCCCCTTCCCGTGCCTACCAGTTGGTGATCAAAAAGGATATCGAGCGCACAGACTTCAACGTTACCCTGGCCAGGGTGACGAACTCGCAAGAGCTGGCAAAGATCGATCCCGACACCGGCCTGGAGGAGAATGTCGGCCCCTCCAAGGTTCCTTCGATTACTGTCTCCGCACGGCGGTATTTCTCTCGCGGTTCCTTCCAGGTTTCCTGGTCGCGCGCCGACGCCCGAGACCGTGACACGGGCCAACCCATCCCCGAGGCTCCTCGGTTGATCTGGGATGGGGTGGGAACCACAGATGGGCTACCCTTCCACCTTCGAGCCAGAGGCGAGTTCGAATACGTTGGCGCAAAGCCCTTGGGCGATGGATTCACCGGTATTCGCGTTCGCGAAATCCGTGGGGCCTTGCTGCGGTCGTTTGGTGAGGGGCGAATGGACATCGGCGCTAATTTTCTGCTCGCGGCAGGTTACACCGGCCAAACGACGGAAATGTTGGCGCTGCCTACGGACCCGGCGCCATTTGAGCGGATTGTAGGTGTACCTCTGAAGTCCTACATCAGTGTGACCTGCACCTACAACTTCCGGCGCACTCGGATGCCTCCAACGCGATGATTCGTCCTTTATTCTAAAAGGCAGACTCCGATGCATATTCCCGATGGTTATCTAAGTCCGGCAACATGCGCGGTGCTGTACGCGACCTCGGGGCCGTTCTGGTACGTCGCGCTACGCCGGCTGAGGCGACTGCTAACCACAAGGCTCATTCCGTTGCTATCGGTGTTTGCCGCTTTTTCCTTCCTGGTGATGATGATTAACCTGCCGTTGCCCGGAGGCACGACCGGGCACGCGGTGGGCGTTGGCATCGCCACGATTGTCCTCGGACCGTGGGCTTCCATTCTCGCTATTTCAATTGCCCTATTGGTTCAGGCTGTGTTCTTTGGGGATGGTGGCATCACCACGCTGGGGGCTAACTGCCTTAATATGGCCATCGTCGGTTCTCTGGTGGCATACGTTGTTTACCGCCTTTTGGCCGGCGGGGCGGCCATCACGTCATCACGAAGAGTCGTCGCTGCGGCTCTGGCGGGCTACACGGCAATCAACGCATCAGCTTTTTGTGCGGCCGTTGAGTTTGGTATTCAGCCCCTACTCTTCAAGGACCCGAGCGGAGCGCCCCTGTACGCCCCGTACCCCTTGAGTATTGCCATTCCGGCCATGATGATTGGACACTTGACCTTTGCCGGACTCGCCGAACTGGTCTTGTCAGGTGGAGTTGTGGCCTATTTCCAGCGGGCGAATCCGTCCTTGCTGAAGCTCACAGCCCCGCGCGCTATTTTCGGCGCTGAAAACCTCCCCTACGTTGTGGGTCAAGGCGCTTGGAGTACGATGAGGTCACTCTGGACCGCCTTGGCTCTGCTCTTGACCTTGACTCCTCTGGGTATCTTAGCGGGGGGCGCCGCCTGGGGCGAGTGGGGCGCCCGCGACTTCTCCGATGCAGCGGCACGGCAGAGAATCGCGGCGGCATCCAGGAACCTGGCGCCGCCACCGCACGCGCCCCAAGGATTGGAGCATCTATACTCCGTGTGGACGGCGCCCTTTCCCCGGTACGCCCCTTCGTTTGTGAGGCGACCGGCGCTTGGCTACATACTTTCCGCCATGTTCGGTTCTGGCATCATCATCCTGGGTTTGCTGATCGTCAGCTCGCTGTTCGCCCGCCGAGACAGGCAACGAGAAGCGGACTCGATAAAAACCTTAACGGGGGATTCCTGAGGCCCGCTCTAGTCAAGGAGTCGAGGGTCAAGGAGTTGAGGGGCTGAGAAGTCGACGGTCGGGAAGCCGACGGTCCGGGTGTCAGGAGTTCTTCACTCTTCGACTCTCGACTCCTCGACTCTTTGACTGCCGTCCACTTACAGGCATTAGATGAATTTTGTTGAACGGACCCTTTCAAATCTTGTTAACGCGATGGAGCGGGCTCTTGATGCGGAAGAACTCGCGAAGACCGACGGATTGCTGCAACGTCTTGACCCGCGTATCAAAGTGATCGGCATGCTGGGCTTGATTATTGTCTCCGCCATGGCCCACAAACTCTGGGTTATTTGCGCGGTTTTCGCGGTCGCGGTGAGCTTGGCAGTAATGTCTCGCATCTCTTTTGGAATGCTGGCGAAGCGGGTCTGGGTTGCAGTCCTCTTGTTTACGGGAGTCATCGCGCTACCGGCTCTGTTTGTCGTCCCTGGCCGCGAGGTGTTGCGCCTTCCGGTATTCCATTGGCCGCTCACGGCTCAGGGGATCGCCAGCGCGTGTTACCTCGTGGCCCGAGTTGAAACGGCGGCAACCTTATCGGTCTTGCTGATACTTTGCACGCCATGGAGCCACGTGCTGAAAGCGCTTCGAGTGCTCGGCGTGCCCGCGATCTTCGTCGTGATGCTGGGCATGACGTACCGGTATATTCTCTTGCTGCTTCAAACCGCCCACGACATGTTTGAGTCGCGCCGGAGCCGGATGGTGGGAAAGTTGGAAGGGCCCGAACGCCGGAGAGTGGCCGCCGCCAGTGCAGGAGTACTGATGTCCAAGAGCCTTCAACTGAGTGAGGATGTTTACAGTGCAATGCTATCGAGAGGCTTTCGAGGCGAAGTGGATGTACTGGACGATTTTCAAACATCGACGATCGATTGGATCATGTTGGCGGTCTTTGTGGTGCTGGCTTCGGGCGGATTCTATTTCGGACGATAAGGAGCCCGCGGAGCGGGCGAAAGAATGTAGCCCACGGCGTAAGCCGTGGGTCAGCGAGCTTTCCCTCACCCCCATCCCCTCTCCCGCTCGGGCGGGAGAGGGGTGCCGAAGGCGGGGTGAGGGCTCTCCATCCCAGGGCTTGCGCCCTGGGCTACAATCTCTCGCCCCTGACGGGGCTGCGAGAAGGCCGCCCGCATGACAAAGACCTTGTCAGCAGAGCGCCCCGCCATCGAGGAGAGCTGAATGTCAGTTCCGGTTTTCGAAGTCCGAGACGTCACTTTTCGCTACCCCAAAGTGACTGCGCTCGACGGTCTAAACCTGGCGATTAAACCGGGTAAGCGGGTGGCACTGCTCGGAGCCAATGGCTCTGGCAAATCAACCCTGCTGCGCGTCCTGGACGGACTGGCCTTTCCTGAAAAAGGCAGCGTTCTATTCTGCGGCGAGTCACTCACGGAGGATCGTTTACAGGACCGTGCATTCGGTTACCAGTTTCGACGTCGGGTGGGACTGGTATTCCAAAATCCGGACGTCCAGCTTTTTTCGCCGACGGTGTTTGATGAAGTGGCCTTTGGTCCGTTGCAGCTACACTGGCCCAAGGAGGAGGTTCGCAATCAGGTTGCCCAAATGCTGGAGGTCATGAAGATAACCCACCTTAAAGATCGATCTCCCCACCATTTGTCGACTGGCGAAAAGAAGCGGGTGACGCTTGCCTCAGTGTTGGTGCTTGACCCCGAAGTGCTCCTTCTCGACGAGCCCACGGCGGCGCTGGACCCGAAGAGCGCAAGCCAGATGGTCGATTTCCTGGTGGGCTGGCGCGGGGGAGTCAAGACCGTGATCACAACCACACACAACCTGGATATTGTCGAGGATATTGCGGATTACTGTTATGTTTTCCAGACGGGCCGCGTTGTCGCAGAAGGGTCGCCCGCGGAGGTCTTGCGCGAGACGGCCTTGCTGGAGCGGACCAACCTTATCCACGTTCATCGCCACCTTCACCCCTCCGGCGAAGTACACTCGCATCCCCATCTCCATCCCCACGAGCATTGACGACAGACTCGGTTCGGCGGAGGGCAGAAAGCAGAAGGCGGGAAGCAGATCCTATTCATTCTCACTCCCGACCCCTGACTCCTGGTTTAGCCCCTGACACCTGGAACCCTCCCTTCTACTTCCTATCCGGAATCCTGAATCCTGGTCTGGCACCTGACACCCGAAACCCGTACCCTGTCCTTCTCCCCCACCTACCACCTACCACCTGGAACCTGTTCTTCCCCTTCCTGAATCCCGAATCCTGAATGCAGTAGGCAGTAAGCAGGCGCAGCGCAGGTCCCGCTTTCCGGACCTGCGGCGGTTCAGAGGCAGAAAGCAGAAGGCAGCCGGCGAAAAGCAGATGTCCTTCATTCTGACCCCTGACTCCTGAATCCTGAATCCTGTTCGATGCTGGTCACGTAATGAAGATGATTGAGACCGCAAAAATGCGGCACCCGAGGCATGAAGAGATTCCACCTCAGCCTCAAGCGGCATCAGCATGTCGCAGACATCACAAACCGATTTCTGCGCCACCCGCGTTCGAAGGGAACTTCCTGGCTTGACACATGTTGTCAATTATGACAAGATAACTCTAGGAGTGGTATGTGCTAACGGACGACAGATGACTCGGAAAACCCGGCCTGTTTCATGGATCAGGGCGGCACTGAAGGAATTCGAGACGTTCCCGGAAGGGGCCAGGTCGATCTGCCTGGCGGCGTTGACGATCGCGGCCGAGGGTGGAAAGGCCGATATTGCGAAGCCGGTGCATGGCTTGGGGTCGGGCGTGTTCGAGATTGCGCTGCCGTTTAAGGGCGATGCGTTCCGCGTGGTGTACGCGGTGCAGCTCGCTGATGAAATCTGGGTCGTGCATGCCTTTGAGAAGAAGTCGACGCAGGGCATCAAGACGCCCAAACGCGAGATCGATCTGATAGAGGAGCGTTTGAAGAGATTGAAGGAGATGCTGCGATGAAAGGCGAAAAACTGGAAGTGATGCGGGGAAGCGGCAATGTGTTCCGCGACCTCGGGCATGAAAACGCCGACGCTGAACAGTTCAAGGCCATTCTGGCCGCCGAAATCATCAAGGCACTCGACCGGGAACGCCTGACCCTGCGCGCGGCGCACGGCCGAACCGGCATTGCGGCGGCCGACTTCTCGCGCATCCGCCATGCGGACCTCGGGCGGTTCACCGTCGATCGCCTCATATCGATCATCAACCGGCTGGGCTCGCGCGTCGAGGTGAAAGTTCGGGTGCGGCGCGCTGAAACGGTCGCGCCCGAAGCCACGGCTTAATCACGCGATATTGCGTTGCAGAGTTATTCTGCTGTCATTCTGATCCCGCCGTGCGGGAGAAGAATCTCGCTCTGGACTTTTCCGCCGACAAATAGCAGGGCTAGATGCTCCGTCCGCCGCTGCGGGACCACGGCCAGTCTCCCGGCTGGTTCAGCAAGCCGCGTAGGCGCCAGTCCCGCCCTGCGGGATGAGAACGTATCCGGCGATGCGGAAGCCCAGCTCGCCTCGCATGTCGCCGAGCGTGCTGACGAATTTGAAGGAAAAGCCGCAGAGTCTCTGAGAAACGAGACTCTGCGCTACCGCTCCGAGTCGAAGAGGCGGGCGCGATCCCCGGTGCTCTTCCCCACTTACCAAGACAGTCGACAGTCAACGGTCAAGAGTCGAAGGTTGGCTGCGGCTCTTCCCCACCTGCCACCTGGGACCTGGCTGTTCACGCCCTGAATCCCGACCCTGGCACCTGATACCTGACACCTGGTACCTGTTCTTCCCCTTCCTGAATCCCGAATCCTGAATCACGTTCTTCCCTCAGCCTCAAGCGGAATCAGCATGTCGTAGACATCAGAAACCGATGTCCGCGCCACCCGCCGAGCTAGATCGGCTTTAGCGTAGAACAACCTGCTGATGGATGAGTCTACCCTCCAAACAGGTCCATCTCCATTTGGTCCGACTCGAATATGGTGTCAATGTCACGCCTTAAATTAGGCGCGAGGCGGAATGACAAGTCCTCATCCGAGCGCTCGACCATTAATTTCTTCCGCATCTCCTCGAGTATGCGCCGAGTGGCTGCATGGCCCCGCTGCAACACAGAGGAGACCTCCTGAAGGGTGGCCCGGTCTTTCAAGGAGAGCAACCGGAGCGCCAGGATTTCATCGAGGCTCGAAAGCGCCTGCGAACGGCGGCGGGCGAACTCAGCGAACTCCCGACTCCGCTCAAGCGAGATTCTGGCCGTGAAAAGGTTGTTCCCGCTCTCGAACACAGGAAAGTCCATTCCACCCGACAATATGGACTCATATATCAGGTCGATGCCCCGGCCGATCTTGTCGCAAAGGCCGACAAACCTCGCCCCGTCCGCAAGAGAGAGGTTTCTGTAAACGGGAACGCAGTGAATGAGATCGTCAACACGTAGCCCACCTATTAGTTCGCCAGGATTTTGGATTTCAAGAGCGGGGGGTACGGCCCTGATGACGACGGGGGCGGACGTGCGGTAGCACCGATGTACGTACGCATTTACGAGGAGCTCCTGGACGGTTGTCCTCGGAACACCCGGGCATAGCGCGGGGACCAAAGAGCGCTCGCTTCCACACAGTTCTTGTATGCAGTCCACAATGTTCTTGCGAAGCCGCCTCTCGCTGCTGCCCATAATGATTACTGTTTCGAAGAATGGCAGGTGCTCTAAAAGAGTTGCCTGCTTACCAAGCAGGATCAGCGTTGCGAGAGGAACAGCGCATCGCGATCGGCCCTCCTCATCCACCGGAGGTGGCTCGACGAGGTGTGCCTGGGCGAGAAAATCGCCAGGCTCTAGCCATCGGGGTTCTGATGTCCGAAATTTTCTGTGGTGCTGAGCGATCGCCCAGCGAATCGAGGTCAGCGAAAGATCTTCAACTGACACGTGGGGTACAGGGATTCGTGTCCGGTCGTCCTGGGCTGTGTAGTAGGGTCGACATTCCTTTCCCACCCTTATCTTGGACAGACCTTTGACGGTCATATGGCCGCTGACAAACCTCGTGCATGGTATCTCCAAAGCGAACACTTGGACGCCGTCAACTCCGACCAGCTCAGAGGCCACATCGCTGAGATCGTGCGCAACATTTTGGACAGGGGGAACAGTTAGGTCGTGAACTCTTGCAGTCAACCAGGCAGGATTTACGTTAGGGTACGGGCAGTGGGAAAACTTCCGATGGCACTCCTCGTGCTCGCCGATCCCGACCAAGAGCATCCCGCCCGTCGCGTTAGCGAGACACACGGCCGTCTCACTGACCTTTTCGGCCAGGTCTTTCTCGTCATAGCACCATCCCTTAACTTCGAGGGTTTCGCACTCGACCGCTTCTGGAGCCTGTGCGCAAAGCTGAATGAGGATATCCCTAAAGGTCTGGAGTTGGATGAAGGCAGCACCTCCTCCTTACATTTTATCATAATCTAATAGGCTCTCCTTCTAATCTTGCTTCCCGCCGTCGCACGGATGATCATTTCGGACATGCGCACCTCCTGTGACCGGTACGGATTATTGCGCCGCGGCGCCGCAAAAACCCGAGCCGTTGGAGAAATGTAGCGCAAGGCTCGCCCTCCAGCCTTGCGGGTTTTCCACCGCGCCGCGGTTTTCACGGCGGGGCCAATCCGCGCGGCTTCCTTATAGATGGGCTTGTATCTACCCGCGTGAAATTCGACTGGCAACCTATCGGCTTTTAGAGTAAATCCGCAACAAGGACCTCCACACCGTCAACCATCGCACGCGCATCGTTAGCCGTGTATGTACCCCATTCGCCATGAGCGGCTTTGTTGCCGACCTCCGCCCAGGCCGTGATCTGCTTATGTTTTGCCATGTTATAAGCACCTGCCTTGCACAGGTCGGCATTCATGCGATCGAGCTTTCCATGTGGGACACCATACTTACCCGCTAGTTCCTTAAGCGTCGCCTCAAGCGCCACGCGCGCCAGGATACATGCTGGGTCCTTGTAACCGACATTTAGGAGGCTCCTTTGCCTGCGAGAGGGCGTCCGATAGGACTTCCGCCTTCGCCAAGGCCCGAACGTTGAACAGGTAACCGCCCTCGTAGTCCTCCCTGGCGGCCGCGAAAACCGCTCGGCAATTTAGGAAGCCGGATTCAAATCCGTCGAACCCCGTGTATTGTTCGTTGAAGTGCCGGTAGTGGACGCTGTCTTCTCCAAACGTGCGCTGGATCAGATTGAGAACGTTGGTAGCCCATTCCCTGAAGGGCGCTGAGGGTATGGTGAAATACCGCTTGCCGGTGTCGGAAGTGAACGCATGTTCCCTCTGCTTCGCGACATTATCGGCCTTCGCCGTAAGCTCGTCGAAACGACGGGATACAATCGGGTCGAGCGCCATCGGCTTGGGACCTCCGTTGTTGCCTGACTCTTTCCTATGCTCACCCGCAAGCGGCGGGTCGCCACGGCAAATCCGCCTTTCAGATTTGCCGTGGGTTCGTAAGCTCAGGTCAAAAGCCCATGTGTGCGCGACACGTTTGGCTCAGTCCCTGTGCGGTCGGCGGGACGTGACGCGTCCTGGACGATTCCTGCGATTGGCCCTGCCGCTGGCTTGGTGAGGCTCGGATTCTAGGAACAAAGTCCCGCAAACGGCCAGCTCACATAATTTCTGCTTCAGTAACCGAACCAACCCGCTTGTGGTGCTGAGACGTTCGATCTCGTCACGGGTTAGAACTAGGATCTTCTGTCCCTCAGCAAGGGCGGCAGCTATCTGTTGATGGGCGCGATTGAGATCCTCGGCTGTACCTGTAATTCCGTTCGCTGCCACCAATACGCCATGGTCACAACCCCGATGTCTGAGCCTTGTGGCAAAATAGGAAACCTCTTGACTACCGACCGGGCTGCTCCAGTTCTTACATTCGACAAGGAGGATGCTGCTGGGGAGAAAGTCTAAACCCCGTTGTGAACGCTTGTTCCAGAATGCAACGTCAATCTCCTCCGTGTCAAAAGCATTAAGTCTATTTCGTGTCGCAACATCAATACCTGGAACCAAACCAAATAGGTAACAAACTAAATCCTCAAGGGCACGACCTTGAACGGTTGTGGCGTGGTTGCTCGCAACGCGCCGAAAGAAACCGTGGATCCGCCGACGGGAGATTCGTGGCATTGGCTTAGTTGGCCCCGTGGACCAGTTGGTTGCGCTCCCTGAGTATGGCCTGCACGACCTGCCCCTTTTCAACTAGGCTAATGAGTTCCTCCACGCTGAATCGCACGACCAGCGGCCACTCACGTTTCCGGGGTGTAAAGCGCCTGCCCTCGCTATCCCAGTACACTAGCAGGCCCATCCGAGCGTTAATATGCGATAAGTAATGCCGAAGCCGCTGTTCGCCCTCATGAAGCCCCCCCTCGGACAGCCGCCCGGACTTGACCTCGACTAGCAGGGGGTTTCCAATCGAAGGCTGAAGCTCATCGACCCAGACGGCCATGTCGGCTCCTCTGCCCGCCAATGAATTGGCCACGGAAACCTGAGCGCCGGACTCTTTCAGCAGTTTGGCGACGAGTCGTTCAAACTCGAAGGCCCGTAACTGGCCAGATTTCAACTGCGCAGACTTCAATGCTTCCTTTGTCCACGAAGTATCAACCCGTTTAGGCTTCGACCTAGAGGAAAGGGTACTCTTAACTTTTTTCGACTGTGCATGGGAGAGAAACGCATCGAGATTGAGTTTCAGAGCTTCGCTGTCTTGAAGTGCCGTCCTGGCAATCGTAAATCCCTCGAAGTACGACGGGATCTGGACTCCAGGTTCAACAAAGGCCAGCACGGGACGTTGTTTACCCAAGGCCAGCCCCATCTCGAAGAATACGCTGATGGACTCTGGCCCTTGAGGCACGATCACACACACAAAGTCAGCCTGAGCTATCCCTGACTCGATAGTCTCCAGAATCGACCCGGACGGTCTGACCGACACTGCGTCAGACCACCGGATTCCCCGTCTTTGAAGCGCTTGGCGCAAGACGGATGTATCCGTGCGTATTGGCGCGGAAATGAAGCACGTCTTAAAGCGGCAATCACTCATGTCTTCCCTTTCTGACTTCGTCGGCGGGTTCGCGGGTGGGCCATACATAACCTGTGAGGTGTGTGTGCGATCGCGTGTTCTATCGCGGCATTTGCCTCGCGTTGGTACGGGCGAAGTCGTTCATGGTCGTTGGGACGCGTGAGCAGGTGATCGATTGCAGCCTCAATGTCGCGCCCGAGGAATTCGCGCAGGGCTTCGGGGGTGTGGAACGCTGCCACTTGGTGCGAGCGATTCAAGGGATGGCGAACGTCGTGATGCCAGATGACTTCGCCGTTTGTTGAGTAGAGGAATGGCACGTGAAAGGCGTTGAAGTCGAAGGGGCTTGATGTCAGCCCTCGAGAATATCGCTCGGCTTGCGTCAGGGCTTCCTGGGGGCCCAGGGTGAGCTTCTTTGCCTCGACGACGCCAAGGATTTGGCCGCCAACGCAGAGAGCGTAGTCCGCAGGCCCGCTTTCCGTTGGAAACTCCTCGATCGCACACTTGTCGTACGTGCTGAGAGGCCGCTGCGGCTTGAACGCGACGACGCGCCAGCCAGCGGCGCGGAGTTTGGAATCTACAATCTGCTTTCGCGTCAGGTACTCGGATTTACTCGGGGAGGACCTGGGCATCGTCGGAGCACGTTTAGATTTTCGTCGACGCATCAAATTAAGTAACCGCAGTTCCGCCTATGATACCCCGAATAGGGAGAGAAATCGCGAGGTAAAGGTGAGTCACGACCTGTTGTTACGTTAGTCAATCTGCCCGACGAGCCAGCGTAGGTGCCGGTGCGGTGACCGTATAAGGGCCCGCCGGTGTACCCGATAAGGTAGAGAAAACGATCCCTCACCCGGCTCGCTACCCTCGCCAATCTCTTTCAAAAGGAGAGGCCCGCTATCCTACTTGTTTCCAGCGCCAGCCCTCTGGGGCTCCCATCATTCGAGCGGCCAGTTGGAAGACGGCTTGTCGCGTGGTAGCGGTGGCTGAGCCCGATCGCCTACGACCTGGGGAATCTGGGGCGGCGTTTGGCGCTACCCATGAGGATGGACGGCTGGTCAGTGATGGGGACGAGTTCTCTACTCGTCTCGCCGCGGCGGGTTCCCGCTCTCCCACCGGACAGGCAGTGGGAAAACGGGGGAAACTGTGCGGCAGGGCAAAATCCTTGCCCTTTCCGTTCCTCGAATCCTTCACCTCAATCCCGCCGCGACGGGACTGCTGACGTTTCTCATTGCGTCCGCGCCGCGTCCTCGTCAGAGAGCTCGGCGGCCGACGCCCGGAGCGGGGGCTGCTGCGGGCGCCGGGATAGTGGCTTCCGTGGCCGCTTCCACTTCCGGCTGACGTGGCTCCACCTCACTCAACAGCTTGAAGTTCCGATAGAACTCCAGGCCCGTGCCGGCCGGGATCAAACGGCCCATGATGACGTTCTCCTTCAATCCGCGGAGGTGGTCCACTGCGCCGCGGATGGAAGCTTCCGTCAGCACGCGGGTGGTTTCCTGGAACGAAGCAGCGGAGATGAACGAGTCCGTAGCCAGGGAAGCCTTGGTTATGCCGAGGAGCAGCGGCCTGCCGGTAGCGGGCTTGCCGCCCACAGCCTTTGCCCGCTCGTTTTCTTCCCGGAACCTGAACTTATCCACCTGCTCGTCGAGGAGGAATTCGGTATCTCCAACTTCCTCGACTTTCACCCACCGCATCATCTGGCGAACGATGACCTCGATGTGCTTGTCGTTAATGTTGACGCCCTGGAGCCGGTAGACTTCCTGGATCTCGTCCACCAGGTACTTTTGCAGCTCTTTTTCACCGAGCACCGCCAGGATATCGTGCGGGTTGCGCGGCCCGTCCATGAGAGGCTCGCCGGCTTTCACCCGCTCACCCTCCTGCACGGACACGTGGACGCCGCGCGCCAGCAAGTACTCCTTAGGCTCTCCACGATCGGGCACGACAACGATCTTGCGCTGGCCCTTGATGATATCTGCATACTTCACGAGGCCGTCGATTTCCGTAATAACCGCCGGCTCATGGGGTTTGCGGGCCTCGAAGAGCTCGACGACGCGCGGTAGACCTCCGGTGATGTCTTTGGTCTTCGTGGTTTCACGCGGGATCTTGGCCAGCACGTCACCGGCGCTGACCTCGCTGCCATCTTGAACCATCAAGTGAG
Organism: uncultured Acidobacteriota bacterium; assembly: GCA_963765485.1. Taxonomy (GTDB): domain Bacteria; phylum Acidobacteriota; class Terriglobia; order UBA7540; family UBA7540; genus CAVROP01. The sequence goes on along the minus strand of CAVXWN010000031.1, from coordinate 4,068 downwards.
CGCGCGAGGGCATGAGGTACTTCTTAGCTCCCTTGGCCCCGGTCTTTTCATCTCGGATGACCAGCCGGGGTTGATGTTCCTCACCCGGCGCTTCCGTCACCACCCACTGGGACAGACCGGTAACTTCATCCACCTGCTCTTGGAGGGTAATCCCTGCCTCGAGGTCCTTGAATTGAACGGTGCCCGGCGACTTCCGTCAGGATCGAGAACGTGTAAGGATCCCATTCGACCAGGATATTCCCCACCTTGACGGGAGCGCCGTCGGCAAACTTAATCCTGGCCCCGTAGACCACCGAGTAGCGCTCGCGTTCGCGGCCTTTGTCGTCCACCACGACAACCGCACCGTTGCGGTTCATGGCCACAAAATCGCCATCCCGATTGGTAACGGTCTGGAGGCCATGAAACTTCAGGAAGCCGTTGTTCTTCGCCTCCAAGGCGGTCTGCTCACTGATTCGGCTGGCGGTTCCGCCGATATGGAAGGTCCGCATGGTGAGCTGGGTGCCGGGTTCGCCGATGGACTGCGCGGCGATGACTCCGACGGCCTCGCCCATCTCCACCATTTTGCCGGTGGCCAGATTCCGCCCGTAGCAGCGGACGCAAACGCCGCGCCGCGACTCGCAGGTCAGCACGGAGCGGATTTTCACCCGCTCGATGCCGGCGGCTTGAATGGAAGCGGCCAGATCTTCGTTGATCTCCTGATTGACGTCGACGATGACGTTCCCCTCGTAGTCCTTGATCTGCTCCAGAACGACGCGGCCGACGATGCGGTCGCGGAGCGGCTCGACGACTTCCCCCGCCTCGACGATCGGCTCGACGTAGATGCCGTCCATGGTGCCGCAGTCGAATTCCGAAATGATGACGTCCTGAGCCACATCGACCAAGCGGCGCGTGAGGTAACCGGAGTCCGCTGTCTTGAGCGCCGTGTCCGCCAAGCCCTTGCGCGCGCCGTGCGTGGAGATGAAGTATTGCAATACGTTGAGGCCTTCGCGGAAGTTCGCGGTGATGGGCGTCTCGATGATTTCGCCGGAAGGCTTGGCCATCAAGCCGCGCATACCTGAAAGCTGCCGGATTTGTTGTTTGGAACCGCGAGCCCCGGAATCCGCCATGATGTAAATGGGGTTCAACTGGCCGGACTTGTCCTGGTTTTCCATGGCTTGGAACATCTCGTCCGCAACGTGGTCAGTGACGTTCGACCAGATGGCGATCACCTTGTTGTAACGCTCGCCGTGGGTGATGGCGCCTTCCTGGTACTGCTTCTCCACGTCGATCACTTCCTGCTCGGCATCGTTCACCAATTGGGCCTTGCTGAGAGGTACCACGAGATCGTCGATGCCGATCGAGATCCCCGCCTTGGTGGCGTAAAGGAACCCGAGAGTCTTGACCTCGTCCAGCATCCGCACCGTGGTCTCCAGGCCGAAGCGCAGGTAGCAGTAATTAACCAGCCCCCCAAGACCTTTCTTCCTGAGCAGGCCGTTGACGAAGGGCATGCCGCTGGGCAGATGATCGTTGAAAATCACGCGCCCGACCGTGGTGTTGATGAACTGGTTCTTCACCGTGATCGGCTCGGAGTGAAGCACGTCCTGGTCATCATAAGCGGTCGTCAGGTCAATCACGCGGCCGGTGAACCGCAGGCGGATGGGCGTAAGCGTTTCAACCTCCCCCGCTTCCAGGGCTAACAGGACCTCTTCGGAATTGGCAAAAGCCCGGCCTTCCCCCTTGGCCCCGCGCTTGTCCTTGGTCAGGTAGTAAACCCCCAGCACGATATCCTGCGTGGGAACCGCAAGAGGCTGGCCGTTGGCAGGGGAAAGGATATTGGACGAAGACAACATCAGGACCGAAGCCTCGATTTGCGCTTCGGGCGAGAGCGGAATGTGCACAGCCATCTGGTCGCCGTCGAAGTCGGCGTTGAACGCCGTGCAAACCAGCGGGTGAATCTTGATGGCCTTGCCTTCCACCAGCAGGGGCTCAAAGGCCTGAATGCCCAGGCGGTGAAGCGTGGGAGCGCGGTTGAGCAGTACCGGGTGGTCCTTGATGACTTCTTCCAGGATATCCCACACCACCGGTTCCTGCCGTTCCACCATTTCCTTGGCGGCCTTGATGGTGGTGCAGTGTCCGGCCTGTTCCAGCCGGTGGTAAATGAAAGGCTTGAAAAGTTCCAGCGCCATCTTCTTGGGAAGACCGCACTGGTGGAGTTTCTGCTCCGGACCCACCACGATGACGGAGCGGCCGGAGTAGTCCACGCGCTTGCCCAGCAGGTTCTGCCGGAAGCGGCCTTGCTTGCCTTTCAGGGTGTCGGAGAGCGACTTCAGGGGCCGGTTGTTGGCGCCACGCAGCACGCGTCCACGACGGCCGTTGTCGAACAGGGCATCCACCGCCTCCTGGAGCATGCGCTTTTCGTTGCGCACGATGACGTCCGGGGCATGCAGCTCCATCAACTTCTTCAGCCGGTTGTTGCGGTTGATCACCCGGCGATAGAGGTCGTTGAGATCGGAGGTGGCGAACCTGCCGCCATCCAGGGGCACCAGGGGCCGCAACTCCGGCGGAATCACCGGAATCACATCCAGGATCATCCACTCCGGCTTGTTGCCGGACTTGCGGAACGCCTCCAGAACTTTCAGACGCTTGGCATACTTGACCCGCTTCTGCTGGGAGGGGTCGTTCTTCATTCGCTCCCGCAACTCCTCCGCGAGCGCCTCAATATCCACTGCCTTTAAGAGTTCCTTGATGGCTTCCGCACCCATCCCGGCGCGGAACTTCCCCGGGAATTCCTGTTGAAGTTGCCGATAGCGCTCTTCCGTGAGCAGTTCCTTTTCGTTGAGGGGGGCTTCGCCGGGGTCCACCACAACGTACTTCTCAAAATACAGAATGGCTTCCAGATCCCGGAGAGAAATGTCGAGCAGGTGACCGATGCGGCTGGGCAGACCTTTGAAAAACCAGACGTGGGAGCATGGAGCTGCCAGCTCAATGTGACCCATGCGCTCGCGCCGCACCTTGGAAAGAGTCACCTCGACACCGCATTTGTCGCAAATCACCCCGCGGTGTTTCATGCGCTTGTATTTTCCGCACAAGCATTCCCAGTCGGTGACCGGGCCAAAAATCTTGGCGCAGAAAAGTCCATCGCGTTCCGGTTTGAAAGTCCGATAGTTGATAGTTTCTGGTTTAGTGACTTCGCCATGAGACCAGGAACGGATCTTCTCGGGCGAAGCCAGACTGATGCGAATAGCGTCGAACTCGCCGATCAAACTGACTCGATCATAAGGGCTGCTGCGGAACAAGGTTTACCTCCTTTGTTCGAACCTAACCGAAATTCGAAATTCGAAAATCGAAATTCGTCGTTTGGACGAGTTAGACCGCATACCACATGCCGTTCCTTAATGCGATCCGCCCGTCTCGCTTAAGCTGATGTTGGTTACGGCGGAGTTCGTGCATCCACTCCTTATCACCTTTGCTGACGCGTTCTCGATGGAGGCAGGGCGCTCAGTGCAGTCGCGCGGCTGCCTCTGCTGGGCCAGTTCGTATTGTTCGTGCGTAGCTTTTGGCCCTTCCGAGAGCACGTCGAGGATGAGTTGTTTGAACATAGTGCACCCCGAACCTAGCCACTGCCGACTGCCTTAAGAGCCAACGTCGATCGCAGGTAACCGTTCAGTATCTGAGCAACTCGCTGGGCCATTAAGTCGAGCCTCTGCCCTTCCTTCACGGTAAGATATTCCTGGTCGACACATGTCGTCAGGTGGTCCCTCAATTCAAAAACCGAGCCGCGCGCCTGTCGGCAGAACTGAGCATTTTCCTGATAACCAAACCGTCCGAACCCTTCAGCTATATTCGCGGTTACCGAAATCGCAGCACGCCGAATTTGCGTGCCTAATGCATACTTCTCGACCTCGGGCAATGTGCGCACGACCTTGTACATTTCGTTCCGAAACTCGCGAGCCACCTGCCAGACGTCCAAATCCTTGAAATCTTTGATGACCGATTCTGCCATCACTTGCTCGACCTGCTAAGTTTCGTTCGAATTTCGAATTTCGAATTTCGAATTTCGGCTTTATTCCGCGCGGACCGGCAGAGGCG
>CAVXWN010000030.1:0-106918 GCA_963765485.1 uncultured Acidobacteriota bacterium | reverse complement strand
CTGGAGTTTCTACATTTTTCACGCGGCAGCGGCCTGCGTCATGGTGCGATCGGTGAGCTGAAAGCCCAGGGGCTGGATCAACTCCGGATGCTCCACCATTTCCTTGCGCAGCAGCGTCACCAGGTCGAGGCAAGAGGGCCGGTGGGACTTGCGTCGCCATTTGGGCAAGGGTTGATAGGCGGCACCGCGTTCGATGCCGAAGGTTTGCAGTGCGGCCAGCAGCAGGGCGCTGTAGGCGGCCACCACCAAGGCGGGCTGCTTGGGCACCGCGTGCAGGTTCCATAACTGGGCTTGTCCGACGCCCAGGGTGTCCTTCTCCTCGCGGTGGTTGACTTCGATCTGCCAGCGGTCGAAGTAGATTTGCAGCAGGGAGCGAGCGGAGTGCTTCAGATCGGTGGTGAGCAGGTAGGCCGGTTGCCGGTAGTAGAGTTTGCTGCTTTTCCGTTTGCGATAGGGGGTGGGAGCCACGATGAAGAGGCGGAGCGGGATGCGACCGGCACCTCGGCGCCAGTAGACGTGCAGTACCTCTTTGTAGCGGATCTTGCGGCGCTTGCCCCCGTAGAAGAGCTTGGTCTGCTTCCAAGCTTGGGACTCATCCTGGCGCACCAGTTCTGGGGTGAAGGTGCAGGGAGCGTAAAAGCGGCGGGAAGGCTGAGGAGCGAGGAAACAGAGGCGCGCATCCTTACGTGCCCGGGCGATCAATTCGGTGCGCTGGCGCGGGGCGCGGAAGCAAGTACGGTTACAAAAGCTGCCGTCCAGGGCCAGCACCAGGATTTGCCGGAGGCCGCCGGCTTCGTCCAGAGCTTGGCGCAGGGGGGTGAGGCTTTGGACAAAACGTTGCGAGAGGTTATGAAGCTTGCTCAACCTTTTATACTCCTGCCGGGCTTCCGCGCTGGCCTTTCGGGAAGGCTTCTTCAGGGGTGCGGCCTCGGCAAAGCGAATGGGCAGAGCCCGGCAACTGGCATTGCCCCGTCGATGCAAGGGGACGAGCAAGGAAGCTTGCAGAAAGCGCAAGCCGCGCATCAGGTTCAGATGGAAGAGGGGAGAGAGGGGATCGCGCTGATAAAACGCCTGGGGAATGGCGCGGCCTGTCTTGCGCAGGCGAGTATCGTCGACCGCCATCCCCACCAGGCGGCCGGGACAATAGGCGCGGGCACGGCGGAGCACGGTGGCAAACAGGGCTTGGGGGTTCCACCGGCAACGTGCGTGGAGAAAATACTCGCTCGACCAACTGCGCTGCTGGCCCCCGTGCGTCCAGATGATGCGCGACAAACAGCGTCGGCCCAAGCACACCAACGAACCGAGCGCTTGGCGCACGGCGCGGCGCAGGGTGCGGGCCTGGGGGAAACAGGCGTCCCAGTCCGCCACGATCTCCGACCAGGAAGCCAAGAGCGTCATGAGGCCTCCGGGCGCACGGCGAAGGTGTTCTTACCGGTGCGCAGGAAGCGATCGCCGCGGGCGACCTTCTTGGTGAGGGAAGAGACCAAGCTTTCGCGATCGACGCGGCGGTGAAAGGTGACCTGGATGCGGGCCAAGAGTTCGGAAACGTGCAGGGGAGAGCGGGCTCTTTTGAGTATGTCATAGGCCATGTCCACCTGGGACAGACCTGCACGGCGGGGCGCCGAAGCCGGTTCCTCCGACCCTCGGCGGAGACGACGAACGGCGCGCAGTTGGGCATCGAGAGAGGCTTCAAATATGGAAAGGACAGAATCTTTGAGGTCTTCCGGCATGGTCAACTCCTGAGTTTGAACTCAGGAGGAGGATACAAGAATCAAGGTCGGTCTGTCAAGACAAATATATTGAGACAGACCTAAATGTAGAAACTCCAGGGGCCGCCCCGTGGGGGCGGCCTGGCCGGGGCAAGCCCCGGCCCTACATCCCGCATTAGGACACTACGGGAAGCACCATTGGCTCGAATTTCCGAATTCAAATGGAACTCATTCCATAAGATTCATGGGAGGTCATTATGAAAAATGGGAAGTCCAAATTTGCGTTGTTCATTGGAAATCGAGGATTTTTCCCTGCTTCGCTTCTCGAGGGAGCGCGTCAGGAAATGGCTGCGGTTTTACAGAAGCTTGGGCATGACGTTCTGATGCTCGACGCCGGAGCCACACGTTATGGGGCTGTGGAAACGGCCCAGGAAGGCCAGGTTTACGCCAATTTCCTGCGCCAGAACTCAGGCAAATATGATGGAGTCGTCTCTGTGCCTTCCGAATTTCGGGGATGAAACAGGCGCCATCACGGCCTTGAAAGATGCGGCTGTTCCCATCCTGGTCCAGGCATATCCGGACGAACTGAGCAAGATGGGCCCGGAACAGCGACGCGATTCATTTTGCGGCAAGTTCTCGATCATGGATGTCTTTTGCCAATACGGCCTGCCTTTTACCGCGCTTAAGCCCCACACGGTGCGTCCGGACAGCCCGCGTTTCGCAGCCAACATCGATTATTTCGACCGCTTGTGCCGAGTGGTCAAGGGTATGAAATCAATGGTCGTGGGAGCCATCGGCGCGAGAACCACCGCCTTCAAGACGGTCCGCATCGACGAATTGGCTCTCCAGCGACATGGGATTACGACGGAGACGGTGGACCTGTCGGATGTCTTCGCCAGGATGTCAGCCCTGAGTACCACCGACCAGAAGCTCATCGCCAAGGCCGAAAGCCTACAACGTTATGCCTCCTGGACCGGCGTCCCCGAAACAGCCATAGAGACTCTGGCGAGGCTGGGCGTGGTTTTTGACAGCCTCATCGAAGAGTTCGGCTTGGACGCCTTGGCTATCCGTTGCTGGGTGGAGATGCAGAAGCAACTTCATGTTTCGCCCTGCGTTCTGCTCAGCGAGATGAATGATCGAGGCGTTGCCGCGGCCTGCGAAGTGGACGTCGGCAATGCCGTGGCTATGCACGCTCTGAGCCGGGCTTCAGGCAACGTCGCGACTTGCCTGGATTGGAACAATAATTATGTCGAAGAGGATGACAAGTGCATCCTCTTCCACTGCGGCCCAGTCCCTCAATCGATGATGGCCTCCAAGGGCAAAATCAGCGACCACTTCATTCTTGCCAACGCGATAGGCAAGGGATGCGGTTACGGATGCAACACGGGCCGCATTGCTCCCACTCCGTTTACCTTCGGCAGCCTGCTTACAGAAGGGGGCAAGCTAAGATTTTATCTTGGGCATGGACGATTCACTGAAGATCCCATTCCGGAGAATTATTTCGGTTGTGCCGGGGTGGCGCAGATCGATAATCTGCAGGACGCGTTGCAAACCATCGGCTACCTGGGCCATCGCCACCACGTCAGCATAACTCCGGAACACGTTGCCGGACCCATCAGGGAAGCGTTCGAAAGATATCTCGGATACGAGGTGAAAATGGTGTGAGCCTCCTGGGGGTCGATGTCGGAACCTCAGGGTGCAAAGCTGCTGCTTTTTCGGAAAGCGGGAATTGTCTCGCTAGCGCCTACCGTGAATATGCAACCTTGCACCCTCGCGAGGGCTGGTCGGAACTTGACAGTCGCGAAGTGTGGAACTGTGTGCAGAGCACGATCGCGGAAGTGTCGGGTCTCGTAGCTCGGGATCCCATTCGGGCGCTCTGCATCAGCTCCATGGGCGAAGCCATGACCCCCGTGTCCGATGAGAGGCGGATTCTGGGCACCTGTATCCTCTCCTCGGACACTCGTGGCCTTGAATACGTTCGATCTCTCTCTCGCCAGATAAGCCAGGAAGCCTTCTTTCAGATCAACCCCAACATTTTTGGCCCGCAATACTCCTTGCCCAGCCTCTTATGGCTGCGAGAACATCAGCCGGCTCTTTTCGCGCAAGCCTACAAGTTTCTCCTTTGGGGAGATCTCGTGACATTTATGCTCGGCTGCGATCCGGTCACGAGTTACTCCCATGCGAACCGCACGCTCCTTTTCGATATCCGCGGAGAAGATTGGTCCGACGCGTTGCTTCTCTTGACTGGAATCGAACGAGCCAAGCTGCCGGTTCCGACGCCCAGCGGCACTGTCGCCGGCCTCGTGAGTGATTGCGTTGCTCGAGAGCTGAATCTGCCGAAGGGAGTGGTCGTGGTGGTCGGCGGCCACGATCAGTGCTGTAATTCACTGGGCGCGGGCGTGTACCAGGCTGGAAAAGCAGTTTGCGGGATTGGAACCTTCGAATGCATCACCCCCACTTACGGCCACCTTCCCGATGCGGTGGCGATGTTGCGCAACGGGCTCAACATTGAACATCACGTCCTGCCGGGGCTTTTTGTGTCTTTCATCTACAACCAAGGCGGCACCCTGGTGCGATGGTTCCGCGACACGTTCGCGCGCGCCGATCGGAAACTGCTGCCTGTAGGCGAAGACATTTACGACGCCCTGGCCCGCGAAATGCCGCCCGTGCCTACCCGCTTGTTCACACTCCCTTATTTTGAGATTACGGGTCCTCCGGGCTTTGTCGCGGACGCTTCCGGCGTCATCGTGGGACTCAAAACGAGCACCACTCGTGGCGAGATCCTCAAATCCATCATGGAGTCCGTCACCTTTTACTTTGCTGAAAGCTTGCACGCGTTGAAAGAAATTGGGGTGGATACGTCCGAATTCATTGCCACGGGTGGCGGAGCGAAATCGGACCAGTGGCTACAGCTCAAGGCCGACATTTTCGGTGTTCCCTTCGCGCGGCCACGCGTCACTGAAGGAAGTGTCCTGGGAGCTGCGATCCTCGCGGGGATCGCCATCGGCGTCTTTCACCATCCTGCGGAAGGGGTAGACCAATTCGTTAAATCCGACAGGGTGTTTGAGCCCGATCCAATCCGCCATCGCATTTACCAGGAAAAGCTCCAAGCCTATCGCGAACTGTTTCCGCTTCTCAGGGGTTTCCTCGCGAAACTCGAGAGGGGAGAGCAGCCAACGATCAGAGCATGAGTGAGCCATTCTCGATCTGACTGGAGGAGGCCTTCGTTGTCTGCTATGAGTCGTTTGAAGCTCCGTCTTGTAATTCTCTGGTTATTATTCGCGTCACTCTCGTACGGAGCCCCCCGAGACGTCGGTACGGTGGTCCAATCAGGGTCGCTCGCCATCTACGTTTCAGATAACGCGGAGATCACCGAGATCCAGATGTCCGGCGACCGGCTGACCAGAACAGTGCACGGGGGTACCGTTCTCGAGGGCTGCACCGTTCGGGGCCCCGTGGCGAAAAGAAAACTGGTGGGCGGTGGCGTCGAGTTCCGCCGACAGATGGTTCACACCGCGACCCATCATGAGATCCAATTGACCGAACGGTTTAGGCCAACCGCCACCAGCGTGCGTTGGGAACTCGAACTCTCTCCAGGCAGCGAGCCGTGGACGACGCCCATTCAGACACACCTTCGGTATCCCGTGTCCTCCACAGTCAAGTTCTGGACCGCCTGGTCCGATCCCGAACAGCAGGACAAGGGCTGGCGGGATCCTCTCGTTGCCATGCCCGTGCGGAACCTGAAACTTTGGTACGGCGCTCCCCCATTTCGTTGTGAGGAACCCCTGATTAACTTCGTACCTTTCCGCGGAGATTTGTTCTCGATCCCGCTGGCGACTTTCCTGGAGCCGGAAAACGATGCCGGTTTCAGCATTGTGCTTTCGCCACGTGACACGCTACTGGATATGTCGCTGGAAACAACGGCGGATGGCGAGCTTACCTTTTCCCGCCTCTCCCATCGCCTGGCTGGGACGCGACCCGTCCGATTCAGTCTCGACCTGATCGCCCACGAAGCTGACTGGCGTGGTGCGCTACGCTGGATGACGAGCGAATATGCCGACTACTTCAATCCCTCCAATGCTCTCGTCGACAAGCTTGCAGGCACGGGCGCTTATTCCACAAGCGAAGCGGACTTGGACGCCGAGAAGATGCGAGGGATGGCTTTCCGTACCAACTGGAAGGCCAGTTTTGATTTCCCCTACATGGGCATGTTCCTGCCGCCGGTCCGTGACACGCGCGAGTGGAATCGATTTTCCTACGATGCTCGTGACGCTGATCCGGATGGCGAACGGGCGCCCAACGGCCGAACCAGCATACGGAACATGGCGAATTACTCGCGCCGCATGCGCGCGCAAGGCTTCTACGTGCTGAACTATTTCAATGTGACGGAATTCGGAGCCAACATACTTTATCCGGCGCCGGCCAGGCGTTATCAGCGCGACCAGGACCTCTGGAGGAACGCTAACGATTTCCTCTACACTCGTTTGAAGGATGCGATCGTCCGAGTGCCGCTTGGGGTTTCCCCGAAAAGTTTGGATAACTTAGGAAACACCAAGCCAGGGGGCCCGTACTACACCTGGGGCGATGCCGTCGTACTCGATTGCGGTGAGCCTGCGTATGCCGATTTCTTAATGGGCCAGGCTCGCCGGCACATCGACAAGCTCCCTGAGTCTTCGGGTATTTGCATCGATCGTATGGACTGGCTTCGACTTTACAACGCAGATCGAGATGATGGGGTAAGTTGGTTTGCCGGAAGGCCGGCGCGCTCCTTGTTGTTCTCGTGGAACAGCCTTCTAGCCAAACTTGGCCCCCTGATGCATGGCGCAGGCAAGGTGATCTTTTGCAACAATCATGACAAGCGCATCGATGTCCTCCGGTACACGGACGGTATCTTCGACGAGTTTACTTATGCCGGCGCTCCCTTGAATCTCACGGCGTTCCTCACCGTGCGGAAGCCTGCTCTAGGATGGACTTCCAAGGAAAGTGACCTGAAACCGGATCCCGATGCCTTCTTCCAGAAGTACCTGCATCTTGGGGTTTACCCCATGGCTCCTTTCCCGGGCAACGATCACTCCTTGTTGCCAGGCGAGTGGGTCGACAGACAGTATCTCGACTATGGACCTATGCTCGATCTCCTCCGCGGCAAGAAGTGGGTGCTATTGCCACACGCGGTCGAAGTTATCGGAGGAGGCGCAAAAGCGAATATTTTCCAGGTTCCAGGCGGATATGTAGTACCGCTCACGTTCGGAGGGAGCAATCAAGAGGTCTTGGTGACGATTCGTGGCGTCGCCGGCATCACTGCGGCTGAGGTATTCCATCCCGCAAGCGCCCACGGGGCCGCGCTCCACTTTGTTCGCAAAGGGGCACAGCTCTCCCTGACTGTGCCGCTAAGTCGAGGCTGCGCGATGGTGCGTTTGCGAACTGCCGTGGAGACCAAAACGCCGTAACAACTTCCCGCGCGGGATTTAAGGCTTGGCGCGAAACTCGTAGCCCTGAAACGAATATCTTCGAACCGACCTACAGACCCTTATTACAACATTTTCGGCTCACAACTGTGCATGAGAATGGTGCGGGTAATTCCCCTCCCGCCGCGGCGGCAGAGGCAAGGGGGTGGTTGGCCTGCGCGCCAGGTCTCTTACCCACCACCCCGACCCCTCCTCAGCCGAGGAGGGGAGTCATTTTCGTGGCAGCGAGGAATCTCGCTCTGGACGCAGGGGCTGTTCGAGAACCGCCCTTACCGCCGGGAGCGTCGCATAGTCCAACCCGTGGCCCGCTGCGCCGGGCTGCCCTGGTTCACTGCAATTGTAATGAGAAATTGCGGCTAGGCGTCGACGGTTTCAAAGTGTAGTTCCAGGCTGAACCCCCAATGCCCACTCCGAGATGAACGATGGAAACCCACCGCTCGAGCTTGTGGTGACCGCTGCGGTGAAAGAGATACGAGACTCCGATCGAGGCTGCTACGCCAGCCACCTCGATCCCGGCGAAAAGCGGCCTGTTATCCACAATGCTGTTTGTCAGAAGCCATTCGTTGACTCCACGGTTCCGAAAGTGTCGCGTGGATGCGTCGTCGAGGGCACGCACGGCTCCGACGCCCGCAAAAAGCAAGATGTTCTCCTTATCCCAGAATGGATGACTTCCGTTTTCCCTCTGGGAAAAGACAGGGGTCTGCCCCTTGCTCCTGGCGGCCTTGGCGGCGCCGGCGTCCCCTTGGCCGTTCCCTGTGGAAGCCAGCAAGAGAGCGCCAGCCAGTGAGGCAAGAATTATTCGCTGCCCTGTTTGCATTCAGGAACGTCAGGGAGAAAGTGGAGACTCGAAAGCACTGGCGACTTGGTTTTCCAGTCGCCGATTCCGATCTTCCAGTCCCCTTTCTCGTCCTCCGCGTGGTCCGTGAAGAAGCTCTTCGTTTTATATCTACAAGTACTTCAATAACTCATCCAACGTCTTCTGCACACCTTCGTAAGGGTCCCCGGCCCCTTCATATTCAATCGAATATATCCCCTTGAATCCTGCCTTCTTCGAAATGTCGATGCACTTGGGGAAGTTGAATTTGGTCTCGCTTCCGCCGGCGTCAAACTCCAACCCCTTGGCGTGACAGACCACGTGCGCATAGGGAAAAAGAAGGGCCAGTCCTTTCTCGCGAGTGTCCTCATCCGGAAAGTTGCCAAAATCCGGAAGCGCCCCGACCCTTTCCGTGCCCACTTTCTTGAAGAGTTCGACCAATTCCTGCGGATGTTCCGAGCCCACGCCACCGTGATTCTCAATGATTACAACAACGCCCTTGGGTCGGCCGTAGGCGGCCAGCCGTGTATACGATTCGACGGTCGGCGACAGGTTTTCCGGATTGATTTTGCCGGGATCGCACCGAACTGATTTTGAGCCGACTGCGACCGCGAGATCGATCCATGCTTTTGCGCCGCTCACCGCGGCATCGCGCACTTCGCCATCCGGATCGGAGAGCCCGCCACCCGCCCACAGCTCTTTAATATCGACCGGTATGTTCACGAGGCGCGAGTGGGCTCGCACCAAGCGGCTCTTGAGTTCCTGAATGTAGGCCTTTTCCGTGGAAGCGAAGTGGGGGGCACAAAACTCCAGGTTGTGAACCTTGTACCGATCCGCGATCATCTCCGGGAAGTCGAGCAAGGCGAGCATATTCCCCGGCAAGGTGCAATCCTTCTCTCGTGTGGCTTGAAAATAGTTATGAAGGCTCCAGGTAGAAATGGAAATACGACTTCGTTTGCCCGACGCGTCGACACCGGCGGGCCGGCGTCTGGTGTTTCCCGAGAGTTCGCCGCCCAGTGCCAACGCTGCGGCGCCTCCGGCAATACGGGTGATAAAGTCTCGACGAATCATTCGTCCTCCTCTCGGCAAATCGAAAAATAGTGATCGATTATAAGTATTTGCACTGCGTAATGAAAAGCATTTATCGTAGCGCAGGGATCAGTTGCACGGCGAGAAGCGATCAGGCAGGTCGATATCAAGCAATAATGGCTCCCCTCCTCGGCTGAGGAGGGGTCAGGGGGTGGTGGGTACGAGACCCAGCGCGGAGGCCAACCACCCCCTTGCCCCTCCCGCCGCGGCGGGAGGGGCATTACCAGCACCATTTTCATGCACAGTGGTAAGCCGAAGAATCATCGAATCTCCGCTCTCGGAACGACACTGCGACCACCCAACAATGCATTGGCCCTTACCTCTGCCCGGCTTCTCAAATCCCAGCCCCTCAAATTCCTTGACAAATCGTCGTTCGGGAGGTATTCTGGCGAAGAAAAGGCGAATATGGTTGGAAGTCCCCAAAACGGCCGCATCTTGATTGGACCTGCCGGTTGGTCATACAACGACTGGGAGGGCATCGTTTATCCTCACCGCAAGGCGCGAGGTTTCCACGAAGCCGCATATCTCGCTCAATTCCTTGACACCATCGAGATCAACACTTCCTTTTATTCTCCCCCGCGTCCGGAGGTGGTGAAAACGTGGATAGCCAGAATCGCCTTCAACCCGAACTTCAAGTTTACGGCCAAACTATGGAAGCGGTTCACGCACGAACGTAGCGCCAACCACCACGACGAAAAGGTATTCAAGCAGGGCTTGGCTCCACTCGTCACGGAGGGACGGCTCGGCGCGTTGCTGTTGCAGTTTCCCTGGTCGTTCAAGAACACACCCGAAAACCATGAATACTTGGCTGGACTCATCATGCAGTTTATGGAGTACCCTCTGGTGCTCGAAGTACGGCACAGTTCATGGAACGAGCCGGAGGTTTTTGAATGGCTCGCCGGGCTTGGAGTGGGCTTCTGCAATATCGACCAGCCAGTGATCGGAAAGTCGATCGCTCCCAGCGCGCGCGCTACCGCACCGGTGGGATACGTCCGCCTGCACGGACGCAACTACGAGCACTGGTTCACTGCCAACGAGAACCCGCAAGAGCGTTACAACTACCTTTATACCCAGACTGAACTGGAGCCCTGGGCAACGCGCATTCAGAATATCGCCCAGAGCACGGAAGTCACCTTCGTCATCACCAATAACCATTTCCAGGGCAAGGCTGTCGTCAACGCGCTACAGTTAGTCAGTCTGCTCATGCGTCGGCCGGTGCGGGTTCCCGAAACTTTGAAGGAGTTTTTCCCGGAATTAGAGAAGATCGCCGACCGGGAGACGCCGCCCTCCATGCCCAGGCAGTCCGACCTACTTTTCGCAACCAGCATCCCAGAAGAATAGTCACGCCAGGGTAGTGGTGCATTTTGATTTTTGAAGCGGCGGTCTCTGACCGCCGGTCTTGAATTCTCAAAGAGTTCCGGCGCTCGGAGAGCGCCGCTACAGCAAACTTCACCACCACCCACGCCAGAACAATTGACAGTATTCGACTCCCACTGATAGCATGTTGTAAGTTTAACAATCTGAATGGCTGAGGGTTGAGTGTTGGATTTGCCGGTGCTTTCCGCCTTCTGCTTTCTGCCTTCTGATTTTTTTACGTCCCCGTCGTCTAGCCCGGCCTAGGACATCGCCCTTTCACGGCGGTAACGCGGGTTCAAATCCCGCCGGGGACGCCAAGATTCTAAGGCAGTTACTTGATTTTCTTCGTCCTGAGATTCGCTTCCTGTGACTTATTTGTGACTAAGGATTGCGGTTTCCGGCAAAACCTGCTCTTCCCGGCTGTGCACCTTTTTTGTATTTGCGCTTGCGTGTGCCGGATTCAACCCCGCCCCGGTCGGACGCAAAGCCCTTACAATGATCTCAGCCACATCCAAGAGAGCCTGGACATTGATGCGGTTGGCATCGAGGATTACATCGAGGACTTGAGTGCCGGACAGCTCACGGCGCTCAAGCAAAGCCTTGGCGACTGCCTCTACCAAATGCCAGTGCTGCTCAATTAGGTGGATAGTCCATTTGCGCAGCAGCAGGTAATGTGGCATTACGTCCAGCTTCTCTTCATCTGGAGCGTAATTACGCAGAATGGTAAAGCACCTCTTGCGGTCGTCCTGAAAATGACAAAGGCGAACGGAACGGCTGTTGTAACGCCGTCGCGCCGCTTCCCCGGCTTGCAGGACCATAACCCGCTTTTCCGCCTGTAGCCGGGCAGGATGCCAACGGTCGCCCCGCGCAATAGCGTCGCAGGTGCTTGGCTCTTCCTGTTCGATGTTGACATGACCCGCCGAAACGTCATCGGGAGCAATGGCAGCGCCGATCACCGCGAGCCCGAGACACCAGGACACGACGGCGTGACCGGCTTCGTGGTACGCGGTAGCCGCATCCTTATTGCTGTTCTTCATTACTCATGCCTTCGCGGGCCATAAGGACGGAAAGGTTTGGTTCTTCCGCAGCCGGTAACAAGAGGGTATCCAACCCGGCGACTGCCTGCTTGACTTGGGCGGCTGCAATCCGGGCATACCGCTTCGTCATTCTCAAATCCCGGTGTCCAAGCTGGCTTGCTATGACGTCCAATTCAACCCCTTGCTGGCGAAGCCAAGTCGCAAAGGTGTGCCTCAGATCGTGAAGGCGGATATCGGAGATGCTTAGAATTTCACAGACGCGGTGAAAGGCCATGCTTACGGCTTCCGGGGTGACACCGGGGAAAAGTAAGTCATCCGGGCCGCCCTTGGGGAATAGATGCCAGCACTTTTTGCGCAAAGACGTTGAGGTGCACTTCCTTCGGTTCCTCATTTTTCGAGGTGGGAAGCAGGATGCGCGAAGCGTCCACATACTTCCACTTGCACCCGAGCAATTCACTGCGGCGCATTCCCGTGGCGGTGAGCAAGGCGAAGATGGGCTTCATGTTCTCCGGGGCGGCGGCCAGGACGCGGCGGAATTGATCGGGACTGAGGTGTTGTGTCCGTTCGTCATGCACCTTGGGCGCCGTCACGTCCAAGCAGGGATTGGCGAAGCGGGGCAGGAGCTTCCATTCACCACACGCCAGCCGGAAGAGATGCTTGAGGGCTACCAGTTCTTTTCGCACACTCGACTTTGTGACCTTGCCGAGACGTTCCGTGATGAAGTCCGACACCTGTGAAGAGGTGATGTCCGCCAGTTTGCCGGTGAAGAACACCTTGAGATCATCCACGATCCCGGCTTCCCGCTGGTAGGAATTCCGGCCCAAAAGACGCGGTTTCTGATAGGCAAGGTATCTGTCAGCAACCTGGACGAAGGTTTCCTGACACTCCAATACCTCGCCGGGTTTCAGGTTGTGACGTTCCCGCGCTTCGCGCCGTTTTTCCTCACAGTAGGCTTTCGCTTCCTCGTGATTATCAGCCTTCTCGTGGGTTTCAACATTGAGCGCAGGCTCCCGCACCCGCTTGCCTTCAGAATCCACGTAGGACACCCACCACGCTTTTGCGTCCGCCCGCCAGTAACACCCGTCACGCCTTCTTTGCTTTGGCATACTTTCCTCCTTTCGCTTTGCTGCCGGGTAAGTGATGACCGGCTTTCTTTCTTTCAGTCCATGACCATCTTTGCCACGTGCAAGGCTGCGAACACCGCACTTTGCTCTTATTCTTACTGCGGTCCACAAACCACTTATGGCAGACGGGGCAGGTTTTGAGCCTTGTCAGGTCGATGTCGCGGTAGAACACTTCCCACAACAGCCACAGAATCCTGTCCACGTCCCTGCTCATTCCCGCAACGAGGGGGAGAGGTATGTGCGTAGCGTAGACGAGGATATTGCCATGTGCGCGCTCGACTCCCTCAATTCTCAGGATGCAGGGATTCGTTTCGAGAAACTTGTTGAGCACATACAGGGGCGACCCGGGGGCCGGGGTGCATGGAGTGGGGCCGATTATCGGGGCCAGGTTCTCTTGTCTTACCCATTCCTGTTTTGTCGAAGCATTGGTGACTAACCTCTCGATTAGTTCAACGAGTGAATGGGCGGGAACATCGCGCGGCACATCGTTCAGGACGGACGCCAGAGCTTCCAGCTTGAACAGGTCATCGTTCGGGTAGAAAAGCAGACGGGCAGCATAGGCAAGGCCCGGCTCCTCCCCTACAATTCTTTCGATAAGTTTTTCAATTTTCTTGCGTGGCCCACTTCGCTTCATATCAAGAATTCCTTTCACCTACAAGCCTATCTCAGTTGACTATAGATGGCCATGGCGGTACCGTCAAGGGAAAAGTTGTGATTTCTTTGGAGCTTACAGAAAGGAGCAAACATCTTGGACAGCGTGAAGCAAATTGAAAAGGAGTTCGGCACGATCAAGGAACTTAGCCAGCGGACGGGCCTGTGTTATCGCACACTTCACCGCAGCGTACAGAACGGGAGAATCAAGAGCGTCCGCATGGGCGGCTCAGTTCTCATTCCGCGCAAGGAACTCGAGCGCGTTTTAGCGAAAGGTTTTTAACGATGGCTGGAAAATTCAGTTGTGGGCAAACGGCGCGCGAGCAGCCAGTCAAGTCTACTAGCCTCGTTCAAGGGAAAGGCAGGCGCTAATGGCCGCGCCCAATTCACTTTCGGCACTTGGCCAAGCGGCGGCGGCCTACGCTGGCAAAGGATGGCCGGTTTTTCCGTGTCAACCACGCGGGAAAACTCCCCTGGTCGAGACAGGATTCAAGGCGGCGACGCGGGACACGGAGAAAATCAGATCGTGGTGGGAAAAGTACCCGCTGGCCAACATTGGCATCCCAACCGGCGCGGCTTCTGGCTTTGTTGCTCTCGACATCGACCCCGGCGGCGATGATTCACTCGCACAACTGACGCGGACACACGGGCCTTTACCGGATACGCGCGAAGTCAAGACCGGACGCGGGCGGCAACTATGGTTTGCTTGCCCTGACAGTCCGACTCGCAACAGCGCCGGAACCCTCGGACGGGGGCTCGACATCCGGGGTGGCGGCGGGTATGTAGTCGTTCCCCCGTCGATTCATCCGAATGGAGAGCATTATCTCTTTTCAAATAGCTTGCAACCAGCCGCTATGCCTGACTGGTTAATCGGGCTGCTGTTGGAGGAGAAGCCCCCGGAGCGGGCGGGCAATGGAGCCGGAGAGAGAATCCCCAAAGGCCAGCGCAATACGCATCTAGCGTCACTCGCCGGGAGTATGCGACGGCGCGGCATGAGTCCCGCCGCAATCGAAGCCGCATTGCAAAAAGAAAATGCGCTGCGCTGTGATGCTCCGCTTCTCGAAAGCGAAGTGCGCAGAATCGCGGCCAGCGTTTCGCAGTACGACCCGGCGAAGCCAGGAGCGCAACCGTCTGGCGAGACAATTCCGCTTGCAAAGCTGCGGGTGTTTTCGGACATCAAGCCGGAGCCTTTACGTTGGCTCTGGCCTGGCAGAATCCCGCTCGGCAAACTCGCCCTGATTGCGGGTGATCCCGGACTCGGGAAGAGTTTGTTAACGATTGACCTCGCGGCGCGCGTATCAACCGGCGCGGACTTCCCGGACGGCACGGCTTGCGAGCAGGGTAACGTGATTCTACTCTCCGCCGAAGATGATGCGGCGGATACAATCCGACCGCGTCTTGATGCGGCGGGCGCGGACGTTTCGCGCGTTCACTGGTTTGAGGCGGTGCGAAACGTCACCGCAGATGGCAAAAGCGTAGAAACCGTGTTCAACCTGGAGCGGGATATTGATGTGCTGGAGGACGCCATTCGGCAGAGCGGCGCGCGGCTCGTTGTGATTGATCCAATTTCTGCCTACCTCGGAGAGGTGGACTCCCATAACAATTCCTCCGTTCGCGGATTGCTCTCACCGCTTGCGCGATTCGCGGGAACGCGCAAGGTTGCGGTAATAGCGATCAGTCATCTGCGAAAGAGCGCGGGCGCGGCGATTCACCGCATTGTTGAAAGCCTGGCCTTCAGCGCCGCAGCAAGGGCGGCGTGGGGGGTTGCGCCAGACCCGGATGATAGAGCGCGTAGGCTCTTTGCCCCCATCAAGCAGAATCTTGCGCCGGATACGGGCGGACTCGCCTATCGAATCGAGGCGCCGGCCGGGGTTGCGAGAATCCTGTGGGAGCCGGGCGCGGTCGCGGTTGACGTTAACGCGGTGATGAGCGGCTTTGAGTCGCGTGAAGCCGACTCCGAACGGCGGGAAGCCTCGGAGTGGCTGCGAGACTTTCTGGCGGACGGGCCACGGGGCGCGGCGGATGTTCGGAGCCAAGCGCGGCTGGTCGGCTTGACCTGGATTACCGTGCGCCGGGCGGCAGACTCCATCAGCATCCTTAAGCGGAAAATCGGCGGGCGCGGAGCCGGTTGGGAATGGGCCTTGCCGGGCAATTTCAAAGATGCTCAGGTCAAAGATGCTCACCCTACACACACAGATGTGAGCACCTTTGAACATCCCGGTGAAAACAAAGCCGATAACGTGCAATTCAAAGTCAAAGATGCTCATGTTTCTAACACTGAGCACCTTTAGCCGGAGAGCACCTTAGAAACCCGCCCGGATGCGGTCGAGATTTAATGTGGAAACGGCAACTCAAATTATCGAAACTCTGGCCCAGCTTGGGGTAACTGTCAAGATGGTAGGGCCTGACCGTCTGAGAATCGAACCGGCGAGCAGAATCCCCGCTGACTTGCTTCCACGCATCCGGGAATCCAAGCCCGCAATCCTGGCGGCTCTGGCCCGGCCAAGCGTTGAACCGGCAGAGTGTCGCCATTGCGGGGGCAAGGGTGAGTGTGACTGCCCAGCTTGCACCTTGAGGCGGACGGAAAAGGCCGTGCCGTGCTGCATGTGCCGCTGGCAGGAAAGGCAGCTTTGGCTTGCGGCCACCCGGCCAAGGGAATGCTGGTTTTGTGAGGAGCGGCGGCGGCATGGCGAGAGTAGCCCGTGTTCTGCTTGCGCCGATCCGGGAAAGGCGTCATGGATTCAGTGACCGTCATCTGTGGCCGGAGAATCGGAGTGGATTCACTAAGCCACCAGCTTACCCTCTTCGAGGAGAGCAAGTCTGAGCAAGCCGAGCTCGAGCAGGACGCGCCGGACAAGCCGAAGCCAGGCGCGGTTTGGAATGGAATGATTTGGGTGAGGGACGATGACGTGCCATTTTGAGAATCCACTAAACTGGACGGCTGAAATCAGAATCAAAGGAGAACATCATGCAGAAGCAAAAAACGCGCCAAGAAATTATCGACGCGCACAACGCACCAACAGCAATTGGCTCTTTGAATGGAAATTTGGACTACCCATCTAGCCGAGGCTTGGGAGTCGATCAGATTGACTACTGGAAGAGAAATCCGCACCCGCAAGAGCGAACTCCCTTGCCCGTGAAAGTAAAAATGAGAGATTTACCCTTTTTGATCGCGGACGATCTCCGGGATGCGGCGGTCAAGGGCGAACTCCGCGAAGAACTTCACCGGCACGTGGACCTCTTGGAACACAACGGCTACGCAGATTCATCGACAATCGCCTTGCTTCGCGGCTACGAGCGCGAGTTAACCGGACACGCGGGTTGCGACGCCGACCAGCTCGACACCATCGAAGCCGTCGTCGGCACGCTCGGCCCGAAGGAGCAACCATGAACGAGCGCGACACAGCCGAAGCCATGATCTATGCTCTGCGGAAAAAAGCCGACTTGTCCCTACAAGCGGGAGACACCGAGGCATTCAACCGCATTCAATCCACCATCGCCCATCTGCAAGAGCTTTACGGCGCCGTGAAGGGCATGAAGGGGGAAACCAATGCCAGAACATGTTGAAAATTTGATAAGCGACGAAATTCAACGAGTCGTGAGAGAGCAAATCGAGAGTGTACGCGGGGCGGTCCGCGAGTTGCAGCACGTTTTGCTCGAAACCGCCCTAATGCAGGCGTATCGGGAAGCCACGGCCCCGCTTGATGAGGAAGCCGCCAGCCTTACGGCGGAAATTCAAGCTCTGGTAAACGCCCGAGACAAGCTGAAGCCACGCCTCGAAGCTCGCCGCAGGCTTCTGGCGACCGAAATCGACGTTTGCATCGCGGCAGGCAACGATGCGGAAGCGGCAGCCAAGCGCGCGCAAGTGGAGGAAGAGGAAGAACGGCTGCGTGACCTGGGAGAAAAGATCACCCAGTACCGCGACCGGTGCGCGGCAATCGGAGCACAGAGGGCGCGCCTGGCGAAGGAAATTTTCCTGAGCGCCTACCCTCAACTTCCTCTGGCGACCTTCGCCCTAATCGAGGCCACGATTGACTTGCTCGACTCCGTGAAGCAGGGCATGTTCGACTATGCGCAGGCCACCGGTATTTCTGGCGATTTTCCAGACCAGTTGCCCAAGTCGTATCATATCCAGAATCTCACTCCTAACGAATTGCCGGGAAGCGACAGGGTGCTTTCTCGCCGCATTGACAATTGGTTCGGACCGGCGCGGCGGTGAGAATGCGCGACTGTCCTTTGCTGCGACTCGTCGTTGACTGTAGTGCCGAGCACGCCTGGTGCGGTTATTGTCGTGGGCAGGCGGAGGGAAAGGCGTCCCAAGGAGAGGGGACTCCGCGGCTAACGCCTTCGACTTCGCCTGCTCTCCAGCCGCCGGTTAGCGGAAGAGTAAAGACGTGCGTGGATTGTCGTAAGCCCTTTACAGCAGCATCCAATCGTCAGGTGCGGTGTCCAGCCTGTGCCACGGCCCGCAACCGGAGTGCGAATGCCCGCTATCAGCGGGATTTTCGCAGTCGAAAAAGGGGGAAGCCATGAAGCCGAGAATCTCGTTGACCGACGAAGAGAAAGAAAAAGCAAAACTTCTCCATGCCAGCGGCAAGAGCATCTACGCCGTGGCGCGAGCCTTGGACCGTTCCCCGCATACTCTGGCGAAGTTTCTGCGCAAGCCCGAGATCGTGAAAGAGGTAAGCATTCAGCGCGAAGAACTGGCCAACATGTTTGACGCCATAACTCACCGCACTCTGCGGGGTGTGACGGATGAGGATATTCGCAAGTCGTCCCTGTTGCAGAAACTCACGGCGGCGGGGATCTCGATAGACAAAGCCCTGCTGCTGCGCGGCCAGGCGACTTCTACGATTGACGTGCATGTGCTGCTCGACCTGGCGGCCATCGTGCGCGGGGACAAGCAGGACCTACCGCGCCAGCAACCTCGCCAGTTGCCCCCGCCTGCTCCTCCCGCTTCGCAAGTCCGGTAGACTGGAAACCGTACCATCCCCCCATTTGCACAAATCTAGTGCAATCATCCAACCCCGTAAGGCTTTTCAGCCGGATATGAACGTTTTAAGCGAAAATTCTATGACACGATAGGTAGCCATTCGCATCGGGGGGTGTCGCTAGGGGGGCCTGGGGTCGGGGAAAAAGCATGCTTCCCCTCACGCGCGCCGGTACGCTGCGCTGGCGGAGGATCGCATGGGGGAGTTGTTGAAGTCAGCGCTCCAACATCAGGGAGGAAGGCCAAGCGGAAACGGTATAGGTCGCATACCGTTTTTGAGTGATCTTGGGGTGAGCAAAATTGAAAGCTCTAATGCACAGCGTTTCCACGCGCTTCCCGAGGACCTTAAGGCCGCCGTGATCGAAGGACGGATGCTGACTCCTCGGCGGCAATCGCACAGGATGCCCCGCGAGCGCGTCAGGGTTGCCCCAAGATGCGCCGGAACGAAGCAGGCAAGGCAAACGGACGTTGAAATTCCCGGTGTCGAAGCTGTGACGAACTTGTGACTAAGGACGTGAAAACCCCGTCTATAGCAGTCCAAGGGTGTCAATGCAACACCCGCACGAATCGCAGTTAAACCCGTGATTCTGTTATGAAAGTCATAACCTGTCTATTCTAGGCATTACCTACTTTCGGGACTTTCACGGCGGTAACGCGGGTTCAAATCCCGCCGGGGACGCCACTTTTAAATCAATAAGTTACGGATTTTGCACGATTTTTTCGTGGGCACAAAAAGGCACAACTTGAATTGGACTCGCAGTGTCCTTTGCGCCTTCGGCAAGCGCGACGGAAGGTGTTTCGTGCTCCTTGTGGAAGAGGCATACGACAGCGCTCTGAGCGAGCCGCTTCGCCGAGGTTACCGCCTGGGTATAGGTGTCCATGGTCACACGGCTCGATGCGTGCCTCAGCAACTCCTGCATCACCTTTATATCGGCGCCGACGTATCTCAATAAGGTTGAATACATGTGCCTGAACGTGTGCCACCCGAGTTTCTTAGTGATTCCGCACTCCCGTGCGGTCGGGCGAATGTAGTCGCGCATCAAGGCTTGTCCGCGATAAGGATTTTTACCCTTGTGCAAGGGACTGGCGAAAACCCAGTCCTCGGGTCCGGAATACTTCGCTTGCTGAAACCAATCCTGAAGCGCCTGGGCCAAGCGAGCATCAAGAGGCACTGGCTTCTGGGAGGCTTCGGTTTTGCAGCGACCGACCACTTGATTAACGATCGATCGCGTGACGCTCATTTCGGTTCTCACGAAATCGATATCCTTCCACTTGAGAGCAAATAACTCGCTCATCCGCAGGCCGGTTCCCGCCGCCAGCAGCACCAGCGTTCGCTCCCTTAGCTTTAGCGCAGCGACAAGCTGTTGGATCTCGTCGGCGCTGAGCACTTCCGGGAAAGTACGGCGCTTCGCGCTCTGGCGGACCATGCTAATCGGATTGCGATCAAAGAGATCGTATCGCCTCGCATGATTGAAAAGCACGCTCATGAGGTTACGAATCTTGGCGCGGGTGGCCCTCGCCAGCGGCAGCTTTCCCAACCAGCACTCCACCTCGATGGTTCTAACACTCGATAATGTGAACGCCCCCCAGCGGGGCACGATCCACTTGCGCAGATAGCCCTGGTACGTTGATTTCGTCGAATAGGTCTTCCAGTCATTATCGGGCGCGAGTTCGCGCTGCTTGTAATGCTCGACCAGATGACGGAGTGTCAATAGCCTCTTTCCCAACCGGCAATCATGGCTTTTAATCTCGCGTCTTAGAGCGATGATCGCCTTGGCCGCAGCAGACTCATTCTTGAACTGCTCGATCGTCCCGATCACGATCCGGCGGTGTACCCTCCGGCCATCGGACCCCGGCTCTCTCCATCGAAACGCCCAAACGTCCGGGCCCCGTCGACGGGGCACTCGCCTCAAGCTTCCATTTTGCATTGACCCTCCTTTGGCCCTCGTCGCCTGGCAATTCGCGGAATACGCGCCGACCTCAGAATCGTTGTCGCGGCAGGGCTGATTGAGATTATGACCCAACGGAGGCTAAGGGGCATTAAGGTGAGCGCCATCAGATGGTTACACTTAATATACCCATCCGGATCCGGGTTGATTATTCGGGCGAGGTGATGCCCAGGTAGGTACGTCATCGCCAAGCACTTTTCGTCCTCAATCGTGGGCACAATCAGGGGCACAGTTGGGCGGTGGAGATGCCTTCTAAACCAGGTGCCGGCGAGTAGGTTATTGCTTTGCTGCAGCGATGGCTTTCCCTTCAAACAGAACCACAAGAACACATGCGGCGTGGCGGAAGGAAACACAATAGGAGGGTCGGAACTGCACGCTTCGGTTCTCACACCTGTCGACCCGTGAAAAAAGTTGGAAGGCCCGTCCAAACGGTACCGCAATCAAACTAAATCAGAACTTGGTCGCTGGTAATTTGAATGGGCAGGGTGTGTCCTCCGCCCAGGACGCTTCCTCGCCGTTCGTTGTTACGGTGTAACGTCCAACATATCTTCGCCGTTCCGCCCGTTAATGTTCCCCTAATTCCCCGCTAGAAGTTCCTGCCGGTTTGTTACAGCACGCCAGCCCCTTCGGGAGATCTCGGACCCTACGTCGCGGGGCCTGATGTGCCAACCGCATCTTCTACATGATCTGCTCGTTCAAGTCCAAAAATTGAAAAAGGCCTTTAGTTATTGTTCCGACGGCAAACCATAGAAGAAGTCAGTCGCCGACCGAGAAAGAACGAGCCACCAGATATCAACTCGGAGAAAGCCCACAGTTGAATTCGTGTCAGCAAATTACCGCATCCCATTAGCACGAACGCCGAACGTCCTGAGGATTACATTTCGTTCATGTTCGCAAATGCCGCGAACAAATGAGATGAAGATGCGCTATCCTGATCTTTCGGCGAAGGGCAACAATTGAGTTAACTGGTTGTCGAAGCTCAGGGCGCACTGCATCCAGCGAGACGCCATAGACGTGATGTGAGTATCCATAAACTATGACACGGACGTCCATGAATGAGTCAGGTGGTGACCCGGTGATCATGCCGTCTGCCTGTAATTCAGCAAACCGGATTGTTTCAGGGTGCGCCGTCGTCACGGAAAATCTCACATTGACTTTGCCAATCACCGGTAAACACAAGCCGACAAGACAACACTTATCGCCAGATCTTCGCAAACGCTATTGCTCGCTGGCCCGATACGCGGCGGTGCTTCTCGCCCTTATCTGCGGCGTTAACCTTGCGGAGGCACAACAATCTGCCACCTCCGCGTCCCAGACTTCGACAAACAGTGAGCCTCCGGCCGCGGATTCCGTCCAGCCGAAGAATGACCGCATTTTTGGAGTTCTCCCCAATTACCGGACGGTGGAGAATCCTAATATCCGCATGGCGCCGCTCTCGACAAAGGGAAAATTCAACCTGGCAGTGGAGGATTCTTTTGATCCTTACGCCTACTTCATCGCCGGAGCCTTTGCGGGACTCGGGCAGACGAAGGGCGACCCAAAATCGTGGGGAGAAGAGAGTTGGGGCCCTTACATCAAACGCTATGCGGCCTCGTTCGCCGATCAGACCAGTGAGAATATCATGACCGAAGCCGTGGTCCCCTCCTTGCTGCGCGAAGACCCTCGCTATTTTCGTCTGGGAACTGGCGGCTTTTTCAAACGCAGCGGGTATGCTCTGAGTCGCATCTGGGTGACGCAGACTGACGCGGGTCACAGGACCTTTAACTTCTCCGAAATCATGGGCGCCGCGGCCTCAGCCGGAATCTCCAATATCTACTACCCGCGAGAAGATCGGACAATGTCCGCGAACCTCAGCCGGTGGGGAGTGATGGTGGGAGAAGACACGTTTTTCAATCTACTCAAGGAATTCTGGCCCGATATTCGTCTCAAAATGTTTAAGCGATAGCATCCGCCCGATCCGGCATTTTCCCGCTTGTCCAACTTTGCTTTCCCTGAGAGCGTCCTATGGGCTCGGGCAGAAAAGGACCAAACCGTGGAGGTCATCAAATGGTAACATCGGGACGCGCGTACGTGTTCGCAGCATGCTTGGCCATGCTCTGTTGCGGCGTTCGGATTGGGTTCGCTCAAGATGGGCCCACAGGACCGGACGCTCTTCCCTTGACCATCCCGGTGGGAGCGCCTCTTCATATCATTTTGACCAAGAAAGTTCCCGTTAAGCATCCGGGTGTTCCTGTTGAGGGGAAGGTGGCCGAGAATATCTACGTGTTTGACCGCCTGGTGATTCCTGCGGGCAGCCGTGTGACGGGGCAAGTAACCAAAGTGGACAGCGCTCCGCGTAAGCAGCGAGCTCTGGCAATCGCCAATGGCAACTTCACACCCTTGCGGCATGCACATGTAGATTTCAACACTCTGGTGGAGGCTGACGGGAAGCGCATCCCCTTGCAAACTAACGTGTCGCAGGGCGGCCCCGCGATGGTGCATATGGTTGCCGGTGGAAACGAAAAAAAGAAAAAAGGACGGGTTGCGAGCAAAGTGGATGAGATTCACCAGCAAGTGCTGGATCGAGAACAGGCAGCGATCAACAATGTAACTTCGCCGGGCAAGTTGCAGCGGCTGAAGGCCGCCCTGTCAGCCCGATTGCCCTACCATCGCCTGTCTTTGCCTGTGGGCGCAACCTTCACCGCCGAACTCAAGACCCCCTTGACCTTCGGTGTTGAAACTCCCTTGCCTCAGCAGTTCGAGAAAATAGGAGGGCCCATACCAGCCGGAAGCCTCGTTCACGTCCGCATGATTACGCCCCTGAGTTCAGCCACCGACCACCGGGACACTCCGGTTCGCGCGGTGGTCTCGCAACCTCTCTTTTCTTCTAATCATACCCTCATCCTCCCGGAAGGCGCGCGGCTAAACGGGATCATCACGGAAGCGGTTCCTGCCCGACATTTCGGGCGCAATGGCCAGCTCCGGTTTACGTTTCGCCAGCTCGAACTTTCCCCCGGCGTGCGTCACAAGGTTGAGGCCAGCCTACAAGGAGTGGACGCCGCCTCGGGGAGTCACTTGCAGCTTGATGCCGAAGGCGGCGCCCATGCTGTAACGCCCAAAACGAACTACGCCATGCCGGCCATCGAGGTCTTCCTGGCGGCCACCTCTCTGGACCTCGATGGAGATCGCGGAATCCACGGGGCGCGACGGGGCAGGGTGCAGACTACGGGGGAGCAGGAATAAGGGGTGGGGCAAGTCTGGGGTTAGCGGGCGCCGTGATCACCCTACTGGCTCACTCCCGTCCGGTCAGCGCTGGATTTGCCTTCTATGGCGCGGGTTGGGCCGTCTATTCTCACTTTGTGGCACGTGGTGTGGACGTGGTATTCCCCAAGAACACTCCCATGGAGATCCGCTTTGGCACCCATGACGGCTCAGCACCGGCTCCTCCAGGCAATCACTTCGTTTCGCAGGTTGTGAAACCCTATTAGGGTTCCTGACCGCTCACTGTTTCGCACTTACTGTTTCGCGCCGCCCTTCCCTTACCCGGAGACTACTTCGTTGCAGTTTCGGCGGTCGGCCCGGCTGCTGATGTCGGCTTCGGCGTGTCGGGTTGTCCCGCTAACACCGCGGTGACCGAATTCGGCAGCTTGTCAGCATTCGCCAGCATCAACGAGATCTGCCACATCTGGGTCTCGGACAGGCTTTGGTTGAAACGCGGCATTCCCGTCAGCCGAATCCCATTCGCGATTTTCCAAAATGTCTCTGCGGGTGGATCATCCGTAACCCCTTTCCCCTCCAGTAACGCCGGCGGCGCGGGGAACTCTCCGCTGGCGATCGCAGTTTTCTCCTTCCCCGGAACCCCGTGGCACACAGCGCAATTCATGAGATATTCGTGCGCGCCAGCAAGATAATCGGCTTCATTGGCCTCAATCGGGACAGTCCTTGGCATTTGCTTTTGCAATTTTGCATGCAGTGCCATGTTCGCCAATTCCTCCTCGAACGGCATTGGACGCGAGGCGGTAGCCACGGGCGCGAAGCCTTCTGCAAAGTAGGTGTACACTCCTCCAACGATACAGACAAGGGTTACGAATACACCTGCCACGAATCCCTTCATCTTACGCCTCCTCTTTGGGCTCATCTAAGAACCTTAGGTGCGCCTGTTGAGTTGCAGAGCGCGAAATCGTTGCCCTCTCCCCGGGGAGAGAGGATGGACCGGGACTCCCGCACCTGCGGGGGAACGGGACGGGTTTCGAGGTCATTGGCACAGCGACGAGGCGCGATGCAACAACTCCTCCACAAAAGAAGTAGTGCCCTTACATCGGACGCCAGGTCAGGTCGACGCGCACTGGAATATCGTTCTTAATCGGCATCGTTAGGAGCGACGGCGGATCGATCTTGAAGTCGGAGAGCTTTACGGGAATCGTTCCGGTGATCCGAGTCTCGCTTCCTTGAACCACGCGTTGAAACGGAACCTGCTTATACTCGAACGTCTGGCCGGCAAACTGGATTTCGAGATCTAGATCAATCGACGCTGATAAGGTGGCTGATTCTGGCAATCGGGTGCGCACGGTCACGAAAGGAAATTCTGCGCCACGCGTCACCTGAAGCATATGGAGATCACGGTTGCTGTCGCCTGAATCGAATGACTTGACGGCCACCGCGATCAGAAAACTACATTCCCCGTCATGGCAAACGCCTTTGCCCTTCGCTGCATGACTGACACCGTCGAACTGGTGTAGTGGGTGTGACACATGATAGGCGATCGTGCTTTGATCGAGCACCCATTGGCTGTCCGCCGCCGAAAGGGAAGGAAGCGATAGGAGCCAGAGACCCAGCAGTAGTTTTCCATACATAAACAATTCTCTAGAACTTAACAGAAACCGATACTACTGCCAGCCCGAATGCCCCCGCTGTAGCGATCGCCACGGGACCGTGAAGCGAGGCGATGCCATGAACCCGTTCTCCGCGGCTCTTTTGAGCAAATGCCATGCCTCCCAGGATGGGCGTAAGCACCATGCCGGGACCGTGAATCCAGGCCAACGTCTTGTGCAGGCGGATAGGCCCGCGCGTCGGCGTGCCAGGTATCTTGGGCGCCCGAATAGCAAAATAAGCAGTTGTGAAATACAGTCCCGCCGTCGTGCCTCCCAAAGCGGCATGCAAATCTCGGCCGGTCCTGCTGGTCTGTCTTCCGCCAGCGAAGGCAGAACTGACGAGCGTGGCCGCAAGAGGCCCAATTGTAATTAAGCCGAGCCGCTGATGGACCTTGAGCATGTGCGAACGTCTTTCAAGTAGAGCCTGTTCCCGTGCATTGCCTTTGGTCTGAGACGCGGTGATGCCGAGATCTTCTAGCGACGGCTCCTGCGGGTTATTGGAGGGGCTGGGCACGGACTTTTGAGCCGCCTTTGGAGCTGTATTGCTTTGCGCTTGTGCGAGCGGCTCGAGCTCGCAATCCTCGACCACTCTCCGGGCGCCTGCGATGCTCGCGGCAGGAAATTCGGCTGTTTTGTAGCCGCGGGACTCTAACTTGATAAGATAGCTTCCGGGCGGCAGACTGAATCGATAAGTGCCATCCGTACCCGTAGCTCCAGGGAGCACATGGCCAGTTTCTACACTGGTCGTGGTAACCATGGCGAACGCCACAGGGAGACCAGCAGGATCGGTCACCACGCCTCTCAATTCTCCCCTTGTCTGTGCCTTCAACGATGGGGCTGCTGTAAGGATTAGAAAAGCGCCGGCGAGGCTGGCGAGGCGAGTGCGGCTGCGGTGTGCGAAATTCGCTACCATCCCGACCTCCACTTTTGGTTGTGAGCCCAATGAATGCGATTACGCTGCCATACCAATGGCTTCTACGTCGCGTCGGCCCGTGTGGCCACCAAGAATCAGAATAGCGCAGCTTCTCTCATCTCTAAGCGAGGAATTATCAACATGAACGAAATGTAATCTCGCAACATTTGCCGTTCGTGCTCACGGATATCGTGTATGCGTGTCAGCAGAATCGAGCCGATGGTGTCGTGGCGGAGGTGTTCATCACCTCAACGCGTCAACATACGTTTCCTAAAGGGAGTGTTGGCCGTGATCAACTGTAAACGGGCACTTTCGATAGAGAGGTGGGTAACGTCTTCGTGCTAAGTGGCAGTAACAGCGAGACTCTGGCGCCACCGCCGGGATGATCGGAGATCTTTACTGCACCGCCGTGGGCTTGGGCCACAGCGTCAACAAAAGCCAAGCCGAGGCCGTGTCCGGGTGAGTGCTTGCCTTTCACAAAACGCTCAAATACGCGGCCGCCGATCTCGGGAGGAAAACCCGGCCCATTATCCTCGATCACCAGTTCGGCATAGCCCTGGTGCGACCGGAGCCGAATATCGATCTGGCATCCGGGGGGCAGGTGTACAAGTTCGTTCTCCAATAGATTGCTCAGAGTGCGATTGATAAGACCAAGGTCGGCCTCAACTACAATACCGCTTTTCAGGTCAGTTCTTACTTCATGACGCCTATCGGCCATGGCCGGCATGTACAGGTGAAGCAATTGAGTCACAACCGTGGGCAGGTCCACCGTCCCACGCTTCATAGGCAGGGCGCCAGCTTTCGCTTCGGCGACATCCAGTGTGGTGTTGAGTAGAGTCGAGACGCGGTCGAGTCCCTCGATAGCTTGTCCAACTGAATCGCGCCACTCGTCGCCGTTCGCAGCCGAGAGTGCCGATTCAAGCGTGCCTCGGATCGAGGTCACCGGACTTTTCAAGTCATGGGCGACGGCATCAGTTACGGCTCGCAACTGTTCGACGGACGCCTGAATCCGTTCCAGCATGTGGTTGAACGTCTTCGCCAGCCGCGAGATTTCGTCGTAGCCAACGGGTTCCGGCAATCGCTCGTCGAGCCTCTCGCTGCCGATTCGCGCCACAGTCTCCGTAATGCGCTCCACCCGCCGCAGAGTCCGTCGCGTGCTCAGGTAAGAGATCAAGAATCCCAGCAAGACTGTTCCGGTCCAGCCCCAAAGAAAGCGGTAGGTGAGCGCGTGCAAGACATGCCTGGCGCCGCGGTCTGAAAGCCCCAAATAAGTCGGACTCCCTCCCTCATGCACCTGCAGAACAACTCGGAAAGCAGGGTGCCATCCTTCTACCCTTATCGACTGTGGAACCCCTACCTCTAAATGAGCGTTTTTGATGGCGCGCCAAAACAAGTCTTTCGATCCAGGTCCCACAAACAGCAGGTCCCCGCCCTGGTTGACCCTCAGGAAGAAAACACTGTTCAGTTGCTCTCCGCGGGAGCCGCGCTCGTGTGGCACTTCCTGCATCGCAAGCTCGGCAACTTCCTTCACGATCTGGTTATACAGAGCCCCTTGAGGCGTATGCTCCGCAATCTGCGCGAGCACCTGGGCTTCTCCAGTCAGCCAAGCGTCGGAGCGAGACCAGATTTCTCGCGCCATCAACAAGTAGACAATGAAGAATGCCACGAAGGTTCCTACGGAGAACGCCAGCGTTGTCCACAAGGCGATGCGCCAGGCGGCGGTTGTGCGTGAATTTTCAGGCATACTTCAGGACGTACCCCACGCCTCGGATTGTATGAATCAAGGGTTTCGAGCCGTTATCGTCAACCTTGCTGCGCAAACGGTAAATGTGAACGTCGACCACATTGGTGGCCGGATCGAAGTGCATATGCCAAACTTGCTCGAGGATCATAGTTCGAGTAACTACACGGCCTGCGTTCCGGCAAAGGTACTCCAACAGTGAGAACTCCTGAGGGGTAAGTTGCAGGACGCGGTCACCCCGCCTCGCTTCGCGACCGATCAAATCAAGCTGGAGATCGGCAATTTCCAACCGCGTCGGTTCCTTCTGTGAACCGGAGGACCTGCGCAGTAAATTTCGTATCCTGGCTAACAGCTCCGCGAGCGCGAACGGCTTGGTGAGATAGTCATCGCCACCTTGTTCAAGGCCTTTGACGCGCTCATCAACCGAACGCCGGGCTGATAGAATCAAGACGGGCGCGGCCTTGCCCTGTGCCCGGCAGCGCGCAATCAAATCGAGCCCATCCATGTCCGGGAGACCTAAATCAATAATGAAGGCATCATGAACGTGTTCCGAAGCGAGAGACTCAGCCGTCTTTGCGTCAGCGGCTGCGTCGACCCGATACCCCGCCTCGACCAGCGCCCTTTCCACAAATCGCTGTATGGATAAATCGTCTTCAACAAGCAGTAGCCGCATAGGTAACGTCAACTCATCGGTTAGGCGTCACGCCCCTAAGTTGTACGATGCACAGCCGCACAAGAACGTTACCGCGCGCTCCTCTGGACAGGCCTTCTGAGACCACTGTTGGACTGTCGGAGAGCACTGCTAGCACGTGATAACAGTGTTTAGCCCGTGAGCCCAAGCGTTATGGGGATGACACTATGTCGTTTACAAGCCGCGTAAATTAAGATTTCGTCATCTGCCTTGCCCGTTCCAACCGTGGGGGGAAACCCCTGCATCCCAGAACTTGTTGCGAAGGTTTCAAATGACCGTGTTAATCGAAGTGATGATGCCTTTTGTAAAGACAACCTAACAAGGAAATGCCACGGATCATTCTGGAAAGCCAGCTTGGAGTGAAGAACAACGGAATCTTGATGTTAAACAAGGGAGGGCGCTAGATGGAAATCTCAACCGTACTACTGGTCTTCGAAGAGCCTGAAGATCTTGAATATTACGGATCTCTAGTTTGCAGTCTTGGGTACAGCATCCGAATGTGTAACTCCGTAGAAGAGGGAATCGAGGCGATCAAGGCCGAAAACTTCTCTTTAGTCATACTGAGCCAAGGCACTTCCGCGTTCGAGGGGCGAAAGGTGCTCGAATGCTCGCTTCAACTCAAACCCGATCTTCCTGTGTTGGTTATCGCGCGCACGCTGAACGTGCGCTGTTATCTCGAAGCTATGGACCTTGGCGCAAGCGATTACCTCGAAAGGCCTGAGCCACGAGATTTGGTGTGGGTAGTGAACACGCAAATGAATCGGGCCGGAATGGTTGCTGCGAGCAATGAGTTGTGGCTAAAAGAGAACGGCGTTCAAACAATCCGGACTCGACCGCACGCCGTGTAAATGAAGATTTCGTCATTTGCGCTGCTCTGTTCCAACCGTGGGGAGAACCGCTCGCATCTCAGCAAATGTTGCCGGGCTTTCCGGCAAGTTTCTTAATCGCGATGACGATATCACATCGGATTACACCTATAGGCTGACGATATGACAAAAGTTTCATACGTTCGATGAGTGTGACTCCTTGAGGTGGAGGACCTATGAAGAAGTTCTTGCTCGCATTGCTGGCGCTTTCGGCACTTGACCTTTGGATGACATTTGTCCAGGCGAAAGAATCCTCGAAGCCGACAAACTTTTCGGGTAGTTGGGTCTTGAATTTCGGCCAGACGAAGAACCCACCTGAAGGTTTGCGAGGGTACAACCTCGTGGTAAATCAGGATGAACAGCACCTCAAAGTGAATACAACGCTCGAAGGTGATCTACAGAACACTGCGAATACACCTAATTCGGGCGGCTACCCCGGGGGTTCCGGAAGAAGAGGAGGTATTGGAGGTGGCCTCGGCCTTCCTGGGGGTATTGGCATTGGCATGGGTATACCGGTCGGCATGGGTATTCCCGGCGTCGGAATGGGAATACCGCGAGGCGGAGGTGGAAGGTCTCGCTCGACAGGCTCCTCCCAGGGGAATGTAGCCGCCTACAAGATTTATCCCGAAAACGTGGTCTACAAATTGGATGGCAGCGACGGAACCGCGCAGCTTCGTGACAGGAGCCAAACCAACGCCACTTCAAAAGCAGAACCAGCGAAAGACGGAGAAGGCCTGAAGCTGTCTCTGGTGGGGAATGGAGACTCCGGCAACAAAGGTGACAAGGTAATGGTAACCGAGCAATGGAAACTTTCTGAAGATGGAAAGTCCCTGAAGGTTGACCGGACCGTCAAGTCGCCTGAAGGATCTGGGACCGTTCATCTCGTCTTCATCAAGAGAGATTCTGACACGCCCAGCGCTGCTGCGATGTTAGTGAAGCCGTACTGATTCACGATCGTGAAGGAAGGTCGTTCGTCAATGCCAACTCTCACTGCAACAGACCGACTATATGCCGAATATGTAAATCCGCAATGGGTACGATTGCTTGAAGTGCTGCAATTGAACGTGTCCTACATACGCTGCGAAGGGGCTGAGCTCTTCGGGGCCGACGGACAGCGGGTACTGGATTTCCTATCGGGCTATTGCGTTCACAATATCGGGCACAACCACCCTTCGGTCGTATCGGCACTTAGACAAGAATTAGACCGAAGCGGGCCGGCGATGCTTCAGAGCCATGTGCCAGACCTTGCGGGCGAACTCGCGTGCCGCCTTTGCGAGAGAGCCGGAGGACGGTTAAGCAAGGCACATTTCACCCGTTCCGGCAGTGAGGGAGTGGAACCTGCCATCAAATTCGCTCGCGCTCACACCGG
Organism: uncultured Acidobacteriota bacterium; assembly: GCA_963765485.1. Classification (GTDB taxonomy): domain Bacteria; phylum Acidobacteriota; class Terriglobia; order UBA7540; family UBA7540; genus CAVROP01. Next base: position 76,304 of record CAVXWN010000030.1, on the reverse strand, counting down.
GCGCGCCGGCCTGATTTTCACGGACGGAGCGTTTCACGGCCTCACGTGTGGCGCCTTGTCGTTAATGGGCAGTGAGTTTTGGCGCGAAGGTTTCGGGCCGCTGTTGCCGTACGCCCAGCAGGTCCCGTTTGGAGACCTGAAGAGTCTGGCAGCAGCGCTTTCCACAAAGAAGCACGCGGCCTTTATCGTGGAGACGATTCAGGGTGAAGGCGGCATTCGTATTCCCTCTGCCGAGTACTTGCTGCAGGCCCAGGCGCTCTGCCGAAGATTTGGCAGCCTCTTTATCCTTGACGAGGTGCAGACGGGGTTGTACCGGACGGGCCGCTTTGTGGCCGCTCAGCATTTTGGGCTGGACCCGGACATGGTCATTCTCGCCAAAGCCTTGAGCGGGGGCTTGGTTCCGGTCGGGGCTATCCTGCTCACGGACGACGTTTACAACTCGGTCTACGGCTCCCTGAAGCGGTCGATTATCCACACCTCAACTTACTCTGAAAACAATCTGGCGATGCGCGCTGGCCTGCGGAGAGCCTCGTCGCGCGCCTGAGAATCGATTCGGCTTCGCCAAGTCGATTGTCCTGGGTCATGCTTCACGGCATCTCCCGAAGGACATGCAACGGGGCACGTTTAAGGTTTGGGATCGGGAGTTCCGGTCGCGTCGTTTGCCTGGCGGGTATCGCCCGCACTTCCAGTGTCACTCCCTTTGCTTCAGGGTGAATTCTCTCTCTTCAACTGGTACAGAACACCCCGGTCAGATCAGCTTGAGACGCGACCCTTTGCCTTGGGTCGAGGGTTACCTTTGGCGCGGATCATTCGGGTTCATGCGATCAGGGAGATGGCGTCTCTCACTCTGAGGAACGCCATCTCAAATACTCCTAATTTTTTTCCACGCCGACTTGTATTGGGCAACATCGTGAACCCGCAAGTTAAGCCCCTTCCAACCATCAGGGTGTATGATTTGCCCACCCTCGCGGATCTTTATTCCGGGGTGCTTCCGCTTTTGCTCCGATACAATGCCCGCCCAATCGTCCGCATCTAAAACGTAGAACTCAGGACGCGTGGCGGCTTGAGTTCCCTCAAAATCAACAAGGACCAGGAATTCCATTTTGGTTTGAGGCCCTTGCACACGGGGCCATTGACCTTTCTGCTCCGCCTTCACTTGCAGGCGGGCCATCCCCTTTTCAGAATCCACCAGGATGTCGGTCCGTTTGTAGCTGGCGAGTGTTAGCTGTGCGTAGAGGTTTCGCCTGCAAAGCTCACTCGCCACCAGATATTCGGCAGCTAGGCCCAGAAGGTCCGTCCTCAGTTTTTTCATTGCGTACTCCCGAATGAGAATTTCCGCTCAGGAGGCACTGAGCAGCCACGATTCTACACCGCCCAGTCGTGCAACTGAACCCGGAGTCTTTGAAAATTGCAACTCGGCCCGTTTCGACCAAGCCGCTCCCGCGGGGTGTGCCACGGAGGAAAATTGAAGCGCGGGTGCCGGGGGGTAGGACGGAGGACAGGAGCACGGGACAGTGGAAACCACCGCGAAGCCACGCCTGCGAGTCGGCAGTGTGACGAGCATGCAGGCGCGAATGCGCCTATGCTGAGCCAGCGGGGAGAGCCAGTGGGATAGCTAAGCGGGGGGAAATTTGGTGCACAATTTGGTGCACACCTCGTTCAAAACTCCGCGCAACCTGTAGCAAGTGGTAACACACTCTGACCGCGAGCATACCCGCATGAATAGCGGCCCGTAGCGATGTCTCACCTTCCGTAGTAGAGTACCCGGTGCCAACTTGTACGGATCTGTGCGGGGGCGGTGGGTAACCACCGTTCCTATCGCGACCCACGTTTTTCACTGCCTAGAGAGTGTCGCATTGACCGTGACCGCTCCGGTTTCGGGAACGTCGATCTCGCGCCGGACTGGCCGATAACCCGCCGCGAAAATGATGAGTGTATGGCGCCCTGGTGCCAAATGAAATGAAGTGGGAGTTTTGCCAGCCATGGGCGCGCCGTCTGCGTAGACCGTGGCCGAAGGCGGATTGGTGGTGACCTCCACGTTTGTGCCGGACGGCGCTGGAGCCACAGGGGGCAGCTCGATGCTTCGAGTAACGACGGCCTGGTCCTGAACCGTTACATTCCCGGCGACAGATTCTCGCCCTGCTTGTTTAACCAAGAATGTGTGTTGACCCACGTTGACCTTCGCATCGACAGGGCTGGGACCATATGACTTTCCATCAATAAGAACTTCAGCTCCCGGCGGGTTCGTCGAGATGTCGATCTCACCATTGGGAGTACTGAGAATCACATTCACGGAAACCGCTTGTCCAGCTTCCAATATCACACTTTGCTGGGCTTCTCTGTACCCTTGGCCAGAAACAACAACGCTATGGGAGCCGGGAGGGAGGTTCGTCAATGTGTAAGGCGTAATCCAGTTCGGCTTGCTCTGTCCATCTAAAGCTATTTTGGCCCCTGTCACATTGGAAGTGACCAGAAGCCGCCCTGCGGGAGGGGGGAGGATTGGGGCGGGTTTCACTGTCGCGACGGAACTCTCAAGGCCCTTCACCTCTGGTTTCTCTGGAACGACGCTAGGAGAGGCACTAGGGGCGCGAGCAGAGGGTTCTTCCCCGGCATTTTCATGGGGACCTACTTCCCTTCCCGGTGGATTGTTGCTTGGCGCCGCGTTAGTTGATTCAGCGTTGGTCTGGGTTTGACCAGTCTCTTCTGTCAGCCCAGAAGGTTGACTTCTCAAGGAGGGGGCTTGTCTCTCTCGCGTCGTTATCGGCCAACGGCCAGTCAGCTTGTAATATCCCCCGAGAACAACTCCCAAGGTAACAAGCGCTAGTAAGACCCATTCCAGCGGCCTGATCCGTTGCTCATTATCCCCGCCAGAATCGTTAACCAACATTTCCCCTTTCAAATCTCGACCAAGCGATAGCATACAGTTGGCCACGTCTGCATGCAATCGGCGATTGGGTTTTCAGCGTTCGGTTCCTCCAGCACCCAGGCAAGGGGCCTGTTTTGCCACTTCTGAGAATGCCAAAGCCGGAAACGGTTTCTGTTTCGACCCATACCTCCGACACTTTTCCTTCCCCTGCTTCTTTGGTCGCTGAAATCTGCTCCGGTCGGCGGCTCGCCTACCCGGCTGGCAAGGGCGACGAGGCGATCCGCCGCACGCCCACACCCCGCAATCCCTTCTAAAATCGCGGGCGCAACACAGGCGAGGGTGGGGGTGTAGCCGAATTCTTCCCCGTAGGTGCTACCCCGTCAACGTGACAGGACTATCTGGGACAGTTCAAGCAGCGGAACAATTCGCGCGAGTGCTGTCTGGAGCAACCGCTCTCCGTCCTGGATCAACCGCGAAACGGTCGCGCCTAGTGAAGTTAGTTTGTGTACCGATGCCCTCGGGTTCCGGTCCGCCCCACCCGGCGGCATGGTGGCGTTCCCCCGTCCTATGATTGGGTTCGGGTTCACCAGACCTTAAGAGAAACTTCAGCTATGGATACAGGTTTGACCGATCACCTGGGGCCAATCCCCGAAATCCTCAAAACAATTTCAATCTAACTCACTATTGATCGGTGAGGCCCATCGAGTCGAACAATTCGGGTCTTGCCCGGGCATATCGCTCTGCGGTCTCCTTTAACACTGCGAGGTGATCCAAGGGGGTCCCGGGACAAACATTGGCTCCATCACCCAGCACAACGCCTCGGCAGGGGCCCAAAGCTTCCAAGAATTCTGCAGTCGCTTGACGGATCCTTTCCTTCGGTCCTTCGAGGAGCAGGAGCGGATCGATGTTTCCCCACAGGCAGCACTTGCCGCCGAGATTCTTCGAGGCTACGGCAGGCTTCACATTGTGTCCGAACAATTGGAAACTGGTTATTCTTTCTTCCTCAAGCAATGTTGCATGCAGGTGATCGCTTTTTCCGCACATATGCATCCCACGCCCGTCCCTCATGCCTGAACCCAGCGCGTCGAACAGCCGGTTGTCGAAGGGAACGCAGAATTCCCGGAATAATTCTACCGACATAACCTGGGAAGAGTCTTCCGCCACTGCAAAGTTCAGCCGTGCGGACGGGTCGAGCCGGCGAAAGCAGGTTTCCGCATGGAGGAGGCCGTTGGTAATCGTGTCCAGCAATTGATGGCAAGCCTCCGGACACTCCAGCATCCACCAATAGAAGTCCTCGCCTGCCAGATCGATGGCAACCATGTGCGGTCCAATCCATTGCACGCCCAGCGGCAGAACAGCCACTCGGCCGGGCTGCCCGTTGAAGGTTAGCTGCGTTTCCTTTGCCAGGTCCGTCATCGCCTGCCACCAGCGCACATACTTTGACCAGAATCCCTCGTGAATCTCGGGGATGCGAACCCGCCGGACCTCATCGGGCTGACAAATCGTAGGACGCGCCCGAGGGGGATTTTCGGCGAGCCATTCGACACGGCCTCCAAAGGCAGCCGTGTTCATAACATTCTCAAAGTCCGGGCCTACAGTCACGACGGGCTCCTGGCAGCGATCGTCTGGGATGTTTTCGATCGCCCACTTCTGAAATTGGAGCTGCCAATAGAACTGCGTTTCGGCATTTCGGAAGTATTCCTCGAAATTGATGCCGAACTCGTTCAGGAAATAGCGGGCGAAGACTCCAAAGAGCACGGGAACCCGGTCCGCGTAACGGAAATCAGGATGTCTTTGAAACCGGAGTTTGTTCCGGGCCATCTGGGCTGGAGGATACTGGATCGAAAGTGAGTGCCTCATGTTCCGCCTCAGGGACCACGCACACCACCCTTCGTTTGCGGTTCGGCGCAGGGTCTTTAAGACAGGAAACATAACACACATCATGGCCCTTTTGGAGCAAGCGTAGCGCGGATCTCCACTCTGTGAGGTCAGTGCCTTTTCGTGCCTCCCAGCACTCTCCCGTTCGGTTCACTATTGCCTCCTCACAACATCGCGTGTAGATTGACCGCATGTTCAGATTGTGGCGTCGGTTCCGTTGTGACCGCGACATCTACATGAGCGCGGCTTACCTTGCGCTCATCATGGCGATACCACAAGGGGCTTTCGCCTGGGGTTGTGAAGGCCATCAAATCATAGTGATTGTGGCAGAGCATTACATGCGCCTGGAAACTGTCGCTCGCGTGCGGGAGCTACTCGCGCCCGAGAGTCCAGAAAAGGCCTCAGTGTGGGCCGACGAGTACCGGCACGACCACCGCGAGACCGGCCCATGGCATTACATCAACATCCCCCTCGCGGATACCAAGATCGACTTGGCCCGCGAGTGTCCTAACGGTGATTGCGTGATCACCAAGACGGAGCAATTCCTCTCCGTCCTGGAAGACCCGAACGCCGGCGAGCACTCAAGCTCACCGGGGTCGTCCCATAGCGGTTGAGAAACTGGGTCGGAAGGCCCAGTTGGCGTTACTGTTTCCCCGGTTCCGGCCCCACCCGAACGAGCAGCTTTCCGAAGTTCTGCCCCCTGAATAACCCCTGGAAGGCGGCCACCGCATTCTCAAGCCCCTCTACCACATTCTCTCGGTACTTGACCCTGCCCTCCCGCAGCCATTGCGCCATGTCCCTCTCGAACTCAGGCTGCTGTTGCGAAAAATCGGACACGATGAATCCGCGAAAGGTCAGACGCTTGCCGAGAATCGCCGCCATCAGCAGCGGTACGCCGTCCGGCCCAGGCGGCAAGTCCGTGGCGTTGTAGTGCGCGATCAGCCCGCACACCGGCACGCGCCCAAATCGATTCATAAGCGGCACCACCGATTCGAGGACATGGCCGCCGACGTTTTCAAAATAGACATCAATACCCTTCGGAGATGCTGCCTTCAATTCCGCTGCGAATTGGTCGCTACGATAATCCACGCAGGCGTCGAAACCCAGCTCGTTCACCACGAAATTGCACTTCGCTTTTCCGCCCGCGATCCCCACGGCACGGCAGCCCACGATCTTCGCAATTTGACCCGCAGCGGAACCGACCGCCCCCGCCGCTGATGAGATCACCACGGTCTCTCCCTCCTTGGGCTGCCCGATATTCAAGAGACCGGTATACGCCGTCATGCCCGGCATACCCAGTACGCCCAAGGCGGTCGAGATGGGAGCCAGGGTCGGGTCGATTCTCCGCAAGACTTTCCCGCCCGCGACTGAGTATTCCTGCCAGCCAGTGTAGCCGACCACCAGGTCGCCCGGCCGCAGCTCGGCAGCCTTCGACTCTAGGACTTCGCTCACGGTGCCGCCCTCCATGACCTGCCCGACCTCCACCGGCGGCGCGTATGAAGGCCCGGCATTCATCCGGCCTCTCTGATATGGATCGAGGGACAGGTAAATGGTGCGCAAGAGCGCCTGGCCCTCAGCGGACGCTGGAATGTTTGTCTCTTCCAATCGGAAGTTCTCGTCCTTCGGCTCCCCGGCGGGGCGCGCCGCGAGGACTATCCGTCGATTCTTTGTTGCTGTCATTAGTGACTCCCTTCGAGCGCCCTGCCTCCTTTCTGTGGGGCGCCAGTTCGCTGACCGTCAAGCTCAACTCCACCCCCGACATCCCATATGCGGGAGGGGTGCGCCGACACTGCACGTCATGGTTGTCGCGGCAGCCAGCCTCGGTGGCAGTTCACCACGATGCTAAAGTTCCGGCTCAGCGGCAGGCAAGAGGCTAAAGGCGTGCAAGTGAGGCCGCCGCCCCGGCATCGACCGGCCGCCCACTTGCGGGCGGCAACGGTACTGGACCTTTCCGGCAATATTCTTCCGGATAGTGGAATAATTGCTTGTTGTTGGAATCGCCACTCTAAAGCTTTCTTGGCCTGGCATTCCCTTTTGTGCCCCCAAGCTACGACCGAGTATACACTACATTCAAGACGAATCATTGCCCACTCGGAAAGTACTCTCCAGTTGTCTGCGGAAGAATTTACTCGCTCGTCGAACCGGTAGCTGTGGCCGCTCAACTAATTCAGGCGCTGTTTGGGATTCGGCCTGAAGTCCCCTAGCCGTCAACTGGCGCAGTGCATTGCGGCTGGGTGGATTCAGGCGTGGAAGGGCGTTCAGGCACAATCTGGCAGAGATGCCCGGAAGGGCTGTCCTCCCTTGTGGTCATGTATACCAGTCGATTGCGCAACCGCGCGTGTACGGAACGGAATCGCATCGAGGGCGCGCGCAAGAACACGCGAAGCCCAAAGACGCGGGCGACCTTACGGCGGGAAGTTCATGCGGCGCAGGGCAGAAGCAGCGCGCGCCTGGCGCTCTGACTTTGTCCGCTGCCGCCTGGCGCACTCGCATTGATCGGCGCGAAAAGCACTACGAGCGCGAACATGACGAGCCATCGCTTGATCATGTCTACCCGGATTTCCATTTTCATCCCCTGAGCCACGGCAGTATACACACCACCAGCTCGTGTCATTCACGCAAAATTGCGTCCTCCGTTTCCCCTTCGAGGCGTTGCCCGCCTTCGGCCTCCCCGGGGGAGGTCCGCGGTGGAAGCAGTGAGTCGGGTCCCTGGTGGAACCAGAGCAGCGATTTGCGGCGGAAGCTGCTGACTTTGAATGACCTGAGCCGAATCGATCGGCACGCTTGCCATAATACTTATCATGGCAATGATCATGAAGAACATCCGCCAGTGAAGTTCATACATGGTATATCCTCCGTGCGTTACTGCTTCACCAGTTCGACGCGGCGGTTCTTGGCGCGGCCGTTTTCGCTGTCGTTCGAGGCGACAGGAGCCGTTGGGCCATCGCCTTGGGCGCTGAGTCGCGCCGCTGCAATTTCGTATTTGGTGGCCAGCACCTTTACCACCGCATCCCCGCGGCGCTTGGACAAATCCATGTTGCTGGCCAGCGTTCCGACGTTGTCGGTATGGCCTACGACATAGAGTTTCAGCTTGGGATCGTCTTGAAGCAGCTTGGCGACCTCTTTCAGCGTCGCGTCGGACTCGGGCTTGACGTCAGCCTTGCCGGTGTCGAAGTAGATCCCGTAAACGGAAGCGTGGCCCGTGCGGTTGATGTCGTTGGCCAGCGACGCGGCGTCCACCGTGATGAGGTCGGACTCCATGGGCTTCATTTCGATGACGTAGAGCTCGGCATTGGTTCGGGAATCCGGGCCCTGGTCGTCAATCAGCAAGCTCACATAAACGTCGCCCTCCGGCCGCGCCAGCTTCGCCGAAACGTAATGAATCCCGTGCTGGGGTCCCCAGTAATCGGCGTTATCGCCGCTGTTGGCGTACGCATTTGCAATCGAGCTCCCGCAACCCTGCGGGCCGCAAGTAAAGAGCGTCTCGAACCCACCCTTCTTGAGCGCGCTTTGATAGTTGCGAAAGACCTCCACCACCGAGCGTCCCTGGGGCGCCACGTAAACGATGCGGGTGATCTTCCCTTCCAGATGCTGGCTCTTGGTAAATTTATTCTCTTCAACGACCTCGCCCAGCGGAAGGGTGAACTCATCGAACTCTTTGGTGAGATACTTCGTGATAAACGAGCCGGGATATCGCGAAATCAAGGGATGGTCCTTGCTTCCCTCCACGTCTTGGTCTTGTCCTGCCGCGAAGGGCGCCGATAGGCCTAGCACTAAAGAGGCTACAAAAACTGTGCGAATGAAAGTTGCCATGAACTCCTCCTGGAATGAGTGATTGAGCTGGAAGCGGGTAGCAGTGTGAGTCGGCGCTGCGGGACTCTTTCTGGGCCGTCGCAGCGGCTTTGGGTGCCGGCGTCTCCAGGGGAAAGGCTGCGCCCAGACTTACACTCAAGAACAAGAAGAGGAAACACGAGGGCAGAACGGTGATAGCGCGCATGGTTTCCTCCCCCAAAGGGAGATCAGCCGGAATTTCCGATTTCAACTCTACCTGTGCGGAGGATTATGCGCCGATCTCCATATCAGGTCAAGGCACAACGCAATAGGACACACAACGCAACAGGACTAGCCGCGACAGTTCAAGTAGAGGAACCGTTCCCAGGATTGCTGTCTGCGGCAACACCTCTCCGCGCTGGATCGACCGCGGAGTGGTCCCGGCAGCAGACCAAGAATCCCCAAAGGGCTCCTGTGCGCATCATGGGTGCTGAATGGACACAGAATGGATTGGGAATGATAAGTCAGTTTCACGTCGAATGAGCACCGCGCGCTTGGCATGAACCGCCAATTACAATCCCTTGTCCTCCCGAAATCCCGTTCGAGGAAGTTTGAGGTGGCAGGGCACTCGCTTGGAAAGATCGCGAGTGACGCCGTAGGGTAGAGAGAACTCTCTCAATTCCTGTATGGTCTACGCACAGTACTTCGGGAATTTGGGCGAAGTTGCTTTCACCAGGGAGCCGATGTAATTCGATTTTATTCAAAGGCGCCACCAGCGAGGTCCGGCGTCATTGCACGGAAAGGCGCTCGCGCGACTGCGAGGGCTCCTGAGGGCGGGGCAAGAGCCAAGCAGAGTGTGCGACTATTTTGGGGGCTTCGGTCCGTACCGTTGGGCGAGTAGTGGCGCGGGATCGTTGACGTTCTGGCCATTCGTAAGGACGCTTCACATCCGGGTTACCCGCCTTTGAAGCCGGGTGATCTCTTTGAAATCATCTTGGTACAGATGAAAGGCGGGTCCGCCCGAGCGCCGACTTGCGAGGAAATAGATCGCCTGAGGGCTGTCAAGAAGCGCTATGGTACAAAGGCGATAGTCCTGTTTTCTTGGAGAAAGAAGTCAAAGAAGAACAGATGTGTGTTTTTTAAGCTTTCGCGAGGTGAATGGACGCCTGCGAGCCCAAGAGAGATTTTCGGATGATTGCCAACAACTCGCCCAATCGGACGCGAAGCAACAGGTGGCACAGCGTTTCGCGTCTCAGAAACTCTGCGGCACTCCTGATCCAAAGAACCACAGGGTTCGAAAAAGCCGCCTAAAGTCCCGGCTTTGCGGGGGGCCACCGCCCCGCAGAGTGGTGGGGCCTGGTTGCTGTCGCTCGACGGCCAATGGGTCCCTTGAGCCGTGGCACTAGGTCGCCACAAAGGGCTCTTAACTGACGCTACTCCAAAGAACGAGCCCCGCATGTCAGGTTCACCGATCCTCGCCGACGATGGAACCGTAATCGGCGTTCTATCTATCGGGTCAGAGTCAATTAACGAAGGCGGCGCCAGCCGTGACTCGATGTGAAGAAATGGCCGAGTGTCCTGGCCAGAAGGACGAGCACCGATGACCGACATCGAAAAAGCGAGGCAGCTCTTCCGAGATGCAGGGCTGGCCTTCCCGACGATTCCCGAGGAACTCGCGGCGCAGTTAAGGGAGCAGGGCGATAAACGCCTGCCTATGAGAAACAATATCTCCGCTCTGCAGTCCCCAACTGGTTGCCCCTCTTCCACTAGTTCAAGCTCGCCGACCCCCATTGTCTCGGCCAAGAGCTTCAGGTTGGCTTCCTCGCCCAGCCATGGGGCGAAATCGTATGCCTCGGTTTTCCGGTAATCGCGGAGATCCACTTTCTCAAGCTCGCCGAGAGGTTTCGTCGATACTCCTCCGTTCGATATGCGAGCAGCGGCCTCATTGCCCCCTCGCTCCTATGATGGCTGCTGCTAGTAAGGCAATCGACGCAATGACTACCCAATCTAGCCAAGCCATCTGTTCCCCTTTTGCCGTGATGGGCACTGACAGCGCGAACCTCCTGATCTTCCTCCTAGGAGTAACCGGGATTCTATCCATGAAGATCGCAGTACTCAATTGTACTAAGGTAAGGCATCGAAAATGCCGGCACTGGCCCCTTCCTGCAGGCTCAAAATGCGGGAGCTGCGCTGCATCCAATATCCGTATGTTCCTCTGCAACGAAGTTTCTGCTCATGTTTAGTCCCTCGCAGAGGTCGTCGGTTTACCATCTGCCGGAACCGCAGCGTGCGTCTCTTCCGTAGTCCGGGTTCGTCCGGGCAGCACGATCCGCTGCCCGGTTTCAATATGGTTTGGATCCGCAATCCGGGGATTAAGCGCACGAATCTCCTCGAACAGCTTTTGGTCAGATCGCCCAAAGTGGCCGAGGATGATTTGCCACAGCGTTTGCCCCGGCTTCACCTCGACGACACCATCCGATATGACGGGCTGAGCGGTGCCAGTAGCGGCGGGTTCTGCGGTCTCATTCTTCGGCGCAGGGGCTGCGGCGGAAACGGCCGGTCCAGGTGTGGGACGATTAAGGCTGGGTGATTTGGCTACAGGCAGGGAGTGGGCTGAAAAAACTTTCCTGAGCTGCGATCCGACAAGCCCCCGCACGGAGGGGAATAAGAACAGGCTTGCCAGAACGAGTGAAGCGGCCAAGGCGGCGGCACGGAACGGCCGACGTCCGAGGCCGCCCGCCCCGTGCGCCTGCGGTGGAGGCACGGCGCTCTGGGCGGGAGCATTCCGCACTGGCGCAAGGCCCTCGAAGTCTAAATCGCAGGCGGCTTCCAGTACGATCTCCCCATCAACATTCTTACGTCCCAGCTCGCAGCCCAACCTGAGGGCGTTGAAGCAAAGGTTGTTGATATTCCTCGGAATACCTCCACTCCGAGCAGCGATCATGGCCCGAGCGTCGGAGGTGAATAGGGGGTCACCGCCGTAACCTGCCACCTGGAGTCGGTGGTCGATGTATCGGTCTGTTTCTTCAAGCCCCAAAGGTTCCAGTCGACCCACAATCGCAATGCGCTGGCGGAACTGCAATAGGGAAGGGCCGGCCAGCTTGGTAGCCAACTGCGGCTGCCCGGAAAGGATGATCTGGATGAGCTTCGAGGTTGGCGTCTCGAAGTCCGAGAGCAGTCGGACCGTTTCCAGTACGCTGTCGTCAAGATTTTGCGCTTCGTCGACGATCAGGACAAAGCGCATGCCAGCATTCTTGAGTCGGATCAAAGCACCATTCAATTGCTTGTGCATCTGAACCACGTCATGCCCGTGGCTCTCGATACCCAGATCCTCCAGCAAGTAGCGGAAAAACTCCCGTGAGTCGCACTGGGTCTGGAACAGGAAGGCGGCGCATGCAGACTTACGCAATCGCTCCAAAAGGTGAAAAAGCAGGGTGGTCTTGCCCATCCCCGGCTGGGCGATCATCGCCATGAAACCCCGGCCCTCCTCGACACCGCAGTACAAGGAGGCGAGCGCCTCCCGGTGCGTCGGGCTGAGATACAGGTAGCGCGGGTCGGGAGTTACACCGAAGGGTTGCTCACGTATGTGGTAAAAATCTAGAAACATAAAAAGTTTCCGCAGTCTTGGATGGAGCGCAATGATTTTTCAGAGGCCCACTGACAGGCGGGCCTTTGCATTTGTGACTAAGTTCGCCTAGAGCCGGCATTGTTGCCAATTCCAGAGAGCATGAAATCAATCCACATTACGGCCTAGGATTTCCGACACCTCACTGAAGTTGACCCAGCAGGCTATTTGCATCTGCCAGCAAGAGTTTTGGTGCGATTCCACAGATATGCTTTCCCGTCTGGGCATTAACCTGGTTGATAAAAGCATTTAGGAAGTGTTTTGCCGTTTTCTTGTTTCCTCTGGCGGTGGCACTCGATGCAGCATCGATATCGCTTGAAAGGGCCTTCGCAATGCCTTTGTTGTCGATCAGACCCAGGGCCAACATGTTCCTGATGTCGTCGAGCGTGCCCTGAAACGTCACAGCCATGGTCACAATTCCTGATGACTCCCGGGCCGGAGAGTATGGGAGTTGGGAAGTGGGTGTTGCGCCGATGGGACAGGATAACCCAACAGGCTCATGTGCAAATCCTCTTGAGACTTCGATATTATCTAGCTCAGTGACAGCCGGGCCGCCAGTCACAGGCGGCATTTGGGAAGGCGGGGCAGTCGTTAGGTCAACAGGGGCTGGGCTCTCTCCTCTGTGGAAGTCCTCACGCTGATCCTCACTGGAAGCTGCGGGGACTCCAGCAGTCCCCATCTCTTCTGTCGGGACCATTTCTTCTTTTGGCCCCGTCGCAGTTGCCTGTTGGTCAACAGAAACGGGGACTTGTGGTATAGGAGGGGCAGAGGTAGATATGATAAGTTTTCCACGGGAAGCGGCAACCCCCAACGGCTTGCCCAACGAATGGCTCACGAGGTCTTGGAGACGTCCCCACTCCTCATCTTCCAGCCTGTCGTGAAAACTGACGAGCTTCACAAACTCCGAGAAGATGTGCTCCCCCCGAGCCAGGGCGTCGGCATCCGGATGTGTGCTAGGCCAAGCTGTTTCGGCGATACTGCTGCTCAATTCTCGCGCTTTTTTCTGACACTGAAGTAGCGGGGCAAACTCAACGCCGTCTACGTGGGTGATCGAGAGGATTTTTTCCAAAACGCCACTGGCTGCTTGCTGAATGTTCCGGTGTGCAGTTTGTTTCTCGATTACATCCGACAAGGTCTCCATGAATGACCGAAGGTCTCGGATCGAGCCAAGCTCTGACGTCTGCGGAAGTCCGCCGACTGACTCCGAGAGCTTGAGCACCTCCCTCTTAATCTCTTCAAACTGTTCCGCAGAATTCGCAAGTTCCCGAAGGAGTCTCTTGAGGCACGGGACGTCCCAAAATCTCCAGTAATTCACCGGCCTCTGGAAGGCGCTTTGCCAGGACCTTGAAGCTGACCTCTAGGTCATTTAATTGATTGATAAGAACCTCGGAAATAGCTGTCATGATTCCCTCGCGCAGCATTCTCTCCCGTCAGAAAGTAGCCACCGGAACTTCCATTATCGACTTCCAGCCCGACCCACAAGATACATCTGACCGCCACCGAAGGCCCCCAGCAGGTCCATTCGCAGGCAATCAACCTTTCAGCGCATGTTCGGAACTTGAGGAGGGTGCGCAACGCAAGACGGGAGTGAACGCATTGTTGCATTGCGCTATCCCTCCTGGCCTCGCTCAAATGCTTAGTTAGATGAGTAAATTGTGCTTGCCTCGAAGGTACCTGTCAAGAGAAAAGTAATGAGAAAGTAATCAAGAAGGCAATAATGATATCTCCATCAATATTTTCTCGCAATGGAAGGCTAATGCGGGCTGGCAAGACAAACCGCAGTGTGACGCAAGCTGAGGATTAGGCTAGGGCAGAGACCTTTGCCAAACGAGCTTCAGCTCACTACAGATTTGCCATTGCTTCCTGATGTTCAATCCCCGTGCACTCGCCTGCCCAAACCGCTTACGAGCCTTGCCATCGGCGCGCGGAAGGTATCGCAGATTCTCCGAAGCGTCAACAGCTTCGTGGTCACGGTTGAATTAGCTGCAAACGCACCCTGAGATGGCCACCAGGGACGGGACCCTCGCATGATTGGCAGGACCGTTTCCCACTACCGCATCTTGGAGAGGCGGGGGGGCGGGGGCATCGGTGTGATGTACAAGGCTGGGCTCACGGGGTGAGACAGGCTTCCTTTCCGCGGACACGCCGCGAGCCGCGTGGGTTGAGCCAGCATTCGCCGTAGCGTGATTCCAATCCGGCGCAACCTCGCCGCATGGCTTGTTTCGTTGCAAGTCGCCGCAGGCTTGACACTTGCGATCACAGCTCAGGATTCGGTCTGTCAGCTGTATCGGAAGCGCGCCGACTGAGCGCATGAAGGAGTACAGAGCAGCCGCCCGGCGCGCTTTCGATACAGCGACTTGAACGAAGCCGCCCGTGTTTGCGGGGGACGCGGCGGATTATGGGTTTTGAATGCGGTTCGTAGGTCCCGTGGGTGGACGGGGCGGTAAGTGGGATGATTGTCTGTGGGCCTGGAAGTGTGTGCGGTATGTTGACCCGAGGGCGACGGGGTTTGGTGGGACGGGATCCAGTGGAGAGGAATGGGTTCCCTGCACGTGACCAAGCACACAAGAGCGTGGGCGTGGTGGACGGACGCGGTGTTGTTGAGTCAGGATGCCGTATTCCATGAGAATCTCGTGAAGGTGAGCGGTGGTTGGAGATCGCCACCCGGTGGGTGTAGCGGCCGAGATAACGAAGAACCTGTTCCGGACCCCCGAAGGGCGGTTTGCAGTAGACCACCCAGTCCTGGCGGAAGAGGGGGCGGAGGAAGGAAGCGAAAGCCTTGGCTTCCGCCAAGAGCCTGAGATCTCCGTAGAAGCTAAGTTGGCCGTCCTCGAAGGTACGTTTGAGAGCGGCGACGAACTTGCCGCGGAAGACTCGGCACAGAACCGTGACAGGGAGAAAGAAGCGATAGCGGGGGTGGATCCAGCGCTGGTGATCGGGGGTAAGGCCGCCGGTCGGGACCACGCAATGGAGATGGGGATGAAGCTCCAGCTTCTGATTCCATGTATGAAGTACGCTGAAGAAGCCGATTTCGGCGCCCAGATGGTGGGGATCGCGGGCGATTTCGAGCAGGGTCTGGGCGCAGGTCCGGAAGAATAGATCGTAGATGACCTTCTTGTTCTGCAGGGCCAGAGGGGCGAGCCGACGGGGAAGGGTGAAGACGACGTGGACGTAGGGGGTGGGCAAGAGTTCGCGGCGGCGCGCCCGCAGCCAACGGTCGCGAGCTAGGGCCTGACACTTGGGACAGTGTCGGTTCCGGCAGGAATTGAACGAGTGGGTACGATACCCGCAACGGACACATCGGTCGCGATGCCCGCCCAGGGCGGCGGTCCGGCAGCGCTCGATAGCCGTCAATACTTTGAGATGTTGGCCGGTGATCCAGCGACGACTGGCGGCAATGAATTTCTCTCCCGCCACCCGAACGAGATCGGCCACCTCCAGCGGCGGCCGGCTCATCTAGGCTTCACCTGCGGGCTCGCCTTGGTTGGCCGCGGCCGCCAGCGCCAAGGAGTCCAGGGGGCTGGCGGTGGCGCTGAGATGGCGGCGGGAAAGGTGGGGGTAGAGAGTGGTCTCCTCCAGATCGCGGTGGCCGAGCAGTACCTGGATGGTGCGCAGGTCCGCACAGCGCGCGCCGGTACTGTAGAGGGTCATCAGAATCATGCGGTAGAAGGAACTGCTCGCGGCGTTGATGAGCTGGGTGACTCCTTCCTGGCTCAGCACCGTGGGCAGGCGCAGAACTTTCTTGGGGTAGGGAGTCTCGATCACGCTCCAGGGCTTGTGGAGAGTCTTGATGAAGAAGAAGCGCAGAGCGGCGAGCTTCTGCGTCACGCTGCTCGCATCCAGTTTCCGTTCGCGGAACAGATACGCTTGGTACGCACGAATGTGCCGGGGGCGCAATTGGTCCGGAGGACGGTGGAAATGGCCGGCGAAATCAGCGACCGCACGCAGGTAACAACGTGTGGTAGCCTGAGAGTAATTGCGACGCTGGAGTTCCTCCAGCATCATTTGGCGTAGACGGGTCATAGGGAACCCGGTGATGCGCACTGACAGCGCGAGCCTCCCGATTTCTGCCAGGGGTGACCTACATCCTATCCATGAAGACCCGACTATCTAAGGGTACCAAGGTAAGGCGACGAGAGTACCATTACTGGCCCCTTCACGCAGGCTCAAGAATCGAGAGCTGCGCCGCCTTCTGGTCCATCACTCCTCACCTGCGATTACTTCACTCCGCCGCTCATGACGAAAATCGGAGCCGCAGGGCCGAGATACTTTCCTCAGGAGTACAAAACCTAGGCCCACGCCCTTCCTCCCCCGTTTTCCCCCCTGAAACTCGGGGCCTTGCAGAGGCCTTAGAAGGGCATCAGGACGACACACCGCCTCCCGGATTTGGCTCGCCCCGAGATGGGCATAACGCTGGGTCATTCGCAGGTCAGGAGCCGTTCTTCCCTGGAATAGCGATGCTCAGGGTTGGTAGCGTTCTTGAGGAGAAAGGTCAGGGCGAGGAAATCACATCTGAGGATCATGCGCAGCCGCGGGTAATCGATCGGAGCGCCATCCTCCCGATCCTTTCGCAAGGACGGAAACTCAAGGCGATTGTTGCTCACAATAGATTGAAAGTATTCCCGGTCAGACTGCCGACGCAGAATCCTGTGGCAGGTGACTTTGAGGAAGAACGAGAAGAGCGCCCCGAGTAGCAATAGCGGGATGAGAACCTCGAACCCCCGGGTCATCAGTAGGCGTTCTTCCCCGGTCATCGAACGGAGAATTGCCCACAACAGCAAGGAGACCAATGCCACACCCACTACTTCGTGGTCCCCTGTCTCTCCTTCGCAGGAGAGGGGCAAGCGGCTGAGGCCAGCGTCGGTAGGGGCGGCGTCAACACTGTCGTGAGGGGTGAAGAACTGCTCAGCCCACTATCCTCGATGGGCATATCCTCATCCTCTGAGGGCAGGCGTGTGCGAGGATCACCGTGGACTTGGAGCCAGTCCAGGAACGCCCCTACGACCTGGGGATCCAACTGCGTACCGGAGCAACGGCGCAGTTCGGCAACGGCATCCCCGAAAGTGCGGGCACGGTGGTAATCCAGGTCGGTAACCATATTGTCGAACGCCTCAGCCACAGCCAGGATTCGCGCTCCCAGCGGAATGTCTTCGCCTCGCAAGTTGTCAGGGTAGCCCTGGCCATCAAACATCTCGTGGTGATGCCGTACCATTTGGGAGATTCGTGGCAGCGGCTCAAGGATCTTCTGCCCCTTCACGCTGTGGGTTTTCATGATCTCGAACTCGCCCTCTGTCAGGCGCTCCGCCTTGCGAAGGATGTCAACGGGGATACCGAGCTTTCCGATGTCATGGAGGGTGCCCGCCTGGCGGATCTCTTTGACCTCGTCGCGTGACATACCCAACTGGCAGGCGATCTGCCCGGCCAGTCGCGATACGGCTTCGCCGTGGTGCCGCGTATTGGGATCAGGGCAGTCGAGCGCGCGTGCCAGCGACGTCACGGTATCGACCAGAGAGATATTTCCGTCCGCGTTTTGGGTTGCGTGTTGGATGCGCTTCAGAATCCGGTCGAAGGCTTCCGGCCCGGTGAAGAACTTTCGTCTGAACCCCACCCCCAAGCACGCTTCGACTTGTCCGAACTTGGAGGTCAGTGAGGCCACTCGCACACGGTTGCCGTTCTCGTGCTTAGCCAGGTACATGCCGGCGTCCGCGACGTGCAGGATCGCTTCGTCAGTACGCCCGTGCTCAGGAAAAGATCCAACTCCCAAACTCGCGGTCACGCGATGTTCCGACAGGAAGGGATCGTCCTCGATACTCGACCGTAGGCGCTCACCGAGAGCCTCAGCTTCCTCCGTTGTGGCCTCAGGCACCAGAATCGAAAACTCATCCCCGCCATAGCGCGCCACGACGCTTGACTGCCGCACCCTGTCGCTCAGCAACTTGGCCACCGTGCGCAGGACCCGGTCACCCAGTAAGTGCCCGTACTGATCATTGACCTGTTTGAACCCGTCCAGGTCCATCATAATCACAGAGAAAGGTCTGCCGGAACGGGCCGAGCGTCGCCATTCCCTCTCGAGCTCCTCCATGAAGTAGCGGTGGGTTTTCAAGCCCGTGAGACCATCCGCGATGGCCTCCTCAAGAGCATCCTGGTAAGCCCGCGCATTGTACAGCGCGGTGGCCAGTTGGTCTGCCAGGGCCTGAAGCGTCAGTACGTCCTGGGGCGCGAAGGCGTGCTCACGGTAGCTCTCGAAGCTCAGCACTCCCAACAGTTCATCATGGTATCGTAGCGGCAGGCTTAGGCTGGAGCGCACTCGGGGATGCAGGGCAATGTACATCGGCTCGCGCAAAACGGAATTTGCCAGGACGTGGTCGCCGGTTTTCGCTGCGACCCCTGACAGCCCCTCGCCGATTCGGGTGCGGCGGCCTAGCAACTCGCCACCATAGCCTGCCTCGGCCTTGACCACCAACTCGTCGTGCTCGCGGTCGAGGACTTCAATGCGAGCCAAGTCGTATCCGAAACCGTCGCGCACCTGCGAACAAATGGTGGGCAGAAGCTCCTTCGGGTCGAGCACAGAGTTTGCCTTGCGCCCTAACTCAATGAGCATTGCCAAATGGCTCGCCCGTTGCCCCCTCGCTCTGATGATGACTGCTAAGCCTAGTAGCAAGAGAATTAAAGCGATGAGAACCCAATGAAGCCCGGCCATCTTCTCCTCCCTTTGCCGTGATGGGCGCTGACAGGGCGAGCCTCCCGATCTTCTGTCTGAAGTAAGCTAGACTGTACCTATGAAGATAAGGGCATGCAACAGTACTAATGTTACGCATATTCAACGGCACTAAGGTAAGGTGTCGAACTTGCCATTATCGCCCCGAAGTTTCTTGCTTCCGGCTCTTCGGGGGCCGACGTTTCTGAGAGTAGTAGTATTTCGCCGGATTTCCGAAAGGTGCCGGTTGACTCTATCCCGAAGGCGCACCGTCGGCTCCCGGACGCTGCGCTGGCCTCTGGACTGCAAAGTTGTGATTGCGCAAGAGCCGGCGGGGTATACAATGCTGTGGTCCAAGATGCCAAAATGGAAATCCTGGCTTAAAGGAGGAGCCTCTCGTGAGCCGGGTGGAACTGGTAGAGATCGCTACTAAGTAAGATTCGAGGGATTCCTGTCGTCAAGAGGAAGTTGATTATCCGTTTTCTTTCTCGTGCGGTTGGAATCGGCGGCATAGGGAAGCAGGTTGTTGCGCCTGAGCTTGCAATAAATACATCTGCCGAATAATGGATTGAGTGGGCAAGTGTTTCAAATTGTTTGAAGCCCAGGATTGCATAAATGCTGACTCCCTGCACGCAGGAGAAAGTCAGCCTCAAAATGGCGGTGGACGCCTGGGCAAACTAATATTCAAACACGGAATTGCCCACTAACACGTCCCGACCATTTCACAAGCGTAACGAAGGATACGCCGGAGTTCCCGGCAACCCGCCCGCTAGAGCCCCAAGTCTCCCCTTCGATAAATGAGGCGTTGGGACGGTAGTTACGGGTTTCTCCCAATTCTTTGTGGCGAGACGCCTCTGCCAAGCTCGAAGCAATCTGTTTTGATCATGCCCGAGGACGGTCCCTGCCGCCCCCAAGTTCCCGCAGCGGTAGGTTTGCCTGAGAGGGATAGCCGCCTAAGCCTTTTGCTTCCTTTTGCGCTCCCGCAGGATTCGGCGGACGGTTTCAAGAATGTAGTACCCAAAAAGACCCGAGGACGTAAACATGACGACGAGCGTCATGGCGAGTGCGGTAAGCAATAGAAGCACAATGGTGGGGGCGAAACTCACTGCCATCTCCGCATCAGCGCGAGCCTCCGGATCCTCTGCCTGGAGTTACCTAAACTTTACCTATGAAGATAAGGGCATGTAACGGTACTAAGGTTAGGCGCATTCAACGGTACTAAGGTAGGGTCACGAAAGTGCCATTAGTGGCCCCTTCGTGCAGCCTCGAAACGCGGGCGCGTCTAAGTGTTAACCTCTTACGGAGAAGCCCTGGCGTTCAAAGATACATGGGTTGATCCGTTGTCTAAGTTACTAAGT
This sequence comes from uncultured Acidobacteriota bacterium, assembly GCA_963765485.1. Taxonomy (GTDB): domain Bacteria; phylum Acidobacteriota; class Terriglobia; order UBA7540; family UBA7540; genus CAVROP01. Next base: position 56,109 of record CAVXWN010000030.1, on the reverse strand, counting down.
ACGCGTGTGGATTTCCCTCCAATGAGCTTTAGAAATGGAGGTGCATCCCTCAAGGATCAGGATTTGCTTGTCATTGATCCTGGCACAGAACTGAGACTTTCTGGGAAAACATGGCGGTATTCTAAAGGTGAAGAGTGGGAGGTGAATAGGTAGGCCACTTCGTGCTCCCCATACCCTCGCGAGAGCAGGCCTCAGCGTTCCTCCCCCGCTTTCCCCTTCAGAAACTCGAGGCCTTACAGGGGCCGTAGAATCTGGGTCAGAAACGGGGTACGTATAGCAGGATTCTACTGCCCCCCTTGTGGATGCGAGGATTTAACGCGTCATTGGCGGGTCTCGTAAGGGCGCTATCCGCCCTTTCACGGCGGTGATGCGGGTTCAAATCCCGTCGGGGACGCCATCGAATTCAAACAAGTTAGCCTTTTCTGTGCAGATGTGTTCGTTCTGCGGTTCGAGCTGAATTCCCTTCCCTACAAGCGCCCGCGCAGCCTCCTCGTCATGAAGCGAAACGTTCCCTGCTTCCCGCGAGCCTCCACCTCACTTGGGTGCGGCGGTGCGAAGGTCCGGCGAGAAGAGCCTCTCGAAAGGAACGTGGTCCAGGTACGACTTACGTTCGTGAAAGTTCACCACATTGCGCATCCACTGACGCGTGAGATCGAAACCCAAGACGGCGCGGGCGTTCAAGTGATACAGGACCCCAAGGTCTGAAGGATGGTCAATGATCTCCGCGTAGTGTCTGGTTGCGGCCTGCGCTTGCTCGTTGGCCACGTCAAACCCGCCCAGACTCTTCTCCAGATTGGCGACGAATTGCTCGTAGGGCACGTGCGCTCGGTCCTTGAATGCCTGGTCGAAATCGATGTAGGCCTGGCGAATCGTGATCAGTGATTGGATATAGTCCCGGTAGGACTCTGTGCGGTTGATCATGTAGCCTAATTCGTATTTCCCTTGTGGCGCGACGTTGGGCATGGCAGCACGCATGTTCTCGAGGGCTTGATTCAACAGCCGGATCGAACCCTCAAAGCGGTTGATGACATCGGGTGAGTTGGAAATGAACGACTGCCAGGCCGAACCCGCCGGACCATCAAAAGGATTATCCTGCCGGGAGTATTCGTAGGCTCGGCTGACTTCCTCCAGAGCGCCGCAACAATTCATGGTGCTGTAACCATAATTGTAATAGCCCAGCCAGGCTTCGTTGTCCTCCAGCGCCATGTAAGCACGATACATGTCGGCAGCGGCGCGCTCGCCGAAAAGGTGGGTGGCGTAGCCCTTGTAGAACTGCTCGGTAGTCAGTTGCGGCGACCACGCCGCTTCGGCTAGAAAGCGGGTGTTGGCCTCCATACCGCGAACTCGGTTGATTTGGCCGGCAAAACCCGTCAAGCCATACTTCAAGCCATCCGAAAAAATTCGGTCCTTCTCACTGTACTGCCGGACACTGAACTGCATGCCCATCATATTAATGTCGTCATCCACGCGCGGCTCGAGCGTCCTTTCCCGCTCCCCCATTCCTCCGAAATAATTCATGGGCACACCCCGGGGCGTCCACACGCCACTCGACTCCATGTCGGAGAAGGGGATGTCCTTCGCCAACATCTTATCCAACAAGGGTAAAGTGTAGCCTCGGCCGATGCCCAGCATGCCCATCTTGACTTTGGGAGCAATTTCATCTCGTTTCGTCAGCAGGAACTTGAAAAGATCGAGGAAGCCGATGTTGGAATCCACGAGCCGATCAACATTTCCTCCGGCCCCCCAGTCAACCCAGGGCCAGCGAAGTTGACGCAACTCGAAAAAAGCCGGGCGTTGTCTTTCAAAGAACTCCCGATGTTTCTCGTTGTAAAGCTCGGGGTACAATTCGGCAAAAACGAAGAAGTATCCGTCGGCCTCCGGGTAGGTCTCCAGGAGCGCCCTGAAACGGTTTACCTGAATCTCGCGATTCACGGGATCAAGGGGATGCACAAACGTCCCAAAGATGGGATGAAACGGCAACTCGCCCACCCGCTCACTATAGCGCGCGAGGTTGGGAGGCAGGGAGGCCAGCTCGACCGCCGGCCATACCTTTATTCCTCTTTCGTGCGCGTGGCGGATGACCTTGCGGAGAAGATCCCCGGCAACGCTAAAGGCTTCCTCCGGGGTCTCGACGGCCTGAAATTCCTGGGGCGCCAACCTGCGGCCTTTGAATTGTTCCTTTCCGATGGAAACGTCGTCAGTCGTGTGCGATCCTCCTCCTGGGCGTGCCCAGGTGAAGTACCCGCTGTCCTTGGTTGAGACGTCCCCCATCCACATGGGCTCACCTTTGTAGGAGTATTTCAACCATGGCTCATACGAAAACCACCAGAATTGCAGATAGTTGCATTTCATCTTGGCCATCTGGTCGAGGAACTTGACATAGTCGGGGTAAGAGAATACGGACAAGTTGATGAAGCCGCCCGACTGCAACAAAAAACCCCGCCGTGAGAACGCCGGGTCCATGCGAATGTCCATGGCCGGGATTGAAAGGTCAGACCTCACCGCCGGAACTGCGTCTCCCGCAAGTGTGAAGGTCACACCCAGTCGCTCAATTAATTCATATGCGGCGTACATCGCGGAGGCATCGTCATTGCCGCCTGCCACGATGGCGGGGTGACCCTTAAAGTCTCCGGTCTTAATGACAAATCCCTCCGGCTTGAGCCCGGTGAAGTTCACCCACTTGGCTTGCGCAGCTTCACGAATGGCTGAGTTGGAGGATGGACCACCAACGAGTATCAGGGCTTCCTTCGATGGCCGGGAAGAAACCCCGTCGTCTGAAATGATGGGCACTTCAGCACCCGATAGAATGCGCAGATACTTTTGCAGTTCCGTGGCAGCGTATTTGAGTGAGCTCGCCCGCCGCCCTTCCAAGAACAATCGATGCCTGCGGCCGACCGGCACTCACGAGGCGCAAGGCTCCAAGAGATTTTGCACCCTTCACAGTTCCGCACCCGATGAGCGTGCTCAAAAGTAACGCCACCGCACAAAGCGCTCTCGTGGCAAGTTTCGAGGAGGTTGAATAGGTCATGTCGCCCCCGCCTATATCCAATTTCCCACCAATCGCGCTGCTTCAATCTATCCGCGTAATGCCTGCTCGTCAAGCGAGCGTCTGCAAGTAATCCCTCCCACGCACCGTTCGTCATTCGTAGAGTGTCCCTGAGCGGCACGCGATACCGCAGCCCGCTGACGCCGAAATCAGCTCGGTATCAATTGCCACCTTTCCAGAGTGCGATGCTATTTTCCCCTTTCAATTCCCAAAATCCCATGCCCTCCGACTCGGCCATCACAGCACGAATCTTCTTCACTGCCGCCTTAACATAGCGGTCCTTGCGTCTGTCTTCCCTGAGTTGGCTCTTCTTCGCCATCTTATGGAATATCGCTTTTCAAGAGGTGAGTGGGCTCGCGCCACTTGTCTGCTGCCAACGGCAGTCGAGCCCTCGCTCGAATCTCGTCAAGATTCCCGCCCATGAGTATGTGCCTCCTGCCCAGGTGGTCGGTTTAAAAGCGAGTTATTTTTGCTCAAGAACAGCTACGATCGTGTTTCTGGTCCTTTCAGGCAGGAAAGGGCGGCATACTCTGTAGATGCGAGCGAAGATTCGGTACCAGAGAGACGGCACCAACTCAGGGCGAAGATCATCGCCGAATACCGTTTCTACGACTCGGAAACCGGACCTCTCGGCCAACTGCCTCAGCGTTTGCGGACACAACCACAGCGTGTGCTCTGGATTAAAAGCGCGCGTAAAGTTTTTCAAGAACATCAAGTAACACATTACAGAAAACGGATTGGGCGTGGACAGAATCAACCTGCCGCCGGGCTTGAGGTGCCGCTGACACGCCACCAGAAAACGCCCCGGGTTAGCGAGATGCTCGATGATCTCGCCGGCCACAATCGTGTCGAAGCACGCGCGGAGATCCATATCCTCAGCGTTGCCCACTAGAACATTGAACCCTTTCCCCTTCAGTTCATCGACGGCTGCGCTGTCAATGTCGATCCCAAGCACATGGAAAGCAGGAAAATTCTTACGTAACTGGAAATGCAAACGGTGGCCTTCCTCCTTGGGGGCGCGAGGCACTGCCGGGCGCGCACACCCCACATCCAGAACATCAGGGCCTGTCACCCGGCTAAGTATGAGCCGGAGCCTCTCGTTGATGGTTTCCATGGCGGGTCCGCCCGGTGGATGGAGCGTCATTTACCCTCCTTCTGGACAGCCACGGGTGCATAAAAGGGGGTCTCCGCATGCCTCGAATTCCTCCGGAGATACGGTTTAATTATCCTGCATTTGCCGGCATTTCCCTTTTGGAATCCCACCCGACTGCCCGTATACGCCTGACCAGATCTGGAAGCAATTGTACGAATCGATATAGCTTCCGGCCGTGCCAAGGGACCAGGCTCTGGATCGCCAAGAGTTCCACGACGCTGGCGCCCCCGAAGCCTAGAAGTGATGGACTGCGCGCAGCCCGAGCTGCTGCGAAGGCGATGATGACCTCAAGGGCCATCCCCGCAATAGCTAAGCCAAGATTTCCTTTTTAGCTTTTCTCACGGCCAAAAATGTACCACGCACTGCCTGTTTTGGAGCGACATTTCTTCTGGTTCCACCCCAGAGGTCCTCAATACGGCTCTCACTGCCTCTTGCCATCCGGCAGCACCGGTGTTGGAGCGATTTCTCCGGCACGTCTCCCCTCCACGCCTCGTTCTTGATGCATTGTTCTAACTGCCGGATGGTAAGGCGCATTCCCAAACCAGCGCAAGCTTCGTTACCGGGCACAGGCGCTTTTGTGGCGGGCTGAGGATTTTCTGTGTGGAGACAAGTCGCCACCGCTTGAGCCGACGGTAAACCTTCCGCATGTTCGGGGGAATAACAGGAATCGTGCTGGCCATCGTCTGTTCTCCTCGCCTCCCCGGGCAAAAGACAGACGTTAGCAAGTTCGGTCAGATCAAGTCATGGAGACTTGCCGAAAGGGCACGAGGATCACCGTCGGTCTGGAGCCGGTCGAGGAACGCCCCTACGACCTGGGGGTCGAACTGGGTACCGGAGCAACGGCGTAATTCGCCACCGGCATCCTCGAAAGTGCAGGCACTCTTGTAAAGCAGGTCGGTAACCATAACTTCGAAAGCCTCTGCCACAGCCACAATTCGCGCCCCGAGTGGAATCTTGTCCCCAGCCAGCCCGTCGGGATAACCCTTGCCGTCGTATCGCTCGTGGTGGTGGCGCACGATGCGCTCGATACCTTTCACTTTCAAAGGCTCCAGGATCTTGGCTCCCAGAACCGGGTGGGTCTTCATGGTCTCGTACTCATCCGCCGTCAGAAGCGTGGGCTTCTTGAGCACGGACTCAGGAACCCCGATCTTGCCGATATCGTGGAGGATGCCCGCCAGGCCGATTTCTTCGATGTCTGCGTCGGATAACCACATCTGCCTCGCGATCTCGGTTGCCAGCCTGGAAACCGCCTGAGAATGGCCCTTCGTATAGGGGTCTTTGGCTTCAATCGTGAAAGCGAGGGCAGTGATGGTGTCCAGAAGCGAAGGCGCCTCGCCTCCGGTTGGCTGCATCATCTGCTGAAACCTGTGCAGGTACTGGGTAAAGGTGCCGGGACCCGTAGAAAACATCCGCTTCACCGCCACTCCCAGATACGCTTGCAGCAATGGTTGATTACGTTCTTCATCCCCTGCCTCGGGACTCAGCAAAGCCACCTTCACACAGTTCCCCTTATTGTGCTTGGCAAGGTACATTCCGCAATCCGCAACTCTGAGAATGTCCTCTTGGCTTGGGCCGTGGTCCGGGAAGGTCGCGATCCCGAAGCTTGCCGTGACGTCGTGCGCGCGCAAGAAGTCGTCCGCTTCCACGGCGGCCCGCAGCGTCTCCGCCAGAATTTCTGCCTGTCGCATGTTGGTCTCAGGCACCAGGATGGCGAACTCGTCTCCACCATACCTCGCCACGACATTGGGTCGCCTCATTCGGGCATCGAGCCGCGCGGCTACAGTCCTCAGCACTTTATCGCCTTCCAGGTAGCCCATGCGGTCATTGAACTGCTTGAACTTGTCGAGGTCCACTAGAATCAGTGAAAAGGGACGCCGGGCTCGGGTCGAGCGTCGCCATTCCCGCTCGAGTTCCTCCATAAAGTAGCTGTGGATCGTGAGACCCGTCAGACCGTCGGTGATGGCCTCCTCCACAGGATGCTGCTGGGCGCGCGCATCGTGCGGTGCGACGGCCAATGCAGGTTCGTTGTGACCGTGCTGGGAACCCATCATCCGCGCTTGAAGGTCAAGCTTGTTTAATTCAGGCTTCCGTTGCCGCCTCGCTCTGATGATGACTGCTAGGCCTAGTAGCAAGAGAATCAAAGCGATGAGAACCCAGTGAAGCCAGGCCACCTTCTCCTCCCTTTGCCGTTATGCGTACTGACAGCGCCAGCGTCCGACCTTCTGCCACGAATGACGAATGACCTAAATTCTATTCCCGAAGATACCCGTATTCCACGGTACTAAGGTAAGGCCTCGAAATTGCCGTTAGAGCCCCGAAGTTTCATGTCTCCGGCTCTCCGCGGGCCGACTTCTCTCAAAGTAATGTTTCGCCTGATAATGGTCAAAACGCCCACAAGTGGCGCATCATACGTCCTGACGGTTCTTGTCGCGATGTGTGCGCCCCTCGGTGATGCGTCACGGCACTGCGTCCATGGCCTGGACCGACGCGTCATTCCCGAACAAGATAAACAAAGCGGTGCGATCTTCAGGCTTTGGCATGATGTTTGACGGGTTCGCCTCCGGCGTCGGCCATTTGAAGCTTGACATCTTGATGCCTAAACTATACCATCAAGGTGTGAGAACGACCCTCACCCTCGATGACGACGTCAGCGTCAAACTGCGGGCCGAGTCCCGGCGCTCGGGAAAACCCTTCAAGCAGACCGTGAACGACTACCTCCGCCTCGGTCTGAGCGCTCGTTCCAAAGCTGCTTCGGCTCCGCCGTTCAAGGTCAAAGCACGACCCCTGGGGCTGCGACCGGGGTTCAGCTACGACAATGTCTGGGAGTTGATCGAGCAAATTGAGGGTCCTTTCCACCGATGATCCTTCTTGACGCCAACCTTCTTCTTTATGCTTACGACCCTTCCTCCCCTCATCATGAGGCCGCTCGTGACTGGCTTGAAAATACTCTCTCCGGAGCGCAACATATCGGGCTGGCGTGGATGACGCTTCTGGCCTTTGTGCGTGTCAGCACCAGCCGGCGCGTGCTTGAGCACCCGCTTACCATCACAGAAGCCGCGGCGACTGTTTCCGCCTGGCTCGAACGTCCTACGATCACAGTCCTGAATCCTGGCGAGCGGCATTGGGAGATTCTCCGCGACGTAATGACGAAAGGACAAGCGCATGGGCCTCTTATCATGGACGCACATTTGGCTGCCCTCGCCATCGAACACGGGGCGACCTTGGCCAGCGCCGATCGCGACTTCGCCCGCTTTCCCGGACTCAAGCTGCTAAATCCACTCATTTGAACTTCACTCGCGTGACGTAGCGCCGACCTTCAGGTCGGCAGCAGGTAGCGCCTGCGTTCTTCAGGTCCGCGGTTCTTCTGAGGCAGAGCCACAGACCTCAAAGACGGAGGTCTGCGCTACCCCGCTCCAAAGCGGCGATTACGAGCTGATCCGCCGCCGAATCGCCGTGCGCAACCGCACCGGCCCCACCAGCCCGGCCACCAAAAGCGGCGAGTCCTTGCTGTAATGCTTCCAGGTCGCGAAAGTGGAGCGTCCCCCTGAAGGCTTGGGCTTGCCTTGGAGATACCACTCCGGTATGACTTTGATGGCGCCGTCGGGCCCGTACTCATTCTCGGGCGGCAACAGTTCATCGCCAATCAAGCGATTGACCCACTGGTTGGTGACGAGGACTTCCAACTTGTTCTCGCCGTGCCGGGCAGCGCTGGTGATGTCCACCCGGTAAGGCGGTTTCCACAGCAAGCCGAGATCCTTGCCATTCAGGCGAACCTGCGCCATCACGTGTACCCAGCCCAAGTCCAAATAGAGCCGCCGGTCCCCCGACGCCGCACCGGGCGAAAGGCTGACCTGCTTGCTATAAGTCGCCGTGCCGGAGAAGTATTTCACACCGGGCTCAGAGTGCCGGGGCAGCGAAATCAATTCCGGCAGCGTCACCTCCGGTGGCGCGCCGAAGTTGGGTGGAAAACTGACCTGCCAGGGTCCGGAAATCTCGACGGGCTTGCCAATTCCCGAAATCTTCAGAGTGGATTTGCCCGCCGCGCCCTGCAAGGTGTAACTGCCATCTTGCCAGAAGAGCAGCCCGGAGCCTGCGCCGCCGGCCCATTCAACCTCCGGAGGCTCGATGGGACCGGGGCTCGAAGCCGCCGCCAACTGCCGAATGCGATCCTCGCTCAGCGCTTCTTTGAAGAGTTCCGGATCGCTCATATCTCCGTCGAAGCATTCTGCCCCATCGCGCTCGCGGGCATCGCCCACGCCAGGATGAACCACTGCCCCGGAAGCCTCCGCCTGACCCACCAACTTGCCATCGACATAAACTGACGGAGCGCCTGCCTTATAAACCAGCGCCACGTGCGCCCAGCCAGAAATCGGCATCGGTGTCGAAATCAGAGTGTGCCAATAGGAGCGAGCGCGCTCGAGAACCGCCACGCCATTGCGCCCCGCCAACAGCCCACAGGACACATGCCCGGCGCCATACACCATCTCACCGGCAGGGGCGGAGATCACCAAGCTGCGGGGATGCAACGTAGTATCCCAGAGCTGGTCGGGCGTATCCGGGCTCTTACGGCCTTTTGCCGGCAGGTAGGCATCGAGGTCAGGCTTGATCCAAACACTGATGGTGAAATCGTTGCTGACGTCGCGTTGACGCCCGGCTTGAAACGCGGGGAAGGGATCTGTTTCCGCGACCGGCTTGCCGTCCTTGGAGATGGCGCTGAGATGCCGCGCCGTGGCGGGAGAACGAAACACCACAAACACCGAACCTGCCGGGCTGAGTTGCAGCGGCACGCGAATCCCGGCATCAGCCTTGTCGTAGATCTCGAGCGTTGTGATCTCGCCGGTCTCGGGGTTCCAGAGTTCCGGTTGCTTGTCCTTGACGCGGAAAGTGCAAACCACGTCTTCGGCGCGCCGGCGGCGATTAGCCACAAAGTAAACGTCGGCATCACCCGCGCGGCGATGAATGAAGTTAATGGGAGCGTCGCCCGAGCGCGAAGTGATGGCACAATCAGGTTTGATGCCCAGCTTGTCGAGAACCGTCGCCAGGGGCAGTCCCCAAAACACTCGGCCCTTGCCGTAGTTCCGGTCGGTGGCGGTGGCGCCGTTGAGATCGCCCCAAACCTCATCGGCGATCTGGTGCAATTCCGAATCGCTGGCGGGGTATTCAGTGAGCCCGGGATTCGCTTCCGGCTTGGGACCCACCACCGCGACGCCTTCCTTGACCAGGTCGCGCACTTTGCGCAGCACATCAAGATTGAGGCGTTTATCCTCGGGAAGAATCAGGACGCGATAGCTCAGGCCGTCGGGAAGGACGATCGCGCCGTTCTGGCCTTTCATGCGGGTCAGGATGGCTTCCTCGTTGGCGACGTCGTAGTAATATCCCTCCGGAGGCGTAGGCTTTAATTGTTCCGGATAGACGGGCGTATCCACGGGGACTTCCACGCCAATGTAGTAAATCAGGTCAGCGACAAGCGTTCCCTGGCGCAACATATTTTGGCTGCGGGCCGCGTACTCGAGCCAGCCCGCCAGCCCATCATGAAGGGTGTTCGTCCGATCACATTCCCATCCCCAGGGGCCCATTGTCATGCCGGGGAGGGCGGTGGGATGAGGCTGCATGGCGTTGCGATGGAAGATGTACTGATTGAGCCCCTGCGTGTACATCAAATCCCCCTGCCCTTTCATCTGGTAGGGGTAATTCTGCCACTTGGCGAAGACTTCGTCCCCGGTGAAGGATTCGGCGCCCACAACCGGCTTTCCAAACACGTGTCCGATTGAACCGGCAAGTTTCAGGCTGTAATTGTTATTTCCCTGGCCCACCCAAAACTCGCCCATCGGCACGTCGAGGTGCGAGCCGCTTTGGAGTTCTTCGAAAGGCCCGCCGCTGTAAGGTTCGGCATACGCTTTCAGCTTGTTTTCTCGGCAACGCTCCGCGAAGCGGCCGTAGTAACAGTCCCCCATGAGGTCGGCGCAGGTACGGCGAATGTCCCACAGGAACCGCTCCGAAACCTCCGTGCTTTCCACCACGCGGCCGGTCATGGCGGGCAGGTACTTAAGCAGCTCGTAGCCGCGACGCTTGGCGAACTCCGGCGGGAATTCGCGGGTCCAGTTCTGCATACCTGTTTCGTAACTGTCGATGAGTCCGCCGGCCAATCCCTGGGCCGCCAGCGGGCGCAGCGCCTCCAACAGTTCCCCAAAGAAATGGTCGAAATGAAAGTCGTAGGCCTCGCGGCTGAACTTGTCGCATTCCAGTCCCCATCCGCCATCCGGCGCGGGATGGTTCTGGACGCCCGTGGTGGTCTGTCCGATGCGCAGAACCATCCATGTACCTTCCGGCGCGTCCCAGCGCAGTCGGCTCTCGGTGTCCATGGACTGGGTAATATCGACGACTTTGGAAGGATCGATGATCGAACCACGGGGTACTTCCACGGCATCCGCCCCGAACCCGGGGTTGCGCGTGAAGTTGGCCTTGCGCGTCCAATGGGGGATGCGCGCCGCGCCGCTCATCCGAAAGTCGGTGATGCGCCCCGCACGCCAAGTTAGGATGCGGTAGAACTTCGCTCGCACGGCCGGGAAACTTGCCGTAGCGGGAAACTCCACCGATTCCTCCCCGCTATCACCCCAGTCGAGATCGCAAACCTTGCGGAACTCGACTCCATCGTCGGAAACTTCCAGCCAAATGGGCGTTTGCAGGTGCTCGTGGGGAGGGGGTGGCGCGCCAGGCACAGGGACGTCGTAAGCCGTCAGCGAGCGCGCCTCCAAAGGCTCCGAAAATTCAAGCAGAAGGAACGCCAGCTGGTCCGGAGTGGGGCGAAGTTCGACGCCAATCCGGGGATCGGCATAGATCAATACCCCTCTGTCAACCGCTCCAGTGTTGGTGCTGGCTCTTCGCAGCGTTTTTTCCCACGGCTGGCTTTCACCTTCCAGCGCCGGGAACGCCAGCACAAACGCATCGCGATAGTAACCTAGCTTGGTTAGCGGTTGCCTCAGAGTGGCAACGACTCGTTGCCCTCCTCGCACCAGCGTTTCGCTCCACGTAAATTGCTTCATCGAGAATTCGGGAGTGATCCACGGACCGCCGCTGGATGACCATCCGGGGCAGTTCATGATGTCGAACTCTATCCCCAGGCGCTCAGCTTCCTTGGCCGCGTGGTGCAGCAGTCGCGTGTGTTCGGAGCTGCTGTAATCCACTGGGCCTTTGGGAATGCCTGTGCCCGCCTGGAAAATCTGGAAGCCGCGAATGCCGGCGCGCTTCATGGCCTCAAGGTCGAGGGTGATCCCCTCGGCGGTGATGTTGCCGTTCATCCAATGCCACCACGTTTTGGCATAGGCGCCTGAGGGCGGTTGGCGGAATGCCGTTTCCAAGGTGCCTGCCGTTTCCGCGCCAAGGTTGATGTGCGGCTTGCAGCCGATCAGAGTTACCGCTCCCGCCGCGAAGCTCTGAATGAATGTCCGTCGTTTCATATGAATCCTCTCTTCTTAGTGTGACAGGAATTCGCCGCGCTCAGCGCCATTTCCCACGATCGCTCCCAGCGGGCTGTTCCCAAACCCCCGCAAAGTCCTCTCGACGCCGTTGAGCGTTCGCGCTGTGGCCCCGCCAAATTGGCCCCTTCTCCAGCCGCCACTAACACCGTAAACAGGTTATTACCAAAAGCCGATGCTGGCGTCCAGCCAAATCCTTGCATAGCAGGCTGGAAACTTCTCTTTGCACGGTCACCCGCCACTGGTAAACTCGCTGTCTCAGGTTTGGGGCCAACGGCCAAGTTACCCCTCTTGACGAGTAAAATTATTCCCGATATAAACACCAATCTGCAGGCTTAGAAGCCAGGGACATGCGGATGACGGATAAATCCTTGCCGACTCTTTCTCTGCATTTACTCGATCAATTGCGCAAGCAGGCCAATCCCAGTTTGGAACTCCCGCCGGAGCCGATCCTTGGCGCACCCGAGACCATCCTGCAAATGGGATGGGGCAAATTCATGCGGGGATACCTCCCCGATTTTGTGCAGCTTGCCAATAGGGACGGGCGATATGCGGGCCGCATTCTTGTCGTGCAGCGCAAGCCGGATTACCGTGCGGAAGCCTCGGCGCGCCAGGACGCCCTCTATACGTTGATTCTTCGCGGAATTGAACGGGGCTCGAAAACCGAGATTAAGCGGATTATGGGTTCGGTCAGCCGCGTCCTGGTCGCCGAACAAGACTGGGATAAAGTGGTCGAGGCAGCCAAGAGGCAAACCCTGCGCGTGATCTTGAGCAATGCCACGGAGACCGGATTAAAGCTTGATCCGGCGGACCGCCTGGAAAGCAAACCGTCGCTCAGTTTTCCGGGTAAACTCACGCAACTTCTTTTCGAGCGCTGGCGCGCGACGGGGGGGCGAGACGCGGATATAGCGGTGATTCCTACGGAGCTGGTGTTGAATAACGGACCCCTCGTTCAGGGGCTAATACTGGAGCAGGCGCGGGCCTGGAAGCTGGATGCGGCGTTTCTCGACTGGGTGCAAAGCTCCGTGCATGTGGCCAGCACACTGGTGGACCGGATCGTGGTAGGGACGCCGCGCGAGGACTTGCTCGCTACGGAATGCGAAGCCCTCCGATATCGCGATGACCTGCTTACCTGCGCAGAGCCTTTCTATTTGCTCGCCCTGACTGCGGATGAGTTTACACGCCAGCACTTTCCTTTGCACCTTGCCACGCCGAATGTGCGGTATGTTGACGATCTGGGGCCGTACCGGCGGCGGAAGTTGCGGGTATTGAATGGACCCCAAATGGTGCTCGCCACGCTGGGGACGCTGCTGGGCTTCCGCATCATCCGTCAGGTCGTGGAAGACCCTCAGCTGGGACCGTTTAACGAACAAACCACGTGGCAGGAAATCATTCCGGCCATGGGGCCCCAGGAAGAGGCCATCAATTCCGACTACGCCCGTGAATGCCTGGAACGTATCGGCAACCCGAATATTGAGCACCGTCTGCAAGGCATCCGCGTGGACTTGACGGCAAAGAACACCATCCGCCTCTACCCGAGCATTCGGGATTATCTGGCGCGCCGGGGCGAATTGCCGGGCCGGCTGCTGCTCACCATGGCGGCGACCTTGGAGGTGGTGCTGCGCGGGGGACTGGAAGACGCCCATGCTGACGCCATCAACGGACTCTGGACGCAGGTGGACGAGCGCTCACGCCAATCATTGCTGACTTTTACGCGGAAGGCGTTGGCGCACCTCTCCGATCATATCCGCGAGCCTCTGGATGTGGAGAGGATTGCTTCGGAGGTCAGCGACCTACTGGCGCAAATTCGCGAAATGGGTTTGCGGGCAGTTCTCGCCCGGCGGTACGGCTTGCCGGAGCCGGCGCCCTCATAGCAGAGGAAGTCTTCATGAAGAAAATCGTCCTTGAGAAACCTCAACGTCTCGTGGCCAGCGACGTCGTTCCGCCGGTGGCAGGCCCCGGAGAGGCGCTCTTACGGGTTCATCGTGTGGGCGTCTGTGGCACCGATTTCCACGCTTTTCTCGGCCGGCAGCCCTTCTTCAGCTATCCCCGGGTGATTGGGCATGAGCTGGGAGCGGAAGTCGTGTCGGCGCCCCCCAACGACCGTGGGATAGCGGTCGGGGACCGCTGCACGGTCGAGCCCTACCTGAACTGTGGGAAATGTCCTCCCTGCCGGTCAGGACAGTACAACAACTGTGAGGACATCAGGGTGCTTGGCGTGCACACGGATGGCGGCCTGCGGGAATTTCTCCCTGTGCCCGTCGATCATGTTTACAGCTCCGCCCGTCTCAGTTTCGACCAATTAGCGGTAGTGGAGCCGCTAAGCATCGGGGCGCAGGCGGTGATGAGATCGGGGCTGGGGGCGGGCGATCTGGTGCTGGTGGTCGGGGCTGGACCCATCGGCGTGGCCGTGACGCAACTAGCCTTGGCGGCGGGAGCGCGCGTCCGTGTCATCGAGACCACCGCGAATCGGCGCGCCCTGGTGGAACGCCTGGGAGTGGAAGCCCTTGCGGCGTTTGATGACAACTGGGCCGATGTCGTGATTGATGCCACGGGCAACCCCGCTTCCATGGCTCAAGCCTTCTCGCGAGCGCGATTCGGCGGCCGCATCGTTTGGGTCGGGATCGTGCCAGACGCGGTGCCCGTTGACGATCCGCTCTTTCACCATCGCGAGCTCACCTTGTTGGCTTCCCGCAACAGCGCAGGGCACTTCCCGCGCCTCATCCGCATGATCGAAGAGGGAATGATTGATACTTCTCTGTGGATCACCCATCGGCTCTCCTTCGACGAGGTTCCTGCGCGCTTTGAGGAAGTCACCCAACGGGAGGGGCTAAAGACGATGGTGGAAGTTGATTGACCCCATCCCCATTAATAGGGGACTGGAAGTACAATTTCGCATCAATGGCCGAGTAGCGGCCCGTGGCGCGGTGCGGAGAGGCGCGCTCACGCTAGGGCAAGTCTTACATTTCTTGAGGAGGCATTACCATGTGGAGTGTGGAAGAGTTCAAAGGCCGGGTGGCTGTTGTAACGGGGGGCAGCGAGGGGATCGGCGAAGATTTTTGTCGCGCCCTATGCGAGGTGGGCTGCGAGACTTACTTTTGTTCGCGCAACGCCGCGCGCGGGCAGGCTGTGGCTCAATCCCTTGGACCGCGTGCGCACTACTTCCAAACGGATCTGAGCTCGCCCGAACAAATCACCGCCTTTGCCGCGCATGTTGGCGAACGCACCGGCGGCGTCGATTATCTTATCAACAACGCTGCCAACGACGATCGTATCGCCTTCCGCGACATCAGCGTGGAAGAATGCGATCGCATGTGGAAGCTGAATTTGCGCTCGTTTCTGCTGACGTCGCGGGCTTTCTTGGAGTTGCTGATTGCGGGAAAGGGCAAGAGCATCCTGAACATTGGAACGTGTAACTGGATGGTGGGCGAGGAGCCCTTCACGATTTACAACGCTACTAAGAGCGGCATCCTGGGCTTCACGCGCTCTCTTGCGCGCGAACTGGGACACGATGGTATCCGCGTGAACATGATAAACCCGGGATGGGTTATGACGGAAAAGCAACTCCGTAAGTACGTAACCGAGGACGACAAGAAAATGCTGCTGCGTGTCCAGTCCCTTAAATTTCTGGTCCAACCACATCATATCTCGCCGGTAATGCTCTTTTTTCTGAGTTCTGCCGCTGGCGCAGTCACTGGGCAGAATCTGGTGGTCGACGGAGGAAGGATCCTGCAATAGACCACAGGATAATAAGTGACGCGCCGGTTCGCGTTGCAAGAGATTGCGCCTGATGAGTTGCCATCCCATCATCTGACCTCGGCAGGCCTGGGCAAACAGGCTTTGGGCGTCAAAGCTCGTTTTTCGTTCCTAATCCCTCGTTCCAATTTCCATGGCCTTCTGAGGTCTACTACTTGCCCACCATCAAAATTGAAAACGAACCCGGCACCATGGGACCACGGGCAGGGCGTCCTGCTGGTCCTGGCGGCGCGTTAGGAGGAGGCGGCCCGTACTCGGCCGTCATGGTTAGCACGCGATTCGTCTTGGTGTCGAGGGCTAGAGTTTTGGCGCCCTTCATGGTTTGCAGAGTCTGCTCTACCGCGAAGCTGGTGGGGCTGTCTTCCTTGATGAACGTCATCGAGCCGCCGCCTTCCGCGCTTATGGCTTCCATCGTGGCGGGATTGAACGCGACAGTATCCACACCCATGCCAGTCGGGAGGGTGGTAATGATGTTGCCGTTATCGGCGTTCACAATCACCACCGTAGGTGACGGCTGGCGGTAATACGCAAAGAGGACGTGATTCTTCGCGTCCAATGCCAGCCCGCTTCCGCCGCTGCCCTTCGAGCTAACGTCGTAGTGCGCCGTAACGCTCATGTTCTTCGCGTCCACGACGGCAATGTTGGCCTTGTCCGAGATGTTCACGTAGATCGTGCCTTTGCCGTCGCTCACGGCCTGCTCCGGCGCTCCCCCCAAGTCAAGCGTCCCAACCACGCTACCTTCCTTCGCGTCGATCACCGTGGCATGCGGCGGCCTGTGGCTCAGCACCCAAACACGCTCATTGTACGGATCAAACAAGATTCCGTCGGGACGGCCGTCCACGTCAATGGTCTTGATCGCCTTCAAAGTGCGCGCGTCCCACATCGTAATCGGCTTTGTGGTGGAGAACCCGTGGTGGGATTTGGGATCGACCGTGGCGCCGCCGGCGCTGACATTAGCAATCGCTCCGGCCGATTCAAGCGTATCCAGATTGAAGACCGTCAGTCGCCCCGTCGGACCACCGCGCGGGATATACAAACGGCGGCCTTTGACGTCTGCGAAAATATAGTCAAACCCGCCTTCGCCGCCAACCTTTGCTGTCTTTAGCAACTTATAAGGACCTGCGGTTGTCGCGTGCTTGGCCAATCCCACGGACGCCAACATCGCGATCCCCGCTGCAAGTACAACTGCTAGGCAAAATCGTCGCATGAAGTATTTCCTCCATTGGCATGGAATTTCCACTTGGGCCCCATCCGCAACCTCCATATCTGAGAGCTTACTTGTAAAGGAGCCGGACGGTCTCAATTGCATACTTGCCCACCTGGATGTCTATGCTGCCGCCCGCGTTGACACGAATTGGCTTCTGATCCTCTTCGAGGATATTAGTCAACGTGGCGCTCACGAGGCCCTTCGGGGGTCTGATGGTCACTCGCGTATCCCGGCCGTCGGTTTCATAACAGCGTAGCACCAGTCCACGCCCATCTTCCGCCTTCTTGAGAATGGTAACCACCACATTTGCGGCGGACACATCGAGAAAACTCTGTTGGTCGGGAAGATCGCCTCTTCGCGTTTGGCCCCGCCTCACCAGCAGCGGAGAATTGTGGGCCCAACCGATACAAACGGCTTCATGCGGCACCAGCGATCCCCGGTGTGTTTGCAGGGCGAAGCGATAGGCATGCGGCCCCGGCTGCGTGAAATACAGGTCGCGGTCACCGCAACTGAACACACTCCTCAGCAGAATCGGCTGGATGACGAAATCCGTTTTGAGTAGCATCGGATCTTGCAGGGCGATGCGGTCAAAAGAACGGTAGCTGCCTTCGTAAAAGATCGAGAAATGATTCGGCTCTGACTCGCCTTTCATTGTCCGCGCATCATGGAAACGCGGGTCCATGCGGTCTTTGACGTCAAATGGAGTGACTTCCGTAGCTAGCGTCACTCCGATCTGCTCGTTGGAAAGATCCACCCAGTTGTTCGCTGCTCGAACCGTAGGATGGCAGGCCATCGCCTGCCGACTCTCGTTCCCGTACTGCACTGAGCCAAACGGCACCTCGTAGGTGAGGTTCGCCCGGTCGATGCTGAAAGGAAACGTCGTGTTCACCTGGATTTCCTTCTGACCGTCCCAAACCAGAGTCGTTTTGAGATCGATTCGCGGCAGGGATCTATAGATCGATATCTCCTGTACCCGCGTCGAATTCAAGATGGAACCTTTCACCTGGATCGTAGCGCGAACCGGACCCGACTCCTTAACGGTGAGGCAAGCCGGTTTCTCGCCCATACGCCACCAGCGGCCCGTGAATTCCTCGGCCTCGTCCACGCCGAGATTGTGCACAGCGATCAATTCGTTGGCCTGGTATTTTCCCGTGTTGAGTATTTCGCGCTTGGCGCTCTTGTCGAAGATGCTGGTGATTCCCCCGGATGTGTCCATCCAGACTTGTTCTGTAAAACTGATTTTCCAGGCTCGTGGCAGTTACACGGAGAGGAGTCGCAGCCTGGTTTTTTCCGGCGACGAGATAATAGGTTGCGTACCCAAGCGAAGGAACGCTCGCCTCAAATACCACCTCCGCCCGCGCGATGCTGCCATCCGCATGTGTCGCCTGCACGTTGACCTGCACCGGCACTTCCTGGTCCTCCGCATCAAGCAGGCGCAGTGTGCGCGTTCCGGTTTTGTCCATAGACAGGACGTAATCGACCACGTCGGTGCGCGGCCAGCCCAGTTCATTGAAGACCACCAGCGGAATCCCTTTGTCGCGGCACCGTACGTGTGAAATCAGCGCATCAAGGCTGCCGGACAGCAACTCGTCGGCCACACGGTGGCTGTCACGGGCCCTGGCAAGCTTGACGCCGTCACTGATGTTTCCGTTGTGGCCGCCCCAGTTGTGCTCGTGCACCAGCAGTTTGTCCTTGCCACACGCTGTTTATTGCCGAGCGCGGATAATCGTAACCGGCGATGAGCACGCTGTTGATGGCCGACACCTTTTCCGCCGCGGTCACCAGATGCTCCACATGACGGCTGAGCATGAACGCGTCGTTCTCCACTGACTGGGTTCCGTCCCACCAGGAGGGAATTTCACCTACAACCGTCTGGATTTCGCCGTTTCCGCTTCTGAGCTCGTTCTCGAAAGCCTGGAAGTATTCGTTCACGGAGGCCAGCTTCACCTTGGGAACCTCGTGCCTCGCATTCCAGTTGCGGGCATTAATGCCCACCCTCTCGTCCGGGCTGGTGCAATCGGAACCATCGGCCATCAAGACAACCGGTGGGAGCATCCACTTCTTTAGCTGCGCAATCTCTTTCTGCACGAAGCTCTCGAACCCCTCTTCCGCCACGCGGTCGTTTTGCGTGCGCAGGCGGTCCCCCGCCCCGTAGCCCTCAGGGCAGTGCGCGACCATCACCTGCGAGCCATCCGGACCGGCCCAGCGAAAGACCGGGGGACCGGCATACCCGGACACGTTCAGGTTGTTCTCCGGCCGCACCAGAACCTTCCAGATCACGAAGTTCTTGATCCCCGCCTTGGCCAATATCTGAGGCATCTGGAGAGTGTGCCCGGGCTCATCAACATTCCAGGCGAATTCGGTATTCAGCCCGAACCTTTCGCGCAGCCAGCGCTTGCCGAAATACAAATTCCTGACCAGGCCCTCTCCGCCCAGGAGCAGTTCGCTGGGTCCGATATAAAACCCTCCGCATCCGAGGATGTTTCTGTGCAGCAAATCCCTGACTGTTTCCTCCTGCTCAGGATATCGCCGCAGGAATTCCTGGAGTACAAACACATCCTCTTCGGAGAATTTGAAATCAGGGGACTTCTCCAGCATCGATATCGATTTCGCGACCGCCTGCACATTGAGGGTGGTGCAGACTTCGGGCGTATCCGGCCAGGACAAGTCCGCATGCGAATGAGAAACAATGAGCACCTGAAGATTGGAATGTGGGTTCTGTCTCAGCAAACCATTCAAGCGTTCTTCCGCGGCCTCGAGCGAGCGGACGAACTGCAGCGGTATTGCCCGACCGCATCGCGCCCAAGTCAAGGATTCTTCGTGATGTTCAGGATCTGCCCGTCTGATTTCCCTCTCGCATCCTCGAGGAGTGCACCCGCGATCCCGAGGTCGCCGAGAAAGTTGCGCACTCGCTCGCCCAAAGCGTCGCCTTCAAGCTCCAGTCTCGAATTCCTCAGCAATGTGGGAGCGTTGCCGACTCTGTATGACTTGATGGCGATGAACACCACTTCACCGGGCTTGGCGTTTTCCGACAAAGGAACTCTCTGGCTTTCGTCTTGCAGTGGCCTGCCGCTCGTGTTGCAGTGCTTCACCAATGCGCCGTTTACATAAATGTCGCCGGCCGGCCACAAATCCACGCACCAGGCTTATTCTTCTGCCTTGCGTTCTCGTCCCGTAAAGCACTGGAGGGACTGCGACCCGGTTCCTGTACCAGCAGATCGCGTCTTTGCGCGAAAACAAAGACCTCCACCGATCGTCGTCGTTCGGGACGGCTTGCCACCCGGAGTCATCCAGCTTCGGATCCGCGCCGTTCGGGATGTCCTGTATGCGGAACTTCCAGCCGGTGACACTTTCGTTGCTGGCGGCTTGTACCTGTTTTACGAATTCGCTCGTGTCGCCCATAGCGTTGACTGACCGCAAGCAGACGAGCACAAGGACCGGTAGGAGCAGCTTTGCACACAGAAAAGTTTCGTTTTTGGCCTTCATCCAACCCTCCAAAACCAGCCGAGTCAGTTCGCCGATCGAATCGGATGTCTCCCTTCGCCTCCGGGGAGCCTATGCTTTCATAGCTGGCAATCCCCGTCAAGCTGTGCGGCACGAGTAACTAGAGAGCAAGACACTGCGCCTAAACGTCGGCACGTCCGAATCGCACTGCTTGATAACTGTTGGAAATCCCCTTCCCGCCAGTAAATCCAGGTGATCGACGGCGCCGGAAGCGGATTCGGCCTGAAGAGTCAGCTTCCTGGAAAGTAACATTTCCCGGCCTGAGGCAAACGGGATTCGGGCGTTGAACGGCATTCTCAGGCACAATCCGCCTTTGCAGTTGATCCCGCCGTCTGACCCAGTTCGGTGCAGGCATCGTGACCTTTCTGGGCTGCGGGGTTGCCTTAGGGCCCAGGGTTGCGAGTCAAGCATCTTAGCGTGTATCTGAAGCCCTCGCAGGGGATGTTTCAGGGGTAGTGGTCGAAGCCTCAAGCTTCTCCATCTCCCGTAAGACCCTTCGCCACTGTCGGGGTTTCTTCTTCACGGCATTTTCCGCCGAGTCCGCAAAGAAGTCGCGCAAGTTGGCGCGAAGCGCCGGTGAAACGCCCGCGAAGTGTTCGCGTTCTAGTTTGTGCAGCAGTTTGGCGTAAGTCCGGTCGCAGTAAACATACTCCCCTGATCGGGTGGGCTGGCCGGTATCCAGGTCAACGTTTGGGGGATGGAGCCGGCCAGCCTGCCGCGCTTTAACTTCCGACGCATAGTCCTCGACCGTGGCCTTCAGGCTGTCCGCAAACATCTGTTCTGTCTGCACTGTCGGCGCGTGGAAATCAAAGGCACTGAGGGGTCCGAACTTGGGAAGCAGCCGGAAGAAGAGCGCCGTGAGCTTATCCCCCACTCCCGGTTTCGTGTAGAACTTCCGCCAAGCCAGGTAACTCTGGTAGGGCAAGTGGTAAAGGTGCTGGTGGTGCAGGCTTCTCGCCCGAGCCTCGAGCTGTTTGCGGCGGAGCGCCCAGGCCACCTCACTCATTTCGGGGACGACTTTAGCGGCGGATACTCGGTAAAGGGCCAGCCGAAGCCGGACGCTCAGCGTCTGATCCTTTAGTTCCAGGCCGTATGTTCGCTGGAAAGCACGCTCGAGGAGGGATTTGGGTACCTGAAAGCCGATGGCGTCGTGATACTTCTGCGGCGCGACATGCCGATCCACCACTTCGAGCGTGTCGAATCCAAATTCAGTCAGGGAGTGCGCCCAGGGACTATCTTCCCAGGTTATCGGATCGCCGTACTTTTTGTGGAGGCGCGGATACAGCAGCGGGACGGCGCGGTTGACGGCGAGGTAATGACCGTCAATGTCCGCGGCGTAGTGCGAAAGCGCACCCAGGGCAAAGGCGTAATCGTCGAGGTCCCGGGATTCTTCAAACAGCGCCTGGACGAAGTCCCCGCTCCGAACGTAGTGCGTGAGGTGGCTGAAGAAAGGTTTTCCGATGGGATAGTAGCCGAGGTCCTGGATGACGGAACCGCCGTACGCGTAAGCCTCCGCCGAGCGCAGTTGCTCCGCGGTGGCGTTGGGAAAGCGTTCGAGCAAGAAAGGCTTGAGCAAGCTTTCCCATTCGGCGTCGATGATGGCCTGGTGGGCGATCACCGAGTATCCCCGCAGCGGTCCCGCCAGACAAACCACGCACAGACAGACGAGTGCAGAGCGGACGGTTCGAGGCGACATTCTCAGTGCTGCAGAATTGCCTGCCATGATTTTTTGGGGAGTTTCCGTTTTCAACTCTGCCTTCGCCAACCATCGTACGCAAGCCGTTCCTACATTTCAAGCCCAGATCGCCGGCGGGTTGACGGTGGCCTATAACCTGCGCTACTTCGGTTTGACTCTGGGAGCGTATTCTCTGACGCGGGTTGGTCTACACTCTTCCATTCCGCTTGCCCACCCTTCACGGAATGGCTTTGTCCGCTGGCTAATCATGCCAGTCAGAAACGTGTTTCGCCAGCCATCGGGAAACGCGGGTCCAGTGCAGATGCCGGAACCAGAACCAGCGGATAGTTTCCGGGTGACCGTGATCCAGTCACAATGGCCAAAGGGGACGGGGACTGTCCGACTTCAGCGAGAGTGAGACCGTCAGGCGAGGTTTGTTTAGCGACAGTTTTTGCCCTGGCTCACCTCACTGCTCCGCGCTTCCAGGACCTGCTGCGCCCCATGAACTTCCCCGCGTAGTTGCGTCACGATGCAGCGTCACGACGACAGCGTCACGACGCAGCTGTCACGACGCAGCTTGCCTTCCAAACTCAATCAATCCTATAATCCGATGCTTTCTGGTAACAGATCAGGCCGCGGAAGGATGACGACTTTCATGCGCTCACATGAGTTCTCACGTCCACACGACATCTTCGGCAGCATCTCGCGTCGCGGGCTCCTGAAGGGCGCCGCGGCTTTAGCCGTGGCGAGGTCCTCACTCGCCCTAACGCAAGGTCGGGCGAACTCGCTGAGCGGTCCAATCCTGGCTTATGTTTGCGGCTACAGCGGAGGTCACAGCCCTGAGCGAACCAAGGCTAATGAGCACGGCATTTTCCTGTTCCGCATGGACCCAGCTACGGGAGCGCTGTCACGGCAAAAGATGTTTGCGGATGACTCGGATCCGGGTTGGCTGGCTTTCGACTCCTCCGGAACACATTTGTACGCCGCGAATGAGACCGAAACTTTCCAGGGCGCCAACTCCGGCTCGGTGAGCGCCTTTTCGGTGGACCGCTCGAATGGGGAGCTCACGCTGCTCAGCACCGTCAGCTCCCGCGGGGCCGGCCCCTGCTACCTGAGCGTCCACCCTTCCGGCAAATACCTGTTGGTAGCCAACTTCTCCGGAGGGACGGCGGCTGTATTCCCCATCCGGTCAAACGGCGATCTGGGCTCCGTCACCGACGTCGAACGGGATGAGGGTAAGGTGGGGCCAATCCATCCTACCAGCGCACCTGCCGGGAACTTCGCCATTTTCGGCCACGACGACGGCACTCACCCGCATATGATGCAGGCCGACCCTTCGGGTCGATTTGTTCTGGTAAGCGACCTGGCATTGGACAAGATCTTGATTTGGAAGTTCGACCTCCAGAAAGGCACGCTTACGGAAAATGATCCCGCGTCGGTCTCGTTGCCTCCGGGGGACGGACCGCGTCATTTCGTTTTCGCCAATGGGCAGCGGATGTATTCACTGCAAGAACAGGGCTCCACGCTGGTGTTGTTTGACTTCGACAGCTCAAGCGGAAGGCTGACGGCGAAGCAGACCGTTTCAACTCTGCCCAAGGGCTTCACCGGCACCAGCTTTGCGTCGGGGATACTGCTCTCGCCCAACGGGAGGTTCGTGTACGCCGCCAACCGGCTGCACGACAGTATCGCTATTTTTTCCATTGGCAAGGGGGGCATGCTGAGCTGGGTCGACGCGGTTTGGACAAGAGGCGATTATCCGCGCGCCATCAACATCGATCCCACAGGAAATTTCCTCTACTCGTGCAATCAGAGGAGCGACGCCATCACCACTTTCCACATCAATCAGGAAAGCGGCAAGCTCACCTTCACCGGCCAATACACTTCGGTGGGCGCCCCGGCGGCCATCGTCTTCCTCAGTTAGAACCGCATTTTCGAGAGTCGCCACTTTGAACGGATCGGCAGACTGGCTCGTTTTCGGGAAAACCGCTCGCGTTTTTCCATGGCGTGGTGTAGTGCGAGTGCCTGATGAAGCGCTGAAATGACAACAACTGCAAACGAGTGGGCACCCCAGAGTGGGCGCGGCGTTGTTTCAAAAACGGCTGGCGCAGGTCCTTGGACTGGTCGCGCGAGGGTAAGCAACTCGCCATCGCCCGCGGCAGCGCTACGCTTACTTCGACTCGGGCGCCTTACGAGAAATCGCGCGCAGCTTCGACGAGCGCCAACATGTTCTCGGGAGGCGTATCACGGGGGACTTCGCAGCCAGGACTCAAGATGAATCCGCCGCCCTTGCCCACGATCGAGATCAGCTCGGCACTCTTCTGACGAACCAGTTCCGGTGTCCCCTGAAGCATCACACGCGCGGGATCCAGGTTCCCTTCCAGGCACGTCCGGGCGCCGATCTGTTTCTTGACTTGGGCGAAATCGTTGAAGTGATCGAGTTCGAGCACGTCTGCGCCAGTATCCGCCATGCAATCCAGGATGTGCGAAGCCTTGCCGCAGATGTGCAGAAAAACGGGAAGGTCCAGAGCTGCCTGTAACCTCTCAATCACGTTCTTCTCGAACGGATAGGCATATTTTATGAAGTCCTTGCGGCCCACCAAACCAGCCACGGAGTCGCCGAAAGTCAGGGCGTGGGGGCCAGTCCGGCCGACCGTCAGGCCCAGGTGAAAAACCATCTCGGAGCAGATTTCCAGCAGATCGAGAAGGAATTGCTCATCCTCGTACATGTCGGCCATCAACTGCTCGATGCCACGCACAGACGTGGCCAGCGAGAATGGTCCCTGGTCGAAATTCGCTTTGATGAAACAGGTGTCGCCTAAAAACTCCCGTGCGTAACGCGTGGCAGTTGGGAGAAGACTCATCCGGGCTGCCGTCTTGGCCTTTTCGATTGACGGGAGTACGGAGAGGTCCTTGGTGCCTGCCAGCGGCCGCGCCAAGCCTGTGGGAGGCAGGTCCGGGTAGAACTGAACTTGAACCCCGAGGGCCTCAGGGAGGATCCAGTTATCTGTCGTGACGTGAATACCATCGTAACCGTACTTGCGCCAGGCCGCGATCTGGCAGTCAGCTAACAGCCTGGGGTCGACATTGTATTGGCAAAACGGCACGCTCGCCAGTTTGGCGGCATGGCTGATTACGAGCGGCACTACCGGCACACGATCCGTTTCCTCATGGCGAATCGCTCTCATGCAGCGTTGTACAGAATTCATCGACTCCTCATTGGCGCGACGAGCTTCTGACTGGTAAATTGTCAGCCCTTACCATACGTCCCGTACTCGAGCGCGGCGTCGAGCATCGCGATCACGTTCTCCGCCGGTACACTGCGCTGAATGTTGTGCACCTGGTTGAATACGTAGCCGCCCCCTGGCGCAAACACTGCCAGCCGTTCCCGGACGTGCTCGCGAATCTCCTCCGGTGTCGCCCGCTCCAGCACGCTCTGCGTGTCGCATCCCCCACCCCAGAACACGATCTTATCGCCGAATTCCTTCTTCAGCCGGGCCGGTTCCATGTGGGCTGCGGAAGTCTGGACGGGATTCAAAATGTCCACGCCGGCCTCGATGAAATGCGGGATCAGATGGTAGATGGAACCACAGCAGTGCAGGAACGTTTTCCAGCGCGTATTCGTGTGAATCCAATGACACAGCTTCCGGTAATGCGGCTTTATCATCTCCGCCCAAAGATTGGGGTTGATGAACTCACCCTGCTGCGTGCCGCTGTCGTCGGAGGCGATGCCCCAGGCAAAGCAGCGGTCACCCACTGCTTGGTGCAGGAGGGTCAGGCACTTGATGCTCGCTTCCACCGACCGATCCATCATCTCGTGGCAAGTTTCTTTCTCGGTCATCAGCATGATCATCCACTCGTCCGGCATGCCCATGGTGACGTTCGAGCGGCGGTCTGTGATCAAGCTGAGTCCCAGGAAGCACACGCCTCCGCCCCACCCTAGCAGCGCGTAATCGGTGTCGTTGTAGAGTTCAGAAGAATACTCTTCGATCTGCTTCAGCACATCGTCCGGGATGTCGTCAACGGGTTTGAACTTCGCCGGGTTAATTCCCTCCCCTCGGTTGAATGAGGTGTCGTCGAAGTAATAGCCGTTCTTCGGCATGCGGTACGAACTGGGCGTACCGTCTTCGTTGAGCAATATCCAGCTCCCGTCGGTGTCTTCCTGGATGCGCGTGCCTGGTGGAAAGAGCACGTCGGCGCCGGAGAAAAGCCGGCGCGGCACCCACTGATTTTCAGGCGCCATCAGGGCCGGTATCACGGATAAATCCAGCGGCATCACGTCAACGCCGAACCGTTTCAGCACCGGCTCTTCAACCAACGCGATCATGAATCGCGGGTCGAGCACGCGCGGCGTGCCCGCGAGTCCAAGCTCGAGCATCAGCTTGCGGTACGTCTCCACCGCGATGCCTGACGCCTTCATCCCTCCCAGGTCGATTGGGACTCGGTCGGCTTCTCGGAAATTTATTGCTCTTTGAACGCGCTCGCGGGATTTCATAGCGCCACCCTTTCGTGTCGCTGCCAAAGCGAATCTTAGCTTGGATTTCCATCTTCACCTGACCACCTCTGAAAAGCAATGGTCGCCAGCCGGGTTTTCAGCGTTCGGAGCCTCCAGCGGGGACAGAAGTGGCCAGTCTTGCCGCTTCTGAGAGTGGCAAAGCACAAACCTTCCTCTCCGAACAAGTTGGGTGAGCCGTCCGCAGCGTCCTGGGTTGATGAACGGCCGGACAAAAACCGTCGGCCCGCCCTTGACTTTGCTCCCGGCTTCGGATTGGAACGCATCGGCAGAGGCAGGCCGGCAGAGCATGACAAAGTAGTACCAGAATCATGGTATCATGCGCGTCCTGAATGATCGGGGCCTGCACAGCTCGGTCAAGGAAATCGAGAACAACAAAATGAAAACACTATTTATCGCGTGTTTAAGCGCTCTCACATTTGTTGCCGTTGCGCGAGCCGCCAACTTCCATGTCGCTTCGAATGGCCATGATGCCAACCCGGGCACAGAAACGGCCCCGTTCCGGACAATTCAACATGCCGCCGACGTTGCCCAGCCGGGTGATGTCATCACCGTGCATACGGGTGTTTATCGCGAATGCATCAGCCCGCCGCGCGGTGGCGAATCCGACACGACGCGCATCGTCTACCAGGCCAGTCCGGGGGAGAAGGTCGAGATCAAGGGGTCGGAAATTGTCAAGCACTGGGTGAAGGTTGGGGACGATGTTTGGAAAGTGGTGCTTCCCAATTCGTTCTTCGGCAGCTTCAATCCTTACAGCGACCGCATTCACGGCGACTGGTTTAACCCCATGGGCCGCGACCATCACACCGGCGCCGTTTATCTCAACGGCGACTGGCTCACCGAGGCGGCGACGCTGGATGATGTGATGAAACCCATCGGAAGCAACGCACTCTGGTTCGGCCAAGTGGACAACAAAAACACCACCATCTGGGCGCAGTTCAAGGACGTCAACCCCAATCAACAATTGGTGGAAATCAATGTGCGCCAGACGGTGTTCTATCCTGAAAAGACGGGCATCAACTACATCACTGTACGCGGCTTCAACCTGGAGGATGCGGCCACGCCTTGGGCGCCGCCCACCGCCGAGCAGATCGGCTTGATAGGCGCGCATTGGAGCAAAGGCTGGATTATCGAGAACAACAAGATCGGCTACTCCACCTGTTCGTGCGTCTCGCTCGGCAAATATGGCGACCAGTGGGACAATACCTCGGCCAATACCGCCGAGGGGTACGTTAAAACCATCGACCGCGCCGTCGCCGTCGGCTGGTCAAAGGAAAACATCGGCCATCACATCGTCCGTAACAATACCATTTCCCACTGCGAACAGGCCGGAGTTGTAGGCAGCCTGGGCGCCGCGTTCAGCACCGTCACGGGCAACACTATTTATGACATCCATGTCCGCCGGTTGTTCAGTGGCGCGGAGATGGCGGGCATCAAGTTCCATGGCGCCATTGACGTTGAGATCAGCCGGAACCACATTTACCGGACCGTGCGGGGCCTCTGGCTGGACTGGATGGCGCAGGGCGCGCGCGTCTCCGGAAACCTCTTTCACGACAATGCTGACGATGTATTCGTGGAAGTGGACCACGGCCCGTTCCTGATGGACAACAACCTTTTCCTCTCGTCCCTCTCACTGAAAGATGATTCGCAGGGGGGCGCTTACGTTCACAACCTTTTCGCTGGGGCTGTCGAGCGGCTCCCCCTGACTGACAAGCGCCAGACGCCGTTCTTCAAGGCGCACTCCGCGGAAATCGCGGGATTGCACGACAACCCAAACGGCGACGACCGCTACTACAATAATCTCTTCGTGCAGGGCCCTGATTTGGGCCTATATGACAGCGCCCCATTGCGCCCCTGGATGGATGGGAATGTGTTCCTGAAGGGAGCCAAGCCCCCCAAGTTCGAGAACAAACCACTCGTCAAGCCGGACTTCGACCCAGCAATCAGAGTTGTCGAAGAAGCTGACGGTTTTTTCCTCGAAATGAAGTATGACCCAGCCTGGAACACGGAGCGAACACACAAACTTGTGACGACAGAACTGCTCGGCCGGGCAATCATTCCGGATGCTCCCTATGAACAAAGCGATGGCAAACCGATTTGCATCAACACCGATTACTTCGGCCGGAGCAGGAACGAATCGAACCCAACTCCTGGGCCGTTCGAGAATCCCGGCGGGGGCGACCTTAAAATCAAGATGTGGTGATCACGTGCAGTGGTATATTTTGGCCGTCAGAAATGCCAAAAAGGAAATTCTGGTTCATGCCAATCGAAGTCGCAGTAATGAGCATTTGGAATGCTGCGTGCCCACGTAGAGTTCCGGGGAGGGCAGAGGCGCCGGCCACGATTGCCGCACGAGCCGCGAAGTGCTTTAAGGCGTTCCTTATCGTAATGGCGCTACTAATGGCAGCCCTGTTTGGCTTGCAATCGCTCAGCCATGCTGAGGAACAGAAGGTCAACGACGGCTGGCGGTTTCATCTTGATCGTGAATCGGTTGGGACCAGCCAAGGTTGGGCCCGCCCGGAATTTGACGACACAGCGTGGACGCTGCTGCAAGCTGGCAAGTCCTGGTCAGCCCAAGGCTACTTCAACTACTCTGGTACGGCATGGTACCGAAAGCGCATTACTTTCCCGGCGGGATTTCGGGAGAAGTTCCTCGTGTTCTACGGGGCTAACGACCGCGCCACTGTCTTCATCGACGGCGTGAAGACCGCCGAGCACGGCCCCAGTGCCGACCCCGAGTTACGCGGATTCTTAAGGAGCAGCCCACCGTTCAGGGTACGCCTCCCCGATCGGTCCAGTGCACTTGTGGCGATTCGAATCGAGGGTGCGGACACCCATCCCCTCGCTGCGCCAGGGCCAGGCCTGGCGGGTGACGTGGCGCTCTCCGATGAAGTCTTAATGAAGTACCAAGCCTATTGGCTCGCCCCTGACGAGTTTGTCACGCGGGATCAGTGGTTGGCTGCCATGCGCAAGGCGCGAGAGCAACGGCGTGTGGATCTTCACCACGATGGCCGGATTTATACGGGCCCATACTCTTGGTCGACCGGGGACTTCATTCAGGGCTTCATCTATGTCTACGACACACATTTTTACGACTACGAAAAAGATCGCTACCGTATCGACGAATACCTTGATGACGGAGTGAAGCGATTCGGCGGTTATGACAGTATCCTCCTTTGGCACTCTTACACCAATATTGGTGTCGACTCTCAGAACCAATTCGACATGTTACGCGACATGCCGGGAGGCCTCGCCGGTCTGAAGGGCCTTGTCGACCGCGCCCGCAAGCGCGGGGTAAAAGTCTTCATTGCCTTCAATCCCTGGGATCGCGATACGCAGCGGGACGGTCGGGGTCCCGAGCAGGCCCTGGCCGAGATCGTGAGCCAGATCGGCGCAGACGGCGTTTTCCTGGACACAACCGATAACGTCCCGCAGGATAAATTGCGAAAGGCTTTGGACGAACGACGCGGTGGGGTAGTCTTCGATACCGAAGGCTGTCCTGCTGACAGCGGAGTTGACACGGTCAATGGCTGTTGGGGCCAGGACTTTCCTTCCCCCGGCTATTACGACCACGTCCGGGGCCTGCCCGTGGTGAAGTGGACCGAGCCGCGGGTGATGATCCATTACGATGGCGAACGTTGGCGGCACAATCGGAGCGTCATGTTCCAGCATGCCTTCCTGAACGGAACCGGCGTGCTCATTTGGGAAAACATCTTCGGCAGTTGGAATCAGTACAGCGAGCGCCAGCAGGCCGAAGTGCGCAGGTTCGCGCCGATCTTACGCTACGGGCGCAGCTTGTTGGCGAGCGACGCGTGGGTACCGTTCTACCCAACCCTACTTCAGAATGTTGACGCGCACTTTTGGCCGGGACAAGATCGCGCCATGTGGACGATTGTGAACTGGAGCAACCAACCCAAGAGCGGTCCAGTGCTTCACGCCAGCTACCGGCCCGGAACCCGCTACTTTGACCTGTGGCACGGCGCCGAGATAACTCCGCTGGTTCACTCTACCGTTGCCACCGTGAGCCTTTCTGAAATTGAGCCGCATGGTTTTGGCGCGATCCTGGCGCTGACTGGCAAGCCAGACCCAGATCTGGAGGAACTCCTTTCCAGGCAGCGGCATCAGTCCACAAAACGTCTTGCAGACTACAGTGATGAATATGCGCCGCCGCCCGCCCCAATCGTGCGATTCGTAGAGAGAACAACCCCAGCTCTTCAGTCCGCGCCGCCCCGAAGCATGGTACTTGTGGCCGCCGTCGAGAACTTCCTGATGCGCATCTCGCACAACCTCGGCGAAGGCAGTTGTTATCCCGATGATAGCGGCGCGGATTGGTCACGGCGCCAGCACTTTATGTACGAGGCCGGCGACCACGCTCGCAACATCAACCACGAAATTCAAGTGCCTCACATCCCCGCCTTCTTTATCGACAAGTTTCTGGTCACGCAGGGGGATTATGAGGTGTTCCTGGAACGAACCGGTTACCGGCCTCACGAGACAGCCAACTTTCTCAAAGACTGGGATTGGTCCGCTCCGGCTCGCCCGAGACCTTCGGCAGGAAAGGAGAACCATCCCGTAGTTTGGGTGGACCTTGAGGACGCTCGGGCCTATGCCGGGTGGGCTGGTAAGCGCCTCCCAACGGAGGAAGAGTGGCAGT
Source organism: uncultured Acidobacteriota bacterium (assembly GCA_963765485.1). Taxonomy (GTDB): domain Bacteria; phylum Acidobacteriota; class Terriglobia; order UBA7540; family UBA7540; genus CAVROP01. The sequence continues at coordinate 25,129 of CAVXWN010000030.1, read as the reverse complement.
ACGCCGCCGGTGGCGAGAAGAGCCTTCGGTATCCGTGGGGAAACAACTGGCTGTTAGGGAAATCCAACGATAATGGCAGAGATACGACACCGGTCGATACGTTTGGTAATGGCTCGAGCCCTTTCGGACTTTTCGATATGTCCGGAAATGTTTGGGAATGGACGGAAAGCGAGCGCAACGACGGAAACCGCTACGTACTTCTGCGAGGTGGGTCCTTCTACCAAGTCGGCGGGTCCGGATGGTACTTTGACCGATACGTCAGCGAGCAACTTGCGCTTGGGGAGCGCTCGGCAAGGCCCGTAGGTTATCACGCCAAGATGTTTCTGATGGGTCCGGCAATGGACCGAAAAGCCACAATCGGCTTCCGCTGCGTTAAGGACGTCACACCGTAGCCTCTGACGCGAAGACGCTGGTTTTAAAGACAGAGTATGCCGACGCGGTCACCATCAGGTGGGACTTCGTGGAACAGATTGAGTCGACCCAGCCTCTCTACGTGGGAACGAAAGGGCGAGACTGCCGTTTCTTCGGCCTATTTTTCCGACACCTTCCCTTCCCCTGCATCCGTTGTCGCAGAAATCCGATCCGGTCGGCAGCTCACTTACCCCGCTTGAAAGGTATACCTCAGCTCGTAGCAGAGTCGGTTCATCGATCAATTTCGATGGTGGCCTTTGCAGATCCGGTGTTCAGCGACTACGTTCCGGATCGGTCCGGGCGTTGCTGCCAAAACATCAGACCCTGACGCCTATCCTTCCGGGACGAAAACGAGCACTTCTGTTCCTTTAGATTCTCCCCGTCCCCGCGAAGTAATGGATGGGGGGTATCCGAGAAATCGCGAGGGGAACGGGGTCAAGGTACCACGTTGGCTCCACCTCGAAGGCACACGGTCGGCTGTTGGATGGCGCGGTGGCGCCTGGACTGCGAAATTGCGGTTGCAAGCGAGCCGGTGGGGTGTAGACTGATGTGGCCCAGGATGCCAAGATGGAAGTACTGGTTCAATGCGACAACTAAAGCCCGGCGAGGGCTTAAGGAGGAGCAACATGCGCAGAATCGGACTTATCGCCCTGGCTATTGTCACAATTATCATTGTGGCGGTATTGGTTTTTGCTGCCACCTTCGACGTAAATCGCTATCGACCCACTATCCAGTCGGAGCTTGAGAAGCGCCTGGACCGCAAGGTGACTCTGGGGGACATGCACTTGAGCATCCTGCCGCCTCGATTCCGGGTGCAGAACATTTCCATTGCCGACGACCAGCGTTTCGGTGACCAGAATCCGTTCGTGCAGGCCCAGGATCTGGATGTCTCAGTCAAACTGCTGCCCCTGCTGAAAAAGTCCGTGCAGATCGATTCGCTGGACTTAAAGCGGCCCAGTGTTGAGCTCATCAAGAACCAGCAAGGAGTTTGGAACTTTGCGTCGCTAGGGAGCAACCCTGAAGCTTCGCAGCCGGCCCCTGCCAAGCCCGCGCCGGCGGCGCCCAGCCCGGCGCCGCAGCCGAGCACGACCACACCCTCGAAGCCCGCTGCCGGCGAGGAACAATTCGCTCTCGGGGAATTGACGATTACCGACGGCCAAATAGCCATCACCGATCACCAGGCCAGAAGCGCGCGCGCGGCTTATGACCACATCGATATTACGTTGCGAGACTTCGCGCCCGACCACCCATTTTCGCTGGACGCTGCCACCCATCTGCCGGGGTCTGGCGACCAGGAGGTACGTCTGGACGGCAAGGGTGGTCCCATTGTGCAGGGCCAGCCTGCCACCACCCCATTCCATGGCACTCTAAGACTCAAACAGGTGAGAATCTCCGGCCTGGCGAAATATCTGAACTCTCCTGCTCTTGCCAACACTGAGGGGAGTGTCTCCGGCGACACCAAAATCGACAGCGAGTCGGGGAAAATGACGCTCAATGGCCAGATGAGTATTCAGAACCCACGCGTGCACGGCATTGATTTGGGCTATCCGATCACCGCGCAGTACGACCTGACGGACGATCTCGCGGCTGAGGTGATCACTCTTCGCAACGTCAATTTGAAGCTAGGGCCCACGCCGCTGGCGATCAGCGGCATGGTGAATACCAAGCCAACTCCCGCACAACTGGACGTCAACCTGAAGGCCAGCGACGTCTCCATTGCGGAAGCGGCCAGGCTGGCAGCGGCATCTGGGACAGCGCTGCCGGCAGGAACGAGTGTCACCGGCACCGCCAGCGCTAATCTCCAGGCGCGCGGGGCGGCTGACAAGCTTGCTCTGAATGGTACGCTCTCGGCGCGCAACGTTCAGATGAGTGGAAAAGATATTGCACAGCCGGTGCAAGTGCCAGCCGTGAACTTGACCCTCACGCCGGCTGAGATTCGGTCCGACAACTTCAATATCGTTTCAGGCGGCACCACCGTGGCGGCACAATTGACCATCCAGCAGTACCTGTCAAATTCTCCCATCGTAAACGCCACGTTGCGAGCGCCCAATGCGCAGTTGCCCGCTATTATTTCCATGGCGGAGGCTTACGGTGTCGCCGGTACTGACAAGGTCACGGGTGCGGGCGTCCTTAACCTGGACGCGCATGCCGCCGGACCCGTCCAGGGGCTCGATTCAGCACGTATCATGAGAGCCCTGAACGGCACCACCAAGCTCGATTTCAACAATGTACGCTACAGCGGGGCTGACATAAGCCACCAAGTTGCAGCCATTGCCGGCTTTCTCAACAAGTCGAATCAATCCGACCAGGGTTTCACGAACATTTTGAAGATGGCCGGCAACATCGTAGTAAAGAACGGGGTGGCTCAGACTAACGATCTGCAGGCGCAGCTTGATATGGGCAACCTCGGCGTGACGGGCACGGCCGACCTGGTTACCCAGGCTCTCGATTTGCGCGCAACCGCGGTGCTCTCCAAGGCATTCACCGACAAGCTGGGAGGCGTCGCCGGCCTCAGCGGATTCATGAATACCGCACTGGGCAACAGTCAGGGTGAGACAGTCATCCCGGTGATCGTTACCGGAACGTTTCAAAACCCGAAGTTCGCGCCCGATCTTAAGCAGATTGGGCAGATGAAGCTCAAGGGGCTCTTGCCGAACATCAACAACCCATCGTCTGCCGTGTCCGGAATTTTGGGCGGCTTGCTGGGGCAGAAAGGCGCCAGCAAGACACAACAACAGCCACAGCAAGAACAGCAGCCACAAAACGCAGTCGAGCAGATCATGGGTATTTTCGGCAAGAAAAAGCAGCAGCAACAGCCGCAACAGCAGCCGCCGAAATGATGCGACTCGACGCGTACATTAGAATGGAATCGGCAACTGTTTGCAGCATGAGACCGAGACAAAAGATCGGCGCAATTACGCTGGTGCTCCTCCTGGGCGCTGCGCTTTACGGCTTGATCCGCACCGCGCGGGCCCCGAGCGCACCGCGAAGCACTAGCAGTGTTCCAGGAGCAGCGCAAGCTTCCGCCGTTGACCAATCTCCAATTTTCACGGCGCTCAAATTAGCGCAAATGCCCGCAACGGCCGAGGAGTTGCCATTTGCACAGGAGGCTTTGCGGATTGCCGATCATGAGATGGATCTGGCCTACGCAGCGGCGGAGCGCGAACTCGAGAGGCATCCGGCACCGCTGAGCGCCGACGCGAAAAAGATCCAGGCGCGGCTGAAAGAGGCGGAAGATGCGCTGGACGCGGACAACGCGCAGGTCGCGCGGCTGACCGCCGAGGACGCCAAGGCCACTGGCGCAAAAAAGGACGCGTTGGACGATCAACTCGTCTTGGCAACGGCTCACCAGGAGGAACACCAGGACGAAGTTGATGACGCGAAAGAGGATTTAGCCCGTGCGGGTGGCGATCCAAACGCTCGCATCGAAGCCATGATGCAAGAACATAAAGCTTCTTCGCAGGCGGTTGATAGCTTGAAAATCAATGTCAGCACGGCCGTCGAAGAGCGTGGGCTGATTCATCGCTTCACACAATGGTCGGTGCTCCACCAGAAGCAGGTTCTCTTGTGGCAAGCGAAACAACAGGCGGAGTCCGCGGCCGCCTCCTTTTCAGCGAGCCACAATGCGCTGGATGCGCAGCTCGAGGCAGAAAAAAGAGCGCGGCGCAATCCGCAGAAACGGCGAGCGCCGCCAAATCTTCTACCGGCGGGGGAACACCCGCGAACCTAAGCCGCGAAGATTCCGCAGCCTTAGTGAAAGCGGCAAAGCGGCGCGCCGCGAGCCAGAAGAGCCTCGCGTCGTTGGATAAGCAAATCGAGAATCAGAAACAACTTGCCGAAAACTATGGGAAGTGGATCAGCGTGTTGGCCGTAATACGATTTGCGGTTCTGCACGCCGCGCTGATCGGCGTCACCACCATTCTCGTAATTTTGCTCATTGGGATCTTCTTTGATACGTGGCTCGAGCGGCTTCTCGGCAACCTATCGCTCGACCGCCGGCTTCTCGAAACATTGCGCACGGTGACGCGGGTTGCGGTACAAGTGTTTGCGGTGCTTTTTATCTTGCTCGTGATTTTCGGACCGCCGGGACAGTTGGGCACGTTTCTGGGGCTCGCCGGCGCCGGCCTTACCGTGGCGCTCAAGGATTTCATCGTCGCCTTCCTCGGCTGGTTCGTGCTAATGGGGAAAAACGGCATCCGCCTCGGCGATTGGGTGGAGATTAACGGTGCAACCGGCGAAGTGGTCGAACTCGGCATGTTTCACACTGTGCTGCTGGAGACCGGCAACTGGACCGATTCGGGCCATCCGACCGGCCGGCGCGTGACTTTCACCAACAGCTTCGCCATCGAAGGCCACTATTTTAATTTTTCGACTTCCGGCCAGTGGCTCTGGGACGAATTGCGGGTGGTTTTGCCGCTGGGAGAGGATCCTTATCCGCTTATCGATGCACTGCAAAAGAAAGTACTCGAAGCGACATCGGAAACTGCGAAGCAGGCCGAGCAGGAATGGAAGAGTGCGGCGAGTTCGCGTGCCATGAAGGCACTTTCCGCCGCGCCGGCCGTCAATCTCAAGCCGGTAGTTGGCGGCGTCGAAATCGCCGTGCGCTACATCACACGCGCCAACGAACGCTACCAGTTGCGCGCAAAGCTGTACCAAGCCGCTGTCGAAATGCTCGGCCGCAAGAACGTGCAGTCACCACCACCTCCACTGCCAACGGCCGCAACCACACGCTCTTAAGACTAAGCTGGAGCAAGTGTTCGCAGGGTGTCACGAAGTATTGCGATGGGAGCAACTAAAGCTGTGCTGCAAGTCGCCGCCGGCTTGACAGTTGCGATCCCATCTCAGGATTCTGCCTGAAAAGTATTCGTTTCAAGTCGGCTTCCCATCATCTGACCTCGGCAAGCCTGCGGCAAACGGGATTCGGGTATTGAAGCCCGTTTCACAGGCACAATCTGGCAGAGGTGGTCGGAAGGGCTGTTCTCCCTTGTTGTCATGGATGCCGGTCGATTCCACAACTGCTTATGTGCGGGACGGAATCGCAACGGAGGCGCAGGTTGGAAACGGGGGAGTCAAGAGCCGCGAGCGACCTTAGGGCGGGAAGTTCATGCGGTGCAGGAGGTCCTGAAAGCGCGGGTCGGAGCGCAGGGGATCAAAGGCGGGCTCGATTTGGAGGAGGTTTAGCATCCAATCGCGATCTTGGTAGGCTTTTTCCAGATATGAAAAAGCCTGGTCCTTCTCACCCAGGCCAGCGTAAAGGTAAGCGAGTTCACCCGGCCTGACATACTCGTGCTTCGATTTTTCCCTCAACTTCTCAATCTTCCAAAGGTAGTAACCCCCCATGCCGCCCTTCGCATAGGCTTGTCCCAGCGCTGCCACTTCGGCTGGACTCGCTCCGGAAAGTGACTCCGCCTTCTGGTAGGCGGCAATCGCTTCCTGATACATGCCCTTTGCCACGTAAGCGTCGCCAAGCTCTATGTAAGCAAGAGGGAACTCGGGAAACACTGAGACGGTATCCCGGAGCGTGCGGATTGCCTCGTCGTACTGGCGCGCATATAAGTAGCCTCCCCATAAGGCCAGGTCGACACTGACGACTGGCGAGAGCGGGTCCAGTTGCTGCGCTCGTTGCGCTTCGGAGATGGCTTCGGCGTGCCTGCGCGTGAGTGAAAGGTATTCGGCGTACCACATGTGCGCCGTGGCGTAATTGGGGTTGAGTTCGATGGCGCGCTTGAACTCTTTCTCGCACGCCGGCCAGTCCCAGTCGTAATCCTTGTGCGCTTCCGCCAGGGTGGTATGCGCTTCGCCTAACGATTCGTCTATTTCTAGTGCCTTCTGCGCGACTGCCTTAGCTCTTGGCATGAATTCGTTTGGGGGGCGGAAACCGCTGTTGGCAAGCTGAAAGTATGAATCGGCGAGCCCCGCGTAAGCCGGCGCATAAGTCGGATCAATCTCTATGGCGCGCTGGAAATGATCAACGGCGTTCTTCAAACCCTCTTCAGTTCGCTTGTTCCAATAGAATCGTCCCAACAGGCAAAGCCGATGAACCTCGGGGTTGACGGGGCGCGCGGTGGCCAGGTGCGCCCGCTCCTGTGGTGTGACTTTGATCTGAATTTCCTTGGCAATATCCTGCGCCACCTCGTCTTGGAGCGACAGCACGTCCCGCAAGTCGCGCTCGTAGGTTTCCGCCCACAGGTGCCGGTCGGTGGACGCGTGGAGCAGGTTCGCGGTGATGTGCACACGGTCGCCGGAGCGCATCACTGTCCCTTCCACCACCGCATCTACATTGAGCTTCTTCGGCGATCTCCGGCAGCGGCTTGCGCTTTCCCTTATAGACCATTGCCGACGTGCGGGAGATGACCCGCAGCGCACTGATCTTGCCCAGATTGGTGATCAACTCCTCAGTCATACCATCGGCAAAGTATTCCTGCTCGGGGTCGCGGGAGAGATTCTCCAGCGGCAGCACGGCGATGGACTCGATCTTGGGCACAGGCAGGGTGCGCCGCAGCAAGCGGTCGCGCAAACCCACAACGTTAAAAGCAAGAAATGCCGCCAGCAGCGTGAACGGCACGCCGACCACCATCGCCATTGCCCAGCGCCTTCGTAGCGGTGGCTCGCGAACCGCCCCCGCCGCCGGACCAACTGCTTCACGCAGGGATTCTCTCTGCGGTACCTTGGCCGGCACGGCAGGTCCTACCCCAGCTTGCACTGCTACGACCACCCCCTGGCCCCCTCCTGCTGACTCAGAAGCGGGGCTCGTCTCCATTCCCCTGCTCTCTGAGGCGGGGGTGAGGAGCTGCTGCGCCTCGCCCGTCGCGACAGCCTCCGGCGCTGATGTCGAGACCCTCCGTTGGAGCGTCTTCTCTTTTGAAACGGCACGCCGGACTGTCTCTACAGGGCAAATGAAGCGGTACCCATGCCGAGGCAGGGTCTCGATAAATCGCGGACCTTGCACAGAATCACCCAGGGCCTCCCGGATTTTGTTGATGGCGGTGCCCAGGCTGTGCTCGAAATCAACGAAGGTATCGTCTGACCAGACTTGCTTGCGCAACTCCTCGCGGGTGACCAGCGTGCCGGGACGCTCCAGCAGCAGGGCTAGAACACGAAAGGGTTGTTCCTGAAGCTTGACCTTCACACCCTGCTTGCGCAGTTCCCCCGTCGCCAGATCGGCTTCAAACGCTCCGAAGCGCACCACCCGTCCGGCCTGGGCGCGGGCTTCCATGGCAGGCCCTCCCTAGGGTAACTGGGAGGATAGCACTGTTTATAGGATCAATCAAACCTTGCACGCCTGTTGAAACCCTTGCTGAAGTCATTCGATTCCAAGGGGATGCCGGTTGAAAAATAATTGAATTGAAGTTGACCCGCCGTGTATTGACGTGCGCGAGCGCTGAGCGCGAAGCTGCGATTCGCGATAGGGGTAGGGAGAACGTAGTGACGCTCCCCCTCCCTCCGAACCGGACTGGCGGATCTCCCGCATCCGGCTCTCCAGTCGGTGGTGTTACCTCCGAGAGGACTGACTGGCGGTGGCATGAGCTGTAACCAAGGAGAACAACCCGCGCTCCGCAAAGTAGGCGTTGGACCAGCGCTGATGATCCGCTCCGCGCCCCGGTCCCTTGCCGCCCCGCCAGCGGCGCAGGATGCTGCGCAGGCGCATGCGCACCCAGCCGTCCAGCGTGGCGAACGTGGTCTTTTGGCTGTGTTGAAAATACTCGAACCAGCCCACCAGGGTTCGGTTCAGATCGACGAGGGTGGCCGCCAGGCTCTGCCCGTGCGTGCGCCGGGTCTTGGCCCGAATCGTGTCTCGAAATTTCCGCTCACTCTTTCGGCGCGGCCAACGCATCGCCCCGCTCGAAATGGTAACCGAGAAAATCGAAGCCCCCCGGTTGGGTGGCGTCCACAATCCGCGTCTTGACCGGATGCAGCGTCAGTCCGGCTTGCGCCGTCCAGCGTCGCACCTCTTCCAGCGCCTGCTGAGCTTCCCCTTGCGTGCCACACAACACCACGAAGTCGTCCGCGTACCGCACCATCTCGATGCCCCGCGCCGCCATCGCGTGGTCGAGCGCATCCAGATAGATATTGGACAGCAACGGACTGATCACCGCGCCCTGGGGCGTTCCCGCTTCCGGCGTCCAGAGGTTCATTTCCTCCAGGACCCCTTGCGTCAGAAACGCTTCCAGCAGCTTCAGGATTCGCCCGTCGGAGACCTTCGCTTTCACCCGCTCCAGCAGTTGCTGTCTCGGGATCGTGTCGAAGTAGCTCTTCAGGTCCGCGTCCACCACCCAACTGTAGCCTTGCTTCAGCAGGTGATCGACGCGGCGCAGCGCATCCTTGCAGCCCCGCTTCGGTCGGAACCCGTAGCTCTGCGCCGCGAAGTCCCGCTCGAAAATCGGCTCCAGCACCGCTCGGAGCGCCGCCTGCACCACCCGGTCGCGCACCGTGGGAATCCCCAGCGGGCGTTGTTCCTTGCTGCCCAGCTTGTTGATCCAATGCCTCCGCACCGCCTGCGGGCGATAACTTCCGTCCGCCAGCGCCTGCGAGAGCTTTTCCAGGTTCGCTTCCAGGTCGCGCTCGAACTCTTCCACCGTCACGTGGTCCACGCCTGCCGCCCCGTGGTTCGCCTTCACTCGTGCGAAGGCCTGCCGCAGGTTGGGCAGCGCATAGACCTTGTCGATCAGACTGTGCCACTTCCCTCCTATCACTCCCTGTTCGAGAGCCGTCAGCATCCGTTCCGTCCAGACCTCGGCTTCGACCCAGGCCCATCGCGCCCGAATCTCTCCGGCGGGCTTAGCCGCGTTTTCCGGCACTGCTTCCGGGGGTTGCCTTGCTCCGTCCGTCACGTCTCCACCTTCCTGCGTCCCTTCGCTCCAGACCCATTACAGGCCCTTCTTCGCTCTTATGGACGCTCTGACTCCTGCTCGCCCGGCTCTTCGGCCTTCTCCAGGCATGAACACCGGCTCCTGGCACGAGCAGGTCTCCCTGATTCACGCACCCGGCCTTCCGACCATTCCGTCTCCAACCACCTGTGGACGCTGCGTCTCGTCAGGGCACGTTACCCATCGACGGATCGCACCGAGATTGCTTCCCCACGGGTCTCCTCCCAACGGGAACTCGGGGCTTCGCCACTCGCTAGCAGGCTCGCCACGCCACACCGGCCGAATCGAGTTTCTTATCGTACGGACTGGCCGTTCACCTCCTGCTGCTCCCCACCCCGTGTCGCCACGACGCAGTTGCAGGCGATTACAAGTTACGTTGACTTGGAGAGGACTTTCACCCCTCCAACCCGGTGCGCTCTCAGGCGCACTAGCGGGCGATTTAAACCGCCCGAGGCGATTTTCACAGAACAAGAGAGGACAGAAACCGTGACGAAACGGCTTATTCGGCCTGGCATGAGTCCATCCCAGCCGGCAGCCTTCGTCATCATTTGGAGGTGATTGTATGCGTAAACTATTTGGCATCGTGTTTCCCCTGGTCGTGCTGCTGATCGGCAGTGTGCAACTGACCTGGGCTCAAAAACCGAACGTCCATGAACTCGGCACATATCCCGGCGGAACCTGGTTTGCCACCTGGCACATCAATGATCTTGGCGTGGTAGTTGGGCTTGGGGATGTCCCCCCCATCGGCTCCGACGGTGTTGGCCACACCCACACGCTGGCCGTGCCTCTTTTCGGGCCGCACGCCGGCCAATGGATCGATATCGGCACATTGGGTGGGGAGCAGCCCACGGGGTGGGAAGAGCCGATTACCGACATCTCGAACACCGGGCTGGTCGTCAGTCACTCCACCGCACCGGACGGGTATGTGCACGGTGTGGCCTGGACGAAGGAGTCCGGTTTGGTTGATTTGGGGACTCTAGCGGACACGGGCGACCCAGCGTACGCAGACTACAAATCCAGCTATGCGTACGCCACGAACAAACTCGGAACACTGATCGTGGGTGTGAGCCAGATCGCGGACGGTGCCGTTCTTCCGGTCGTATGGACGCGGGCTGGGAAACCGGGTGGGCCGGCCACTGTCTGGAAAATCCACAAGCTCGACACAACGCCCTTCCCTGAGATCGCCCTTTGGCCGACCTGGGAGGTGAACGACTATGGACAGATCGTCGGCACAGGCATCAACAACGACTGGTCGATCATCATTGGCATGCTGTGGAACCCCCGCGCTGACGGAAAAGGTTGGGAGGTCACGTCACTTCCACCGTCCCCGGCCTACCCAATGACTGAAGCCTATGGTATCAACGAAACGGGGGAAATCACGGGTGTAACTCATGCGACGGACTATAGCATTTACCTTCCACTGCTCTGGAAACCACTCGACAAGAAAAGAACGAAGTACTCCCAGCCGGTTGAGCTTGCCCTACCCAGGGGTGTGTTCACAAGCTGCGAGGGCGTGGGCCTCAACGAACTAGGCGACATTGTCGGCGATTGTTGGAACGAAGACGAGACGGTGAATTTGCCCGCGCGCTGGATCACGGCGGACCCGACCTTTTCTCAGATTATTAAATTCCCTGATTCGTGGGGCTTTTCCTGGGGAGTGAACGATGGCCGAATTGCCGCGGTCACGTACACTGACAGCAAGAACTGCCCAGCCGACACCTACGGCTCATGCGGAGGGGCAACAAAGCTCCATTGAAGGCAGAAAGAGCTGAATCAAGGTCAGCAGTCCCAGTGCTTGCCGGTAAGACGGGCACGCTAGGTTGAGGCTTGGCATGAGTCCATCCCAGCCGGCAGCCTTCGTCATCATTTAGAGGTGAGTTTATGCGTAAATTATTCAGCATTGTGTTTTCGGCGGTCCTGCTGCTGCTCGGCAGCACGCCAGGGACCTGGGCTCAAAAAGTGAAAGTCTACCAAGTTGTAAGAAGGTCCATGGCGTGGGCGATGCTTTGCCTGGCCGTCTGCATGTTAGGGGTGGGCGTTTCCGCGGGTGCTCAGAAACCCACCATCATCACATTCGACGCTCCAGGCGCGGGCACAGATTCCGGCCAAGGCACCTACCCCTTTGGCATTACCCCAGAGGGAGCGATCATCGGATGGTACGTGGACGGGAACAATGTATATCACGGCGTCCTGCGCACTCCTCACGGCACTATCACCAAAATTGACGATCCGGATGCGGGCACAGACGAGTACCAGGGAACTATTCCCGTCGCCATGAACATGGAGGGGGTGATCGCGGGAACGTACCTGGACGCGAGTTATGTGTTCCACGGCTTCCTGCGCGCTCCGGGCGGCAAGTTTATGAAAATGGACGATGCCTACGCGGGCACTGATCCCGGCCAAGGCACGCGGGTGACCGACATCAACGCCGCGGGGACCATCGCGGGATGGTCCGATGACGCGGGCAACGTGAATCACATCTTCCTGCGCGGTGCTCACGGCAGCCCCACGGAGTTCTACGCTCCGGGCGCGGGCAAAGGCGACGGTCAGGGTACATACATGCCAACGTTCTATGGCCTGACCCCGGCGGGGGCGATCACGGGATGGTACGTAGACGTGAGCAATGTGATGCACGGCTACCTGCGCGGTGCTTACGGCAGCGTCACCGAGTTCAACGCCCCGGACGCAGGCACAGACTCAAACGCCTGCCCGGGCACAACGGTTCCGGGTGCGCCTTTGTTGGCGGGCACCCAGCCTTTGAGCGTGAACCCAGAGGGGGCGGTCGCCGGACAGTACGGAGACGAAAACTGTGCATTTCACGGCTTCCTGCACGGTGCTCACGGCCGCATCACGGAGTTCGACCCTCCGGGCGCAGGCAAAGGCGCCGGCCAGGGCACCTTTGTCACGAGCAACAACCCAGCGGGGGCGATCACGGGCTACTACACCGACAAGTACGACGTGTCTCACGGTTTCGTGCGCGCCCCTGACGGGAAGTTTACGACCTTCGACGTTCCGGGCGCAGGCAAAGACTCCTACGAGGGGACCTTCTCGCTTGGCAACAACCCTGCGGGGGTGTGCATGGGATATTACGTGGACGCGAACGGTACGTCTCACGGCTTCCTGTGGATCCCGTAAACCCGTCGGCGATTTTTGTCGTGGTGTAGCATACATCGGGTTTTCCTGCTCAGGCTGACGCTCCGCGCGGCTGCGCGGCGCGTCGGAGAGCAAGGTAGCGCCCGCCGCGGCGGGTTCTGTAACTCTGCGGTTCGTACTCACCGCGCCTCCGCCCGGCCAGGCTGAATAAGGACGATGCGAGCATCACATTTGTGAAGCGGCAGTCGCTGTGTGTCCAGAGGAGATTGGATTCCCGCGTTCGTGGGAATGACGAGGGGGAAGCCTGCCCACGACGGGAGGTGAATGTGTCACACCGAACTGTGTTTTCGAGCCTGGCGATGAAGCGGCTGATGCTCGCGATCTTGGCGATGTTTCTGGCTGCCCTTCCGGCGATGGCCCAGAGCGGCGCCGCGAATTACGCCTTCCTGGTGGGTGCGGGGTTCCTTTGCGATTCCGGTGACTCTGCGCCCTGCCCGGCGGTGGTCAGGTCAGCCCAGGGCGATAGCTACGAGATGAGTGGTGCAGGCACGTTCGCGACGAAGAGCAAATCGGTTACAGCAGCCGGGACTTACACCCGGAAGTCTTCTGGTGGAAATGTGCTCGAAACCGGTGTCTGGGTGGCAAGTGAACTTGTCAGCTTCGACTGCTACGGGATAGCGCCGGCTGCGCTGATGCGCGAAGGTCGGGCATTAGGCTCCCCACGGTTCGGCCCCATGCGCTCGCGAATGTTCTCTGGTTCCATGCCGGCGGGTGGTCTGGCCGTTTTCCGCCTCCGCCTCTTGCCGGTGCAGGGGTTAGCGAAGAACGCGACCCTCGAAGTGAACTGCGCCCTCGGCAAGGTGCCTCCCGAACACCAAGTGGAAGGGATAAGGCTGGCATTCGAGGGAGGCGGTGTCGAATTCGACGAGGAAATCAGCGGGCGTACATTGTTTCTCTTGACGAGGCCCGGAGCCAGCACTGCTGCGAAAGCGCCCGCTCCGGAGGTCGATGCAAACCCTGCGCCGGCTGAGGTGCCGCAGTGATTTGAAGATGTGGGGAACAAAACCGAAGCGGACAGAAACGGATCATGGTGGAATTCCTTACGCAGCCTTCGCCAGCTTGTTTCTCTCACGCATGCCCATCCGGGCCACGGCCTGGCCGGTCAGCAGGTCCACGGCGAGCACACCCAGCACGGCGACAGCTTCGAAGACCACTCCGGCCAGATGAGTGATGGCCAGGATGGAAGCGAAGGCCGCGCTGACCTGCATGATCCTAGGTCAACGCAATAGGACAAGCAATAGGACTGTCCGGGACAGTTCAAGCAGCGGAACAGTTCGCAGGAGTGCTGGCTGCGGCAAAACCCCACCGTGCAGGGTCGACCGCGAAGTGGTCCCCGCTGCAAGCCAAGTTCTCGCCAATGGCTCCTGTGCGCATCATGGGTGCTGAATGGACACAGAATGGATTGGGAATGATAAGTCGGCTACCCATCGACAATCGCGGCGTCTGGCTGGATTCCGGCACGGGATGGGCGTTCACAGGTACAATCTGACAGAGGTGGTCGGAAGGGCCGTTCTCCCTTGTGGCCATGCATGCCAGCCGATTCCGCAACTGCGTATGGGGGAACGGAATCGCATCGGAGGCAGACGTAGGAAATGGGGAGCCAAAAGCCAAGGGTGACCTTACGGCGGGAAATTCATGCGGCGCAGCAGGTTCTGGCAGCGCGGGTCGGAGCGCAGCCTGTGGAACTCGGGATCGGCTTTGATCGCCGTCAGGTTGGGGTAGCGCTCGTCGTAGACCCTCTCCAAGTAAAAAGCATACCCCGGGTGTGAATTTACCAGCGGTGAGGGAAGGCGTGATGTGAAAAACGAAGCGTTACTGATTCTATGTTGGAGCCTGCTTGCTGTTCCGCAGACTGCTTTAGGCCGATCACCTGCTCTCAGTCAGGGCGAAGGTGAAGAGGATTTGAGTGGAACCTGGTCGGTCACCGTCCACTTTACGACCAGCGGCGAAGGAACGTTTCCGTTGTTATATACCGAAACGCACGACTACAAGGCGGCAATTACTTTTGTTCCTGTCACTACGGCGCATTACTGTGTTGCGGGACACGTGAATGTCGCCCCGAAAACTGATGAAGAGCAGATCTACAATGTTTACTTTCAGTCTTGTGCGCGCCGCGAAGGACATGACATTGCGAAGACTTCGCCGCACACCTACAGGTGCAGTTACGAGTACGGACAGGCGAGTCGTGATCGGAACGGCATTGGGATAACGACTTTCTACAACGGTGATTTAACTTTCGAGCTAAAGAGCGGAATCCTGCACGGCAGGACCAGGTTCTTAATAGACTTCAGGCAGACCGACGGGGCAATGGCGACGCATTCCGAAGAGGCTGTGTGGACGGGTGAGCGCCAAGCTGGCAGGCAGGATTGTGCTACGGCCCAAAACGCTGTCGACCTTCTTAGGTCGCGTGTTGAAGCTGATCAGGACAGAATCCGGGGACTCGACATGGGGGTAGCAGCCGACGAACTTAACAGTTTTGCGAACGCGGCCGGCGAGGAACGACACCAAATTGTAGTCCAAAGTCTCAAAAGTGGCGTCAGCGCTTTGGCCGGAGAAATTCAGTCCGCACCCGAAAATGCTTTGAAACCAATGGATATTGCAGGGTACCACTTGCCGAACGGGATCGGGTCGCTCGGGACAGGACAAGCGAAGGCAATCGTCGGCAGGCTCCGGAGTCAGGGAGTGGATTCGCCAGTAGTCTTCGAGGCACTGCAGACCCTAAGTCGAATTAGCGGCAAAGCAGGAACTCTGGAATTCACTAACGTACTTTCCGAGGTAGCTTCAAAGCTCAAGGGCACGGCGGAGATGGGCAGCAGCGAAGATTCGGTGGAGAACACAGCGGCGTTGTTCCAACTGGCCGCCGATCTTACGGGTCAGGGAAGTGCTGGCCGTGGCCATTGGAAGCGCGATCTTCCAAGGCGGCAAGAATGAGTTCGACGCCTACATGACTGCGTCCGCCGTGCTGGCAGGCGCTAGTGAGTCGCAATTGACGGCCCTGAAGGTGTACGGCAACCAGTTACAAAAAGACATTCAGGCCTTGCAGGACGCAAAGAGTCAGCTCTACGGGTGCGGGAAATAAGCCACAGAGTCTCACCTTAGCATTTCCCGAGCACCGAACAGCACGCAGGAGCGCAGTTGTCATTGTGTTTGACTGGTCATGTGAATCCGCAGAGTGGCTACAGAAGTTCTGGCGACTGCTCGATAAATACAGAAAACACCAGCCCTATCTTCCAAGTGACACTTCAACTGCACTCGGTTGCCCGTTTTGCCGGTCAGGATTCTCGACAACTAAGGAAAAACCGCTACGATCAGATGGCACTTTGAAGAACTGCACCCAGCGGACCGGGTTGCGCCCTGCCCTCAAGTCTGCTTCCAGTCGGTCCATCCGGTCGGCGTCTACCTCCGCACTAGCCTCCAGGCTTCTGTAATCCTCCCGGGATTGCCCGTACATCTCCAAATTCCGCAGAATCGAATAGAGCCTCTTCGGGTATAGGTTTCATCGGAATGTGGGAGGGGCGAAATGGGCTGTAACTGCTTCCCTTGCTGTCCAGCAGTGTCATCTTCATCTTTGGCCCAATGAACTCCCCCGTCAAATCACTAACGGGGCCTGTCCATCGGAAGAAGACGGAGAGCTGAACGTCGTCTCCGGCGCTGCGCGCCTCCACATAGGATACGTAAAACCCTCCTTTTCCCAGGGAGACTGCCTCCCCCATTCGTGATTTTGAGCGGGGGGCTGTGCAGCCCACAGCTATAAGTGCGCACAGAAGCATCAGTCGGCGCGACATATCTCCTCCTGACGAACTGCTGTTCCCTTCAACGATGGCTCATCGTGCAGCACGCATACCAAAGTCAGATGCCTGCGCCACCGTGCTTATTGCGATTGGGTTACAGAATCATCAGCGCACTGTCGGCTGCCGTCCACTCATGATCTCGTCGTATATACGCGGCAGGACGTCCATGTACGGGTGCAGCACGATGGCGTCGCGGAACGCCTCTACGCGCTGATAACAGGGGTCGCCCTTCCACTCGCGCAGGACGACCTTGCCGCGAGCATCCTCTCCCTCCTGGTGCGCCAGCGCGTCAAAATCGCAAGAAATCGATCCCAGCAAGCCTGCACACCCCTCTGCTCGGCCTTCGACTGCCACGCACGGACCTCGTCCGCCCTCAGTTTCTTCCCGGGAAAGCCACTCGCAATCGCGAAACAGTGATCGACCGCGAGGGAAGCAGCAACCTGCGGCAAAGGCCACCCATACTTTACTTGGCTTTCATCGATTTCGGGGCACAACTTTCGAATCTTGGCCGCCAAGGGACTCTTAGACCAGTCAGTCGTGGCAGTTTCGGCTGGTGGCGGTATCGCGAAGTGTTCCTCGCGCTGCGGCGGACGTTCCAAATCGCTGCACTGGACATAGCCTAATGTTTCCGTTGGTGCCGCCACCTTGACTCGGGACCAACATCCCGCGGAGGTTCGCATGTCGAGCATGACGGTCACTGATTCTCCTTTCTTGAGTGACAGCAGTACTTTGCTTGTTTTCGACATTTGGGCGTGAACATCCGAAGTCTCGCTTTTGACATTGGCGTCTACTCGGTCCTCTGCGCCTTGGGCTCCGTAGCCAAGCGCCGCGAGCCAAACCGCCGCAAAACCGAACGAAAGGGCTGTAACTAACCAGGCAACAGGACGATGATTCATAGACGCACCTCAAGGTGGAAACTCACCACGGTCTAGACCGCGAGCCGTAGTGCCATGATACTGGTTGGAATTCCCGTCTGGAATCATGATTAACGGTGAGTGTAGGCGCGACCGCACCTTTTAGTAATGCGCCCGAGAACACTTCTATCGGGAATGCTCGGGCGATCAGGATCCGTTTGCACCTCGGCTTTCTTGCCGCCCGAGCACTCCCGATAGAAACCTGTGGTTTCCCAGGCACAATCTGGCAGAGGTAGTCGGAAGGGCTGTTCTCCCTTGTTGTCATGCATGCCAGTCGATTCCGCAACTGCGCATGTACGGAACGGAATCGCATCCGAGGCGCACGTAAGAAAAAGGAGGAGCCAAAAGCCGCGAGCGACCTAACGGCGTGAAGTTCATGCGGCACAGGAGGCCCATTTACCAGATCGCAGAGCTTCGTTCTGCCCCAGTCGGCGGGGAAACCATCTATCACGGCGGCTTTATCAATTTGGCAACAGGGGCGACCTCCGTGCTCAGGGTCGACCCGCAGGGCTGGAAACGCACCGAGAGGAGATGGGAGTGTTACCCATTTTCCTCAAGAACTACTGCTCATGAACTGGTTGTTAGCGCAACGTAAACAACGATTACCACCACGAAAATTCCCACAAGCACGCCAATGCCGATCCAACCGGCTTTGCCCATGTTTGGGCCCATCTGGTGCACGTTATTGTATGCAATCTGGACCGGCGCATTCGTGTGGTCGGGCAGTACGGTGAAGCTCTCCGCGCCGATCGCCACAATATTGCCATGATACTCTTTTCCCTCCGCGCTCCTCACCATGATGTGGTGGCCCACTCCCAGTTCCGCCACCACGCGCCTTACCGCAACGGAATCCGGCTGGCCCGCCGCCTTGTAGGTGTTCTTCGCCAGATTCAGTTGCGCGACATCGCCGTAGGGAACCCGTGTGGCTGAACCGGCTTTGGCCGCAGCCAGCAGGAATCCCTCGTCCTCGATGGACCGAATGGATCCTTTGAACTTCTTGCCGTTGGTTAGTTCCACTTTCACTTTCGCGCCCACTCCGAATTGATCCACTCGCTGCCTGGTCAGGCTCGGATTGGGCACAGTGGTGTTCGCCGACCAAGCTACATCGGCCAACGATAACTGCATCAGACAAATAACAAGACCTATGACTGCATGCTTCCTCCAGTTGTTCATGTACGCCTCCTTTTCAGTTTATCGACACCCACAATATCTTCTTAGTGCTGTCGGCCTGCTTCCAAACAAGGCTTACGGCACGGGCTCCGTGCCGTGCCTGCCGAGACAGACTCCGCTTTCGAACTCGACCCTTGCAATAGGCACTCACCGCGCGCGATAGACATCGTGCCAGCGGCCTGTCGGGATCACGGCGCCCACCACAGCGCCAGTGGCTCCAAAAACCACTCCCAGCGCCGCCGCCGCTACAGCCCCACCGGGGAGCACTTCTTGTTTCGGATCGCTCGCGCCGCCCAGCGCCGCGCCGACCCCACCTCCGATTCCCACGCCAATTAGTGCATTCCGCCCCCGATGCGATGCGCCTTTCGTCGAGACTCGGAGAACGTTTTGCCGCTCGAACGTCTGGTCAGTACCGCCCGTGCGAACCACGAGCCCCTCATCACTAGCGGACTGAAACTGGCCAGTGTATGACTTGGCGCCGTTCAGCACGATCCGGATCTGCTGCCCCGGTGCCACCTGTTTGAGGTTGCCCCAGTTACTCTGTGAAGATTGGGCCAAACCGAATCCTGGGACCATGAGCAGAAGCAACAGTGTTTCAATCACTCTCTTCATGACTACCTCCTATTAGCCTTTCGGAGACCAGGAACCTTGCTCGCTATCTGGCACGCTGGATTCCAAATGAGTTTCCTTGTTAACTCCTCCAAAAACCCGGAAGTCTGCTGTGCCGCCATGGGAAAAGGAGGCCGGGAGGGAGCAAGAATCTGCTGACACTGAAAGCCTACGCTGGCATTCGCGTTGCACATCAGAACGATCGTGCGATGGCGCTCAAGCACCCGCGCCCGCGTGCCTCGCCACCGCATGGAATTTCTTTCAGGCGACAGTGCGGCCACAATTCGGGCAGTGCCAGACGGTAATGAACACCGTCCTTCGCTGGCTATCGAATATGCACCGGTGGTTGTGGCAGTCCGAGCTGCATGCATTGATAGGAGGTGCGCGCGCACGCCACCCCTCTCCCCAAATGGGTAGTGGCAGCGGCTGCCCATGGCGCGCACCTCCAAGACTAGTGACTGGGCGCCAATCTAAGTGCTGTGGGTCCGGGAATATCAATGCCCTGAATGTCCTCTGTTTGTCCTCTCTTCATCTTCTGGATGTCCCATCGGATAAAATGACCTCCTGGCGTTCTGCCGATCAAACAAAACTGCTGTTGACAATTGCAAAGTGCTATACTTCGTTTCGCTTGGGGGTGCCCACCCCATGAAACCGACTTCATCCTCTCTCGCCCGAGTCAACATCGGGTCCTTTGAACTCGATATTCAAGCCGGTGAACTCCACAGGAGCGGATTCACGGTCAGGCTGCAGGAGCAGCCGCGTGAAATTCTGGCCATGTTGTTGGAGCACCCGGGTGATGTCGTGACGCGGGAGGAACTCAGACACAGGCTTTGGCCTGATCACACCTCTGTAGACTTTGAACACGGGCTGAACCGAGCTATCAACAAGCTGCGCGAAGCCTTGGAAGATGATGCCAACGAGCCTCAATACATTGAGACCCTTCCCCGTCGCGGCTACCGGTTGATTGCACCCGTCGAACCTGTTCGGGCGCTCCCTTCATCCGCAAATGGAGAGTTATCCAGTCAAGCCTGTGATGGCACTGACGCCGCCTTCTCTGCAGGAAGCGGGGACACATCAGATGCGCTGGCGGGTGGTAGTTGTGGCAATGCTGGGCATCATTATGACCGCCGTCGTGGCATTTTGGTACGCCACGCACCTTGCTCACGCTAAGCCTGAACTGAAGCAGCGGCGGCTCACCGCCAATCCCGTGGAGTACCCCGTATCGGGCGCCGCCATCTCGCCGGACGGTAAGTATCTGGCCTACTCCGACCCGGCAGGCATTCATGTAAAGCTGATCGAAACGGGAGAGACACACACGGTCACCCCGCGGACCATCCCTCGCCCGGAAGGCAGTCAAGCCGGAGAGCCCGCGCCCAGTAATGCAGCCTGGGCGGTTGCGGACTGGTTTCCCGACAGGACCAGGCTTCTGGCCAATTTGGGGGAGGAAAAGGGTTGGAGTATTTGGACGCTCTCCATCCTGGGAGGGTCCCCTCGGAAACTGCGCGAGGGCGCCTGGGCCTACTCCGTCTCGTCCGATGGGTCGCTGATTACTTTCACCACCGGCAGCACCCCGGCCCTCCCTTTCGGCGACCTCTGGGTAATGGGGCCTGAAGGAGGAGGGGCACGCAGGGTAGCCACGCCCGGTGAGGGCAGCCGCTTCTATGAAGCCAACTGGTCTCCTGATGGCCACCGGCTTGCAACTAGGACCTGGGGAAGCCGATGTGCTATCGAGACCCGCGACCTTAGCGGCAGCGGTCCAGTCCTGGTACTGGCTAGCCCTAGCTTGTGCCGGGGTCTGGTGAGTGTTTGGTGGCTGCCGGACGGGCGATTGATCTACCCGCAGGCAGAACCGCCACCTGATCAGGATGACGACAACCTCTGGGAAATCAGGGTCGATCCGCGAACCGGGGGACCTGCGGGGGCGCCTCAGCGAATCACGAACTGGGAAGACTCTGGCCTGGAGGGGCTTTCAGCAACCGCTGACGGGAAGCGACTGTTGCTCCTTAAAGTGAGAGCCCAGGAAGACGTTTATGTAAGCGAGATCGAGGCCAGGGGCAGGCGCTTGAAGACGCCGTGGCGCCTCACAATGGACGAGCATTCCGACCTGCCGTGTGCGTGGACACCGGACGGCAAGGCCGTGCTCTTCGCGTCCAACCGTACGGGCAGATGGAACATCTTTAAGCAGGCATTGGACGAGGACACAGCCGAACCGCTGACCACGGATTCGGAATTTCATTGGGGAATCAACTCCCTGCTTCATGGAGTAGGACCCCACTTCAGCCCCGATGGCAAGTGGGTCGTGTACTCGGCGGCTTCGAAGGAGGAGAACGCTGAATCGCCCTCGGCCTCACGGCGTCTCATGCGCATGCCGGCGGCGGGCGGACCGAGCCAGTTCGTGCTTGAGGGTCGAGGCTTTCTTGCAAATCGCTGCGCGCAGGCGCCTGCCACCCTGTGCGTTGTCGGCGAAATAAACGCGGACCGGAAACAGCTTGTGCTTGCAGCCTTTGATCCCGCGAAAGGGCGCGGCCGCGAACTGGTCAGGATTACTGCGCGATTGCAGCCGGAGAGCATAAGCTGGGACCTTTCGCCGGATGGCTCGCGCATTGCGTACGCCGAATCCGATGATCAGGAGGGGCGTATCCACTTCGTGTCCCTGGCCGGGGGGGCGATCCCGGACCTGGTGGTCCGGAGCTGTTATGGCTTCTCTTCACTCTCTTGGGCTGTCGACAGTAAAGGTCTGTTTGTCACAAGCACTGGGGTAAACGCAACCAGGATATTCTACGTCGACCTCCAAGGGCATGCCTACCCTTTGTGGGAACACCAGGGTTCCTGGATTTCTTGTCCGTACCTTCACCGGACGGCCGCCACTTGGCGATTCTGGGGCCTACCGGGGATAGCAACGCCTGGATGCTGGAGAATTTCTAGAGCTGTGGTAATCCACGCCCTTGACTTCTGAAGGGCCGTGAGAGGAATGCTCGCTTCGACGCCCCCGCGCTCTGAACCCCGCTCACATGACCTTGTGCGCCGCATGAACTCCCTGCCGCAGTTGCGTGTTGACGGCATCGGAAACCGCGCCACGTTCGCACACGCGCACGCGCGTTGCGTCCTCCCGATCACGCCCCAAAGTGACTCGCGCGCCCGCGCGCCGTCGCCCACGCCGCCCCTGGTCCCCCCAACGCCCACCGGCATTGCACCGACGCGCGTTGGCGAGTTTTGCACCAAACTTGTGCAGGTCAAGCAGTTTTCCCCTTCGTATAGCTAGCCCCTTCAACGCAATAGGGCTATCCGGGACAGTTCAAGTAGCGGAACAGTTCCCAGGAGGGCTGTCTGTGGCAACACCTCTCCGTGCTAGATCGACCGCGAAGTGGTGCTGGCTGCAGACCAAGATTCCCCCGAGGGCTCCTGTGCGCATCACGGGTACGGGGCGCATACAAAATGGATTGGGAATGAAAAGTCGGCTTCACGTCAAGTGGGCGTCCACTTGGACTTGTCACGGCCTGCTCGTAGAGGTGGGAAGCCCGACGTGAAGTGCCTTTCCCTTCACTGCCCGCCCGCTCGCCGGTAATCTGGCTGGCGGACCGGCCACTCCGACTTTGACAAAACCCTGGAACGAGGGCGGAACAGAAAAAACCTTGATTAGTGAGGTAGTGGCGACTTTACGTCGCCACAACTTCAATCATTGCAACACGCATATGGCGGCGTAAAGCCGCCTCTACGAAATGTAGCGGCGAGTTCACCTCGCCAAATGGCGGCGTAAAGCCTGTTCATGCCATAGGCGCTATCAGCTTCGAGGTCGCCCGAAAGCCCGTTTGCCGACGGGCTTGAAGCGACACGAAGTCAACTAAGCCAGTGTGCTGTAACATCCAATTCTTGACATTGGTCGCGGGACACTGCCCGGTTGTAAGGGTACGGCTCGCCGTACCCTCATGGTTCGGGTGCGCGATACAAATGAAGAGGGTACGGCAAGCCGTACCCCTACAACCGGGGCGGCAGAGCTGCTGGCCAACTGTCAAAGTTAAGTGTTACGCGCCACTAGGAGCCTGTCGGAGATAGATTTTCGCGGAGTCGGGTGGGCAGCCGAGCGACCGCAGTACGTCGGGGGAATCCCCGTGCTGGACGTCATCAATGAGGGTGACGAGGTTGCCCACATCCTTCCGGAGATACTTCCGGCACAGGAATCCGTCGAGGGCAGCATCAATTGGGAGCGCCGCTTCGACCACATGCAACAGCACACAGGTCAGCACATTCTATCGGCGGCGTTTGAACGCACGGGCGGTTACAAGACAGTGTCATTTCACCTGGGCACGGAGAGCGCGACGATCAATCTTGATTCCGACCGCGTCGGCGCGAAGCAAATCGAAGAAGCGGAAAAACTGGCCAACGGCGTGGTATTTGAAAATCGTGCCGTCCAGATTTCTTTCCGAACCGCCGCCGAAGTTCAACAACTCGGTAGTAAGCCCACTTTTCGCGAAAGCGATATTCGGCTGGTGGAAGTTACGAGTTTTGATCTTTCCGCTTGTGGAGGAACCCAGCGTTAGCGGGGCCGGGAGCGTTGGCATCATCTGCGTTCGCAAGGTGGATCGCGCCAAAGGCTTGACGCGGGTTGAATTCGTGTGTGGGGGAAGGGCGTTGCGGCGGGCGCGGCAGGATTATGCCATTCTGAGCGAAGCAGGGCGGTTGCTTTCGAGCGGCTTCGAAAGCGTTCCGGAACTGATTGCCAAACAAGCCCTGGACTTACGCGACGCGGGGAAATCCGTGCAAAAGCTCGTGAAGGAATCGCGCGCAATGGGAAGCCACCCAGTTGTGGCAGAACGCTCCCGAGAAATCCGGCGTACGCGTCGTCCGATGCGTGTTTGAATCCACGGAGGGCAAGAAGGCCAAACTTGTTGCTCACGCTGTGGGGAAGCAGGCCGGCGCCATCGCGCTGATCGGGGTTAAGGGGATGCCCACAAAACTCTTACTTTCCCAGAGCACCGGCGGAAGGGCGAATTTGGCTGACGTGATGAAACAGACGCTGGCAAAATTCGGCGGCAAGGGCGGCGGAACCAGGGATTTCGCTCAGGGCGGCGGGTTGCCGGAGGATCAGCTTGAGGCAGCCTTCAGTTTTGCGGAGGGCTCACTGCCGTGACGTGTCGCTATGAAACTTGGCGGCGATTCGCCTGGCGTGTTATATTTCCAAGTGCCATTATTTGCATGGGCGCGTAGCTCAGTTGGGAGAGCGCGGCGTTCGCAACGCTGAGGTCGAGGGTTCGAATCCCTTCCGTCCACCAAGCCCCACTTTCGCTTGACAAGCTACTTATAATCCATGACTAGCTGTCACTGGAGTTCCGGTACAGCCGTGCGGCTCAGCCAACCAGGGCCCACAGGCCTTCTATGCAATGCCCTAAGTGCAAGACGGAAAATTCCGACA
The DNA here is from genome assembly GCA_963765485.1 of uncultured Acidobacteriota bacterium. Classification (GTDB taxonomy): domain Bacteria; phylum Acidobacteriota; class Terriglobia; order UBA7540; family UBA7540; genus CAVROP01. Next base: position 804 of record CAVXWN010000030.1, on the reverse strand, counting down.
AAATTACCTATTGCAGTCTCGATGCCACGCCCCATTGAGGTATACCTGCCCTTCCTGCAAGAGATGTGCAATTACAGGGTGGAAAATGCGAGAAGTGTGGCGTGGACTTCGCCAAATACGCCGCCATGCTGGTCTTTCGCGCCAAGGACGCGGCCCAGTCGGAAGCGCGCCCAAAACCAAAGGCACGTTCCGCAATTATCTAAGCAGATAATTCTCCTTCCCATTACTGGGGGGCTCTCTCTTATAAAGTATTTTGCGGGAAAGGCGCGGGCGGGTCGCCTTGTTGCCGCGAGTCAATTACACTCCGCGGAAAAGCAGTTCGCCCCCGCTCAGAGATGGAATCCTACCGTTGCGTCTTGCTGGCAACGTAGCGTTTGGCCTTGGCCAGCAACTCCTTGGCTTGCGGCATGTCCCTCCAGCGATTTCAGCACCAAAGGATCCTGTGCCGATGCTGATCCTGTCGGCCTCATTTTCGCCAAAGATCGACGCCCACTAATTGGATGCGGATGCGGTTCTTGACGAAGTCAAGATTGGCCGCCATGTCCGTGTACAGAGAAAGGTGATCTTCTCTTCTTCACCAGGAACTGACTTGATTCATCCCAGAACAGCGTCCGTCACTTCAAAATCCTTGGGGATGGTCTTGTGGACTCCCAGGTAAGTCTTTGGCGAAATTAAAGAAGGCGCTGTGCTGCACCAGTGTTTCCTGGGCGGGAGGCATCTTGGGATCGGCAAACACGATGTCAGGAGTGATTCCACCCCGCCCATAAACTTCGCGCCCACCGTCGGTAAGCCGCACCTCGGCAT
>CAVXWN010000029.1:0-109085 GCA_963765485.1 uncultured Acidobacteriota bacterium | reverse complement strand
AACTCGGAGCACCATTTAAGGTGCCCCCCTCGAAGTCAGCACTCCACGATGAAACACCCCCTGGGTCCATTGTGGAGGACCAAAAGGAACTATCGCGCGCGATAGGCGTCGTTCCAGGCGTGCGTGGGGATGGCCGCTCCTAGGCTAGCGCCTGCCGCCGCTCCCGCTGCCCCCGCCAAAGAAGCGCTGGCAACATTGACGCAGGATCCCTGCGCACATTTCCCTTGACCCAGTTCAGGCGAGGCAATGCCGACAATTATCCCGGCGCCCGTACCGACGGCGAGGCCGATCAGCGCGTTCCGACCGCGATGGCTCTTGCCCTGAGTCGAAACGCGGAGAACGCTTTGCCGCTCAAAGACTTGGCCGCCCGTTGCCGACCGGACCACGATGCCTGCATCGCTCACCGACTGAAACTGGCCAGTGTACGATTTGGCGTTGTTCAGCACGATCCGGATCTGCTGGCCCGGTGCCAGTTGTTTGAGGTTGTCCCAGTTATTTTGTGAAGATTGGGCCAAGCCGAATCCCGGGACCAGAAGCAGGAATAAGAGCGTTTCAACGACTCTCTTCATGACTACCTCCCAGCAGTTTGTGCTTTCGTAATCCAGGAGCTTTGCCCGTTATCTAGCAGGCCGGATTCCAAACGAGTCTTTTCGTTAACTCCTTCGTAAACACAGCGTTCTGGCGTGTAGTCGTGGGGAAAAAACTGCGCGGGTGCATGAATTCGCTGACAGTGGAGGATCACGCTTGCATCCGGGGCACTACGCTAGGCGCTCGCTAAGGGATTTCGCCGCTGGCGCTTACAGGTGTGTCCATCTTGTTTTTCTTGGCAGGCTACCTGTTCTGGTTCGCGCAGCAACATCTGGATGATTGAGAACTTCTAAGATCTATGATCTCTTCATCTGCGCTGGCATCCCTGGCCACTGCTCTCCCGCGAACTCGAGGCACTGCCAAAACGGTCCCGTATTCAGAGGTGACCGCGCCGAGATTCAGTTCACAACTGGCGATCACAACCGGGCTTCGATTTTGTTGACAACGGTTTTCAGCGCCTTAATTCGCGCCCACCACTTCCAGTTGCCTTCCACGATAGTCCAGGGAGCGCTGTCCGTATCGGTTTTCGCGAACATGTCTTCCAGCGCTTCAATGTACTGGTCCCACTTCTCGCGGTTGCGCCAATCCTCTTCGGTGAGCTTCCACCTCTTCCAGGGATCTTTTTCGCGCTTCTTGAAGCGGTCGAGTTGTTCCTTCTTCGAAATGTGAATCCAAAACTTGACGAGAACCATGCCGTCATCCACCAATGCCCGCTCAAATTCGTTGATCTCCCGGTAAGCGCGCTGCCATTCCCTTTTGTCGGCGAACTTCTCGACGCGCTCGACCAGAACCCGGCCGTACCAAGTGCGATCGAAGATGCCGATGCGGCCGCGGGGCGGGAGCCTCAGCCAAAAACGGCGCAGCCACGGGTAAGCCTTGTCCTCTTCGGATGGCGCGCCTATGGGGTAAACCTCAAAGCCGCGCGGGTCCAGGGCCTCCGTCAGTCGCTTGATATTGCCTCCTTTCCCTGAAGCATCCTCACCTTCGTAAGCCACACAGACCGCAATTCCCTTCTCAATAACTTTGCGCTGCAGCTTTAGAAGTCTGAACTGGTACTCTTCCAGGAGCTCCTCGTACTCCTCCTTGGACTCGAGCTTCTTCTCGAGATCGAGTTTGTCCAGATAACCCATGGCAACCTCTGAGTGGTTAGTGGCTGGTGGTCAGTGGCTAGTGGCTAATGAAGCCCTCTACGTGGCCAGTGCATGGTGGAGTCGTTAGCCACTGACCACGAACCACTAGCCACTAGGCACTGCCCTGTTACTTTTCTTGATGCTCGCGGTGAGCGGGCGGCTCGTGCTTTGGGGCGGCCTTGGCCTTCTGATCACGGAGGACAGCCTTGCGGCTCAGCCGGATCTTGTTGCCTTCGATGGCAATCACCTTGACCAATAACTGGTCCCCCTCCTTGAGTTCATCGCGAATGTCCCGGATGCGGTGTTCAGCGACTTCGCTGATATGCAGCAACCCGTCCGTGCCGGGGAAAATCTCCACGAAGGCGCCAAAATCCGCCAGCCGGACGACCTTCCCGAGGTAAGTCTTGCCCAACTCGGCCTCAGCCAGAAGGTCCTTGATCATCTTCAGGGCCTTTCCGGCAGCGGTTTCGTCGGCGGCTGCAACGTTCACCTTGCCGTCATCCTCCACGTCGATCTTCACACCGGTCTGCTCGATAATGCCGCGAATCACCTTACCACCCGGCCCGATCAGCTCGCCAATCTTCTGGCGGTTGATTTGCAGGGTATAGATACGAGGAGCATATTCGGAGATCTGCTTGCGGGGCTCGGAGAGGGTCTCCAACATTTTCCCCAGCACGTGCAAGCGCGCCGACTTCGCCTGGGCCAGCGCCTCCGACATGATCTGCGCGGTGATGCCGGAGATCTTGATGTCCATTTGCAAGGCGGTAATGCCATCTTTGCTACCTGCCACTTTGAAGTCCATGTCACCGTAATGGTCCTCGGACCCGGCGATGTCCGTCAGGATGGCGTATTTTTCACCTTCCTTTACCAGCCCCATGGCAATTCCCGCCAAGGGCGCCTTGATGGGCACGCCCGCATCCATCAGCGCGAGGGTCCCGCCGCACACGGTAGCCATCGAGGAAGACCCGTTGGATTCGAGGATGTCCGAAACCACGCGAACCGTGTAGGGGAATTCCTTCTCTTCCGGGACAACGGCAATCAAGGCCCGCTCCGCCAGCGCCCCGTGGCCGATTTCTCGCCTCCCGGGCCCGCGCAGGAACGCCACCTCTCCCACGCTGAACGGCGGGAAGTTGTAATGGAGCATGAAGCGCTTGAAAGCCTCGCCTTCGAGCACGTCGAGCCTTTGCACATCCTCGGCGGTACCCAGCGTGGCGGTCACCAGTGCTTGCGTCTCGCCTCTGGTGAAAAGGGCGGAACCGTGAGTGCGCGGCAGGATGCCCACTTCGCTGCGTAATCTCCCTCACCTGGTCGAAAGCCCGGCGGTCAGGCCGCTGGCGTTTTTCCAGGACATCTTCGCGGAAGAGGCGCTCTTCCACACGACCGAAATAATGACCGGCCAGACGGCGCTTCTCTTCGTCATCTTCCGGGTAGCTTTCCAGCAATTCCTTGCGGATTTCGACGATTCGACGCTGGCTTTCCTGCTTGGCGTACTTCGAGGTGTCCATGGCCTCGTGGAGCTTGCTCCTCGACCTTGCTCTTCACTTCCTGGTAAAGCGCTTCATCCACTGCAGGCGGAACAAATTCGCGCTTCTTAATGCCTAGTTTCTCGAAGAGTTCTTTCTGGATGGCTACGATCTTCCGGATTTCAGCGTGCCCGTACTGGAGGACTTCAAGGATCGTCTCTTCGGACACTTCCTTGGCGCCCGCTTCCACCATCACGATGGCATCCTCGGTGCCCGCCACGACCAGATTCACCAGGCTAGCCCTGGTTTGCGCATAGGTGGGATTCGCCACCGGCCGGCCATCCACCAAGCCTACGCGCACAGCTCCCACTGGCGTGTAAAACGGAATATCCGAAAGATAAAGGGCGGCTACCCCGGCAACCATCCCAATAACGTCAGGGTTGTTGTCCGAATCCGCCGACAGAACCATGGCGATCACTTGGGTCTCGTCGTTGAAGCCCTCCGGGAAAAGAGGGCGTATCGGCCGGTCAATCAGACGACTGGTGAGGATCTCCTTTTCGGTGGGTCTTCCTTCGCGCTTGAAAAAACCGCCAGGAATCTTTCCCGCGGCGTAGTTATATTCACGATAGTCAACCGTCAAAGGGAAAAAATCAATGCCCTCACGGGGTTTAGTCGAACATGCGGTCGCCAGCACTACAGTGTCACCATATCGGACCACAGTCGCGCCGTTAGCTTGCCTAGCCACTTTGCCACATTCAATACTCAGGGTGTTGGACCCCAGAGCAATTTCTACTCTTTGCATCTCAATGTCCTCCGACAAATCTCGCCCAGTGCTTGTTGAGGCTTCCGCGCGGTGCAAAGCCCTCCGCAGTCCAGCCACGCTTCGCTGCTTTCGAGATGTGGAAGGACTTGTTGCGCATACTGGTTCGGTCAGGCAGTTGCAAATCCCAGAGAATATGGAATTGGGAATACTCTCAGAACAGGTTGCGGGCACTCGCAAAACGAAAAAGCGACCCACACCCGTTTCGCGGGGGGTCGCTTCGCCCAGAGAAGTTTTCGATTTTGGAATTGCTGAACTGTCCGCTCAAAACCAGCTACTTCCGGATGCCCAACCTCTCGATGACCCGCTTATAACGCTCAGCATCCAGGCGCCTGAGATACTCTAATAAGCGCCTTCTCTTGCCCACCATAATGAGCAAACCACGCCGCGACGCATGGTCCTTGCGATGAACGCTGAAATGGTCATTCAGATAGTTGATTCGTTCGCTCAATAAGGCAACTTGAACTTCAGGCGAACCTGTGTCCTTCGCGTGAACTCGGTAACGCTCGATCAGATTGCCTTTCGATTCGCGGGTCAGCGGCATCCGCCAGTCTCCTCGCTTCTCATCTCTTTTTTCAACCATTTCAATATAACACGATGCTGAAGCTTTGGCAAAGGAAAATCGAAGGGAGAGTCTCAATTTCGCCTTGGGGCGCAACTGCAAGTCCCGGCTTACGCCGGCAATGAGGACGTTACCGCTATAACGGCTCGATCTCCATCGGTAACTGCAACGAGCTGCTCCGCCCGGATGATGATAGCCTCGATTCACTCTGTCTCGCCCACACTGCCTTGCGAAGGCATGAGCAGGATTTCTTCCACCGTGGTTCGTAGAGGCTGTGTCAGCACGTTAAAGACAGCCTCCGCGACGTCCGCCGGCTGAATGAGGTCGATGCGGCAAACGGGAAATCCAAATTGGTCGGTCAGGCGGGTATTCGTGGAGCCCGGCAGAATGCCTGTGACGCGAATCTTCAACGGCCGAAGCTCCTCGCGGAGCACCCGCGTCAGTCCCAGCGCCCCGAATTTGGAAGCGGTGTAGGCCGAACAATTTGCAAAAGGTTGAAGGCTGGATACCGAAAGGATATTCACAAGATGGGCATAACGGCTGCGGCGAAGAAAGGGCAGCGCGCCGCGGGTACACAAAAACAGGGATGTCAGATTTGTTTCAATGTTCCTTTGCCACTCCGCCAGCGAAGTCGAAACGAACGGTTTGAAAGCGAAAACACCGGCGTTGTTTATTAAAACGTCAAGGCCGCCCATCTCGCGGCCGACGACCTTGAACAGCCACTGGACTTGCCCAGGCTGCGTCACATCCGCCTTGGCCACCAGCGCCCCGCCCGGGACTTCCTCTGCCGCCTGGCGCAAGGCCGCTTCATTTCGGGCAGCAAGGACGAGCCTTGCACCCTCACTTCCCAATCGCTTGGCAATAGCCAACCCGATTCCCCGGCTCCCACCGGTCACCAGGATGACCCTGCCTTCGAGTTTGCGCATAAAGTCAGTGACGAGTGACAAGTGAAGAGTGACAAGCAGAATTACCAATGGTGAATAGTAAATTATGAATATTGAATAGTAAATTCTGAAGAGTGAATTCCAAATGGCGAAGTGCAGCCGTTCACCCCTGGGCGCTCCACGCAAAGTAATCTCTGCCTTCGCAATTCACCATTCACTATTCATAATTCCACTCGTCACTTGTCACTCGTCACTCGTCACTATCCTCCCAGCCCTAGCCCCTCTCCCGCACCAGTCTCAGAAATTCCGACCTTGTCAGTTCGCTCTTCCGGAAGGCCCCGATCATGTGCGAGGTCACGGCCACCGAGTTCTGTTTCTCAACCCCTCGCATGATCATGCAGAGGTGTCTTGCCTCAATGATCACACCCACGCCCCGCGGTTTGATCCTCTCCATGAGAGCTTCGGCAATTTGAGTTGTGAGCCGCTCCTGAACTTGAAGGCGCTTGGCGAAGACATCGACAATCCGCGGTATTTTGCTCAGGCCGATCACGTTTTTGTCCGGGATGTAGGCAACGTGGCACTTTCCGAAAAAGGGCAGCAAATGGTGCTCGCACATGCTGAACACTTCGATATCCTTCACAATCACCATTTCGTCGTAGGCAACAGGAAAGAGCGCGCCGTTCAGAATCTGGTCAAGCTCCTGATGGTAGCCGCTGGTGAGGAAACGCAGCGACCTTGCCACGCGGGCCGGAGTTCGAATCAACCCATCGCGGCCGGGGTCTTCTCCAACTTCACGAAGCATGGTACGGACTGCCTCTTCGAGCGGGTCGGATCCCCCCTCTTTTTCCAGTTCGTTCAACGCTGTCATTTGATCTTCAATCATTCTTGCCCTCTCTCCCGTCCGCTGTCATTCTGAGCGAAGCGAAGAATCTCCGCAGTTCGCCCAGTATAAGCTCCACGAAGGACCTCGCCGGTTGGTGGGTGGCGCAAGAGCCAGAAATAGCAACTGCGGAGATTCTTCGCCCGCAAAAAGCGGCGGGCTCAGAATGACTGTTTCAACCTCGGATAGAACCTTCACCCTCATATTCGAAGAAATTAGAGTTGGTCTCCTCCAGCCGCACGCGCGCGAGTCGGGCGGCGTGAAGGGGTCCAGCGTTGTCGACCTTGTGCTTGAGCAGATTGAATATCTCCACGCATACGTTTTCCGTCGTCGGCACTCGAGAATCGAAAGTTCTCCACATCCAGGTTCAGGTTAGTATGGTCGAGCCGATCGAGCACTTCTGTTTGGACCACGCCGTCAAGCACCACGAGGTCAAAGACCATGCCCGTCTCCTGGTCAATCGGTCCCTTCACCGTTACCTCCAGCACATAGTTGTGACCATGGCCGAAGGCGCTGTCGCATTTGCCATAGATGCGAAGGTTCGCGTCATCCGACAATGCCTCGTTGTGCAGCCGATGGGAGGCACAGAACCGGTAGCGGCGGGTGAGGTAAGCCATTACTCTCCGTAGTAATCCACATAAAGATCGGGGGTCTCGTACAATCTTATTCGATGCAGCTTTCCGAATGTAAGTTTCGGGGCGAGCAGAGCCCAGATTTCCACCGCAATGTTTTCCGTAGTCGGAATCTTCGTAGCAAACGCCGGGACCTCCTGGTTGAGGAATTTGTGGTCCATCAACCCCAACACTTCGCGCTCGAGGATGGTCTTAAGCTCCTTTAAGTCCAGAACCATGCCCGTGGCTGGGTTGATCGCGCCGGCTACCGTGACTTCCACCGTGTAGTTGTGCCCGTGGCCATGGGGGTTATTGCACTTGCCGAAGATGCGCCGGTTCTCTTCCGGCGAAAGCTTCGGATTGTGATAGACATGTGAAGCGGAAAATTCCGCCCGGCGCGTGACGTAGATCATCCTCCACCCCCTTAGGTAATGCGGGCGTCTAGCCCGCTGCAGCCCGAGCGCGCTTCCTGGTACGTCAGCACCAAAGCGGGCGGGACGCCCGCGCTACGAGGTTGAATAACGGCGTCCTTTCCAATCTATCTGGTGCGAAACACGATGAGCTATGACCGAGCTGATTAAAAGCGCGCTTAAGATGAAGGCGCCTTCCAACCTCCACGGTGCAACACGGGAGTCAAACCCCAAATGCGTGACGGAGCGCAAGTAGCCGGCGTGACGAACCACAACGATGAGCACACATCCAATGGCCACGCAAAAGACAGGAACAGATCTCCGGCCGGATAATAACCACATTAGTACTACGAGCAAAACGCATTGCGGTAGCAAGTCAACTGCACATAGTTCGACCAAGGTCTTGAAAACCTTTGCCAGGCTGCGCCCGTAAATGAGGAAGAGATTCTTGGTCCAGCCGCGCCACATTTCTCGAAAGGTGCGATACATTCGCGTCTGCACCCAAGCCGCTCCAGGCAGGAATACCAGTTTCCCACCCGCAGCCTTGACCCGCTTCGCCAGCTCCACGTCCTCGAGGATTTCGTTCCGGATTGCTTGGTGCCCGCCCACGCGCGCGTATACCGAGCGCCGGATCAGGAGATACTGGCCATTCGCCGCGGCCGCAGCCGAGCCAGGGTCGGAGACTTCGGCGAATCTGTAAAGGCGCGCCAGGTTCACATAAACGAGCGGTATGACAGCCTTCTCCCACCAAGTCGGCGTTTCCTGGCCGGGCGAGAGCGAAAGCAGATCGGCGCCTTCCCGTTCCGCAAGCTCCAGCAGGGCCGCGAGGCTGCCCGGCATGTGCTCGGTGTCGGCGTCCGTAAAAAGCAGCCAATCACCTGCCGCTTCGCGAGCCGCAACGGATAGGGCGTATGTCTTGCCCACCCAGCCTTCCGGCAAAGAATCGATATGCAAGACGCGGAGAAGCGGCACCTCCGCCTCCATGGCCTTCAGAATCTCCAAAGTCCTGTCTTGCGACTGGTCATCCACGATGAGGATTTCCCGCACGCCGCGCTGTACTGCAAGGGAACGGACCAGGCGATCGAGGTTGGCTTCCTCGTTGCGAGCGGGGACGATGATGGAGACCAGACCGGGATAATTTTGATTCATGTAGAGACCGGCGATGCGCTCTTGAGTGCGGCAGCTTGCTGCCGCTCTTGCCCAGGCCGGCTTGCCAGCCGTGCATCAGTACACTTGAACCCATGGGGCCGCCAGCAAGCTCGCTACGTCAAAGCGGCAGCCCGCCGCAGCGGACTGCACTCCAGCGCAAGTTTCAGGCCCCAGTCCAAATTCCTATTATAATAAAGGTCAGACGATGAGCAAAACGAAGGGAGCCAAGATTCTCGCACTTTTGCTGATTTTGGGCGGCGCGGTGATTCTTGCTGTGCGCCTGCGACAGCCACGCCCCTTGGACATTGGAGAAAGGGCGCCTGACTTTACCCTTCCGACCCTCACTCGGGGTTCGCTTTCGCTTCACGATTTCGGCCGACAGGTGGTAGTGCTGAACTTCTGGGCCACCTGGTGCCCGCCGTGCGTGGAAGAGACTCCCGGCCTGGAAAAATTCGCCGAACAGATGCGCCTCCGAGGCGTAGCAGTGATGGGCGTCAGCGTGGACCAGGATGTGACGGCGCTACAGGCTTTTGCTACCCAGCAGCATCTTTCGTTTCCCATTATGCGGGACCCCGATCGATCGCTGGCCAGCCGTTACGGGACATTCCAATTCCCTGAAACCTATATTATCGACACGGACGGCAAGGTGGCGGAAAAACTGATCGGCGCTGTGGATTGGCAAGACCCCCGCCTCATAGCTTTCGTGCAGGACCTCGGCGGCAAAGCAGTAGGCAGTGGGCAGTAGGCAGTGGGCAGTAGGCGGTACGGTTTTCGCCCGCTCCCTGCAGCAACGGTCGCCCTCTCCCCTTTGGGGGAGAGGGTCTGGAGTTTGTACATTTTTGAAGCGGCTGCCGCGTTTCGCCGTGGTTCCCGACCCCAATGGTCCCGCTCCCTTGTCCCCGATCCGTCGATTAGTTTTCGACCGGACTCTGCAACTGCATCGTAGGATGTTGCGGACAAAGGCGGTGCGCAGGTTTGGAGGGCACGGGTTTCGGCGTGCATTTCTCACCCTCTGGGTGCCGAATTCCGTTATTATCCCGGCATGCGCAAACCGCCCAGACGTTCCCCGACCGAATCGCCGTTGCGGTTCGAGGTTGACCCTGAACCCTTGCCGGAGATGCTCACCGCGTTGGGAGGGATACCGCTGGTGGTGCAAGCCTTCCGCTCCCTGGGGTTGCCGGAGAGCGTGCGGGAGCGGGTGCGAGTGAAAGAGCGGCAGCGCGGTTACGACGAAGCGACTTTGGTGGAGAGCTTCGTGATTCTGAACGCGGCGGGGGGCGAATGCGTGGATGATTTTGAGCGGCTGCGGCAAGACCCCGGGTTGGCGGACATGATCGGACACGAGTTGCCGTCGCCCAGCGCCGCGCTGCAGTTTTTGTACGCCTTTCACCAGGAGGAGAAGATCAGCGAAGCCGAGCAACGACGCCTGCCGGGGAGATCGCCTACATTCCGGAAGAAACGGTGCCGTTGGCGGGATTGGGGCAAGTCAACTGCGATCTGGTGCAGCGCTTCGGGGAGCGTCGTCCCGAACAGCGCATCGCCACGGTGGACCAGGACGCCACGATTATCGAGAGCCGCAAGCAGGAAGCGAAGGCGACCTACGAAGGGGAGCGCGGCTATCAGCCCATGCTGGCGGTGTGGGCGGAGACCGGTCTGGTGCTGGCGGACCAGTTTCGAGACGGCAACGTGCCGGCGCAGATGCAGCCTCTGGCAGTGGCGCAAGGGGCTTTTACCGCCCTGCCCGGGACGGTGAGCGAGTACTACTTCCGGGGTGATTCGGCCTGTCACGAAAGTGGCTTGGTGAATTGGCTGCGCAACGAGCAACGACCGGGCGGGCCGCCAGGGCGGATCGGTTTTGCCATCAGTGCACGCCTGACGGAGGCTTTGCATGCGGCGATTGAGGCGGTGCCGGAAGGCGCGTGGGAACCCTACGGCAAGCCTCATCCGGAAGAGATCCGGGAGTGCGCGGAGGTCGCGTTCGTGCCCAGTGAGAAGACCGAGAAGAAGGATATAGAACCTCTGCGCTATGTGGCCATTCGGATTCGCAAGAAGCAGGGAGAACTGTTCGAGGACGGCAGTCGGGTGCGCCACTTTGCGGTGCTGTCGAACCTGTGGGAGTGGAAGGCGGCACGGCTGATCGAGTGGCATCGGGAGAAAGCGGGCACGGTGGAAATGGTGCATGACGTTCTCAAGAATGACTTGGGGGCGGGGGTGCTGCCCTCGAAATATTTCGGAGCGAATGCGGCTTGGCTGCGCTTGGTGGTGATAACGCATAACGTACTCACCGCTCTGAAGTGGATCGCGCTGCCGGCGGAGTTGCTCACGGCGCGCCCCAAGCGCTTGCGCTTTTTGATCTTCAACACGCCGGGACGACTGGTGCGTCACGCCCGGCGCTTGCTGCTGCGGTTGGCGGCGGTAGCCGAAGGGATTGCCGCCTACCGGGAAGGGTTGCGGTTGTTGGCAGCAGTGAGCTGAGACGTATGCCAAAATGGCCGAGTTATCAAAGGATTTGCAAGGCACTTTCTCAAAACCTTCTCCGCGTGTCTTGCTTTGGCGCGGAATAGGCACCATAAGGAGTATTCCAGTGAGCCGAGCACCGTGACCAACCCACCGAAGCGCCGTGGAGATGCGTCACCTTAACCCACGGCCCCGCTAAACAACGCCAACTGCCATCAAGTGAATCACTCTGCGTCGTTATCAACGGATTGGGGCTTGTTATTGGCCATTGCAATTTTCTGTCCCGTGTCGATAATCAGAAGGAGGCAGTTACCAAGGATTAAATGCCGCCCCTTAGTTACCGCCAACACGAAACCAGCTTTTGCTCTGACGTATCAAAGTGGTCAGACAAAATCTTTGTAGCACACCCGGAACTGCCGTTCGGTTCATCCGAGATCGAAGGTTACGGAAGAGGTAGCCTGAAAAGGCAAAACTTTCGCGTTTACGAGCGGAAGCAGGGCGGTAGGGGCAGGCTCGTCCTTTGTGGTGAGGTCAAGCTGCCTGGTAGCGCCCAAGGGCGATCACCCTTCGATCCACGGCTGATGGAGGACGCTTACAACAAAGCCACGCGCGAGAACTGCCAGTATTTCTTCACTTGGAACGTCGAGCATCTGGCTTTGTTCGACCGTTCCCGGTGGGATGCCCCTTCGATGCACGAACGGTGCGTGTGGGAGTGCAAGCTTGGGTTGGAGCCCAACAAGCCCGCGGGTGGCGCCGACATTGTTGTCTGTGTCGGCGACACGGCGGCGAGGCGCACACATCCAGGTCAAAGTATGATGCGCCACCCACGTTCCGGAGCTTTCAAAAAGCCCGCGCATTGGGTGGCCGAGGCGGTGGTGCCATTGGGCTCGGAGAACACCACGTGGAGCCAGGGACGGCCTAGAAACGGTACGTAACCGTATCCCCCGAGCTACCCGCGCATGTCAAATGAATCGGAATTTACTAGCTTCCAGGTATTCCGCGAGGTTATCTACCGCAAGCCAACGTCTTCGTAGTCTTTCCGCGACGGCTCCAGTCGTGTTAGAGCCGGCGAAGGGATCGAGAACGATGTCGCCCTCTTCGGTAAGCAGGAGGGTAAAGAATCCCGGCAGCGCTGGCGGGAAACGGGCGGGGTGCAGCTTTACGCCGACTTCTTTGCATTTCAAGGTGTAGGTGTCGTTGGCAGCATTGTTGCCAAATCGGAGCATGTCCGTCGGAATTTCATCTTCAAGCACGTTGGCGGGAATCGATCCACCGGGGCTTGTCGTGCTGAAGCTAGTTTTGATGTTGTGTCCGGAAGGCCTGACCGTCGGAGTAAGGCCTCTGCCGTTGAGCCGGTGCATGTCTTTGCTGTAAGGTCGCAACACGTTCCTGTTGTCCGCCTTCGGCCAGGGGGTTTTGGAAAGCCACCAAACGTATTCAACGGAGTCCTTGATGCGGATTCGACGGACGGTAACCCACTCTGCAGGCATCGGCATCTTCGCCGGGTTGTACCAGAAGCATTCCTGGGCTAGGTGGAACCCAACAAACTCGACGAGCGCGATGAGCAGCTTGTAGTGGTAAAGCGAGCGGGTGGGCTGGCCCTTGTTATAGCTGCCCCCTATGTTTAGAATGAAGCTGCCGTCATCGGTCAATACGCGGCGGACTTCTGCGGCGAAGGGGAGAAACCACTCGACGTAGTCGGACTTATGGACATTCCCGTATTCTTTCTGGAAATGGAGTGCGTAAGGCGGAGAAGTTATCACCGCATTTATGGAATTATCGGGTAGCGCACTTAGGACTGCGAGGGAATCATCCACATAAGCTGCCCCCAAGGGGGTTGTGTAAAGGGGACTCCGTGTCGGGAGGAGCCCGGCTGGATTGGAGGGATGTGTGAACAACGCCCGCTGTGGCTTGCTGATCATTTCCGCGGTTTTTACCATCGCCTCGACAACTCCTGATGCTATTGTCCCGTACTCAAGATACCACAACTCTTTTTCGACGGATTGATAGTAAATCATTAGGTTTACGTTGTCAACCTATTTTGATGAACAAAATCAACCCCCAAGAGTGGATATCACAGACCAAAGCGGCTGAGGTGCGCGGTGTGTCAAGACAGGCTATTTGGAAGCTTGTGACCAAAGGTCGGATTAGAAGCCTTGAAATAGCAGGACATAGACTGGTCAGCCTTGCAGATGTCGAGGACTTCCGCCGTTCCCGACCGGGCAGGCATAGGGCAGACGGAGACCGTGGATAAACGGGTTAACGAAATCAAGAGGTTGCTTGAGGCTTGTACACAGGCCCAGAGGCGTGAGATTTTCGCTTACCTGCGCCGGGAATTCCCAATCCATTCACTGGAGACTAAGCTCAACACGGAAGCCGAGGTTATCTTGGAGGCAATCGACAGAGCAAGTGATCTGACCTTGCGAGGGATCAGAGGGGTCATTGCCGAGGCATCATTTAAGCTGAATGTGGTGGGGTCACTGCGCGGCTGGCGGATAGAAACCCTTGAAGGAGACTTCCCCTACGATTTCCTCCTGAAAGATTCAAACGGCGACGTCCGCATCCAAGTGAAAATGCAGAGACTGAAAGATCATCGTCCAATGATGGCGAATCAGGGCTACAGGTACCTCCCGGCCGACATGTACGTCGTTGAGACCCAGCGAACCAGAGGTGGCATAGATCCCCAGACCCAGCGACAAACCCGACCTTACCGTTTCGGAGAATTCGATATTTTAGCCGTGTCCATGCACCCTTCTACGAACGATTGGTCAAAATTCATGTACACGGTGTCTGGAACGTGTGAAGAAATGTGTTTGGAGAAGCACGGATTCGAGATGATGGTCGAATAACACGTCACATTTTTTGCGTGTTAAGTTCCCAGCGGAAGATGATGCCTTTGACCGGCGTGTTCATCCTTCGCGTTTGCATTGTCTTCGCTCCCATCTTTTCATTCTCCCCTCCTAAACCGAAGCCAGCGCGGCTTGGGTGAGGGTTGCTCGTCGCCTTAAGGCAAACCAGCGGGTTAGGTTATAGCTCAGCGCCGCCCAAGTGGCTTCCAGAGTTGCTTTCAGGCGGCCTCGACAGCGGAACTGGCGCAGGCCGCATCGTTCTTTAATCCAGGCGTGGGGAAACTCCGCGACGCGCGACCGTTGCGCGTAAATCTGTTGCGCGGCTTCGGTGGCCATCTTGGCCTTAAAGGCTAGGGTCGCCGCGGGTTCCTCGCTGCGCGCAAGCGAGCGCACCCAGGCGGGGCGGGCTTTCGGCGGGGCGCACTGGCTGCGTAAGGCACACCTCTGGCAAGCTTCCTTGGGCGCGCGATAGACGTGGATGCGAAGTCCCTGCTCGCGATTCTGCGTCGCCTGGTGAGTCAACGTTTCTCCCGCCGGGCAAGTGAAGCAATCCCGCTCACCATCGTAGGGGAAGGCGCTGGCCAGAAACGCGGCGCTGCGGCCTTGGGCGTCGCGTTCGCCCGGCTTCCAACTCGCTTGCCATGACCCATAAAAGTCCACGCCGTAGTTCCCCGCGGCCTGCACCGAAGCGTGATTGGTATAGTCGCCATCGGCCACCACCTGCTGCGGGTGGCGTCCCAAGGTCTGCTGGCAGCGCTCGAGAGCCGGTGCGAGTTGATGGTGATCGACGGCCTCGGTCGTGGCGTCCACATTCACGATCAGTCCGTGCGCGGTGTCGGTCAGCAGTTGCACGTTGTAGCTGGGAACCGTGCCGCCCTCGCCATTCCTCATCACGTGGGCTTCCGGATCGGTGCTCGAAGCGCGCGCCACAAACCGCTCACGATCCTCTTTTTTCTCGCTCTGCATTCTCTCCACCTCGCGCACCGCCGCCTCCAAACGGCTCTGCCGTTGCCGTGCGGCCCGCCGCCGCGCCGCCCTCTGCCGCTTGCCCATCTGCTCCTCTTCCGCCGATAGTTCCTCCATCAGCCGCACTTGCTCGCGCGCCAATTGCAGGTGAGCTTCCAGCTTCTCCTGGCGGCGGAACGTGTTGCCGCCGGCATTGGCCTTGATCTTCGTGCCGTCCAGCGTCACGCGCTCCAAGGTGATCAGACCCTCGGCACTCAACATCCCCAGCACCTGCACGAACAGATCATTCAACGCCGCTTGATGACCGGATCGAAAACCCGACAGCGTGCGATGACTGATCGGCTCCAGCGCGCACAGCCACTGAAAGGCCGGTTCAAACTCGCACCGGCGCGCCACCTCGCGTGCCGAACTGATGCCACGGCTATAGGCATACAGCCATAGACTGATCAATACCTGCGGATCGGTGTGCTCTCGCCCCGCCCGCCCCTCCACCGAGCCGATCTCGGCATAATACCGACTTAGATCCAGCCGCCCCACCAACTCCCAAATCGAGCGCGCGCTGTGATCTTCTTCAATCAGTAACTCCACTTCAATGGCCCGCATCACCATCTGACGACGATTTACAGCAACCAGCCGTGGACGAATAACCTGAGTGTTTTCGCTCATGCTTCCACTCTGCTTCACCCCAGTTACCACAGCTACGCAGTGTCGTAAATTTCTTCACACGTTCCTGATTGGCTTATTCCTCGGCCGGAGGACGCCAAGTTAATGCTGAAGTTCCAGCCAGTCGCGAAGATCCCCGGCCTCAACTGGACGGACGACTTCAATCAATGCGTAAGTTGGCTCCGATCCGGGCAGAAGAAGGGCATTTGGCGACAGCAATCGTGAACACCGTGGCGAAGGTTCCGAGTGCCGAGGAACAGCCAGAAGGGGGGAAACGGTGTGAAGGGAGTACGCTGTGAAGCTTCGTCATGAGCACCATGGGCTGAGAAACCGAAATCATTGGAGGCCTCAGAATATGGCGGCGAAAGAGGCGGGTGGGGTTCTTTACAACTGGAACACGACCGGCTATCGAGTCTTGCGGGTTCGGAACGGGCGAATCATCGACGAATACTCCGCGGGTGGGAACCCCTTTGATTCTCAGGCGCCCGGCGACCAATGCAAAGGCCGGTGGCCAAGACGAGCAGCGTTTGACATAGCCCGCGAGAACGGAATTAGCGCGCGCAGCGTCAGCCGCAACTTTGGAATAGAAGTGTGAATGTCGCGCACCGCTTTTGGGTTTTGGATCGGCGACTTGGCAATGTTGCCGAGGGCTTCGTTCCATGCCTAGCAGAGCCCAGCGTGGCTTGACGATCACACGCAGACAAAGAGGGTAGTCCTCCCCGACGGTGACGACCGCTTTGCCGCTGCGGAGAACTGGTTCGAGGCAACAACAGTCTATTTCGGCAAGATGCCCGCAACGAGCCACGCGTGTGCAAGCCGACCTGAGGCGGAGATCATCGCCACAATCGCCCGCCAAGGTTTGCGTGGTCCGGTATCAGTCCCCACAACGGAAGGCGAGTGCGGCGCCCTCCTAGAGAAGCTCATAGCGCGTGTAGCCACTGCGAGGACGAAATTTGAGGTCATGGCGGACGAGCGAGCCGGCAGCGAAAAGTTGCGCGAGCAAGTTCTCGAACTCCTCAACCGTTGGTTCGTCCACGGCCTTCCCCAATAACTGGCACTGCCCAGCAAATGCATGGCCGCCGCGTCCGAAATGTAGAAACTCCGGGTCCTCGCCCCCTTGGGGGAGCAGGCCCGGAGCACAAATGTAGAAACTCCAGGCCCTCTCCCCTTTGGGGGAGAGGGTGGACCGCGACGGCGCTTTCACCAGCCGGCGCGGGCCGGGTGAGGGGGTCCTGCCGTCCGCCAGTGTGATTCGGCCCTGCCACCTTTGCCATCTAGGTATTCCTTTTCCTCTTGACAACAGGCCGGAGTCATTGTAGCCTACTCAAGTGGTCGGGCGGGAAAACATGCCGGCGGGTGGGAAAGGGGTTCGCAGAGGGGCGCGGGGGCAGGGAAAATGCGTAGAAGACAGGAAAAAGATACTAAATAGAGGGAACAAACCGAAGAATGTATTGACAACAAAGGAGTTAACATTTTCAGAAGGGCAAAACAAACTGGTTTTTCAATGCAAGAAACGCCAATCAAAGCGAAAAATGGGACCAAAAATGCTCGTTTTGGGGACTGAAAGTTGGTGGAAGCTCCTGACGCACTGCTTCTTACCTGCGACCGCGCGTCGGCCTCAGCACCAGGCCGTCGCGCCATCGTGGAGCTGATTGAAGGCTAACGTAGTGGCGCGCCTTGGCTGCCGAAAGACAATCTCGCAAGACAGGGCGCGGAACCAAAGTTCGAGTGGAGCGCCGTTCCTTTAGCTCAAAAAGGGGAGTTGAAAATGAAGATGCGAACGCTTTGGCTTACGCTTTTCTTGGTTTTTCCACTGACAGCGCGCGAGCCATTACCCCAACGTATCGCGCACACGGATCCGGCGAAGTACGCGCCTTCGAGAGCCGTCCACGGTGGAGCCGGCCAAATAGATATCATGGTCTTGTTAGACGCGCACTCGCTGGACACCAACTTGTTCTTCCTGCATCGCGGCATTCTTGAACCGAAGAGCGGAATTGGCCATCACTTCCACAACCAATGCGAAGAGATGTTCGTCATCTTCGATGGCGAGGCGCAGTTTACCATTGATGGCCGGACGTCCGTGTTGAAGGGACCAGCCGGCGCCCTTTGCCGGATGGGCCATTCCCACGCCATCTACAACGCGACCGACAAGCCGGTTCAATGGATGAACATCAATGTATCGGCGATGAAAGGCACTTACGACAATTTCGACCTCGGCGACGACCGTAGGGACGTACCTCTCGATCCGATACCCGTGTTCATGACCATGCGGCTGGACCGTGCGCTGCTTCTTCCCGTGGATGGTATGAGCGGGGGCAAAGGGACAGTACGGTATCGACGCGTATTTGATCCGTCTGTCTTTCTTAGCCCGTGGGCCTATGTGGACCACCTGGTGCTGCCGCCAAGTAGCTCCACGGGTCCCCACCTGCACCGGGAGGTGGCCGAATTCTACTACGTGATGAGCGGGCGGGGCGTCGTCACGGTAGCGGCTGTGGGCAGGGGTTCCGAAATTGCCCCGATCCAGGCGGGCGATGCGATCCCCATTCAACTCAACGAGGTGCACTCCTTCGAGAATACCGGCAGCGAGCCTTTAGAATTCATGATCGTCGGTGTGTCTCGCGATGCCAATAGGAGGATAGACAGCGTCGACGTGCAAAACCCTTCCCAACGGTAAATACGGCACGCCGATACCGTTGCCCTCTCCCCTCAGGGGAGGACAAGGACTCTGTTCAGTGGGAGGGCTGGAAATATCTCCGCGCAGGACTGTGATGAGGAAACAAACTGAGAACCGAGAGCGCTCCTGCGAAGGCGCCGCGCCTCAACGCGGAACCGTCATCGACCCAGTTTGCGGAATGGAGATAAGTCGCGAGGATGCAGTCGGCAGTTGCGTCTACGAAACGCAAGAGTACTTTTTTTGCAATCCTTCCTGCCTTGAAAACTTTCGCGCCAATCCAAGTCAGTATCTGGGGCCCGGCCAACCCGTGGCAGCGTCCGGCGTCGGGGCGAGCGGCGCTCCCCCGGGGCCAAACGCGCACCGTCGCCAGAGCGGCTTGGGAGCGTCGACGACCGTTCGGCCCTACGATGCGGGTGCGAATCAGATCTATACCTGCCCAATGGATCCAGACGTCCGGGAACCAGGCCCAGGCGCATGTCCGAAATGTGGAATGGCGCTTGAGCCGCTCAGGGCCACAGCCGAGGTCACGCGTACCGAATACGTTTGCCCGATGGACCCGGAGGTCGTGCGCAGCGAGCCGGGGGCTTGCCCCCTCTGTGGCATGGCTCTGGAGCCGCGATCGGTGTCCGTAGCGGAGGAAACCAATCCCGAGTTGGTATTGATGACCCGCCGCTTCTGGGTCTGCCTGGGTTTAACGCTTCCGGTATTCTTCCTTGCGATGTCCGAAATGATTCCCGGCCAGCGGTACAGCACGCTTTCTCCTCGCGCCTGCTGAGCTGGGTCCAGTTTGCTCTGGCGTCTCCCGTGGTGCTTTGGGGAGGATGGCCATTTTTCAAGCGCGGCTGGACCTCGCTGGTGAATCGCCACCTGAACATGTTTACCCTGATCGCCACCGGCACCGGGGCTGCCTACGTCTATAGCGTCGCAGCAGTTCTCTCGCCCGGCATCTTTCCGGAGTCGTTTCGCGGGCATGGGGGCGAGGTCCCAGTCTACTTTGAGGCCTCGGCAGTTATCACTACACTGGTGCTTTTGGGGCAGGTGCTGGAGCTTCGTGCGCGCGCCCGGACCAGCAGCGCCATCAGGGGATTACTGGGCCTTACACCAAAGACCGCTCGGGTTCTTCGGGATGAAGGCAGTGAGGAAGACGTGCCGCTCGACCGCGTTCGGCGGGGAGACCGGCTACGCGTCCGTCCCGGCGAAAAGGTAGCGACAGACGGAGTCATCCTTGAAGGATCGAGCTCGATTGATGAATCCATGGTGACGGGAGAGCCGATCCCTGTGGAGAAGAAGGTGGGGGACCGCGTGACGGGAGGGACGGTGAACGGCGCCGGCGGTTTTCTGATGCGCGCTGAACGTGTGGGCGGCGATACGCTCCTCGCGCACATCGTGCAGCTTGTCGCAGAGGCCCAGCGGAGTCGCGCACCCATCCAACGCTTGGCGGACGTTGTCTCCTCTTACTTCGTTCCTGCCGTAGTTTTCATTTCTGTGTTCACTTTTGCGATCTGGGCAACGGTGGGCCCTGAGCCACGGCTCGCTTATGCGCTGGTAAACGCTGTGGCCGTTCTTATCATCGCCTGCCCGTGCGCGCTGGGACTCGCCACGCCGATGTCCATTATGGTGGGGATGGGACGTGGCGCCCTGGCGGGCGTATTGATCAAAAGCGCCGAATCGCTTGAAGTTCTCGAAAAGGTGAACACGCTCGTTGTGGACAAGACTGGTACGCTCACGGAAGGAAAGCCCCGTCTTGCTGCGGTTCATGCCCGGCAAGGATGGAATGAGGCGGAAGTGCTCCGCCTCGCCGCAACTCTCGAGCGCGGGAGCGAGCATCCTCTCGCTGCCGCCATCGTTCGAGGCGCACAAGAAAGGGGCCTTCAAATGGGCGAGGCTGGAGACTTTCGTTCGATCACCGGCCAAGGGGTGATGGGCAAGGTGGACGCCAAAACCCTTGCACTCGGTAACCACAAGCTGTTCGATGAGCTGAACGTCGGATTGAATGCGCTGGCCGCAAAGGCTAACGAACTTCGACGCGAAGGCCAAATCGTGGTTTTCATCGCTGTCGATGGACTTGCCTGTGGCTTGCTGGCGGTGACCGATCCGATTAAACAATCCACCCCGGAGGCCATCCGAGTATTGCAGAAGGATGGGATACGTATAGTTATGGTTACCGGCGACACCCGCACCACCGCCGAGGCCGTGGCGCGGAGACTGGGCATCGACGAAGTGGAGGCGGAGGTTCTGCCGGACCAAAAGGGTAGGGTCATCGAGCGACTTCAGGCTCAACAGCGTGTGGTGGCCATGGCGGGTGATGGCATCAACGATGCTCCGGCACTCGCTCAGGCCAACGTCGGCATCGCCATGGGCACAGGAACCGATGTAGCCATGGAAAGCGCCGGCGTCACTTTGGTCAAGGGGGACTTGCGCGGCATTGTGCGGGCTCGCCGGTTGAGCAAAGGCACTATGCGTAACATCCGGCAGAATCTCTTTTTCGCGCTGATTTACAATACCATCGGTATTCCGCTGGCGGCGGGCGTCCTTTACCCTGTGCTCGGGCTGCTGCTGAGCCCGATGATCGCAGCAGCGGCCATGACGTTCAGCTCAGTGTCAGTGATCAGCAACGCGCTCAGGCTCCGCAGGCTGGAACTCTAGGTGTAAGGGACAGCGGGCTGAGGATTCGCAGCGACTGACTGCCAACCACTGACAACGGACCACTGACAACGGACCGGAGCCCGACATTCGAGGTTCATAACATGACATTCCTGACCACGCGTTATCGCCTGAGGCAAAACTTAGCTCCAAGGGACTTTGAAAGGCTGCGCGGTCTGTGCACGATCTATGGCATCCGAGGACTTTCTTTGGAGGACCAATTTCTGGTGTTGGAATATGACGCTTCACGGATCCACGAAGCTGAGGTCCTGGCGCAGGTTGGCCGAGCTGGAATTGCTGTAGAACCCGAGAAGCCGATTCCTCCCGGCAGCTACGATTATACGGGCGAGTTCAGCGACTTCGCTTGGCCTACGCAAGGACTAAGCCCCACCAACCAGAAAGCCAAGTAGCGGAGCCACAGTCGGGCCGCAACCTACGTGAGGTAAAGAAACCGGGGCAAAAATCAGCGCCGCAAGCGGGCGAGAGAATGTAGTCCACCGCGTAAGAAGGTGTGAAAAAATTCGAATCTGTCATGCTGAGCGAAGCGAAGCATCTCTGCAGTTCTTCGCAGGTAGCTGAAAAAAAACAACTACGGAGATCCTTCGCTTCGCTCAGGATGACAGACCGGTTGATTTTTTCACACCTTCTAAGCCGTGGGCCGCGAGTCAGTTTCATTGCTACCACCAGTGCCATTCCCCAAAGTCCTTGCCTTTTTCGCCACCTGTCGCTCCGCCTCGAAGGTTGCCTTCGACATCTGGGACACAATGTCGCCTCGATTCACAAAAATAAATCTGGTACTTTGACAATATTACCGACCTGGTAGACTTTTCCATTGACAGAGTCCACTAACTGGCGTAGAAGGGTTCCATCGGGAAGTACGGGTAGTCGAAAATGTGGGTCGTCAAAACAAGGCAAGTGAGTGCCGAAGGTATAACACAGCGGCGTCATTTGCGTCTCGAGGGGTCTAGAGCCTCCAAATCCGACACGGGCGCTCCCGTGCGCCTCCCGATAAACAGCGCAAGGACAAGTCCCGCTCCACGCCGCTAAACAGGAGTATGGCATGGAAAACCTGCTCGACCGTCGCGAATGGATGAAGACTACGGCTGGAGCCGCCCTCATAGCCGCTGCACCTCAAGTCTCGGCTGCTACGCCTAAAAACATCGTTATTGCCAGTGGGAATGGTCTTGCGGCCTGCAAGCGCGCTATGGAAATGCTTCAAGCCGGCGCGGACACTCTCGACGCTGTAGTTGCGGGCGTGAATATCCCGGAATTGGACCCCGAGGAAATGGGCGTAGGGTACGGCGGCCTTCCCAACGAGGACGGCGTGACGGAGCTGGATGCCAGCGTCATGCATGGTCCCACGCGACGTTGTGGCGCGGTCGCGGCCATTCGCAACATCAAGACTCCCTCCAAAGTCGCGAAGTTGGTGATGGAGAGGACCGATCACATCATGCTGGCCGGTGATAACGCTCTGCGGTTTGCAAAAGCGATGGGTTTTCCGGAAGAGTCGTTGCAGACGGAGAAATCGCGACTGGCCTGGCTTGTCTGGAAACAATCGCTTCGGGATGCCACCGGACACAACAATTGGGCCGGACCCGAAAGCCCGCCCGAACCCAGGCCAATGGCTTGGATAAAGGAGCAGTTTCCACACGCCGATGAAGAGACCCTAGCTTGGGCGCGGGAAGTAGCCGTTCATCCTACCCTGGGTACGATCAATTGTCTGGCGTTGAATAGTAAGGGCGAGATGTCAGGGGCCACCACCACCAGCGGACGTGCCTGGAAAGTTCCGGGACGCGTCGGTGATTCGCCCATCATCGGCGCGGGGCTGTATGTAGACCAGGATGTTGGCGCCGCCGGGTCAACCGGGCTTGGCGAGGAGAACATACGCGTCGCCGGCGCGCATACGATCGTCGAGAACATGCGCCACGGCATGACTCCACAGGAGGCGTGCCTGGATGCTTTGAAGCGCGTGGCGCGTAACTATAATAACGACCACGCACGCTTATCCAAAATCGGCCTCGACTTCTACGCGCTTCGCAAAGATGGCTCCTACGCGGGCGCTTCCCTCTGGCACGACACGGGCCGCTTTGCTGTAAACGACGGCGGCGAAAGCCGCCTGGAACCGACCGTTTTTTTGCTCCAGCGATAAGCTGGAGTTTCGCACACTCAGAATCGTTGTAATTACGCTCCGCCAGCGGCATCTATGTGGGTTCCGCTGCGAGTACGGACTGACGGCAAGTTCAACCAAGTATCACCTGAAAGAGAAGCCTTTGCGCGTCGGGTTGTTAAAAAAGGAGGACTGACTATGTCACGAGGCAGCACAGTTAAAGGCAGCAAGCTGACTGGCCACGCTATCGCGCTCGCTCGGTTCCTCGCTCTCCTGGCAGTGGCTTGCTTTCTTACCATGATCCCGGCGGCGGCCCAAACGCTCGACACCGGGACGATCGTCGGGGGCGTTAGTGACCCAACCGGCGCCGTGGTGGCTGGGGCGCAGGTTCAAGTACAAGACCAAGGAACGGGGGTCACCCGGTCCACGGTCAGCAACGCTGAAGGTCACTATAGCTTCGTCGGCGTTGCACCGGGGCTGTATACCGTGAGCGCAACTTTCACGGGATTCAAACGGGCCTCCGTAACGTCACTTCAAGTGGAAGTCACCAAGACCTACACCGTCAACTTGGCGTTGCAGATCGGCGAAACGGTGCAATCCGTCGAAGTAAATGCATCAGCCGGTCAGGAGCTTCAGACCATGGACTCGACGGTGGGCAACACGCTGGGCGGTTCCGAAATGTTGGCTTTGCCCAGCATGACACGCGATGTCAGCAATCTTATTCTGCTGTCGCCGATGGTCACGCCAAGTCTCCCCGGCTGGAACACCGGGCAGGGCTCCGTGGCGGGTACGCAAAATGACCAAAATACTTTCATGCTCGACGGCAGCGACGTTTCCGACGGAATGGAAGGCACGGGCTCCTATTGGTCCAGCACCGACGCTCAATCGGGCGCCATGCCGGCTCCGACGGAAAGCATCGAGGAGTTCCGCCTCGAAACCACCAATCCTGAAGCTAGCTTCGTTGGCTCCGCCGGCGGCCAAGTGATGATGGTCACCAAGCGCGGCCAGAACGCGTTCCACGGCTCGGCGTATGAGTACCTGTTGAACAGCGCCTTCAATTCGAACTCTTGGAACCTGAACCGCGTCAACATGCCGAAGGCGGTGGCCCAGGATAACCACTTCGGCGGGAGCTTTGGCGGTTATATTCCGCTCCCATCGCATGATTCCAAGACGTACTTCTTCATGAACTACGAGGGCCGGCGACAACATATCGGCGAACCCATCAACCGCAACGTGCCGACGGCTGACATGAAAGCGGGAATTCTCGACTTCATGGATAACGCTGGGCACATGATCCATTACAACCTGGCGACCTCGATGCAGTGCGGCGCGGCAGGAGGTTCTGCCTGCGATCCTCGCGGCCTGGGCATGAACCCGTTAATCCACACCTTGTGGAACAACTACATGCCGACGGGTCAGGTTCCGAGCACGGGCGATCCTGGTAATGTCGCGAACTTTATCGGGTATTTACCGCTGCCCGTCTCGTCGGAATTTGGGGTGGCTCGCCTCGACCACTCGTTCGGCCAGAAGTGGCAGGTCACCGCGACGTATAAATACTTTACGAGCCGCCAGGCCCGGGATCGGCAATGGGACATTGGCGGCTTGAACAAAGGAGACACGTTGGGTGTTCCTGCCTCCACATCACAAACTCCGCGTGACCCGCGTCAGTTTACCGCCACCCTGACAGGCTCACTAACCCCCAACCTTACTAACGAGTTCACCGTCGGCTATATGCGCGACTACTGGAGCTGGCCCACCGCTACGGAGTTCCCGCAGGTGGCCGGCACCGGCGCCGCAATGGTCGGCAGCTTGATGAACCCCATGAACTTCGATACCGGGAGCATCCGCGAGCGCTCGTGGTACGGCCACCGGTTTGAAATCCGTGAGAACCTCTCCTGGCAGAAAGGCACCCATTTCCTGCGCTTCGGCGGCGCCAACGTCAAGAACAGCGTGTGGTTCTGGCGCAGCGATTCGATGGGTACCAACGTATGGCCCGCGTATAACATCGGCGCATCGGGTTGCAATTACAGCGGCGCCGGCCAGACCTGCGGCATCACTATACCGGCAACTTCCATACCAGCTCTCTGCACCGTACCCGGCCAGGCGAATTGCCTCCCCGAGGGCCAAGTTACCAACTGGATACAGGACTACTCGCAGGTGCTCGGGATGGTTGAGTCGGCAACGCAATTCCGCACTCGCGCCGCCGACCTCACACCTTATCCAAGCGGCACGCCCCTCTCCGATCACGACAATTTCAGTACGCACATGTTGTATGCTACCGACGCCTGGAAAATCCGGCCTTCTTTGACCCTGCAACTCGGACTCAACTGGATGGTCGATATGCCGCCCTATGAGACCCAAGGCAAGCAGATCATGGGCGTCACGATTGCAAACGGCACACCCACCGTCATCCAAGATCCGGTGGCGTTTATGGCCCAGAGACAGGCGGCGGCGCTCCAAGGCCAAACCCTAAACCCGGTGTACGGATCTTCTCCTGTCCGCACCGTCGGCCGCAAATATCCCTGGAATCCGTACTACAAGGACTTTGCTCCGCGCATCGGCCTTTCCTGGAATCCCAAAATCGGCGGCGATACGTTCTGGGGCCGCCTGTTCGGCGGCGACAAGACCGTAATCCGCGGCGGCTGGGGGCAGATATTCGACCGGTTGAATGGCGTGCAGAGGGTGGCCGATCCTTTGCAGGCCTTCGGCTATGGTGAAGCGCTCTCGTGCGAGGGACCTTCCTCTACAGGACAGTGCACGGGTCCCGGCGGTGTCGATCCTTCGAACGTTTTCCGCATCGGACAAGACGGCTCCACTGTTCCGATTCCAACCTTGCCGGCGAATACGAGCGTTCCGCTCATTCCCGGACCGGCGGGAATTCCCGGCGCCAATCAGCCCGGCGGGTATTCGACCTATGCCGATCAACCCAACTACGCGCCCGCGCGGGAGAACGAATATGATCTCACTGTACAACGGGCCCTGCCTGGCGACACCGTGCTGGAGATCGGCTATGTCCAGAAGAACGTCACCAATATCTACGGGTCCTTCGATTTAAGCACGCCTCCGTTTATGATGGTTTATGGCGGGCAGAGCTTCGCGCAAGCGTTCGACAACGTCAGGGCAGCCATCATGGCGGGGAAAACCCCTGCGGCGCAACCCTTCTTCGAGGCAGCGCTGGCCGGAAACGCGATGTGCGCCCCCACTTGTACGGCTGCCATTGCCAGCTCGCAGGCCACCAGCTTCACGGGCATGAATTGGTGGGGTTTGTGGCAGAACCTCTCTGGCAACGGTGCAACGAGTAACTTCAAGTTCGGCCAGGCAACTCCCATAGCGCAATTCGCCGATTATGTCGAGTTTGCGCACGCGGGGGTAGCTAACTACAATGGCGGGTTCCTCTCCTATCGCGTCCGCAACTGGAAAGGCCTGACGCTCGATGCTAACTTCACCTACTCACATTCGCTCGACGACGTCGTAGGCTGCCGCCAGGATTGCGATAACGGGTCGTTCAATGCCTACAACCTGATGTACGATTATGGCAATTCCACCTTTGACCGCAAGTTCGTCATGACCGTATTCGGGATGTACCGGCTACCGTTCGGCAAGGGCGGCGGCAATGGAGTTGCCAATTATCTTATTCGCGACTGGGCGGTTACGCCAATGTTCACCAAATTCAGCGGTATGCCGCTCAGGGTATATGATGGTGGTGCTGGCGAAATCCTGACAACCAAGAACACCTTCACCAACACCATACATACGGGCGTGACGGGGGATGCCTCGACCGGAGTCGGAACCGGGGGTGATCCGGCTAACGGCGGTACGGGGATGAACCTGTTCAGCGATCCGAACGCCGTCTACAACTCTTTCCGTCCATTTCAATTGGCTTACGATACGAGGACCAGCGGCGGCGGCCAATTACGCGGCCAGCCCCGTTGGAACATGGACTTTGGCATCCAGCGCAAATTCAGGGTCACCGAGCGCTTCTCGACAACGTTCCAAGCTAATGCTTATAACGTCTTCAACACAGTCGAGTTTTCCGACCCCAGTTTGAGCCTACAAAACCCAGCCGCTTTCGGTGTCATCAGCAGTCAAGCCAACTCTTCGCGGCAGATCGAACTCTCTCTGCGGGTTGACTTCTAGCGCCGCTTAAATGGCTTTTTCTAGGGGCGATTTTCGAGCCCGGTTTCTGGGCTTCCAGAAACCGGGGATCGCCCCTTCTTATTTAACCCGAATCCCGACGTCGAATGACACCTCCCTTTGTGGAACGGAAAACGACCCCCGACGCCGTGTACATCGGTTCATCTCCTCTTCGGCTTTTAATATTCTGATTATTATGATGCTACAGATTGACTTCGGATTACCGCAGGAAGCGAAAAGCCCTCGACTCTGGCGAAAGTAAACCCGCAATAGTGTACCACCTAGTTATTAGCTCGGTCTACTACATTCCTATGTATTGACTTTTGATATCCGCACTCATAAAATTTCCTCTCCCTCGTCGTCCTTGCGCATGGTGATGACCGCGACCCACGCACTGAGGGACCAAATCGTTACAGTCGTCAAAGAGCTACTTTCGGGGTTGCCGAGAAACGAAATGACCGGTTCGTTAAAGGTCACTGTCTTGGCAATCGCTGAAGGTAGCTCCGGTAAGACATAATGATTTCGACAATTCCAAGTCTCCTGCTAGCTAGTATTCTGAAAACCATTCTGGCAACAGTTACCGTGGGTACGTTTGCGTTAGCTGTGGGGGCGATGGTCCGGCGCAGTCATCAGGATCGGTTTGACCGCCGGCTTAAAGGGCTCCGTATCCAATATGTGCCCACTCCCGCGAGATTGCTGGCTGGCGGCGATTTGTCGCCATGCCTGGCGACGCTGCGCCTGTTGCCTTTATCGAACCTCGAACTTCTCCTTGAACCACTACTTCTTAAATGCGCCTCAGCGCCCGCACTCGCAACCGGCTTGGAAAAGCTGTGCCTGGAACTTGGATTGATCGATGTTTGGCAGCGGCGAATTCTCGATCAATTCAGGCCCGTTTCGTTCCGCGAAGCACTCTCAAGCCCCGACGGTCTTCTCTATTTCTTCTCACGCCTGCACTTCCTGCTCCGCGCCCGAAGCGCAAGGAACCTGGGACTGCTGCGTCATCAACCAAGCTGGCCTGTACTCGTGACGGCCCTGGACGACCCGCATCCCGACGTTCAACAGGTGGCTCTGCGGTCGCTGGCCGCGATTCGCGAGCCGGAAAGTTTCCCCACGCTTCTGGATCGAATGCACAAAGCGGTTGCGGAAAGTCGGTCGAGTCTCTCGCTTTATTCCCTGAAGGCGGCCATCGCCAAGTTTCCCCTCTCTCAAGCACCACGACTGCTGCCTTCCTTCCGCCACCCGCACCCGCGAATCCGCCTGGCGGCTGCGGAGATTCTCCGCGAAATGGCGAAGTCCGACGAAGCTGGGAAACTGACTCTTGTCCAATACAAGGATGCGTTTGGCCGCGAGTTAACCACACTCACCTCCGATGCTGATCCTAAGCTGCGTGCCATCGCTGCCGAGGTGATTGCGCATCTCGATGTTGTGGTCTCCACCTCGGTCCTGCGCCAGTTGCTTCAAGATCCTCAATGGTCTGTCCGCATGAGCGCGTTGCGGGCCTTGGTTCAGCAACCAGGGCTATTACCGATTACCGAGGTACAGAGGTTCCTTACCGATTCCCATCGAATGGTCCGCCAAGCTGCACTGCGGTTGCTTCTCGCCTACGGACGCGAGGGTGTTTCCAAGCTCTACGAGCATTTCCTCACGACGGAGGATGAAACTCTGAGGAAAGAAATCATCGAGGAACTCGAACACTCAGGCCTGGTTCTGAACCTCCTGCAAAACTACGGCGACAGCCCGGGCAATCTGGAGACTCGGGTGGTGGAGCAGTTCGTGACCATGGGCGCCACTCGCAATCTTCATGCGGCACTAAGTAACAGCTCCGGCCGTCAGGTCCTCCAGATTCTGTTCGAGAAGCTTGGGGAACACAGCAAACCAAAGATTGAGGCATGGGTAAAACTCTGCGCTGCTCTTGATGCAGCTCGGAAGCCGGATCAGCCCGCTCACGGCCCCTCGAAAGCGGTCGCCTGAGAGGACTCCGCTATGGTTACGTGGGAACCGCTCCTCGTGCAGGCTCTGGATTTTTTCAACCTGCTGATTCTTTCCTACTTCGTACTGGGGAACGGAGTCTATACGGCTCTAATGGTCATGTCTCTATGGGCCACGTGGATTCATTCTCAACGAGTGACATACCAGGGATTAGCCGAGCTGCGAGGCTCTTCCCTCACGCCCCCCGTCACCATCATCGTACCGGCATGGAACGAAGAACGGATCATCGTGGAGACGGTTCGCTCCGCCCTGAAGGTGGATTACCCGCGAATTTCGGTAATCGTGGTCGATGACGGATCGACCGATGCAACACTGAGGCGTTTGGCGGCAGCCTTCAATTTGGCCCCGACGGATCAGGTTTACCACCCTTCCCTCCCCACTTCCCCGGTTCAGAGTTTTCACTTTAATTCTCATATTCCAAACCTCCTGGTGGTCCACAAGCAAAGGGGTGGCAAACCCGATGCGCTGAATACGGGAATCAACCTCTGCCACACTCCTTATTTCTGCTGCCTCGACGCGGATTGCATCATGGAGGGCGATTCGCTTTTGCGACTGATAGACCCCATCCTCAGATCACCAAGGGAAGTCGTTGTCAGCGGCGGTATCGTCCGAATCATCAATGGATGTGTCGGGAAAAATGGCCAGGTAGTTAAAGTGGGGCTCCCGCCAACTCTCTTGGAGCGCTTCCAGGTTGTGGAATACCTACGCAGCTTCCTAACGGGACGGACCGGATGGTCGGTGCTGGGGGGCACTGTTATCGTCTCGGGTGCTCTCGCTCTGTTCCAGCATCAGGCCGTTATGGAGGTCGGCGGGTTCAGTGCCGATACCGTCACCGAGGACATGGACCTCATCATCACGTTGCGTGAGTGGGCGGCCGACAACGGACGTAACATTGAAATGTCATTTACTTCCGATCCTGTTTGCTGGACCGAGTGCCCGGCCTCTTGGACCATGCTGAACCGCCAGAGGCGTCGTTGGCAATTGGGTCTCTGTCAGACCATCCGGAAACACCGCGCCATGCTCTTCCGTCGCCGGTACGGGATGGTCGGCTTATTCAGCCTGCCCTTCCATCTCTATGTGGAAGGGCTGGGCACGGTCGTCGAGTTTCTTGGATATCTTCTAGTGCCTGTATCCTTCTTCACTGGGCTCATACCTGCATCGCTACTGATCTTGTTCTTCTGCTGGGCCTTGCTTACTGCGGTTTCCTATCGGTAGGAGCCGTACTCCTCGAGGAAATCACCTATCGACGCTATCCCAGGCTCCGAGACCTCGTTGTTCTGCTCGCTTACGCAATGGTCGAAAACGTTGGTTACCGTCAACTGATTTTGTGGGCGCGCGTCCAGGGAATAATCAAATTCTTGGCTGGATCCCACCGGTGGGAGAAGGTAATCCACA
Source organism: uncultured Acidobacteriota bacterium (assembly GCA_963765485.1). Taxonomy (GTDB): domain Bacteria; phylum Acidobacteriota; class Terriglobia; order UBA7540; family UBA7540; genus CAVROP01. The sequence goes on along the minus strand of CAVXWN010000029.1, from coordinate 78,711 downwards.
AAGGGGAATCGCTCGCTTCGGATGAAAAGGACTTCACCCCGGCCCACACTGAGGTGAGCATCGGGAGAGCAGCTTGATTCCCCAGTTGCTGCCTGCCTGAGCCGGAATTATGGCGCATCATCACTCAAGATCATTGTTATCTCCCCGCTTGAGGGAAGCGTCGCTCCTTGCTCTTTTCTTGGCGACGATCCTGCTTCAGCATGGCTCCGTGGCTCTGAATGGACAAACTCCTCCGTCAACGAGAAAACCGGAGCCCGCCACGGCAGAGTCACCGAGGCAAGTTGGGAATCCCACCCCCGTCAAATCCGGGGGCCGGCTGCCTGAGAACTCCCCTCCTCTCAAGCAATCCGCCACGGCGCTCTTGAGGGACGGGAACTTCGCGGCCGCAATCCAGGCTTATAAACAAGGCTTGGAACTTGACCCCAACGATCGTGAGCTCAAACTTGGTCTCGCCCGGGCGCTTAGCCTGAGCGGCCACTTTGAAGAGTCGAGAGGTCTATACCAGGAACTCCTGGCGAAAACCCCGGTTGACGCCGACGCACTGGAAGGCTTGGGCTATGCCTTTTTACGCTCGGGCCACTCCATCGATGCTCGTACGGTTTTCGAGCGTCTCTTGGCATTGCATCCTTCAAATCCTGAATTTCAAATCGACTTGGCTCGGGTCGATGCGCGCTTGGGCAAGTATAAGCAAGCGCGGGAGGTCCTGGCCTCGGTTCTCACCATCCAACCCCGAAACCGCGAGGCGCGCTTGCAACTCGCCAATGTAAAGCTATTCCAAGGCAAGTACAAGGAAGCGCTCGGCAATTTCGCGCAACTGCTGAAGGCTGACCCGACGGATTTTGAAGCCTTGCTTGGCAACGCGCGCGTCTTCTATTTTCGCGGCAACATCGCCTATTCCTACGCTCTCGTCAGCAAGCTGGTTGAAGATCACCCCAACGATTTCGACGCACTCTTCTTGCTCGCCAACTTGGAGCACGCCCGCCGCCACCGGAGACAGGCTCTCGAACTCCTTGCGCGATTAAATCAAATTAGCCCCGATAACCCTGAATCAGCTCAGCTCGAGAAGAGTCTTCGCGGGGAACAAGAAATCGCCTTTCACGCCTCCGCCTCCTATGCGCGTGAAACCAGCACCAGCAATGGTTCCCCGGATCTGATCGGGTTTTCCGGACAGGACCTGCGGCGATTCGGATATGAGTCAGGCATCAGCTTTTCTGCGTTGCCCCGAACCAGGTCGTCAGTTTCCTTTGACGCGTTGCCTGCGACGAGCCCGGGAACAATCGGTGGAGCAGTTGCCCCATCAGAGTTCATGTACCGCCAAACGACGGGGATTTTCCCGAGCCTTGTGCTGCGCGGCGGCGTGGGCCTAATGCGATTCGGGCCAGGTGCATTGCAAAACATTCCAGGCCAGTCCCAACTTGTCTCCTCAGCAACAAGCCGCCCCCTGGGATTCGCGGGCGCGAGCTACGCCCTGAGGTCAAACCTCAGCCTCGACCTAGCCGTTTCTCGCGACGCCATTCCGTATACTCCTCTTTCGGTACGCATGGGGGTTATCGAACGTCGGTTGAGCGGAGGATTGAAGTTTTCCTTTGCTCCCCGCACGGACTTGCAGGTTGATTACTTCCTCGCCCATTACTCATCCATCGCATTCCAGCAGCTTGACCTGTTAAATGGACCGCCGCGCCTGGTCGAGGGCAGTTCAGTCTACGACCAGGCACACGGAGGTTCCGTAACCCTTGTACGGAACGTCCTCCGGTTGGAGCATTCTTCGTTTGACATGGGGTACGCCGGCCAAATGTATGGTTTTGCCGGCCGCCCGCGCGGGGTTTTTATGGGGTTCTTCAACCCCACGTTTTATCAAGTCCACCAACTCACAGCACGGCTTTATGGCCTTCTCTGGGGACCAGTCGGCTACGATCTTTCAGGGGGGATGGGCATACAACAAGCTGAGAAGCACGAGCCTCTGACACGTGCGTTGACCTTGAATCCCGCCTTTTCTGTGAAGGTCAACGAGCGCCTCTCCTTCAAGCTAGGATACACGCATTATAATTATGCGCAGAGCCTGGGCATCATTCGAGGTAACGGGGTCACCTTTTCGACAGATTCCTTATTCTGAGAGATGGCTGACAGAAGGAATTCTCGTGCCACCGCGGCTGGTGCGCACGTCGTCTCTTGAGGCATAAACTTCCTGACAAACTGAAGAATTGCAACAAGTCCGGCCCCTGTCAGGGCTCGCCCCTTGCGCCGCCACTTGCTAGAGTGTTAGCCTTGCCTCCCGCGGAAGCTCACGACGCGGTGGCCATTCTGACTGAGGGTATGGGGGGTCAGGTCGAGCGCGAAGACTGTGGCACGAACTCCGGGACAAGCAGAAAATCTCGTGGCGGTGAACGTTACACACCTTAAGGGAGGTCGTATTTGAATGGACTCATCCGAATTGACACGCCTTTATGATTTCACGGGCCAGACAGTGGTGATCACCGGTGGAACAGGAACCCTGGGGGGCGAAATTGCCTGCGCGCTGGTGGGATGCGGAGCCAATGTTGCAATTTTGGACCGCAATCTGGAGCCAGCCCAGCACATTCTCGAACTCATGGAACCGCGGGCGAACCATGCTGTGGCGGTTCGCGCCGACGTCCTGGACCCGGAGAGCCTGCGCCAGTCCGCCCAGATCATCCTGGAGAAATTCGGCGCTGTTCACAGCCTGGTGAACGCGGCAGGAGGCAACAAACCTCAGGCTACTACCGCGCCCAACCTCTCGCTGTTTGATCTGTCGCCGGATGCTTTGCGTTGGGTTTTTGATTTAAACATCCTGGGAACAATGCTTCCCTGTCAAGTCTTCGGCAAAATCATGGCGGAGAAAGGCGAAGGAGTCATCCTTAACATTTCCTCGATGAGCGCATTCCGCCCTTTGACCCGAGTCCTGGCGTACTCGGCTGCAAAGGCCGGAGTTAGCAACTTTACACAATGGCTTGCCGTACACATGGCTCAGGTTTACTCGCCGCGGATTCGCGTGAACGCTATTGCGCCGGGTTTCTTCCTGACTCATCAGAACAGGTTTCTATTGCTCGATGAGGCGAGCGGCGAACTGACTGCCCGCGGCAAGTCGATCGTCGAGCACACTCCCATGGCGCGCTTTGGCCAAGCGGAAGATTTGTTCGGAGCGGTTTTGTGGCTCCTTTCACCAGCCTCGGCTTTCGTCACTGGAGTCATTGTGCCGATTGATGGCGGATTCTCAGCGTATAGTGGGGTGTAAAGGTACAAGGCCGGACTTGCCACGGACACTCCACCTCAAACTTGCGATTTCAGGTTTGCTTTGGAGAACCGTAGGCAGGGAACGGAACAGTCACTAAATCCATTCCAACGCGCCGCGCTTGCAGAGCCAGATATAGCCCACGATGAGGATTCCCAGGAACACAAGCATCTCAACCAAGCCATACAGTCCCAGGACCTGGAACTGCACTGCCCAGGGATAAAGGAAAACCGTCTCGACGTCAAAAATCACAAACAGGATGGCCACCACGTAGAAGCGCACGGTATAGCGCCCGCGGGCATCGGATTCCGGCGTGATGCCGCACTCGTAGGGCAGAACTTTTTCCGGGGTCGGTTTGAAGGAGGGACGGAAAAACTTGGCAATCCAGAGCAATGCGGGAGGAAAGATAGCCGCGATGGCAAAGAAAATCAGAATAGGACCGTATTTGTCCAGCATGATTGTTACGCCTCCTTCCAGCGTCCCCAATCATAGCATACGAATTGCGACGGCGGTCCAGCGGAATCGGGAGCAGAGTCCAGACCCACAACGTACGACGGCGTGGGCAAGCCCTCGAAGCAAGCCATATACCCGGGAATTCCTCGCAGGCCGATGAAAAAGTCCCGAACATGTCATCCTGAGGAGTCCGCCATTCTTATTGGCGGACGACAAAGGATCTCCGTAGTTGCTTGATTCTGAACTGCCGAGATTCTTCGCTGGCGCTCAGAATGACAGACCAACAGACTTTTTCATCAGCCTCCTCGAGAATCGTTGAATCCAATCCGGCGGTTTTCCTGAATCCCCTGTCGAATGGGACTACAACGTCAGTGTCAGGCAAGGTGATCTTCGATGTCGGCATTGGTGAGGCGCGATGTGCCCGGATGCGTGGAACGAATCACGTAAGTGGTCGACCCGACGCGGTTTTCACTCCGGATGCTCTGTGCGGCCACGGAGGAGGTCGATAGCGTGGGGTAGGAGGTCGATGATGATCTCCAGCGACTCGCAGGCGCCGCGAGGGCTGCCCGGCAGATTCACGATCAGCTTCTCTTTCCTCGCGCCCACAATCCCTCGGGCAAGTGCTGCCACGCGAATCTTCTTCACACCTTCAGAGCGCATCAGTTCCGCCAGACCCGGGACTTCCTTATCGACGACCGCGCGTGTCGCTTCCGGCGTGACATCGCGCGGTCCAAGCCCCGTACCGCCGGAAGTGAATACGACATCACAATCATCATCGTCAGTCCAGGCCAGAAGCGTGCGCCGAATGCGGCCCGCATCGTCAGGCAGAACTTCGAGGGCCTTAACCGACCAGCCTCGTGCTTCAAGCAACTCGCGAACTGCCGGACCGGAGCGGTCCTGGCGCCCGCCGCTCGCGGCGGCATCACTCAGCACTAGGATCTTTGCGCGAAGCGAAAAGGACATAAGTAAAGCCTTCAGCCGTCAGCCGTCAGCTTTCAGCAGAACATTTGCCATTTGCCTTTTTGCCATTTGAATTCTGAACTTCTTTTCTGGGACAAACAGGTCAAATGGCAAAAGTCAAAGGGCAAATGTTGGAGCACTTCACGCCCACCACCCCCTGGCCCCCTCCTCAGAGAGGAGGGGAGTTGGGGAGCTAGTTCCCCTCCCGCCGCGGCGGGAGGGGGTAGGGGTGGTTGCTGCAAAGAACCCGCCGGGGCGGCACAATCTACCTCGGGGCGCGGTACGTGCCGCTCTTCCCACCGCTCTTTTCCAGCAGCCTGATGTTGGTGATTTCGATCCCCCGGTCGATGGCCTTGCACATGTCATAAACGGTGAGTGCGGCGACGGCTACCGCCGTGAGCGCCTCCATCTCGACGCCGGTGGCCCCGGTCGAGCACACGGTCGAAGAAAGCACCACGCCGTTCTTGCAAAAACGCGCCTGCACATCAATGTGACTCAACAGAAGCGGGTGGCAGAGGGGGATCAGTTCCGCGGTCCGCTTGGCCGCATTGATGCCGGCAATACGCGCGATTTCAAGCGGGTCCCCTTTGGGATTCCGTCTCACGGCGCGAAGAACGCGCGAACTCATCTTCACCAGGGCGCTCGCGGAAGCCTGGCGCACGGTGGCAGGTTTGGCAGAAACATCCACCATATGGACACGACCTGCCGAGTCGTAATGCGTAAGATTCTTCCGCATGCTGTCCACCCCCTCGAACAGTGACGAGTGACAAGTGACAAGCAGAAAAGCAGAAGTCAGAAATCAGAATTCAGAACTCAGGAGCTGGTTCTTGCGAACTCCCCACTTGCTCTTCACTGACACCTGAAACCTGGCACCTGGCGCCTGCTCTTCTGCTCGCCACTCGTGACTTGTCACTCTTCACTGCTCTTTCGGCATGACGTCAACCCAGTCACCGGCGGCCAGTTCGGTCTGGTCGGGATGAAGGACCAGAAAACAATTGGCCGCGGCAATGCCAACCAAGTCCCCGGAGCCCTGCCAGCCAACGGGTTCGACCACCGGATCGCGGTTCTGGACGTAAACTCGCGCAGGCATAAAAGTCGTCAGGCCGGTCGTTTGGCGGCAAGGTTTAGCCAAGCGCGCTCGTAGCAGGACCGCAGGCTCGAACGTCGCGCCGCCCAGCATGGCGATAGCCGGGCGAACAAATAACTCAAAGGTGACGAAGGTGGAAACCGGATTACCCGGAAGACCAAAAAAGAACCTCTCTCGAACCCGGCCGAAGATCAATGGCTTCCCTGGACGGATCGCCACTCCGTGGAAGAAGAACTCCGCTCCCAAACTCGGCCAGGACTTCTTCCACCAGATCAAATTTGCCCATCGACACGCCGCCGCTCAAAAGGAGCAAGTCGGAATCCAGCCCCGGTTCGATCATCTCTTGGAGGATGTCCCTGCGGTCGGGAGCTATGCCAAGCTGTACGGGCACGCCACCCGCGGCAGTGACTTGGGCAGAAAGGGCCACGGCATTGCTGTTCCGAATCTGAAACCATTGCGGACGCTGCTCAACAGCAACTACTTCGTCGCCCGTAGGCAGAATGGCCACGCTGGGCGGCCGGTAAACCGCAACCCTAGCCTTCCCCACGGCGCCCAGCAGCCCTATTTCAGCCGCCTGTAGCCGCCTTCCACGCGGCAGCACGCGCGCGCCCGCAGGAGCTTCACTCCCCTGAAGCACGACGTTTTCCCTTTGCCGAACACTGCGCTGGAGTTCGACTTGGTGCCCCAAGAACCTCGTATGCTCGACCATCACTACGGCGTCCGCGCCCACAGGCAAAGGAGCGCCAGTCATGATTGAGACGCACTGGCCGGGGTCCACCTCCCCTGCAAAATGTTGCCCGGCAGCAACTTCGCCAACGCACCGGAGGACAGCAGGCAGAACGGTCAGATCGGCAGCGCGTAGGGCATATCCATCGCGAATTGCCCGGTGAAAAGGCGGCAGATCTCGGTCCGCCGAGACATCTTCCGCCAAGACTCGCCCCTGGACCTGCTCTAACGGCACATTCTCCGTTGCAGGCACGGGACTTGCCTGACCGATTCTTTCTTGGACAATTGATAGAGCCTGTTCGTAGGTGGCTACCATTGCCAATGCATCAGTCGGAAGCGCTTGCGACGAGCGCCGCAAAACGGCTCTCTTCAAGCCACAGAACCTGGTCACGCTCGGGCCCCGTCGAAACCATCGCAATCTCCACGCCGGCCTGGTCGGAAAGGAAACGCAAATAGTCCTTGGCCTTTTGAGGGAGCTCGGAGAAGTCCCGCTGGCCGAAAGTGGGCTGCTGCCAACCCGGCAACATGCGATAGTGGACTTGTACCTTATCCAATGCTTCAACATCAGATGGGAAGTCCGTAAATCGCTTCCCCTTGTATTCGTATTCCAAGCCCACCGGAATCTCAGCAAGACTATCGAGGATGTCGAGCTTGGTGATGATGAGAGAGTCGAGATGGTTTACACGCGCGCTATAGCGGGCCGCCGGCACATCAAACCAGCCGCAGCGGCGCGGCCGCCCGGTGACAGCGCCATACTCCCCTCCGCGTTCTCGAATCTTTTCAGCCCTCGGACCCCTTGGCCTCGCTTGGGAATGGGCCGCTCCCCACGCGCGTGGCATAAGCTTTTGAAACCCCAATCACAGACTGGATACGCGTCGGCCCCACGCCGGTGCCTGTGCAAGCGCCGCCCGCCGAAGCGCTGGAGGAAGTCACGAAAGGATAAGTGCCGTGGTCCAGGTCCAGAAGCGTTCCTTGCGCACCTTCGAAGAGCACTCGCTTTCCACGGTCCATCTCGCCATTCAGATAGACGGAGACGTCCGGCAAGATACGGCACGATATGCTGGGCGACTTCCAGACACTGGTCAGCCAGCACCGCCGGGTCGAGGGCGGCGCCCCCAAACAACGCCGAGGCAATACGATTCTTCTCCGCAACTATTTCGCTGCACCGACGGCGGAACAATTCCGGGTCGCGAAGATCGCCCGCGCGGAGCCCGCGGCGACCGGCTTTGTCCTCATAGGCGGGACCGATCCCTTTTGCCGTCGTGCCGATCTTTCCCACCCCTCGTGCTTCTTCCGCAGCCACTTCGTGGGCTCGGTGGTACGGCAGGATCAGGTGGGCGCGATCGCTGATTAGCAGGCGCCCATCCACTCGCACACCGTTTCCCTCCACGGCTTTGATCTCGCGTAACAAGGCTTCCGGGTCAACCACAACTCCGTTTCCGATAGCTGCGGTCTTATCCGGGCGCACGATGCCGGTTGGGAGAAGCTGGAGAATAAATTTCTTACCGTTGACATAAACGGTGTGCCCGGCGTTGGCGCCCTCCCTGGTAACGGGCCACGATGTCGAAGTGCTCCGCCAAGGCGTCGACGACCTTGCCCTTTCCTTCGTCGCCCCATTGGGCGCCCACAACAACCACATTGGCTGGCATGTTGATCCTGTTTCCCTCGTCTAGTGCGGCCCGCCGCACTCCCCGCCTACTGCTTCACCCACACACTGGAGTGACTTCGTCTTATCTTTGGAGAATCTGCTATACGAAATCCCAAACGTTGCGCAGTTGCCAGAGTATCTTCAAACGCTTCTCTTGAAACATGGCCTGTGGGTTCCGAGAACAAGATTAACCCATCTTTTCTTAATGACCTCTGGACTTCAGAGAGAAATTTGCCTGCATCCGGGACCTCATGCACAACTGCAAACACCAAGGCAAAATTGACCTTCTCTGTCAAATCATCGATGCCAAGGGAGGTGGGCGTGCAGACGCGCAACTCAATTCTTTGGATCAGTCCTGCCTTGACTGCACGTTTCTCGACTCCCTTGATCATCTTTTCTTGCAGATCCACGCAAACAACGTGGCCGGATTCCCCCACTAGGCGCGCCAACGGCAGAGTAAAGAACCCCATTCCGCTTCCTACTTCGAGCACAGTCAACCCTTCACGGACGTACGGCTTCAGAATGCTCTCTGGATTATAGAAGAGTTTCCTGACGGGGTTCGCTAACAGGTATCCTAGCCACCACGGACAGACTCTTTCGCTCATGATTCCACCCGCATACGACAGTGATGAGGGACAGGTGACGGGTGATGAGCAAGCAGGTGCCAGGTGCCACTCGTCACTGTGGGTCATAGGTGCTTGTCAAGTAACTTGCTGATGGCCTCTTTAGATATGGCTCCGACGATCTGCTCCTGAATTTGGCCGCCTTTGAAAAGAAGCAAGGTGGGGATGCTTCGGATGTTGTAACGGGTGGTGACGTTGAGGTTGTCGTCCACGTTAAGCTTACCAACCTTGGCCCGGCCGGCATACGCCTCAGCAACTGTATCAACAGCAGGCGCCATCATCCGGCAGGGCGCGCACCACGTCGCCCAGAAATCCACGAGAACCGGCTTATCGGATTTCAAGACTTCCTCCTCGAAGTTCTGCTCAGAAAACTCCAGAGTATGACCGCCCGCCATGATCTCAAGACCTCCAATCTCAAGCAATCTGCTATCCGTTCAACGCCTCAGCCTCAGTTTCAGGGTCGGCCTTGCGCTCCCGCAAAGCTTGATAGATTTCCAGATATTGCTTTGCTGACCTTCCCCACGAGAAGTCTTCTCGCATGCCGTTGGAAACCAACTGTTGCCACACTTGGGGCTGGCGATAGGCCGCGACAGCTTGCTCGATCGCCTGGAGCAATGCAGCCCCGGTGTACTTACTAAATTTAAAGCCTGTGCCCGAATGGCCGTCGAATGATTCAATAGTATCGTCCAGACCACCCGTGGCCCTGACGATCGGCACGGTCCCATATTTTAGGCTATAAATCTGATTCAGCCCACACGGCTCGTACCGCGAGGGCATTAAGAACATATCTGAACCTGCTTCAATCAGGTGCGCCAGAGAGTTGTCGTAAGCGACTGCCACCAGGAACCTGTCCGGATATCTGGCAGCCATGAACCGGAATAGTTCTTCGTAAACAGGTTCGCCCGTCCCCAGTGCGACGACATAAAGGTCCAGTGCCGCAAGCTGCTCCGCGATGTCCGCGATGAGGTCAAACCCTTTCTGAACCGCAAAACGCGAAACGATGCCAATGACCGGCCGGTCGAGCACCGGCTGTTTCACTCCCATTGTTCTCAGCAGAGCCTTCTTGCACACCATCTTGCCCTGCGTGCTCTTTGCACTGTAGCCGGCAGGAATCAGCTTGTCCGTCGCCGGATTCCAGGCTGCGTAATCCACTCCGTTCAGAATACCCTGGAGGCGGTCCCTTCGAGACAGCAGCACTCCCTCCAGGCCGAAGCCGAACTCGGGGGTCTGGATCTCTTCTGCGTACTTCCGGCTGACCGTCGTGATGAAGTCAGAAAAGACGATGCTCCCTTTCAGGAGATTTACATGTCCATAAAACTCCAGGAAATCCATCGTGAACAAATCCGCAGGCAGCGAAATCTGGGGCAGAATATGCGGCGGGAAGAGCCCCTGGTATCCCAAGTTATGGATGGTGAAGACGACGGAAGTGTTGCGAAAGAATTCGTCGTCCTGGTAAAGATTGCGCAAATAGATCGGAACCAGCGCCGTCTGCCAGTCGTGGCAGTGGATGATATCCGGGGGGTCCGCCGACCGTTTTATCAGCTCCAGCGCAGCGAAACTGAACGCCGCAAAACGCTGGGCATTGTCAGGATAATCCTCGCCCTTCTCCTGGTACAGCCCATCGCGGTCGAAGAAGAAGGGACACTCGACCAAAAACGTCCGTACCTTGCTTGCGACGCCAGCCTTCTGAATGGAGGCAAATTTGTAACCCGAACCCAGCGGTATAGTCAGACTCTGCATCGTGCCTTCAGGCTTACCAGGCTTCGTCATCCTGTAGCGTGGCAAGACAACCTCAAGGTTGTGTCCGAGCTTTGCCAGTGCTGTTGGCAAAGCCCCTACCACGTCTGCCAGTCCGCCGGTCTTCGAGAAGGGCACACCTTCAGAAGCTACAAAAACTATGCGCACACCGTTACCCCGATCAATAGCTTTAAGATTCCAGGCTTTCTTGAGACTTCACTCCGAAAGAGTGGCCGCTTGCGCAGGAGCGTGGGTATACCCTTTGCGGGGACGACCCTCCGATCCTACTTGACTCACCACCTGGCAAGGGTGACCCGCCATCATTATCGGCAGGTCGATGTTTGGCTACAAGCGCCTCACTAAGCTAACTTAGAGGATGCTCACCAACCTTGTCAAGCAGGCGGTCACATTCTTGAGGTACAATCTCTTTCTGTGCCCCAGCCTGCTCGTCCCAAGCTTGGCCAGCATTTCCTCCGCGACAGGCGGTTTCAACGGCGAATCGTCGAAAGCCTGGCACTCCGGTCCAATGATCTGGTCTGCGAGATCGGCCCAGGGCGCGGCGCGATGACAGAAATTCTGGCAGCGCGAGCGCAGCAAGTCGTCGCCATCGAACTTGACCGTGACCTGGCGCGGATGCTTCAGCAGAAGTTCTCGAACAAGGCCGGGATTGAAGTCCTGGAGGCCGATATTCTCCTGAGCGATCTCGCAAGCCTCTGCCGTCGCTACCAACGGGAGCAGTGTTTCGTTTTCGGGAACCTGCCTTACTACATTACCTCGCCAATCCTTCATCACCTCTTCGATTTTGCCGGTTGGATCAGTGGCATGGGATTCGTTGTGCAGCGGGAAGTCGCTGAACGGCTGAGTGCCCTGCCCGGCTCCCGCCATTATGGATATTTGACCGTGCTTACGCAGCTCGAAACGAACCCGCACATCGAGTTCGGCATTCCCCCCGGGGCATTTTCGCCTTCGCCCAAAGTCGATTCTGCCCTGGTCACCTTTCAGATGAAACCCGAAGGAACCCGCCTCCCGCCCGAGGAGCGGAAGGCGCTGCTGGAGTTCGTGAAATTGTGCTTCTCGCACAAGAGAAAGAGCCTGCTGAATAACCTCGCACCGATCTACCCGCGCCAGCGCGTGGGAGCCGAGTTGGCGGCGCTCAAGCTTCCTCAAACCGTTCGGGCAGAACAATTTGATCTCGCGCGGTTTGAAGAGCTCCTCGCGCGCTTACGCTAGTGCAGTGCGCCTTTCCTGGCCCCACCTCAGGACTTTTGCATTAGGGGGACGGCTTGCCGTCCGTGACTGCGTTGCTGCTTGTCAACGAGAGTGGGGCAAGCCTCCCCTACGTCTGGTCCCGGAAGGGACCAGGGGGTGACTAGGGTTGGGGCGCAGCCAAGCCGGACAAGAATTGTTTGACCGCCATCTCATATTGTTCCGTTGCCTGATTAAAACCTTCGCCGTGGCGGCGGCCGGGCAGGACGATCAATGCCTTATGAGGGCTGGCGGCGTGCGAATAAAGCTCTCGAGCAATGGAAGGCGGCATCCTGCGGTCATCCTGAAGAGCAACGAACAGAATGGGGCGATTTCCGATCCGAACGACTGCCTTGATCGAGATCAAAATCTGAAGGGCGAAAACCTCCCCGCCAGGCAATCCAGTAGACCATTTCATTGGCGAAGGGGAAGCTCGGAAGATGAAAGAATAGTTTCCAGTGGTGTTCGACAGTTGCGCGCAGAGACACGAAAGAACTGTCGGAGATCACGGCGGCGACCTCCGGAGACTCAGCCGCTGCCATCAGAGCGGCCGCCGCGCCCATCGAAACGCCCCATAAGATCACCGGACGCGCGGCCTGTTGCTGATAGAGGGCATAGCGAACGGCGGCAATCACATCCAAACGCTCTTTGTACCCCAGCGTCGTCAGCTCACCTTCGCTCGCTCCCTGGTGCCTGAGGTCAAACAGCAAGCCGTCGTAGCCAAGTTGGTGGCCGAAGGCAGCCATCGGAACATCTCAATGCGCGTGCGGTTCAGCCCGTGGCAATAGACAATCGTGCCGTGCGCCGGGCCCGTGGCGGGGATATACCAGCCCCTGAGCACTACGCCATCATTCGAGGGGAACTCGACCCATTTGAAATCCATGCCGTACGATTTGGGTGTTTTCCCATCGTTCAGGTCGGGGTAGTGATAGCGCCCCGTCGTGCCGATCCTTGCGAAGAACCAGGGAACGAAGAGAAAGAGAAAAGCCGGCGGCCAGCGCAGCCAGTATCAGTGTCACATTTCGGATGATCTGCCAGATTCTTCGCTTCGACACCAAGCGACCCTCCTAGGAAAACTAGAAGGCAGAAGGCAGGCGGCCTCCGCACCCGGCCTGGCCCTCAGCCTTCGACCCGTTTACCTCTCTTCTGACTCCTGATTTCTAATTTCTGACTTCTGATTTCTGATTTTGAGGTTCAACAATGTGCGTGGCCAACAAAAGAGCCACCAGCCCCGTCATGACCGCGCAGAGTGTTGTCACCGCCCCGTAGCCAAGCCGTTCGTAGAGCAACCCGCCGACAAAGGCAGCGATCCCGATGCCGGTCTGTGAGAATATGTTCCGCAGTGCAACAAAGGCGCCCCGCTGAGTCGAAGGAACGAGTTCAGTGATAAGCGCAGTCAAAGGGCCCTGCCGAAAGGCAGCACCCAAACTGGCCAAGGAAAAGGCCGCCAGCAGCCAAAACCCCCAGGAAAGGAGCGGAATCAATATCACCGCAAGCGCAAGGATAATATTGCTGGCAATCGCCACCGGGCGTTTCCCGATGCGGTCGGAAACGATGCCGCCCAACGGAGCGCTCCCCACGGCCACTAAGCCACCCAGCATAAAAACCCATCCTATCGTTCGGGTGGAGATCGCGAATTGGCTGTTCAACCATTGGCCGACATAAGTGAGGAATCCGACCACCCCACCGGACACCAGGAAAGCGATGCCTAAGGCGGCGGCGGTGTCACGCCGAACAAGGAAAGAACGAAAAGATCGACCGGCCACCCTCAACTTTTCTGAGGAGGGCTGGGGATTTAGCCGGTCTTTCGGCAAGCTGACGGACAGCACCGCCGTGACCAGAGCCAAAATTGCGAACAACAGGAACGCCCGGCGCCAGCCGTAGCGGTCGGCTATTTGCGCTGCCAGTGGGACACCCAGAATCGGCGCAGCAAAATAAGCGGACGAGATCAATCCAAGCGCCTTGCCTCGCACCGCGTACTCAAACCAATCTGCTGCGTAAGTGATGGAACAGGTGGAAAGCGTCCCCGCCGCGAAACCCGTCAGGGCTCGGGCGAGCATAAGCTCCTGGAAAGTCCTGGTGCGGAAACTCGTCCAGGAGGCCAACGCAAACAGAAGAACACCAAAGAGCAGGAAACGCCTGCGGCCATAATGGTCCGACAGAGTCCCGGAGACGAAAGAAGCCAAAGCCGCCGTGACGGAGTAAACCGCAACCAGAAGGCCGGCAACTCCGACACTGACATGCAGCGATCCCACCAGCGAGGGAAGCAGCGCGGCAATCATCTGATTGTCCGCCAACCCGAGGAACAACAAGAAGAACAAGTCAGCGATTACGAGTGAGTCCAAGCGCGCCCCGAACGCAATGGTGTATGGTGAATCTTGAATCGTGAATTATAAATGCTGTGAATGGCCAATTGCGCCAATTCATAATTCACTACTTACCATTTGAATTCACTATTCAAAGTGGTGGAGGTCGAGTTTGATGGCAGCTTTATCGGACATATCCACAACGCCCGCCGCTGCGATGCCAACAGCAATCACAATCGCGTCGCTGATCTCTTGCTTCGTTGCCCCGACTTCCAGCGCTTTCTTGATGTGCCCTTCCAAACAACCCTCGCACTTGGCCACCAAGGAGCAACCAATGGCTATCAGTTCTTTGGTCTTCAGGTCAAGCGCGGTGGGCGTAAAGTAGCTTTCCTTGTAAAACGTCTTATAGATGTCGCGAAAGCGCGGCTCTATCATGCTCATCGAGCTGGGGGTGTCTTGACCTCCTCAGATCCATCGTTCGCCATACCAGAATCCTCACTTATCCAAGTTTAAGAACAGTATTGGCATGTGGCAGGGGGGAAATCGATCCCACCTGCCACCTACTGGCCATGCGACTTGCCGCACATTACTTTCGACTCGTCTGGTTTTGACCTCCGACCTTCGACTCTGTCTTGCCACGCAACACTAAGAATCTCAAAACAGGTCTGCCTAGAGCGAGACCTGCACCGTCTCGACGGAAACAGCGGCGCGGTGGTGAGCAGTTCAGGAATTTCAATGCGAATTCCGGTCCCCTTCCCGGCTTGGCTCTTGATCTGCATGGAAAAATCCTGGCCGTAAAGGACCTTCAACCTCTCGTGGACGTTGCTGATGCCAATGCCGGATTCAAGGACGCCGTGCCGGCGTTCCTCCGTAATCCCAACGCCGTCGTCAATGACTTCAACCACCAAGCGTCCTTTGCTGCGACCAGCGCGAAGCGTTATAGTGCCTCCCTCAATCTTGGGCCCGATTCCATGCCGGATGGCATTCTCCAGCAAAGGCTGGAGGAGCATGCTGGGAACCATAACGTCCAGCGTTTCAGTTTCGATCTCTTTGCGGATTTGAAGCTTATCCCGACCGAATCGCACAACCTCAATATCCAAATAGTCGTCGATGAATTCCAGTTCCTGTTTCAATGGCACAAAATGGATTTGGCTCTTCAGCCGGCGGCGAAGGATGTTTGCCAGCTTCAAGAGTACGCGTCCGCGCCGTGTCCGGGTCAAAACGTATCAAAGACGAAACGGTATTGAGCGTATTGAACAGGAAATGGGGATTAATCTGGCTGATGAGCGCATCCATGCGCGCCTGCATGAGGGCCTTTTCCTGCTCGACGAGCTTGCGCTCTATCCGCGTGTTGTTCCATATGCGCACAGGAAGGCCGACTCCGATGAGCGTCGCCAGCACAATCAAGACCCTGGTCCACAAATGCGGGGAATCCGTATAGTAAAGCAGCTTGCCATGACCCATCCTGCCGAATGTCATGCGCGCGATTTCAAGCATGACACACAGAAGAGAAAACAGCACCTGCCAATCCAGCGCCGGGTGCTTGAAACGTTGCTTGATCGAACGGTAAAGGCTGAGGTCAATAAACCCGGAGAACTTCCAAATTTCTTCCTTATCCGGGCAAACCCACCGGGCCGTCCCAGCGACCACCGCATAGAGCACCGCCATGGGCGCTGCCAATATCTCGTGTCCAATCAAAACCGCCGGCAAGCTGACCATCATACCAACTACCAGGCCAGCGATGGTCCCGCCCAGCAGCCCCGCCAGGACCGTCACCTCTAAGCTGAGATCGGTGGTCGGATAGCGGGCCAATAAACGGGCCAGAACACCCAGCGTGAACGGTACCCCGAGAAACGCCGCGAACTCGAGCTTTTCGCTGGGAGAACGCTGCTCGATAAAGATCAATTGGCGGAATCTTCCGAACCGCGCGATGAAACCCGCAAGCAGAGCGATCACTGCCAGCTTGATGAGCAGGGCCACAAGAATTGCCGCTGCCGAGCTGTTGAGATAGGGATTCATCGCTCTTGTAGGAGCACCTTTTGGGATGCCCTAGGCCTGAGGGCAGGCATCTTTCCGCTGACGGACCCGCCGCTACGGCCCCCCTCTTGCGGGGACGCGCCTCCTCGGTGCGCAAGGCCTGTCCTGCGTGCCGCCGCCCACCAAGTGTACCACTTCCAGTTGATCGCCAGCTTGGATGGGTGTCTCGTTCCAGAGGGCTCGGGGCACGATTTCCAGATTCCGCTCCACAGCCACGCGATCATCGGGGAGCTTGAGCCACCCAATCAATGCTGCCAAACTCAAGCCCTCGGGCACTTCACGGGATTCACCGTTCATCTGAATGATCACCGGCAGCCTTTCCAAACTATGACCGACATGCTGGGGTCGGTTGGTGCGTCAGCCGATCCGTCGGGCGGTGGACCTGCCCTCAAAAGCCTTGCGCACCAATGCGGGGGCGCCCCTACAGACCGAAAATACAGATGGCGAGGGCGGTGAAGCGATCTCCCCGGCACGAATCCTCATCATCGCCCTCTAGTCGCAGTTCTCCAGCACGTTCTGCACCGCGTCCTAACCGTAAAATGGTAACGAGTGTACCCTACGGCAGGCAAGAAAAAACTTGACACGTTTCCTTGCCCTCCCTATAGTGAAATGTCGGGTTAAGGACAAGAATTTTCACTGTAACTGATTGCAATGACAAGCGTTTACTTGCCTATTCTGATCCACGTCCTGGTTGTCGCAGCAGTGGCAGGAGCCATCCTCGGATTGTCGGCCTGGGTGGGAGTCAAGCGCCCCTCGCGGGGCAAATTAAGCCCTTATGAATGCGGGATTTCCCCGGTGGGTGATGCCCGACAGCGTTTTTCGGTGAGCTTCTATCTAGTGGCAATGCTCTTCATCCTGTTTGACGTGGAAGCTGTGTTCCTTTATCCATGGGCAGTTGTTTTTAAGAGCTTGAAGTGGTTCGGCTTCGTTGAAATGCTTCTTTACATCGCCATCTTACTAACAGGGTATCTGTACATTTGGAAGAAAGGCGCCTTGGACTGGAAGCGCTAGCCCCGGGCTGTTGCCTTGGCGCCACGTACGGCAAAGTTGCAACGGCTTCGGCTTGTGCTTCTGAAGTCGCCAATCAATCGCCATGCCCTCCGACCTCGAATCCAACCTTGCTTTGAAGAGACTTCGGGAATTCGCGCATGAGTCCGTTGAAGACGCAAGGGAGTTCCGTGGCGAGACGACGATCTATATCCGACCCGACAGATTGATCAGGGTCTGCGAGTTCCTGCGTGAGGAGCCCAGCCTGACTTTCGAATTTCTTTCTGATATTACAGCCGTAGACCTTTACCCCAATGAACCCCGATTTGAGGTGGTGTATCATCTGGTTTCACTGCAAAATGTGCAGCGGCTGCGGCTCAAAGTGCGGACCTCCGGCCAGGACCCCCGGGTAGATTCCCTGGTTCCCGTGTATCAGTCCGCCAACGCCTTCGAGCGCGAGATCTTCGATCTATTTGGGGTCCAGTTCGCGGGCCATCCTTATTTGAGGCGCATCCTCATGCCAGAAGATTGGGAAGGCTACCCTCTGCGCAAGGATTATCCCACCGAGGGATATCGCTAGATGCCGATCACGCTGGAAAGAATTCCGGGTCAGGAAGAGCGGGTCATCCTGAGCATGGGGCCGCAGCACCCCTCTACGCATGGGGTATTGCGCTTGGTGCTCGACCTCGACGGGGAGACGGTAGTTCGCGCCCTGTATGACATCGGTTACCTCCACACGGGCTTCGAAAAATCCTTCGAGAGCTTGACCTACTCACAATGCATCACACTCACCGACCGGATGGATTACCTTTCCTCGCTCTCGAACAACCTCGGGTTTTGTCTGACTGTCGAGAAGTTGCTGGATATCGAAATTCCCCCACGCGCCCAGTGGATACGGGTCCTGCTGACCGAGCTCACGCGCATCCAGAGCCACCTGTTGTGGCTGGGAACCCATGCCATTGATCTGGGGGCTATGTCAGTCCTGCTTTACTGTTTCCGGGAGCGCGAAGAGATCCTCCACATCTTCGAAATGGTGTCTGGCCAGCGCATGATGACCAGCTATTTCCGCATCGGCGGATTGGCTCTCGAGCCCCCCTGGGTTGGCTCGGGCGGGTGGAGAAGTTCGTAAAGGCATTTCCCGAGCGCCTCGAGGAATACGAGGATTTGCTAACCAAGAACCCCATCTGGCTGAAGAGGACGGTCGGAGTCGGAAAGCTGACCGCCGGCGAGGCCATTGCCTGGGGCCTTTCAGGTCCGTTGCTTCGAGGCTCAGGAGTTGACTGGGATATTCGAAAGAAAGAGCCTTACTCGAGTTACGAGAAATTTGATTTCAAAGTCCCGACCCGGCCAGAGGGTGATGTTTACGCTCGATACTTGGTCCGGCTGGAAGAGATGCGCCAGTCGCTCCGCATCGTGCAACAGGCGATGGAGGGTCTCCCCGAGGGGCCTGTAACAGCCAACGCGCCTCACATCGTTTTGCCGGAGCGGGAGAGCATGAAAACCTCCATCGAAGCGCTCATCTATCACTTCAAGATTGTGACGGAGGGATTTCATCCTCCCATTGGCGAAGTGTACCAAGCCATCGAGTCACCTCGCGGCGAGCTGGGCTTTTACATGGTGAGCGATGGGTCTCCGAAGCCCTTCCGCTGCCACGTTCGCGCGCCTTCCTTCGCTAATCTGCAAGTCTTACCTAAGATGATCGAAGGCTGCCTGATTGCGGATGTGGTCGCTTGCATCGGCACACTGGATATTGTGTTGGGTGATGTGGACCGATGAGGGGATTGTCGATTTTCGATTGTCGATTTGCGATTGTCGAGTTTCGGGTTTCCAATTTCGATTTTCGAGTTTCGAGTTTCTGATTTCAGTTTTCATCTTCTATGCTTTCCGACGCGCTGCTCAAAAAGTTCGACGAAGTGATTTCACACTACCCGCTCAAGCGATCGGCCATCGTTCCGTGCCTCCTTTTCGCCCAGGATGAAATCGGATTCATCAGCGACGAGGTCATCGAGGAAGTTGCCCGCCGGCTTGACGTCCGGCCCATCGAGGTGATTGAGGACATCGGCTATTACTCGATGCTCCACCGGAACCCGTTGGGCAAGTACAACCTCCAGGTGTGTACGAACGTGTCGTGCATGGTTCGCGGCGGAGAGGAAATTTTAGAACACTGCAAGAAACGGCTCGGGATTGGCCATAAGGAGACGACGCCCGACGGGCTATTCTCACTGGAAGAGGTCGAATGCCTTGGCGCTTGCTGTGGGGCGCCGGCTATGCAAGTCAATTACGACTTTTACGAAGACCTCACTCCGGAAAAGGTTGATGCGCTTTTAGACAGGCTGCGCACGACAGCAGGGAGTAGGGAAGGCAAAGGGTAAAGGGTAAAAGGGGAAAGCGCACGGTGTGAGGGGTACAGGTAAGAGCCGCCAACCTCCCTTTGCTGAGAGGGTGAAAACGGGGCTCTTGCCCTCTCCCAGGGGAGAGGGTGGACCGCGACCGGCGTTTTCACCAGCCGGCGCAGGCCGGGTAAGTTGCACCGCGTGGAGGATTCAGATTAGGTTGCGACGCTTTAGTAGGGACCAGTAGCGCATGGCGGATTATCAAAATTATCTCAAAGGATCACCGCTGGAAGTGAAGGTTCTCACCAAGCGGTTTGGTATTCCAAACCTGACGTCCATTGATGTGTATCTGCAGCACGACGGCTACGAAGCCCTGAAGAAGACGTTCGAGATGGGGCCGGACGCCGTAATCAATGAGGTGAAGAACTCCGCTCTTCGAGGCCGCGGCGGGGCCGGCTTCAACACCGGCATGAAGTGGAGTTTCGTGCCCAAGAAATCCGCTAAACCCAAGTACGTTATCTGCAACGCTGACGAGAGTGAGCCGGGGACGTGCAAGGACCGGCCATTGCTCGAATACGATCCCCACCAATTGATCGAAGGGATCACCATTGCCGGCTTCGCCATTGGGTCTCACCAAGGTTACATCTACATCCGCGGAGAGTACCGCTATTTGATGGACATCGTAGATCGCGCGCTGGGGGAGGCTTACGCGCGCGGATACCTGGGAAAGAACATCCTGGGTACGGGTTTTGATTTTGATCTTTGCACCCATACGGGTGCAGGCGCATACGAGTGTGGCGAAGAAACGGCGCTTTTGAACTCACTCGAAGGACTGCGGGGCTATCCACGCATCAAGCCGCCCTTCCCCGCTGTCGTGGGTCTGTACGAAGGCCCGACTATTATCAACAACGTTGAGACGCTGGCAAACGTCCCGCATATCATTCTAAACGGCGCGGAGTGGTACACCAAGATGGGTACGCCCAAGAACGGGGGCACTCGCCTCTTTTGTCTGAGTGGCCACATCGAAAAGC
The DNA here is from genome assembly GCA_963765485.1 of uncultured Acidobacteriota bacterium. Taxonomy (GTDB): domain Bacteria; phylum Acidobacteriota; class Terriglobia; order UBA7540; family UBA7540; genus CAVROP01. The sequence continues at coordinate 58,291 of CAVXWN010000029.1, read as the reverse complement.
CCGGAGTCTATGAGCTGCCGATGGGCTTCCCACTTCGACGCATGATCGAAGAAGTGGGTGGCGGGGTACCGGGCGGTAAGAAATTAAAGGCTGTCATTCCCGGCGGGTCATCGTGCCCCGTGCTCACGGCTGAAGAGATTGATGTTGCCATGGACTTCGACTCGCTGATGAAGATCGGCTCGATGCTGGGCTCCGGCGGGGTGGTGGTTCTGGACGAAGACACCTGCATGGTGAAACTCGCCCATCGCATTATGAAATTCTACGCCCACGAATCTTGCGGTTGGTGTATTCCCTGCCGCGAAGGAACCTCATGGCTGAGGTTGCTGCTCGGACGATTCCACTCCGGGGCCGGACTTCCGGAAGATCCGGACACTGCCCTGGACGTTTCGTACAACATGCTGGGCAAAACGCTCTGCCCCCTCGGAGACGCGGCGGCCATGCCGACCATCAGCATCCTGAAGAAATTCCGGCATGAATTCGAAGAGCACCTAAAACTGGGCTCCTGCCCCTTCGAGAGGAAGGCGGTGGCCGTAACATGAAAGACGGGCCGCAAAACCCGTTAGTGGACCAGCCTGTCAAGGAAGAAAACCGTCAAATCGCGGCCCCTTACACGCGTAGCGCTGCTTTGACGCCGGGTCCCTCAGCCAACAAGGGAGCTGCGCCCGAGCCAGTCAAACTCACAATCGACGGCAGGGCCGTGACGGTTCCCGCAGGCACTCTACTGATAGAAGCCGCCAAGCAGGTGGGTATCGAAATACCCTCGTACTGCTACTACCCGAACTTGAGCTTGCAGGGCGCTTGCCGGATGTGCCTGGTGGGAATTGAGAGGATGCCCAAGCTGCAAACCGCCTGTACCACCGTGGTGAGCAACGGGATGGTGATTCACACCGAAACTGAGGAAGTGAAGAACGCTCGAAAGGCGATGCTCGAGTTCCTGCTTACCAACCACCCGTTGGACTGTCCGGTTTGCGACAAGGGCGGTGAATGCGAACTCCAGGACGCGGTCTTCCGGTACGGAGCCGCCGAGACGCGCTTCATGGAATCCAAGCTCCATCACGATGAGAGGAAGTTCTCGAGCCTAGTCTATTACGATTGGCCCCGTTGTATCCTCTGCTACCGATGCATCCGCGTGTGCGACGAAGGGATGGACGTGAACGCCTACGGCATTGACTTCCGTGGCGCGCACAGCGAGATCATTCCCAATCGCGGAGAGCAACTCGAGTGTGAAGAGTGTGGGATGTGTATTGATATCTGTCCGGTGGGCGCGCTCACCAGCGGGACCTATCGCTATCTCACCCGGCCATGGGAATTGGTCTATACCGGGACGATCTGCAACCACTGCGGCGACGGTTGCAAAACGACGCTTTCGGTTCGGAATAATCGGATTATCCGCGCCAACAACCGCGACCATTCCGGGATCAATGGTGAGTTCCTCTGCGTCAAGGGCCGCTTCGGATGGGATTTCGTCAACAGCGACAAGCGGCTGACCACTCCTTTGATCCGCCGCAACGGTAAGCAGGAGGGCGGCACGTGGGATGAAGCTCTCAGCCTTACGGTCGAGCGGCTCAAAGGCATTCTGACGGAATATGGACCGGATTCCATCGCAGCCGTCGGCTCCAACCGCACAACCAACGAGGAACACTATCTCCTCGGGCGGTTTACGCGGACCATTCTGGGCACCAACAATCTGGACCACCACCGCACCGCGGATTACCCTTCCCTGGTGCGCGCCTTGACTGAATCACAGGCCAGCGACCGTCACGCGGCGATGGAAGACGTCCGCCATGCCTCCAGCATCCTGCTGGCCGGAAATGACCCAACCCACCAACATCCGCTGATCGCATTTCAGATTCGACAGGCGGTTCGGCAGCACGGGGCGCGGCTCTACATCATCAACCATCAGGAGATTAAGCTCCGCCGCCAGGCAAGCCTCTATGCTGCGGTGACACCTGGGGGCGAAACTGAAGCCATCCGGGCGCTGGCTGGAACCGGAACTCCCTCGGCCTACTTCGCCGCTCATGAAGCCGACGCTCTAAATTCGCTTCGCGAAAGGCTCCAGCGGGAAACCGATACCGTCATCATCTTCGGCGACGAGATTCAGGGCCCAGCGGTTCGCGAGTTGGTGCGGTGGGGACTTTCACTTCCCGGCCGGACGCGCTTTATCGCCTTGGGCGACTATGCTAACTCCCGCGGCGCGTCAGACATGGGAGTTCTGCCAGGAACTCTCCCGGGGTACTCGCCCGTCAGTGATGCCGCCGCGCGCCTGCGTTTTGAATCTTCTTGGCGGGCGGCAATCCCGGCCAAACCCGGACGCAATGCGCGAGAAATAATCGCGGGTATAGAATCAGGTCAAATCAAGGCCTTGCTGGTTTTCGGATCTAACCCCGTCAAGACTTTTGGGATATCGAAGGCGGCCCTGAGCAAGCTGGCGTTCATGATGGTAGCTGAAATCTTCCCGACGGAAACCACGGAGTCGGCGGACGTGATTCTGCCCGCCACGAGTTTTGCCGAGAAGTCAGGCACCGTCACCAATACCTGCGGACAGGTGCAATCGCTCAAGAAGACGATGCGCAAAGCGGGAACCCGAAGCGATCTCGAGATTTTGCTTGCCCTGGTCCGCCTCCTCGGCAAGAAATGGAATTACCAATCCGCAGATGACGTTACGCGGGAGATCATCGCCAGGGTGCCGGGTTACGCTGTGCCTCTCCCCAGCTTGCTGGTCGGCAACGCAGTCGTGACACGGCCCGAAGGAATGCCGCCTGAACTGGAGGGGGCCGGCTTGATCTTTTCATCTCGTGATTCGCTCTTCACTTCGGGGACAGTGAGCCGCCACAGTTGGGCGCTCAATTCAGTGGACGAAGCCAAGAGACCCTATGGCCACCTTTTCTGACACAGGGTTGCTGGTTCTTATCACCCTGATTAAAATCGCGGTGGTTTTCGTTGTGCTGCTGACCAGCATCGCCTACTTGACCTGGCTGGAGCGCAAAGTGGTCGCTCACATCCAGTCCCGCTGGGGACCCTACCGGGTGGGGCCACATGGCCTTCTTCAACCGCTCGCGGACGGAGTTAAGTTCATTCTCAAGGAAGATATCGTTCCCCTCCAGGCCAACGTAGTCATCTATTGGCTTGCGCCCTTTCTCGGATTCACTCTGGCTTTTCTCTCCATTGCCGTGATTCCATTCGGAGAGGGCTTTGTTTTTCGCGGTCACACCATCCAATTTCAGATCACCGATTTAAACGTCGGCCTGCTTTTTGTCTTCGCGGTAACTTCGCTGGGGGTTTATGCCATCGCGTTGGCGGGCTGGTCATCGAATAGCAAGTACCCGCTGCTGGGCGGCCTTCGCTCTTCCGCCCAGATGATCAGTTATGAGCTCTCGCTGGGGATGGCTGTGGTTGGCGTTCTGATGATTGATGGTACGTTAAGCCTTCGGGGCCTCGTGAATAGTCAAGCGGGCTTCTGGCATGTGGGCGGAATCAACACCTTCCTTCCCCACTGGAACATCTTCGTACAACCTGTGGGATTCCTCGTGTATTTTACGGCAGCCATCGCCGAAACCAACCGCGTTCCTTTCGACTTGCCGGAAGGCGAGACCGAGCTAGTGGGTGGATTTCATACTGAATACAGCAGCATGAAATTCGCCATGTTTTTCATGTCCGAATATGCCAACATGGTCACGGTCTCGTGCCTGGCCACCATACTATTTTTCGGTGGATGGCATGGCCCCGTGTTCGGGCCGTATGCGCTTCGCGTGATCCTCCCCGTGTTTTGGTTCTGTCTGAAGCTCTTCTGCTTTCTGTTTTTCTATATCTGGACGCGCGGCACTCTGCCCCGCTTTCGGTACGATCAGTTGATGGCCTTCGGCTGGAAATTCCTGTTGCCGGTGGGCATGCTTAACATTTTGGTGACCAGCTTCGTGGTTGCCTGGATCAGCTCTTCCTGAACCGGATATGGTTGTTCTCTTTTACATTTTCGCGGTCCTGGCTGTGGCAGCGGCGATAGGCGTCGTCGCCCAGAGGACGCCTGTATACAGCGCGCTTTCGCTCATCATGGTGCTGTGTTCACTGGCTGTAGTTTATTTATTGCTGGGCGCGGAATTCATCGCCATGATCCAGGTGATTGTTTACGCCGGCGCGATTATGGTGTTATTCGTGTTTGTCATCATGCTCCTGAATGCAGGCCGCGAAGCGCCCGGCCAACGCAGTCGAATTGCACACTGGCTCGGCGCCCCTCTGGTGGCTGCTTTCCTGGCGGAAGTGCTGGTTTCAGTGTGGCGGCAGTTCCCGGAGGGAAGCGCACGGCCTGCCGCATCGCCGGACGCCGGCCCTGCCGCCATTGGTCACCTGCTATTCGGGAATTACGTGCTGCCTTTCGAGGTCACGTCCATCTTGGTTTTGGTGGCGATTCTCGGCGCTGTCGTTTTGGCTAAGAAGGAGCTCTGAGTTGGGAGTGCGGCAGCTTGCCGCCGCTTTTTTCCAGCGAGCTTGCTCGCGCGCCCACCGGACGGCCAGCAAGCTGGCCCGAAGACGGCGGCAGCAAGCTGCCGCACTCCCAAAGAGCGTTTTGAGGCTCGACCATGGTTCCGCTTTCACACGTATTGGCCCTCAGTGTCGCCCTTTTCGTGATTGGGGTCGCCGGCTTTGTTTTCAGGAAAAACATCATCACGGTTTTCATGTGCATTGAGCTGATGCTTAACGCGGTCAATGTAGCTTTCATTGGTTTCTCGCGGTATTTGGGGAATTTGGATGGCCAATTGTTTGTTTTCTTCGTGATTGTGGTGGCCGCAGCCGAAGCGGCGGTAGGCTTGGCCATCATCGTTGCACTCTATCGGAACCGAAACTCGCTTAACATCGAGGACATTGACTCCATGAAATTGTAAGTTCGGCTGTTCCTGACTAGTCAACAGTCAAGGGTCGAGAGAGTACTGAGAACTAACAACGTACCACTGACCAGAACTGTCCGGTCATTGATTTCGGATTTCGCTGTAACTTGCGATAACTTATGTATTTATCCGTCAAACCGAGCGTTTTCGATTTGAATTTGCGTGGCATTTATGGCCATTCTTTCCCGACATTCCGGGAGGGTTTGGAACATGAATGCTGGCAAAACGGTCTTCGCGCAGTTGATGGATTTCGTGCCCACTCACGAGTTCTCGCGTTGTGTGGATCGCTACCAAGGCAATTACAAAGTCAGTCGTTTTTCCTGTTGGGATCAATTTCTGTGCATGGCCTTTGCGCAACTCACTTATCGCGAAAGCCTGCGCGATATCGAAACCTGTCTGCGTGCCTTGGGGCCGCGACTCTATCACGCCGGCGTCCACGGTCACATCGCCCACAGCACGCTGGCCGATGCCAACGAGACTCGCGATTGGCGAATCTACGCCGACTTGGGGCAGGTGTTGATTCGTACCGCGCGCGCCTTGTATGCCCACGAAGATTTCGGAGTGGAGTTGCAGCAAGCCGTCTACGCTTTGGACTGCACCACCATCGACCTTTGTCTTTCGCTCTTTCCCTGGGCTCGATACCGAGCCAAGAACGCCGCCGTGAAGATGCATACCTTGCTCGATCTGCAGGGCAACATCCCGGCCCTCATCGACGTTACACCCGCGAAAATACACGAGATTCACATCCTCGACAAACTCGTTCCCGAACCCGGCTCCATTTACATTGTGGACCAAGCTTACCTGGATTTCGAGCGGCTTTACCGACTCAAGCAGGCTTTGGCTTTCTTCATCATTCGTCCTCGCAAGGACTTTACCTTTCGCCGAGTCTGCTCTCATCCTGTAGACCACGTAACTGGCCTACTCTGCGACCAAACGATTCGGCTCAAGAGTTTTTATCCGGCCAAGTTTTATCCCGAGCCTTTGCGCCGCATTCGTTATCACGACGCCGATACCGACAAAAGCTTGACCTTCTTGACCAACAACTTTCTCCTGGCCGCGCTCATCATCACCCAGCTTTACAAATGCCGCTGGCAGGTGGAGTTGTTTTTCAAATGGGTCAAACAGCATCTGCGTATCAAGAAATTCTACGGTCTGTCACCCAACGCCGTGAAGACCCAAATCTGGATCGCCATCTCCGTCTACGTGTTGCTGGCGATTGTTCGCAAGCAACTGGGGCTCGAACTGAATCTCTACCCAATGTCACAAATCCTGAGCCTCAGTCTTTTCGAAAAAGTGCCACTTTTACAGGCTTTTTCGCACATCAGCTCCGAGAATGAAATTGACGTACCATGTAATCAATTAAAACTATTCGACTTATGACCGGACAGTTCTGACCACTGACAACTGACGACTGACAATTGACTACTGATTATGGAAATTCTGCTTATCCTCATGCTGCTCCCGCCCCTCTTGGGGACAGCTTTGAACGGCATATTCGGCCGGCGTTTTTCGCGGGCAGTGGTTTCCCTGGTCGGCTGCGGCGCTCCAGGGCTCTCCATGGTCTTTGCGCTGCTCAGCGCTTGGACATATTCAAGCTCCGCCAGCCAACCTGCGCCTTTCATCCACAGCTATTTCACTTGGATTGAATCCGGGAATCTCCACGTTGATTATGCCCTCTACTACGATCGGCTCACGCTGGTCATGACCGTGACGGTGACGGTTGTCGCCTTCCTGATTCACCTGTATTCGAGGGGGTACATGGAGAGCGAGGGTGGCTACTATCGCTTTTTCACCTACCTGAACCTCTTCCTCTTCATGATGCTGACGCTGGTGACGGCCGCCAACTACCCTCTCATGTTTGTCGGCTGGGAAGGCGTAGGTCTCTGTTCCTATTTGCTCATCGGCTTTTATTTCCGCAAGCAGTCAGCTTCCGACGCCGGGAAGAAGGCTTTTATCGTCACGCGAGTGGGCGACGCGGGATTCACCGTCGGCGTGGCGCTGCTGTTCTGGACGTTTGGCTCGCTGAATTTCCAGCAAACCTTCGCGCACCTCGGCGCGTTACATGCTGGTGAAATGCAAGGGACGTTGACGGCCATCGGAATTCTATTCTTCTTGGGGGCGGCGGGAAAATCAGCGCAAATCCCTCTTTACATCTGGCTGCCGGACGCCATGGAAGGTCCCACGCCCGTCAGCGCATTGATCCATGCCGCCACGATGGTTACGGCCGGGGTTTACCTTGTGGCGAGGTCGAACGTCGTGTATGCGCACGCCCCTCTTGCTCTGGAAATTGTGGCTATCATTGGGTGCGTCACGGCCTTTTTTGCCGCGACGATTGCCCTTACGCAAAACGATCTCAAGCGGATGCTCGCTTATTCCACCATCAGCCAGCTTGGGTACATGTTCATCGGCTGCGGGGTTGGCGTGTTCGCCGCCGGAATCTTCCACCTCATGACCCACGCCTTTTTCAAGTCCCTCCTCTTCCTGGCGTCGGGGAGTGTGATGCACGCAATGGACGGCGAGTTGGACATGCGCAAAATGGGCGGCCTGCGGCACAAAATGAAGACCACCTTTCTGACCTTCTTCATTGCGACGCTGGCCATTAGTGGCGTGCCGGGGTTATCAGGGTTCTTCAGCAAAGATGAAATCCTGGCTGGGGCATATGAAGGACCGCTCGGAGGGCCATGGTTGTACTGGCTTGCCACCCTCACAGCAGGTCTGACGGCCTTTTATATGTTCCGAGCGCTCTTCATGGCATTCTTCGGCGCTTCGCGCATGGATCCCGAGCTCGAACACCACGTGCACGAGAGCAGCTCTAAGATGACGGTTCCGCTGCTGTTGCTGGCGTTTTTCTCTATTGTTGCCGGCGATGTGAGTTGGCCGAAGGCTTTCGGGGGGAGCGAAGGCTTTGACCGCTACCTGGAGCCCGTCTTCAAGCCGTCGGAGGATTTCCTGCAAGCCGCTGCGCATCACGCGGGCCCTGGACTGAACAGTGGTACTTTGATGTTGTTCTCATTGATGTTTGCGGCGATTGGCATCCTCGCCGCATATTGGTTCTATTTGAAATTCACCGGCTGGCCTAAGCGCATGGCTGAGCGCTTCAGCAAGCTCTACAACATACTCGTTCACAAATATTATGTGGACGAGTTCTATAACTGGTTGGTCGTCCGCCCACTTCGAGTGGGCTCGGAAAAGATTCTCTGGCAGCGTGTAGACGCAAAAGCTATTGATGACGTAATGGTGAACGGAAGCGGCGGGACTGTGGCCGGAGTTGGACGCTTTCTGCGCCGCATCCAATCCGGCAATATCCAAAGCTACGCCTCATGGGTCGTGCTAGGCGCCACGCTTTGGATGGTTTATGTCCTCTGGCCGCGTTAGGCAGTGACGAGTGACGAGCAAGAAAGCAGAAGCGAACCGCACCGCGAACATGCCTTTGCCTCTCCCGAGGGGAGAGGGTGGACCGCGACCGACGCTTTCGCCAGCCCGCGCGGGCCGCGCCTTCGCCCGCCGAAGGGTTATAGGCGCTCAGGCCGGGCAGCCTGCTGCGGCCCGCAGGCGGGTCAGGGATCAGTTTCACGGCGAGGAGCAATCATACGGGCCGGCACGCTTGCGGTCAGGGGACGGCAAGCCGTCCCCCTACAAGTCGTAACTTATGAATACAGGTTCAACGGATTACGGACAACTGACTGGCGCGAGTCGGAACATATTTGGCTCAATCTATGCCCTGGGTAGCTGATCATCTTCTCACGCTCGCAATCTTCCTGCCGCTGGCGGGAGCAGTCATCATCGCTTTCCTCAGCCGCGAGCGGCCCCAACAAATCCGTCGGGTAGCACTGGTAGCGTCGCTGCTTACCTTCGCGGTGACGGTCGTCCTGTACGCCGGCCTCAGAGCTGACACACCAGGCATGCAGTTTGTCGAGATCCACCCTTGGATCGCCTCCCCTGCGATTGACTACCACCTCGGAGCGGATGGCCTAAGCGCACTGCTCATCCTCCTGGCGGGATTCCTGACGCCGCTTTGCGTGCTGGTATCTTGGACCGGCATCACTCAGCGGGTGAAGGAATTCTTCATCTTCCTGCTGGCGCTTGAGACCGGCATGATCGGCGTCTTCGCCTCGCTCGACCTGGTGCTTTTCTTCGTCTTCTGGGAAGTCATGTTGATCCCGATGTATTTCCTGATTGGCATCTGGGGTCACGAGCGGCGAGTCTATGCGGCAGTGAAGTTCATTCTGTACACCATGGTGGGCTCCGCCCTGATGCTGGTCGGCATTCTCTACCTTTACAGCGCCACGGGAACTTTCGACCTGCTTCGAATCGTGGAGACATTCACGAGTAGTCCTTTGTTGTCTCCTACGGCCGAGCGATGGCTGTTTCTGGCCTTCTTTGTGGCCTTTGCGATAAAGGTTCCCTTGTTCCCGTTTCACACCTGGCTGCCCGACGCCCATGTCGAGGCGCCTACCGCAGGCTCCGTGATTCTTGCCGGTGTGCTACTGAAAATGGGGACTTACGGGATGTTGCGTTTCTGCCTGCCGCTGTTTCCTCGCGCCTCGCGTGAGTTTGCCCCAATTATCATCATTCTTGCCATCATCGGGATCATTTATGGGGCCTTGGTAGCGATGGTTCAGCCTGATTTGAAGAAGCTCGTGGCGTACTCCTCCGTGGCCCATCTTGGGTTCTGCGTGCTGGGGATTTTTGTTTTCGACATCCAAGGGATGGAAGGCGCCATCTACCAGATGTTCAGCCACGGCGTTTCCACCGGCGCTTTGTTTATTCTGGTCGGCCTGCTCTACGAACGCCGCCACACACGGCTCATCCGCGACTTCGGCGGCCTGGCCACTTCCCTGCCCGTCTACAGCACGTTTTTCCTGATCGTAACCCTTTCATCCCTTGGTCTTCCCATGCTGAACGGATTCGTTGGCGAGTTCCTGATTATCGTCGGTTCCTACCACAGCCGAGCGCTTTACGCTGCACTGGCCGCGGTGGGTGTGGTGCTGGCCGCCGTATATTTGCTCTGGATGTACCAGCGGGTTTTTTATGGCGACATTACGAGTGACAAGAACAAGAATCTTCCGGATTGCAGCGCGCGCGAGAAACTCATTTTAGCAACCGTGGTGATTGTGATTCTTGCGATGGGAATTTGTCCCCAGCCTTTCTTGCGGCGCATGGACCATAGCGTGGACGCAGTCCTGTCGCGCGTCGAACAGCAAGCAGCGAAAGCCAGCAACGTGGAGTTGGGAATAGGAAGTGAGAGAACTCAGTCATCGCCCTCTCCCAAGGGGAGAGGGTGGACCGCGACCGGCGCTTTTACCAGCCAGCGCGGGCCGGGTCAGGGGTTCTTTGCAGAGCGAAGAGGCGTCGGAGGGGCCGACATGAAGGAAGTAACCGCAGCTCGCTACGCTGGCCACCCTCGAGAGGGCTGTTTTCCGACTTGGGTCCCCCCGTGTCCAGCCAAGGATAGGGGTAACGATCAAACTTCCTCCATGGGGGGTGGCCGATGATCATTTTCTCGCCCACAGACCTGTTGAGGATTCTCCCGGAAATCGTCCTGTGTGGATTTGGAATCCTGGTCATGGTCCTCGACCCCTTCGTAGCTCCTCGAAAAAGGTCCTGGCTCGGCTGGCTTGCTTTGGTAGGAGTGCTGGCGGCGGCAGGCGGCACTGTGTGGACCTGCCACAACCCAGGGCTAGCCTTTCGCAGGTCCATCGCTGCGGACCATTTTAGCTTCTACTTTTTCTACCTCTTCCTGGCGGTCGCGGCATTGACGGTGCTGGGCTCCGTCAACTACCTCGAGCGCGACGCTATGCAGCACGGAGAGTTCTACGCGCTCATCCTGATGGGCACGGCAGGCATGTGCTTCATGGCCTCGTCCACCGACCTCATCATGGTATTTATCGGCCTCGAGATATCTTCCATCTCCACCTACATTCTTGCCGGTTTCAGGCGAAACGACGCTCTCTCGAACGAGGCGTCGTTCAAATACTTCCTGCTGGGCTCGTTTGCCACTGCCTTTTTCCTTTACGGTATCGCCTTCGTCTACGGACTGACGGGCACTACCAACCTGCTGGAGTTAAGCGCGCGGCTGGCCCAGCCGGCTCAGTGGACCATGCTGGCGCGCGTTGCACTTCTCCTGATGTTCGTCGGCTTGGCGTTCAAGCTTTCCACGGTCCCTTTTCAAATCTGGACGCCGGATGTTTACCAGGGAGCGCCCGCGCCAGTGACCGCATTCCTTTCGGTCGGCCCCAAAGCGGCTGCCTTTGCTGTTCTGCTTCGCGTTTTCCTAGGAGGCTTCTCCTCCGCGGGCGCCACGAGCTTTTGGATGATATGGCTCTCGGCGATTCTGACCATGTGCCTGGGCAACCTTGCGGCGCTCTGGCAAACGAACGTCAAGAGGCTCTTGGCATACTCGGCCATCGCTCAGGCGGGGTACGTTTTGGTCGGCGTGGCAGCGGGAAGCAGCGAGGGCACGTCCGCAGTGCTTTTTTACCTCACCGCTTATGCGTTGATGAACGTGGGGGCGTTTGTGCTGATCGCTCACTTGGCAGGAAATGGCGAGACCTGGACGCAAATTGATGACTTCACGGGGCTGGCTTACGTTCGGCCGGGCGCCGCCGCTTGCCTCACTGTCTTCCTGATTTCTCTCGCCGGCTTCCCTACCACGGCAGGATTCTTTGGAAAGTTACTGCTTTTCCGCGCCGCCATTCACTCGCACTTGATTGGTCTCACAATCATCGCATTGCTGAACAGCGTCGTCTCAGTGTACTACTACCTTCGGATCGTCGTCGCCATGTACATGCGGGAAGGCAAGACGCGTGCTTCCATGGCCTCTTTACCTATGGCGCTCCGGACTGTCATGGCAGTAAGCGTGGTCGGCATCTTTTATCTGGGCCTCTTTCCCAACCTGTTCGTGACATTTTCAAATTCCGCCGGGATCCCGCTTCCCTAACGGAAGCAAGTGCGTGGTGCGGAACCGTTTCCTTCGGGTCCGTGCCGCCTGCTTCAAGCAGTGGCACGCCGTCGCTCCACCGGCACCAAGACAATCTTGACTCGTCTGCCCAGAGCGGCAGCAATTCGTTTGAGCATGGAGAGGGAGTGACCCTCGTAGTCTGAATCCTCCAGCCGGCATATGACCGACGCCGTCGTGCCCAACTTTGCCGCAAGCTCCCTCTGGCTGAGGCCTGCTCGCTTCCTGAGCTTATGTATCTGGCTGGCGATATCAGCCGCGGAAAGCTCCTCTTCAAAAGCGGCAGCCAACTCCGGGTCGTCGCCAACATAACGATCATAGGCAAATTGCAGGGCCTTGGATTTGAATTGTCTCTTCCTTGCCATTGCTACCTCTCTGGCTTGGAGAAAGTCTGTCTAACCATTCAATGATGGGCGGCGTCTTGCGCCCCGCCTCCCGAAAGAAGATGACCTCGACAGTCGCCATCTCTCTTTCTCTTTTATGTTCGCATTATTGCGAACAGACGTGAAGGCCCAGAACAAAAGAGGGGAGGCCGAAGCCTCCCCTCTTTTGACCGAACCAGCGCAGAATCTCCCGGCTATCAAATTGTCACTTTGGCAAAAATGATAGCAAAAGTATACAATGCCATAGACTCAATCAGCACCAGCGCCAAAATCAAGGCGAACTGAATGCCTGGCCGAGCGCCCGGATTGCGCGCCAAGCCCTCGCAAGCCGCTGCGGCCGCCTTCGACTGCGAATACCCGCAGACAGCGGAGGCGATCGCCATGGCAAAACCGGCAGTAATAATCACCCATTTGGTATTCTCTGAAGTGGCGCCACCGCCCGCCGTCCCCTGGGCGAATGCCGGCGCGGCAACCAAAAGGGTCCCCAAAACAGTCAGAAACATCGCAATGTAACGCTTCACTTTCTTCCTCCTTTGAACTCTCCCCCAAGTTGGGCCGAGTTCACCATGAATTTCCGCCAGTGGGTGGTTTCCCGCCGACCCTCGAACCAGCGGGACTCACACTCGCGGATGTGGCGTAGCGCGGGCAGGATGCCCACGCCACAGCGGGCGAGACGCCCGCGCTACGATTGCAAAATCAGTGCTCCTCTGAAACCGCCATGCCGATATAAACAGCAGGTAAGAGCATAAAAATGTACGCTTGCAAAAACGAGACAAAAACGTGCAGCCCCATAAACACCGCGGGCACCAGCACAGGAACCAGGCCACCGAAGACCGTCTCGAGCAGATCGCCCACCATCATGTTGGCGTAAAGACGGACGCTGAGTGAAAGCAACCGGCCCACATTCCCAACGACTTCAATCGGGAACATGAGGAAGCCGACGAGCAGCATCGGACCCCAAAGGTGTTTGAGATACCCAATGACCCCGTGTTGCCGGAACCCTTGAAAATTGTAATAAAGAAACGCGGCTACAGCACATCCGAGCGTCACCTGAATGTGACCGGTGGGCGTCTGCAAGGTCGGAATAAGCCCCAGCACATTACACAGTGCAACGAAAAGCCCCAAAGTACCGAGCATCGCCACATAACGGCCGCTTCCGTGGCCGATGATCTCTTCCGACATCCCCTGGATGAATTGCACAACAACTTCCATCACATGTTGAAACGTACCAGGGTTTTCAACTGACAACCTCCTCCGCAGCAGAACAACTCCCACCATCATCAGGAGGATGACAAAGACCTCCATCGCCACATAATTCGGAATCGGACGGGCCGGATCGGAAGGCGTTTGTCCAATCTTCGCCAGTACAGGCGTTACCACCCCGCCCAGCAGTTTGTTCAAGATTGCCGTAAACCAAAGTTGATGTTCCATGTTTCTTCTTAGTCTGTGGAGCAAGTCGAGAGTCGAGGGTCAAGAGGTGTTCGCCTCCTCGACCCTCGACTTGCTAGGGGTGCTGCGAAACCAGTCCGCCCCCTAACTGGATGATTGCTTCAATCAGTACGCCCGCAACCGGGACAAACAGCCCCGCCAGAATAGCCATAGGAGGCAGCCACCCGGTTTTGAAACAGACAAGCGTTAAACCGAATGCAACGGGGTATCTTATCAAGAATTTTGCCACCACACGTTTTGGAATTCGGGATTGGCCGACATTCACCAGAGTCTCCACCGCCTCATGAAGCCAGTAATAGTTCAAGATTCCCATAGCGGCGCCGAGCGCAAAACCCATCGCGACCCTTAGCTGTCCACACAACAGGATCGCAACCAACGCCAAGAAACCACAAAGCGTCATCCAACGCGGCATGCGCGCTTCAGCCCGAGCTAGTTCTGGCGCTTCAACTTTTCCTGCCTGCATCTCTTTCCATCCGACTCAGTATCCGCAGAACCTCAATAAAGCCAGCCGCTGCCCCCAGGAATCCCAGTAGCACGGTCAGCAGCGGTGAGGTGCGCAGCCAGCGATCCAAGAACCAACCGCCTGCACAACCGGCGACCGCACCCGCCGGCAAGATAAAACCCAGGCTCGAATAGAAGCCAACCTTGGCCCAGAGATTGTCCCCCTTGCCAGATCTCTTAGGCACACGCCCTCCACTCACATGAAGAAGGGCCGGATGGCCTCACGCGCCATCAAAATGAATGGCTGGGGATAGATCCCGACCACCAGCGTCATGGCTGCCGTGATGGCGAGCGCCACCCTCACACCCACACCCGTCGCCAAAGGGACCGCCTCCCCCGCCTTCCTCATGAACATTGCAACTACAATGCGGAAATAATAGTACAAGGCGACAACCGAATACACCACCGCGAGGACCGCCAAGTAATAATGGCCCGTTTCGACCAAGGAGAGGAAGATGAAGTACTTCCCTATGAACCCAGCCGTAGGAGGAATACCTGCCAGCGAAAGGAGGAAAATGAGCATGAGGATTGCCATCCCTGGCGCCCGCGCCATCAGGCCCGACAGGTCATCAATCTCGTCACCCACCAAGTCCTTTCGACGCATCACAATAATCACCGCGAAAGCCCCGAGGTTCATAAAAGCATAAACCAGGAGATAGATGGCAATGGCCGTCAAGCCTTCCCGATTTCCGTCGGCCGCAGCGACAAGACCAAGCAACAGGTAGCCCACATGAGCGATTGTCGAGTAGCCAAAGAACCTTTTGATGTTGGTCTGGGTTATAGCCGCCAGATTTGCCAGGGTCATGGTGGCAATGGAAACCCCAATCGTCAACACCTGCCACTCGCTGCGCAGGGGCCACAATCCGGAGATCAAAATACGAATGAAGAAAGCGAAGGAGGCCACTTTCGGCGCCACAGAGATAAAAGCTGTGATAGAGGTTGGGGCGCCTTCGTACGCGTCGGGCGTCCACTGGTGGAAAGGCACTGCGGCCACTTTGAAAAAGATTCCCGCCAGAAGCGTGATCATCGCGATCCAAGCCAGAGGGTCGTTCACAGGGCGATCCGAAAGCCGTTGCGCAATCACCATCAAGTTTGTCGAACCGCCGATGCCGTACAGCAGAGACATTCCGTAAAGCAGCAAGCCCGAGGAAAAAGCTCCCAGCAGGAAAAACTTCACTGCCGCTTCATTCGACCGCCGGCTGCCGCGCAGAAAGCCCGTCAGGACGTACTCGCAGAGCGCCATGAGTTCAAGGGAGATAAACAGCACGATGAGATCAGTCCCCGAAGTCAAAAACATCATCCCCACGGCCGAGAAGAGGAGTAGGGCGTAGTATTCTCCGAGGTTCGCATCCTCAATGTCCAGATACTTCACAGAGAGCAACACGACGACAGCCGTGGCGATAATGATGATGAGCTTGGCAAAAATCGAGAACGAATCGAGTGCGAACGAGCCGCCGAAGCCGCGGTACGCTTGTCCACCCAAGACGAACCAATACATCCACAGCTTAACGCCGGCGAGCGCCAAGCCCG
Source organism: uncultured Acidobacteriota bacterium (assembly GCA_963765485.1). GTDB lineage: Bacteria > Acidobacteriota > Terriglobia > UBA7540 > UBA7540 > CAVROP01. The sequence goes on along the minus strand of CAVXWN010000029.1, from coordinate 42,590 downwards.
CCAGTGCCGCGACGGCGTTCATGTACTTGTCACGCTTTTCGAGCAGGAAATCGAACAGTAGGATTGCCAATCCGAACATCGCCAGGAGAATCTCAGGTTTAATCGCCTGATAGTCCGAACTGTAAAAGAAAGACGTGACCATTAGCGCGTGACTCCCGCAGGCCCGAGTGGCACAGGCGCTCTTGCCTGTGTCTGCACCTTCACTGCCTTCGGGAGGGTGGCCTGCACAGCCAGGAGTGGCTGTGCCACCCCCTGTTTCGGAAGCGTTAGATTTGCCGCCGCAGGCCGATAAAAGTCCGGATTGACTCGCTCAACAATTGCCGCGACGGGCTTATCGATTACTTTGAAAAACGGCTTGGGGTAAAGCCCGATCCAGAAAGCCCAGATAATCAATGGGACCAGCGTCATAATCTCCCGGAAATTCAAGTCCTTAAGCATCTGGTTCTTGGGATTGTCGCAGGTTCCCAGCATGGTCCGCTGATAGAGCCAGAGCATGTAGGCCGCACCCAGCACGATTCCTACCACAGCCCACGCGGCCCAATGCCAGCTCACTTCGAACGCACCCTGGAGGATGGTAAACTCTCCGATAAAGCCGTTCAGCAACGGCAGCCCGATCGAGGAGAGAAGCACGATCATGAACAGGGTGGCGTAGATCGGCATGACATTGGAGAGCCCGCCCAATTCCTTGATCTCGCGCGTGTGGCGGCGCTCATAGATCAGTCCCACAATCAAGAAGAGCGCGCCCGTCGATATCCCATGATTAATCTGCTGGATGACGCTACCCTGCAATCCATGGGGGTTCAAGGCAAAAATCCCCAAGGTGCAGAAGCCCAGGTGACTGACAGAGGAATAAGCGATCAGCTTCTTCATGTCGCGCTGCATCATGGAAACCAACGCGCCGTAAATGATCGCAATAATTGAAAGCACGACCATTACTTTGACGATCTTTGGATCGCGACTGGCCTCCGGCAAGAGGGGCAGCGAAAAACGGATGAAGCCATAGGTCCCCATCTTCAGCAAAACGGCTGCAAGGATCACCGAGCCCGCGGTGGGAGCCTCCACATGGGCGTCAGGAAGCCAGGTGTGAAATGGAAACATCGGAACTTTAATGGCAAATCCGATCATGAAGGCCCAGAAGACCCAGTATTGCAGGTTCAAGGGGCATGTGTGTTGCATCAGTCGCATGAGGTCGAACGTGTAGACGCCCGTATCGGTGTGATAGCGGAAGTAGAGGGTCAAAATCCCGAGCAGCATCAAGACGGAACCGGCAAGGGTATAAAGGAAGAATTTGATAGCGGCATAAAGTTTCCGCGGCCCGCCCCAGACACCGATGATGAAGTACATCGGCACGAGCATCAGTTCCCAAAAAACGTAAAAAAGGAAAAAGTCCAGGGACATAAAAACGCCCAGCATGCCCACCTGCAGAAGCAGGAACATGGCGTAGTATTCCTTCGCCCGTTCCTGGATAGCCGTCCATGAGGAAAGGACGGAGAGGAAGCCGAGAACCGTGGTCAGCATGATGAGCAGGAAGCTGATGCCATCAATCCCGAGGTGGTACTGCGCGCCGATGCTGGGGATCCAGTCATGAATTTCGAGGAATTTGAACTGCTGATCCGGCGCCTCCTCCGCAAACCAGAGGACCAGCGGAAGAGACACGAGGAAGCTGATGAACATCGCAATGTTGCCCCACCACCGGATGGCCCGTTTGTTCTCGCCGGGCACAAACATGAGCGCAATCAACCCAACAGCGGGCGTAAACAGGATGAAGCTCAGAACGTGGTCATGAAAGAAGGCCATCGTGGACCTCGGAAGAGCGGTCGAGAAGTCGAGAAGTTAAGGGTCAAAAGTCCAGAGCCACCTTCGACTTCTCGACTTTTCGACTCCTTGACTTCTCGACTCTTTCGACTCCTCGACTCTTTTCAAAAATGCGCCAGGTAATAAGTCATGAAAATCAGCACGCCCAGAGTAATCATCCAGGCGTAAGTTTGCACGCGACCGGTCTGAATGACACGCACCGGGTAACTCATGAGTTTGACCAGGAACGCCCCCACGTTCACTAGACCATCAATCACCCAGGTGTCCCATAAACGCGACAGCTCCCCGGACATCCGCGTAGACCAACCTACAGCGTTGACTCCTCCATCCACCACTCCCAAGTCGAAGGCAGCCAAAGCGTTGCCGAGATCCTTCGTCCGGTTCACGAACAGCGCGTCGTACAGTTCGTCGACGTAGTACTTGTGGGACACGACTTGGTAAATCGGACCAGCTTTGGCAGCGGCACGGGAAGGCACTTCCAGATGTTTAACGTACCAGACATACGCCACCACAAAGCCGGCCAAAGCCACACCCACCGACAGCAACATGAGTCCGAACTCGCTCTTCCAGGCATACTCAAAGCCCTGCATCACCTTGGGGTTCTCAAAAACCGGCTCCAAGAAATGCTCGCAGTGGTTGGACCCGCCCAGCATCTTCGGCCAGCCGACGTACCCGGCGGCTAACGCTCCAACGGCGAGGCAAATGAGCGGAACCGTCATGACCTTTGGCGATTCGTGGATATGGTGTTCGATATCGTGCGGCACGCGAGATTTACCCACAAAAGTCAGGAAGAAAAGCCGGAACATGTAAAAGGCGGTGAGGCCAGCCGTGGCGAAGCCCACAAACCAAAGCAGCAGGCTGCCATAAGGACTCGAGAAGGCTTTCCACAGGATTTCATCCTTGCTGAAGAATCCCGAAAAGAGCGGCGCGCCACTGATGGCCAGCGTAGCGACAAGCATCGTTTTCGCGGTGGTGGGGACTCGGTTCCAAAGCCCTCCCATCTTGCGCATATCCTGCTCGCCCCTCAAAGCATGAATCACGCTGCCCGCGCCGAGGAAGAGTAAAGCTTTGAAGAAAGCATGAGTCATCAGATGGAAGATCCCTGCGCCGAATGCCCCAACACCACAAGCCAGAAACATGTACCCGAGCTGACTGATGGTCGAGTAGGCGAGCACGCGCTTGATGTCGTTTTGCACCAGTCCGATGCTTGCAGCCCAAATAGCGGTCGCCGCCCCAACCCCCGCCACCAGCGCCATCGCCGTGGGGGCCAAGATGAAAAGCGCGTTCGAACGCGCCACCATATAAACACCCGCCGTCACCATGGTGGCAGCGTGAATCAGGGCGCTCACCGGCGTGGGGCCTTCCATTGCGTCCGGCAGCCAGGTGTACAGAGGGATCTGCGCGGATTTCCCCGTAGCGCCAATGAAAAGCAGGACGCAGATCGCTACAATCACCGTGCTTCCAACCGGAAAGCGACCGCTACGTGCAAGTGCCGTCACCTGTGGAAAATCCAGGCTGCCGAAGGTGACCGCCATCAACATGACTCCCAACAGGAATCCCGCGTCTCCGATACGGTTAACAATGAACGCTTTCTTGCCGGCATCCGAAGCAGATTTGCGCTGGAAAAAGAAGCCGATCAGCAAGTAGGAACAGAGGCCCACGCCCTCCCAGCCGACGAACATCATGAGGTAGTTATTCGCCAGCACCAGGACAAGCATCGAGAACATGAAGAGGTTCATGTACCCGAAAAACCGGTAGTAGCCCCCTTCATGGGCCATGTAGCCGATGGAATAAACATGGATAAGAAAGCCGACACCCGTCACCACCAGCATCATGACAGCGGAAAGCGGGTCAAGCTGGAATCCCACGTGAACGTTCAGATTGCCCAGCGAACCGTCGGCTAGCCGGAATGCTCCGGCGGGTAACCAGGAATAGATAATCTTGTTGAAGACATGGACTTCCGCTGGCAGCTTCAGAAACTCGCCGAAACATCCCAGCGCCCAAACGAAGGAAAAACCCGGCAGTCCAACAGAGACCGCGGTGACAGCATTTTTCGAGAGCCTGCGTCCCACGAGGAGCTGAATCAGCGCCCCAAGCGCGGGCAATAACGGTATGAGCCAGATGTCTGTCAGCATGTCACAAGGTCGAGGGTTAAAGGTTAAAGGGTAAAGTCTAAGGTAAAGTCTAAAGGGTACAACCTCACAGCGTGCATTCGACCGACAGTCTCCATAGTCTGCGCCAACTGCGCTCCGCATTTGACCTGAGTCCTTCAGCCCTCACCCTTTATCCTTTGCCCTTCGAACTTCCCCTCTTGGTACTCAGGATGATTCCTGTTATAACGGCAAATAACTCTTCAGTCTCTCTCATCAATGGTCTTTACACTTTACACTTCAAACTTGCCTCACCATTTCAGCAAATCGATTTCGTCCGCATTCACCGTTTCCTTATTGCGGAAGAGGGCGATAATCAAACCCAGCCCGACCGCCGCTTCCGCCGCCGCATCCGTAATCACGAAAATTGCGAACACTTGCCCGTCCACGGAGCGGAAATACTGCGAAAGCGCCACCAAGTTGATGTTGACGGCGTTCAAGATCAGTTCGATGGACATGAGGATGATGAGCACGTTGCGCCGTGTCAACACGCCAATCACTCCAATGGTGAAGAGGCCGCTCCCCAGCAAGATGTAATATGCAGTTGGAATCATCCGAGTTTCCTCTTGGCCATGATCACCGCCCCTACCATCGCCACGAGCAGCAGAAGCGAAGCAATTTCGACCGGCAACATGTAGGTCTGGTAAAGGGCCTGACCTATCGCCTGGGTATTGTGCGCCGGCTCGGGACCCGCAGGCTGGGTCGGCAGGCTCAAACCCGCCCCGATCCTATAAATCACGTAGACAAGCTGTGCGAACACCAAGACGGCGGTGAATAATCCAAGCTGCCACTGACGGCTGAACTGAGCCTGCTTCAAAGCTACGTCAATATTGACCAGCATGACGACAAACAGGAACAGCACCATGATGCCGCCGACATACAGAATGATCTGCACCGCAAAAAGGAACTCAGCGTGTTGCAGGAGGAAGATCCCCCCCACCGCGAACAGGGTCACGATCAGCCAAATAACACTATGGATGGCATTCCGGCGGGTAATTACCATGATGCCGGAGGCCAGAGCCACCACCGAAAGGATTCCGAACGCAATCAAAGGAAGCATGGGATTTGAAAAATCAGAAATTAGAAATTAGAAATCAGAACCGCCACGCGACTCCTGGCCGATCATTGTCATCGACTGCTCTCTTCTGACTCCTGTCTTCTAGTTTCTGACTTCTACTTTCTTCTTTCTGCTTTCTGCTTTCTACTTTCTGCCTTCCTACCGTGTGTACCGCGTGGGCCGCGGTCCCTCTTCCAGGGCCTGCCGGTCCCAGATCATTCCTTCCCGCGAGTATTGCGCGATCTCAAAGTCCTGCGTCAATTCCAGCGCGTCCACGGGGCAAGCGTCCTCGCACAAGCCGCAGAACATACAGCGCGAAAGGTCATAGGTGAAAGTCGTCAAGCGTTTTTTGCGGTCCTCGGTCCGCGCCCATCCCACCACAATCAGGTTCTCGGGACAAGCCAGCGAGCAGAGGTTGCAGGCGATGCAAAGCGTCTCGCCAGTCTCGGGGTGGTTGTTCAGGCGCGGCGCGCCCCGGTAGCGTTCCGCGACCACCGCGCGCTCCAGTGGATACTGTTCGGTGTAGGTGGCGCCAGGGCGCTGGTAGGAAAACGTCAGCCTCAAGCCCTTAATGAGGTCAACCAGAAATACACGACGAACAATATCACTCAATCCCATCGCCGTCATCCCCCTAATCCTGCAACCGGTGAGCCCGCCATGTGCGGACTCACAAAATATCGGACCAGCGCAGTTGCTATCAGATTCGCCAAGGCCAGCGGAATCATCCAGCGCCAGCCAACGTTCATGAGTTGATCATAGCGATATCGAGGGAAGGTGGCGCGATACCAGATGAACGCATAAAGAAGGACCAGGACCTTTGTCCCGAACCAGAAAATCCCCTGGATGGCATTCAACACCGCAGGGATAGCTACAATGCCAGCCAGCACAACGCAAGCGACTGCCAAAGCCACAAAGAAATAGCGCTCCAAGGGAACCAAGCTCTTCAGCCCCAACCATATTATAAACGCTGCTGCGCCGAGGAATGCCGCCACAGGCGCGAACGTCAAGAAATCCAGCGCCCGAAGATTCGCAAAAGGTCTTAGCCATCCTCCAAGGAACATGGTAACGGCAATGCAGGAGACCACCACCATGTTGGTGTACTCGGCAAGAAAGTAAAGCGCGAAGCGGAATCCGCTGTACTCGGTGTGGAATCCCGCGGTGAGTTCCGACTCCGCCTCCGGCAGATCAAACGGGTTGCGATTCGTTTCCGCCACCGCAGCGATAAAATAAATGACAAAGGCGACCGGCTGGAGGAAGACATTCCACACTGCCATTTGCTGTTGTCGATTCACAATCTCGACCATGCTGAGAGAATTCGAAATCAGCAGTACACCCACCAGCGCCATGCCCGCCGCCACTTCATAGCTCACCAACTGGGCTGCCGACCGTAGTGCCCCGAGGAGCGGATAATGGCTGTTTGATGACCACCCCCCCAGGATAATGCCGTAAATCCCCAAGGAGGATACACCCAGGATGAAGAGGAGCCCAATATTGATGTCGCTGATGTAGAAATTCCCGGCAAAGGGGATGACGGAGAACACGGTAAAGGCCGCTGCCACACTGATCGCCGGCGCCAGCAAGAACACGAACTTGTCCGCCCCTGCCGGAATAATATCCTCCTTGAGGAGGAGTTTGATGCCGTCAGCAACAGGCTGAAGCAGGCCCCAAGGCCCCACGCGCATGGGGCCCAGCCTGGCTTGCATAAACGACAGAACCTTGCGCTCCATGTAAACCAGGTAAGCCACGATCCCCGAAACCACGAGGAGCACAATCAGAATCCTGAGGAGCGCCATAATAAGCGGGTGGGCTTGGAGAAAGTCGATTGCGTTTTGCGCCATGGCCTTAACTTCACTGACGAGTGACCAGTGAGAGTAAGACTTCTTGCTTGTCACTCGTCACTTGTCACTGCCTTAACGATCTACTTCACCGAGCACGATATCCAGCGTTCCAATCACCGCCACCACGTCAGCGACCAGGTGTCCGCGGATCATGATGTCCAGAGCCTGCAAGTTTAACAAGGACGGCGGCCGAACCCGCACCCGGTAAGGGTTCGTAGTCCCATCACTCACCACGAAGTATCCCAACTCGCCCTTGGGCGCTTCGATGGAATGGTATACCTCGCCGACCGGCGGCTTAATCACCTTGCCGACTTTCCCGAATATAGGGCCGGGAGCAAGGCGTTCCACGCACTGGCGGATGATGCGCACGGACTGGCGCATCTCCTGCATCCGAACTAAATACCGATCATAGGTATCGCCGTGGTCGCCGGTGGGTACTTCAAATTCGATCTCATCGTAAGCCTCGTAGGGCTGTGCCTTGCGAATGTCCCACTTCACGCCCGAGCCGCGGAGTACGGGACCAGTCACCCCATAGGCGATCGCGTCTTCGGCGCTCAGGACACCGACCCCCCTGGTTCGGTTAATCCATATCCGGTTCTTGGTCAGTAACTGCTCGTATTCGTCCATCTTGGGCAGGACGTAGTCGCAGAACTTCAAGCAATCCGTTTCCAATCCATCGTACAGATCGTACTGCAATCCACCGATGCGAAAGGCGTGGGTGGTCAGCCAAGCGCCGCAGTATTTCTCAAAGATTTTCAGGATTTCTTCCCGCTCACGAAAGGTGTAGAAAACGGGCGTCATAGCGCCCAAGTCAAGCGCGTGCGTGCCGAGCCACAGCAAGTGACTGGCAATGCGCTGGAGTTCGGCGAGAATCATCCGCGTGTATTGGGCGCGTGGAGGAATCTCCACCGCCAACAACTTTTCGACCGCCTCGACATAGCCCATGCCATTGGTGACCGCGGCGACGTAATCCATGCGGTCCGTGTAGGGTGCGAACTGTGCGTAGGTCCTGTTCTCGGCAATCTTCTCCACGCCCCGGTGAAGGTAACCAATGACGCACTCCGAGCCCAGCACCCTTTCACCATCCAGCTTCAGTTTGACCCGCAAAACACCATGCGTGGCCGGGTGCTGAGGGCCCATGTTGATGAGTAGTTCGTTAGCGTCGAGAAAAGTAGTCTCGGGCATCGGTTACTGTCCGCTCTCGATTCCCAGGTTCGATTTCACCCACGCATTGTCCTGGCGCAGGATATCGTAATCCTTACGAAGAGGATGACCGGTCCATTCATCGGGGAGAAGTATACGCTTCAAATCGGGATGGCCGTCGTAAACCACTCCAAACATATCGTAGACTTCCCGCTCCAGCCAGTTTGCCGTCGGCCAAATTCCTGTGACCGATGAAATCGTTTCGCCCTCGCCGACAATAACCTTCAGACGTAACCGGTCATTACGTTTGAATGAATAGATATGGTAGATAATCTCAAACCGCTTCTCCCGCTTTGGATAATCTACTGCCGTCTGGTCTGTGAGTAGAGTGAATGCACCGCCTTCTTCGCTTTTCAGAAAACGGCACATAGCCACCAGAGATTCCTTGGCCAGGGTAATGGATGGAATCGCTCGAAACGCGACCGCTTCGCTGATGACGCCCGGAAATCTCTCCTGAAGCTCGTCGAGAAGTGGGCTTGACCAAGGATCCCGCTTTACCGGCGCTTTGGCTGCCACCACAGGCTTGGGAGGCGCAGCCGTAGGAGGTCCAGGAGATGTGCTAGGGACAGGTGTTCCCGATGGGGGTCCGCCCGCGGACGACGGAGGCGATTTCGGAGCCGGGGCGGCCTCCGTTTTGCCCGATGGAGCCGCTCCGCCAGCTTTCGACGCAGGCTTTTGTGCCTCGCCCCCATTGGCCGTTTTGGGCGGTACCTTTTGTTCGTCAGCCATTTCCGTTGTTGCTTGCGGGAAAAGCCCTTTTTCTACTGCCAGCAACGCTTGGATTTTTGCACATTGCCGACAAACGTGTCAACCGCGAGCTGCTACGGTATGATGTTGTAGCGGCATAAAGCCGCCTCTAGGGCCGGCTGTGCCACCACCCGCAACCGCGAGGAATGCGGGAGTCAAGATTCAGGTGTCATTCACGCGACGGAGCCGCTTCCAGGACGAGGGACTGGAAGTACATCAGATTGTGCTCAGAAGCGGCGGCAGGCCGTATGCTGACAGTGTATTCAGCCGCTTTAGGCAGCTCCACTGTACCGAGATCGAAAGTCTTGTACGCATACCAGTCGCCAGTCGGCTCAACCGTGGCGGCTAGAGACTGGGAGCCAACTGTGACTACATATTGGGTCCGCCCCCAATCATTTCGGGCGGCATAACGGATACTCACCTTGTAGCTTCCCGTCTGGCTCACCAGCAGGTGCCAGCTAACTGAATCCGAGGGGTTGGTCCACTTGGAGATATGGAACCCTCCATCGCGGTTGAACCGCTTCGCGGCTTTCCCTGCGGTTACCGCGTCTTCGTAATCCAATTCGAACGGTGAATCGCTATCCTGCGTGACGAGCGGCGGGTCCACGTCGGGCTGGCCGGAAATCTCCAATACCACCACCGTATCGTGGTCATCAAGGCTTTTGGCCGGAAGAGACACCGCGAGGACCCGGTGCTCCCATCTGAAGGGCAGCTTTCGAGACGGATCGAGCAGTGCGTAGACAGCTTGAACGTGGTTATTCAAACCAGATATTCGGAGGATCGCATCAGCCGGCCAACTGAATACATGGAGATAGATTCTCTGTCCCTTCACCGTGCAGCGCCCCCAGGGGAATTCCCCTAGCGGGCAAGCGGAAGTTCCGTAAATGCTCTCACTATTTTTCCGCATCCACACGCCCACCTCCTCGAGCGTGGCCACGCTGGGGGGCGGTATGGTGCCGTCGGCTTTGGGACCGATGTTGAGCAAGTAGTTCCCTCCCTTGCTTACCGTCTCGACAAGCCGTTGGACCACGACGCTCGGCGTCTTCCACTGCTGGTCGAACTTACTGTACCCCCACGTGGAGTTCAAAGTTTGCGGGGTCTCCCAATCTTCCCCCAGCCCTCCGGTAGGCATACCGTTGTCGTCCATATCCTGATAGTCGCCCATCAACTCTTGTGCGTAGTTTCCCACACGCCCGTTGATCAGGCAGTCCGGCTGCAAACTGTGGACGAGGTTCACGAACTCCTCAGCCTGTTGCGGCGTGTAAAGGCCGCGGTCGAACCAGATCAGTCCGAGGGGGCCGTAGTTGGTCAGAAGCTCCCGAACTTGCGGCTTGGACTTCTGCTCGAGGTAGCGCCGGAAGTCTTTCTTGGATCTGTCGTAGTCCCAATTGTTGCCGTAGCCATCGGGGTGGTCCCAATCCTCTCGGTGAGAGTAATAGACGCAGAACCGAATCCCCTCCTTCCGGCACACTTCGGAAAGCTCCTTCAGGGGGTCTCGCTTGAAGGGAGTCCAGTCCACAATGTTGTATTCTGTCACTCGGGAGTGATACATCGCGAAACCGTCATGATGTTTGGCCGTGATCACCAGATATTTCATCCCCGCAGCTTTTGCCAGTCGCACCCAGCGCTCGGCATCGAAATTGACGGGGTTCATCCCCCGTGCCATTTCCCGGTAGTCCTTCACCGGAATGTTGAACCTCTCCATGATCCACTCAGCTCCAGGGCTGACCGGCAAGCGCCGACCTTTCCATTCACCCGCGAGAAGCGAATACGGCCCCCAGTGGATAAACATCCCAAACTTGTCGTGGCGAAACCACTCCATACGTTTTTCAGGTTTAATCGGAACCTCGGATGTCTTGTCCTGTCCACTCAACCAGGACGCACCTCCCACCAGGCCGGCTAAAGCAATTGCTACGGCAATTCGTTTTCTCATTCGTCGGTATCCTTTCCGTACGCGCGCGCAGCCCGTAATTACATCCCAGCCAAAAACGCGGTCGAACTGCTGCTTTATAGCATTCGCCTCGGCCTGGAACCTATTCGCACTGTTGCCTTTTTGTGGGGCCGAGCGCCGTGCGTCCCCGGGCGAGCGCCACTACCCCTACTGCGGTGAAGAAACCGCTGTGGGCGGAAGCACACCCACCGTAATGCCCGATGCCAACTTTGCCGACCGGTACACCCTTTGGGTAGCTTTCTGGAAGTCGGAGGACCGCGCTTCATCAATTTTCATGAATTTCTGGGGGTTACGGTCCACCAGCGGGAACCACGAGCTTTGCACTTGCACCATGATACGGTGGCCATGGCGGAAGGTGTGAAAAACGCCAGGAAGCTGGAACTCAACTCTGTCCGGTTTGCCGGGCTCGAAAGGCAAGGGCGTTTCAAAACTCTTTCGGAATTTCCCGCGAAAGGGCTCTCCGCGAACAAGCTGCTGATAGCCGCCCATGCGCACGCCTTTAGGGTTCGGGTCAGGGTCCGGGTAATTCCCGGGATAAACATCGATGAGCTTGACCACCCAGTCGGAGTCCGTGCCGGTGGTGGAGACGTACAGCGTGGCGGTCAACGGCCCGGCAACGGTCATTTCTTCTTCCAGCGGCTCAGTCTGGTAAACCAGCACATCGGTACGGGAGGAGGCAAAGCGCTGGTCGCCCGTCATGTACTCGTAGGTCATCGCCGTGCTCGTCCAGGAAATGTGGGGAACCGGCTTGGCCGGATCGCTGACGTACTCGTCGAATTCTTCGCCGGAAGCCGAGGGCCGCTGGAATGAAAGCTTTCCCGCGCTCTCGAAATAAAAGGTCTTCTTTGCGGTATTCTTGGGCGGCCAACCTTCGAACCTGTGCCACTCGTTGCGCCCCGTTTCAAAAACGTAGGCGCCAGCCAACTTCTCCTCCCCTTTGTCTTTCAGGAAGTGCTGGAAAAACGGAAACTCGATGTGCTCTCGGAAGAAGTCGCCCGTCTTCTGATCGAAGCGCACATCGCCGAGGTGCTCGCCGGGATCTCGGTTCCACTGCCCGTGCGACCAGGGGCCCTCGACTAGAATGTCGACCGTGCCGGGGCTCTGGTTCCGTATGGCTTCATAGGTGTGGGGAGGTCCGTAGACGTCTTCAGCGTCGAACCACCCTCCCACCGCCATCACGGCGGCCTTGATGTTCTTCAGGTAGGGGAGCGGATCGCGAGACTTCCAAAAATCCGTGTAGGTGTCGTGCGAAACAAGATCCCGCCACCATGCGATCTGGCCCTTGAAAAACTTCTGGTCGGCGTTCCCCAGCGGCCCCATGCGCAGGAAGAAATCGTAGCCGTCCGGTGTGGCGTAGTCGAAGGCAGGACCAGGCACTTCGTTTTCTCCCGGCTGAGGGCGTCCAAAGCGGGAGAAGAAACCAAAGGCGTGTGCCAGAAAGAACGTGCCATTATGCCGAAAATCGTCACCGATGAACCATTCGGTGACCGGAGCCTGCGGCGAAACAGCCTTGAGCGCCGGATGCCCGCTCAGCGCCGCCATGGTGGCGTAGAAGCCGGGATAAGATGTGCCGGAGATGCCCACCCGGCCGTTGTGGTTCGGAATCGTTTTCAATAGGAACTCGATCGTATCGTAGGTGTCGCTGGCTTCGTCAATCTGGTCCTTTGCAGTTTTGTCGGGAATGTACGGCCGCACATGCACAAAGGTGCCTTCGGATTTGCCCTGCCCACGCACATCGCAGTAAGCGAAAATGTAACCATCGCGCACGAAAAACTCCGAGGGACCGAGCGAGCCGCGATAGTTGTCCACGCCATAAGGCGCCACTGAATAGGGCGTGCGATTCATCCAGATGGGGTATGTCTTCGAACTGTCTTTCGGCGCGTAAACGGAGACAAAGAGACGGACACCGTCGCGCATCGGCGCCATGTATTCGTACTTGGTATAATTCGCTTTAATGTAATCCCGGAGTTCCTCAGCCTTGCGGCACTGCTCGTCATTCGGCTGGCACTTTTGGGCAGCGAGTGGAGCAGCAGACAAAGTGACAAGAAGCATCGTGGCAACACCAAGCAGCCTGCGCATTTTTGTCATCTCCATGTAACCTCTGTGGATGTTATAGCAGCCGCATCCTATTCGAAATCTCGCAACGAAGTCAACGCAGCGTCTTCCCTGCCGCCGTCTCAGCACGAGCGGAACTCCTGGTTTGCCCGCTCTGGGTTGGCTGGTCGGGCTAGTCCTGGACGACGCGGAAGGCGTCCCGAATCGTCGATAGGCTCTGTCGCGCCCCTGGAAGTGGGTTGACCCTGCCGCCCCGACTCACCCCGCTATCGGATGGTCCGGGGCTCGCCGCCCGATCCCGATTGACGACGTCCGGCCAGACCAAGAATCTACGCAGCAAGTAGTGCTCGTCACCACATCTTATTTCCGAGAAATTGCTCAACGACAGCACTCCCCAAGAACACGCTCATAATCCTGACAATATCCTCCCTTGATCCTTGGAAACCCCACAACTGCGCGCGGTCGAAACACTCGGATCGCCCTGTTCCGTTTCCCATCGCTGGGCTATGGTACTCCAACTCCCCGTACGCTCCGTTTACGCCCCCGTCGTTGTAACACTCGAGGACATAACCTCGGTCTGTGGGATCCACCCAGGGTGTATCGACATATTCCGCCGACGGATCGATGAAGAAGTTCCGGACCAAGAGCGTGTATTCATCATCGGCAAGCTTGCGAAAGTATGCCGCACGTCCGCCAAGTAAGTCCATTGCACGAACCGCGATCTTGTGGCGCTTACATCCATCAAACACAAAGCCCATCCCGCAATGAAAGATCGTTAGATGGGTCACTCCAGTTGGCTCAAAAAAGTCTTTGGGCCTCACTTCGCCGACAGTCGGGATAATTATATTCCCTGGAGCAGGCAGGTTGACCGCATCCCAAATACTTAGGACAGGTCGGAAATCAGACGTGGCGTCCGCATAAGTAATGGAGGTTCTTTGTTCGAAACCCACGTACGAAACTGCCTTCAGAAGATCTCCAGCCCCGGATTCGTACCGCAGGGGATTTGGGATCAAACGTATAGCCTTCTCTAAACGGATTGCGCAATCTCGATCTAAACGGTGATGTCTGACTGATCCTTTGGCTGTGAGTCGAACCTCGTTATCCTTGGCGGCGACCGTAAAATGGCCAGGATCGATCGACGGCGTGACCTCGTAGGAGTTCCAAGGATCCTGCAGGTTCCGGACGTGAATATCACGCTCGGGAGATACCCAGGTCCGATCGCCTCCGGTATTTCTCCAGCCCGCGGCACGGAAGAACTCGATCGCGGCCTTCGGTTCCTCCAGTGACGGGTGGACCCAGAGTAGATTCGCCTTCCCCTCCGGAAATAGCCCAAGAACCCTTGCCCCATAGGGCAACACCAATAGCGACGCGCCGGCCGCATCCTTCAGTTGAATTGGGTCATGGCCTGCCCCTCTCAGAGCCCGGACCAAAGCGTCTTTTTCCATCTGACTCATTCCTTTCAGCCCAGCGCGACCGATCTGCTGGCAAAACACGTGAGCCGGGTACTCGTCTGACGGACGAGCCTGCACGACCGTAGGCCTCCCGTCCCTCCTACGTTTGCCTTTCCATTTAACCATTTCGCGGCTGCCGAAATCATCAACGATTTGTACTCGAAGTGCATTTGACCGTCGACGACATCCTTCTTGCGTGCGCACACTGGCAGGGATTTCGTCTTGATTTTCTTCACAGGGACCATATACAGACCGGCTGGGTATTTCCACTATTTGATTCCGTGGTGACAGTAAGCTCTTGGGGGCGTTCGGCAGAGGTGCTAAGCTCAGGGCGTGTCCAACGTCTTCGGCCACGATGCGAAAGCTCACTCCAACTGAGTTCCGGGCGCGACTCTTACGCCGTCAGGTGTTGTTTCGAATAGGCGCTCTGCTTCCGGGCGACGTTAGACATCATTCGGGTATTCTTCGCCGGAATTCCACCACGGAGAAAAGAGGAAATATGCGATTGCGACTTCTGAGTTCCTTGATTTTGCTGCTGGCGGTGACGCCAGCCGGGTTGAGAGCCCAGCAGGGGAGTTCCGTCCAGCCCGGCGTCTACATAGTTCCATTCTCGCATCTGGACCTCTTCTGGCTTGGCACGCAGGAAGAATGCCTAAGCCGAGGCAACCGCGTCATTACCAAGGCGATTCAATTGGCGGAGAAGTACCCGGATTTCCGCTTTCTGCTGGAAGACGACGACTTCGTGGCCAATTTCGTGGACAGCAACCGCGGCACAGCCGGAACTCGAGGCTTTCAAGCGGCTGGTGAAGGAAGGCCACATCGAGATCGCGCCTAAGTGGGCGGCGATCTATCAGAATCTGCCCCGCGGCGAGGCTCTGGTGCGAAACGTAGTTGCCGGCAAGCGGTATGCGCGCGAGGTATTCGGAGTCGATCCAAAGGTGGCGCATCTGGGGGACATCCCAGGATTCACCCGGCAGTACCCGCAGATCCTGAGCAAGGCGGACACGCCTTATGCGATGGTGACGCGCATGTTCCCGCCTGACCGCTCGCTGTTCCGCTGGAAGGCGCCGGACGGGTCGGCCACCCTGGCCTGGCATGCCATAAAAGGATACGGTTGGGGTGTAGACCTTGGACTACACCGCGACCTGGACGACGAAACGATGGCGGCGATCTCCCGCGATATCGCGAAAGTGCAAGCGACCACCGCCGGCCCCTTGTATATGGGCTGGGGCACTGACCTGTGGGCGCCGAACCAAAAGCTGATTGAGAACATCGCTGTGTTGAACCAAAGCCTGCCACAGCGACATTTTCGCTTGGCGACCGCCGGCGAGTATTTCCGCGCCGCGGCAGATACCAAGGGTGTTCCCGAGTTGTCCGGAGAGATCACCGGTTCATGGGGTAATCTTACGGTCTCCATGCTGTCGCTGTGGCCGCCGGCGATCGCCGCCACCGACACGCTCTTAAGCGCCGAAAAGTTCGCCGCCATCAATTACGCGCTGGGTTACGCCCCCTATCCGGGCCAGGAATTCGAGTCATTGTGGAAAGGCGCGCTGAAATCGATGGACCACAACAACGACGGCCAAGGAGGGGACATTGGAGACGAACGCAAGGTCGCTTACGCACAGGAGGCCTTGTTGAGCGCCGGCGAGATTCTCCGCGATTCGCTTCGCAACATCGCCGAGAGCGTACAGCACCCGTTTCCGGTGAGTACGCCCATCGTGGTGTTCAACCCGCTGAGTTGGACGCGAGACGACCTCGTGAAAACGCACGTGACGCTGTACGGCGATGTCGCGCCGGGGGATATTGCGGATTACAAGAAAGCCATGCGCCTGGTGGATGAGAAAGGAACCTCCATCCCCTTTCAGGTTGAAGAATATAGCGAGTGGAGTTCACGCGCCATCGACGTAGTATTTGTTGCGCGCGGTGTGCCGTCGCTGGGTTACAAGACGTATTACCTCGTGCCTGCGGACACGCGGGACGCGTTCCCCGATGCCTGCGCAGTCAAGCTGGAAACCGACGACGAGGTGAACCGGTCGAGCCACGCGATGGGTTCCGACGTGCTGGAAAATGAGTACTATCGGGTGGCGATAGACCGGGCGACCGGCCGCCTCAGAATCTTCGACAAGGAATTGAACCGCACAGTAGAAAAGGACGTCGAAATCGCGGCTGCCGAAGAGCGCGGTGGAGACGACCTCAGTGTTGTCGCGCCAACCGGCCGCACAATCATCGACGTGATTAAGGGCGTGGAACTCGAGGAGAACGGTCCGGTGCGAACGGTCATGCGGATTACCGGCGAATTGGCCGGCATGAGCCTCATTCAGCGGGTCGCGCTGTACCGCGGACTGAAGAGGGTCGACTTAGACAACTCTTTGGATTGGACGCCGGGCAAGTCGATGAATGTCGAGCAAGTCTTCCCGTTGCAGCAGCCGAACGGGGAAATTCGGTGGGGAATTCCTTTCGGGACGGCGACAGCCGCGGACATGATGCCGAATGCGGGCCCGCAAGCGCGCGACGAGATGCCCAGGGATGTTTGGAGCAAATGGCGTCAGATTCAGGACTGGGTCTTCGCTGGAGGCAAAGATTGGGGGTATACCGTCGCCGCCGACCATCAGTTTCTGACTGTGGACGACGCCGCGATCCGCGCAGGTATGCTACGAGGAACCGTGTACAGTCCGTTAGCTGTGGTGCGGGGGGGCAGGCCGAGCCTGAGCCCGTGGCCGCAGGCCGGCACGTATGTTTTTCGTTATTCCGTTACATCCGGCAAGGGCGACTGGGCCGCCACGAGATCCTGGCGTGCTGGGATGGCATTCAATACGCCACTGATTCCAGTCAGCGCAGTAAACGAACTGTCGCAGAAACCGCTTCCGCCGGAGCGTTCGTTCTTTTCGATCGATGCGGACAACCTCGTCCTGACCGCGCTGAAAAAAGCCGATCGGGACGGAACGATCGTTCTGCGGGTCTTCGAAATCCGAGGTGACACTGCTGACAGCCCGGTTCGATTCCTGGGTCGGGACTGTAGTTTTCGAGTGGCGAACCTGTTGGAGGAGGATCACCCAACGGCAGAGCAGAACATGCTGCGCGTGCAACCGTACCAGATCAGCACAGTGAAACTGCACATCCCGCAAGTGGATCCCTAGTGTACTCCGTACATCCAGCGTCCGCGTAGCTCCTTCGTCGCCTCGAAAACCAGAGCGCCGTTTTTGCGGCGGCAAGCAACACGCGCCCCACGGCTGCCTGGCTTCGGCCCTTCCACGAAAAGCGCCAACTCCGCCGGCAGCCCCGTAGCGGGAATGCGCACCGTACCCATCCCTGAGACCTGCAACTGGATCACCGCACCGCCCTCGACACGTCGCTCTGGAGCGACGGGCGCCCATCCAATCTCTTCCATGTCCCTATCAGCGAAAATCGTCCGGCGTCCATCTACGGTAATCTCATGGCATTTCCGGCCGGCGAAGGCGATCAGGTTTCCCCGACCATCAACCCGGAACGCCAGCGCGTGCTCGCCTTCATAACTCACGGTATGACCGTTCACTTGGAATTCCTGCAGGAGAATAGATTCAGATGGCGGCGGGTGGCGTTCCAAGTACATGCGGTCTTCTTCGGGATCTCGGGCAAAGCCTCCCGCCCATCCTTCTTCGACGTCTTTCAAGTGAGGCGCCAGGGCCACGGCGCCGTCCGGAAACCGGCAGGTCAGGTAGGCGCCCGTGCGCGAGAGGAAATCCGTATTATCGTTGAGGCCGGCGAACCTGCCGGTGGGGAGGTAGGCGCGGAGAGCATCGAGGATCTCAAACCAATTGCGAGCGTCATAGCCGAGGCTGAGCGACTGGTCATCCCGTGGGCGGTAGCCGAGGAAAGTGGCGCTGCCTCGCTGCGTGCCCACAATCGAGTCTTTGACCCGCGCCACAACGGTGCTTCCTGGACGCGGTCGTACCGGATAGACGCGGTCCACCAGGAAGTCTGCCAGAATCATCTGGGGCTCCACTTTTGCCAGTGGACCTTCGAAACGCACCAACGTGCCGGGAACGACTACACCATCTCCCGGTTGTGGTTCGTAGTCTGCACCGAAGATGTTTTGCCAGACCTCGCGCGCCGGCTCGCCTTCAAGCGTCACGAGCGGCGGGGGACCGGACCAAACGAGGCGGCCACCGTTGGCTGCGAATTCTTGCATCAGGGCCAGCAGTTTCTTCGAGGGGAATGGCTCGAACAGAGCTACCAGTGTGGTGAATCGTCTGCCGGCCATTTCAATCGCATCGCCCGAGACTTTCCCGCGCTCGAGCAGCTTGGCCGCCGTGACGTAGTCGGCGTAGCCGTATTGCGTCATCCAACTGCCGAACCGCTCCTCCACGGCAACCAGGTCGAGCGGATACAGCATGAGCACCTCGGTGTCCCGGTGCTGCAAGTTCTCCACCGCCGCGTAAAGAGGCGATCCACTCACGCCGTAGGTACTCTCCAGCGCCGAGCGGCGCTTGCTGATCTCATCCGGCAATCCCCAGTGCGCAGCATAGGAATAAGGGACTTCGTTCAAAATGCCTGTGGATGCCGCCAGAGCCAGTGCAAAATAATCGCGATCGAGCCAGCCGCCTTCCGCATGGTCGTTGCCATTGCCCGTGAGGAAGTCTCCCCATTTGAAGTAGTCGTAGCAAGCGGCTGCCGCCTGATGTACAGTGTTCGACCAAACGAAATTAGAAGTGTACTCGTACTGTGGCCGCCAACGCGTGGATTCGCCAGTGCCCCAAGAGTCGATAGTGGGACTCTCCGCCCAGGTGGCGTGGGCCCGGGCTTCCAGACGATGCCCCATCTTGCGCTCGGCATAGTGCTTCGCCTGCGCGAACAGGTCCACCACCCCGTTTTGCAGCATTTGATAGTATCGGGCACGAAAAAGGGCGGTCCGCCGCACCGCTTCGGGAGTGGCGCCGAAGGTGTGCATAACGCCTTGCTTGGCGCTCAGGTCGATCGCGGTGTCTTCCTGGCCATGCACGAAGTAGACCAGGTACTTGGCGAAGTCCACGTACTCGGAGCCGTAACGGGCGGCGAACCCGCGCGCCAACCCCGGACTGACGTAACGCAGTGCGAACTCACCATGGTCGTGGTGGCTGAAGTATGCCCAGTCCTGCTGGATGTGCATCTCATCGGAGTAGAGCGCGTTCAGGTGAATCCCGGCTGCCGCGTACTTATCCACAAGGCTGGTGAGGAAAGGCAGCGCCTTGGGGCTGAAGTAATCCATCTCCGGAGTTCGATACAACTGAACGACGAGGACGTGATCCAAGCCCCCGCGAGGCAGCGCACCGCTGCCGTGCACCCTGATCCGCACCGCCCGGAAGTCGCCCTCTTGAGCGATCAGGCCCTCCATGCGTTCGACCTCCACTCCCTCCTTGATCTCAACGATCTCCGCCGGATCCACCGCCCGATAGGGCGTCCCAGACACCGGTGTTTCCCGGAAGGCAAACACGCGCACCCCGGCATCTTGGATATCGATTGGTCCCTTGTTATTCACCCAGCGCTTGTGCTGCCAGAGTTGCACACTGAAGGCGCCGGTCCCCGGATCGCGTAGTCCCTCGCGATAGTGCATCCAGACGCCGGATTCGCCAGTGCGCGCCGTGTAAGCCTTGCCTACTTCGAGCGGGCTGAGGAGGCTAAGCTCGAGACCAAGCCCGTACCCGGCGGCCAAACGTCCAATGGCGGCCATCTTCTGGATGTACTCGTCCATGTCCGGCATTAGCCTCCGGGGAGTGTTCTGGCCGGGACGATACTGCGCGAAGAATTGATCGAAGGCTAGCGTGAGCGTCCGCTCGCCGTGCGCCCTGGCAAGCTCGCACACCTGTCGCAGGCTTTGGTTCCTCGGGGCGCCTCCGGTAGAAAGGTTGATGACTCTGTCCGGATCAGTTGCCAGCGTTTCCAGTTCCTCGTCGCGAACCAGGATGATGCCCGACTTCGGAATCTCAAAACCCCACGGTCCCGGGTAAGCAAGTAATTCGCCGCGGTAAACGTCTTCGGGCACCTCCGAGGATGATGCTGTCTCGGCCCCCCCCGCCCTTTCGGACGCTATAAAAAGTGCCGCAATACAAACCAGAGTCAACACTGTTCGCATAAAATCATCCTCCCGGAAGATGCTGAACCGATGGTGATATTATATGCGCATGTCTCAAACGCGTCGAAAGCGGCTCGCGAGGCCTCGGTTAGCGTGACAGCCGACGCGTCGGACTGTGGGATCACTGGGAGTGAAGAGGGTGATGATAGATAACTCGGTGCACGCCGGCACAATTCGAACTGAGGCGGTGGAGCGCCACTTTCACATGGGTGACTCGCTGATTCGCGCCGTAGATGGCATCTCACTCGACGTCGCCGCCGGCAGCTTTGTGGCACTTCTGGGGAGTTCGGGTTCCGGCAAGTCGTCTCTGCTGAACCTGATTGCCGGCCTCGACCGCCCCACCGCAGGAACCGTCGTCGTGGACGGGCGCGACTTGGCCGAGATGTCGGGCGAGGAGCTTTCCCGTTACCGTCGCCACACGGTGGGAATGGTCTTCCAGTCGTTCAACCTGATTCCCGCCATGACACTCTTGGAGAACGTCGAGCTGCCGATGCGCTTCGCAGAAATCGAGCGTGGCAAGCGGTCGAAGCTGTCTCGCGAGGCATTACAACGCGTCGGCTTGGCTGGGCGTCTCGACCACCGCCCGAGCCAACTTTCCGGCGGCGAGCAACAACGCGCGGCGCTCGCCCGTGCGCTTGTGAACCATCCCAGCTTGCTCCTGGCCGACGAGCCCACCGGCAACCTGGATAGCCGCACGGGAATTGAAATCCTCGACTTGATCCGTGAATCGAACCAACAATTCGGCATGACCGTGGTGTTGGTCACGCACGAGCACGCGCTCGCCGAACGCTACGCCGAACGCATGGTTTCCCTTGCCGATGGCAAGGTTGCCGGTGACCAACCCAATATTCCAGCCGTCCAAGAGACCGAGGCGCAGGAGCCGCGTGCGGATAAAGCCGCCCCGCATGAAAAGGAGACGCAGTGAAAGCTGGGGACTTGGTCGAGCTCGCAGCGCGCAATCTTCGCGAATCTTTGCTGCGAAATTCCCTGACCACGTTGGGCATCGGAGTTGGTGTCGCGTCGCTCGTAGCGATGCTTTCGCTCGGCATCGGCCTTCAGCAGCTCGCCAACCGGCGCCTAGCTCGCTCAGGCCTGTTCGACACCATTGTGGTGAGCTCGCGCCGGGATTTTGGCGGATTTGGCCGTGGTGAAAGGCGCGGCGGCGCATCCGACGCCGAGAGCCGAACTCTTGACGAAAATGCGCGCCGGGAGTTGGCGCAACTGCCGAGCGTACTTGAAGCCACGCCGGACATCCGCTTTGTGACGGAGTTCCACTACGAAGGCAAGCCGCACCTCACCATGGTGGCCGGTTTGCCGTTCTCGGCCGGAGAAAAGGACGCCTTCGAGAATATCCAGGGCAAGTTTTTCTCCTCACCCAACGCCAGTGAAGCAATTTTGCAGATCCAATTTGCAGATGATCTGCTGGGAATTCACCCGGGGAGCGGCGATCCGAGCCCCAAGCCGGACGTTCAAACTCAGGCGCTGATTGGGAAAGAGATAACGCTCAGTTACGCGGAGCGAGTCCCGTCGCCGCAGGTTCCGGAGTCAAAGCCCGTAGCGGGGGCAACTCATTCGCAGGCTCCAGCGGGCGATCCTTGGGAGGCGGCGCAACCCGCGGCGATCGCGACTTTCTCCGTGGTGCCGCGCGAAAGAAGGCTACGCATCGTGGGCATCACAAGCCAGGAACCCGACGGCGTGCGTGGCGCATCCGGAGCGCGAGCTTTCATCCCGCTCGAAGTTGTCGAGAATCTGCACGCCATGCTGCCCACTGGGTTGCGCGACAGCGCGTCAAACTTTTCGAGTGTGCCCACTTATCTCAGCGTCAGCGTGCGCGTGAAGAGCCCGAACGATGTCGAATCCGTGCAGAACGCCATCAAGAAACTGGGGTTCAGTACATTTTCCATTCTCGACGCCACACAAGGCCTGCGCCGCTTCTTCGCGGTGCTCGACCTCTTTCTCGGAATTTTCGGCAGTTTGGCGCTCAGCGTGGCGGCACTCGGAATCGTGAATACGCTGGTGATGGCGATTCTGGAGCGCCGTCATGAAATCGGGATCATGAAAGCCCTTGGCGCCAGCGACGGTGATGTGAAGAAGCTTTTCTTTGCCGAAGCCGCAGCGATGGGCTTGGTGGGCGGAGTTCTGGGAGTTGCTCTGGGCTGGATGATCGGCCGGATGATCAACGTAGGGACCGACATCTATTTGCAGCGCCAGAACCTTCCCCCCGAAAATCTCTGGAGCGTTCCTTGGTGGCTGGTGGCGGGAGCGATTGCTTTCGCCGTCGTGGTCAGCATGGCTTCCGGCCTTTATCCGGCCGCCCGAGCCGCCCGTCTCGACCCCGTGCAGGCTTTGCGCTACGAATGATGCAACGCACTTTTCCTTTTCGTTGCAGGCTGCGACAGATCATCGCGCTCTTTACCGTCTTCGCGGCGTGTGGCGTCGCGCACGCGCAAGGCCGCATCGAGTGCGGCGCGGTCCCGAGCCGCATCTTGCCGCCGGCAGTTCGTTACTGTGCCTTTCTGCCGGCGAGTTACGACTCCACGGCGGGGAAAAATACCCAAGACGCGCTCCGCTACCCGGTTCTCTACGACCTGCACGGCCTCGGCGACAACGAACAGTCCCTCTTGAACACTGGCGCCTGGAGCCTGATCCAGGACCTTCGCGAGCAACACAAGATCGGTGAATTCTTGATTGTCACCCCGGATGGTGAACGGACTTTCTATGTTAACTCGCGCGACGGACGGACCCGGTATAGCGATTTCTTCCTCCGTGAGTTCATGCCCGCGATCGAGCGCAAGTACCGGATACGCTCGGGACGGAATGCGCGCGGCGTCACCGGGATGTCTATGGGCGGATACGGGGCCTTGCGCTTTGCCTTTGCGAACCCGCAGCTTTTCTCTTCGGTGAGCGCCCACAGCGCAGCCCTGGTCACTCAGCCACCGCGCGGGGACCGCGCGACAAGCGCGCCGTCACCGCTGGCGGGTATGCTCGGCGCGCTTTTTGGCAATCCCATCGACATCGCCTTCTGGAACGAGAATAGTCCGTTTGTGCTGGCGAAGAAAAATGCCGCCGCGATCGTAAGGCTCAAGATCTATTTCGACTGTGGCAGTGAGGACTCCTACGGCTTCGATAAGGGCGCGAGAGCTTTGCACGAGGAACTCGACGTGTTGAAGGTTAAGCATGAGTTCCACATCTACCTGGGCAGCCACGGCGTGGAATACTTTCTTGCCCACGTGGCCGCGTCGATGGAATTCCACGCACGGGCATTCGCGGAAGCCAAGTAGGCGTCACCGGGCGTATTATCTATACAGAAAAGCTGGCATCGCGACTTTTACGCCGCCAGGTGTTGGTTCGAACAGGCGTCGTGTTTCCGGGCGACGTCGAACATCAGTAGGATGTTCTTCACCCGTCCCTGTAAACCCTGTCCGAGATCTTCTCCGGACTCCACCCGGAGAAACATCCGAACGGGATCCAGGCTCCATCAAGGCCCATGGCCACGGTCACGTCTGGGGCATCCTTGTGGTTGAATCATGGACTCAGGACACAGACGAGGCACAAACTCACGAACGAGGCCGCGCTACGCCCGCCGCTGAAAGCCGAGGTTTTTGTGTGTCGTCAGCAGCACGTCAAATCCGGCAGCCTCGGCAGCGCGGAGCAAGTTGCCGTCGGAGAGCGTGCCCCACCGTTGCTGCGCCGCCGTATTATGCGGCGGTCAGGTCGGGTGCAATACGCAGTGTCCCACCGGGTTTGAGGTTCAATTGAACAACCTTTTCCCCATATCGCACCTTGCAAACCGTGCCCTTGACGCTACGAAGAGTTGCGGCACTGAGCTCACGATCCTTCCAGTCGATATCCAGTTCGAAACCGCCCCGGGCGCGCAGGCCTGTGACCGAGCCGGATGGCCATGCTTTAGGCAGGGCGGGGAGCAGGTGGATTTCACCTCCGTGCGATTGCAACAGCATCTCAGCGATACCCGCAGTGCCGGCTGAGTTCCCGTCAATGACGAAAATGTTTTGCGGCGCGTCTGCAATTCCGGCACGAGAGAAAGTAAGCAGGCAGGCGTCGGTATCCTTGCACAACAAGCCCAGCAAGTGAATGTGGGCTGCTTCGCCGTCGCCGAGACGAGCGAAAAAGTTGACCAAGTTGGCACGACTCCACTCCGTATCCTCCCAGTCGGCGTGGCTGATCCGGCGTTCGATAGTCACTCGTGCGGCCTTTGCCAAATCAGGCGTCGTGCGCGGCGTAATTTGACAACTGGGATAGAGAGCGATCAGATGGCTTGTATGGCGGTGGTTGGGAACAGCTTCGTCGAAATCTTCGAGCCATTCCTGCAATTGGCCGTGCTTGCCAATCCTGAGCGGAGGCAGTTTCGCCCGCGCCCCCTCGACCGTCTGGCGGAATTCGGAATCCCGGCCCAGCGTCCGCGACGCTTCCATGCATGAGGTAAAGAGGTCGTAGACCAGCTCGCGATCGCAGGTCGGCCCCATCGACTCGCTGCAGTCCTTACCCCCAGGTGCAAGGAACGCGTTCTCAGGGGAAACGGCCGGACCGGTGACCAGCCAGCCGTATTTTGGATGTCTCACCATGTAACTCAGGAAAAACTGCGCAGCCTCCTTGAGGACCGGGTACGCGCGGTCCGACAGGAACTGCTTATCGCCCGTAAACTGGTAGTGTTCCCACAGGTGCGAGGCAAGCCAAATGCCAGCAGTCGGGAAAATGCCCCAGCCCAGGCCCCAGCCCGGCGCAGTGTAGCCCCAGGCGTTGGTGAATACGTGACACACCCAACCCTGCGCGCCGTACACCGTCTGAGCGGTTCGCCGGCCCGGCTCGCGTAACGATTCGATCATGCGAAAAAGGGGCTCGCTGGTTTCCGATAGATTGCAGACCTCGGCTGGCCAGTAGTTTTGCTGCGTGTTGATGTCGAGGTGGAAGTCGCAAGTCCACCCCATATTACAGGCGAGATTATCATTCCAGACGCCTTGAAGGTTGGTGGGGAGCGGTGAATTCGGGCGCGAACCCGCTATGAGCAAGTAACGGCCATACTGGAAAAACAGCGCCATGAGTTGCGGGTCATGGCCGCCGGCGCGAACTGCCGCCAATCGTTGGTCCGTCGGTCGGCCGGCCGCCTCAGTCCTGCCCAAGTCGATGTCGACACGGCGAAACAAACGCTGATGATCGGACACATGCGCTTTGCGGAGGTCATGGTAGGATTTGCTTCGAGCGGCTTCCATCTGCTCTCGGCACAGCGCTTCAGGATCACGGCCTCGATACGTGGTGTTGGCCGTCACAAGCAAGGTCGCGGCGTCAGCGGCTTCGACGGTAAGATGATCGCCATATCCGGAGACCGTGCCGCCGGAGTTCAACACCGAGACCCATCCTTCGAAGTCCACGCCGGTCTTGCCGTCGCTGTGCTTGTTCTCCCAGGCGTGGCCGGTGATGACGAGCGTGTTCCTGTCCTTCGCGTGCACCTTGAAAGGAAGGTTCCCGCCGCTCAGCCCGATGTTGAAGGTGAGTTGGCCGGGCTGACCGGAAGTGAGATGCATCGCCAGCACGTTGTCCGGGTTGGAAGCCAGAACCTCTCGCGTGAACCGGACACCATCCACGGAATAGCCGACATGAGCGATGCCCTCGTCGAGATCCAGGAGCCGGCGGTAATCAGAAGGCGCGCCGCCGGCATGTTTCATCTCGAGCAGCAGATCGGCCATCGGGAGGTGTGTGCCGTAAGAATCCTCGCGGCCCAGTACGTATTTGGCACAGAGATCGCGCGCCTCGATGTACTTACCGTTGAAAAAGAGTTGGCGGATTTCATCGAGATGCGCCTTCGCCTTCGGATTGTCATGGCGATCACTTGGGGAACCGGACCATACAGTCGATTCGTTGAGCGCCAGCCTTTCGCGCTCGATGCCACCAAAGACCATCGCGCCGAGCCGCCCGTTTCCGACGGGTAGCGCCTCCAACCAGCGCGCCGCTGGCTGGGCATACCACAGCGTCCACTTCGGGGCCCCGGCTCCTGCTTTCGCTTCGACTGCTACTCCGGTTGTCGTTTGTCCTCCTTCAGGCTTGGACATGCCTGGAGCGACCTTCTCCGATAGCGCAAAGGCACTCAATCCGAATGCTGAGAACTTTGAAAACTCACGCCGATTCATCCATAGCTCCTTTAGAGATAGTGAACTGACATCCGATTGCGCCTGCAAGCGGGAGCTTCAACCAGCCGGGTCATCTTGAATGCCTGCCTCGAAACCTGCGGCAAGCAGCGTGCTTTGAGCAAAAGACGCCTGCGCGGATAGAACGTAGAACGCAGCCCCCACATACACACCAATCGAAAATATCGCGAAAAGCGGCTTGTAGTAAGGTTCGATCTCCACCGCGTAATCGATGGCGTGTCTCGTGAGGACACCTTCCACGCGCCTCGCCTCCTCCAGCCCGCCCGCAATGTATACGCGGGAAACCTCGTTGTCGAGAAACCGCCCGAAATCCATCCTGGCCATGTCGCCTCGGCGGGTAGGGTTGGGAATCTAGATCGAACTTCCTCATCATACAACATAGTATTAACCTTAGACGGTGACGCTGAGTTTGTGCAGTTCAAGGAGAGGCGATTTCGATTGGCTGGTCGAAAGGAGTGCAAAATGGGAAGCAAGCTGGCGCAGCTTCAGATCTATTGTTTTTCTTATCTGCTTGCGTGCTGTGTACTGGGGAGTGCCAGCGCACAGCAAAGAGCAGAGGGAGCTACCCGAACAAAGGATTCGATCCAGGCCCTTGGCGGCGCAGAGCTTCGTTATGCGGGGCCGAGATGGAGCGTGCTGTACGGTTCCTACGAAGGCGTCGAAGAATTTGCGGTGAACGAACTGGAACGCATGGTGCAACGCCAGGTTCCTTACGTTCTGGAGGTCTTGCCGGGGAACCAGACTCCTATTGCCACGCGCAGTTTGATTCTTGTCGGTACGCCGGCAATGAATCCCAAAATCGCGGAACTTGCTCGGAGAGGCCTGGTCAAGTTGCCAACGCAGGCGCAGGGCTACACGCTCGCCTGCTTGAAATCTCCGTGGGAGCCGGAGACGCGGGTGGTCATGGTCGCTGGAACCGACTCACTTGGTGTGCTGTATGGAGTCATCGAGTTCAACAAGAGACTAGCCACGATGTCCACCCAGGACAGAAATCTGCGGCAAACTCTCGATGCCATGCCGGAATTCAGTCTCACTGAAGCGCCCGTGATCGAGAACCGGGGCATTTGGACATGGGGCTACGTCCTCTACGATTACAGGCGATACTTCGACAACATGGCCCGCTTGAAGATGAATAGGTTGATTGTTTGGAATGATGTTCCCCCTTTGAACTGCCGGCAGTTTATCGACTATGCGCATTCCCGCGGGATCAAGGTCATACTTGGATTTCATTGGGGGTGGGGCCTGAGCAAGCTCGATCCCACGAATCCGGAGCACGTGCGGCTGGTGAGGGAGGATGTTCTGAGGAAGTACGAGGAGCTCTATCAGAATCTGGGTATGGATGGCATCTACTTTCAGACTTTCACGGAGCAATTGAACACCCGAATCGAAGGGCGAACGATTGCCAGCCTGGCTTGTGATTGGGTCAACGATATTGCTCGTGCGCTACTGGACAAACACCCCGATCTCCGCATTGAATGGGGCCTCCACGCCACCTCCATCATGGAGAACTACGTAGACCTGAAACGCCTTGACCCCCGACTCACGATTGTGTGGGAGGATGCAGGCACCTTGCCCTATAGCTATGATCCCGATGTGGCGCTCCCTGAGGGTAAGCTGCCCCGTGGCCTGAGCACTCTGGATGCCACGATCGATTATTCCAAGAAGCTCGCAACATTTCGTCCCGGTAGCGAATTTGCGATGTGCGCTAAAGGGTGGACCACTTTGCGCTGGGAAAGCGAGTTCGAGCATCACGGCCCGTTCATCATCGGTGAACGCGCGCACGAGTTTATCCGCGATCGGCTCAAGGAGCGGCAGCCCCGCTGGGATTACGTCAACGCGAAGTGGGTGGAGAACTATCCTGCCGCGTTGCGATTCTTCCATGAGATTCGCGATACAACATCCGCGCCCATGTCCGTGGTCGGCCTGATCGAAGACGGGTTGTTTGAAGAACAGATCCAGCCGAGCGCGGCTCTGCTCGGAGAGATGCTTTGGAATCCAAGGCGAGATGAGAAAGACATTCTTAATGCCGCCCTGGGTCCCTACTATAGAATTGTGCAATAGACGCTGCGCGCCGCCAATGAGGTGACCAATGACTGATACCTTTTCGCGCCGACACTTCCTACGTACCACCTCGGGAGGAGTGGGCCTTGCCTGGGGAGGCTTGAAAATATTTGCGGCACGGGAAGGTGATCAGAGTGCTTCCGAGTCACGTCGAGACGCGGCGTCCCCCAAACAGTTTGTGTATGGGACGGCTTTCTACCGCCCTCCTAATCCGCCTCGGTCAGAACGCCGAGAGATGCTGAGAAAGATTGCTCAAGAGTACAGGTTTAACATCATCCGCATTTACAGCTCCTGGGTTTACCACAATCCCGAGCCTGAGCGTTTCGATTTCGAAGAGCTCGAGGAAGTGATGCACTATTGTGATGAATTCGGGCTTCGCGTATTGATGGGCGTAATCACAGAGGACGCGCCCTATTGGCTCGAGGCGGTTCACCCTGAGACTCGCTACGTGGATGCCAGGGGCCAACCCCAGAGGTTGGACGGCAGCGGGAACAACGTCAGCGGCGGTTGGCCCGGACTTTGCCTCGACTGGGAGCCGGTGCGCCAAGCGGCAGGGAAAT
Source organism: uncultured Acidobacteriota bacterium (assembly GCA_963765485.1). Classification (GTDB taxonomy): domain Bacteria; phylum Acidobacteriota; class Terriglobia; order UBA7540; family UBA7540; genus CAVROP01. The sequence continues at coordinate 13,453 of CAVXWN010000029.1, read as the reverse complement.
TCATCCGCGAAATGGCGACGGTAGTCGGCGCGCATCCCTCGATGTACGCTTACGACTGCTGGAACGAGCCTCACATCGAGCCCGCCTGGGGGCACCACTTCGCGGAGACGACGGACACACTTCTATTCTGCTATTGCTCCAGGACCATTGCCGAGTTTCAGCGCTGGCTCAAGCACCGTTACGGTACTCTCGACCACCTCAACGAGGCCTGGGTGCGACGCTACCCGAGCTGGACCATGGTCAGTCCGCCGCGCCTCCGGGGCACCTACGCCGACTGGCTCGATTGGCGCCGGTTCATTATTGACCGCAGCACCGGCGAAATGCGGTTTAGGGCGGAGAACGTGCGGGCCGTGGACTCACGCCACATCATCGAGAGTCACGGCCCCCATCACCCTCCCGTCGAGGGCATGGCGATCCTGGGCACCAATGCCTGGCGTCTCGCTGAAGTCGTAGATATTTGGGGGCTATCACTGTTTCCCCGCCTATTCGACATTCCAGCCTATGCCGGGGCGGCGAAACTCGAAATCACACGGTCCAATGCCGGCGGCAAGGATTTCTGGATGACGGAGCTGCAAGGCGGCCATGGAAACGACGGATTGTTGTGGCGTGGCCCGATGATGCGGGCGCGGGATATTCGCTTCTGGAACTGGCTGGCGGTGGCGTGCGGCGCCGGGGGAATTCTCTATTGGACCTATCACACCGAGGCCACTGGCACTGAAGCCACGGGATTTGGACTCGTCGCCCGGGATGGCTCACCCACCGAGCGCGTCCTCGAAGCAGCGGAGGATGACCGCCTGATTCAGGCCCATTGGGACATCATTCAGAACTTTAAACCAAAGCCTGAAGTCGCGATCCTATTCGATCAGGACAACGCATTGCTCACCTTTGCGATGGGCAGCGACGAAAGCGCCTCGACCGACTCATTCAGCGGCTATTACAAGGCCCTCTGGAATTGTGATTTGCCGGCCGACTTCATTGAGCCCGCAAGCCTTGGCAAGGTCCCCTACAAAATCATTATTGCGCCCTGGCATCTGATGGGCAAGAAAGAGACATGCGAAAGCTTGCAGCGCTTTGTCGAAACGGGCGGCACCCTGATCCTGGAAACGTCATTCGGGCTGTTTGACGAACACTGCTTTCACAATCCGGTCGTCCCACCTTATGGACTGTCTGAAGCCTTTGGTTTTCGTGAGAAGGAAAGCTACTTCATGAGGGCGCCGGCCGAATCTCATCCACCCGTCGTGGTGGAAGACCTCCCCCCTTCGGAGCGAATTTACTTCGAGCCTTTGATCGAGTTCTCGCAGCCGGTTGCGGTTGGAGTCAAGGCTCACACCTTCCTGACTCCGATCGAGATTTCAAGCGCCACTCCTATTGCCCGGTACAAAGACTTCACGGTCGCAGCCATGCGGAAGTTGGGACGGGGGCAGGTCTATTACTTCGGGACAAATCTAGGAGCGAGCATTGAAGACGGCGACAAGAATGGCATCGAGCTATTGCGAGTAATTGTGGGACAGGCCGTCCAGCCGATGGTCAGCTCAGAAAAAGTACGTCCGCGCCTCATCGAAGGGGGGAGCCGTAGCTTGCTCACGATCTTCAACGACACAACCGACGACCAAGCCGCTAGAATAACGCTCCCTCAGAGATACGTCCGCGTTACGGACATTTACGAGCAGCGCGAGCTGGCCGTGGACCAGCATACCGTACAAGTCACAGTCCCGTACCAAAGCGCGCTAGTTCTCCGGCTCGAGTGAAGCGTCCTCGCCTGCGCTGTCACGATTGGGTCAAGGGCGCCCGTCACACAGAGTCCATTCGGAACCGACTCGGATTCTTCCGAGTATCTCAGCTTGCTTCGGATTGAGTTTTTCCGCGTCCTTCCGGCAAGCCTGCTTAACTCGACCTTGCTGTAGTGGTATCTGATCAAGCTGCCCCCAGAGGGACTGTGTTAGGTGCTCCCATCTTGTTCCCCTGCTCAGTCTGGCTTTCTAACGTTGTGTTGGGGGGAAATCGCGTGGAGAGGGCACTTCAGGAGTTCATCGCATTCCTCCGGCGAGGGCTCCAGCCTGTTCAGTGACGGCCTATTTTTCTCCTCCTGGATCTCGATCTCCGTTTTCTGGAGGCTCTTTCTGAGACGCTCCTTCACTTCCTGGAATTCGGCGCTGTCGGTGATGTACGTATGGCTGGGATTGTCCGCTGCACGTAGCGCTTTGTATTCCTTGAGCGCATTCTGAATGCGGTCGCCGTAGGCCGGGTGCGTGGAAAAGAACGATGTGCTGCTGGCATGGCCTTCTTTCTGGCTCATGTGGTCGAAGAGACGGATGAACCCCTCGGGGTCGTGGCCCGATTTCCACGCGTATTGCATCCCGAGCTGGTCTGCCTCTAGTTCAAACTCCCGGCTCACCCCGAGCACATTCATAGTGAAGATGAGCCCCATGCCCTGGAAGATACCCTGAAGCAGCAAGCCCTTCAGGTAATAACCCAGATAAGAGGCGGCCTGGAAGAGGCCGGGAGCGAAGATCGACAATCCGATCGTGGTGGCGAGTTGAATGATGCCGAAGGTCCGGCCTTTGCCCTGCATGCGGTGCGCATGCCGGGCGGCGCAGTGAGACATTTCGTGAGCGATGACGCCGGCCAGTTCAGATTCGGTTTCTGATTCCAGAACGATTCCGGCGTAAATGATCAGGAACCCGCCCGGCAGTGCCATCGCATTCGCCACCTGCTCCGGCTGCCCGTCTTTGCCAAGGACCGGCCTTCCGTCCTTTTTTAGCTCCTGCTGCACCACGTAAGTGTTGAGCGGTACCTGGAGATCACTGTTCAGCGCCAGGTTCGCGGCCAGCCGGTTGACATACTCCGTCACCACTGGATCCTTTATTTCCCGGGGAAAGAGTTTGCTCGCACGCGCTTCGTCGATCTCCTTCTTGCCCCACGCCTGGTCGTCGGCCTGTCCTTTGAAAGGCTTCCGCGTGGTGCGATGGCCGATGTTTATGGCGTCGCCGTGGGGGCGTTCGGTGATGGTTCCGTTGGCGATCTTCTGGTCGAGTTGGCGGCTTACCGATCTCCACGTGGCCGCAAGGTCAAGCTTTGACAGCGTGACGTCATCCGCAATTTCGCTCTGCAAGAACTCAAAGGTCTTCGCCGTGATGTCTTTCCTGACCTTGGCGATCTCGCACAGGATTTTCTTCCGACTCCTTTGGGTCTCTTCGCCCGAGGTCAGCAGTCTCCCCAGTTCCTGCTCTTTCTGTTCAGTCTGCTTTTCAGCCGACTTGGCGGCGGTTTTGAAAGCATTCTCCCGAGTCTTACTCTCTTGCTTCAGTGCCTCGATTCCGGCTTTGATCGCGTTCTGATCGAACGTGAACTGCTCCGCCCAAGCGGCGATCTCTATAGAGGATCCCTTTACCAGTTCATCGAGGGAGGGCGGCTCGCTTGGTTGAATCGGCTCGGGGTTCGCCGCGGCGGCCAGCGGCGGAGCCATGTGGCCTAAAGCATCGATTTGAACACTCCGACTGGTCTGAACCGCCAACAACCAAATGAGACCCAATGACAGGGCCTTTTGGAACGCACTCACTTCAACCTCCATGAGCGTGCCCGCATCCGCACCCAGACGCGGTCCTTCTCCGGTGCCAGGCGCTCGTCGAGCAACCACTCCTCCGGGCAGCAACATTCCAAGAGGCATCTGCCTCTCCAAACTCTCGAGCTCATTAATCCATAGAACTACAAGGGAACTGACATAGGCTGGATCCGAGGCTGTACAGACTCTTGAACAACGGCGCGCGGCCTGTCCAGGATTTTTGACGCCCCGGATTTCGCCGACGGCCCAAGCGGAGCAGAACGTAAAGACTCTAGGGTGGTTGCCGGAAAAGTACAGACTGGAACATCGCGTGCTTCACCGCTGGGCGTGAGCGGCGGGACTCCAAGAGTTTCCCAGCACGCCCATGCAGGGCGCGATGATCGATACACAATCGCGCGCTGATGAATAGGAGGATTTGACCAACCATGAACAGCCGAAAGAGAACACCTTACTTTTTGATGTTGTCGCTACTGGCTGCGGGCTGCTTTTTGATCTCACCCGCCGCCAATGCTGGGGACACCTCATCCGGAAGCTCCCAGGAAGTTAACCAGCTTCTCTCAGAAGTTAAAGCTGAGGCGATAGCCCTGGAACGGGATTGCGACGAAATCACCATTTGGGCGAGCGCAAGACAACTGAGTTGGGAGAGCCACGCACGCAAGCTAACCCTAATCCGTGAGCATATCAACCGAGCCGGACAACTCCTCACCCAACTCCATGATGCCCGGGACACGGCCTCGCCCTGGCAGCAGCAAGCGATTGATCGTATCTATCCTTTACTGAAAGAACTCGCCGATAACACTGAGATGACAATCAACCATTTTAAGGACAACAAGGACCACATCCATTTCTCCGCTTACGCGGATTATGCGAAGGCGGGTTACGATCTGGCCCAAGAGCTCGCGGCGCTGGTTAGCGACTATGTTGAGTACGGTGAGCACGAGGCAGAATTCCATCGCCTGCAAGAAAAGCTCGATTCGACGGCAAGTTGACCGGTACCACCATGACCCACACTGAGGAGGGTGAGGTGGCCCCGTTGTAGGTAGCCACCTCGCCTTTTGTTTTGACTCCACACAGCTCCGCCACATGCCAGCCAACACCTTCAGACGAACCTGCACCGTTAATCGCAACACCCCTTCCCCATTTGTCGATCATCACGAGAACCCCTGGGGGCCGGTTCGCTGAGGCCAAACTAGTAAGGCCGGATACACAATCAGAAAGCCAAGAACAAAGATTTGCGGGAAGCCTCGGATTCGATATCCATTCGTTTTCCTTTTGAGCCTTACGGCTGCGTTCTTCCGATACTGTGACAGCACGCTAGACAACCGCTCCTTCATCGCTCACCGGAAAGAGAGGCGGCTTGCCCGCTCGACGAACTGTTCCCGAACCCGGTTCCATCTCCATCGTGGACCGAGCTTACTTGGACTTCGAGCGCCTTTACCGCCTCAAACAGGGTTTAGCGTTCTTCATCATCCGTCCTCGCAAGCACTTCGCCTTTCGCCGTCTCCGCTCCCATCCCCTAGACAAGGCGACGGGGCTACTCTCCGAGCAAACAATTCGCCTCAAAAGTTTTTACCCGGCCAAGTTTTATCCCGAGCCTCTGCGTCGTATTCGTTACCACGATGCCGAGACCGACAAGGTCTTGACCTTCTTAAGCAACAACTTCTTCCTGTCCGCACTCATCATCACCCAGCTTTACAAATGCCGCTGGCAGGTGGAGTTGTTCTTCAAATGGATAAAACAGCATCTGCGCATCAAGAAATTCTACGGTCTCTCACCCCATGCCGTGAAAACCCAAATCTGGATCGCCATCTCCATTTACGTTCTGCTGGCGATTGTTCGCAAGCAACTGGGGATCGAACTCGACCTCTACCCGATGTCTCAAATTTTGAGCCTCACGCTATTCGAGAAAATGCCACTTTTACAGGCTTTTTCGCAAATAAACTGTCGAAATGAACTGGCGCTGTTCTCTAACCAACTCGATCTATTCGACATATGACCGGACAGTTCTGAAGTCAGCGGCAGGAACACTCCAGGACCGGTATCGCGGCTGGGAGGTTGTGCTATCAACTTTCCTTCGGCCACATGCTTTCGCCCTATCCAACCACGCTCTCTATGGGACTTGACCACGACAGTGACTTAGTGTTCCGGTCGGGCCAGCAGGTTGGCGCGATCCAGCGTGTGCTGGAACATCGAGCGGCTCCCGACGAAGGCGCAGTATTGTTTGGGTCTTTCACGGCCGAAAAGTCTCCGCACGAAGCACCTTAGGCGTTCACCGTCGCCTCCCGAGAGGATGATTGTTCACAGGTTTGCGAGTTTTTCTATAGGTCCAGGAGTCTCCTTCCAATCTCGTTGAAGTCGCGATAATTCGCTGGGCGACGGCATCCGCAGACTGGAACCCGTGGCTACTGACGGGGGGCCTCTAGATCTAACTGGCGATGCAGGCGAATCATAGGAGGTCGAGTTGTTCATGGGAGAACCTCCGAGGACTCGGGATGGCTCTCACAAACGTGCTCTGGGCATTGTTGCGGCGCGACGTGCCACGCAGAGAACCGGAGGAATGCTCAGAGTCGCCTCGCGCTACAGATTGCGGCAATGCCGAACCCCGTCACTCGGCCTCAGGGATATCCTGTTTGAATACAAGACTCTCTTTCGACCCCTGAAGCCGAATTTTGGTTATCACCTGTCCCCCATTAACTTCCTCGGAATGGACTTCCGTGTTGTTGCACTTCACCTCTTCCTTGGTTAATGTCGCTGGAGCCGTCACCACCAAGTCCCCTCCCTGGAAGAATCTGACCTCGGCGGAATCCTGCTTCTTGACGACCTCAACGCGGCACGTACCAGGTTCCAGCATAGGGCCGTTTCCGAGTTTTGCCTGATCCGAGATTATCAGCTCGTGAGACGAGGCAAGGCAGGCGAGGGCAAGCGTGAAAGCAAGCGCGGATAGAATTCGATACGCCATTCTCTTGGACATGATTTGAGCCTCCTTAGCAAGTGTTCCCCTGTGACGTTCGGTTACGGAGGGATGGTGGACTGCGCCGCCGGGAAGAAGGTTAAGCGCGCAGGCAACTTCCAGGCCATCCCTCCGATGACCTACCCACCACGTTGACATAGGCAGGTCTGGCTCCAAACGTTCCGTAGGCACCGGCCTCTTTGAAATCAGCGTGATGCACAAATGCAGGTTATGCGGGGCGTCAAAGTTCTTGGACAACTCAAACTTTTGTTGTCCGAGGTTTTTGACGACGAGCGAAAGTCTGACACGGGAACGCTGCGTAAGTCATTGTCGGCTCAGTAATCGTGCCAATCGCGGCGATTGGAACTGCGCTTGCGCTTGAGCCACGGTGAAAGGCGGTCGTTCGGGAGGTTAGCCAGATACCAAAAGGATTTCGTCATGTTCAGTCTTTCCCCAACCTGGAACGGATTGCACTCGCTCGTCGTGCACTTCCCGATCATCCTGCTCTTGGTCGCCCCGCTCTTGGTAATTGTGGGTGCTGTGCCGTCTGTTGCCAGGAGGCGGCTATTCCTGGGAGCGGCTTTGACACTCATGGTGCTGGGGACAGCCATGACTTACGTGGCCGTGGCAACAGGAGAGCTGGCGATGAAGGTCGTTGCCTCCGCGCCTGCTCTCAACGGTCTACTGGAGGAACACGGGTCTTTGGCCCAATCGACCCGCGAGCTGTTCACTGTGCTCACCCTCGGATTCGCAGCTCTCCTCCTTGCCAATAGGCTGTTAAGGCGCGAACCCAATGCGTGGGTCAGGACGTCTCTATTCGCCGCTTTCCTGACCTTCTATGGCACCGGAGCGGTTTTACTAGTCGACACCGCCCTCAGAGGGGTCCGCCTCGCGCATATGCTTGGCACGAAGACGGCTGTAACTTGCAATCTGCCAATCAAGGGAGGACGTTAGATGAAAACTGCAACCGTGCTCCTGGTCTTCGAAGAGCTTCGGGATCTTCAAACCTACGGGCCTATACTTTGCAGTTTGGGGTACAGGATCCTGACGTGTAACTCCATGGCCGAAGGAACCAAAGCCCTCGAGACCGAAGACGTCTCTTTCGTGATAGTTAGCCAGGGTACTCCTGCGTTCGAAGGACGCCAGGTGCTGGAGAGGTCGCTTCAACTCCACCCCAACGTACCGGTATTAGTTATTGCTAGGGTGCTGGACATACACTGCTACCTCGAAGCGATGGACCTTGGGGCGATCGATTACCTTGAAAGGCCTGAACCACAGGATATGGTGTGGGAAGTGGATACGCAAATCCATCGGGCCGAGGCTGCTTGATTTACCGCGGGGCGAATCAGGCGGAAAGGCGTAGCGGCTGCCATATGCCGCCAAGTCTGGCGACGTTAAGTTGCCGCTACGCCACCAACCCGGAATTGACCGGCCAGTCCCTGCGCCGAAAGGAAGGATTGGCTCAGGACGTCTTCATTCGGCGATGACGGTGGCGGCAATGACCAGGACAACTATTATGTACATCTTCTTCGAGTGCGCCGCTTGCCTGATCTTGGTGGCGATTGTTGTGACGCTGCTGTTTGCACTCTGCGCACTCTTCATCGTCCTCAAGGAGGGAGCCGCTATCTTGGACCGACTCGCGCGCGGGATTGCAGATGACGCCCGCATTCTTGCGGTGTGGCAGACAGAGCTCATCCGAAGAGGACTCTCGGCTGTCGGGTTCGGTTTCAGGGTCAATAAGTATGAGGAAGTGAGCGTGTCAGGGAGGTTGCCATGTTCCAGATGGTGAATGGGGAATCAACACAGCCGCAGGATTGGAAGACGATGATCGTGAAGGTCGCCACATTCAACGTCGCGTTGCTCGTGCTGGGCGGTGCCGTCTACTTCTTTGCGTTCCTTCCGTACACCAATCGCTAGGTGCGCCGCAGTCGAACACAACGGAACGCGAGCAGACGGCTAGGGTCGGTTCATCGCTGATTGCTACCCCGATAGAGTCTCTTCTCGGTCGGCTCAGGGAGGGCAATGGACAACTTAGTCTGGATGGTGCTGCTAACAGTATTCATCCTGTTGATGCTGGTCCTGGATCTGGGGGTTTTCCACCGCCGCCCCCACGAAATCTCCATCAAAGAAGCCGCAGTCTGGAGCGGGGTCTGGGTTGCGCTTTCCTTCGCATTCGGTATCGGCTTGTATTTCTGGAAAGGAGCGGAAAGCGGAGTCCAGTTCTTCACCGGCTATATTTTGGAAAAGTCCCTCTCCGTGGACAATTTATTTCTGCTTGCAGTGATTTTTGGCTCGCTCGCGATACCCCCGAAGTTCCAGCACAAGACGCTGTTCTACGGCGTGTTGGGCGCCATTACTTTGCGGGCTGCCTTCATTGCAGCGGGTACGGCTCTTCTGGCGCGCTTTAGCTGGGTTCTTTCCGTTTTTGGAGTGTTCCTGCTGGTCGCCGGCGTCAGGTTACTGCGTCGCCAGAGGCCAGCCCCTGATCCGCAGACCAATCTGGTGGTCCGGTGGGCAAAGCGTGTTATGCCCATGGTCCAGGAGTTCGGAGGATCCTTCTTTGTCCGCCGCAACGGGCGGCGGTTCGCCACACCTCTGTTTTTGGCATTGGTCATGGTCGAAGTCACGGACATGGTGCTGGCGCTGGATTCCATTCCCGCCATCTTCAGCGTTACGCGAGAGCCGCTCATTGTGTATTCATCTACCATGTTCGCGGTTCTTGGTTTGCGATCGTTATACTTCCTTCTCGCCGGAGTCACTGGGAGACTACGCTACCTGCATGTGGGCTTGGCAGCCATATTGATTTTCATTGGAGCAAAAATGCTGGTGGGGCGTTTCGTCGAGATTCCAACGGTACTTTCCCTCGGGGTCGTGTGTGGGAGCCCTTTCGGTTTATCGCGGTCCGACTAGCTTCCCAAGAACCCGCGGCTCTCGGCACCGGAAATCGCGATGCAGAGATGCCGCTGCGCGGCCAATCTTACTCGGGAGGCTAGCAGAAGATAGTTACGTACGGGGCGCCCTCACGGCCTGCGCGACTTGTCGGTCGCGTGCCTCACTAACTGAGAGTGTAAGGGAGGTTTACGCATGAAACGCTCCGATATCATTCGTGCCTGGGGTGGCATTCTCCGCGGGCGTAAGCCCTTTCTATCGCTTGAAATCACCCGAGAGTGCCCGCTTCGATGTCCCGGATGCTACTCCTATGAACCGGAACACTTAGGGGCCTCGGGTCCCCTGCGTCAACTGAATGACTTTAAAGGTGAAGCCTTGGTCGCCGGCGTATTGGGCCTGGTTCGTCGCTTCCGCCCATTACACCTCTCAGTTGTGGGAGGTGAACCCTTGGTGCGGTATCGAGAACTGGACGTTCTGCTTCCGAAACTGGCCGATATGGGTGTGGAAGTACAAGTAGTGACCAGTGCGGTTCGTCCGATTCCTGCTGAATGGAAAAACTTACCCAACCTCCACCTACTCATTTCAGTCGATGGCTTACAGCCGGAGCACGATCGCCGCCGTTCCCCCGCTACTTATGACCGTATTTTGCAGCACATCTCGGGACACCGGCTCGTCATACACTGCACGATCACAGGCCAACTACTTCGGCGGCCGGCTTATCTCGAGGAGTTTACGGCTTTCTGGTCAGATCGGGAGGAGGTTCGGAAGATTTGGTTTAGTCTTTTCACGCCTCAACTGGGTGAGCAAACCGCAGAACGGTTGAGTTCTCACGATCGGCTGGATGCGGTCCGTGAACTCTCGCGTTTGCGCGCTTCTTTTACGAAGCTGGATATGTCGGACCCTGTTCTGAACGGGTACTTACGTCCTCCGAAGTCGCCCCAAGAGTGTATTTTTGCGCAAACGACGACCTGCATTTCGGCTGATCTGGTTACGCATATCACCCCGTGCCAATTCGGTGGACGTCCTATTTGCGCAGAATGTGCGGATTCCGGGGCAAGGCGGGCGCGATTCCGAAGTTGATCCGGTCAGGATTCCGAAATTAATTCGGTCACGATTCCGGGATGAAGCCGGGCAGGGATTCCGATTTTAATCCGGTCAGTTTCCGGCACTTGTCGGAACCCTGACCGGGATCATTTCGGAAAGATTTCCACACGCTTCCGGACGGGACGGTGAACGGGAGGCGAAGGACGCTGGACAACATTACGGTCAATGCGGCTCCACTGGAAGGTGGAGGTAACCGACATTGCCCATGCAGAGGTTGTCCATGCGAAAGCTCAAAGAAGTACTCCGACTCCGCTATGAGCTGGGGTTGGGGCAGCGGCAGATCGCCCGCAGTTGCTCGATCGGGCACGGCACGGTTTATGAGTATCTGAAACGTGCCCGGGAGGCTGGGGTCCGTTGGCCGCTGCCGGAAGGCTGGGATGATCGCCAACTGGAAGCCGCCGTATTTGGAGGAACCCCGCGGCGCGCCTACGAAAACCGCAAGCCCCAGCCCGATTTTGCGAAGCTCCACGAAGAACTCCAACGCCATCCCCACCTGACGCTGCAGCTCGCCTGGGAAGAATACCGGCAGGCGCATCCCGACGGCTACGCTTACAGTCGCTTCTGCGAACTCTACCAACGGTGGCGACAGCAGTTGGACGTGGTGCTGCGCCAGGATCATGTAGCCGGTGAGAAGCTCTTCGTCGATTACGCCGGGGCGACGATCCCCTTGCAAGACTCGGAGGGCGGACCGGAGCGGCAGGCGGCGATCTTTGTTGCCGTCCTGGGAGCCAGCAACTACACGTACGCCGAAGCCACCCACAGCCAGGAACTGGAGAACTGGATTGGTTCCCACATCCGTGCCTTCGAGTTTTTAGGAGGCGTGCCCAAGCTGGTCATCCCCGACAACACTCGTACCGGCGTGAATCGCGCCTGCCGCTACGAGCCCGATCTGAACCGCACCTATCACGAACTGGCCATGCATTACGGCGTGGGGGTGCTGCCCACGCGGCCTTACAAGCCCCGCGATAAAGCCAAGGTCGAAACCGGTGTGCAGATCGTGCAGCGTTGGATCGTGGCGGCCCTGCGGCACCGGAAGTTCTTCAGCTTGGCCGAACTCAATCAGGCGATCCGGGAGTTGCTGGATAAACTCAACCAACGGCCGTTTCGCAAGCGCCCCGGCTGCCGTGCCAGCTTGTTCCAGGAACTAGACCAACCGGCGCTGGGCCCGCTTCCGCAGGATCGCTTTGAGCTGCAGCAGTGGGCGACCGCGCGCGTCAACATCGACTATCACGTCGAGATCGACCGCCACTACTACAGCGTGCCCTACGTGCTGACCGGGCAGGTGGTGGAGATCCGCTCGACGCTGACCACGGTAGAGATCTTTCACCGCGGCGAGCGCGTGGCTTCGCATGTCCGCAGCCACCAGCACTATAAAGCCACGACCGTCAACGAGCATCGACCCAAGAGCCATCAGCAACACCTGGCCTGGCCGCCCTCGCGCCTGCTGCACTGGGCGCAGTCGGTGGGGCCGTCGACGGCACAGTTATTCAAGGCCATCCTGGAGAGTAAACCGCACCCCGAGATGGGATATCGGTCCTGTCTGGGGATTCTGCGCCTGGGCCAGCGCTATTCGCCCGAGCGGGTGGAAGCGGCGGCGGCACGGGCCTTGGTCACCGGCGCCTGCTCCTATCAGAGTGTCAAGTCGATGCTGGAACGCGGACTGGATCGTCAACCGCTGGAAACCCCGGCGCCCCGACCGCCCCTCGCCCACGACAATCTGCGGGGCGCGGCTTATTTCGATCCCTCGGATACGTCGAGGGTGCAGTAACTCGATCGGCAGAGAGGAGAACACATGTTGAATCAGCAGACCCTGGAAAAGTTGCGCGCCTTGCGCTTGCACGGCATGGCCGAGGCCTTTCGCGCCCAGTCCGAGCAGACCGGCATCAGCGAGTTGAGCTTCGAGGAACGCTTCGCCCTGCTGGTCGACCAGCAGTGGAACTGGCGACAGAACCGCGCCCTGGAGCGTCGTTTGAGCCAGGCCAAGCTGCGGCATCGGGCCTCGGTGGAGGACCTGGACTTCCGCACCCCGCGGGGTCTGGACCGTGCCTTGCTGCGGTCGCTCACCCAGGACTCCGCTTGGGTGCGCGAACATCAGAACATTTTTCTGCTCGGCCCCACGGGGATCGGGAAGAGCTTCTTGGCTTGTGCTCTGGCGGAGAAGGCCTGCCGGGATGGCTTTACGGCCTTATACACGCGCGCCGCCCAACTGTTTCGTGACTTGGCGCTGGCCCGCGCCGATGGCAGTCTACGCACCTTGCTCGCACGATGGGCTCGTCTGCAGGTGCTGGTCGTCGACGACTGGGCCATGGCTCCCCTGGCCGACACGGAGCGTCGCGACTTCCTGGAAATCTGTGAGGATCGCTATCAGCAGCGATCCATGATCTTGACCAGCCAACTGCCGGTGGCCAAGTGGCATGAACAGATTGGTGATCCGACCCTGGCCGATAGCATTCTCGACCGACTGGTGCACAACGCTCACCGTATCGAGATGCGCGGCGAGTCGATGCGCAAAAAGCGTGGCGGCAAAGAATGAACATCGTCGCTGCGCTCCGAACACGCCAGGGTGTGCGGGCGGAGATCACGTTGGGAGGGGCCCTCGTACGGCTCGCGTCGCTGCGCTCCGAACACCCGAGCAGGCGCTGTGGAAATGCCGCCCCGTGGAAAGGGTGGAAAACTCTCAGAACGAGTTTCCCACCCTTTCCACCGGGCTTGGAAATCCGGCACAAGGCAGCCGGATTCCCACATTTCCACAGCGCCGCCGGCGAACCTATTTATGGAGAAAGGAGCCAAGGAAAGATAAAGAGAAAACCGGATTCTAGTTGACCGATTCCGGTCACTTCAAGCACCATAGGAACGCCAGCGTCGCTTCGCTCCGAAAACGCCCGGCTTCACCTCGGAACCAGCGACCGGATTCAAATCGGAATCACTGACCACCTTCATCGGAATAC
>CAVXWN010000028.1:0-56815 GCA_963765485.1 uncultured Acidobacteriota bacterium | reverse complement strand
CAGCTTGATGACTCCAGGTGGAAGCTCGTCCCCTTTCTTGAGCTTCTGGATCTTCTCGTCCGTGATCTTCCTCAGTATGTCGATCTGGCGCGAGGTCATCTCCTCGATCTCATCGATCTTCTCGATGAGCGTCGGGTCCTTCTTGGCGATCTTCATGCGCTTCAAGTTGCGCGTGGAGATGCGTGACAGCACCTCGCGATCGAGCTCCGTGCCTTTGACGAGGAGTCGTTTGTTGGTCTTTTCGTCGTGCAAGTCCGCCAGCAACTTCTCGCCTTCAAGAAGGGTACAGAGCCGCTTCAAGCGCTCGTCCTGGAGGATGCGGATTTCGTCGTTCAAGTTCTTTTCCAGGCGAGCCACCTGGGAACCTTCGATGGCTTTAGCACGCTCGTCCTTATCCGCTCCCTTGCGCGAAAAGATCTTCACATCCACCACGATGCCCTCGATACCCGGAGGACAGGTCAGGGAAGCGTCGCGAACGTCACCGGCCTTCTCGCCAAAGATGGCACGCAGAAGTTTTTCCTCCGGCGTGAGCTGAGTTTCTCCCTTAGGCGTAACCTTGCCGACCAGAATATCGCCGGGCTTTACGTACGCGCCGATCCGGATGATGCCGCTCTCGTCAAGGTCCTTCAGCAGGGATTCCGAAACGTTAGGGATATCACGCGTGATCTCTTCCGGGCCCAACTTGGTGTCACGGGATTCGATTTCGAACTCCTCGATGTGGATCGAGGTATAGGAGTCCTCTTTTACGAGCTTCTCGCTGACCAGGATGGCATCTTCAAAGTTGTAGCCTCGCCAGGGCATAAAAGCCACGAGGACGTTACGCCCCAGGGCCAGTTCGCCGTGGTCGGTACAGGGGCCGTCCGCGAGGACCTGGCCTGCCAGAACGTGCTGACTTTTGTGGACCGCCGGCTTCTGGTTAATGCAGGTGTTCTGGTTCGACCGGCGAAACTTGGTCAACTGGTAGATGTCGGCACCGACTTCACGCGAGAACTGCCCGCTGTGACCGTCACCCTCCACGCGCACGATGATGCGCTCGCTGTCGACGCTGTCCACGGTGCCGTTGCGCTTGCAAATGACTACCGCGCCGGAGTCGCGGGCCGTCACCTCTTCCATGCCCGTACCAATCAGCGGAGCCTGGGCGCGCAGCAGCGGAACCGACTGCCGCTGCATGTTGGACCCCATGAGCGCGCGGTTGGCGTCGTCATTCTCCAGGAAGGGGATCAGCGAGGCTGCGACGCTGACCAGTTGCTTCGGGCTGACGTCGATGTAGTCAATTTCATCGCGCCGCTTCAGCACGAAGTTGCCGGCCTGCCGGGCGTTCACCAATTCATGGGTAATGCGACCTTTTTCGTCCACCGGAACATTGGCCTGTGCAATGATGTGCTGATCTTCTTCCCAGGCGGACAGGTACGACGAGTAAGGTTCGTATTCCACGAGTTTGCGCTTTTTGTCGCGTAAATCTCCGTTGACCTTCTCGACTTCGCCCAGGTCCACATGCTCCCCGACTCGCCAGGGGCTGTCGCCACCGTGAGTAATCGTGACAAAATCCACGATTCTGCCGCCACGGACCTTGCGGTAGGGACTCTCGATAAAACCATGCTCGTTGATCCGCGCGTAACAGGACAGCGAGGAGATGAGACCGATGTTGGGACCTTCCGGTGTCTCGATGGGACAGATGCGGCCGTAGTGCGTCGGATGGACGTCACGGACCTCAAATCCCGCCCGCTCTCGGGAGAGGCCGCCTGGCCCCAGGGCTGACAAACGCCGCTTGTGAGTGATTTCGGACAGCGGGTTCGTCTGGTCCATGAACTGCGAGAGTTGAGACGAACCGAAAAACTCCCGGATAGCCGCCATGACCGGCTTGGCATTGATCAAGTCATGCGGCATGGCCGTGGACATTTCCTGATAAACCGACATCTTCTCCTTGATCGCCCGCTCCATCCGGACTAAGCCCAGACGGAACTGGTTCTCCAGCAGTTCGCCCACGGCGCGGACGCGCCGGTTCCCTAAGTGGTCGATGTCGTCCACGGTGTAATTCCCGCCTGGGTTCTTGTGCAGCTTCAAGAGATAACGGACAGCGGCGTAGAAATCTTCCGGCTCAAGGGTCCGCTTGTCGAGCGGAAGTTGAATGGGAGTGTGCTCCGAATGCTCGGTGGCCATTGTGCCTTCGCAGGCCCGGACCACCTCCGAGCAGATGCTTCCTTCTCGCTTCCCAATGAACATCTTCTCCTGGTCAACGACCACGTAGAAATTGGCCGTGGGGAAACTCCTCGCGTCTTCGAGTTCAAGTTCGGTCGCCTTTTCGTCGATGCGGCTCTTGAGCTTGGTGAAGTAGCCGAGCTTAATGTTGAACTTCAAACGTCCCACCCGTGAGAAATCGTACTTGCGAGGGTCGAAGAACATACCGTTGAAGAGTGCCGTAGCCGTCTCCAGGGTGGGAGGATCGCCCGGCCGCATCTTCCGGTACAATTCAATAAGGGCTTCCTGCGGGGTCTTCAAGGTGTCGCGCTTCAGCGTCTGGCTGATGACTACCCCGGTTTCATCGCGCTCCGGGAAGAACACTTGCATCTCGGCAATTCCGCACTCCAGAATAGCGTTCAGCGCGCTGGAGGTCAGTTCGTTGTTCGCCTCGAGAATCACTTCCCCCGTGGCCGGATTCACGATGTCAACCGCTGCGAAGGCTCCTTCCAAATCGTGCGCCGCCACCTCAATCTGCGTGATCCGAGCCTTCTGAATCTCCTTATAAACCGACTCGGTAATCTTGCGCCCGGCGCTCACCACGGCCTCATGAGTCCGTGGATGCTCGATATTCTTGGAGATTTTTGTTCCAATCAGCCCGTCAGAGACTTCCCAGAAGAGCCTTCTGTCCTTGAGGGAAATCTTTTCCAGTCTGTAGAACGCTCTGATAGTCTCCGCATCATTCTTCAAGCCCAGCGCGCGGAGGAAAATCGTGGCAAGGAACTTTCGTTTTCGGTCGATCCGGACGTAAAGGATACCCTTGGTGTCATACTCGAATTCGACCCACGATCCACGATACGGAATAATCTTTCCAAGGAAATAGGTCTTCTGGGGGTTGGACTCAAAGAAAACGCCAGGAGAACGGTGAAGTTGGCTAACGATGACGCGTTCCGTCCCGTTGATGATGAACGTGCCGTTCTCGGTCATCAACGGGATTTCGCCGAAATAGACCTCTTGTTCCTTGATATCCCGAATGCTCTTGTGGCCCGTGTCGCTGTCCTTGTCGTAAAGCGTCAGACGGATGGTGACTTTCAGAGGCGCCGCGAAAGTCATGCCGCGCTCCTGGCACTCGGTCACGTCGTACTTGAGCTGTAGAGCGACGGGATCGCCGCACTTGTTGCAGAAGGTCACCACGTTCTTGTTGAAGGTGCCACATCTGGTGCAAAGCACGTCCCCGACTTTGAAGGGGTCAGTGATCACGGTATGGCCGCAATTCTTACACGTGCTGCGCAAGTGATGAAGTCCCTTCAGACTGCCGCACTTACATTCCCAGTTCCCAATGGAATAATCCACGAAGTCCAGTTGCGCAATGCTACGAAAATCCGTAATCGGAAAGACCGAATTGAACACGGCTTGCAGGCCCGCGTCCTCCCGCTCCGAGGGAAGCAGGTTCATCTGAAGAAATCGCTCGTATGACCGCCGTTGGACCTCGATGAGATTGGGAATCTTTATGACAATCGGTATTTTGGAAAAATCTATGCGTTGACGGACCGCGCCGTTCCTGCCGTTAAGCATTCGGTTTGCTCCTTGCTTGAAATGTCGAGAGCCGCCTGCCGGACAAATGAGTTACTTCACCCTTGATTTGATGGATGCACAATTCGGGCCCGGGGATGCCACAGTGTATTGCGCACAACCCAACAGTCCGCGGGGTGGTTCGTGTTTCCAGAACGAGAGGAGGTCGTCTCCGTGGCCCCCGCTCCGGAGACGGAAGAAGACGGGCCGGGCCCGCCGATAGGCCCAGCCGATAAGCTGCTATTTCACCTCGACAGTAGCGCCGGCTTCGGTGAACTTTTTCTTGATGGTCTCGGCTTCGTCCTTGGTGATGCCCTCCTTGATCGGCTTGGGCGCGCCATCCACAAGATCCTTCGCTTCCTTGAGGCCGAGACTGGTGACTTCGCGTACAGCCTTGATGACGTTAATCTTGTTGGCTCCAATAGCCGTGAGGACGACGGTGAACTCCGTCTGTTCCTCCACCGGCGCCGCTCCCGCTGCGGCTCCGCCTGCGCCACCCGCTGCCGCCACCACCATCGGCGCCGCAGCCGCAGCGGAGACTCCGAGGACCTCTTCAAGCTTCTTCACCAGCTCTGAAGCTTCGAGGAGTGTTAGTCCCTTGATCTCTTCGACGATCTTTTCAGTCCGTTCCGACATTTCCGTGTTTTCCTCCTGAAGATTGCAGTTCAGCCGCAAGCCGGTACCCGCTGAAGGCGAAACGCCTCGGCTAGCTGCTCCCTGCCTCCGTAAACTTCTTTTCTTTGACCGCCTCCTGAATGACCACCGCCAACTGGCGCGCCACGCCGGCGATCGCAACCGCCACGTTCCGCGCCGGCGCATTGATCAGGAAGAGCGCTTTTGCGAACAGCTCCCCTTTCGAGGGCAAGTTGGCGACAGTAACTAGATCGGCCATGGAGACAACCCGACCTTCCACCACGCCCGATTTGAACTTGATTAAAGGGTTCTCTTTGGCATAAGCGGTCAGGACTTTGGCCAACGCAACCGGGTCCGCCTCTGTGTAGGCAAGCGAAGTGGTGCCGCTCAATTCCGATGCAGCCGGCGCCGACGGCGTGCCTTGGGAGGCCCTCTCGATCAGACTATTCTTTACGACCTTGTACTTGGCCCCGACTTGGGCAATCCTGCGACGAAGGTCGAAATCCTGAGCGACGGTAATTCCCTCGAAACCCGAGAGTATAACGGTGCGGGACTTCTCTAATTCCTGATGAAGCGCTTCCGCTTGCTGTTTTTTCTCATCCTTATTCATGCATTTTCCTCGAAAACGGGGCTAAGCAGATTCCAGCGACGCCAAATCAATGGGGAAGCCGGGGCCCATGGTGGACGAAATGGCAACGCTTCGCACATAGCGCCCTTTGGCCGAGGCGGGCTTCGCCTTAATGACGCTCGAAATCAAAGCGTTGGCGTTTTCTGCAAGTTTCTGGGCGTCAAATGAGACTTTTCCCACCGGGCAATGGATAATCCCCGTCTTGTCCACACGGAATTCCACCTTTCCGGCCTTCACTTCCCGTACTGCCCGTTCCACATCCACAGTAACGGTGCCGGTCTTGGGATTGGGCATGAGCCCTCGCGGACCCAGGATCTTACCCAAACGGCCCACAGACTTCATCATGTCGGGCGTAGCAACGACCGCATCGAATTCAACCCATCCGCCCTGGATCCTCTGGACAAGGTCGTCGCCACCGACTTCATCAGCTCCCGCTTCACGACCCTCACGGACCTTATCCCCGGATGCGATCACGATCACCCGCTTGCTCTTCCCAAGGCCATGGGGAAGAACCACTGTGCCGCGGACCATTTGATCCGCGTGCTTCGGGTCCACCCCAAGGCACATCGCCACTTCCACCGTCTCATCAAATTTAGCGAATGCCGCCTTCTTCAGAACAGGCATCGCCTCCACGACCGTGTACGCCCGCTTGTCCACCAACTTGGCTGCTGCCGTATATTTCTTTCCCACTTTCCACTCCCCAATTTAGAAACTTGAAACTAGCAATTGAAAAACGATCTCAAATATTCTTCAACCGCTAGACGACCACTTCAATCCCCATACTGCGCGCGGTGCCCTTCACGGTATCAATGGCGGCCGAGATGTCCCCCGCATTCAAATCAGGCATTTTCAGCTTGGCGATCTCTTCCACCTGTTTCTGCGTTACTTTGCCCACTTTGTTCCGGTTGGGCTCGCTCGAACCCTTGGCGATTCCGGCGGCCCGTTTTAGAAGGACGGAGGCCGGCGGCGTCTTGGTCACAAACGTGATACTCCGGTCGCTGTATACGGTAATGACGACGGGAATAATCAACCCTTCCTGATCTTTGGCAGAGGTCCTGGCGTTGAATGCCTTGCAAAACTCCATGATGTTGACACCGTGCTGGCCCAACGCCGGTCCAGCGGGAGGAGCGGGGGTAGCTTTGCCAGCAGGAAGCTGGAGTTTTACCATTGCCTGAACTTTCTTTGCCATACGCTTTTACTCCATCCGGAACAGAAACTAGAAAATGGTGAGGCGACGCCTTTTTCCTATCTCCATCTTTCCAGTTTCCAGCTCAGATTTTCTCCACTTGGTAAAAATCCAATTCTACCGGGGTAGCGCGGCCGAAGATCGTAACCATAACCCGCAGTGTCGAACGCTCATCATGGATCTCGTCGACAACCCCATTGAAGTCTTTGAAGGGACCATCAGTAATCTTGACGCTCTCACCCTTGTCATACTTCAGCCTCGGCTGCGGGTTTTCCGCAGCCACCTCGACCTTATGAACGATCCGGTCCACTTCGTCGGCCGTCAAGGGACTGGGCCGTTGTCCGGACCCGACGAATCCCGTGACGCGGGGGGTTTCGCGCACCATGTGCCAGGTATCGTCATTCATCTCCATCTCAACCAGCACATAGCCCGGAAAGAAGAGCTTTGCGGTCACCACTTTCTTCCCCTGGCGCGTTTCCAGGACATCTTCCGTGGGGACCATGATCTCCCCGAACTGCTCTGCGAGTCCCACGGCGTCAATGCGGCTCTTGAGGGTTTCCGCTACTTTCTTTTCAAAACCGGAATAGGTGTGAATGATGTACCAGTTCTTTGACATGCCTGTCTTTCGTCCGATTAGATTTGGAGTAGCATCTTCACCACCGCCCCGCGCCAGCAAATCCCTACCCCCGATGCAGGAAGTACTTCAAACTCCGGGAAACGGTGAGCGAAAATGCCTGGTCACAGACCCAGAAGTACAGTCCAAAAATAAAGGTGGTCAGAATCACCATGACCGTCGTGCCATAGATTTCCTGTTTGCTTGGCCAAGTCACGCGTTTCATTTCCGTCCGCACGTCGGAAACATACTCACGAACCTGAAGCAAAGTGCTTTTTTCAATGCTGACCTGTTCACCCATGGTCTCCTTTGCACTGCACGAGGGCCAATCTTCGCGCTCGAAAAACTCTGGCAGGGGCGGAGGGATTCGAACCCCCACGTCCGGTTTTGGAGACCGGCAGTCTAGCCGTTGAACTTACGCCCCTGTAAAGGACCAGTCCACAGTTGATAGTTGACAGTCAACAGCAAGACCCTCCAGGCTCATACGTCTTTTACTGTCAACGGTGGACTGTCAACTGTCGGCTGCCCTTCTCCTACTTCACTTCCTTGTGCGCCGTATGGTGCCGGCACGCAGGGCAGAATTTCTTGAGCTCCAGGCGGTCCTGTGTCTTTTTCTTGTTCTTCGTGGTCGTGTAGTTGCGGTTCTTGCACTCACCGCATTGCAACGTGATGATCTCTCGCATGCCAATTCCTTACCGGGCCTTAATCCACTCGATTGGGCTTCTAAATTCAGGAACGGCCAGAATCAACGTCAGCAGCTTAAGCACGACCGCCAGCCGTTTCAACGCCCGCGTCAGCCGCTCAAGCCTGTTTGGGGACGTTGTCAGCCCCCATGGTTCATCTTAGGCCAAGACTTCGGTGACCGAACCGGCGCCCACTGTGTGGCCGCCCTCGCGGATGGCAAAACGCAGCCCCTTCTCCATGGCGATGGGCGTGATCAGCTCAATCTCCAGGTTCACGTTGTCCCCCGGCATCACCATCTCCGTCCCCGCCGGCAGCGTCCCTACCCCCGTCACGTCCGTCGTCCGAAAGTAAAACTGCGGCCGGTACCCCGAGAAGAACGGCGTGTGCCGCCCCCCCTCTTCCTTCGTCAAAATGTATACCTCGCTCCTGAACTTCGTGTGCGGCGTGATCGATCCCGGCTTCGCCAACACCATCCCTCGCTCCACTTCGTCCTTCTCCGTCCCTCGCAGCAACACCCCTATGTTGTCCCCCGCCTGCCCTTCGTCCAATAGCTTCTTGAACATCTCTACGCCCGTCACCACCCGCTTGAACGGCTCCGGCCGCAAACCCACAATCTCCACTTCCTCCTGTATCTTCACCTTCCCCCGTTCCACTCGCCCCGTCACCACCGTCCCACGCCCCGAAATCGAAAATATGTCCTCCACCGGCATCAGAAACGGCTTGTCTATCTCCCGCACCGGCAGCGGTATGTAACTGTCCACCGCCTCCATCAACTCGTAGATCGACTTCTCCCACTTCGGATCCCCTTCCCCTGCCTTCAGCGCGCTCCCACGGATCACCGGAATCTTGTCCCCAGGAAACTGGTACTTGTTCAATAAGTCCCGTACCTCCACTTCCACCAGCTCCAGCAGCTCCGGATCGTCCACCGCATCGCACTTGTTCATGTACACCACAATGTACGGTACGTTCACCTGCCGCGCCAAAAGCACGTGCTCCCGCGTCTGCGGCATCGGCCCGTCCGTCGCCGCTACCACCAGAATCGCCCCGTCCATCTGCGCCGCGCCCGTGATCATGTTCTTGATGTAGTCCGCGTGCCCCGGACAGTCCACGTGCGCGTAGTGCCGGTTCTTGGTCTCGTACTCTACGTGCGCAATCGCAATCGTGATCCCTCGCGCCTTCTCCTCCGGCGCGTTGTCAATCGAGTCGAAGGGCCGGTACTTTACCTTCGGGTTCGCCTTCGCCAATACCTTGGTGATCGCCGAGGTCAACATCGTCTTGCCATGATCGATGTGCCCAATCGTCCCAATGTTCATGTGCGGCTTCGAACGATCAAATTTTTCCTTTGCCATGGTCAGTTACCCTCGATCAACTCAGCGCGTTGGGGAATTTCTTCTTCAACTCAGGTTTAACAATCTCTGGAGCCGATGAGCGGAATTGAACCGCTGACCCCGTCCTTACCAAGGACGTGCTCTACCGACTGAGCTACATCGGCCCCCAAAAGCAGTGACGGGTGACGAGTGACGAGCCAGAAGATTGGGAGCGTTCCGCACTCATCACTTGTCACTCGTCACAGGTCACTGCACTTCTGGAGCGGGAGACGGGAATCGAACCCGCGACCAACAGCTTGGAAGGCTGTGACTCTGCCATTGAGTTACTCCCGCCCCTAACTTGAGTGACAAGTGACAAGTGACGAGTCACACGCAAGAACATCTAGAAGCGGATTTGCTGGCCTTTCACTCGTCACTTGTCACTCGTCGCCGTTCTTCTGGTGGACAGGGGAGGGTTCGAACCTCCGTAGACCGCATGGGTCGGCAGATTTACAGTCTGCTGCTTTTGACCACTCAGCCACCTGTCCGATACCGTTGCTTCTTAAATTCGCGACCAAGGACAGGCACACTCTATTGGGTTGTTCCCTCCGTCCCACTTTTTGAGCCAAATAATCCGACTCTGCGGCTGGGCGCGACGACAACCTTGCCGCCGCGCAGGGCTGAGTGCTAAAGGACTTGAAACGCGCTCCGGCTCTCCGTTTGGCGCCTGTCTCCTCGCTCGAATCGCGGCGGCATACGCTCTAACTGGAGCTGGCGAAGGGATTTGAACCCCCGACCCTCTGATTACAAATCAGATGCTCTACCGGCTGAGCTACGCCAGCCACAATCGTCGTACTATTATACCAATCGGAAGCCAAATTGCAAGGGGGCCGAAACTTTTTCTCGCGCATGGGGAAGCAACGATCCCCCGCCATCCTTACCCTCCACGGATGCCACTTTGGGTAAGGAATTTCCCATACCCAGCTCTAATTACACCGACCGTCCCGGGACAAGCCCGCCGCCTAGACCCGCCAAGGAACCAGGATGTTTGGTTAAGCCCCACTTTACCAGCGCAGGTATCTTGTTGGATTAACCGGTGTATCGTGTACCAGAACTTCGTAGTGCAAATGGGGCCCCGTGGTCTTGCCTGTCATTCCCACGGCCGCGATGATCTGGCCCCGCTTAACTTCCTGACCAACAGAAACAAATATCTTGCTGAGGTGTCCGTACTTGGTAGTGATTCCGTAGCCGTGGTCAATGAGTATTTCGTTGCCGTAGCCGGATTCAGGGCTCGCCGCTAAAACGATGCCATCCGCCGCGGCCTGTACCCTGGTTCCAAAGGGCGCGCGAATATCCACTCCAGGATGGAAAGCGCCTTCCCCGCTGAACGGATCCATCCGTTGACCGAAGCCAGCCGAAATTTGCCCACGCACCGGCCACATTGAAGGTACGATAGTTCGATCAATTTGGGGATTCGAGAACATTCCGCGCCCCAGCATATTCCCACCCGGCTCCAATGAAGCTTTGCGAATCAGGTTGAACGCGTACAAGGAGGCGCGGAAGCTGGAGTCCACGGTTGCATTAGTCTGGGTCGCGAGGGCAAGCACGGCCTCTGGAAGACCCGGGCGCCGCGCCCCGCCAAACCCGTACGTCAGCGCAACCTCTGCGGCCAGCGACTGTAATGAATCCAGCTTGGCGTTGGTACTGGTTACAGTGCTTTCCAATGTCCGGTACTGCACCTTCAAGGCCTCGCGTTCAGTCCGAAGACTATTGTAATTCGACACCTTCAGAAGCATCCGGGCGTAACTGTTCGCCAACGCTGAGAGAGCTATGATTCCGACGATGCTGAGCACCATCACCAGATGAATAACATAGAATGGCAGTCTTATCTTGTGCAGGCTACCGCCCGGAAAAACAAAAAAGGCATAAAACTTCTTTTCCATTTATTAGCTCTCCAGTCGAACTATTATAATCTTGCTATGAATTCTGTACCGGCTACCAGTAGACACTTCGAGAACGGACCGTTTGGAACCTCTTGCTCAATATGCGGTGGGCAATCCTATTTAAGATGAGAGCGTTTGTCAAGCATCAAAATTGCTATATCAAAATTGCTATTTCCAAGGGGGGTGAACTTATATAGTCTGGACGGACTAAGATTGTCCCCGTTCCCTTCCTTCTCGCAATCTTCTAACATGTGCTTGGAGACGTTCGCCCGATTCGCGTGACGCGACGGCCCGGATTTCAAGCGCGACGACTTTTGCGAGTGTATCCCGTAATTAGCTGGCAAGCGTTGCGCTCAACTTTAGAGCCTGCCGCGAGCGCAGCGAAGAGTTCGCGGTCGCCGTCCTGAAAGCCGGCACTGGGTGGAACACTTGGAGGCGAAGACTTGTTTCGAACTGAAAACGAATTCGTACTTTGGCTCCAGGCATTGTCAGCCCGTGAACGCTGGCGTGGAAGTGCTCGGCCCACAGGGTTCGAAAATGGGTTGAAACTCGGTATTGGCGACGATGCCGCACTGGTGGCGGTCCGGAGCGGGCACGAACTCATCCTGACCACTGACATGTCTATCGAGGATGTCCATTTCACCCTCCGATTGCACCCGCCTGGAGCCGTGGGTCACCGGGCGCTTGCCCGTTCCCTCAGCGATGTGGCGGCGATGGGAGGCGTCCCCCGCTATCTGCTCGTATCTTTGGCCGTTTCACCAGGGGTGACCCGCAAGTGGGTTTCCGGGTTCTACCGTGGAATGCTGGCGCTGGCGCGTCGCTTCGACGTTGAGTTGGTAGGAGGGGATACGGCCCGGGTTCCGGGGAAGACTTTCATCGATGTGCTGGTAGCAGGAGAAGTCCCCCGAGGCAAGGCATTGCGGCGGTCAGGCGCCCGAGCCGGAGACCCGCTCTTTGTGAGCGGCCGGCTGGGCCTTTCAGCGCTCGGCTTTCGCCTGATCCGGAGCAAGCGAAACATCCCCCGTCTCGCTACGACGGCGGTAGCGAAGGAGGCCGTGCATGCTCACCTGCATCCGGAACCACAATGTGCGCTTGGGAGGTTTCTTTCCGAGCGCCGCCTGGCTTCGGCGCTGATGGATTTGAGTGACGGACTTTCCACTGACCTTCCCCGGCTCTGCGCTGCAAGTGGGGTGGGGGCGCGGCTGTGGGCTGAGAAGATCCCCGGCCCCGACTTGCCGGAGGCTGCGGACTCGCTTCATTTCGCGCTACACGGGGGCGAAGATTATCAATTGCTGTTTACTGTCCCGCGGATGAAGGCATCGCGCCTTTCTTTGACGTTTCGAGGACGACCTCTTTATCAGATCGGAGAAATCGAAGCCTCGGAAGGCGTAAAGCTAGTCACGCCCGAGGGTGACGTACGGGCACTCAAACCGGCAGGTTGGGACCATTTCAGTAAGCGAGAGAGCATCTGACGGACAAGTATCTTCCTCGCACGACTGCGCTTGACCCAGTTGGCCGATATTGAAAGCAACGAAACGCGCTAGAGACCAGACAGCAGCATGGGTGTATCACCTGATTTGCTGATTCTTCGGTCGGCCCGGGTCTGATCCTCCTCTGGTCAAAAGTGCCGCACTTTCCTCTTCGCCAATCTCTTCCAATATTCCTATTAATAAAGGGAAGTTTTTCTATGAGATTCCATATTCGAGATGGGGGGAGGGGATTTCTTGTTTGATTTACTCGTTTATTTCCTTAAGCTTACGATCTCATCAGGTTTGGTAGCAAGCTTGCTCGGTCAAAGTTGACTAGAGTTGAGTTGTTAGACCAAATGTCCATTGGCTTCCACAAATTAGCTCGTACTAGAAAAGTGTACTGTTGCCGTTCTGAACTCTCTTGATGTCCCAGAGGGGAGAGCACGTTCAGCTTAGTGGCGCGTTATCAGCGCGCAATTCTTCACAGGAGGCTTAGCATTATGTCTTTGATTCGTCTACGTAAAGCTTGCACTTTTCTGGCAGGTGCCGGTCTGGTGCTTGTATTCTTGGGCCTCACTGCCGTCACGCTCTTCGGCCAGATGTCGCAGTACGCTGTGGTCCGCGGTATTGTTAAGGATCCCAGCGGGGCTTTGATGCCCAACGTGCAGGTGACGTTTACCGATGAGTCTAGGAACCTTTCCCGCACGGCCACCACGAATGCCGCTGGTGAATACGTTTTCGCCGACATCATTCCGTCTACCTACACTCTTTCCGCCGAAGGCGCAGGGTTTAAGAAGTTCGAGCGGAAGGGTGTCATCGTCGAGACTCAAGCCCGACTCACACTCGATGTGGACCTCGAGATCGGTGCGGTGACTCAAACGGTGGAGGTCACAGGAGCGGTTCCTCTGATTCAAACCGCTACTGCGTCGCAGGGCCACGTCCTCAGTCAGAACTCGCTGGCTGATCTTCCGAACATTGGCCGGAACGTATTCGTCATGGCCAGGGTATCGCCGAACGTAATTCAGCTCGGTAGCCCCTGGGCGAATCGTATGCAGGACCAATCGAACACCTCTGCGGTCAGTGTCGGCGGTGGACCGAGCAACTACAACGATTACATTCTCGACGGCATGCCGACCGAGTCTATGTGGGGCGTTACCTCGATCATTCCCTCCATAGAGGCAGTGGCAGAGATGAAGATCAACGTCGACACCTACGACGCCGAATTGGGTCGTACGCTGGGCGGCGTGTACTACACCAGCTACAAGTCCGGGACAAACGACATCCACGGGGACATCTACGGCTCCATCCGCAGAACCGACTGGGATGCGAATTACTTCTTCAACAACAGATACGGCGTCCCGCTGGCCGCGCAGCCGAACGACAACTGGGCAGGCAACATCGGCGGACCGCTCACAATCCCGCACCTCTACAAAGGAGCGAACCGCACGTTCTGGTTCCTTGCCTATGAAGGCTACAACAATTCGTTCGGGGCTACCGGCGAGTATTACGTCCCCACGGCTTTGGAGAAACAGGGAGACTTTTCCCAAACCAAAGCGCTGGTCAGTGGAAATCTACAACCGCTGGTGATTTACAATCCTTTGACGACCGTGGCGACCCCCACCGGCTATTCGCGCACGCCTTTTGCGAACAACAAAATCCCTACGGCGATTAACTCCGTAGCCGCGAACATTATGCCGTACTTCCCCACTTCGCTCTTCAAGCAGCCTTCCTACTACGGCGACCTCGATATTCTCGGCAGTAACAGCGCAACGTCGCCGGGCAGGTACTACATGGGGAAATTGGATGAGCAGTTCACCAACTGGTGGCGCTCCACCATTAGTTATACGCATGAGTGGACCTACGAGCCGGAGCAATGCTACTTCTGCGGCGTCGCGTCGCCTAACCAGTATGCTCTGAAGCGCGATGAAGACATTACTTCTATTAACAGCATGATTACCATTTCTCCGACCACTGTGCTCGCCGCTAGGTATGGGTTCAGCCGCTGGCCGAATTACCTTGAAGACTATAGAGGGACAGGTTTTAACCCGGCCAATCTGGGCTTTCCACAATCGCTTGTGAGCCAGATGCAAGGCTTCAAGTTCCCCGATCTCTACTACACGCAGACGGGCTACAGCATGGACGAGGCTTACAATCAATTTTGGGATTTCCCCCAATACGCCGCCTCCGCAATGGTGTCGCATAGCGCCGGGAAACACAGCCTGAAGTTTGGCTTTGACTTTAGGAAAATGGTGGTGCACGGAGACACATTTAACGATGAGGCCGGCACTTACAGTTTTAATGGAATTTTCACGCAGTCGAGTCCTGAGAACGCTCTTCCGGGGACTGGCGCCGATATTGCTGATTTGTTCCTCGGCTATCCTTCCTCCGGGGATATAACCAAGTCGATCAATTTGCAGGACGAGGAACACTATTACGCGTTCTTCGGTCAAGATGATATTCGTGTTAACTCGAAGTTGACCCTCAACCTCGGTCTGCGGTGGGAGCGAGAATACTCGTTCAACGAAATCCAAAACCGCATCTATACCGGTTTCGATAAGAATGCGGTCAACCCGCTGGCAGCCTACGTGACCGGCATCACGCCGAAAGGCGTGATCCAGTGGGCCGGGCAAAACGGGAATCCTACGCACATCTTCAATCCCAATATGAATAAACTTGGTCCACGCATCGGCGTTGCTTACCAGATCAACCCCAAGACGGTCATTCGCGCCGGGTTTGGGATCTTCTGGGGGGCTGATTACAATGGCACCACCATTGCGCCTGCCGGTTTCTTTGCGACCACTCCATACATTGCCTCAACCGATGGCTTTGCAACCCCAGCGGGCACTCTCAGCAATCCGTTCCCCAATGGGATCCTCGAGCCCGTCGGCTTGGCAGCGGGTCAGCTCTCGGGAATCGGGCAGAGCCTTAGCATCCCAGATCCGCAAGCGAAGTCTCCCAGAGTTGCACAGTATTCCGCCGACCTTCAGCGGGAGTTGCCGGGAGGAATTGCTATGGAAGTCGGATACGTAGGACTCCACGGCTCACAGCTTCCCTGGAGCAATAACCAGAACTATATGGATCCAAGCTACTTCGCCCAGGGCGACACATACCTAAGCGCGTCGGTGCCGAATCCCTTCTACGGGACCCCCGGCGCCCAGGGTGTCCTCGCGTCAGCAACTGTTCCAAGACATCAACTTCTCCTTCCTTACATCACTTACGGCAACGTGCAGTTTCTCGATAGGTCTTTGGGCAGTTCCCACTATGATTCATTGATTATCGTGGGCCGAAAACGCATGGGGCAAGGGCTCACGTTCATCAACTCGATAACGTGGGATAGGGCCTACGATTTTGGCGGCGGTTCACCTCAGAATCCAGCTAATATCCAATCCGAACGCTCGCTTTCCACCTTTGGCGCGCCTGTCCTTTGGGGACTGGGACTGCAATACGAGTTGCCAGTCGGGAGAGGCAAACCACTTCTCAACAACAACCGAATCGCGGACTATACGCTCGGCGGATGGCAGCTCAATGTGGTCGGTACCGTACGAAGCGGACTCCCACTCAACGTTGGGCAAATTCAAAACTTCAACGGTCCATTCGGATACGAAAGCCAACGGCCAAATGCTACGGGTGTTGCGCCGCAGCTCGGCAGTGGCAGTCCCGAAGCAAGGCTGAACGGTGCCGTCAATCCGGCTGCATTCACGCAAGCGCCGGAGTTTACCTTTGGCAACTCCACCCGCAATATCCCCATGCGTGGCTTTGGCGTTTCTCAATGGGACCTGTCGCTCTTCAAGACCGTCACGATAAAGGAACGGTTCAAGGCGCAGTTCCGAGCTGAAGCCATCAATGCATTCAACACACCGGACTTCAACGATCCCAACATGACGGTCGGCAGTCCGTCGTTTGGCCAAGTCGGTGGTGAGAGGAGCTCGCCAAGACAAATGCAGTTAGACCTGCGTTTTATGTGGTAAACTGAACACTAAATCTCGACAGGAACCACACTGATTTCAGGACCGGGCGCCCGGGTCTTCGGGCGCCCGGTTCTTCGGGCGCCCGGTTCTGTTTTCCCGATGGGATACCCAATAAGTGACCTAGCCGGCAGACCGCCCTGTCTCCCGCGATTCCCTCCAACTGTTAGTCAATCGCTCGCACGACCACGCCTCTTCGGCGTCATCGGTCTCGCTCCGACGCGCTTTAGGAACCGGATGCTCGCCGCAGCGGATCTGTTCTCCGCGGAGCCGGCGCATGATGATTGCGCTGGTGCTGAGTTGCGGAAGTTAGCGGCACTATCCATCGGGAGCGGAAGGGCGCGGGGCGTCAGCCCCGCTGTTAACATCGCGCCGGCATGAGGGGCGTCAGCCCCTGAAGCAACATGACTTCAGGGCCGAAAGGCCCGTTCGATCTCACGCCCCGAGGCGGCGGGGCTAAAGCCCCGCCCTTCCGCGAGCCATGTATAATTACGATTACTGCTGCATAGGGGAGGTCAGGGATGGGAGGAAAGAGGAGCATTAAGAGAACACGGGAATCGGATGAACTTATTATTAGCCGTGCCCTCTTCAACCGTCGGGAGTTCGGAAGACTGTCTTTGGGTTTGCTGGGAACTGCCGTTTCCGGTCGCGCCTCGGCCATCACTTCCGGCCAAGCAACGCAGGCAGAGGATCCGGTTGCAGTGCAAGTTGTCCCTTACGGAGTCGGGCCGTGCTGGCCCACAGAGTATGGTGATGTCCGGGTACGAATCAAAGTGGCCGGCAACGCAGATGCAGTGCGGTGTTTCATACCCTGGCGGAGAAGGGATTCAGCACCCGACGAGAAGGGCATTCTCCTGGTGGACGCGCTCACAGGGCAAGGCGTGAAGAACATGGCCAGAATTCAGACCACCCGCGAATTCGGCCATGTCGTGTTCGAACCGGTGACGGTCCCGGGTGAGTACTACCTCTATTTCATGCCTTATAAGATCAACCCGCTGCAATGGGCTTACAGCGTCGAGTATGCTCCTCCGCACGTCACGGCTGATCCTGCATGGCTCGAAGGTCACGAACTTCAGGATGAGCGCTTGTCCGATGAAAAGTGGAAATCCTTGCCCACCGCAGAGGTACTGCAAATTCAGGCGCGGAGTGAATTTGACCGCTTCGATCCCATGGAAGTCATTGCGACCCCGGAAGAAACTCAGAAGCTCCTGGCGCGGCATCCCTCACGGTATTTCTTGTTGTTTCCAGAGGAACGCCAGTTCCCGATTCGAATGACGGACGACCTCCCGTTGCGTTGGATTACGAAGGGCCCCGGCAGCGAATTCCATGCAGAGGCCAGGAGAGGCGAGTTCTTCGTTTTTCAAATTGGAGTCTACGCATGTCGAGCGCCAGTCGAAAAACTCACCATCGATTGCAGCGACTTGAAATCGGCTCAAGGTTCGACGATTCCAGCAAGTGCGATCCGGTGTTTTAACCTGGGTGGAACGGATTGGCTTGGCCGCACATTCACAAAAGACTATGCAATATCGGAGGGGAAGATTGGCGCGCTGTGGTTCGGAGTGCAAATACCGAAGGAGGCAGCAACCGGAAATTACCGGGGCACTCTGTTTCTGCGAAATCAGGGCCGCGATTCGACCCCACTCGATCTATCACTCAGAGTTACTGCACAGCACTTGGAAGACGCTGGTGACAGCGAGCTTTGGAGGCATTCACGCCTGCGGTGGTTGGACTCCACAGTGGGAATTGATGACGAGGTGACGGCGCCCTACACCGCGCTGCACATAAACGGACGGACAGTTGGTTGCCTCGGCAGGCAAGTGCAATTTGCTGCCACGGGCTTGCCCGACAGTATTCAAAGCAACGGTAGAGAGATTCTGGCCAGACCCATCAATTTGGTGGTAGAGACGACAGGCGGGGAAACTCTCTGGAGCGGCGGCAAGGCTGAAGTGCGGAAATCCGCGCCGGGCGCCGTCACCTGGGAATCGCTGAATGAGGGCCGGAAGTTTGCCCTCCGATGCCAGGCCAAAATGGAGTTCGATGGGCACATTGTGTTTGACCTCCATTTACGGGCGCATCAAGCGGCCCAACTAAATGACATACGATTGGAAATTCCGTTCCGGAAGGACCTCGCGGCTTACATGATGGGGCTTGGCCGGAAAGGAGGATATCGGCCGCACGAGTGGAAATGGGCCTGGGATCTCAACCGAGCCATTAATAACGTATGGATAGGAGATTACAACGCCGGCCTTCAGTTAAAACTCTGCGGGCCCGAAGACACCTGGGATTTGAATGACCTTAAGGCCACGGGCATTCCCGACTCCTGGGGAAATGACGGCAAGGGAGGGTGCACGGTAACTGAAGAAGGAGAGCGAGTGCTGGTGCGGGCCTATTGTGGTGCACGAAGTCTCCGCGAGGGTGAGGAGTTACGCTTTCGTTTCAGTTTGCTAGTGACGCCCGTCAAACCGCTTGATCGCGCCCACTGGAGCCAGCGCTACTACCACATTTTCAGCCCGCCGGAAGATGCGGCACGATGTGGGGCGACGATCATCAACGTTCACCAAGGTAATGAGCTCAACCCCTACATCAATTACCCCTTTCTCACCGTGGATAAGCTCTCGGCATACGTGAACGAGGCTCACAGTTTGGGTCTCAAGGTAAAGATCTATTACACGGTTCGGGAACTCAGCAATCACGTCGTGGAATTGTGGGCATTACGGAGCCTGGGGGGCGAAATCTTCCCCGATGGTCCCGGCGGAGGCGGCGCCTGGCTGCGCGAACACCTCGTTTCTCACTACGCGCCGGCCTGGCATGAGACGCTCCCAACCGGTGAAGTCGACGCGGCGACCGCAACTACGGGGCTCTCGCGATGGCATAACTATTATCTTGAAGGATTGGCGTGGCTGCTCAGGAACGTCGAGATCGATGGCTTGTATCTTGACGGGATCGGCTACGACCGGCAAATCATGAAGCGCGTGCGCAAGGTGTTGGACCGTAACCGTCCCGGCTCACTCATCGACTTCCACTCGGGCAACAGTTTCACGTATCGCGATCTCCGCATCAGCCCCGCCAACCAATACATGGAGCACTTCCCTTTCATCAACAGCTTGTGGTTCGGGGAAGGCTACGATTACGGCGAATCGCCGGATTATTGGCTTGTCGAGATCTCGGGAATTCCTTTTGGGCTTTTTGGCGAGATGCTGGAGGGGAACGGGAATCCGTGGCGTGGGGCGGTCTATGGGATGACGGCGCGCTACTATCAAGGGGCTGATCCGAAACACATCTGGAAAGTCTGGGATGACTTCGGCATCCAGGACGCAGAAATGATTGGATATTGGGTTCCATCCTGTCCCGTCAGGGCGGACAATGAAGGTATTCTGGCGACTGTTTACCGGAAGAGGAATAGGTCACTCGTATCAATCGCCAGTTGGACAAAGGAGCCCATCGCATGCCGCTTGAGGATTGATTGGGCGGTCATAGGGATGAATCCCCGCACTGCCAGCCTCTCAGCCCCGGAAATACCTGGCTTTCAGAAAGAAACGCGATTTGCTCCCTCCGACGAGATACCGATCAAGCCCGGACGAGGCTGGCTCCTCCTGCTCGAGGAACAAGAATGAGTTAACCTGCATTTGGCGCTCGCCGTAGCAACGGTCGATGACCGCCGTATTTAGAGAAAAGCCCAAGGTCGGAAAATCGGCGGCGATGGCTACTCGCTGCCGTCATCGCATCCACCCGCCCATCAGATTTGAGACATGCCAGCCGCCAGTAAAGGGGTAAGCTCTTCCTGTTAAGCCAACTCCGATAAATTGGCAGGACACCACTTACAGCGTAGTACATCCGTACTCTAGGAGTTTGCAAGCCTCCGTGATATCAACCGGATGTAGTGTCGTTCTTTTAGCTCTCCCGAAGAGCGCTTAGATCTCGCAGCGGGAGAGTAGGGAATTAGGTAATCGTTCGAAACCGGCTACCGAAGCCGTGGATGAACTACAAATGGACAATTCGATCTTCTCTCTGGTAGGTACTCTGGAAGGTGTTTGGCACATAGTGGCCTGGTTTCTGGCGATCGTCCTAGGCACCCTGTGGTCCTGGACATTGATCGCCAGTTGGCAGCAGGCCAAGTCAGAGCAGATCCTTCAAGATTGGTTGTCAAAAAGCCACACGTCGAACCTGCGTCGCCCGGATGCTTCTTCCCTAACACAGGAACCGGATGCAAAGATGAATTCGGCAGTTGTCAGCAGGACCACCACACGCGCGGCTCATCGTCATGGATTGTGAATTTGTTCCGCTCACCGCCAGGTAGCTCGGCCACGCTTGGCCACTCCCGAAACCTCTCAAATCACTGCGGGAATGCCCCAGCCTCCCTTTTACAGCCGGGCACAGTTCACCCTGCTATTGGAACGAAAGCCCGGTTGTGCGATACTCAGACAGCGCTGTTTGGTGGTTGGGGGGCGTGGCGATGAATACCCCCGTATTTTCGCAGCGGCGTACTGGCCCGCGAATCCGCACTGACTTGCCCCTGCGGTTGCGATTTGGATGGAACGACTGCGAGGAAGCTAAGGCCTCAATTGTCGATATGTCCGAACGCGGATTGTGCGTGCGCTGGCGCGCTCCGCTTCGCTTGGGAATAGAGGTCAAGGCTATTTTGGGAAGTGCCCCGGACGACGTCAAGGTCTACCGCGTGGTGCGGGTGCGTGAGGCACCCCCCCCCGAGCGTGGTTTTGACATCGGTCTCGAACTGAAACTTTAGGCGACCGATGCGAGAGTTAGAGCCGGGCAATTCCGCCTTCGGTGTCTTGTCCACTCCCTGTAGACTGAGTCCCACTACATGCGGCTGGCGTTCCCAAGC
The DNA here is from genome assembly GCA_963765485.1 of uncultured Acidobacteriota bacterium. Taxonomy (GTDB): domain Bacteria; phylum Acidobacteriota; class Terriglobia; order UBA7540; family UBA7540; genus CAVROP01. Next base: position 35,794 of record CAVXWN010000028.1, on the reverse strand, counting down.
GTGATTATTTCTTCGTGTCTTTGAAGCTGAGTGTGATAACGGAGGGATACGGATTGACCAGCTTGGCGCTGATATCCACGGTCTGCCCCTTGACGACGGTGGCTTGCTCGAACCACTGGTCCCGGTCAGGCCGGGAGATCTTAATCGCGTGCCTGCCCTGCGGAACTTTGATTTCCGTCGGTGTCCGCGCCACCAGGCGGCCATCCACAAAGACGGCGGCGTCACTGGGGTCGGAAACGAAGCGCAGCGTTCCCCCCTCTTCGCCCGCCTCTTTCTCGAATGCGGCGCTGTTCTCCTTCATGACTTGCGCAGGGCTCTTATAAATCTGTGTCTGGAGCTTATCGGAAAGCTCGTTGGTGGCCTTCGACATGCGGCGGCTCATTGTATTGCCAACTCTCCCGGCGCCCACGGCCGACTTGGAAACGCCCATGGTGTACTCGGCAGCAGCCTGCGCCTTCACCAGCGGGACGCACAGCCCTGTCGCCAACGCCGTGGCGGCTAGAGTGCGGAAAACGCGGCCTGGAAATTTCTGCCTCATGAAACGACTCCCGGAAGGGTCTCCTACTATTATTATACACCTCCCCGCAGGCGCGGAACCAGCGGCCCATAAGTGCTAACTTAAGTTGTTTGGTTGAAGTGGCCTTCAACCGATAATTACTCGCCAAGTTGAAAGGCCACCGTAATCGTTGTCACGACCTCGACCGGAACGCCATTCAAGAGCGTCGGCTGGTATCGCCATTGGCGGACGGCGTTCATGGCCGCTTTAATCAGGTCGGGGTCAGCCTCATTGAATGGCGAAAGCGAAAGGATTTGGCCGCTCGTCCCGATGACCGCCCGCAGGATGACGGTGCCTTGAGTTCCTCGCTTCTCGGCGCTCGAGGGGTAAACCGGCAAGGCATGGGCAACCAACTTGGCCGCTTGGACGAGGCCGCCCACGCGGATGCGCCGTGGTGCAGGCGGTGGGGTGGGCGGGTTTGCGGCGGACGCATGTCCGCGCACGACGACTTCCTCCGACACCGCCCCAACATCCATGGCGATATCCTGGTGAAGGTCGCTGGACGGTTTCAGAACAAGGTCTGCCACCGAGCTCGGTTACATGGCCGGACTCCAACCCGAATTCGCGAAGCGGAACTGCAAGATCATCGGGCTCAGTGTGGACCCTCAAACACAAGGTTGCCACGCCGGTGAATTGGAAGCACGGTGAGGATGTCATCATCCTGCCGACAGTGTCGGAGGAAGAGGCGAAACAGAAATATCCTGGCGGTTGGCGCGCGCCCCGCCCATACCTTCGGATCGTTCCCCAACCCAAGTAAGGCAGGCTATTTAGCCAGGAGTGTAATCTATATGCCCATGCGATCGCGCGTGTTACTGCTTGGCGCTCGCTTCGGGGGCCGCGAGTTGGCGACGATTCTTTCGGACGATCCGCGCTGAACGCTGGCGTGAACTGCTAACTTTGAACAGCGCTGGTTAGAGACCGGCGCTACAGCCAGACAACATCACTCGTATCTCAGTGCCACGATGGGGTCGAGGCGAGACGCTTTTACGGCGGGCCAGAGGCCGAAGAAGAGGCCGATACTGACCGAGACAAGCAAACCCGCGACCACCGACCAGGCAGGAACGGTGGAAGGCAGGCCGGGAACGAAGGTTCGGACAAGGAAACTCAGGCTGTAGCCGACTAGGATTCCCATCACTCCGCCAACTCCGGTAAGGCTCATGGCCTCGAACAGGAACTGCCAGGTGATGTCGCTGCGCCGGGCGCCGATGGCTTTGCGCACGCCGATTTCACGGGTGCGTTCGGTCACGGAAACCAGCATGATATTCATCACCCCGATGCCGCCCACCATCAAGCCGATGGAGGAGATGACGATGGCGACGAGCACGATCATGCCCATCATGTCCCGAAACTGCGTGATGAAAGTATCCGCAGTGGCAATGCCAAAGCTGTCCGGGTCGGAGAGCTTGTCGTTCCTTAAGCGCCTCAGCAGGCCGGTGATTTCGTCAATCGCCTGATTCACCTTCCCCTGATAAGCCAAGGCGGCGATGATGTTCTCCTTGGCGTAGGGATAAGACTCCATGTAGGTAAAATAAGGGAGGCAGATGAGTTTATCATCTCCGTTGTCACCCAAAAAGGCCTTGCGCTTTTCGAGAGTACCGATGACTTCGTAGTTGTGGCCGTCCACATTGATTTCTTTCCCGATGGGGTCTTCGTTGAGGAAGAGCCTCTCGACGACATCGGCGCCGATCACCGCCACTTCCCGGCGGTGCAAGTCATCAATATCCGTGAACAAGCGGCCATCCTTCAAAACTGCGTTCGTGATGCGGAAGTCTTCAGCCGTATTACCCTGTAATTGAGCGTCCGCCATTTCCAGGCCCTTGAACTTCGCCGTGATGGGGGACCCCCAGTTAGGGACCTCTACCGCCACCGATTCCACGGCGGGGCAATGCTCCTTGATAGCCATGCCTTGCTCGTACTTCAACGGTTTGCGCATCCTCTCTTCGCGTGTAAGGTTGAAGTGGATTCCGAACTGAAACTTGAAAATATACAAGGTGCGAGTGCCGTAGCCCTGGGCCAGCTCCACCATTTGCTGGTCGAGTCCCTTGAAGATCGAAGCCACTCCGATCACCGTGGCGGTTCCGATCAGCACGCCCAAAATGGTGAGAAAAGCTCGGAACTTGTGGCTGCGGAGCGTGTCCAGCGCCAGAAGAAGATTCTCGCGAACAGGCTGCCGTCGCTGGGCCATGCCTAGGCCTCCGTCCGCAGGGCTTCGATCGGCTCGAGGTTGGCGGCCTTGCTGGCGGGATAGATGCCGAAGAACAATCCTACCGCCGTGGAAAGGGAGAGACCGACCAAGACGGCGCTCAAGGGAACGGAAGAGGTGAAAAACACGTCAACAATCTTGCTGACCAGCAGCGCCAGCAGGATGCCGATAACTCCTCCTGAACCTGCCATCACCGCCGATTCGATCACGAACTGCATCAAGATATCGCGCCGCCGCGCTCCCAGGGATTTGCGGATGCCGATCTCGTGGGTGCGCTCCGTCACACTGGCCAGCATGATGTTCATAATCACGATGCCGCCCACCACCATAAACACCGCGACGATTCCGATGGTGGCCCCGAAGATCGCGCCGGTCAAGCGACGCCAGGAGTCCATCAGAGTTTCTGAGGCATTGATGCCAAAGGTATCATCCTCGTTGTAAGGAGTGTGCCGCCGGGCTCGCATCAGGGCCCGGACCTCATCCTCCAGCACGGCCATCTGAAGGGAATTCGCTGCCTGGACGCTCACCGCCAAAGAGGGGCGAGGGCGGAACACTTTGCGGAAGGTCGTAAGCGGTATTTGGACAAAGTTATCCTGGCTCTGACCAAACATCGACCCGAGTTTCTCCGCGGTTCCAATGATCCGGAAAGGAATGCCATTGACCTGAATCTCTTTGTCCATAGGATCGACATTGGGGAAGAACTCATTGACCAAATCCTGACCCACGAAACACACCATAGACTCGTGGGTGTAGTCGGTCTCGTTGAGGTAACGCCCTGATTTAACCTTCGTTTGCCCAATATCGATCATGTTGGGGGTCTCGCCGGAGATCTCGACCTCGTAAATAGTGTGTGCTTCGTAACGCGCTTGATTATTGGAATTGTTCATCCAGGCTTCGGCGCCAATATTCTTGTAACCCGTCAGGTTGTCTTTCAGGAATTCGAAATCTTCCATTCGAATGGGCTGGTTACGCCGGCGCGCTTTCAGCCATGCCTCGTATCCCTGGGCCCATTTATACTGGTGGACGATAAAGACATTAGCCCCCAGATTGGCGATGCGATCAGCGATGTAGAGGTTCATACCATTGATGACGGACATCACGACGATCAGGGTGGTGGTGGCAATCACGACACCCAGCAGGGTGAGGAAGGAACGAAGCTTGTGCGCGCGCAGGGCCTCCAGCGCGATCCAAAAGGCCTCGCGGGATGTGACCCAGAAACCAGTTCTCCGGCCTCCTCGGGGCCTGAGCTGGTGGAGAGGCGCTTGGGGTTGGTTGAGTACAGCCATCACTCGTATCGCAGTGCCACGATGGGGTCGAGGCGGGACGCTTTAATGGCGGGCCACAGGCCGAAGAAGAGGCCGATGCTGACCGAGACAATAAAGCCCACCATCGCCGACCAGAGGGGAACCTTGGAAGGCAGGGACGGAACGAAAGTGCGGATAAGGAAACTCAGGGTATAGCCGGCCAGGATTCCCATCACCCCACCTACTCCCGTAAGGCTCATGGCCTCCAGCAGGAATTGCCAAGTGATATCGCTGCGGCGGGCGCCGATAGCTTTGCGCACGCCGATTTCGCGCGTCCGCTCCGTCACGGAAACCAGCATGATATTCATCACACCGATGCCGCCCACCATCAAGCCGATCGAGGAAATTACGAGCGTCACCAGGACTACGGTTCCCATAATGTCGCGGAACTGCTTGATAATGGCGTCCGCTGAGGAGATGCCAAAGTTATCGGGTTGTGACCACTTCAAGTTTCGCCGGCGGCGCAGCAAACCCGTCACTTCATCCTTGGCCTGTTCGAGCCTGCCGGGATACGCCACTGCCGTGATGAAGTTTTCCTTGGCGTCCGGATAGTATTTCTTGAACGTGAAGTAGGGAATGTATACGTTACGATCGTTGCCATTGTCACCCAGGAATTGCTTGCGTTTGTCTAGCGTGCCGATAACCTCGAAACTGTGTCCATTGACGTTGATGCTCTTGCCGATGGGATCTTCATTCTGGAGGAGACGCTTAACGACGTCGGCGCCCAAGACGGCGACATCCCGGCGGTGGAAATTGTCAATGTCGGCGTAGAAGCGGCCGTCCTTCAGGTCGGCATTCATAGTCTGGAATGCCTCGGGCGAAGGGCCGGAGAAATTGGCGTCCACCATCTCCACCCCCTTATACTTGGCAGTGACAGGGGGACCCCAGAGGAAAGTCTCTACCGCAACGGTCTCGATCGAAGGGCACAGCTCCCGGATGGCTATGGCGTCTTCGTAAGTTAGGGGCTTGCGTATGGCTTCTTCGTGAGTCAGGGTGGTCTTGATGCCGGGATCGAACTTGTAGATGAACAGGGTGCGGGTGCCGAAACTTTCCATCATGTCCACCACCCGTTGGTCGAGGCCTTCGAAGATAGAAGCCACTCCGATGACCGTCGCGGTTCCGATCAACACGCCCAGGATGGTGAGGAAAGCCCGGAACTTGTGGTTGCGGAGAGTGTCCAACGCCAGCAGGAGGTTTTCGCGAACAGGTTGGCGTCGTTGGGTCATGCCTAGGTCTCCGTCCGCAGGGCTTCAATGGGTTCGAGGCTGGCGGCTTTGCTGGCAGGATAGATGCCAAAGAAAAGCCCTACCGCTGTGGAAAGGAACAATCCAAGCAGCACCGCGCTCACGGGGACGCTGGAGGTGAAAAAGATATCCACGATCTTGCTGATCAACAGGGACAGCAAGACGCCGGTAGCCCCCCCGCCAGCGCCATAACGCTGGCCTCAATAACGAATTGCATCAGGATATCGCGCCGCCGGGCGCCCAGAGATTTCCGGATGCCGATCTCGTGCGTGCGCTCGGTCACGCTGGCCAGCATGATGTTCATGATGACGATCCCGCCGACCACCATGAAAACGGCCACGATCCCGACCGTAACGGCGAAAATGGATGCCGTCAATTGATGCCACAAGCCCATGATGGTATCTGAGGCGTTAATGCCGAAATCGTCGTCCTCCTTGTAGGGTATATGGTGTCGAGCCCGCATCAGGGCCCGGACGGCGTCCTCGAGGACCATCATCTGCTGAGCATCCCAGGCTTGCACATCCACCAACAGATTGGGGCGGGCCCTGAAGACCTTGCGAAACGTGGTGAGGGGAATTTGGACGAACTTGTCCTGGCTCTGGCCAAACGTTGTTCCGATGCGTGCCGCCACCCCGATCACCCGGAAAGGGATGCCGCCTACGTTGATCTCCTTGTCGATGGGATCGAGGCTGGGGAAAAACTCAGTGACAAGATCCTGGCCGATGAAACACACCATGGACTCATGGGCGTAATCCGTGTCATTGATGTAGCGCCCCGATTCCACCTTCGCCTGCCCGATATCAATCATATTGGAGGTTTCACCGGAGACTTCCACCTCATGCAGGATGTGCGCCTTGTACCTTACGTCGGCGCCCCCCCTAAGGCCGGCCTCCGCGCCGATATTCTTATAGCCCTTGATATTGTCGCGCAGATATTCGAAGTCTTCGATGCGGATGAGCTTGTTGCGACGTTGCGCTTTCAGCCACTCCTCGCCGTTGGTCGTCCAATTAAATTGGGAGAGGATGAAAACATTTGCCCCCAGGTTGGCGATGTGATTGGCAATGTAGAGGTTCATGCCATTGATGACGGACATCACGACGATCAGCGTGGTGGTGGCAATCACCACACCCAGCAAGGTGAGGAAGGAACGAAGCTTGTGGGTACGCAACGCCTCCAGGGCAATCCAAAAGGCCTCGCGGGAGGTGCCCCAAAAACCGCTCCTCCGACCCGCTCGGGGTCTCAGCTTGTGGAGAAGCGCTTGAGGTTGGCTCAGCACAGTCAGTAGACTGATCCTGCGGTCTTACGCCGCCATTTGGCGGCTAAGCTCGCGGCTACAAAGTCGGTTGCACGAAGGCGCCATTTACCTGACGGTTTCGTCGCGTTCGATCTTTCCGTCACGGACATGCATGATACGATGAGCGTGCGCTGCGATGTCGTGTTCGTGAGTCACTAGGACGATCGTGTTTCCGCTCTCGTAGAGCCGCTCGAACACGCCCATGATTTCCTCGCCGGTCGTCGAATCCAGATTTCCTGTGGGTTCGTCCGCCAGGATGATGGAAGGGTTGTTCACCAAGGCGCGGGCGATGGCTACGCGCTGGCGCTGTCCTCCCGACAGCTCGTTCGGCTTGTGGTGCATGCGTTCGACCAAGTCGACCTTGCGGAGGGCCTCCTCAGCCCTTTCCAGGCGCTCTCTTGCCGGAATCCCGCTGTAAATTAGAGGCAGCTCCACGTTGTGCAAGGCACTCGCGCGGGAGAGAAGGTTGAAAGTCTGAAAGACGAACCCGATTTCTTTGTTGCGGATGTAAGCCAGTTCGTCGTCGGAAAGTTCGCTGACCAGCCGGCTGTTCAACCAGTACTTCCCGCTGGTGGGGGTATCCAGACAGCCGATTAAGTTCATCAGGGTAGACTTGCCGGAGCCGGAGGGGCCCATGATCGCGACATACTCTCCCCGATCGATTTCGAACGTCACTCCACTGAGCGCGTGCACCGCGATGGCTTCGCCCATGTCATAAGTTTTCCAGAGGTTTTCCGTCCGGATCATGACTCCCGCCGGCGGAGCCATTGTTTCCTGAGTCGAAAATGACGCCACTTGTGTTCCCATCGCTATGCGTAATTCCTTTCCACTCGCCTCCCCCCCGCCCAGCATGACAGTGGTCGCAGAAGCTCTTCACACCCGCCTAAGAGGTCGATCCACCCGGCTTGAGGGCGCTATTGTCCACCTTCACCTTGGTGTGGTTCTTAAGCGTGCGAAGCACGCTGAAAGGACCGGAAACGATCTCGTCATTGGGTTGAACGCCTTTGAGCACTTCCACATCGGATTGGCCCATAATGCCGGATTCGATGGGGGCAAAGGCCGCCCGACCGCCCTTAAGCAAGAAGGCTCCCTGCACTTCTTCTTTCCCTTTATCTTTATCTTTGGCGGAAGCAGCGGACTGCGATGTGGCGGCCTGCACCTTGCCTTTCCCGCCCTTGGCGCTCTGCTCTTCTTCCTCCAATTGGCGCCGCGTCCGGACAGTGAGTGCCTGGATGGGGATAGTCACAGCGTTCTGGCGGGTTGCGGTAGTAATCTTGGCGGTTGTGGAAAGCCCCGGCCGCATCCCTGGCGGGGGGTTATCCAAAGTCACAACCACCTTGAAGTCCTTGGCTTCTTCCGTCGTACTCGTGGTGTTCGTTCCTGCGGTAGCGCCGGAAGTGCGGCCAACAGCACTCTGGCCAATCTCGGTGACTTTGCCCTTGAATGTCTTGTTGGGCACCGCGTCTATCGTCACCTCCGCCGGCTGCCCCAGTTTTACGTTGACGATGTCCGTCTCATCCACCTTCACTTCCGCCGTAATCACCGCCAGATCGGAAATCTGATAGAGCAAGCTTCCCACGGTGTTTTGAACTCCCGGCACCACGTTCTCGCCCACGTGGACAGGTAGGGAGGTTACGATGCCATCGAGGGGAGACGTGTAAATGGTCTTGCTGCGGGCATCCTCGGTGCTAATCAGGGTAGCCTCCTGCATTGCCTGCTTGGCGCGGGAGCTGTCAAGATTGAACTTGGCCACCTGAAGTTGGGCTTTGGCTTGGACCACCGCCGCCTGGTCCGCTTCCAAAGTGGACTGTGCCACCTTGATGTTGTTCAGACGCGTATCGTATTCATTTTGAGCGATAAGCCTATCGCTCAGCAAATCCTGCCCGCGTTTGAACTCCTCCTGGGCGCGGACAAGGTTCGCCTGGGCGGTTTGCACGTTGGCCTGCGCGCTGTTCAGCGCTGCCTGCTGCGCCTGCACTGCCGCCGCAAGTTGCTCCACGTCCGCCTTGGCGCTGGCCACGGCTGCCTTTTGTGCCTCGACTTGGGCATCCGCCGTGATCGCCTCGGTCTTCAGGAGGAGTTGCCCTTTCTTCACCGTGTCGCCTTCCTTGATGTAAATCTCGGTTATCTTGCCCATCGAGCTCGCATTCACATTGGCGAGGTCCGCAGTGGGCGGTTTAATCTCTCCCGAGGCCGTCACGATGGCCGACAAATCCTGCCGAGCCACCTTGGTGGTCTGAACCGTTACGACGCCGCCCTTGCTCCAAATGATCCCGCCTGCCACAAGCCCGACCAGGGCCACAGCTCCCACAATCATGAGGACAATCTTCGTCCGTGGTTTCATCCCACCCCTGGCATGGGGCTGGGACGGAGTCCGTCCCGGTTGATTTTCAGCTTCCGAATAAGTGACTTTTCCGAGTTCCAGTTCGGTTACTTGGGCCACGGTTGATTCATCCTTTGCTTCGATTATATGTGCTGACCTCTGCTTCGATGATCTTGCAAGCGGTACTGCCCCTGGTCGTTCCGGGCGCCGGCGAGAGGTCCCCGCTTCGTTTAGACAAGCTCCGTCGTCGTCAACGAACAGGCTTTCAACGATATTACGCCTCTCAGGCCCGAAAAGTTTCCTAAAAGATTACCTAATTAGGACGCGCCAACCTCAACGTATTTACGGCAAGGCTCGCGCAGTTCCCTCTCGTATGCCGCACCAGAAGGCAAGGAAGGAGACTGGGCGGCCTCGAAATTGCCCTTCATCGCCTTGTCCCTTTTATTTTAACTCCGCCGGACGCCTCGGAAAAGCTCAATTCAGCAGTCGGTGGGGCCCTAACCCGGCGTGTAGGGCTGCGGCTTGCTCGACCAGGTGGCCCTGGAGATTCTCAATGTGTGCTGAGAATTTTCGGGCCGCGTTCGCCCTCCGGCCCTCTCCGCGTGAGGAAAAGGCAGCCGTCGCTCCCTTGGAGGCCGCCCCGAGGGGCGGCTCGACAGTCAAATTATTTTGATTTGCTCACCTTTCGCTGTTCAGGCTGCCATTCATGCTCAAGCAGCATCAAACTTCTGTCGGGCAAAAGCGTGCGAGATCATTCCGTCAGGGGGAGGATCGCCTTGACTTTTCACTCCTTAAAAAATACAATCTGGACTCATAACGTGGGGAGAGAAGAGATGTCGGTGTTTACTCAGGTTGAATCCATCGGTCGGCGCGCGGGGAAGGTATGTCTTTGCGCGCTGTTGGTAGGATTCACGGCATTGGGACTTGTTCTTCCAGCGGCAAAGGCCCTACCTCAAGAGAGCGAAAAGCAAAGCAAAGCGGAAAGGCGCCGCCAGAAGGAAATCCAGAAAGAAATGGAGAGCCCCTATAAGAAATGGCTCAATGAAGAAGTTCCTTACATTATCACGGATGAGGAAAGAGCGGCATTCAAGAAACTGAGCACAGACGATGAGAGGGAACAATTCATCGAGCAGTTCTGGGAGCGGCGCAACCCAAATCCAGGAAGCCCAGAGAACGAATTCAAGGAGGAATATTATAGGCGCATCGCCTACGCAAACGAGCATTATGCCTCGGGTGTCCCTGGCTGGAAGACTGACCGCGGGCGTATCTATATCATTCACGGCCCGCCCGACGAGGTCGATGCTCACCCGACCGGTGGCGAATACACTCGACCTATGGAGGAAGGTGGGGGCGAAACTACTACCTACCCCTTCGAAACCTGGCGATACCGCTATGTCGAGGGCATCGGGAATAATGTGGAATTGGAATTTGTCGATCCGACGATGACCGGCGAGTATCACCTCACCATGGATCCGGGCGAAAAGGATGCTTTGGCCAAAATCCCGGGCGCCGGATTGACTGACTGGGAACAGATGAACGGGGGGGACAAGAGGGACCGCTTCAACCGGACCGACGGCATGACGATTGGCCAACCCATGGCCGGCGGAACATTCGAGAGCATGAATGAGTTCACCCGCCTGGATAATTTTGCAAAGATCTTCCAGCCCCCCGAACTAAGTTCAAGGATCTGAAAGCTGTCGTTACATCTAAGATTTCTGCGACAGTTCTGCCGTTCGACGTTCGTACAGACTTCATCCGCGTGACAGAAGAGACCGTGCTCACTCCAGTTACAATTCAAGTAGCTTACCGTGATCTGCAATTTCAGAATAAGGGTGGGGTGATGCATGGCGTCATGGATATCTATGGTCAACTGACCAGCGTGGGTGGTAGGAACGTTAATACGTTTGAAAAGAGCTTGGTTTTGGACGTTCCGGAGCGTGAATTCCAGCATTTTGTGGAGCATAAGGCGGTATATCAAGAAGGTGTCCCGCTGCGTCCGGGTCGCTACAAGCTGAGCCTGGTGTTGAAAGACGACCTCAACGGCCATATGGGGTCGATGGAAATGGGCCTCGTGGTCCCGCGGTATGAAGAAGATAAACTGTCGAACAGTTCATTGATTCTCGCGGACCTCATTCAGCCTCTGCCCACCAATCAACTCGGTACGGGTATGTTCGTAATCGGCGGGATGAAGGTTCGCCCAAGCGTTAACCAGACTTTTACGCGCGACCAGAAGCTCGGCATCTACATGCAGGTTTACAACCTGGGTTTGGACGGCAAGACGCACAAGCCATCGTTGGATGTAGTATACGAACTGCTGAAGGACGGGAAGCCCCTTCTCGCGCAAGCAGAGGATGCAACGAAACTGAAGGAGGCCTCGCAGCAGTTCACTATGGAAAAGACAATGCCGCTCAGCGTGCTGCAACCTGGCAAGTATACGGTGCAGATAAAGGTCACGGACAACATCAAAAAACAAACCGTTTCACCTTCGACCACTTTTGAGTTAAAGTAAGCGCGGCTGGTTTTTGACGGCTAGTTGTTACGCGGCGGGGAGAGAGCAAGACGATTCGCATGAAAGCGCCAAATTCCGGAATTCGGCTTTCGGCCATCCTCCTGGCGGCGAGTCTGGTCCTCCTTTGGCTCAGTCCGGTGCGGACTCTCGGCTCGGAATTTGGGCGTCTGTCCGGCACAGTCTCCGATGATCATGGCAATCCTCTGATGGGCGCCACGGTCTTGATTATTGGTCCGAAGTCGGCTCCCGCTGCCGGCGCAGAGAGCCAAGTGGAACGTGTCGTCACCGACGCCAAAGGCAAGTTCGCTGTGGGCGACCTCATTCCCGGGTGGTACTCGCTTCAGATTATTTCCCCCACGCGGCTACCCGCCCATCGGAACGGGATTAAGGTGCAAGCGGGGCAGACGTCCACGCTGAGATTTGCCTTAGCAGATATCTTCTCCCCCCTACGTTTCCAACTTCCCGCCAGGGACGAGTCCTCGTTGGGTGAGGATTGGAAGTGGGTTCTGAGGACTTCGGCAGCCACTCGGCCCCTCCTCCGATACGTGCAGGATCGTGCACAGACTGATCGCGATGCAGCGCAGCCTCCTCTGCGTGCCAGCCAGCTTCTGGTTGGTATGGCGCCGGGTGCTTCTGGCCAGGATCCACTGGCCGGCGATCCGGGCGTGGGGAGTGTGGTGGCTTACCTCCACCCGCTGTCCCAGGACTCCGAGCTTCTGGTCGCGGCTTCACTCGCCGCTAACGGAACTCTGACTTCTTCAACGGGGACGGAGTATCGGAAGGGCTTGGTTAACGGCAGCCCAGAGGAGTCTCTCTGGTCGTGCACGAATTGGGTTATGGCGTCGCCCATCTCAGCGGCGGTCAGCATTCCGATAACTACGCACAGGGATTAACGGCAAGTTATCTTCGAACCCTCTACCTTTATCCCGGCCTCACGTTGACCGCAGGCATGGATCTTAACTATTTGAATGCGTTTCATGAGGTGATGACCGTTCAGCCGCGGATGAGGCTGGCGTACCACGTTTCGGATTCTACTGACGTTGCCTTGCAGATCGGAGCGGGACCGTCCGAAAGTTCCGGAAATCTGCTGGAACGTGTCGGTCTGCTCAATTCTTTCCCGCGAGTAACACTACGAGACTATCGGCCTCAGCTTGAGCAAATTGATCATTCGGAGATCTCATTGGACCGCCGGCTGAATCGTTCGGCGCGAATCGAGTTCGCGGTGTACAGCGACGGCGTCAAGAACGCAGCCGTTTGGGGATCGGGCCGTCCAGCAGCAGAAAGCCGGGTTGCCAGCAATTACATGGTGAACCCTGCGGTGGACGGGATTTTTGTGAATATGGGTGACTACCACTCCTCCGGATATAGGCTGGCCTATTCGCAACGGGTCGGGAATCACCTGCAAGCCCTGGTGGCATACAGCGTGGGCGATTCCTTGTCCGTACCGCGCCAAGCTCCGGAGGGCGAATCACAAGGCGTGCTCAAGCCCGTTCGTAGCGCCTCGTTGGGCGGAGGCGTTTCAGCCAAGATCCCCGTCACCCGGACCGAGTTGACTACCTCATACGAATGGGTTCAGCGTGGCCGTGTAACCGCGGCGGATCCTTACGGCGCAGCCGAATCGCAGCTCCAGCCATTTTTTGACGTCCAGATCCGCCAACCCCTTCCAGCTCTTGCCTTCCTTCCTGCGCACGTCGAAGCCATCGCAGATTTCCAGAATTTGTTTGCGCAAGGCTACTGCCCCCTGAACCAATCCCGCGAGACAACTCTGTTTTTGAGTTCAGCTTATAAGTCTGTCCGCGGTGGCTTTTCTGTAGAGTTCTAATTTCTGGCTGAAAATTGGGGTTTATTCCTTCAAGCCGACATTGTCATGCCGGTCCTCGGGAGTCCTTGATATTTCAGGACTCGTATTATACCAAGGACTGGAGAAGCACTATGGAAAAGCGGAGGCCATATCCCAAATTTGGTAGTAGCGGTTTGCTCTCTCTTATTGACGTTCTATGTATCTGAAAAATAAGAGCCGTTGTTGATCGTCTGGAAGCTAACTGATTGGAATGTGACTTGCTCAGAGATGGCTTAGGTAGCCAAAGCGAAGCGTGCAGGTGTTTGCGTTCAGATGGCAGAAGCTCCAACTTATCGGTTGACATCCGTTTCGCTGGCTATCCTTAGCGTCACGATTGTTGTTTTCGCCGTCATCAATCTCCAACAGCGACTGCGCTATCGGATGCCTGAGGATGGCATATCCTGGGTTGACTCTCAGGGGCGAGTGAGAGCCTGGATCGTCATCCCCGATGGTCCCGGCGACTTGGCAGGGATTCGGGATGGCGATGTTTTAGAGTCAATCGGCGGGAAACCGATTCACGTGGCGGCAGACGCCGGTCGCGAGATCTTCCGTGCTGGAACATGGTCGCAGGTCAGCTATACGCTGGTGCGGGAAGGTCAAACGTTCCAAACTTCGCTGGTACTCGTTTCACAAAAGGCTGCCACGACAGTCCGTTATTACCTCAGCTTGGTGGGCCTGATCTACCTGGCTATCGGGACTTATGTCCTATTTCGACGCTGGAGAGCGCCGAAGTCGCTACACTTCTACGTTTTTTGCTTGGCGTCCTTAGTCCTCTATACATTCTCTTACACTGGTAAGCTGAACCTATTCGATTGGACAGTGTATTGGCTTAGTGTTGCGGCCTTGGTCCTTCAGCCGGCGCTTTTCTTGCACTTCTGCCTTGGTTTTCCCGAGCAACAGACGTTTCTGCGTGGCCGGCGTTATGTAGTTCCCTCCCTGTATCTACCCGCGGCAATCATAGCTGCTGTTCACGTCCTAGTAGCCGCGGAGATCATGGTTCTCCCCCTGCCATTGCTCCAGGTTCGCTGGCTCCTCGACCGCGTAGAGTTCGTTTACCTCGCCGTCTATTTCCTGATCGCAGCGGTGGTGCTCCAACACGCGTACTCGCAGACGCGAGTGCCTCTGCTGAAGCAGCAGTTAAAATGGGTGACACGTGGGACTTGGCTGGCTATCGTGCCGTTTGCGGCTTTGTATGCGATTCCGTATTTCCTCGGGTTTATTCCCAACTCGTGGATGAACCTTTCTGCTCTTTCACTTGTCTTCCTGCCTGTCACTTTTGGTTATGCCATCGTTCGTTACCGCCTGATGGATGTGGATGTCATTTTCCGCAGGGGCATAGCTTACACATTGGCCACGGCTACTATCGTGGCACTGTATTTCAGCGTGATTAGCTTATTTGCGGATTTCTTCCGGTCCACCATCCCGATCAGTCGTGGCGGGTGGGTCTTGGCCGTCATCGTCGCCGCCTTGTTTTTCCAACCCATGGTGAACTGGATCCAGGTGCGGCTCGACAGGTTCTTTAATCGCGAGCGGTATGACTACCGGCGTACTCTTCTAGGGTTTGCGCGAGAGCTTAGCTCTGAGTTGCACGTCGATCGTCTCCTCGAACAGGTGACTGCGAGGCTGGCCGAAACCCTTGGCGTCGATCGGCTGGCGGTTTTCTGGGCGACGGAGTCGGGCCTTTTCCGCTTGGTCAAGTCACGCGGTATTAGCTACTCCAAGACACTCGATTCCAGTTTCCTTGACCCGTCTCGCAGCCCGCAGGACAAGGAGTACCTGTTTTTTGAGAGTGTTCGGCACCCCTTCGGCTTCACGCCCTCGGCGCAAAAGACGATTGAGGAGTTGGACCTGCACTACTACTTACCCTTTAAGGTGAAAGATCGCA
Organism: uncultured Acidobacteriota bacterium; assembly: GCA_963765485.1. Taxonomy (GTDB): domain Bacteria; phylum Acidobacteriota; class Terriglobia; order UBA7540; family UBA7540; genus CAVROP01. The sequence continues at coordinate 20,636 of CAVXWN010000028.1, read as the reverse complement.
CCTTGGGTTACCTTGGCTTAGGGAAAACGCGCCAAGGGGACTTTCTTTCGAGCGAGGATATTGACCTATTGCAGACCCTCACGGGCTATGTCTCCGTGGCGCTTGAGAATGCCCAGCTTTACGAATCGCTCGAGAAGAAAGCACTCGAATACCAAGCTCTTACAGACTTCAGCGAAAACATCATCGAATCGATCAACGTCGGCGTTCTCGCCTGTGACCTGGAAGGGAAAGTGGGAACGTGGAATTCCGCGATGGAGAGGCTTTATGGCTTGCGGCGAGATGATGCCGTTGGAAAATCGCTGCATGCCATCTTCCCGCCCGAATTGTTGGCGGAATTGCCTCGAGCTTCTGATGCGCAGAGCGTCCTGAATCTGTACAAGTTTCGCTTACAGACCCCGGGAGGCCAGATTCTGATCGTCAACCTTTCGGCCGTCCCACTGGTGGGCAAAGATGGTCACGTGCTGGGAAGGCTGCTGATTTTCAACGACCTGACCGAACGCGTGAACCTCGAGGACCAGTTGAGTCAGGCAGAGAAGCTCTCCTCGATTGGCTTGCTGGCGGCGGGCGTCGCTCACGAAGTAAACACGCCGTTGGCGGTCATCGCTTCGCAGGCCCAGATGTTGGCGAGGCAGTTGCCGTTGGACGATCCCAACTCCCGGATCCTCGACAAAATTATTAAGCAGGCGTTTCGCGCCTCCGAAATAGCTAACAACCTTCTCAAGTTCTCACGGGTCAGCGGCAGCGAGTATTCCGATCTCGATTTGAACAAGCTGGTTCGCGAGACTGTGTCGCTCGTTGAACCGATGCTGCGAGCTTCCAAGATTTCCGTGACGGCGCAGTTATGCGCCTCACTACCCCTGGTTTACGCAAACCCCGGAAAACTCCAGCAGGTTTTCATGAACCTCATCATCAACGCGCGCGACGCCATGCCCCGCGGCGGGGAACTGAGAATTACAACAGAATGCGAAAACTCCTCCGTTCGAGTCGAAGTTTCCGATAACGGAGTGGGTATTTCCCCTGAACATCTCAGCAAAATTTTCGATCCCTTCTTCACCACAAAGTCGACGAGCCGGGGGACGGGTTTGGGTCTCGCGGTTAGCTACGGGATCATTCGTGAGCATATGGGAAAGATCGAGGTTCAAAGTGCAGTGGGACGCGGCACCTCTTTCCGTGTGGAGTTACCTGTTGCGAGGAAAGCAGTAAATGTCGGCTAAAGGCTCCGTTCTCATTATCGACGATGAGCAGGAAATCCGGGAAAGCCTGGAGCAATTGCTCCGGATCGAGGGTTATCAAGCGGATTCCGCCTCCACCGGCGAAGAGGGTCTAAAGAGAATCGATGACGGAGTGTTCGACCTGGTTCTTCTGGATATTAACCTTCCTGACAGTAACGGCCTGGATCTACTGACATCCATAAAACACGACTCTCCGGAAGTCGTGGTTATCATGATTACCGCGTACGACTCCAGTCAGACGGCATTTCAGGCCTCAAAAAAGGGTGCGGAGAGTTACGTCACCAAGCCTTGGGATAACGACAAGCTGCTGCTCGAAATCCGGAACCTCATTGACAAATCGCGCCTTCAGGCTGAGAACCTCCAACTTCGCCGCGCGCTTAAACGGTACGCTCTCCCCAACATCGTAGGCAGGAGCGACAAGATGCAGAAGGTGATGGACCTCATCACCCAAGTAGCCGTCAGCCGCGCCACAGTCCTGATTACCGGCGAGAGCGGAACCGGTAAAGAGCTTGTCGCCAAGACCATCCATGTCATGAGCCCGCGCGCGGACAGGGCTTTTGTTCCTGTCAACACCGGCTCAATGCCCGTGGATCTCTTGGAGAGTACATTGTTCGGGCATGTCAAGGGCGCTTTTACTTCCGCCATCGCAACCAAACGCGGGTTGTTCGAACTGGCCGATCAGGGGACCATCTTCTTTGATGAAATCGGCACGGTGGGGGTTGAGACCCAGGCAAAACTACTTCGAGTGATCCAGGAGCGCGAGTTCATGCGCTTGGGCGGAACGGAAACCATCAAAGTGGACGTGCGCATCCTCGCCGCCACCAATGCAGATTTGCGAAAGCTAGTCCTCGAAGGGCGCTTCAGGGAAGACCTCTTCTACCGTTTGAACGTCATTAGCCTTTGTCTTCCCCCCTTGCGGGAGCGCAAGGAGGACATTCCTCACCTCGTGGAGCACTTTTTGAAGAAGTTTGGCGAAGAAAATCGCCGCTCCGGCCTCCAGTTTTCAGCGGAGGCGATGAAAGCCCTCATGGACTACAACTGGCCGGGTAATGTGCGTGAACTGGAAAACGCCGTGGAGCGAGCCGTGGTCCTTGCGTCCGGGCCCACGCTGGGGTCGGATCTCTTGCCTGAACAGCTCTCCCAAGACGGGTCGCAGGGAACCCATGACTTCGCCTCCCAGGATTTCGCAGGACGGTCGCTTTTTGAAATTCTGGAAGCTTGCGAGCGCAGGGTCATTCTCGATATGCTGGCTCGTACCAACTGGAGCCAGACCGATGCCGCCGAGCGCTTCAAGGTCCCCCTTTCCACCCTCAACCAAAAAATAAAACGACTTCAGATCGACATCAAACGCCGAGGGCAATCATAATCGCTTTCTAGAGAGCACATCGACTCGTCATGGGCTAAGCAAGGCGGTCAAGCGGCGGAAGTGCTCAGTGGATATAAACAGGGCGATCATCATGCTGGCGTTGTAGCCCATGTGCAGAAAGACGCTGGGAGTCAGGGAACCGCTCATGCCGCGCGCCAGGGAAAACACCAGTCCAACAATGAAAATCAGAAACGTGTGGTTCCAGGCGCCCCAGTACTCAGGAACGTGCAATCCCCCGAACAGAATGGCAGTAATCAGAATGGCGAAGCGGAGGCCCACCCGCGATTCGAAAATCCCAAAGAGGATTCCGCGAAAAATCAGTTCCTCCATAAAAGGGGCGACCAGAATGGCGAATGTTCCCAGGGCGTAAGCGGCAGCTCGTGAGCTGAAGAGGTTTTCGAGGGGGAAGCGGTTCGTGTCCGGTAGAACCGCTGGAAGTAAAGCAATGGCAACGGTCAGGAGGGCTCCGCCGCCAAGGCAACCGAGCGCCTGCCGCACTGTGATCCGTCGCCAGCGGAGGGTGGGCCAGAATGGCTGCCGGTGGTCCACGGTCACGAGGAAAAAAATGAACGCGAGCATCAACCCGTAGAAGACCATCTGCAGTGCCAGCAGGAAGAAGGGATCTATGGAGAGTTGCTGTCTCGCCAAACGCCAGTCGGTGATTGGCTGAAGGAGTCTGTACCCCAGGAGGACGAGGATATTGGCGGTAAACAATCCAGCGGGCACAAAGGCGATGAAGAGAAGAAGATCACGCAGCGTCCAGACCCTGGGCGGTGGTTCCCCGGTCTCTGCGAATGTGCTGTCCAGGGGTGTCGGCATATCCTGAGGAGGTGTCTGTTGCTGAGTTTCGTCTGGCAAGGCTTACTTCCTCCGCACGTCTGCGAGTTGCTCACTAGCTCCATGGGGGGGCCTGCACCATCACACTGAAGCGCCGGAAGCGCGCCTGGCGGCCCGAAGCTCCTTCTCGGTGAGAAACACGCGGGGCATTCGTTCGCGCAGAGAGAGCGCGCGCGCCAGAAATTCATGCGGGTCCATTCGATCGCCGACCAGCACCTTTTCGAGGCAGAAAATGGCCTCCCCGTTGATACTGCGGCGGTGCTGCGCAGCACTTTCCTTGAGCCGTCTGCGGAGCTTGTCGGGGATATTCTTGATGGTCAGCGTTGCCATGTCTAGCTCTCAGCCATTCATAACGGAACCATCACGGAAGCATAAGACTGACCACTGGTAGGTGTCAAACAGAACAAAGAGTTCTTTCAGAGGTGGATTGAGTTCCCCAGAACGAATCGCACCTCAATACCAGTCAGCATTCTTTGCGCCCTTTGCGTTCTTTGCGCCTTTGCGTGAAGCCTTGGTTTGTGGTTTTGCGGCATTTGCGCGAGAATGCTTCCCGTGACTGAGAACGAGATCGCCAAACAGATTGTTGACGCAGCCTTCAGAATTCACACAACGCTTGGCCCAGGACTGCTTGAATCCGTCTACGAGGCCGTTATGGCGCAAGAGTTGACGCGCCGTGGGCTGCACACGGAAAGGCAGCAAGCGCTTCCTGTGGTGTGGGAGAACGTCCACTTAGAAGCTGGCTTCCGAGTTGACCTGATCGTCGAGAATAAGGTCATCGTGGAGATCAAATCCGTTGAAGCCATCGCGCCCGTGCACAGGAAGCAGTTGCTGACCTACCTGCGCCTTGCTGACAAGCGACTTGGGCTTCTGATCAATTTTGATGTCGACTTAATTAAGGATGGCATCGCACGGGTGGTGAACGGGCTGGCGGAGTAGGCAAGACGGCAAACAGACGGACGGTTTCACGAAAAGGCGCAAAGTACGCAAGGGCGCAAAGATACTGTTTAACGACCATTATTAAGCACCGCCGCCAGCGCCTGCCCGGTAAAGGATTTCTTCGTGCGCGCCACTTCTTCCGGTGTGCCCTGCGCGACGATTCGACCTCCCTCGTCACCACCCTCGGGTCCCAAATCGATGACCCAATCCGCTTGTTTCACAACGTCGAGGTGATGCTCGATGATGATGACGGTGTTGCCAATGTCCGCCAAGCGATGGAGCACTTCGAGGAGTTGTTTCACATCGTCGAAATGCAAGCCGGTGGTGGGTTCGTCAAGAATGTAGAGGGTCCGACCGGTCTGGCGGCGGCTCAACTCGCGACCTAATTTGATGCGTTGGGCCTCGCCGCCTGAAAGCGTAGTGGCGGGCTGGCCCAGATGGACATAACCCAGACCGACGTCCAGCAAGGTTTGGAGCCGCTGCTTGATTTGAGGAATGTTTTCAAGAATGGGCAGGGCGTCGCGAACGGTCGTGGCAAGCAAGTCGGCGATGGAATATCCCTTGTATTTCACCGCCAGCGTTTCGGAGTTGTAACGACGGCCACGGCAAACCTCGCAGGTCACAAAGACATCCGGCAGGAAATTCATCTCAATGCGGCGCAGTCCTTCACCCTGGCAGGCCTCGCAGCGGCCGCCTTTGACGTTGAAGCTGAACCGGCCGGCGCGATAGCCTCGCTCGCGAGATTCCGGCAGCATCGCAAAGAGTTCCCGGATCGGCGTAAACACGCCGGTATAAGTGGCGGGGTTGGAGCGCGGCGTGCGCCCGATCGGCGACTGGTCAATCACGATGACTTTATCCAGATGTTCCAATCCCAGAATCGCCTTGTGCGCGCCCGGGTCCGCGACAGCCCTGTAGAGCTTCTTGGCGATGGCGTGATAGAGGATGTCGTTCACCAGGGTTGACTTGCCTGAGCCCGAGACGCCCGTCACCACAGTGAGCAAGCCTAAGGGAAACTGCACGTCGATATTCTTTAGGTTGTTGGCCCGCGCGCCGAGGACCGAAAGAAACTCGGCGTTGGGCGAGCGGCGTTTGGCAGGAACGGGGATCCTCAGCTTGCCCGAAAGATACTGCCCGGTAAGGGAATCCTCCGTCGTCGCGATCTGGCTGGGCGGCCCGGCGGCCACCAGAAAACCACCTTGCTTGCCGGCCCCTGGCCCCAGATCCACCACGTAATCGGCCCGGCGTATTGTTTCCTCGTCGTGCTCGACCACCAGCACGGTATTTTTCAGGTCACGCAATCGTTCCAGGGTCTGGAGCAGTCGCTGGTTGTCGCGAGGATGCAGGCCGATGCTGGGCTCGTCGAGGACATAGAGCACGCCCCGCAATTTCGATCCGATTTGCGTTGCCAGGCGTATGCGCTGGCTCTCGCCGCTGGAGAGCGTGGCGGCTGACCGGTCAAGGCTCAAATAGCCCAACCCGACGGCGTTCAGAAATTCCAGGCGCTCGAAGATCTCGTTCAGGATGCGCTGCGCTATGAACGCCTGGCGAGGCGTCATGCGAAGGTCCTTCAAAACTCTTTGCACTCGGCTCACAGGGAGCGCCGTGAGGTCGGCAATCGAGAGGTCAACCACGGTCACCGCCAGGCTTTCCGGCCTCAGGCGTTTGCCGTGGCATTCGGGGCAAGGAACCGCAGACATGTACTGCCCAAACCACTCGCGGTAGTTCTCCGACGTAGTTTCACCGTACCAGCGCTCGAGCAACGGCAGCACGCCGGGAAATACCGATGGGGCTTTGGGTTGCTTGGGGTTGCGACCGAAGAGGACCAGGTTTTGGATCTTCAGGGGAAGGCGCTCGAAAGGGGTCTTCAAATCGAAACCATGGTGTTCGGTCGCGCGCATCAGGCCGCGCTGTATAACCGACGAGCCGCCGCCCGGCCCCAGCCCCCCTTCCAGCAGCGGCCGGGACCAATCGACGATCACCTTGGCGGGATCGAAAGTGTACTGGCTGCCCAGTCCGCGGCAAGCGGGGCATGCGCCATACACGCTGTTGAACGAAAACGAACGAGGCTCAAGAGCGGGGATGCTGGTCCCGCAATCGACGCAGGCCCACTCCTCGGAATAGAGTTGCTCTTCGCCATCGACGACGGCCACCTGGACAATGCCTTTGGCCAGCTTCATGGCCGCCTCGATCGATTGCGCGAGGCGGCTTTCGATTCCGGACTTGAGAAGCAGGCGGTCTACAACAACCTCGATGGTGTGGTTGCGTCGCCGGTCGAGGCGAATCTCCTCATCGAGCTGCCGCAACTGCTTGTCCACCCGGGCGCGGACGAACCCTTCCTGCGACAGTTGCTCGAAGAGTTTGCGGAACTCCCCTTTCCGCCCACGCACCACGGGCGCCAGAATCATGATGCGCTGTCCCTCTCCGTTTGCTGCGGGGCCCTGCTGGCTCCGCGCCATGATGGAGGAAACGATCTGTTCCGTGGTCTGGCGGGAGATAAGGCGGCCGCATCGGGGGCAATGCGGCACGCCGATGGAAGCATAAAGCAGCCGGAGATAGTCGTAGATTTCTGTGATCGTGCCAACCGTCGAGCGAGGGCTGCGGCTGGTGGTTTTTTGCTCGATGGAGATGGCGGGGCTCAAGCCCTCCACCGTGTCAACGTCCGGCCGCTCCAACTGGTCGAGGAATTGCCGGGCGTAGGCCGAGAGGGTCTGAACATAACGCCGCTGGCCCTCGGCGTAAATCACGTCGAAAGCCAAACTGGACTTCCCGGAGCCACTCAACCCCGTGACCACAGTCAGGGTGTGGCGCGGAATCTCCACGTCGATGTTCTTAAGGTTGTGCTGCCGCGCGCCGCGTATCGTAATCCGGTCGATCATTGGCCCAGGGACCTACAGTGACGAATTTCGAGAAAAAGCCAACCTTTCATGCTAATTCCCGCGGGAAAGGGGAGTCAAGCGCATTCAAAGAGCAGTGACGTCACAGTTTGCTTTTGTAGCGGCGGTCTATGGCTTGGGTTGTGCAAATTGGAAACCCAATCGTGTGCTCAGCGCGGCTTTGCCGCCCTGATTTGCGGAAAGCTTCCGGCTTTCCGGCCAGTACCGCAGCCTTTGTTCTCCTCCGTCGGGCACCCTCTCCCAGGGGAGAGGGTGGCCCGTTGCCGGCGCTTTCACCAGCCGGAGCGGGACAGGTGAGGGGTTAGTTGGGAAATGCTGAAAACCCAGAATGAAGCAATTGTCAGGCGTACGGTTCCGTTCCCAGCCAGGTTTGGTCGAATCGATTTCGATCTAACGGATTGAAACGCAACAGTGCATCCCAATTAGCTAATTCGGGTTAATTTACCCTACAATGCCTCCCTGTACGCTATACGTGAGGATGATTCTCAATTAGGGATGGGGCGGACTCCTTAGGATCGTAGAAGGAGTGAAAGTCGAGTTCTCATGGGAGCGCGGCGACGGACCACGGACCTTGGATTTAGGTTGAAGTGTCTGTCAGCAACTGAACCAGTGTTCGAACGCCGTGACCGGTTGGCCCTTTTGCCATGAAAGGCTTCTCCTCATTCGACCATCGCGTTCCCGCAATGTCCAAATGTACCCACGGTGTGTCGCCGGCAAACTCGCCCACGAACATGGCGCCCGTAATCGCGCCGCCGTACCTTCCGCCGGTGTTCGCCAGATCCGCGATCGAGCTCTTGTAGAGATCGCGGTAATCATCATCCACCGGAAGCGCCCACATTTTCTCCCCAGCCTTGGCTGCCGCTGCCAGCACGCGCTCGACCCATTCTTTGTTCCAACCGAAAACCCCGGTGGTGGTATTCCCCAAAGCGATGGTGACGGCGCCGGTAAGGGTGGCAGCATCAATCAGCACGGCGCAGCCGATCTGCTTTGCATAGGTGAGTGCGTCGGCGAGAACCAAGCGTCCTTCTGCATCGGTATTCAGAATTTCGACGGTCTTGCCGGACATTGAGGTGATGACGTCGCCTGGTTTGTAGGCTTTGCCACTGGGCATGTTCTCCGTCGCAGGGACCACAGCCGTGACGCGGATCTTGGGCTTCAGTTGCGCTATCGCCTGCATAACGCCGAGCATCGTGGCCCCGCCGGCCATGTCGGTTTTCATCTCGTGCATGCTCTCGCTGGGCTTGATGGAGATGCCTCCCGTGTCAAATGTGATCCCTTTACCCACCAGTCCGATCACCGGCGTCTCGGGCGCGTCCGTCGGTGCGTACCGCACCACGATGAGCTGTGGTGGCTCTTCGCTGCCTTGCGCCACCGCCCAAAACGCTCCCATCTTCAAAGCGCGAATCTCATCCGGGCCGAGAACCTGGCACTCGAGGCCGAAACGGCTCGCCATCTCCTTCGCTTGCTGGGCGAGGAGGGTCGGCGTCATTTGGTTGGAAGGCTCATTGACGAGATCACGTGTAAAGTTCTGGGCTTCGGCAATAATCCGGCCTCGCTCCCGCGCAGCCTCTGCCTCCCCGCCGGGCGGGCCGCAGAGTGCCAGGTCGAGCTGGTCCATACGAGATTTGCCGCTGCGCTCGGTCTTGTACCGATCCGGGTCATAATCGGCAAGCACGGCGCCTTCCACGACCCCCTGAATGCACTCCCGCTCCGAGTCCGCCCCATCCGCAACCCAGGCCAGGTCTCGAACCCCGCGGCTCCGCAGGTAGCGCACCGCCGTGCCCGCAAAACGCCGGCGCTGCACGCCATTGAACTTCTCCTTCTTCCCTGCCCCGACCACCAATAACTTCCCTGCAACCAATCCCGGTGGACGGTGAATCAGGGTACATTCGTGGGCTTTGCCCGAAAGCTCTCCTGCGGCCTGGAGATCGTGCAGGACGCTCTGAGATTCGGATGGCAGCCGTTCGACACTGCCGCTGGTTGCTGGAGACCCCTCAAAAGCAAGAACTACCAGGGCAGAACTGGGGAGTTGCGCGATCGGCTCGTGGCGAAATTCAATTTTCACAGGAGGTTGGCTCCTTTTCAGCAGTCGACAGTCGATAGCTTACACTCGGGCTCTAGGGGCTGGGGCGCCCACGGCACAGGTTCCTTCGCACCTTGGAGACCTTACAGCTTAGAACGTAGACCTTGGACCTTACGCCTGACACCCGGCGCCTGAAGCCTGTTCTTGCGCTCGTCACTCGTCACTTGTCACCCGTCACTGTTTCCCTGACACCTGTTTTCTCACTCGTCACTTGCCGTTTCACCTGTGCCGCCTGCGATGTTCGCGGATGTCCTGTTGGACTTCTCTTTCGATGGTCCGACGTCGAGAAGTTTCCCGGTGGTCGTAAACATTCTTGCCTTTGGCTAGCGCTATCTCGAATTTGACCATATTGTTCTTCAGGTAAACACGCGTGGGGATCAGCGTGAAGCCTCTTTCCTGCGTGCGCCCCGTGAGCTTGTCGATTTCCCGGCGGTGCAATAGCAGGCGCCGGTCACGAAGCGGGTCATGGTTAAAACGGCTGCCGGCCGCGTACGGGCTGATGTGGCAATCAATCAACCACACCTCGTTGTTCTTGACCACCGCGTAGCTATCCTTCAGATTGACCTTGCCCTCTCGAACTGACTTGACTTCCGTACCCCTCAGCTCAACGCCGCTTTCGAACCTCTCCAGTAAATGATAGAGATGCTGCGCCTGACGGTTAACCGCAAAGTTCTTCGGGGCAGGGTCAGCTACCTTTCCCACAACACGCTCCAGTGTAGATTCCGACGTATCCGAATAACCAAAATGTTAGCACATGCCAAACTTCCGCGCACAGCAAGCGTGATTCCCGTAAGCGTTATCCCCAAGAAAACTCCATTGTCAAATCACCGGGCTTTCGGTATGATGTGTTTGCGGGGTGGAGCAGTCTGGTAGCTCGTTGGGCTCATAACCCAAAGGTCGCTGGTTCAAATCCAGCCCCCGCAACCAACGGGAGCAGAGGCCTAAAGCCGAAAGCTCCCTTTTTCATTGCAGTTACGGGTTGAGCCGTCATCGCTACCTTTCCTACTGAATTGATCCGCTGCTGTTCTTGTTCTCAGAATTGAGAACAGTTGAGAACAGATTGCCGTAGATCGCCCGTTCCACAGCAAGTACGGCTTCACGTTCTGACTCCTCCGAGGGGTGGGTGTAAATATCAGCAGTCGTGCTGAGGTTTGAGTGGCCCAGCAACTTCTGAGCGAGTTTTAAGTTTCCGGTCTGTGCGTTAATGAAGCTCCCGACCGAATGCCGGAATCTGTGGAATCCCGACGAGCGCGGCTGACGTGGGATGCCAAGTCGATCCAGGATCGGATAGAGCACGTCCTTCCGCAGCACATCAGGATGTAGCGTGGCGCCATTGGGTTTGCAGAACACGAAATCGTCGGGACTGCGGTGACTTGAGTCCCGCCAATGTTCCCTGAGGGTTGCCGCCAGAGCCTCTCCAAACGGCAGAGTTCGAACGCTACCCTCCGTTTTCGTAGAGACCAGTTGGCCGCGCCAAAGGCTTTGCTGAATCTGTAGCCTCCGGGCCTCCAGGTCGATGTGCATCCACTGCAAACCAAGTACTTCACCCAAGCGCGCTCCCGTGAGTGCTTCACAAGCGAACAACGCCCGATACTGTGCAGGCGCCGCATTGATGATTGCCCGCACTTGTTCAGGCGTCCACGCCAGCTTCTCCTTCTTCAGCACGCTGGGTTTGTGCCTTTCCCGGACCGGCGAACTTTCGATTAGGTCATCGTCCACCGCGAGTGCGAAGATGCCCTGAAGTAGCCCGAGCAGGTTCCGTTGTGTCTTGGCTGAGAGTGCCGACTTGGACTGAAGTAGTTGTTCGATGTGCAACGGCACGATGTCGGTGAGCCTAAGCCCCCCCAGTACTGAGAGAACGTGCCGTCGCAGCAGAGAATCGTACCCCTTGCCAGGTTGAAGGCTTAACGTTGTGGCGCTCCACGTACGGCCTCCAGTAAGCGTCGATGAATTGGGCCAGCGTCAGGTCGGGAGTCTGCACCTTCCGCGTACAGGATTCACCGATACGCTGGCCTAATATGGCTTGAGCGGCTTTCTTGCCGCTAAGCCCATAAAGCGTTTCGGCCTTATGCCGCCATTTGCCTTCTGAAGTCCGTTCGCGGTAACGGATCACGAACTTCAGACCGTTCTTGGTTCGGATTGGGTTCGAGACGTAGCCGTGCTGATACGAGTTTCGATTCATTTCTTGATCTCCTTTTTCGGAGACCCGTCTTTGCCTCTCTTCTGGATGTACAAGGCGGCGCCTTCGCGAAGCATCTCGGCAACTGTCACCCCAAGCTTGCGAGCGGCCCGCTCGTAGCGGGCAAACTCGCCGGGCGTAAGGCGAAGGGGGAACAGCTTGCTTCGCCGCAAATGCTCCGGTTTGGGCGGTCGTCCCATACATTGTGTATTTGTATATACAGAATCGCACGGCTTGTCAAGTTGAATCTTGTTCTCCATCTGTTCTTGGCACATCGCAACCTCCACTCCGAAAAGCATTTAAGAAGGGGCGTTGGGTTGCTGACCCAACTGGTGGTTTACCGTGGCGAGGTGCTCAAGGCGTTCGAGCACGCGAGCCCAAGAAAACCGCAGATATTTGCCAAGCCTATAAGCACCAAGGTCCTTGGAGTGGGAGTAAACCCAGCTCCGCGGCACTTGCAATCGTGTCGCCAGATCCTCAACTGTCAAGAGTTCCTGCGTGCTGCGGGGCGCCTCATTAATCAATTGCATTTCAACACTCCTGGCGCCAGCCGAGAATTAGGGCGCGATAGGGAGTTCGATGGCTTCACAGGGTGCTCTCGCAGCCAGACATCAAACGCCCGCAGACTGACCAGAATCTTTCCGTGTATGCGCGTGGCAGGGAGCGGGTCAACGGTTGAATGAATCCACGTTCGCAAGGTTCGCTCCGAGACTGAGGCGTACTCAGTGAGTTCGCGGAGTCCGAGCCATTCACGACCCGCCCGTCTGGAAGGCTGTTCTCTCATCTGCCTAACCTGCCCGCCGCCAAACGCCACGTTTTTCCGCATTTTCCCGAGTTGCTGGCAAACCCCGACCCTTTGGGGTTGAAACCCGCGTTTCTCTGCTCAGCGAGTTTCAATCCTCGAAAGTTCAGACATCGCAGTTTTGGCCGGATTTTCTTGCATGCCTACAAGACAGACTGCTAACTGCTCCACGGAGGGTCGGGTCTGGCGAAGAATGCCATTCGTCTCAAGCCTGCCCGATCTTGCCCAGCGACTTAGCCCGAACGCCATCGGCACAGAAAGCAGCCCAAGGGGAGAGTGGCCAGCGGTCCCAACCGCTAGTTTTAAGGGGTGTATTCTTCGCACTCCGTTTCGTCGAAGCAATCCGGCGTCAGTTGCGAATGCTCGCTTGCCGGTTGTCCACGCATCTTCAATTTGGCTCGGATCGCCCTTGACGGCCACAGCCGCCCCGCGTATGACCTGCGGGCCAACGACCCCTATGAAACCACAGCAGGATTTTCGGGTTTTCCTTGTCAAATCTGCCATGCGACAACCATCGAACAGAAAACTTGCGCCCACGTCCAGGGTTCATCCGTGATTGCCCACGGCGACGTTACAAGGCCGGAGCGCCGAGCAAGAAACTTTTGTGGGGAACAACGGAATCCGCAGGGCGAAAATGGGCTTGCGCTTCGAAACGACCTCGGCTATCTTTGCCTCTGGCGGTGTCCACCGTCGTTCTCAGTGTACAAAGTTGACACCCCGGCCTACGCCGGCGGGGGTGGCTTCAAAATCGCAGCGAAGGTTTAGTCTCCTCGCCTCCAGCGCCGGGGCGGTCAGAACCGCGTGCTCGGAACGAGAAACGTCCCCGGTCACTGTCGCACCTCTGCCTCCTTTTCAACCCACTCGCGCAACGCGGCCACGTTATATCTGACCAACCGCTCGCCGATCCGCAGCCACGGCGGGCCTTGGCCGACTGCACGCCAATGCCGCAGGCATCCGCGCGACACACGGATAAGCCGCGCCGTCTGGCGCTCGTCGAGTAGCTGAAGGGTTGAATCGTTCTCGTTCCCCTTTTCTCGCATTCATACATTTTAGTCTTCGCTGGCGCATGATGTCGGTAAGCAGAAAAGGCCGATTTTCTGTCACGAAAACTTACCTGTGAAATAGGCTGAAGTTCGCGGCATACGGCCGCAGTCTCTCGATAAGTTCGGCGTTCTTCGTGCGCCGGTCTTTGTGTGTCTGCGGGCTGTAATTGGGGTTGTCAAGAACCGAAGAAATCAGGCCAGAAACCTCCGCGTCGTACTCCCGGCCCGTTCTTATCTTGACGTATGCACACAGTTGGGCTTTAGCCTGATTGCGGATGGGGTGGTTTCGGGAGGAATGGTGGGGAGCGGCTTTCTCAAAGAGGTCCGCAAAGACCAAGCGTTTCTCCGGGAGCTTCCAGTAGTCACCTGCCGAAAGAATCGTTTCTTCTTTCTCCGCCAGGGCAAGCGCGGACAGGCCGGCCGGAGTCCCGGAGAGCCGATGAATATCGTTCGCGCATCGCCGGATCCCAGCCAGAATCGTCTCCAGCTTGCGGCCGGTGCGCCCGGCAAGCCAAACCCCCATCTTCCGCTGGAGGAAATGACGATGAGACACAACCGGACTCCGCCGACACTAACTCATTGTCGACGAGAATTGGTCTTGACTTAGGGGTCCACCTACAACAACATCACGCAGCACGGACGGGGTGCGGCGTGTACCCGCGGAGGCCAAATATGTCCAAGTGGACAAGACGTGATTTTTTGAAATCCAGTGTTGCCGCCACAGCGGGAGCTGGAGCATTGCCGCTTCGAGGAGGTAAAGGAAGCGGAGCGATGACGGAAGGTGGAAGCGGGACAACGAATCCAGGCGCAGTGAACCCGCCCGCGGCGAGTTCTCCTCGTGAGCGTTTGCTCCTTGACTTTGACTGGCGCTTTCATCTCGGCCATGCGGACGACCCCGCACGCGACTTCGGCTATGGACGGAACGAGGAGCTGTATCAAACGGGCAAGTTTTTCCAGCCCTCCCGGGCAGACTTCAATGACCGCAACTGGCGCGTCATTGATCTTCCGCACGACTGGGCCGTGGAATTACCGTTCCAGAACGATAAAGGGCTGATCGACCACGGCGCCAAGCCGCTCGGAAGAGATTATCCCGCAACGAGCATCGGGTGGTATCGGCGGGTCTTCGATATTCCCAAAGACGATCTCGGCCGCAGGCTGAGCATCGAGTTCGACGGCGTCTTTCGTGACTCGACGGCAGCTCTTAACGGCAATTTTCTCGGAAGGAACTGGAGTGGCTATGCGCCGTTCTCCTATGACATCACGGACTTCGTCAACTATGGCGGCAAGAACATTCTGGTTGTGCGGGTGGACGCCACCGCATTCGAAGGGTGGTTTTACGAGGGCGCGGGCATCTACCGGCACGTGTGGCTGGTGAAAACGAATCCGGTACACGTGCCACAGTGGGGAACTTTTGTGACTTCCGAACTTCAGGACGGTGGCGCGGTGGTCAGGGTGGCCACGGAAATCGCCAACGAAGCCGATAGCGATGCGGCGTGCCGCGTGACCTCCACGGTTCTGGATCATGCCGGAAAGGTGGTAGCCAGTGACCGTTCTGCTTCAATTTCAATCCCTGGCTGGACGCAACAAGCCACGGAGCAGCGAGTGCAGCTCAGCAATCCGAGACTCTGGTCGGTTGAGGACCCCTACCTCTTCCGATTGGTCACTACCATCGAAGCGGGCGGAGGCGAGGTTGACCGTTACGAAACGTCATTCGGTATTCGCACTATTCACTTCGATGCGGACAACGGCTTTTATCTGAACGGCAAGCCCGTCAAGATCAAGGGAACGTGCAACCACCAGGATCACGCCGGTGTGGGCAGCGCCTTGCCGGACCGCCTCCAGTACTACCGCATCGAGAAGCTCAAGGAGATGGGATCGAACGGTTATCGCACCTCACACAACCCTCCCACGCCGGAACTCCTGGACGCCTGCGACCAACTCGGCATGCTCGTGCTCGACGAGACGCGCCGGTTTAGTTCTGACCCGGAAGGATTGAGCCAGTTGAGCAGAATGATTCGACGCGACCGGAATCATCCTTCTGTAGTGTTCTGGTCCACCGGCAACGAGGAACACGAGCAAGGCTCGGAGCGCGGGGCGCGGATTTGCGCCGCCATGAAAAGACTCGTACGGCGGCTTGACCCAACTCGCCCCATCACCCAGGCGATGGACGACGGCTGGGGGCAAGGTATTTCTGCGGTGTTGGATGTACAGGGATTCAATTACAAGCACCCCCGCGAAATTGACGACTTTCGCCACCAATTCCCGGCGCAACCCACCGTCGGCACGGAAGTAGCGAGCACGGTTTCCACGCGAGGCATCTATGCGAACGACAAGGAGAAAGGATACGTCAGCGCTTACGATGTGAACTTTCCCCAATGGGCGTCGACGGCGGAAGAATGGTGGCAGACGTACGACCAGCGCGCGTTCCTCTCCGGCGGCTTTGTCTGGACGGGTTTCGATTACCGCGGCGAGCCGACGCCCTACCGTTGGCCCTGCATCAACTCGCACTTCGGCATCATGGACACCTGCGGGTTCCCTAAGGATAACTTCTATTACTATCAAGCGTGGTGGAGCGGCAAGCCAGTGCTTCACCTCTTTCCTCACTGGAATTGGCCCGGCAAGGAGGGCCAGGAAATCGAGGTCTGGTGTCACACTAATCTGGAGCAGGTCGAGCTGTTTCTCGAGGGCCAGAGCCTGGGCTCGCAGATCGTGAAGCGCGACTCACACGT
Organism: uncultured Acidobacteriota bacterium; assembly: GCA_963765485.1. Lineage (GTDB taxonomy): Bacteria > Acidobacteriota > Terriglobia > UBA7540 > UBA7540 > CAVROP01. Next base: position 4,535 of record CAVXWN010000028.1, on the reverse strand, counting down.
CGCCTGGAAGGTAAAATACGCTCCAGGCACGCTCCAGGTGCGCGGCTATCAAGGTGGACGGGAAGCGCTCACGGCGTCTCGTGAAACCACGGGCGCACCCGCCAAGATCGAGCTGCGGCCGGACCGCCAAGAGATCGCCGCCGACGGCGAGGATGTCTCGATTCTCGAGGTGCGAGTGTTGGACCAGCAGGGGAGAGTCGTTCCGGTGGCCGATAACGAAATTGCATTTCAGGTTTCGGGACCCGGGAGACTGATCGGCGTGGGCAACGGCGATCCCAGCAGCCACGAGCCGGATAAGGCCAGCCAACGTCGCGCCTTCAACGGATTGTGCGTTGCCATCGTGCAATCGAGGAAGGCGGCCGGCGAGGTCATGGTGCACGCAACATCGTCGGGACTTGCATCTGCAATCACCGTTATTCGGTGCAAACAGACCACACCGCGACCCGTAGTGGCGTGAGGGCGTCTCGGAATGAAACTGCCAAATTCGGGCATGAGTAATGGTAAGGGAAACTAAGTTATTTAAAATAAATAGGCAACGGCAGCCGGAAGGAGTCGGCGCCCCGCCTCTCCCGACGCTCTTTCGCGGGATGAGCTGGTATTGTCCCCTGGGTGAGACAGACCGTAAAGCACTGGCCCCGTCGAATCTACCACAAATACAAGTGCGGACGCTTCGAAAGGCTCTCTTTCACCGCTTTCATGAGCCGCTCAGAGCTCTGCTTCCGTCACCCCAGCGCGCCCGTCAGTGGACCGCATTTTCCTCAAAATCGACGTGGGTCATTCCCGCAAGGCGAGGCGTCGCAGAATGCCCGCCAACTGCGCTAGGCTCCCCCAGGCTCAACGCAGGCACTCTTGTTGGACGTACGGACACACCAAAACGTGCCTGCGGGCCTTCCAAAAGAAAATTTAAGTGCAATTAGCGTAAGGGAATACGGGCCCAAAAAATCCGTGCACGACCTCGAATGGCAACAAAATTGAGTCGCGCGAGGGCAAGCGGACTGCCTAAGCGCAACCTATAATCGATTTAGAATGAGTCATATGCTAGTTAACATAATATGAGTTATCGGCCATAAGCTGCATGCAACTTATGCCTTGACAACCCGCCAATTTCGGGTGTAGGCTTTGGCGCATGGCGAAAGAGCTTACGGTCCGCGAAATGGCAAGTATGGGAGGCCGCGCACGGGCGAAGACCTACAGCAAGGCCCAGCTCCGGGCCTGGGGCAAGCAGGGCGGGCGGCCGGCGTCACTGGACGGAAAGGCGCTTGCCCGCTTACAAAAGTTCCTGGGCGCGGGCAAGAGCCAAGCAGAGTGTGCGACTATTTTGGGGGTTTCGGTCCGTACCATCGGGCGAGTCGTCGCACGGTTCAAGGCGAGTGACAACCACTTCTAACCCGCCTGATTTGTTGTCGTCGCCCCGCCGACTTCCTCGAACCCCGTATCTCGGGAGTTTGAATGCGAGTGGCACTTCAACGGTCTTCGACTACACGTCCAGGTGCCATTGTGTCAGACATTATCCACAATCGAGAGGCGATTCAAAGAAGAGGCGGACTGTACTGTATCGGGCGGAGTCGCGTCCAGGTCAGCACTGCGCCGCGGCTCCAATAACGGAGAACGTTGGGAAAAGCCGCAGAAGAGCTCAGGAAATCGCGCCATAGTGCGTGCGCTAGGCCGTGCGATCAACAATTAGCGATGCCAGATCCTCCGGTGGCCGTCCCGAAAGAGATATCCGCCCGGTTGTTTTTAGAAGGCCAGGCACTTCTATTGACTCGTCGAAAAACGCAGGTAAGATGTACTCCTGATTGCTGGCGAGGGCCCTAGCCTGCGCGCTCTCTAGCTCGTGCCTTGGCCAGAGTTTCTCCCTGTAATGTTGCGAGATGAACATGACAGTGAATAATGCCTTGTTCTCGTATACGTCGCGCAAGTGAGTATATAGGTTCTTCCCCCACAGCGTGGCTTCCTCAAATTTATCGTAGAACACTAAAACACCTTGCGAGTCCAAGTGTTTAGCGACTCGCTCGACGTATGCGCGGTCCTCACCCGCGAACGAAAGAGCGACGTGGTACTTTTGCATTGGTAAGCCGCTCTCAGACACATGGTCAGCTGGCCGCGTTTGATTAGGTTTCATGCGAATGTCCTCCCGATCCGGCATCTTACCTCGACCGAACCCCGGCAGTGCATGAAGCACCCGGCGCGCCGGTGAACTTGCGCTTCCGGCCGGTGAGATTTGGGAACGACGATCCAATGGAATGACTGCAGCCTGTTCTGCCGACTGTCTGCCTGCCACGATGCCCTAGATTAGGCCCAAGAGTCTCTGGACCAACTCAAAGGCCCGCCGCGCCTCCATCGCTCGGCTATCGGGGCCTGGAGAGCCAAAGAACTCGACGACCTGCATGGGGCCAAAGTCTTCCGGGCTTGCGAACTTTTCGTGGAGGATTTCGATTGCCCGCTTCACGTCCTTTTCGGCAGCACGTGCCCTCAACTGAGCGGCGAGATCTTCCAACCCGCCCGGATGATGATCCAGGCAATAGCAGAGGTCGTAGGCATCTTTTGGCTTGTCGCGGCCTGCAATGGCGTGCGCCTTCATGATCAGAAAGTCCAGCAGCGATGCTACTCGAAGGCGCACCCGGTTCTTGGCGCCCTGAAGTGTTCGGCCCTCCATTTCAATTTGTACCGGCGCCGTGAAGGCGGTACCGCAGGCGTCTGCCAGTAAGACGCGGAAGCCCTTGAGCCGCTTTGGCCTGTTCTTCTTCAGCTTTACCTCCCGGGGCGCCAAAAACTCAACTTCCACCTGGACGGGCGCGCCGCCGTCACTGAGGTCAACGTCGGTCAAGAGTTGAAACGGCTCTTCCCCAGGCCGGTAACGGCGCGTGTTGAGGAGCAGTCCAATCAGTTCGGCGTACCGTCCGTCCTGGAGTTTCTCAGCGTCGAGAGCCAAGTCAACGTCTACGCTTCCCACATGTGGCTCGTCGGCGTCGGGCAACAGCAGGTCAGGAACCCAGCCCCCGACAAGCACAAGACAATCTTGGAACGCCGCCAAAACCTGGCCGACATCTACCAGGACGCGGCGAGCCGCCTCCGTCTGGCGGGCGTCGTATTCGCTCTGGGTTCTCGGTTCCCTGTTCATAGCAGGCCGGCTTGATGCCACTTCGGCTTGAGCCTCTGTTCGATTATTGCTTCCGCAGCTTCGACGCCGCGGCCGCCGCAATGAAAAAGATCGACATAGCTCTGCACCGGATTAGTGCACAACATCCGGCGTTCGCCAACATAACCACCTTCCTCTTCTGGGTAGAAAACACCATCGTCGTCGGGTATCAGGAGTACCACGTTCTCACCTGAATCCACCATTTTGGCTTGTGCCAGCGCCTCAAACGCCCTGACGTACTCGGCGCGAACATACATCCAGGTCTTCGGCTGCCGTACATGCGGCGCCTGGAAGTCCGCGGCGGAGAATGCTCCATATGCAGCGCCACCACCTGCCTCACCCTCAAGCTTGTATAGGGCTTCCCGCAGGGCCATCCCTCGCAAGAGAGTGAAGTAACCTCGGCGTTCGTGTCGGTCGAAGCGGTAGGCGTCCCGCCAAGCCAAAAGCAGGTTAAGCGGGTCCCGCAACAGAAAGCCGCCATCGCGTAAAACTTCAATGAATGCCTGATCTCGCAGGTGCTGGACCACCTTGTTCACCAGGCCCAGACTTGGTTTTGCGATAGGATACTCAAGACTCCCAAAGTGCGCCTCCATATTTCTCTGCGTCCAGCGCGTTCCCGCATTCTGCGGCGCGAGGAGCGCGCGGATCACCCGCCCGGTTTCCGGGGTGCCTAAATTAGCCTTCGGGCGCGGGAGTCGGTGCACGCAAGGAAGGCCGTTGCGCTCCAGGTAAATAGTGCCCGGCACCTCAAGATGGCAGTTACCTGCAAGGTCATACCAACTCCATCCGTGCTGGGCGCACAGATCCGCGAGACGAGGCGACACGAATGGCATCGCAAGTACCGGCACCGAGACACGCCCGTGCTCTGGAGGGAGGGAACCTTCTTTCAGTCAGTGCGTGGAATACGCTCGGGCGCAACTCACCTTTGCATTCGACGTAGAGGGTAATTCCTCTGCCCGGAAGGGGCAGATTTGCCATGAGGTCAAATTGGGTGTCGGCCTTGCTCCCGATGTGCTGGACCTGCCAATCACGCAACCACGATATACCCCCAAGCAACTCCCGGAGCTTTGAAGCGAGTGCCTGCTCCAGTGCCAAACCGGTAAGCCTTCCCGCGTTCAGTGTAATAGGGCTGTTCACGACTACGTGAACATAGCAGTTTTCGTGAACTAATTCAACCGAGATTATCTAGGCAGAAGCAATCCATTTGCCCGCCTAACGGCCATACCCGTTGAACTCCAACCCCTGATTCCCAGGAAGTCCGCTTCGGGGACTCGAACCCCGTTTGAACGAAGCCGCTCAGAGCGGCAGACGCTTCGCGTGCTCGCAATGAATCGGCACCGGTTGCCGGAAGATGAGGCTCGGGTCCGAGCAGTGCGGCGTCCAACACGTCCGGCAT
>CAVXWN010000027.1:0-106769 GCA_963765485.1 uncultured Acidobacteriota bacterium | reverse complement strand
CAGGAACCATTTCTCGGGCGCCATTCCCCCCACCATTTCCCCCCCCGGTTTCTGAAGCGGCTGCAGGAAGTTACTCATACAGGAACTGCAATATTCCCCTCGTTACGTCAAAGGCATTCTTACACCCGTCATCCATGGGAAGGCTGTTGCCGTGAATGGCTTGGTTTGCGAGAACGCGGACGTAGTCCGCCTGATTGTGTGTCGTCTCATCGATTATGTTCTTGTCACGGGCCAGCCTGAGAATTCCCTTTAAGTGTTCCTCTTTTATGGCAGCCATTTCCTTCGCGTAGCCCTTTTTCCCGAGACGATCTTCAACAGCCTCCTCCATGGCTGACCGACACAAAAAGAGCGATGCGAGGAAATGCCCGTAGACGTAACAACGGGAAGCCTCAATCATATATCGACGTACATATTGTGGGACTTCCTTTGCTGTGGGCAGTAGGCGTAGAGAACCGGCCCGTCTGATCATCTTCGGGAAAAGATTACGCATCTCTTTCGCGTAATTGCGGGCCGTAAACAACGGAAGCACCACGGGTGACTCTGTATCAAGAGTGGCTTCGACAGCGCGCATAACAGGCGAACTAAATCCCTCCCGTTCTTTAATCAGCAGTTCTCCCATCTTTTTGCCGAAATTGGCCTTATCGATTAAGTGTATGTGGACAAACGCCAAGATGTCTCGCCAGTCTGCTCCCTCCAATTCCTGAGCTCCGCGGCTTGCGATATCGGGCAGAAAAATTAGCCCCAGCGCACTCTCAATGTCCGTCGGTGTCCGCCGTTCTTTCAAAGATAGTAAGGTTGTTAATTTCTCCTTTGGGAGGAGCTCCCGTGAGAGTCGCTTCGACTACATCAAGATCAACCACCTCATCGACAGGTTTAAGCCGTTTGTCAAGCTTTAGGGACTCCACGCCTCCGTCGGCACTACGGACTATCACGAATTCATCATTTAGAATTCGGTCCAACGCCCAGGTAACGACTTCAATAAAATCATCGTCCGTTGCGCCGTTGCCCATCGTCTCACCTCTGTGCCCCTCTCCCCCTCAGCACTCCAATGGGAGGTGTGGGCGCGCTGCTCCCCGTCAGACAGCAGGTTATACCTGAAGGCTTCGTGCTGCAATACGCCGGGGCCGCCTCGAACCCTAAGCAAGCGCAGACCTGCGGTTTAGGTCCGCGGCTTTTCATCCGGAATCGAGCCTTTCATTTTCAAATCCGCGTGCGCCCATCAATGGCCAGGAGTGCGCGATCGTTACCAAGCCAAATCGGTCGTACCGAAACGGCAGGCGCCGACGTCACACCGCGATAATCTACGCGCCCGCCCCGCAGGGCACAAGGCCGAAAAGCCGCGGACCTTGCGAACCACTACCGCGCTTTTCTCATGGTTTGACAATGAACAAGTCGAGATTTCGATTTTGAGAGCCGCTGGGCGTTACGGGTGCGCGGGTTGGTGTTCCTGGTTGCCGCTGACGGCAAAATCCACGAGGGCGCGACGCACGGCATCCGGCTCACGGTCAATCACGATCAGGAATGCCCGTGCCGCCCCGGAAGGCACCACCCGACCTTGCTCCCATTCCTGTACCGTCCGGACGCTTACGCCAAAATACGCCGCAAACTGGCTCTGGCTCATTTTGATTTTCCTGCGAATCCGCGCCGTGTCGATCTCGCGAGGGATGTGGACAACGCAGGCGTTGTTTTCCCCCTGGGCGAATGCCAGGGCCTGCTTGGCACTGGCAATCATGCGTTGTCCTGCGGTCAGTTTCTTGGCCATGGTCATTTTCTCCTTCGATAAGCATCGGCAAGGGCAGCAAGTACGGTTTTGAGCTCATTCCGCTCTGCCTGCGACAAGTCGGTCTTTTCGTTCTTTGCAAACACGTTCAGCAAAAACACGGGAACGTCTTCACCACTGTAAAAGGTGATAACCCTGTAACCGCCGCTTTTGCCTTTACCCTTACCCGCAAAGCGAACTTTGCGTGCACCTCCGGAACCCCTGATTTCCTTCCCGGCATCGGGATTCGCCGCGATAAAATCCACGATCCGCAATCGTTCATGGTCTGTTACTCCCGTCGCCCTTGCGTCTCGGAGATAGGACTCTGTTTCGACGACTGTTTGCACGGGCTAACTATACGTTAAAAACGGATACTGGTCAACCATTGCGAACCTTTCGGGCCTCCGTGCAGTTGGACTGCGGTCGAGTACCTCAAACTCGGCGGTATCAAGCACAAACAGCGCGAGTGGCGCACACCTTCGGGTTATAAGTTCGGCTCTACTTGGTCTAATGAGTGGCTAAAATTTCCATATAACATACTTAATATAAAAGGATTATTATCACAACTGCTTGACATGATGGGGGAAAACATATATATAGTTTCCCCCAGGAGATGGCATGGATTCCGGCGCAAATTCGGTTCTCAAGCGAATTCGGGTGCATGGGCGCGGGTGGGTGTTTACGCCTCGCGAGTTTCTAGCCCTGGGCACGCGCCGGGCGGTCGATCGCGCGCTAGCGCGGTTGGCACAAGACAAGACGATCCGCCGCCTGGCTCAAGGTCTTTATGATTATCCCCGCGTTCACAAGAGGCTTGGCATTCTCGCCCCGAACCCGGATGATGTCGCCGCGGTTCTGGCGGCGAAGACGGGAAGCCGGGTGCAGATATCGGGCGCGCGCGCGGCGAACTTGCTGGGGCTCACCGACCAAGTGCCCGCTCAGTTGGTGTATCTCACCGACGGCCCCGCCCATCGCGTCAAGATCGGCGCCCAAACCATTCAGTTGAAACCCGCCAGACCATCGAGGTTCCCCGGAGCAGGCACGCCGGCAGGGCTGGCTCTCCAGGCGATCCGCGCGGCCGGGCCCAATGCGAACAAAGACTTCGTTGTTCGCCAGTTGTCCCGCGCCTTGAGCGCTCGCGACCGTGCACAACTCGCCAAACTAATAAAACACGCCCCAGCCTGGAGTCATGAGATCATACGGCAATTGACGAGGAAGCAACCCTGACGCCCTATGCGGCGGAAGCATTCCCCGACCAATTTCAAGTGCGTATCGCCAAGGTAAACGCCATTGGACCTGAGCGGACATTCTGGGAAAAGGCCACAATCCTGCATCGCGAGTACTATCGCGCCGAAGCGGGGAAGCCCGTTACGGAACGGGTATTTCGCCACTATCATGACGTTGTGCTCATTTCAAAACATCCCCGATTACCGCACCATCCAGACGCCGGCACGTAAAGTGATGGAGCGAATCACCAACCTACATCTAAACAGGGCCGCACACATCGACAGTCCCGCATAGGAGCGTGCCTTCACGACGCGCCTACGAGGGATGGAACTCTGACTTGACTGATTTCGTAAGATCAAGTGTGACATGGAGAGGAACACATGCGACCAGGATTTCTTGCAGTTGGGTTTTGAGTGGCCCGGCAGAATTGAGTCGATCGCGGAGGTAGTGCGGTGATGGAAACTCTGCTCAAGGATGTACGTTACGCTCTACGCATGGTGCGTAAGGACCCGGGTTTCACGGTCATCGCCGTGCTGACCTTGGGGTTGGGGATCGGGGCCAACAGCACGGTCTTTAGCTGGATGAATGCGACCCTGCTGAATCCCCTTCCTGGTGTGTTGGATTCGAGCGAATTCGTCTCTATAACGCGCGGCCGCGCCGGCTCGCATTCTTATCCTGACCTTGTGGATCTGCGCGACCGGAGCCGCACCCTTGCTGGCCTTACCTGCTTCGCGCTCGGGTCGGTAAGCTTGACGGGCAACGGCAAGCCTGAGCAGGTGTGGGCTACTCTGGCAACGGCCAATTACTTCGATTTGCTGGGCGTGAAGCCCGTCCGGGGCCGGGGCTTCCTTCCGGCGGAAGACACGTTGCGGATTGGCGCACCGGTGGCGGTAATCAGCTATCGCCTCTGGCAGAATCGCTTTGGCGGCGATCCGTCGGCGGTGGGCCAGACGATTCACATCAACACCCATTCCTACACCATCGTGGGGATCGCGCCGCGCATCTTCCAGGGTAGCTACACGGGGCTTCGCACGGAAATCTGGGTGCCCCTCATGATGGCGTCCCAATTGGTGGCGGGAGGAGACTGGCTAACTTCGCGGGGCACTACTTGGCTCCAGGCGCTCGGCCGGCTTCGGCCCGGCGTGAGTCGCGAGCAAGCGCAAGCCGAACTGACAACTCTGTTCCAAGGGATCTCGCGGCAGTATCCGGATTCCCACCGAGGTACGAACCAACTGACCGTTTACCCCCTTTGGCGGGCCCCGAATGGCGCCAACGCTTTCTTCTCGCAACTTCTGCCCATTTTGCTGGGCCTGGCCGGCGTAGTGTTGTTGCTGACCTGTTCCAACCTCGCGAACTTGGTCCTGGTGCGGAGCGTATCGCGGCGGAAGGAGTTGGCCATCCGTGTTTCGCTAGGCGCCAGCCGCCGACGCCTGGTCCGTCAGCTTCTGATCGAGAGCTTCGTCTTGTCGCTCGCCGGAGGAGTGCTGGCCCTGCTGGCTACGGTTTGGACATCTAACTCTTTTATGGGCCTCGCACCGGTTAGCAATCTGCCCGTCTGGGTATCCGTAAGCGTGGACCGGCGTGTGCTGCTTGCTACCCTGGTTGTTGCGGTGGTGACCGCCATGCTCTTCGGCGCCCTTCCAGCGTTGCGCGCTTCTGGGACGAATCCGATAGTCATCCTCAAGGATGAATCGGGCAGCGTGGCCGGAGGCGGGCGCAAGGCGAGGCTTTCGGCAGGGCTAGCCGTGGCGCAGATTGCGCTTTCCTTCCTGATGCTCGTTTCCGCGGGGTTGTTTATCCGAAGCTTCCGGGCGGCGCATCAGTTCAACCCGGGTTTTGATTCCCACAGCGTCTTGCTCGGGTCGTACGATCTGTTTGGCAACGGTTATAAGGAAGCGGATGGGATCGAATTCGACCGCCAAGTTCTGGAAAAGGTCGCAACGCTCCCCGGCGTCCGAAACGCCAGCCTTGCCGATTGGGTGCCTCTCGGCTTTGGGTCCAGTTCGCAGGCCTTCGTTCCCGAAGGGTACGTCGCAGGACCCCACGAGGCCGTTGACGCCGGCATCGCTCACGTGAGTCCGGGCTATTTTGCGACAATGGGAATCCCCATTCTGCGTGGGCGGGATTTCGCTTCTCAGGACTCCGCGGAGTCGCAGCTTGTTGTGGTCATCAACGAAGCGCTGGCCCAGCGGTATTGGCCGGGCCGCGACGCTCTCGGCAAGCGCATGAAGATAGAGGGTAAGTGGGCCACCGTGGTGGCCGTAGCCCGCACCACGAATTACTACGATTTGAACGAGCCACCGCAGCCCTTTATCTACCTACCGCTTTACCAGTTCTATTCTTCCGAGGCAACAATTCACGTTCGGACCGCGGGCAACCCCCTGAGGTCCGCGGCCGCGGTGGAACAGGCGATCCACCAACTGAACGCGGACCTGCCTTTCTTCAACGCGGCTACGCTCGACGAGCGAATTCAGGCTGGATCCTTCATCCTGCAGATGGCGAGCGTTTTTGTGGGTGTCTTCGGCACACTCGCGCTTGCCCTCGCAGCGGTGGGCATCTATGGCGTAGTGGCTTATGGCACGGAACAGCGCACGCATGAGATTGGCATCCGGATGGCGCTCGGGGCCCAACCGGTCAGCGTGATGCGAATGGTGGTGGGACGGGGAATGAGGCTGGCGCTGATCGGCCTCGCCCTCGGCGTGGTGGCTTCTCTGGGGTCGACACGACTGATGTCGCGCCTCCTGTTTGGCGTGCGCGCGAGCGATCCGCGGACCTTCGCCGGCGTTGCGATTCTCTTGGCGCTGGTGGCGCTGATGGCCTGCTACCTCCCAGCACGGCGCGCCATGCGCCTGGACCCGCTGGTGGCGCTGCGACACGAGTAGTCCGTTGATGGTTCGCCCGTTCACGGATTGCTCCTGCCTTGCGCGCTAAGCTGGGGCAAAGGAACCAGGAGGCATGCTTGACGATCTTCGTTACGACCTGCGCGTCCTGCGGCGCAATCCTGGGTTTGCTCGGCTTGCCGTCCTTTCACTGGCAATCGGGATTGGAGCCAACGCGGCGGGATTTCGCACCACGCACATTTTGACGGCCAGCTTCAACCCCATCCTGGCTCGAGACTCCGAAGCCAAGACACAGGAATTCTACAGGAAATTGCCGGAGCCGGCTCGCGCCTGCCCAGTGTGAAATCGGCCGGCACTCTGGATGGACGACGCGCCACTCGGGTTGGAATGACAATGTCCACCAAATTCTGCATTCTACCAGGCGAGCGATGACGTACACTAAAGCGCGCAGCGAGAGGTCAAGCTCTTGAAAAAATTCACTGTGTCACCCATAGAACGTGCGAAAGAATCGCGCTGCAACGGCGGTCTATGACCGCCGTATTTTACGTTCGTCGCTTCGTCGCTCAGAGAGCGCCGGTACAAATGGCCCACGATTTTTCACCGCCTCATATCAATGTTAGACCGCGGATAGCGGGTCCGTTCACCTCTCAAAATCTGCAAGTGGTTTGGAGGGACCCGGACGGTAGTTTGCCCGGCTGGATCGTGGCCGAGCGTTCGTTGAGGCCGGACGGGTAAGGCGAATTTAAGATTCGAGTTCCTTTCCCGCCGGAAGGAGGCAACCACAGGTTGCGAGTGAAAGCTACGCTGACGTGGGAGGGCGGCCAGACCGAGGCTTGGCGCGATGTCGACTGGTTCAGCACGGGTCAGCCCCGGAAACTCCCCAAGGCGCCCGATATCCAGGGAGAAGAGCAGTAGCGTTTAGAAGTAAGGAGGCTGTGATGCGAGTTCCGGCGAAATCATATATTGTCGTTTCATTATCGGTGTTTCTGAGTCTAGTTAGTGGCGGCTCAGGGTCCGCGTCGGCGGACGAGAACAAGAACGCTGGCTCAGAGCCCGCAGACTACGTAGATACCTATATCGGAACCTCTGTTGGAGCGTTGGGACCGTTGAACGCCGGGAATACCTATACTGGAGCGGCGCTGCCCTTCGGGATGATCCAGTGGAGCCCGGAAACAACGTGGGCCTTTATCAAGCAAACGGGAAGTTACGAGTACAGTGAGGACGGTATTCGAGAATTCAGCCTCACCCACCTGAGCGGCGTTGGGGTTCCGGCCATGGGGGATATTCCCATTCAGCCTGTGGTGGGTGCGGTGGCATCATCACCCGCATCGGATTCCGGCGCTTATCTGGCAAAGTTCTCCCACCGCAACGAAGAGGCTTCACCGGGGTTCTACTCCGTGGGCTTCGATAACGGAGTGAAAGTTCGACTGACCGTCACAATGCGTGCGGGCATCGGCAACTTTTCTTTCCCAGCTTCTACAAATTCGGCCATCCTTTTTAATGTGGGCCGCAACGCCAGCTCGGTTCCCAGCGCCACGATTAACATCACGGGCGACCGGCGAATTGCCGGAAGTGTTTCCAGCGGGGGATTTGGCGGCAGCGAGACCAAGTACACCGTTTATTTCGTCGCGGAGTTCAGCCGCCCCTTCGCCAGCTTCGGAGCGTGGAAAGGTTCGAGCGTGAACAAGGGCCAGCGGTCCGTAACGGGGGCCGCCACGGGCGGTTGGGTGGGATTCAACACTACCCAGGACCGAAATGTTGAGATAAAGGTGGCTCTCTCTTACGTCAGCGTGGCAAACGCCTGGGAGAATCTGAACCAGGAAATTCCCGGATGGGACTTTGACGCTGTGCGTCAGGCGGCCCACAACTTGTGGAATCGCGACCTGAACCGGATCTCCGTGAGCGGCGGCGCCGACGACGAGAAACGGGTGTTTTACACGGCCCTTTATCACGCTCTTCTGCACCCTAATATCCTCACCGACGTCAATAACCAGTACATTGGATTCGACGGCAAAATCCACGTGGCGAAGGGGTACACCCATTACGCGAATTTCTCCGGGTGGGACATCTACCGCAGCGAAGTGCCGCTGCTGGCGATGCTCTTCCCCAAGGAAACCAGCGACATGATTCAGTCGTTGGTCATGGATGCAGAACAGGGAGGGGGCCTACCGACTTGGGGCCTGGTGAATGACGACACTTGCGGAATGGTAGGCAATCCAGCATCTCCGATCGTCGCCGGCGCCTATGCGTTCGGCGCCCGGAGCTTTGACACCAAGGCCGCACTGAAGGCCCTGCTGAAAGGCGCAACCGATCCCAGCGCCAAGTCAAAGTCTTGCGCGGAATGGGACGGTCTTGAAGACTACCTGAAGTTCGGCTATCTTGGCCCCGATCATCGCAATGGCGGGCCTGCGAGTGGTCCCTCCCAGATGCTGGAGTTCAACACGGCAGATTTTTCCATCGCCCAATTTGCGCAAGCGCTTGGGGACTCCGACACACATCGGGCCTTCATGAAAAGGGCGCAATTCTGGAGAAATACTTTCAATGTCAAAACCGGCTACATCGAACCGCGGAAGAAGAATGGATCCTTCATCCCGGTGGACCCCGGCGGCGAGACGTATTACGTCGAAGGCAACGCCGCCCAATACAGTTGGATGATTCCCTACAATTTACGCGCGCTGTTCGATCTGATGGGTGGAAACACCAAGGTGGTGCAAAGGCTTGACACCTTCTTCACGGAATTGAATGCGTATGTCAACCGTCCCTACTTCTTTATCGGGAATGAGCCGTGCTTCGCCATACCCTGGGCGTATGATTTTGCCGGCGCCCCCTGGGGCGCGCAGTCCGTCACCCGGCGCACTGAACTGGAACTTTTTACCACCCAGCCCGACGGTGAACCCGGGAACGACGACCTGGGAGCTACATCCTCGTGGTACGTCTTCGCCGCACTGGGCGTGTACCCAGCCATTCCCGGGGTGGGGGGATTTGCCCTGAACAGCCCTCTCTTCCCGAGTGCAACGATTCATCTTGGGACTGGGAACACCATAAACATCGAGGGCGAAGACGCCTCGGCCTCGAATCCTTACGTCCAGAGTCTACGCGTGAATGGTGAGCCTTCCGAAAAGACCTGGCTTCCCTACGATACCCTGAGCCAAGGCGCGACGTTGCAGTTCAAGCTTGGAAACACTCCCAACAAGCTGTGGGGAACTAAGACCGAGGACGCGCCACCTTCCTTTTCGGAAGGCATGGAGGCCTCCGGCAACTGAAACGCGGAAGTAGGGCCGAGCGGCGCTTGGCCTGGGCCGATTACCATTAGCCCCTGCGAACTTGGCCGAACGCCGTTCGGCCCTACAATCCGGGCCGAACGCGCACCGTCGCCGAATCGGCTTTTGGTACGCCGGTGACCATTCGGCCCTACATCTGATGAACCGCACCGACTACCGGCTTGCGAAATTTTCGAAACGCGGCTGGCTTGACTTCGTGCGCCGCGTCGGGTTATGGTTCTAGATTGGCCCTGAGGGGCGAAATCTAACAGGGAGTATAGCCGCTTGAAACGGACCTTTCAACCTAACCGCAGGCGCCGGGCCAAAACACATGGGTTCCGGGTGCGCATGAGGACCCCGGGAGGCCGCAACGTCTTGAAGCGCCGGCGTCTAAAGGGCCGTCATCGTCTGACTCCGTAAAAGCTCGTTGGCATCTCAAGCTTTTCCCAAGGGTGTCCGGTTGCTTCGCCGAGACGAGTTTCGGCGAGTCTATGACGAAGGGCATCGCCGGAGCGCCCCGTTATGCACGCTTTTCTTCCGACCCAATGGGTTACCGCAATCCCGTTTTGGCGTCACGACACCAGCGCGCTTGGGGAACGCTGTATTGCGCAATCTGCTGAAGCGCCGCCTGCGAGAGATTTTCCGATTGCACCGCGCAGACTTGGCGGGTGGTTGGGACATACTGGCGAATCCCCGGCAGTCAGCGGCGAAGGTCGCTTTTCGGAATCTGGAGAGGGAGGTGCTGAGGCTATTCCCAACCCAGCCACCTCCGGGAATTTCCGCGGAGTTGCGACCAAATGAAGTTCGTAACCCTGGGTCTGATTAAGTTTTACCAAGCTTGCCTTTCTCCCGCTGTACCTTCTTCTTGCCGTTTCTACCCATCCTGCTCAGCTTATGCGTACGAAGCGGTCGAGAAGTGGGGAGCCTGGCGGGGGCTTCGATTGGCGTTAGGCCGGCTCATGCGGTGCCGGCCCTACGGGGGACACGGTCTCGACCCGGTTCCCTGACATGCGGAGACAGTTCCCGCGAGCGGACTGTTCAGAGAAAATCGAGAGATTTTTGTCCTGGACCCTGACGCGCGGGAGCTGAGATTTGAGGACGTTTCGTGGACCAAGAAAAGCGGGTGCTGGCGGCGTTCGCACTCTCCTTCGTGATATTGATCCTTTGGCGCCTATTCTACGTGAAGGAACCGCCGCCTTCGCCATCTTCTAGGCCTGGTTCTACTGCGCAGACCCAACCGGCTGCTTCCAAGACGCCCGCCGCAGTTGCAAGTCCTCAGCTTCCTGCAACCGTTCCGGTTGTTGTAGGCAGCAAGCCGGAAGACATCGTCGTCGAGAACGGTGTCTACAAGGTGACCTTTTCCACGCGGGGCGGGGTCGTGGAGAGTTGGATACTCAAGAAATATCGCGACGCAAAAGAAGCTCCCCTGGATGTCGTAGATGACGAGGCATGTGGAAAGCTTGGCTTCCCTCTGAGCTTGAATACCGCCGATGGCGCGCTCGCGGACAAGCTGAACTCAGCCCTCTATTTGGCGACGCCCTCCGGCCCCACGCTGAAGCCACCCGTCAAGATAGAGTTCATTTACAGCGATGGCAAGGTGCAGGCGCACAAGACTGTTTCTTTAGGGACGGGCTATAACCTCCATGTCGAAGTAAGCGTAATCGAGGGAGGCCGCTACCTGCCCGTCGAGGTCGCATGGCCGGGCGGGTTTGGAGACCACTCCCTACCTCCCGCGATTGTTAATACCCTCACCCAAGGTGTTTACGGTTCCATAGGTGATCTAACTACTGTGGCGCAGCGGAAACTGACCACCGACCGCTTGGTCCCCGCGCCATTTCAGCTTGCGGGCATCGAGGACCGCTACTTCGCGGGAATCTTCCTGCCCGATTCTTCGGATGAGACTTTTAGGCTTGGCAGGCAGGTATGGACTCCCACGGACTGGAGCGGGAAGGACTCTGATAGGCCCAGCCCTATCGACGCCCAGTTGGGGCAGCCGCTGCCGAAGCCTCTGGCATTTCGGATGTTCGTCGGGCCGAAGGACCTTGGTGTGCTGCGAGCTGAAAACCCGCCCCTGGATTCCCTGGTGGACTTCGGATGGTTCAGCGTCGTCGCCAAACCTCTTTTCCTCGGGCTGCGGTTCATCTACGATCACTGGGTGCACAACTACGGCTGGGCGATTGTGATCCTGACCCTGCTCATTAACTTCGCAATGTTTCCGTTGAAACTGAAAAGCATTCACTCCGCGCAGCAGATGCAGCGCATTGCTCCGCTGCAAAAAAGCATTTCGGAGAAGTACAAGCATCTCAAGTTCAACGATCCGCGCAAGGCGCGCATGAACGAGGAGATGATGAAGCTCTACAAGGAGCACGGCGTCAATCCCCTGGGCGGCTGCTTGCCGATGGCTCTCCAACTCCCATTTCTTTATGGTTTTTACCGAGTGCTCGAATTGCCGATCGAACTGCGTCACGCTCCCTGGATATTTTGGATCAAGGACCTTTCGGCGCCGGATAAGTTCCACCCATTTGGACTTCCGGTTCCTATTCTCCCCACGATTATGGTCATAAGCATGTTCATAATTCAGAAAATGACTCCGGTGGCCAGCGTCGATCCCGCCCAGCAACGCATGATGATGCTCATGCCGATTGTTTTCGGCATAATGTTCTATAATTTTGCCAGCGGCCTGGTGCTCTATTTTCTGACGGCCAACATCGTGGGGATTTTGCAGCAAGTTATGATCAACAAATTGATGCCCATCCCTCCGACCCTCCCGGCCCCCGCAAAACGCCCGAAGTGAAGGATCGCTATTCAATGGCTACACCGGCTACCCCAGAAACTCCCGCTCATTTGCTGGAAACTCACCTTGCACAAATTGAGTCTCTCCTGAAGCAGATCATCAAGCATGGCGGGTTTGCTCTTCGCTTTGCGATCCACCCAATGCCTCAGGAGTGTCCGGACGTGGAGTCGCCGGAGTATGTGGCAGAATTTTCGGGTGAGGACGCCGACCTCCTTCTGGAGAGGAATGGCGCACTCCTGGACGCTCTCGAGCACGTCGTTTTGAAGGCTGTGCGCCTGCGAGAAGCGCACTCCGGCAAAATCATCTTCGATTGCAAAGAATGGCGGCGGCTGCGCGTCGAAGAATTGAAACTCACCGCGCAGATCGCGGCAGAGCGGGTAGTGGAGACCGGCGATCCCTTTGCCTTAAGCCCCATGACCCCCGGGGAGAGGCGCATCGTTCATCTGGCGCTGAGAGACCGGCCGAACCTCCGCACCATGAGCGAAGGCGTGGGCTCCGAGCGCAAGGTTGTAATCCTGCCGGTCAGGCCTGCCCCCCACAACCGCGCGCGTTGACTCGCAGTTGGTCCGTTGTCTGTCGCCCGCGTCAATACTGCCGTGGGTTCGTTGAGGACCTCGTGCCGCATCCATTTTCCGCCCGAGCATCGCATACGCCGGAACGGAAAGCGGACGAAGGACAAAGGGTAACTGACAACGGACCACGGACAACTGACAGCGCACATGACGCACGAGGACACCATTGTGGCCGTCGCCACGCCGCCCTGGCCGCGGCGGCCTGGGGGTGGTGCGCCTGTCCGGAAGCCAGGCGATCGAAATTGCCACCAGCCTCGTTAGCTTCCCCAAATTGCCGCTGGAAACCCGGCGCGCCACGCCGGGCGAGTTCTGCGATCCCCAAGGCGGCAAAGTTCTGGACCAGGTGTTGGCCACTTGCTTTCGAGGTCCTCATTCCTACACTGCGGAAGACGTCGTCGAAATTTCCTGCCATGGCGCTCCGGTAATCCTAGGATATCTGGTGGAATGCTGCCTTAGCCGTGGGGCGCGCGCCGCCGAGCCGGGCGAGTTCACCATGCGGGGATTTCTGAACGGGCGTATCGATCTTACGCAAGCGGAGGCGGTCCGGGACCTCATTGAGTCGCGCACACTCTACCAGGCCCGCGTGGCGGCACAACAACTCGAAGGCGCCGTCTCTGCCCGGCTCAAGCCGCACAAACGGGTCTTGCTCGAACTCATCGCCGGGTTGGAGGCCGGCATTGACTTCGCCGAAGATGATGTGGCCGTAATGGCGGGCCAGGAGATTCTCGCCCGGATTGATACCCTCTGCCACGACCTCGAAACACTGCTTGAAGGTTACGAATACGGCAGGATAGTTCGCGAGGGAGTGACCCTGGCCATCGTAGGCCGCCCGAACGTCGGCAAATCGAGTATTTTTAATCGCCTCTTGAATGAAGAGCGAGCCATAGTGACTTCGACACCGGGGACGACGCGGGATCTGGTGGCCGAAAATGCCAGCATCGGAGGTATACCCCTGCGCTTCGTGGATACGGCGGGCATCCGCCACACTCAGGATGAGGTGGAAAGGATGGGCGTGGAGAAGTCCCTTCAGGCCATAGCCGATTCGGACCTGCGGCTCCTGGTGGTAGATGCATCCCAAGGTTGGACCCAGGAAGATTCGAGCCTGCTAAGGAAGGTGCACAGGCTAGGAGCGCTGCTGATCGCCTGCAACAAGTTTGACCTCCCCTGCCGGATTTCGAGCCAGGAACTTGAAAGTGCGCTCAGCGTCGCGCCGGAGGGGACCGCCGGCGCCCCGGAAATCGTGTGGACGTCAGCCTTGACCGGGGAAGGGATACCGCAATTGAGGAAGAAAATTCTGGAGATCGCCGCACCCGCCCGCAACCTGGGCCCCGAGGGCGAGTTCATCACCAACTTGCGCCACCAGCAACACCTTCTTGCGTCGCTTCGGGCGCTCGCCAAGGCCCGCCAGGCTGCCGAGCAAAACCTGCCCCATGAAATGCTTCTGATCGACCTGTATGAAGCCCTTCGCCCGCTCGATCAAATTACCGGCGCGACCTACGTGGATGATGTGTTGGGTATCATCTTTTCGACATTTTGCGTGGGGAAATGAGCTCGCGCCAGCGCCGTCACGCTGACAACCAACCCTGACGTCATTCCCGCGAAAGCGGGAATCCAGTTAGCGATTGGGGTTTGTCATTACAGAAGAGGGGGGGTCTCAGGCGGTAACGCCTCGACTCTTGTAAATGGCTTTGTTCACTTCAACCATCAGGTCCTCGAACGATGCGCCGGCTTTGCGGACAGCCATCTCAATCGAGCACTCATCGCACGAAGGGCGAAGGCCGAACTTCTCAAACACCGCTTCGGTCTCGGGGAACTTTTGCTTTATTTCGCGAAGCTGCTCGCCGCCCCGGACGAGATCAGTGAACTGAAGCATGGGCCACTTCCTCCCGTAAGCTCTCCTGGGAGTTTTTCGTCCGGGGTTGATAAACGCAGAATGGCTCTTCGTCCAGGTGGTCGCCGGTAGCGGCAAAGGCCCGAGCCCGGCAACCCATGCAAATGTTCCGAAACTCGCAGTAGCCGCATTTCCCTTTCAGATTATCCGTGTTTCTCAGCTCTTGAAAAACGCGGGCGTTCTCCCAAATGTCTGCAAAAGACTGCTTGTTCAGGTCTCCTGCCAGGACCGGCAGATACCCACAGGGATAAACCTCCCCTCGGTGGGAAATGAAGCAGACTCCCGTGCCGGCCAGGCACCCCTTGGTCATTGCATTCAAGCCATCGGGATGGCCATGACCCGGTTTGGTTGCGGACGGATAAAGTGCGATGCCTGTTGAGCCCGGCATCGTCATCTCGGTTGGGCCGATCGAATCCTGCTTGCTGCCTGTAAAGGGCGCGGAAAACTCTCCAGCGATGCCCGCGGCCGCCCTCCGCTCCGCCGCACGACGTTGCCGCACTACCCGGAAATAATGAGGGGCGCAAGTGGCTTTCAGCTCGATTCCCCCTTCCAGAGAGCGCTCATAAAACCAATTCAATATCTTTTCGTATTCCTCGGCTGGCACCATTTCCTTTGGGGCGATGTCGACGCCACACCCCACCGGAACCAGGAGGAAGGTGTGCAGTGCGTCTGCCCCCATCTTCTTCGCCAACTCGAGGACGGCGGGAAGTTGGTGCGCATTATGCCGCGCAATCGTCATGTTTATCTGGAGCGACATCCCCAGGTCCCGGAGGTTCCGGAAGCCGCGCAACGCGGCATCGAAGGCGCCGGGAAGACCACGGAAAGCGTCGTGGGTAGAAGCGTCAACGCCGTCCAGGCTGATGGAGACTCGCCGCACACCCGAATCCAAAATCTTTCGCGCAATCTGCTCCGTTACCAAAGTGCCATTGGTGGCCAGCGCCACACGTATTCCCAGGGATGTGGCATAGCCGGCGAGCTCGAAGATGTCTTGTCGAAAGAGAGGTTCGCCACCGCTCAGAACTAGGATTGGTAGGAATGACTGAGAGACTTGCTTTATTAAGTTCAGGGCTTTGGTTTTAGGTAGGTCTAGTGTTGATGAGAGTTCTGTAGCGGTGGCGCGACAGTGGATGCAACGCAAATTGCATCCCTTGGTCACCTCCCAAAAGATGAGTCGCGGTTTGTAGTCTACATTATTCATTAATGTTTCACGACTCGAACTTGAAGGGTGGCTGTTTTACGCAGCCAGGCTTTCCATGAGCACGTTTTTTTCCATCGCCTCAAGGGAGCGAGTTCCCCATTTCCTCCGGCAAACGTGCCACAAACAGCTTTACCCACGACCAAGGCGTACAAACCGGACTTGAGGTGTTCATCAAAATCTGCCTCTGTTGGGTTGTGCCCTGGTCGCGAAGGGAGCGTTCGGCGGCTGGGTTTTGAATTTTGACGGGGGTCAGAGATCTCGGTTCGTCCGATTTCCGGTATCCCTAACCCCCAACCTGGATATTTGTCCAGGTTCCTAGGACCCGAAGTCCCTCGCACCCTTCGAAAGGGCACGCCTCATGCCAAACTCATTCCGATCAGGTACAGCCCTCAGGTTGGGTACAAGCCACAGCAATAAAACGGGTTAGCAACATTTGGATTCGCGAAAAGCTGGAGCTGGTTCAAAAATCATGAGATCGGAAAGTGAGGCAAATGACGGTTAGCAAATCAGCCAGGGGGTGAAAAAGCGCAAGGCCTCGTCAAGGCTGCGTTAGACCTGTTGGACATAGGTGGTGTACACCTCATCGTGAACACGATAGAAGGGTACAAAAAGCAATTTCTCTGGCGCCCTCGACAGCTCAAATGTCAACGGTGAATACGCACTCGCCTTTAATTTCTCAGGGGATGTGCTGATTGAGTTCCTGGGAAGTTCCAGAGCGGGATCAAGCGCCACCAGCATCAGCGGACCCCACATCAGCGCCACTGTATTCGGATGCTGTTCGTCAATGGGTTGGTTCCAGAATGAAAACGGCAGGCGAATCTGAACGGTGTCATTCGTCTGCCAGCGGCGACGGATAGCGGCAAAAGACCGGGGCTCGGCGGTTACAGAAATGGCCTCGCCATTGACAGCGAGTTGCGCGGACGACCTCAGCCAGCCCGGAATGCGCACGTAAATAGTAAATTCGCATGGGGCTGCAACCTCAACCCGCAGCTCGCTAGAATCCGATTCCGGATAATTTGTGGTCTGGATGAGTTTCGCCGGAACGCCTTGGACCTTCCAGCTCACCTCGGAAGGTGTGAAGAGGTTCACGAAAATTCCATCCTCGCTCCACAGGTACGTACTGATGGTGTAGTCGGCCACCACCTGGGGAGTTGTGCCTGAGCAGCAGGGCCACTTGTCTTGCATGTAAACTTTTTGGGTGGAAGGATGATAGTCGGAGTAATAGAAGACGTGCCCGTCGCCTTGGGGGTCTTTCACCCCAAGAATGGTGTTATAGAGCACGCGCTCGAGCGAGTCGCCATAACGCGCCTCTCCGGTGAAGCGCAACAAGTAGCGGGCCAGCTTGAAATGAGCATACGACCCGCAGGGCGTTTCGAAGTGCGCGTGGCTGTTGGTCAGGCTCTCTCCCAAGAGCCCCCGATTGGGTTCCACGAACAATTCGTTCGGAGCCCATCCCCCCGAAGCAAAGGACTGCGTCTTCTCGATGATATCCCAGGCATTCCGGATAGCTTCGAGGTACTTGGGCTCGCCGAGAACCAGGTAAGCCCGTGCGGCGGAGCACAAGGCATTGACATGGCTGTACGCGTGCAAACCCGTCAGAGGATTCTCGCCCCGGGACAGTGGGTCAAAGTAGGTCCGGTCCATTAAGTACTTCTTTGCCAGCTCGAGGTGATCGTTGTTCTTAGTCAACTCGTAGGCGTAGAAAAGGTTCTCCGGCAAGGTATAGGATTCATCGATGTTGGCCTGCTTGGGCGCTTCAAAGCGCTCGTAGGCGCGGAGAGGCAAGTAGCGGATCGAACCGGTGATGCACCGTTGCAGCGCCTCGAGGGCTGACGGAACTCCGCCAAATTTGTAAGCGTCCTCCAGTCCGATCATAATTTTGTCCAACGTATAACAGGGATAAGCGGTTGAAGACTTCAGGCAAGGGAAACAATACCCGCCGGAATCGATCGTGGCGGCGAACCCGTTCACCAGCCTTTGCACTTTGGCTTGCGTCGCCGCGTTTCCCGTAGTGTTGTAAAACCTGGCGAGTCCGGAGATGATCTGCCCGAGGACTTGACCCGGGCCGAAGCCATCGGCGTCATACCAACCACCCATATCCTCGCCAGGCGCCGGCAGGCCGGCGCGCTGCCGATAGATCTTCAGCATCCGGTCCTCATCCAAGCCAGAATAGGACGCGAGGATGCGATCCTGTTGAGAGCGCAAAGGGCCGCCAGTGAGTTTCACATCGGAGTAAGCGAAGACGTGAAGCTTTTCTCGCGGAGAGGATGGTGTTTGTGCCCTCAACGAAAAGGGAACTGACGTGATCGCCGCGGTCGCGGCCACTCCCTGCAAGAAATCCCGTCGGGAGAGGGCTTGTTTGAATCCCATCTGATCCTGTCCTCCTGGCTAAAATCTTTCCCCGTTCTTCTCCGTAAGTTTCTGCGGCGCTACAAACTGAGTGGCCGGGGCGAGAACCCAATCCCGCCCCGTTTCCTCAGTGTCTGGCAAGTCGTAACGTCTTAATCTCCCAAGGTTTCATGTGGAAGTGGATGGTTTGCCCTTCTCCAATCGGCCCCACGACCGTGTCTTCCAGCAGATTTGTTTCTACTACCCGAATGGAACGCGGGAGCTGAATCGAGACGTCTCCCTCGCGCCCTTCGCACTCGAAGAACCGCAAGATAGCATCAGTGTCGTAGAAACCTTCCATTTGTTTCATGGCGTACAAAATGACGTGGTCGCTGTCCGTTTTTATGAACGAGTACGCATCCGGCAAGCCGCCCTTCTTGTTGACCCACTGTTCTTGAGGGCTTGCATGGGCCGGCTCTTGAAGAGCAAACAACGGCGAGTTGAACGCCAAGGCCTGAAACTCCACTTTGCCGTCTCGCCATCCTCCTCGGTGCGGATAGATGGAGTATCCAACGCTGTGCTGTCCCTCATCGGCCCGGGGGTCGGGAGCCCAGGGACCGCGAATCACAGAAAGACGGATGACGTTATCCTTGGCGTCGAAGCCATTGCGGCCATTGTTCAGGATCGCTATTCCGTAATTCGTGTCGGAGATGTCAACCCACTTCCCCATAACCATTTCATTTCCAGCCTGTTCGCGTTCGATGGCGCCATAAGGAATCTCAGCCGTCACCTTGGAAGAAGAAACGCCTACCGGGAAGCCTGCCTTCAGGAAGGTACAGCGCTCATACCAGTTCGTGGATATTTCTACATCCACGCGCGGCACGCCTGCAATCAGGCTGATGTCCTGAATGAATTCCGAGTCCCTGAATCGGTGGACTACTCGAAGTGTGGCACGTACCGGTCCCGGCTCGATTATTTCAACCCTGGCCGCCTTCCCGATGTCCCATTTCTTTCCGGTCAGCCCAATGTCCCAGGCTGGCCCTGCGTACTCGGGGGAAGTCGCCTTGGCTTGCTCAGCCGTGTCCTCCAACGCCACCAGGAAATTACCTTCGCCCCGGAACGCTTCGCGCTTATTCTCCTTGTCGTACAGCCGGGCAATGTAGCCGGTCTCAGGATTAAGCTCCACTCGATAGAATTCGTTCTCGAGGTAAGGCCGAGGCTTCGCGCCAACCTGGAGAGAAGGCGCGGAGGTCTTGCGCGTGCTGGTTTCCGGAACGAGCCGGTAGAGTTTCAGCCCCATCTGAGGGACCTTCTGGGCGACAAAGGCAACAGTCGCGGTTTCCCTGGGGCCCACTTTGGTCGCCGGCTTCAGCACCTGCACCGGACCTGTCTCCCCTGCGTGAACAGCCACCATGCGTGAAGGCAGGGAAAAGGCTGACACTTCAGTGATGACCAAGTCGCTTCGGTCCCAAGACTGAGGGTTGTAAACGACCACCGGCACCCCCTCGCCACGCGTGTCTAACTGGAGACCAAGGTTTTGCAGCGAAAAGTTCAAGGCCCGATGACCGCGTTCGAAAACTTCCTGGTACTGGCGAGCAGCGTCGGCATAAATGGGACCGATGCCGGAGCCCGCTGCCAGATCGTGAGCCTGGTCCAGCAGGGCTATCTTCCAAGCCTCCGTAATATCGCGATTGGGGTAATAGTCTCGATAGTCAAAGAACACCGCCAACTCCGACATCTTCTCAGCGTTGAGAAGGAGTTGCTCGGCCTGGCGATTATGGCGCTTCATGTCCACTTGGGTCGTATAGCAGCCCGGAAAGACATTCTGCAGCTCGCCATCCACGACCTGAAAGTCCTTCTTTTCGGTCAACAAGAGATCGATATAGTCGGAAACGTTGGTGGTCTTCACCCGCACATCGTCGGGGGAGGCGTTCAACTTGGCGATGCCCGCAACGTCGTCGGGGTTAGGGCCGCCGCCGTGATCCCCCATGCCGTATAGCACCAGAATGTTCTTGACTCCTACCCGGTCTGCATTCTTCATGCCCAAGACTGTGGTGTGCTGATGGTCCATGGGCTGGGTGTACTCGCCTGGCGTGGTGTAGCCCAACACACGACTCCCGTCCAACCCCTGCCACCAGATGATGGGTGGCCGGGATGGGTCGTGGGGTCGGTTGAAAAGATAGAATTCGATTCCGGCTTTGTACGCGATCTGGGGCATCGAGTAGGGATGGCCAAAGACGTCCGGTTGCCACGCGGCGCGGATGTAGTGGCCGAACTTATCCTTGCTATATTTCTGGCCGTAGAGGAACTGGCGTACCAGTGACTCGCCATCCACCACGTTCTCGTCCATCTGAACCCAGCCGGAACTGATAGGTATGAAATTGCCGGTTCTGGCCTTCTTCACAATTTCTTTGAAAATGTCGGGAAAGTAGTGCTCCATCATGTCGAACACGACTGCCTGGTCCTGCGCATAAGTGTAATCCGGGAATTGATCCATCAGCTTGAGTTGATTATTGAACGTGTTGTACATGATGTCGTAGATGGATTCCTCCCACCGCCAAAGCCAAGCCATGTCCATATGCGCATAGCCGACAACGTGCGCCGTGTAGTCTCTTGGTCGCGCCGGCGCCTGCGCTTGGGCCATGGGAACAAGACCCGCTAAGATGAAAACCAGAACCAGGAACTTTCGCATAAATCCTCCCGATCAAGACTGCTTGTTGCTCGTCGAACGCGTCTTCGCATGCGCCCCAAGCCGAACCATTTCAAACATGTTTTGGAACAGATTGCAAGATATTTTATACCCATGAACAAGGGTTGCGACGTGTCTCGACGTCTGTTAATCTTATGGACCATCAACGGTCGTCATGACTTCACCGTGCCCCAGATGCGGCGCCACGAGAACAGATTCCGTCCCACACGGCCCCATGTACAAACTCGCGTGGGCTGTTGGGTACCGGCTATGCCGGTGCTCTCGGTGTCGCTTACCGCGCTTTGTGCGCAAACATCAGGATGAGTCGCCTAACTCGTCGCAATTGAGGGAAGAGGCGGCAGCCGGACGCCACTCGGCGGAGGAAACAAGGGAAATTGCCGAAGAGACCTTCGCGCCGAAAGTTACCAAGCAAGTAGCCAGTGCAGATTCCTCGAACCGTGGGTCGGGCTGCTGCCCGGTTTGCGGCGGCACCCAGTGCCACCGTTCTCAGCGCACCCCCCTGGAACGAATCCTATTGCGCCCACGGATGGCCCGCTGCGAGAATTGCGGGTCGCGCTTTCCCTATACCATGCCTGTGGAGAAATCCCCTGACTCGTTCCATCGGGGGGAGGAAGCGGCAGCCGGACGCCACTCTGCGGAGGAGTCAACGGAAATTGCCGAAGAGACCTTCGCGCCAAGAGTTACCGCGGAAGTACCCGGGGCAGATTCCTCGAACCGTGGATGGGGCCACTGCCCGGCTTGCGGCAGCACGGAATACCGCCGTTCTCGGCGCACCACCTTGGAACGAATCCTGCTGCGGCCAAGGATGGCCCGCTGCAGGAAGTGCCGGAAGCGTTTTCCTTATCCCAAGTAATAGAGGTTTCGGACTCGCCATCCTGGTAAGGTAGTGTCCCCGAAATACATGGACAGTGCATTCGACGCAGCTTACTCGACGGGGCCTTGCATTGAGAAGCCGGTAGCCGTATGTTACCGGTCGATAGGGGAATTGCTAAGGTCCCGTCTAATCCAATCGTCAATGACTTGAGGAGGGGAATTCGTGGAACGGCGAGGGTTTCTCGGATTGGCAGCAGCTCCATTCTTCGCCACGCCCCTCTTCCCAGTGCCCCATGATCCCGACACAGGCGCTGGGGATGGGACAATTAGTGGCAAGCTTGAGAAAGAGAGTGCTTCGGATTGGGTGCGCGAAGTCAGGAACCAAATTCCCGCTCTTCGAGAGGGTATCTATCTTCAGACTGGCGGAATGGGTCCTACCCCTACGAACGTCATCGAGCGCGTAAAACACTTGCTGGATGTGCAGGAGAGAGGGTTGGCAAATCCGCTGTATTCTAAGTTGCTCCCACAAGCAGAGGACGACTGCCGCCTTTGGATCGCCAAGACCTGCGGGGCTAAGGTGGAAGAAGTTGCCCTGACTCACAATACGACGGAGGGATTGGACATTGTTCTGTGGTCGCTTGACTGGAAATCCGGCGACGAAATAGTGATCAGCGATCAGGAACATCCGGCTTTGATGATGCCTTGTTACAATCTGCAGAGCCGCTTCAAAGTCTCCTACCGTCGCGCCGCCATCGATGTCGGCGAAGACGTGGTGGATAATGTCATCAAGCAACTTACGCCGCAGACAAGACTCGTGGCGATGAGTCATGTTTCGAGGCAAACGGGACGGGTTATCCCGGCTCGTGAACTAGGGCGAGCTCTGCACGAGAGAGGCATGCACCTCCTGCTCGATGGAGCCCAGGCTGCAGGAAACGTGCCCGTGAACTTCCACGACATTGGATGTGACTTTTACAGTTTATGCAGTCACAAATGGCTGCTCGGTCCCAAAGGAGCAGGAGCCGTACTCATTCGTCAGAACTTATTGGACAGCACTCCTGTGTCCTTTACGGGGGCTCACGGCCAAAAGTCCTATGACCAAGAGGGGCATTTTCAGTGGCAACCGGACGGACGACGCTACGAGTACGGGACCCGTTCTCAGGCCGTCTTCGGCGGCTTCGCGGAAGCTTTGCGCTGGCTGGATGAGATCGGATGGAATAAGATTTTCAACCGAATCAAGGAACAGTCTTTTCGGGCGGCGGGCCGGATTAAAGATTCGGGGAAATTCAGCCTGGTTTCTCCACAAGAGACCGAAAGTCAGAGTGGAATCGTCGTTTTGAGATTGCCCGAAGGGTCTACAGGGCCGAATCTTTATGACACACTCCTCAATCGCGACCGGATCGTAGTTTCACCCCTCGAGAGGCCTCGAGATTTGCGTATTTGCCTGCATTTTTTCAATACCTGGGATGAGTTTGAAACCCTCATGCAGCGCTTGGAAGTATACTGCCGGAAGAGCTAGTGTCACGAATTAGCGCTACACATTCCCCGATGCCGTCTTCGAATATAACGGGCCGAATTGCCAAAGCCTCCGGAATCGTGATGGCGGGAGTATTGCTGAGCCGCCTGTTAGGGTTTTTTCGCGAGTGGACGGTGGCCCACCAGATTGGGTCGAACTCCGTTACCGACACCTATTACGCTGCCTTCACGCTGCCCGACTTTCTGAATTATCTGGTTGCTGCCGGCGCTCTGAGTGTAACCTTCATTCCCGTCTTCTCCCGCTATCTGGCAGAAGACCAGGAAGACGAGGGCTGGTACGCGTTCTCAACGGTCGTCACGGTGATGGGCCTCGCCCTGGTGGCCTTGGTGGGGATCGGTGAGGCCTTTGCCCCGCAACTCGTCGGGGCAATCGCACCTGGGTTCACCCCCGAGGCTAAGGCGCGGGCCGTTTTCTTGACGCGGCTGATGCTGCCCGCGCAGATTTTCTTCTACCTCGGGAGCATTCTGACCGCAGTTCAGTACGCAAAGGCTCAGTTCATCATCCCGTCCCTCGCCGGAGTGGTCTACAACCTTGGGGTCATCCTGGGGGGGGTGTTACTTTCTTCGCGTATCGGCATCACAGGTTTTGCGGTCGGGGTGCTGGGTGGCGCGCTTTCTGGGAATTTCCTCTTGCAGGTTTACGGAGCGCGTCAGGCCGGAGCGCGTTTCACTCCTAACCTGAACATCCGGCACCCCGGATTCCGCTGGTTCATCATGCTCTCCATCCCTATTATGCTCGCTCTCTCGCTCAGCGCCACTGATGACTGGATTATCCGCTGGTTCGGCTCATATCTGGTTCCGGCGTCCATTACTTGGCTGACCTATGCGAAAAGCCTGATGCGCGTTCCCCTGGGTGTTGTCGGAGGGGCGATAGGGGTAGCATCGTTTCCGTTCATGGCTCAGCTCTATTCCGAGGGAAAGCTCGATGAACTCAACCGCACACTTAACGCCACCCTAAAAGGACTTCTTCTCCTGCTGGTCCCGATTTCAGCCTTGACGATCGCACAGAGTACGCCCCTCATATATTTTGTCTTCTCGCACACTCGTCTGCGCGGACCGGATTTCGAAGCAACGTCTGTCACGCTCAGGGTCTTTTCGCTCGGCATGTTCGCCTGGGCGCTTCAAAATATTCTGGCGCGAGCCTTCTACGCGGCTCGCGATACGATTACGCCGGCCGTTGTGGGGACGGGGCTGACTTTTCTCAGCCTTCCCCTTTACTGGTTGCTGGTCCGGCACTTTCAGCACCTTGGGCTTGCCTTCGCGAGTTCGCTGGGGATCGTCGCCTACACGGTGATTCTGTTTCTACTCCTGAATCGCCGCGTCCGCAATTCCGAGGTTCGCGCGCTGACGATCTTCTTCTTGAAGATCGTCGCGGTGTCAGCACTCGCTGGCATCGCTTGCTTTAAGCTGAATAACTGGCTCGGATCCCATATTGGCTGGCAAACGACTCATCAAGCGCTTGTCGTGCTCTTGATAGTCAGCTCGGCCGGTTTGGTTCTGATCGCAGTGCTCGCGAAGGTGCTTGGAGTTAGAGAATTCGAGGAATACTTCAAGAGATTGGCGGTCTGGTAGTGGGGAGAAGGACACGTGAAGTATGGGTCTGGAGCCGGCGACCAGACTTGAACTGGTGACCCTCGGTTTACGAAACCGATGCTCTACCGACTGAGCTACGCCGGCACGCTGATAGTAAAATGCTCACCTGCCCCAAAGGGGAATTCGCGAGAAGCGAACAGGTGAGCATTTTAGAGGAGAATAGAATGACGGACGCGCCCCGCCATCTAAACTCGGAACGAGTCTAGAAAAAACTTCCAAGTGATGTCAAGATAATTCTCAGGAATTTTTTTGCCATGTAAGCCATTAATTCTAAACGCTTTATATGACTATTTCGTTTGCCGAGGAGGGAATTCGGAAAAACCCCTGAAAGCGGCGGCTGAAGCCCCATTCTTGGGCTTATTTCGTTGAAAATAAGGGTAATAGTCCTACTGAAGGTTCAATCGAATCAGTTGATCTGCCTCGGGATGTCCCCATTGCAAATCGGGGAAGAGTTTGGCTGCAACTCGCCGAGAAATAACGATTAACACGCCACCGCCGATCCCTGCTCCGGCAAGAATTATGCAGAGGAAGACGTTCCCCATGATGAGTTCGAATAGCTGGCGGGTTATGGACTTGTTCCCAGGGTATTTTTCGTCCCAGCTCAACTGCCGATTCACGTTGAACTGATCCAATAATTTCGTTGCTGCGAGTTTGTTGTCGGACTTAAGAACTACAAAGATGAAGGACCCTTCTCTTCGCGCGTATAGGGTATTCGCTCCACGATCCTGATTCAAACCGAGCAAATCAGTCATCGCCCCGAAGCGGGTGCGGGCAATCTGCGGAGTCGGATAGTCCACTTCCATAATTGTGGATCGGGAGTTGCCGACGAGGTATTCACCAACCTGAAGCTCTGCGCCCTGATCGAAGCCGATGAGGTCCGCGCGGAAATTTGGCAAAACCCGCCGAGCTACTTCGGGACCAAGGATGTATTTTTCACTGCCACGAATCAGGCCCGAGGAAGGGAGAGCGGGAGGTAATTGGACCAGCGAATCCGGCGCCGGACGAGTGCCTCCGACGAAAATCAACAATGCGCGGAGTTGATTCTCGGATAGGTGTTGACCTTTAGGGCGGAGGAAGCGGAGAAAGCTACGTCCTCGCGCCATCAAACTGACATCCGCGCCGGTCATGGCGAGCTGGATGCCTTTTTCCGGATGCATGGATTCGTTCTGATAGTAGCTGAACAGTCCGAAGGCATTGGTGACATCGGCAGCCGGTTCCAGCACGACTTCCACGCGTGCACTATCTAGCTGGTATGTCCTCAGTTCGCACGACTTCACCCCGTACTCGCTCTCGATGGTTGGGTCTCCGCCGTAATTCTTGATCTCATTAACCCCAAGCTTATTGGTGGCCACGAGCTGCCAATTCGCGGCGGGAACAAGGGGAGTAATCGATACCTTCTGGGCAGAAAAGAGCAACGGGGTAGCAGGAAGGATTGCCAGCAGGAGCACTAGTGCCGAAGGAAAGCGGTTCATCAACTCAAGGATATCAGAATTCCGCCCCGGTTTTCGAGGGAGTATTCTCGGAGGCTGTTCCCTGGGCGACCTTGACCCCGCCAAGGTTGTTCACATAATCCAGGATTCCCTGATAGAGCGCTTCAGCAATTCTCTGCCGGTAGTCAGCGCGTCGCAGCGACTTTTCATCACCTGGATTGGTGAGGAAGGAGATTTCTGCCAGGACGGAAGGCATGTTGGCGCCGATCAACACCACGAAGGGCGCTTTCTTTACTCCCCGATCGCGTTGTTTGCCACTCATTTGGGAAGTACGGAGGTAAACTTCCCTCTGCACTTGCCGTGCGAACTCCTCGGACTCTTTGATTTTCTCGGTCATCGCGATCTTCTTAATGAGGTCTTGGAGTTCGTGTACCGATTCTTGGGAGGTCGCGTTCTCTCTTGCCGCTACCTCCAGAGCATCAGGACTGGAGGTGAAATTCAAATAGTAGGTCTCGATTCCCCTGGCGCCGCGGTCGCGGCTGGCGTTGGCATGGATGGAGACGAATAAGTCGGCGGCTTTTTCGTTGGCAGCCGCCGTCCGTTCCTCGAGGGGTATGAAGGTATCGTCGGCACGAGTCATGACGACGTCGCAGCCAGCCTTACGCTCCAGCAGCTTCTTCAGCCGCAAACCGACATCCAGCACGACCTCCTTTTCCTCCAAGCCCGTGGGCCCGATCGTCCCCGTGTCGTGGCCGCCGTGGCCCGGGTCGATTACGATGCGGCCGATTTTGAGTCCCAGCGCTCGCGTCAGGGTGCGTGAGCCGGACTGAGTGGGTGCGGCGGCTTTCGGCGAGACAGGAGCTTCTTTCAGCGGCGAGGGCTCGAGGGCTCTCGTTTGCGTCTGGCGGGAAAGCGGAGGCGTTTCGATCTTGCTCACCGATGCCGTCTCGACCTCCTTCGTCTCAGACGCTTCTGCCTTTCCAGTTGCCTGGGCTACCGGCTGGGCTGTTCTGGGGAGTGTGGCGACTGCCGGTTTCTGGGCCACTTCGCTGCCCTTGCTGGATTGCCCCGTTGGCGTTGAACGTTCCCCCGGTCCCTGCTCCGGCGCCGTTACCGAGCGGAGAACGGACTCCCTCTCGGCCCGCTCCTTCTCTGGGCCCTTCACGGTGGCGCCGTGGATGTCAACCACCAACCGGAAGGGATTAGGCAGGGGTAATACTGAGTAATCTTCGATTCTTCCCACATCCAGCACGACGCGTGCGACAGTCGCTGTGAACTGTCCCACGCGGACTTGGTGCAGAAAACCGTCTTCTACGGGGAAGCTCTTGGTCACCAGCGCCGGGCTCAGTCGAGCGTTTTCAATGTCCAGGACGATGCGGTCAGGGTTGGAGAGACGGCTGGTCTCGAACTTCACCTCACCGTCCACTGCAATCACGACCCGAGAGTAGTTCGGGCCCACCCAACGGCGTACCGCTGTGACCTCCGGCAACCCGCTGGAGCGCCGGTCTTCGGCTGGTTGGAAAGGGGGAAGCGACTCCTTAGGGGTTCGCTGGGCGGCCAACTGGTCAATCTCATTGATCCTTGCCTTCGCTTCCTCCGCCTGGGAGGCCTTAGGATACTTGTCGAGGAACTGCTGGAAGGTCTTGCGAGCTTCCTCGAGATTTCCAAGGTCAGTGCGGTAAATCTCCCCAAGCCTGAACAAAGCGTCCCGGGAGACCCGGCTGTGAGGGTAATCCGAGGAGAGAAAAAGGCAGGTTTTAGCAGCCTCAAGATAATAGCGTTCCGACGAAAAAACTCGTCCCATTTCTTGGTAAAGTTCCGCCACTGAACCAAGCGCCACGGGAGTCTCGGCATAAGCAGGGTCGAATCGGGCGACATCCCGGAAGGTCTTGATCACATTGGTGTAATCCGCCTTGGTGCGCTTGCTCTCGGGCAGAGACTCGAGTGTTGTCCTCATGCGAACCGCACGGTCGAATGCGGCATTGGCTTTTGCCCGGCGGGACGTAGAAACGGCAGGGGAAAAAACTTTGGGGAAGGCCAGAAACCCAGCGAGAAGAATTGCGAAGCAAATTCGTTTTTGCAATTCGATCAACGTAGACCGTTCCCTGATATTCAGATCAGCTTCCCCTCCCCGTGAAATCCTTCTGGCTGTCATCGAGGGGGGAGATGATCATCTTGGGTTAACCAGAGTCATTCCACATTGGTATAATGCACCACACCTTGCTCGTCCACGTACCGGGTAATGGGCGGCGGTGGCGGTTTTTTCGCGGCGGCATCCGTCCCGGACCCCAATTGGTAAATGTCGGTCACCTTCTGCACGTAGTTCCGAGTTTCTGCAAAGGAAGGGATTCCGCCGAATCGCTCCACGGCGTGCTCACCGGCGTTGTAGGCCGCCAGCGATAGGGATAGGTCTCCTCCATAGAGGTCTAGGAGGTGCCTCAAATAGCCGACTCCTCCTTCGATGTTCTCTTTAGGATCGAAAGGGTTCTCGACCCCGAATCGTTGAGCGGTCTTTGGGATAAGCTGCATGAGTCCCATAGCGCCTTTGGACGAGACGGCGTTCGGATCGTATTCCGATTCGACCTTGATAATGGCGTGGACAAGCTGAGGGTCAACTTGGAAGCGACTAGCGGTTTGCTCGACAAGGTGGTTGATCGCTGGCGGGGGAGGGGAATCGGTGCGGGTCCTTGCCGGTCGGTCGGCGCCCCTGGACAACTGGAGGAGGCCACGAGGTTCGCCCGCGTTGATAAAGATCGTGCGCCCCTGTTCGTCCGTGACAGCGACAATATCGTTGGCCCGCGCTGTCTGGGAAAACATCAGGCCCCAGACAAATCCGCAGGCGGCGGTAATCAGCCAGAACTGGGTTCGGTTAGGCATCCAACTCCGAGGCCGCTACTTCGGCCCTTTACAATTCACCCCTCCGGCTTCCACGCGGGCCTTTGACGAAATCTTGCCGCCCACGCTCCTTACCCTACCCACAGGGGGCGCCGCTGGCGCGTCAGCTTTCCCCCGATGCATCGAGACACTCTATATCACCACCATTGCCCGCTATTATAGCATTCGTGTCAATGCGCGACAAAAGCCGAAAAGCTGTTTTGTGCGGCAGCGTGGCGTTGTGTCTGGTTTTACGGGTATCCACCCCGGCCCTTTGCCCTCTCCCAAAGCGAGAAGGCGGACCGCGACCAGGCGTTTCACCAGCCGGCGCGGGCCGGGTGAGGGGGCATTTGCACCGCGAGGCGGGTACCGGTTAACGTTCGAAGTTCACGTCGATTTCAGTGATCACCTCGACGGCGCGGCCGTTGAGGGTAGTCGGTCTGTAGGTCCACCGCGACACTGCCTCCGTCGCGGCCCTCGCCAGAGTCGTATTGCCCCTTTCCACTTTCAGGTCCTTTACCCTACCGTCTGCTCCAACCAGCACCTCGAGCCTCACAAGCCGGTCAAAGTATGGTCCGTGAGCTTCGCGCGGGTACTTCGGTCGTGGAGCATAAACCAATTTGGATTCCATCACCTGCCCCCCCACAAAAATGCGCGTCGGTACGGAAGAATGAGGGTCGAGTTGTTCAGCAATGGCCTTTTCCGCTTGCCCCGCCTGTATGTCGCCTTTCACTTCAAGCGCCACACCAAGCCCACGGTGCGCACTCGCATTGTCGGGTTCCAGGCGCACGGCCTGGCGAAATTCGTCGATCGCCGCCTCCACCTGACGCTCGCCACTCAGCGCCCAAGCAAGGTCAACGTGAGCTTCAATTAGATCCGGCTGTAACCGCAACGCCTCTCTGAACTCCGCAACTGCCTGCTCCCCGCGGCCCAGCTTGCGCAGCATACTTCCGAGAGCCAGATGTGCGAAGGCGTTCGCCGGATCCGCCTGGACAGCAGCCCGGCACTCCGGCTCGGCATCCTCTGGATGAAAGTCATTTCTATTCAACTCGACCGCACGGGCCAGATGTTCGAGAGCTGGCGCTTCTCTTAATTCCACGGTCGGACCACTGTGTTCGGAACCGGCAGCCGGCTTGGCGGCATTCAGCGCGACGAGCAGATTCTCTTGCGCCCCTGCCTCTGTCATCGCGCGGACAAACTCTGCCTCGGGATGAAAATCGATTCCGCGGTCGGCAACCACTTTTGCCAACCGCTCGCTGGATACACCGTCGATCCGTAGCGCGAGAAGTTCGACGCCACCCAGCGGCTTTTGAGCTTGCGGGGGAGCTTGGCAAAAGAAGTTGCTCCCCAGAAGCATAATTGCGACTGCCGTTGTGTATCTCACGTGTAAAGCCCTCTCAACGGTCGGTAGCGTATATTCTGAGTCCTGGATCCTGACTCCTGAATCCTGCCTATGCTTTCCGCTTCGCCTGGTCGGCCACCGCCTGAGCCGCCTTGGCCACGGCCTCGGGATCGCCGAGGTAGTAATGACGGATCGGCCTGAGCTGGCCATCAAGCTCGTAAACCAGCGGAATGCCGGTCGGGATATTCAGCCCCACGATCTCCTGGTCCGAGACGTCGTCAAGAAACTTCACGAGTCCGCGCAGGCTGTTGCCGTGCGCGGCGACGATCACCCGTTTGCCGGATTTCACGGCGGGAGCAATGGTCTGGTGCCAGTAGGGAAGCGTGCGTGCCACGGTATCCTTGAGACACTCGGACAGCGGGAGTTCTTCAGGCTTCAGGCCGGCATAGCGCGGGTCTTTGCCGGGATAGCGGTCATCGTCCACCGCCAGCGCAGGCGGCGGGATATCATAGCTACGCCGCCAGATCTTGACTTGCTGCTCGCCATACTTTTCTGCCGTCTGTGCTTTGTTTAAGCCCTGTAGCGCCCCGTAATGGCGCTCGTTGAGGCGCCAGGAATTGTGGACCGGAATCCACATCTGGTCCATCTCCTCAAGAGCCAGCCAGAGCGTCTTAATGGCGCGCTTCAAAACCGAGGTGAAAGCAACGTCGAAGACGTAGCCTTCTTTGCTCATCACCCGGCCCCCATCAAGGGCCTCCTGTACCCCCTTCTCGCTCAAGCCAACATCCGTCCAACCGGTAAACAGGTTCTCTTTGTTCCAGGTACTTTCTCCGTGTCTTAGCAAAACAACCTTGTACATGAATGGATCTCCTCCGTCATCTGGCATCTTGGCCGTGCCTGGTAGAACTTCCCATTATAGCGGGGTTGGACGAGCTTGCCACTGCACGAGCTTGCCACTGCACTTGAAATCAAATCCGCCGGGTGTCATCATAAGCGCGCCAGTTATAAAGCATTCCAGTACCCGGAGGGACAGAAAGCCATGTCACGACGCGGGCATTCCTTCTGGTTCGGTCTCATACTTCTCTGCGAAATTTGGTTCTTCGGTGGTTCCGTTGCGCGCGCACAAGCGGTCGATCATAATGCGGCGTTGGCCGCGTATCGTTCCGGCAACGCTTTGTCTGATGAGTGCCGCTTTGGGGTGGCGGCGGCGGCTTACGAGCACGCCGTCAAGCTCGATCCGCAATATGCCCCCGCCTATCACAACCTGGCTCTCGCCGATGAGATGGTGGACCGGCAAAAAGCTATGAAGGAGTGGCAGCGCTTTATCGATGTGGCGGAGAAAGATCCCGACCTCAAGTTCGACGTGGCCCGCGCGCAGGCCCGCCTACAACTGGTGCAAGCTTTACCGACCGTTCCCGACGCGATGCAGCCCTCGCGATATGTTCCGGAAGCGAGGGATTACTACTGGGAGGTGGCCTCGCAAGCAGAGGAGAACCTGTGGAAGACGTTCCCCGTCAAGGTTGACTTGGGGAGTGCCCCGCAGATCAAGTGGATTCAAGGAGGCCGGGAAGCCTTCAACATTTGGAAAGCGCTGGTTCCCCTCCAACTCGTCGTGCACGCGGAAGAGGCGGACGTCCGGGTGAGCTGGGTAGCGGACCCCCAGACATTGGGCGCAGCGGGCGAAGAGTGGGAACGTCCCAAATGGGAACTGGTGGGCGGGGAAATGAAAGGGACAAGAGTTTGCACCATTACCGTTGACCTGACTATGCGAAACTGGACGAAAGACGAGATGCGCGCCATCGTGCTGCACGAATTGGGACACGCCCTGGGCATCAAGGGTCACAGCGATAGCAAGAAAGACATCATGTACTGGCAAATGCAGGATAACGTGCGGCAGATTTACTTACCGACGATTCCCTACCCGATTTCGTGGAGGTCGCTTGTCAAGGAACCCAGCCAGCGGGATATGAATACCTTGATCCGGCTTTACAATACCGCGGGCCTGGCCAAGCGGATGCCGTGATGCGGGGGTTCACTACCAAGACCGAAAGCGAGGAGACCATGTCAAGAAAACGCGCGGTTTCGGGCTTTCACAGCTCGAAATTTAGGACTTTGGGGTGGAAAGGCTCTGTGCTCATATTAGTTTTCCTGGGAGCAGTATTGTGCTGTTCCTCCCCCGCAAGAGGTGGTGACCCAGCGCAGAAACCGAAGGTGCGAGCCATCACGGCATTCATTCGGATCGACCGAGCGAATTACAAGGCGCAGATTGCCAACACCCTCGAGATGCTTCACCAGGCGAAGACCGCCTTCGAAAGGGGTGGTTACCAGGTGGAGTCTGTCCGAATTACAACTCAGCCGTTTCCGGAATATGTTCGCGGGCTGAAGAAAGAAGAAGCGCTAGCTTTCTTCCGCGCTTATGGTGACCTGGCCGGACAGGAGCATTTCGCCGCGAATATCGGTCCGGCCATGCTCCATGACACTGATGACCCGTCCGCTGCGCAGTTGTTGGGTGAAGTCCTGTCAGACACCAAGAACTTAAACGCCAGCCTTGTGGTCGCCGGTGAGGATGGGATTCACTGGAAGAGCATCCAGGCTGCGGCGAAGCTGATCAAATTCGTCGAGATGCACACCCCTCACAGCCAGGGTACCTTCAACTTTACCGCCACTGCCATGCTGGCGCCCTATGCGCCATTCTTTCCCGGTTCATATCATACAGGCGAGGGTCATCAGTTTTCGGTTGCCTGGGAAGCAGCAAATCTCGTGGATGAGGTCTTCGCCGGTACAGGGAGCAACGTGCAGCTTGCGGCAGAGCGGCTCAGGAAGGCGTTCGCTGAACACGCCCTCGAAACGGATACGATCGCGCGTGAAGTCGAGAAGCAGTGCGGCTGGACCTACATGGGGTTGGACGCTTCGTCGGCGCCTAGCAGGCAAGTATCCATTGGGGCCGCCATTGAGAAATTCCTCGGCGCAAAGATCGGCTCCAGCGGCACGATGACCGCGGCGGCTCTTATTACTCAAGCAATTCGATCAATTCCCGTGAAAAAGATTGGATACTCCGGTCTGATGCTGCCGGTACTCGAGGATGGCTTGCTCGCCCAGCGTTGGAGCGAAGGCACATACAATATCGACTCGGTGCTCGCCTACTCCGCCGTCTGTGGGACGGGCATCGATACCATTCCACTTCCCGGCGACATAAGCGAGGCACAACTTGCGCGGATGATCGGAGACATGGCTACACTTGCGGTAAAGTGGCATAAGCCGCTGAGCGCACGGCTGCAGCCAGTCGCTGGCAAAAAGCCCGGCGACCGTACTGAGTTCACTGATTCATCCCTTGTGAATACAACCATTCAGCCGTTGCAATGATTTGGGCTTACCGCGCGGCTCGCCGCAGCCGGGTAACGCAGACCTTGGGCTCCGCGGAGTCTGCGGGCTTTTGCCGACTAAGAGCTACAGGAATCGAGGGGCTCCACCACCTTAGCTACAGCATCGCTTCGATGATCGAAGGAACGGCCTGGAGGGATTCGTCAAGTTTTAAGGGATTCTTGCCGCCGGCTTCTGCCAAGTCCTTCCGCCCGCCGCCGCTGCCTTCGACGTAGGCCGCAGCCTGCTTCACGATTTTGCCGGCGTCCAGCCGGTTCGTCAGGTCTTTGGTTACTGCTGCAATAAGGCTAACCTTGCCGTCGGCAACGCTGCCCAGCACGATCACGCCGGATTGGAGCTTGGCCCTCAGGTCGTCAACCATTTGCCGCATGGCGGAGCGGTCCGTTACCTCGACGCGCGCGGATACTACGCGTATGCCCTTCACTTCGCGTGCCTCCTTCGCCAGGTCGCCAGCCTGGGAGGCGGCGCGCTTCATCTGCTGCGCTTCGAGTTCCTTGCGGAGCTTCTTTTCGGATTCGCTGAGCTTCTCGACAGCCGGAAGCAACTCCTCAGGCTTGGCGTGGAGTGAGCCGGCAAGCAGCGCCAGTGTCTCGCTGGCTTGCCGCAGTTGCTTCAGGACGCCTTCACCGGTCACCGCTTCGATTCGCCGTGTTCCCGCCGCCACGCTGCTTTCGGAGATAATCTTGAAAAGGCCGATGTCGCCCGTGCGGCGCACGTGCGTGCCGCCGCAGAGCCTCTTTGGAGAAGTCGTCGATCGAGAGCACGCGCACTTGGTCCGCGTATTTCTCGCCAAACAGCGCCATGGCCCCTGTGCTTACCGCCGCGTCGAGGTCCATGACGGTGGTCACGACCTCCTCGTTTTTGAGGATGTGCTCGTTCACTATGTCTTCGATGTCGAGCAAGTCTTGCTCGTCAAGTGCCGCGTAGTGGGTGAAGTCAAACCGCAGGCGGTCCGGCGCCACGAGCGAACCCGCCTGCTTGACGTGCGTGCCGAGGGTGCGCCGCAATGCAGCATGAAGCAAGTGCGTCGCCGTATGGTTGCGGCGGGTGGCGTCACGGCGCTCGACATCTACCTTGGCCGTCACAAGATCGCCCACGTGCAACCCGTCACGTACTTCGGCCTTGTGAACGATTAAGCCGCTAACCGGATGATATGTGTTGCTGATGTGCGCCACCTCATGGTCGGTGGAGGGGGCAAGGAGATGGCCCACGTCCCCCACCTGTCCGCCCGCATCAGCGTAGAAAGGCGTGTGGTCGAGAACGATTTCAACCTGCTCACCCGGTCCCACCGACTCGACGCGGGTCGCCGGTTCCGTAGGGGCGGTTCGCGAACCGCCCCTACTTGTGACCAGCGCCACCACGCGACACCCTGTGGACGTGGTCTGTGCATAGCCATCAAAAACCGTCTTGCCCGCCTCCGCCAGCTTCAAAAACACCGGCGCGGCTGCTTTCTTCTCGACACCCTTCCAACTCGCCCGCGCGCGCTCGCGCTGCTTCTGCATTTCGGCTTCGTAGCCCTGCATGTCCACATCGAGCTGGGGGTCAATACTCTTGACGACATCGCGCACAAAGTCTGGGCGAAGACCGAATGTGTCGTGCATCATGAACAGATCATTTCCCGCAACCCAAGCCGTCCCCTCTGGCGGGACGCGCTCGGGAACAGGGCCAGCAGGGGCCGGTCCATGTGGCGGCTTTCTGCCCGCGGTCAGCAGGTGATATGCACGCGGGCCGAGCTGTACCAGCTCATGTCCTAGCCACATATCTGCATCGCTCCAACCCCCAGGCAGGCGGCTGAAGAAGACCCTCCTGACGTCCTGGTCTGCACTTGGCAGGTACTTTCGGACATGCTCGAATCGCCACCGGAGACCCGACGGAGTCACCACTCGCCGCGATTCGAGCGCTTCTAGGCCGGTGCGGGTTGTGTGTGCGTAGCGTTCCTCTTCGATCTTTATGGCCTTGGCGATGTGGTGCTCGTTCTCGATGAGCTCAGGATACGCGTCCTTCATCATTTGCACGACGTGGCCGGACATCTTGTAAAGGAACGGCTCATTCAATCCCAGCGTCTGGCCGTGGTAAAGCGCGCGGCGCATGATGAGGCGCAGGACGTAGCCGCGGCCTTCGTTCGAGGGCAGGACGCCATCGGAAATCAGGAACGTGGCGGCGCGAGCGTGGTCGGCAATGATGCGCAGGGAAACATCCGTGTCGTGGTTCGCGCCATACTCGACGTTGGCCAACCCGGCTGCTTCTTCGATCAGCGGCCGAAAGAGGTCGTTATCGAAATTCGAAATCTTGCCTTGAAGCACGGTGGCCATCCGCTCGAGGCCCGCGCCGGTATCGATCGACGGCCTGGGCAAAGGAGCCACGTTGCCCTGCTCGTCGCGGTTGAACTGCATGAAGACGAGGTTCCAGAGCTCGACGTAGCGGCCGCACTCGCAGGGGAAACTGCAATCTGCATGGCCTTGCCCGCTTGCTCCCGGGCCAAGGTCATAATGGATTTCCGAGCACGGCCCGCAGGGACCGGTCTCGCCCATGGCCCAGAAGTTATCCCTCTCGTCCAGCCGGAAGATGCGCCCGCGAGGGACACCGACGTCCTTCGCCCAGATCTCTTCTGCATCGTCGTCCTCGCGAAATACCGTGACGTAAAGCTTTTCCGCCGGAATGCCGTAATCCTTGGTGACCAATTCCCACGCCCAGGGGATGGCGTCTTTTTTGAAATAATCGCCAAAGGAGAAATTTCCCAGCATCTCGAAGAAAGTATGATGACGCGTGGTGCGCCCGACCTGCTCGAGGTCATTATGCTTGCCGCCCGCGCGCACACATTTTTGGGAAGTTGCAGCGCGCAAATAATCGCGCTTTTCGCGGCCCAGGAATACGTCCTTGAACTGGTTCATGCCCGCGTTCGAAAAGAGCAATGTGGGGTCATGCGCCGGGACGAGCGACGATGATGGCAGCACCCGGTGGCCGCGTGCTTCAAAGAACTTCAAGAATCGGGTTCTGATTTCGTCAGATTCCATACAAATTGTAAATTATAAATCAGTAGTGTCCGGTTAAAACTCGAACAGATTCAATTGCTTAACGAGATTCATATCTTCGGTTTCGTCGGCAAAGTTGAAAAACCCCTGTAAAATCGGGGTTTTTTCG
Organism: uncultured Acidobacteriota bacterium; assembly: GCA_963765485.1. Classification (GTDB taxonomy): domain Bacteria; phylum Acidobacteriota; class Terriglobia; order UBA7540; family UBA7540; genus CAVROP01. The sequence continues at coordinate 70,086 of CAVXWN010000027.1, read as the reverse complement.
AAAATCGTAACGCTGAGAATTTGGAGAATTTTGTAGAGACTCAGTTCTAGCCCCAGTTGCTTTTTGACGATGGCCACCAGAACATAAACTGAGAGCGCCACCCACACTTGAGTCTTCACCGCGTTCTCGGAGGTGCCGTAGAAAGCCTTGATGCGCAGGTGCTGTTTGACCCAGCGAAAGAACAATTCCACCTGCCAGCGCGCCCGATACAGTTGGGCGATGATCAGAGCGGGGAGGAGAAAATTGTTGCTCAGAAAGGTCAGTCGCAAGTCCTTCTCGGCATCCCAATAGCAGATGCGCCGCAACGGATCGGGATAACGCTGAGCGGTTCGCACTCCGGTGAGCACGATGGTCTGATCGCACCGCACCCCAGTGCAGGGCTCGACGGGGCGTGAGGCGCGACGGTAGAATTGCAGATTCTTTTTGGCGCGAGTGACGAAGAAGGCACAAGCTTGGGTGAAGGTGTAGAGACGAGCGAAGTCCACATAGGCGCGGTCGAGCAAGTAAAACGCTCCCGTTTCCAGCAGCAGTTCGTCCAGCAGGTTGACGTCGTGGACCTGCCCGCCGGTCACATAAACACTGGTCGGAATGCTGCCGCGCAGGTCCAACAGCGTATGCAGCTTGACCGCGCTCTTGCGGCGGCGAAACTGGCCCCAGGGGAACAGCGACAGACACAAATCGATGGTGGTCGAGTCGAAGGCATACACGGTCTCGGACAGCTCCACTCCGAAGGATTCGTCGCGGTAGAGGTCGCGGGCCATGGCAATCAGCACTTGAGCGAAGTCGGCGTAAATTCGCCAGTCGCGAATCTCGTTGGCATCGGCGAGCGTGGCGCGAGAAACTCGACCGCGGAAGCCCATATGATAGAGTTTCGGCTGCTGAGCGCGCAGACAGGCTTCGATGTCGCGGAGACTGGTGCGATAGGTGAGCTGAGCGAAAGCCAAACAGAGGAATTGGTCCCAGCAAGAGAACTCTTTGACGTAACGATGACCGTGGTAGCGATCGACGCAGAGCTGAAACTGATAGTGCGGGATGAACTCCATCAGTCGAGCGAAAACCGTTTGGCCCGTGTTCATGGACTGCCTCCAAAATGGAGTGAGAAGCACTCCTATGGTGTGCATGAACACGGGAAAATTCGAAATCGAAAAATCTCATCCGGGCCCTTACTTTCGCGTACTCAGACAGTTACAAGGAATGGTCGGTTTTTTGCCGGACACTACTGATTATAAATTATAAATTATGAAATCGGGAAGCTCGATTCATCTTCTGTCACGATCGCGGTTCTTTGAATTCACGATGATAGCTGTGATGATACCCATGAGTTCCTCGGTTTCGCGCCTGAGGGGTTGCAGCTTCTCTTTTCCGACGATTCCCGATTCAGCCAACAGATGAAGCCAATAGAGGCTTTCTCGCGCTTCTTTTTGAGCGATGCCCAGCTTATGAATGAAATCCAAGCGACTCTCGCCTGCTTGGGCCTCTTCGATATTTGCTCCGATAGAGGTGGCTGCGCGAAGGTATTGCTTTCCCAAAATCCAGCCCGCCCCATCTTTCCGGCGTTGTAAATGCTGGTAGAGCTTAATAGCGCGCAGGGCATAAGCGAAAGATCGCGGCAGAATCTCCCGGGGACGTTTCATGGCCGAGTCTTTCTTGTCCGCTGTGCATTGAGATTCCTGATACAAGGTTCACCCGTAACTTATAATTTACAATTTATAATTTACAATTCGTCTTGCCCGAGCTCCACGTCCTCGGCGATGGGTTTGAGTTCCGGCCGCGCGCGCACGGCCTTCATAATGTCCTCGCCGCGGAACCCGCGGCGCATCAGGCTTCGCCAAAGCGAGGCAAGCTTGGCGCGGGTCAACGGCAGCCGGAGGGTGCGGACTTTTTTCTCGAGAGTCCGCTCCAACAAGTGCTGCTCACCGGTTTCCGCGAACGCTTGGTCGACAGCGGGTTCAATCTGGCGGTAATCAACGAGTTTGGCTTTCAGCTCGCGGCTGATGCGGTAGCGGCCGTAGGCGCGGTTGCGGACGAGCGAAGATGCGAAGTGCTCGGCGAACTTCTTATCATCCAGGTAGTGGAGCTCGCGCAGGCGGGCAATGGCCTTGCGGACTTCGTTTGAGTTCGGGTACTTCTTCTCCAGCGCACGCCGCATTTCAGCCACGGAATAGGGACGGCGAGCGAGCATTCGCAGGGCGGCGGTGAGCGGGTCCGGTGGCGCTTCCTTATCCCTTCGCAAACCTTTCCACCTTGCTGGCCCTCTCCATTTCGTCCCGGCCCGTATCCGTGGTGCTCCGGATGCCGGCAATTCGCAGCTTGAACTCGCTGGAATTAGTAGAGTTTATCAGCGCTTCTTCGAGCGTGATCAGGCCCTGCGAATAGAGGTCGTAGAGTGACTGGTCGAAGGTCTGCATGGAGTACTGGGAGACGCCGGCTGCCAGGGCCTCTTTGATCAGGCCGGTCTTGTCGGGATTCACGATGCAATCCCGGATGTACTCGGTAGTGATCAGGACTTCCACCGCCGGCACTCGCCCGACGCCATCGGATTTTCTCACCAGACGTTGGCAAACAACGGCCTTGAGGGTGCTCGCCAGTTGTAACCGGATCTGCTTCTGGGCGGGCGGAGGGAAGACAGCGATGATGCGCTGGACGGTCTCGGTGGCGTCCGTGGTGTGCAAGGTGGAAAGAACCAAGTGGCCGGTTTCGGCCGCCAGCAAGGCAGTCTGGATGGTTTCTAGGTCGCGCATTTCGCCCACCAGAATGACGTCGGGGTCCTGACGAAGAGCGGAACGCAAGGCCGCGCTGAAGCTCGGCGTATCCACTTCCACTTCCCGCTGGTTCACAAATCCTTTCTTATCGCGGTGCAAGAATTCGATGGGGTCTTCGATAGTGATGATGTTGCCGTTGCGAGTGAAGTTGATGCGGTCCACTATAGCCGCAAGGGTTGTGGACTTTCCGCAGCCAGTCGTGCCGGTCACCAGCACCAATCCACGCGTTTCATCGGAAATCTTATCCATCACGCCGGGAAGATGGAGTTCCTCGAACGTCCGGATATACGTCGGAATTACGCGCACCACCATGCCCACGTTACCGCGCTGCTGGAAGATGTTTACGCGGAACCGGCCAAGTTCGGGGATGCCGTAGCCCATGTCAAGTTCGCTGTTCTCCTTGAACTTCTGCTTCTGCCGGCTGTTCATCATGCTGAAAGCCAGATTCAGCATATCTTCGGGGGACATGGGAGGATACTGCGTGAGCGGCCGGAGATCGCCATCCACTCGGAGGTGCGGATAGTTCCCCACCTTCAAGTGGAGGTCGGAAGCCTTGTTCTCGCTGGCCGTCCGAAGCAAGGCATCGATGTTCACGCTTTCAGCGCTCATGGCGTAGCCTCGGTCGCAGGCGTTCCTAATTCACGCTCAACTTAGCATGACTGTGGAAGGGAGTCAAAGACTACCCCGCCTGGCCCAGCGGCAGGAACCAAAATGAGCCTGTCGGCGTCCTCCGTGCCTCTCAAGCTTTCACCCCGAGCTCACGGAGCGTCTCAGTGACCCCTGTGTGAGACTCTTTAGGGGCATCATCACTCACGTGTTTAGAGCGCGCGAGAACTTATCGCCCCACGGCGACGGTCTGGTTGCAGAGGGTAAGCCAGCCATATTTGTCCTCCGCCTGCCCCTGGACGATGGAAAGGAAGCGCTCCTGGAGGCTCAGGGTAATCGGACCAGGCTGGCCTTTGCCGACCACGATGCGGTCCACGGAGCGGATTGGGGTGATCTCGGCAGCCGTGCCCGTAAAGAAGAGTTCGTCCGAGATGTAAAGCATCTCGCGAGAAATGACCTGCTCGATGACCGAGTAGCCCAACTCCCGGGCGAGCGTGATGACGGAATCGCGCGTGATGCCGGGGAGGATGGACGAAGAGAACGGAGGCGTGACGATCTTACCGTCGCGGATGAGGAAAATATTTTCACCGCTGCCTTCACTTAGCTGGCCGTTCGTGTCGAGTGAAATTCCCTCGGAGTAGCCGTTGGCGAGCGCTTCCATCTTGATGAGCTGGGCGTTCATGTAGTTCGCCGCGGACTTCGCCATGGCGGGCAGAGTGTTGGGAGCACTGCGCTGCCAGGAGGAAACGCACACGTCCACGCCCTTCCGCAAGGCTTCCTCGCCAAGGTATTTCCCCCACTCCCAGGCCAGTAGGTAGATTTCAATGGGGTTATTCTGCGGGTTGACACCGGCCTCACCGAAACCGCGGAAAACCACCGGGCGCAGGTAACAGTGCTTGACGCTATTGACGCGCACCAGTTCTACCATCGCCTGGGCCAGTTGTTCGCGCGTGAACTCCAGTTCCATGCGGTAAATCTTGCAAGAGTTCACCAACCGGTCGGTGTGCTCCTTAAGGCGGAAGATGCCGGGTCCTTGCGGGGTGTCGTAGCAACGGATGCCTTCAAAAAGGCACGAAGCATAACTGACGACATGAGACGCAACGTGTATCGTGGCTTCGTTCCAGGGGATGAACTTTCCATTGTGCCAGACTTTTTCGAAATTCTTTATCGCCATGCCTTCCTCCCGGTTTCGCATTCGCGAGCGCGCGAACTGCCCCCCTGCGGCAAGTTATACGCCGTCGGTGGGGTCGAAGAAATTATAGCACGAAGGTCCAGGTACCTCGCGGTTCACGGCGCGATGGTACTGTCTCAGTTTAGTGTAGCGGCGGCTTTACGCCGCCACGTAGCGAGGTAAACTCGCCGCTACAACTCCACACTGAGACACTACCGGCAGGATGGAAGCGCGACACGACTCCCGGCCCGTGCGCGACCCTTGGTACCCTCCGCGCAGGCCAGGAGAGTCAGAACTGATGGTGCCAACAGGTGGTATGTGAGGTGGACGCACGCCCCCTCACCGCAGTACGAGTACCTAATCCCCACGCGCAGCGGCGGAGCCTTACTTCCCCGTGGTGGCGTCCTCCCAATCGTCCGTACGGAACGGCGAGGCTGGCAGAGCGGCGCGGTTATACAGATTACACCAGGGGTTCATGCCCCATGCATACCGCACCGCTGCCGGGTGTGGCACCTTTTCGCTGCGCACGACGACCGTGTCGCCGTCAATTTTCGCGTCAGCAGCGACGAACTTATGATCGTCACCCGCAATTTCGAATCCGCTGAGAGTCGACAACGGCGAGTTCTTCGCCAAGAGTCCTCCGTAAACGTACTTGAAGTGCAAACGGATTTTCTCACCCTCGACGGCCATTGACTCATAGATGGGGCCCGAATACATCACGTCCCGTCCGTAGCCGACTGCCTGGGCGGCAAGCGCGAGACGATACCCCACGTCTTGCTTGTTCTTAGGATGAATATCGCTCCCGTCCCCGATGTCGATGGTTACTGCCATCCCCGTCTTCGGCAAAGAGAGCGTCATCAGTTGAGCTTCACGCAGTTCCGGCCAATTGGACCGAGGCTGGTAGATTCCCCAGTTGGCTAGTTGAACGAAGAGAAAGGGAAAATCGCCCTCGTCCCAGGCGTGCCGCCAATCGCGGATCATCGCGGGAAAGAGTTTACGGTATTGGGCGGGGCGGTCGGCGTTTGATTCTCCCTGGTACCAGATGGCGCCGCGGATGGCGTAAGGCGTCAGCGGCATGATCATGGCATTGAAGAGGCTGGCCTGCCGCCAGGGATTCCGCCGCGGATCGTCGGGGATCGTCGGTGAGGCGGAAACCGGCGCTCCGTCCGATTCTGCTTTGTCCGAATCCTGCCGCCACTGCGCCAGTTGCCGTTCGTAGTCCTGGAAGACCTTGGGGTAAGGAGAGAGTAACTTCGTTCCCGCGTCGAGTATGGATGCGAACTCAGGATCGGATTCGAGCGTGCTGCGGCTCGTCCACGACTCCGCTGGAGTTCCGCCCCAGGAGGTGTGAATCATGCCAATCGGCACATTGAGCGCCCTCAGTAGTTCCCGCCCGAAGAAATACCCCACAGCAGAAAACTCGCCCACAGTCTGCGGGCTCGCCACGACCCAATAGCCTTTCACATCGCGTTGGGGCTTGCCGGCCACGGCCTTTTGAACTATGAACATCCGCAGCCTGGGGTAGTCAGCGCTGGCGATTTCATCCTGGTAGTTAGCTATGTTCCCACTCCAGCCTTGGGGGTTTGTACCCACGGGCATCTCCATATTGGACTGCCCGGAGCAGACCCAGACTTCGCCGGCCATGACATCGTGCAGCGTAATTGTGTTCTTGCCGGCGATGGTCATGGTGAATGGCCCTCCGGAAGAGAGCGGCCCTAACTTTACTTTCCACTGGCCCTCGCTGTCGGCGACCCCACTCATCTGTTGATCCTTTAGAGTGACGGTAACGCGTTCGCCCGGGTCGGCAGTTCCCCAAATGTTCACTTTCACGCCTTGCTGAAGCACTAGGCCGTCAGAGAGGAGACTGGGCAGCCTGACCTCCGCTCGCAGGCTGAGCGTGCCAAGCAAAAGTGCACAGCAACAAAGCACAGTATTTGTCTTCGCCTTGAACATCGTCTGGCGCATCGTGTTCCTCCGATTGGATTGCGGTGACCCCTGCGGCATTTCTCTTGCCACCAGCTCAAAAATGCAGGCACGAATTCTATACCAGAGTTGCCCTCAAGAGAATTACTCTATGAGAAGGGAGGGCGAAGCCAGCAGGGAAAACAAACGGCGTCACTGGGCGGTCCTTCGCGACCCCGAGTGTTACAATACCATCCTACTCGAAGCCGTGCAGGATTCCGCTGTGGCCTAGCAGGGATTCGGCGCTCCACAGCAGGGTATGTTTCGTGATTGGGGGTGGGCATGAACACTGGTTTTATCGGCGTTGGGAGCATGGGAGGCATGCTGGTTCGCGCCTTCCTCGGCTCGGGGGCATTGGCGCCGGAATACGTCTGGGCGGCAGACCGCTCGCAGGCAAAACTCGATGAGCTCAGCGCCAAGTTTCCCGGTATTCATATCGCGAGCAATAGACAGACAGCAGCTCATTGCGATCTGTTGTTTCTTTCCCTGACCGCTGCCGATACGGCCACCGTCCTTGCGGAGATAGATCCGGAGATCTCTTCAGGGCAGTTGTTGCTCTCCACCACCGGCGTGATTCCCTTGAAAGAACTGGAAGATCGCGTGCCTTGCCGGATGGCCAGGTTGATCCCTTCTGTTGCCCAGGAGGTCGGAGCCGGGATCGCTCTGTTGATGTATGGATCGCGAGTAACTACCGAGGATCGCAGTCAACTCGAAAATCTTTTGTCCGGCATCAGCCAACCAATCGTAATTACCGAGTCTCTGGCGCATCCGGCAATGGCACTTGCCTCCGCAGGCCCGGCGCTCTTAGCTTACGTGCTGCAATCCATGGCCGAGGAAGCCGTGCGAAGCAATTCCGAGCTTTCGCCGGAGTTGGCTCGCCAACTGGTGCTGGAGACCGCGGGCGCGACAATGAGGCTCGTCAGTGAAGCAAACATGACTGCCGAAGAAATAATCAGCCGGGTCGCTACTCGAGGCGGTATGACTGCGCTGGCAATTGAGGTTCTGTCACGCTATGTGCCGCAGGCTTGGCGGACCGTGTTCCGGGAAACCGCGGATCGGGCAGCCAAAGCTCGCGAATCGCTCCTACTTTGAGGCGTATTCCTAACGCACAAAATGCGGCTCCGTGTTTCAGCTCAACAAGTTCAAAGGATCGCCATGCGCAGGGCGTGGCCATCCTGCCCCTTCCTCCCGTCCCTCAAGAACGGCATTGCGCCGCCACTGATAGGCCGCATAAAATTCAAAAGCTCAGCCTGCGAGGTGCAACCAGTTGCCATTCCTCAAGTCGCTCTCCTTGAAACTCGGACGGGTGCTGGCCCTTTATGGTGGTTGGGGGCTTTTCGCAATGTCATTCCTGGACTCTTCTTTCGTTCCATTCCCCGGGGTGAACGATTTGGCGCTCATCATTCTGGCCAGCCAGCATCCAGCTCGCGCGCTCTTCTATGCCTTCATGACTGTCGCCGGCTCGCTCTCCGGGTGTTACGTTCTTTATGGCGTCTCGCGCGGTGCGGGGGAGTTGGCTGGTGGCAGATCAGCCTCGACTAAAGGGAGCAGCGCACGCCGCTGGCTGCAGCGCAATGAGTTTGTCTCTATGCTGGTGATGTGCTTGCTGCCTCCGCCGGCGCCCCTGAAGATCTTCGTGTTAACTGCGGGAGCTCTTCGCATGAATGCGCTGCGCTTCGGAGCTGCTTTGCTGGTGGGGCGCTCCTTGAGGTTTGCCGCTGAGGCTTGGTTGGGAGCCCGTTACGGCGCCCCTGCCCAAGCTTACGTGAAGAAAAACCTCGTCTGGGTCTCGTTGGCGGCTTGCCTGATCGTTATCGGCTTGACGCTTCTTTCACGCTGGTGGAAGAGTCGCCGAACTACTGTTCCCGGTGATTCGGGTTAAATGCGTCCGTCTTATCTCACCGGCTCACCATGATCCGGCGCAACGAAGCTGAAGGATTCAGAGCGCACGCGCAGGGTCTTGTCCATTTGGATTTGGGCCACGAAGCGGCGGGCGCCATAATTCGTGTAGAAGCGTAGATCGCGAATTTCTACGCTGGAACCTTCCTCGTCCTCTGTCGTCTGAGCCCAGGGGAACCTCGCGAAGTCCATGAAGATCACTCCCGTGCGCGTCTTCAGGGCGGTGTCGAGCGCCGCCGAGGCGTCGGGTTTATGAAATTGCCACCCAGAATGAAAATCTAAGTTTCCGTCCAGCGCGTTTGCGGGCAGGACGTCATAGGCGGTGTCGGTCTCTATCACTCCCGTCCACGCAAATGGGTTCACCGGGGAAGGAAAGGCTCCAACGCGGAGCGGGGCTCCTTCTGGGTAAGTGTGGCTGTTAAGAAACCCAAGGACGCGCCGGTGAGCGACATCGCGCAGGCCCCAGAGAAATACCAGCGCACAGAGCGAAAACACCGCACCCCACGCAGGGCGGGATTTACGCGCCCCCACTTCTTCAGAGACCAGCCGAAGCAGCGTGGGAAGCCCGAGGCCAATACAAAGGACCAGAAGCAACACGGGATCAAAGATAAACATGATGTCCCAGGCGTACCAGCGTGCGCTGAAGGGCAGGAAGGGCCGGACACCGTAGGAATTCGTGAAGTCCATCAAGAGGTGGCTGGCCGTTCCGATCCAAGCCAGGAGCAGAAGCCAGAGAAGGCTGGGGGGCGGCCCGGATTTCGGTTTTGCCTTGCGCCCAAGTAGGTAAACGACCTCTCCCAACACAACTGCAAGCAGGCTGACTCCCAAAATCGAATGGGTGAATCCACGGTGGTGCTCGAGATAGGTGGCGCTTCCCCAGAAACGGGAGATGATGTCGAGATCGGGAAGGTTCGCGGCGGCGACTAGAGTGAGAGTGGCAAACCTCGTCTTGCGGCTTAGCCCGGCTTGGCTCAGCGCGACTGCGGTGAGTGTGTGGGTCAGGTTATCCACGGCGCACTTGAGAATTCGAAATTTGAAATTTCAATTTTGCAAATCGAAACTTAAAAAGGAAAACCAGAAAATGGAGATTTGAAAATCGAAACTAAGAATGGAAGCTGTCGAGTTCAATTGAACGTTGTTCCATTAAACTCGAATTTCGGTCTTCGAGGTTCCAGTCTCCAGCTTCCAATTTCCATCTTCCAGTTGCCAGTCGCTAATCATGGCGCCAGCAGGGTAAGGGCATCCGGCACAATTTCAAATGTTGCCGGCAGTGTGCCGGCCAGCTCACCGTCGAGTTCGAAGCGGATAGGCTTGCCGGCATCCTCGGCGGTACAGCAGAGCTTCCGCGCTTCCGCAAGTTCCACGTCGCCGAGGTGGAAGTGTTGCCGGGCCAGAACCAGAGCTGAGTAAAGGAAATAGCGCGCGCGATTATGGCTCTTGAAAAGGCACAGAGTGAACCGGTCGTCAAAAAAACGCGCCTCAGGCGTGAGGTGAAGCCATCCCCCGTAGTTGCGGGCTCGCAGCACTGCGGCGAATGTCCCAGTGCGTTCCGCCCCATCCTCCGTCCGGCAGGTAAAGTGCGGGAAGGGGTAGCGGAATGCCTGCCTCAAGGCTTCCATGATGTAGCCCGCTACACCCCACGACAACTTCATCTCGAGTGAAAGCTTGTACACGACGTGAGCATCAAAGCCGACTCCCGCCAAAGTTATGAAGTGACGAATGGCCTGCTCCTTTTCAGCAGGAGCTCCGTTTGTGGAAGCCTTATCAACGCACCAGGCGGCTTTTCCCAAGGGAATTCGGCGTGGCGACCAGCGCGAAAGCTCTGTGGCTGCACGGACAGGGTTGAGCGGAAGCCCCATGTCCCTCGCCAAAATGTTGGCTGTACCTCCCGGCAGCAGGCCGAGCGGCACTTGACTGCCCACCAGACCGTTGATCACTTCGTTGATGGTGCCATCGCCGCCGCAAACCAGGACCATGTCGCTGCCCGTGCTTGCAGCCTTATTGGCCAGCTCAGACGCTACGCCAGGTCCAGCCGTCGGAGCAAGATCCACTTCTAGCCCGGTTTTGCGGAGAATCTCAACCGCTCGCCGTATCTCCCTTGCGCGCCGGGAAGGGCGCCGTCCAGCGATCGGGTTATAGATCAGAGTAGAGGTTTTCAAACCAGGGGATTCGGACCGCGCAAGAGGGTCTTTGGTTCTGGGTACTTACTCCACCGGCACAACAATGCCCGTAACTACTTTCTTGGCATAGAGGTCGCCAGTTTTCTTATCTTTGTGGACGTCCACCCAGACTTGGTCGCCCACCTTCAGATTTTCCCGCGAACTTACCTTAACGTCGTGAATGAATTGGGTCTTACGGTCGAATCTAAAGGATTGGTCGATGCCGCTCCTGGTCTTTTGCAGCACCATGCCGTTCGCGTCAATGGTCTTAATGACACCATACAAAAAGTTCTCGTATTTGCGCGCCGTGCCGGTTGAGTCTCCGAAACGCGCCGTTCCCGCCTTGACGACTTTTTCCTGCCCCACCACGGGCACTGCCATAACCAAGCAGAGGGCGGGAGAGATCCATATTGTAGTACGCAGATTCATAGTTCCATCTTCTCTTACTTCTAATGGCTCCCATACCGACACTAGCAGCCGTTTCGGGCGACTGTCAAGACAGGCTTTCAGCCTGCGCGTCGGCCTCGCGGAACTCAGCCGTTACATATCCGTCCGGTGGGTTATAATTCCGCTCGGAAGTGAAAGCCTAGTGGGTGCGCCAGGACTGTTGCGTGCCCGCGCTTTCTTGGGGGGATCGCGTGGCTAAAGCCATTGAAAAAGAAATCGAAAAGCTCCGAAATGATATCCGCCACCACGAGCGCCTTTACTACGTCCTGGATGCCCCTGAAATCTCCGACTTCGATTTTGACAAGCTGATGCGCCGGCTTCAGGAGTTGGAGGCCCAGAATCCGGAGCTTGTCACGCCCAATTCCCCCACCCAGCGTGTGGGGGGCCAGGCGGCGGAGGAATTCCCCAAGGTGCAGCACTCCGTGCCCATGTTGAGCCTGGACAACACGTATTCTGTAGATGAGCTGAAAGACTTCGACCGCCGGGTGCGCGAGCTCTCGGGTCGTTCAAACGTCGAGTACGTGGGTGAACTGAAGCTGGACGGGCTTTCCATGGCGTTGACCTACGAAGGCAGCGTGCTGATGCACGGTGTCACACGCGGCGACGGTGTGGAAGGAGAGGACGTCACGGCAAACGTGAAGACGATCCGCTCCGTGCCTCTCGCAATCGACTCCAAGAAATCGGAGGTGATCGGCAATCCAAGGCGCTTGGAAGTCCGCGGAGAAGTAATCATGCCACGCAAAGCGTTCGAGCAGACCAACGCACAACGCGAGGCGGCAGGCGAGGCGCGCTTCGCCAACCCGCGCAACGCCGCAGCGGGCTCAATGCGCCAGCTGGACCCCCGCATTGTAGCGCAGCGCAAGCTCGACATGTTCCTCTATTACCTCCTGGTCGAGAACCGCGAACCGCTTCGCGAACACTGGCAAAACCTTGAAGCCCTGGTCAAGATGGGCTTCAAAGTGAACCCAAACAGACGTTTGTGCAAGTCGTTCGAGGAATTGATGGCCTATATTCAGGAATGGGAATCAAAGCGAGCCGGCCTGGAGTACGAGATTGACGGTATCGTCGTGAAGGTGAATGACATTCGCCTGTGGGACGAACTCGGGACCACAGCCAAGTCCCCACGCTGGGCTATTGCTTATAAATATGCCGCGCGCCAAGCCACCACACGCGTCATGGGTATTCGCGCTCAAGTCGGTCGGACCGGAACCCTCACGCCTGTTGCGGACCTCGAGCCGGTCGACGTGGGCGGAGTCACCGTCAGCCACGCCACGCTCCACAACATGGATGAAATCAAGCGGCTGGGCGTGAAGGTTGGCGATACGGTTGTCATCCAGCGCGCCGGAGAAGTCATTCCCCAGGTTGTAAGCGTGGCTATGCACGGGCCGGACGGCCTCCCATTCGAGATGCCCGAAAGGTGTCCGGTGTGCGGGGGCGAAGTCCATCAGGCCGAAGGCGAGGTGGCCTACCGCTGTGTCAATGCAGCCTGCCCGGCCAGGCTCAAGGAGTCGTTGCTTCACTTTGCCGGCCGCCACGCCATGAATATCGAGGGACTGGGTGAGGCGTTGGCGGACCAACTTGTAGATAAAGGCTTGGTTCACGACGTGGCTGACCTTTACACGCTCCCAAAATCCGACTTGGTGAACTTGCGACGGGAAGCGGAAAGTGCGGTCGAGTATTTAGGTCGGGTTCTTGTGGCAAATGAGATTCCATCCATTGGCGAAAAGACAGCTAAATTACTGGCAGAGCACTTCAGGTCTATCGAGACAATGCGAAATGCCTCGTTCCTGGAATTGCGAATGGTTCCAGGAATTACGGAGCGATCGGCACGTGCGGTTGCCGATTTCTTTGCCAGCTCGGCCAATGAGAGTCTCGATTGGTTTGCGCGGAAGGCTGATAAATGGGCTGAGAATGTACTGGAAGAGATTAGAAAGAGCAGGAACGCGAGCCTCCCGCGCCTCGTCTTTGCGCTGGGGATTCGCTTCGTAGGCGAGCGCACCGGGCAGTTGCTAGCTGACCACTTCGGCTCGCTTGATAAACTTGCCCAGGCGACGCAGGAAGAATTGGTCGGAGCGGAAGAGGTGGGCCCGCGTGTAGCGGAGGCCATCCAGGAATTCTTCCATGAAAAACGCAATCGAGAAGTGATCGAAAAACTCCGCCAAGCCGGCTTGCAGTTCGAGCAGGCAAAAGTCCACAAGCCCGAAGGCAACTCAGCCGGAAAGCAATTTGTACTCACCGGCACGCTGCCTCGTTATTCCCGCGACGAAGCCAAAAAGATGATTGAAGAAGCCGGCGGGCGCGTCATGGGCTCCGTCAGCAAGAAGACGGATTACGTGGTGGTTGGCGCCGACCCTGGCTCGAAACTCGAAAAGGCCCGGTCGCTGGGAGTCAAGACAATTGAGGAGGGCGAGTTGCTCAAGCTTTTGGGCGGCTAGAGACGTTTTGGAATCATAACGCTTTGATTGTATAATGCCTGCATGAAAAGCTCGCACAAAAGAGCGACCGTTTATTTTGATTCCCAGCGCCACCGCTCATGTCGAGTTGCGACGCCCTGCACCCGTGACGATCGTCGTGGCACGGCCCCCTGCCCCGATTTGCCGCGGGTCCTGGCCATGCACGGACGAGACGCCCGTGCTACAGAACAGATTTCCCCAGCCTGTTCCTTCCGCAGAGACGCTGAGCCCCAGAGTTTAAGAAGAGAGATCTTCTCCGCGTCTCTGCGCCTCTGCGGTGAGATCTTTTGATCCGTTCCCAGCTTCTCAGGCTTTCTATACGCCAGGCGGCGAGGGAACGACTCCACATTGGCGATATCAAATCTTTCCTACGAACCTTCAAGCGGCCACTGGAAACACCTCGCACTGACAACTGGGCTTGACAGCAACTGGGCTGGAGTATTGCGTGCCGAGGCGGTCAAGTATATAGTGCCGTTCGCCTCGGGAAATCGCAAGAGCGACCGCAAATAAGGTTCTCTACTGGGAGTGCAGAATATGCACAAACGCCATCAAAGCTGCACCATCTTCAATTTGCTGCAGATTCTTGGAATCGCGGCTGCAGTTCTAACGATTGCCCTATCGGCTGTCTTTGCACAGAGTCCGAACCAAGCCCCGACCAAGCATCGAAAGGGCCCCTGGATGGACAAGAGTTTGTCGCCGGACAAGCGGGCCGATCTGCTCATCGAACAGATGACGCTTGGACGAGAAGGTTGCTCTCGTCCATGGATTCGACGTCTGGAGATATGCTGCGCCCCCGCAGTGGCTGGGCGGGGCCGGCTTGGTCCCGGGAATCCCTCGACTGGGAATCCCCGATCTCCAGATGACGGATGGGAGGTCCGGCGTTGCCAACACTGGCCGGCGCGGTCGTTACGCGACCGCGTTGCCTTCCGCGCTCGCTGCTGCTGCGAGTTGGGACCTGAAGCTGGCGTATGAATACGGAGCGCTGCTCGGCAAGGAAGTCCGTGACCTCGGCTTCAACGTGTCGCTGGGCGGGACCGCAAACCTCATCCGGGAGCCGCGCAATGGCCGGAACTTCGAGTGCTGGGGCGAGGACCCTATCCTGATCGGAAAGATGCTGGGCCGAGAGCTGAAGGCCACCCAGGACCAACAGGTGGTCGGCAACATCAACCGCTTTGCGGTGAACGACCAAGAGACGGCGCGCTCAGACCATCAACGTGGTCATTGACAAGCGCTCTATGCGCGAGAGCGACCTGCTGGCTTTCGAGATCGCCATCAAGGAATCGGATGTGGGGACGGTGATGTGTGCCTACAACCGAGTGAACGGTGACTACGCCTGCGAGAACGGTTACCTGATGAACGACGTGCTGAAGAAGGCCTGGGGCTATAAGGGCTGGGTCATGTCCGACTGGGGCGCCACCCACAGTACGGTGAAGTCTGCCCTGGCTGGATTCGACCAGGAGGAGCCTGGGGGCCAGTATTTCGGAGATGCGCTTAAGGCAGCGGTGGAGAAGGGAGAAGTGCCGATGGCCCGCCTCGACGACATGGTCCGTCGCATCCTGCGGACGGAGTTTGCTTGCGGGGTCTTCGACAACCCTCCCGATCCCAGGCCCGTTAACCCGTTTACCGGCGCTGAGGTGGCGCAGCGCGTCGCTGAGCACGGTATCGTGCTACTGAAGAACGGCAGCGGCCAATTGCCTCTGAAGGCTTCACGCGTCAAAGCGATTGCCGTCATTGGCTCCCACGCGGACGCGGGCGTGCTCTCCGGCCGTGGCTCGGATCAGGTCGATGCCGCGGGCGGGAACGCCGTTCCTCCACCGAACAGAGTTGGGGCGAGCGGCGGCTCTGAAACTCGCCCCGCTGTGTGGCATCCCTCCTCACCTCTGAAGGCGATTCGCGCCAAGGCGCCGAACGCTAAGGTGGACTATGACTCGGGAACGGACATCGCAGCGGCGGTAAAGCAGGCGGTCGTTTCTGACGTCGCGATCGTGTTCGTTAATCAGCACACGACCGAGGGTCGGGACGTGCCGAATCTGGCCTTGCCCGACAGCCAGGACCAGTTGGTCAGCCAGGTAGCCGCCGCCAATCCGCACACGATCGTAGTGCTGGAGACCGGCGGTCCCGTGCTCATGCCGTGGATTGACAAAGTGGGCGCAGTCCTGGAGGCCTGGTATCCCGGTATCCGCGGTGGCGAGGCAATCGCCAACATCCTCTTCGGCGATGTGAATCCCTCGGCCAAACTTCCGGTCACGTTCCCGAAGAGCGAAGCCGACACGCCCCATTATGCGACTCCAAAGACGTCCTCTCCAACCTCCGAGATCAACTACACCGAGGGATTAAAGGTCGGCTACAAGTGGTTCGACGCGGAGGGCAAGGAACCACTCTTCCCCTTCGGCTTCGGTCTTTCCTACACCACTTTTTCTTACTCCGGACTCAAGACCACGCCAGGGAAGGGAACGAGGGTGAGCTTCAACGTCACGAATACGGGTAAGCGTGCTGGGGCGGAGACTGTGCAGGTATACGTGTCGTTGCCGGCCAGCGCTGGCGAACCACCTAAGCGCCTCGTAGCTTGGGACAAGATTCAGTTGGCGCCTGGTGAAACCAAAGCCCTCAGCCTTGGGCTCGATCCCCACTACTTATCGATTTTTAACGTTGACAAGGACGATTGGGAGCTGCTGCTTGGCGAATACAAAGTCTATGTCGGCGGGTGCTCGCGGAGCACGCCCCTCACCGGGACAGTGCGTATCGCCAGTGACTAGGCGGAATAAAGCGTACGAAGGCAGCCGGATCGAGCTTTAGGTCGGGCTGAACGAAGGCGAACTGTTTACGACGAAGCGCTACGCCACGAAGTCGACCATGCTGCCCCGGAGGCGCGCCGTCGGTTCCACTGCTTCAGATCGTTGCTGTGTCGCGTCGCAAGGCAATCTACGGAATCAGCCGGGAAGGCGTGCTAGCGTGAGTTCAGCCAGTCAGCACAGGCTAGAACCGCCCTGCCTATCCCTGCAAGCGCGCGATCACAAAAAGACCACCGACTGGACGCCGGAAATCTCAAAGCGCTTTCGGCAGCGTGGATTCTTACATTGGACGAAGTCGTCCCGCCGGAGCATATAGCTCGTTGCCTTGGCAAATCGCGCACGGTCTCGTTCGTCCGCGTGACCTGGAAGCCTCTTCTTTTTTGTGCGCACCAACCACCGAATCTCGTAAGCGTCCGTCTGACGACAAAACAGGCAGGAGAGATTGGCTGGTTTCCGAGTCTCATTTTCGTCAAAAAAGTCGCGCTCATCCATAGGCTGTCTATCTTAGCGGGATTTGCCCTACAACTCCACTCGCATTTGAGGACCTGGACGCCGAGCGGTGGGGCGTCTGATGCCGGGGCGATTTTGTGCCGCCACCTGGCGATCCCGCAGACGCGGGATCGCCGCTTCAACACCGAACTGACCCACACCAGCGGAAAGCAGTAGCAAACTTTTCCCTAACCGGCGTATAATTCAGTCGAGCCAGAGTCAGGCAGTCTCTTGGGTTTTTCAACGAGCGGAGGACCAGTCGCATGGCCCACACTTTCGGTGAGCAGGAGGCTCGCAGATTATCTCTTTGACCGCATTATTGTGAATTGTCCAACCTGCTTGGACACTAAGTGTCTGCGCGTGGCGTGTCTGAAGGTTGCAGAAGAGCTGCTCGAGGACGCTCAAATCACCTACAAGCTCTCGCCTGTTTCCGACGGCGGAGCGTAACCGACCCCTAATCATAAAGAGAGAAGGAACGCAACGAGTTGCGGTCCCCCTCAGGTGGCCGATTCTTGCTGGAGGAGTTTTGGACCCAGCCACGCCAATGCCAAAGCGTCGATGAGCCCGTGGGCCAGCATGGAAGGATAAAGGCTCCCGGAGTGAACGACGGGATATGCCAGCAGGGCTCCTAGTAGAGAAGCTCTTACCATCCCGCTCCATCCCTGATAAAAGTGCGCCAGTCCGAAAGCCAACGATGAAATGACCCACGCCCATACGCCCGAACGCAGCCATTGAGTGAGTTGGGCCAGGAGGAATCCGCGATACAAGAACTCCTCGCAAAAAGCGGCCGTGGGCGCCAAAAGCAGCACCGCCCAGAACTTTTCTTGGCGGGTCCTGGGAATCAACAGGCAGACTAGATCGCTCTCCGGCGGCCACCAGCCGCGTTTTTCGAGGAATAAGCCAAGGCGGATGCCAGCCACTGACAATGCAACCAGAGCGCCAGCCCAAGAAAGCGCCGCGGCTGGAGCGAGGGTCCGGAAGCCTACGGAAAATGCGCTCAGCGAACTGAGAAAAAAGATCGCCAGCCCCAAACCCGCCAGCACCCACTGTGAGAACGTGGCAGATATGTAGAGTGCGAGCCGCGGCATCCGATGGATTTGGCTGTCGCGCGCGGTTGCGAGGGACAGAACCGGAACGCCGGCGACCAAGAAGAGTGCGAAGAGGATCGAAAGTACAATCGAGACCATTTCGCGTCCAACTGGAGCGAATGTCCGGGAGGAGGCTATTCCTTTTGTTCGAGACTGAGGCGGATGGTGCGAACCTCGTACCGGGGCTTCAGGATCCGTGGTATCAAGTACGTCTTATGCCCGGACACCCGCAATCATGGCACCCGCGTAATGGCTCCTTCCGATGCGGATGAGACCAGCGCCGCATATTTGGCAAACACACCTGTTTTGTACCGTGGCTCGGGCTCACGCCAGTTACCCAACCTCTTCTTGATCTCCGCATCGGTGAGTTCAACGTCGAGCCGCTGCTTCTCGATATCGAGCACCACAATATCGCCATCGGCGACCGCGGCAATGGGACCACCGCGGGCGGCTTCCGGAGCCACGTGCCCCACCATCAGGCCGTGCGTCGCGCCGCTGAATCGTCCGTCGGTGAGCAACCCTACCGATTCGCCTAATCCTTCCCCGACCAGCGCTCCCGTCACGCCGAGCATCTCGCGCATGCCCGGGCCGCCTCGCGGGCCTTCGTAGCGGATCACCACCACGTCTCCCGCCTTGATGCCCTTGCTCGTCACCGCGCGCATGGCGTCCTCTTCGCACTCAAACACCCGCGCGGGTCCGCGATGGTAGGCCTTTTCCATCCCCGCCACCTTGAGGACGCAACCTTCCGGCGCCAAGTTACCTTTCAGGATAACTAGCCCCCCAGTTCTCCTGATCGGATTGGAGACTGGCCGGATTACGTCCTGGCCGGGTGTCTCAATGGCTAGCCGGGCTTCCTCGGCGATGGTTCGCCCACTGGGAGTCTGTTGAGACCCATCGATGAGCCCCGCTTCCAAGAGCTTCCGGGCAATCAGCGGAATTCCGCCAGCCCGATGGACATCCACGGCAACGTACCGTCCACCTGGCTTCAGATCTGCAATGATGGGTGTCCGCGAACTGATGGCGCTAAAGTCATCGATCGAAAGCGGGACTCCCGCCTCGCGAGCCATGGCCAGCAAATGAAGGACGGAGTTCGTTGAACCACCCGTAGCCGCCACACTGGCAATGGCATTCTCAAAAGCTTTGCGTGTGAGGATGTCGAGCGGCCGCACGCCTCGCCGGAGCAAATCCATCACCAGTTGGCCGGCGCGGTAGGCAACTTCATTCTTGAGGGGGTCCACTGCCGGTACGCTGTTCGCGCCCATGGGAGAAAAACCGATGAATTCCATCACCGTGGACATGGTATTCGCCGTGTATTGGCCGCCACAGGCCCCGGCCCCAGGACAGGCATGATCCTCGAGATCCTTAAGCTCGGCGTCGGTCATCTTCCCCGCCGCGTGGGCCCCCACCGCTTCGTACACGTCCCCAATCGCAACGTCGTGGCCCTGGAACCGTCCCGGGGCAATCGACCCGCCGTACAGAACAATGCCCGGCACGTTCAGGCGAATCAAGGCCATCGCGCCTCCGGGGATTGTCTTGTCGCATCCGACCAGCGCCACCATGGCGTCGAACATATGGCCGCGGCCCAGCAGTTCGATCGAGTCGGCGATCACTTCGCGGCTCACCAGCGAAGCCTTCATGCCTTCCGTGCCCATCGTCACGCCGTCGGAAATGGCGATCGTGTTGAACTCCATGGGCGTTCCACCCGCCGCGCGCACGCCCTCTTTCACTTTTGCTGCCAACTCGCGGAGATGGAAATTGCAAGGCATGGTTTCAATCCACGTATTTGCGATTCCGACTATCGGCTTCGCCAAGTCGGCATCGGTAAAACCAATTGCCTTGAGCATTGAGCGGGCGCCCGCCCGGTCCCGCCCGTCGGTGATGGTGTGACTGCGGTGCTTTGGATCAAGTGGCATTATTGCCTCCGGGGAAATGTGATTTCGAAAGATTTTATGGTCGCAGAATTGACCAAAGTCGGCAAGTGGAGATTGCGTGCCGCAAGAATTGGGAGTGCGCAGGGGCAGGTGAATATCCGGGAAGAGCGGGGCTTTAGCGCCGCCGTTTCGGAAGATTCGCCATTCTCCCCTCGCCCCCTTGGGGGAGAGGGGCCGGGAGGTGAGGAGGTCGATCCCGTGAAACCCAGAAACGACGCAACGCCCTCGCGGCGTTGCTGCATTATGGGTTGAGTAATTCTATGGAGACTCGCTTCGTCTCGGTGTTTGGGCCGTCCACGACCAGATTCCCCGTGATCTTCCCCGCACCTTCGCCGGCCAGGAACATCTCTAAAGCCAGTGTTTTTGCCTCCCCAGGCAAAAGATCGAAATAGTTGTCACTGAACTTGACGAGGAACGGAGAGGCATGTCCGCCAGGCCACTCCGCCCGCACTCTGACGAGCCTTGCGTAGCTGCCGCCGTTTGTGACCCTCAGAACCAAACTCGCCTTCCCGTCGGCTATCTTGGCCTGGACTGCCCCCGGCAACGTCAAGTTTGTGCTGGGCAGATCCTTTAGGCTCTCAAATAGGGGCTTGTCCCTGGCGGCCAGCAGTTCGTCGAACGCCACCGCTGGCTCCTCACCGCTGGCGGCGGAAATCATTCGCATGAAGAGCGAAAAATAGGATTTGGATACGGGATTGGTGACGAACTCCTGATCGATGTAATAGCGGGCCGGGACCTTGGGGTCCCAGGAGGACTTTTTCTCTTTGTAGGCGGGAGTAAAACCTGTGAAAGCTACCGTCGTTCCCTTCCCAGATTGGCTTGTCACCAGAAGTGGTCGGCCTGAAATTGTCATCATTTGACGGCTACCGGGTTTTAACTCAACGTCGTTGAATCCACTTACCCCGTAGTCGTTTAGGCCGAAATCACTCCAAGCCTGCCCGGCTGACTCTGTGGCACGAATGTCCTTTATGGGGGAAAAGACCTGGTCGATCGCACCGGTGGGAAGATATAGCGGGCCATAAACGATATCATTTCGGCTGTGCAGACTCACCGGCAGAACCTCAGCCAGTGAACGCATGTCGACAAGAGCCGCCCGGCCGAAACCTCCGTGGAAGCTTCCCGGACCGCCGGTATGGATAAAACCAACGCCTTGACGAATGGCCTGCTGCAAACCCTCCGCCATTTCATCGTCCATCAATTTCCAGAGCGAATCAAAGCAAGCCAGCCAAACGACGTCATACTTCCTTCGGATCTCCTCGGGCTTTCTTAGTTCTCCAAGCCGATGGATGGATTCCTCTTGAATGACGTCCACATTGATCCCCATCGCTCGCACCATTTCGGAGATGGGGAAGCTGTACTGCTTCTCTCCGATGAGCAGCATGTTGAGCGCGCGGGAAAACAACTTGGGAGTGACTTTGATCAATGCGGAGTTCTCAGCTACGAGTTGCTCTCCACCCTTTTCTTCGAGCCGGGCGCGTAAGGTGTAGATCCCCGGCTTCACCGGAGTTTTCCACTCCACGACACCAACTTGTTTGCTCTCGTCGCTACCGATAGTCCCGGCAAACTCCTGATTCCAAAATTCTCGTCCACCCAGATCAACGATTTCGCAATGCAGGCCGAAGGGTATATCCCTTCGGTGATCGTTGATGATCCAAACAGGAATTCGTATCTGCTTGCCGGAAACCTGCGATTCTAAAGCGTCTTCAAAAGCAAAATTGACGGCAAACCGGCCCTGCGCATTTTTCAGAAAGTAGTAACCCATTTTCGGGACGCGGTAGTAGTCGAGAAAGTTGAAGCGAATGCCGGGCGTGACTTCGCCGTAAGCCCAAATGCGAGTCCCATTGATGGAATTATATTTTTTTCTGCGGTAACACTCCGTCGCATATTTAAAGATAAAACCCTGGTAGAGCTGAGAATCGTCAATCAATTCCTGAATCGATCTGACGTGGCGATCCACAAATTGATTCACACGTTGCAGGACGCTGGAGAACCCGTTGTACTCAAAACTGGTTTGGTACGCGTAGCTGGGGATATCGAGAGGCAGGTTGTACCAGCGGGGCAGGGCGTTGTTCTTTGTGGACCACATCTCCTCAGGCGTGAGTATCTTCTGGAGGGTTTCGTACACCGGGAGAGCGATGCTGCCGTACTCGGAGACGAAACCCGTGTTGGCGTTGAAGTGTTCTTGATAACCGCCGCTCGTGCCCATGCCGGCATTGGCCATCCAGAAGTGCTGCTCGCCCGCATCGCAGAGGCTGGGATGATAAATTGTGCCTGGGTCGAGTTCCTCCACTAGTCTTTGAATCTGGTTGGAATACTCTTCGTAGCCGTACTGCCCCCAATCCTCATCGCCCAGACCCCACCCCTTGCCCTTCTCACGAGCCTCCGCGAACGCGGCCCACACGATTATGGAAGGATGATTGCGAAGTTGAACGATGATCTGGCGGAGTTGGCTCAGCGACTCATTGACAAAGGTCTCGCGCCGAGGGTTGGAATAAGCTAAGACTTCGATGGGCCCAAATTGCTCGAAAGGGAATTCAAACATTTCGAGAATTCCGAGGCGATCGCACAAATCGTAAAAATCCGGTTTCTCCACGACTGTAAAGGCCACCAGATGGTTCAGATTGGCGGCTTTGTACATCTCCAGGTCTTTCACATACGTCTCGTGGGTCGGTCTGCTGCCGAAATAGTCTGCAATTGGATACCAGGCGCCCTTGAGAAACAAGCGTCTGCCATTCAACCAGTAGCTCATATCAGCCTTGCGGGCGACGGTTCGAATGCCGAACACCGTTGTTTTGGCGTCCGTGCCCTGGCCAGCCGTGGGCGAAATAGAGGCGGTGAGTTTGTACAAATCCTGCGCACCCAAATCCCACGTCCACCATAGGTGTGCATCTTTAATGAGAACCGTCTGGGTGAAGTCGTTTTTGCCTGGATGAAGACTCAATGACCGTCGGGGGAGCGCTGTGCTCGCGCCTGAGAAGTTGTCAGGCTTTATTCCAAGGTCCAGGGTCGCTGCGAAATCCGCGTCGCTATAATTTCGGACTGTCCCTGACACTTGCAGAGTGGCGCTCCCATCCGAATTCAGGGCCTGCGTCGATACGAAAAGGTCATCGATCGTAGCCGATCCCGAAGCGACCAGCTTTACATCCCGAAAGAGCCCCATGGGAAAGGCAGCGTTCCCCGCAGCGGGTATTCCATCCCAGTACGGCCCGAGAATGAAAGGAGGGAAAGGGAAGCGCATGATGTTCCCCGGAGACACCAAAGTCCATTCGCCCTTCAAGTACTCCAGAAAACCTCGACCCTTCGGAACCCACGGGCAAGTGACCTTCACGACCAGCAGGTTTTCCGCGCCATAGCTCAACTTCCGGCTCACATCGTAGGAGAAGGTGGTGTAGCATCCTTCGTGCTCACCGAGCTTCTCGCCGTTTAACCACACGGTCGCAAAGTAATCCACTCCCTCAAACAACAGGCGCAGCATCTTGCCGGTGTCAGCCTTCGATACGACAAATTGCTTGCGGTACCACCATTCTTTCTCGTTGACCAGAGTCAGTTGTTTGCTTTGATAGTACAGGTCCATTCCCTTGAGGCCGATTTGTAGTTGAACCTCGCCCGGAACTTTGACGGTCAAATAATTGCTGTCATCGAACTTCGGCAGGAAAATCTCCTTCCTTTCACCTTGGTCCATGGGGGCTGAACCAAGTTTCCAGTCCGGTCCGCTCAGCAGGGTTTCGGTCGTCCTTGAGATTGGAATGATTCCTGCTTGCTGCCCGCAAAAGGAACTTGGTAGAAGGGCCAGGAGAGACACTGTAGAAAATGACACCAGATACGACACGTTACGAAGACAGCTCTTCATTTGTAGGGCCTCCGCCTGGAAGGGTGTTCACCGGAGAGGCAAGCTTGTTTTGCTTGTCTGTGGAGGGGTCTCCATACTGGCGTTGAGATCCAGCCACCAGTTAGTTCGAACCGGGAATTCCGTTCTCATCTCCCGACCGCCGGTACTATACAACTGACCGCCCCCGCGTGCAATTCTTTAAGAATGCACCCACAGATTCTGTCGAGGAGCCAAATATTTGAGTATGATATTGGAATTTGGCGAAAGCCCGAGAGACAGCTCCCGAGCATGGTAATGCTGGATCGGAGTTAAATTAGGGGTTCGTGGGAGGCGCAATGGATCGGCGGAGCTTTTTGATCGACGGCGTGGCGACGACGGCCCTGTTGGGCTCGGAAACTGTATTTAGATCTCACGCCTCAGTGGCCACTGCCACCACACCTCCCGCGGCCGCCAACTTGGCCGAGGTTCGTGCCGAGGCTTTCAGCGAACCGGCATACGTGACGTCTGGTTTGCTCGAGTGGACAATCGGCAACGGGCTGGTTGATCGAGTGCTCAAATATTCTGCCGAGAGCGGTCTGTACACGGAGCGCTGGAGCCACAAGGTCACCGGCACCAATTTTGTCCAGCCTCTACCGAAGGAGCAGCCCAACACCGCCTGGGGCGCGGAGTTCGGATTTCAGGTGGGAAGCGAGACGTTTGAGGGCGCGGTGCAGGGAGGATCGGCGGATTTCGCATTCGTCTCGGCCCGGACCGGGAACGTCAGCCCTGCGGGCAAGCTCCTGGAGATCAAGCTCAAGGCCAAGAGGCGGCCGATCGAGGTGTCGGTATACTATGCCGTCTACTCCGGTCATCCAGTAGTGCGGAAGTGGATCGCTGTTACCAACCGGGGCAGCGAGAGGGTGACCCTTTCGCATTTCATCTTCGAAGCCATTAACCTGCGGCCGGTTCTCCCCAGCGAAAAGGTGCTCTTCGCTTATTATGGTGTGCATCCGCGCGAGATCTTCTTCACCGGTCGTGCTGAGGATCCTGCCATCATGGAAATGGCTCCCTCCAGCAACGAAGGCTTCGTGGTGATGAATGAGGCGCCGGGCTGGATGAAGCGCACTGAAATGAACTCGTGGGGCGATGGTGTGCAAGTGATGTACGATACCGACCTGTTCCCTTTCGAGCGCAGCCTGAAACCGGGCGAGACGTTTGTGAGCGCGAAGAGCGGGATCGCCTTCTTTGTGGAAGGCCGAGGCATGGTCGACCCGCGCTGGTCGATGCCGCTCTACACCTCGCAGGTCCTGATGAGGAAGGGTAGTTCCTATCAGCCCCCCTGGCTCTACAACACCTGGGAACCGTTCTTTCAGGACTACAACGAGGAGATCGTGCTGAAATCGATTCCAGTGGCTGCCAAGATGGGGCTGGAGGTCTTCACGCTCGACACGGGCTGGAGCAACGACTACGACGCGAATAAGCCGAATCCAGAGAAATTCCCCCACGACTTCGACAGTATCCGCAAGGAGCTGGAGGGCCGCGGAATGCGCCTCGGACTATGGGAGCCGCTGGCCGTCGTTAGCGCAGAGAGCCAAACCTACCGCGAGCATCCCGAATGGGTTATTCGGACCCTGGACGGCGAGGAAAAAGCCGCCGCCTTTCCAGGCAAGGACGATCGGGTTATGTGTCTGGCTTCCCCCTACCGCGACCGAGCCGCAGAACGCATCAGTAAGCTGATTCAGAAATACCACCTCAAGTACGTCAAGATCGATCTGACCACTGTGTTCAATGCCTACGGTGAGGCTCCGGGTTGCTACGCCAAGGGACATTATCACCAGAACTGGGCGGAATCACTGGGCGGGATCTATGAAGGCATCCAGTGGGTAACCCAGCAGATTTACCGTGAAAATCCTGACGTGCTGCTGGATCTGACCTTCGAGCTCTGGGGGCAGAAGCACATCATAGACTACGGACTGCTCGATGCCGGCGATCTCGACTGGATGAGCAACGTGGACGACTCGTCCACGGACTCTGCGGGTCCGCGCCAGGCGCGCACGCTGCTCTACCACCGGTGCCTGGCCATTCCCGTCGAAACGATGTTGATCGGCAACCTCCGCGCCACCACGCCGACTATCGAAGAACGATTCGGCACGGTGATTGGGTCCGGTCCCCTGTTCTTGGGTGACCTGCGAAAGCTCGCTCCCGACGAGGTCAGGTGGTACGCCGAGAAAATCAAGTGGTACAAGGAGTTTCGCGCCTCAGTGCCCATGCAGGAGGGATTCTTTCCGCTCGGCAACTGGCTGCAACCCAATGCGCAGGCTTGGGATGGCTTCGCGCGGCTCAGCCGGCATGGGGAAGGCCTGATCGTGCTCTTTAAGAATGAAACGAAGCTGAAACAAGTGGGCGTTCAAATCCCGACTTATCCGGCAGGCGCTTTCCGAATGCGCTCGGTGATGACGGGCGATTCGCTTGGCTCGGTTTCCGGGCAGCAGTTTCGGACTGGGTTCACGGTTCCGCTGCCGGACAACAGCAAAGTGCAGATTGTGGAAATCAGGAGAAGATAGGCGCGCGCAGGCACACAGTTGCCTGCTGAACCGTTGTATTTACGACCTCGTCTTTGGGCGGGGGGCCATACTGACTCTCGACGGCGCGGATGCGTTTCCGCATTCGATAACGGGCAACTTATGAAACGAAGAGCATTTCTTCCATTCCTGCTTACGCCCGCACTCGCGGACGTTAGCTCGCAAGCATTCGCTCAGGCAAGTTTAGGGCCGGCCACGAAGATAACCCGGATTGACACGACCTACTTCCGGCCGGGCGCTGACTTGCCCTGGCAACCCAACTGGGTGTGGGTGCGCGTCCACACGAATACCGGGCTGGTGGGTATCGGCGAGACTTACCCCCGGAGTGAGACGGAAGCAAGCCTGGTGCATTCGAACGTCGCCGGCATGCTGCTAGGGCGCGACCCGCGGGACATCGAACGCATTTGGGCGGATTTCTATCGTACCTTCGATTTCCAGGTGACGGGCGGCGCGGAGATGCGGGTGCTGAGCGCCATAGATCTGGCTCTGTGGGATCTTTTGGGGAAATCCTTGAACGTTCCGATTTACCGCCTGCTGGGGGGGAAGTCCAATCCCGAGGTTCGCCTCTACAATACCTGCTTCGGCCACCGCTACGACTTTAACAAAGAGCCGGAGAAGATCATGCATGAGTTGATCGACCGCTACGGCATCAGGGCCATTAAGATCTGGCCATTCGATGGAGCGGCGCTGCGCAACCAGCACGAATACGTCACTACGGCCGACATCGATGAAGGTTTGGCTCCCGTGCGCAGACTGCGCGACACCTTCGGGAACGACATTGAAATTCTCATGGAATTTCACGGAAGTTGGGACCTGACTTCGGCGATTCGGATTGCCAAGGCCCTCGAGCCCTTTCGGCCCATGTGGCTTGAAGACATGCTCCTCCCCGGCAATTTTACGCAGTACCGGCAATTGGCCGAATCCACCTCGAATCCCCTCACCATCAGCGAACGCATGGCTGGGCGCATGGAGTTTCTGCAAATGCTGGAAGCGCGAGCCGCCAAGTACGTGATGTTCGATGTGACCTGGTGCGGTGGCCTTAGCGAGGCAAAGAAGATTTCGACCATGGCGGAAGCCTTTGAACTACCCGTGGCGCCACACACGGCGGGCGGGCCATTGCTTTTTTATGCCACTACCCATCTCGCCACTGCAATCACTAACCTCGCCATCCAGGAAAGTTGCCAGGTATTTTACGAAACTACCTGGCCCACAATGCTGAAGAACCCTATTGTTCCCCGTAACGGCAAAATCAGCGCTCCGGAATTGCCGGGTCTGGGAATGGAGATCAAGCCCGAGGTGTGGGCCCACCCCGCGGCGATAACGCGCACCACAGGCGCCTAATGCCAACCTGCCCTGATTTCTACCCACGAACAGGGAAGGGCGGGGTTAGAACCCCTTCCGGTCCCGCGGTTGCCCGACGAGGGAGCGCGTGTGCATTCTGTGTTAGAATTCTGCCGGCCTGTGGGATCCGCCTCAGGAACTTTAAGGAGTTCAGTCCGGGGCAAGAGCGGGAGCCTGGATGTTCACCCTTGATATCCGGTGAGTACCGGCGTTGGAGGGCTTGGAGGCCTGCATGGAAGTTGAAGTGATCGCTGATTACGGCTGCGAGGTTGGGGAGAATCCGCTATGGCATCCCATCGAGAAGCGCCTTTATTGGTGCGATATTACTACCGGCCGGATTTTTCGTTACGACCCCTCTACCAGGCAACACCAGCTTTTCTACCAGGGCGATGTCGTGGGCGGATTCACCATTCAGGCTGACGGCGCCTTATTACTTTTCATGGCCAGAGGCGCGGTGAAATTGTGGCACAACAACCGGTTGACAACCGTAATTGATGAGATTCCAGACGAGCGCGACTCACGCTTCAACGACGTAATCGCTGACCGGCAGGGCCGGGTGTTTTGTGGCACTATGGCAGCGGGGCCACGCCCCGGGCGGCTCTACCGGCTGGATCCTTCCTCGCAGCTCACTCTTCTGCTGGAGGGCATCGGTTGTCCCAACGGACTCGGTTTCACCCCGGATCGAAAGGGCATTTATTTTACGGACTCCTTTGCCCACACTATCTACTTGTTCGATTACGACGAACATCACGGTGCTCTCAGCAACCAGCGAGTTTTCGCTCGCGTACCGCCGGAGGAAGGTCTTCCCGACGGCATGACGGTCGATTCGCAGGGCCACATCTGGTCCGCGCGGTGGGACGGCAGCGCAATTGTCCGACACACTCCCCAGGGGAAAGAGGATCTTCGCGTCCCAATCCCAGCGAAGAAGGCGAGCAGTGTGATTTTCGGCGGTGAAGACTACACGGATCTCTATGTCACAAGCGCCGGGGGGGAGAACAAAGCAGTTGAAGGAGCGGCGGCCGGCGCCCTCTTCAGACTGCGCCCGGGGGTAAGTGGAGTTCCTGAATTCTTCTCGCGCATCGGCCTGTGAGACACCCGCGAGGCGTAGCGGTCCGGCAGTATACCTGCAACCTCGCACACTTGTTGCGACAAAATCCGGCTACGGCTGCTTTCGCGTGAAATGCAACGAATGCGTCGCATCCTTGCCGTTCTCACGCCATGTCCATTGTTCCGTGAAGTGATCCTGATCATCAATCTGAGTCGCCAGATGGTTCATATGGCCGGCGTTGGGCTTCGCGAGATTGGTAATACCCGTGAAGGTAAAGTCGAACTCCCTCTGATCGCCGGTGACGGCGCCTGTTTCCATGCGGGGTTGATTTCCCGCCGAGCAGTAATGAGTCATCGCCAGACGGTTCCCATCCCTCGTGTAGATGGTCACCATCTGGTCGTGTCCCGAACCCTGAGAGATTTCCTCCAGCGCTGTTCCGTTTGAGATCAGTCGAATCGTGTTCGTGAGCGTTCCGCCCTGCGGCGTGGGGGCTTCCCAAGTGCCCACGAGGGATTTGAGACGATCGAATGCTTCTGCGGGTTTCGTTTGCGACCACGCGCGGCCGGCCAACACCCCGATGGCTATGGCGCTCAAAACAGAGACGCAAATTGCTTTTCGCATTCTTGTGCCCTCCAAAGGTATCGTGAATTCAGCTTCGCACACGACGGTCAAAAAGTCAAAGCAGCCCCAGCAGCCACAAATGCTTCGATACGGCGGGAAGGGAAATATCGTAAGGACCGCGCGCTACGTGCAGCCGCCCTTGAATCGCACCGACGTGCGACCAAACAGAGATTCAACTTGCAGTTGGCGGGGACCCTCTTTAGTATGACTGGGTTCGTTGGAGAAGTCAGCTAGCGACCAGCATTGGATGCTTCTTCCCACAAGGCTAGCCGCCCTGCGGATGCCGTCCGTTGCGTGGGCTTGGCGGCTTTTGCGTTTTGCCAACATGCACTACAAGGTAAGTGTCTGCTGAGGTTACAACCATGAGAATAACCGGCGTAGAGGCTCTTTACCTTCGTCAGCCTGAGGTCCGCACGCAGTGTGACAGCGGCCAGGACGCGCTTGTCGTGAAGGTAACCACGGACGCAGGGATTACCGGAATAGGCGAGGTTGATTCATCTCCGTTGGCCGTAAAGGGGGCCATCGAAGGGCCGTTCAGCCACACCACCGCAACGGGCCTGAGGGAGGTCGTCCTGGGGGAGGACCCGTTTGAGACCGAGTACCTGTGGAACAAGATGTACCGTGCCAACATCTACGCAGGGAGGAGAGGCGTGGCCATTCATGCCATGAGTGGCATCGACATGGCGCTTTGGGATATCAAGGGCAAGGCTTTAGGGATGCCCGTCTGGAAGCTGTTGGGCGGCGGCTTTCACAAAAAGTTGCGATGCTACGCGAGCCTCCCTATTCGGAGCCACGCCGCAGGCAACACACGATCTGGCCAGGCGTTTTCGCGATCGGGGGTTCCTGGCGGTGAAGTTCGGATGGGACCCGATGGGCCGCGATGCCAAGACTGACGTCGACTTGGTGCGGCAAGCACGGAGAGGGTTGGGAGATGAAGCTGATTTGTTGATTGACGCGGGTCTTGTCTGGGATTCCAAAACGGCCCTGCAGCGTGCTCGCGCTTTCGAAGAGTTCAACATTTTCTGGCTTGAAGAGCCGCTTCGCCCGGACGACTATGAAGGCTATCGCAAGCTTTCCGGGTCCACCTCAATTCGAATCGCCGCCGGCGAAGAGGAGAGCAACCGGCTGTCGTTTCTGGAACTGATGGACAAGGGGAAAATAGATGTAGTACAGGTGGACTTGACGCGCTGCGGAGGATTTACGGAAGCCATAAAGATCGCCAGCTTGGCCCACGACCGTGGGCTGGTCGTGGCCAACCATGGCTTCACAACTTATATCAACGTCATGGCAGCACTCCATTTCTTAAATTCCATCCCCAACGCTTTGATTGTCGAGTTCGTCGCGGAGGAAGGAACCACGTTGCGCGAAATGATTACGCGCCAGAAACTGCGAGCCCAGGATGGCTATCTCCACATCCCTGACGCTCCCGGATTGGGAATTGACTTGGACGAAAAAGAGGTGGAACGGCTCCGAGCAGCATGATAGTCAGGAGTTAGTTTTAATTCTGTTAAACGGCAGCATCATAATCTCAAAAGAAAAGAGCTTCCATTATGCTTAGAAGAATTGTTTTCGCTCTCGTCGCGGTCACCGCCGCGGCTTTCCCGGCGGCGGCGAGGGACCTCCCGGAGTTCATGATCTTCACCTATGGCGTGGACCTGACCGAGCCGAATGTCAAGGCGCTGGCCGGGGCGGGTTTCAACACGGTATACGGTCCGGCGGACAAGCTGGATCTCTGTCGCAAGTACGGCCTGAAGCTCATGATCCCCCACCCCGGCCCGGAGGCAGCTAAAGGTCTGCGGAGCAATCCCGACGTTTGGGGCTACGACGTCATGGACGAGCCGATTTCGCTGAAGGAGCTTCACGCGGCCGCCGATTCGGTCCGCCTCTACCGGGAGGCCGATCCAACCCATCTTACTTTCGTGAACCTGAACCAGAAAGCTGGATACTGGATCGATTTCTTCCTTGATACCGTGAAACCGGATTTTCTGAGTTACGACGCTTATCCGTGGTGGTTCGGCGGCATTTATGAGTGGTTCACAGGCCAGCAGGCCCTGTTCGTGAAGCTGGAGCAGCATCGTGACGCCGCGCTGGCCGCCGGGCTTCCGCTTACGCTCTGGAACGAAGTGAACGTAGGGGTGGATGCTTCGACCAATTTCGACAAAAACTGGATCACACCACCGGACAACGCCCCGAAAATCCGCCAGAATATCTACGCCACGCTCGTGTATGGCGCCAAAGGGGTTCTGTGGTTCACCGGCCAGCTTCTCTTCGATAAACCGACCGGCGAGATAAACGAAACCGGCCGCCAGGTCGCCGCTATCAACCAGGAATTGAAACTGCTTGGGCCGGTGCTCTTGCCGCTCCGGTCCACCGGGGTGTTTCATACCGACCCGGTCCCCGACGGCTCCCGGAAAGTCTCTCCGGACCATTGGGTGCAGCCGGTCGGGAAGGACCTGGTCCTCGGCACCTTCCGTGACCCGGAGAAACGCGAATATGTCATGGTGGCGAACAAGAACTGGCAGTTCCCCCGGGAAGCCAGTCTGCAGTTCCGGCTTTTCCTGGAGGAAGTCGCCGCCGTGGAACTCTTCGATAAGCATTCCGGCGCCTGGAAGCCGCTCACGGTGACCGTGGTTCCCGATACCCGAGACCACACCTATATATATAATGTAGACAATATCCCTGATAAGATTATGAATTATATCACACTGAATCGCAAGGCGCTAACACCTAAGGATCTCGCGTTTTTCGAGCTTTACCATGTCTACGGCCCCCCCTACCAGGCGGTGTCCCTCACCCTGGCGCCCGGCGACGGCGAGTTGCTCCGGGTAACCCTGAAGGAGGGGAAGGAGATCCCCGATCCCCGCTGACGGGGGCGATGCCCGGCGGCAAGCGCCCAGATGTGGCCGACTCGCCGTGCGGGCCTTGGTGTTGCGTTGGATGCCAAGCCGCTGCAACTGGCAGCCGAAATTACAGAACGCTCGCGCTCCATCCCCATGTTTCAAAGGCGCGACGGGTCCATTACGAACTGGTAGGCTCCTGCGCGTGTGGATTCTGGTGAGAATTGTGAGGGATTACTTATGGTTCCCATTTCGAGGCGAGATTTGCTGGCTTCCTTACTGGTTCTGCCTACTACGCTCCGCGCGGACGCTGACTGGATGCCGCTCTTTGACGGCCGGCACATTGCACGGCTGGAAGGCCCGCGAGAACAGTCGGGCTTTCCGGGTCGTGGAGGGGCAGATCGCAGCCGATGGACCGCGTTCGCATCTGTTTTACACAGGGCCGGTGCGCAATGCGAGTTTCAAGAACTTCGAGTTGAGGGTGGATGTGATGCCGCGCTCGGGGGCCGAATCCGGCATCTACTTTCACACCGGGTTCCAGCCGAGAGGCTGGCCGGAAAAGGGATTCAAGGTTCAGATCAACAACACCTACCCGGGTGAGGGTGACTCCCTGGAGCGCAGGAAGACCGGTTCGCTTTACGGCGTCCGTGACGTCTACAAGGCGTTCGCGAACGACAACGAGTGGTCTCAGTTGCACGTTGTGGTGCGCTACAAGGGGGTGCAGGTCCGGCTGAACGGGACGGTGCTGGTGGATTACATCGAGCCGAATCCGCCGGTAACGGACGCCGATTACCCGGGCCGCGTTTTTGGGCGCGGCACATTTGCGCTCGAATGCCACGACGCGAACTCGAAGGTTTCGTTCCGAAACATTCGGGTAAAGCCGCTGCCGGACGATCTGTTGGAAGACGTGCCCGAGCGGCCCGTAGTGGACGACGTCTACCGAGAACTGCTGTGGATGCATGCCCATAATTTCCCCGTGTTGGATTGCCACGTTCACCTGAAAGGCGGGTTGACAATCGAAGAGGCGCTCGCGAACTCGCGCCGGGTCGGCATCCAGTATGGAATCGCCATCAACGGGGGGCTTGGTTTTCCCGTCACCAACGATGCCGCAGCCGAGGAATTCCTCAGGGGTATGAAGGGCCAACCGATCTTCGTGGCGCTGCAAGGAGAAGGCCGGGAATGGGTAAAGCTATTCTCAAAGGAAACGGTGGCGAAATTCGATTACGTGTTTACTGACGCCATGACCTTCACCGACGACAGCGGCAAGCGTATGCGCATCTGGATCAAGGAGGAGGTGGGAGAGATTAAGGACAGGGAACGGTTCATGGATATGTTGGTCGACCGCGCTGTTGGCATCCTCGATCACGAGCCGATTGACATTCACGCCAATCCCACGGTTCTGCCGGATGCAATAGCGGCCGAATACGATCAACTTTGGACGCCGGAGCGAATGCAGAAGCTGATCGACGCTGCGAAAAGGAACGACGTGGCCATCGAAATAAACAACCGCTATCGGGTGCCCAGCGCGGCATTCATCAAGGCGGCCAAGAAGGCCGGGGTCAAGTTTTCTTTTGGCACCAACAACGGTGACAAAAACCTGGGCCGTGATGAGTATGGCGTGCAAATGGTGAAGGAGTGCGGGCTGACGTGGCAGGATATCTTCCTTCCAAAGCCCGATGGAGAGAAGCCCGTCCAGAAACGCGGGCTTCCCTGAAGCCTCGCCGCAGGGTCAGATGTGCGTTACCCCGCTCCTAGCTCTTCGAGGATCGCCGATCTTGCGCGATCCTTTGGGCCAGGGGGATTGACGTGGCGGCAAATCACCAGCGCGAAGCCCTGATCAAATTGGAGGTGTTATGAGCGGAAACAAACTCACCCGGCGCCGCTTCGCTTCGGCGGTCGGGTTGGGAGCGTTGGCTCTTCATCCGTCTTCTTTTTCCGCAGACGCTCCCGCGCTGCCCGAAGCTCCCCAGCGAAAGTTCTACACCGTTCTGAGTTTGGGCCGGATAGGGTTCAAGGGCAGCTTCCAGCAATCCGTCGAGCTGGCGACGAAATACGGATTTGAAGGCGTCGATCCGGACCCCGGATACTTTTCCCAGCTCACAGATGATGAACTCAAAGAGCTACTCGATAATTTGAAGGCCAAGAATCTAAGGCTTGGCGTGGCCGGCCTGCCCGTGGATTTTCGCAAGGATGTGCAGACCTTCAGCGATGGCTTAAAGAACCTGCCTCTGACGGCCAAATTGCTTAGCCGGGCGGGAGTATCGCGCCTGAGCACCTATCTTCTGTCTTTCAGCGACGACCTGACGTACCTGCAGAACTTTCGCCAGCACGCTTGCCGGCTGCGGGCCTGTACTCAAGTACTGCGGGACTACGGGCAGCGGCTGGGGATCGAGTATGTGGGCCCTCGAACATCATGGAGGAGTGGTAGACATCCCTTCATCCACACGCTGTCCGAAACGAAAGAACTGATTGTAGCCATCGGAATGGAAAACCTGGGCGTGCAGCTCGACAGCTACCACTGGTACAACGCCGAGGAGACCGCGGAAGACTTGCTAGCCCTCCGCAATCAGGACGTAGTAACCGTGGACTTGAACGATGCGCCGGCTGGTTTGCCGCTGGACAAGCTGATGGACCTCTCGCGCGAACTGCCGGCTGCCACCGGGGTCATTCCGGTGAAGAACTTCCTCGACGCGCTGCTCAAGATCGGCTACAACGGGCCCATTGCCGCCGAGCCTTTCAACGCGGCGCTCCGCGCTATGCCCATCGATCAGGCATGCGCTACCACGGCAGCAGCAATGAAGAAGGCCTTCAGCCTTGCAGGAATCGCTTAACCAGAGCGCGTAGCGCCGGGCTTCACAGGCTGTGGAAAAACCCGTCCAAGCTGTCATTCCGAGCGGAGCGAGGAATCTCGCTCTGAGTATTTTCAACGCAGGGCAAGATTCCTCGTCGTCCGCCAATAAGAATGGCGGACTGCTCGGAATGACAGGCTAAACAGGTTTTTCAGCATCTCGCTAGAGAATAAATCCCCTCAGCCGGTAAAACACTCCTGAAATCCTCTTGAACGCCGTTCACGCTTCCAGTGGGCATCCCTCAGCGACCTCTTGCTAATTGTACTTTTTGTAGTCGCCAACCTCCGGCGCGCCAGGATTGGAGTCGGGGCCGAAGTACCGCAGCACCACGAGCGGTTCCTGCTTTGACAGGTTCTCGAAGGCGACACCCTGCAGCGCGGCATCATGGGAAACGAAAAGTTCGTCCTCAGTCATTTCCCCAAAGCGGATCATAGATGGGCTGTGGACCGCGAGCTTGCCGATGCTACCTTCTCCCTGCGTGACGATCAATCCGAAGGCGCCCTGTTCCTTCACGACGCACTTGGCGCCAGGTTGTACGGTGAGCTCCTTAGCGCTGAAGAGTTGCCGGCCTCCGACCTTTCCGTAAACCACCCACTTATCCAAGTAGCCCTCGGAATCGGTATCGGCAACCGGGATGGGTTCCAGATAATGATGGTCCTTGAAGTACGGGTCCGTGTTTGCCTCCCAGTCAATCAGGTCAACGATGAAGTCCAGGTCGTGATGCTTTTCCTTGGGCACGTCCTTGACGAGCAGATCCCACGGAATGTAATTACCCTCGACCAGCGATTGGTACATGCCGAACACGTCGCTTCCCCACTGAGGTTCGAAGGTGCAGAGCGAGCCGGGCGCGTGCAGGATGCAAGGCGGGACAAGCCAGCCCGTGCCGGGTTGCAAACGATAAGCCTTGGAGTAATTCAGGATGCCGTTATCACCCTCATTCCAGCGCTCCAGGCAGCGGCGAATCTGCGCTTTCGTCGTCCCGGGCTCCAAACCGAAATACGTATGTGGAAAAACGTTTCCCACCGGATTGTAC
Source organism: uncultured Acidobacteriota bacterium (assembly GCA_963765485.1). Classification (GTDB taxonomy): domain Bacteria; phylum Acidobacteriota; class Terriglobia; order UBA7540; family UBA7540; genus CAVROP01. The sequence continues at coordinate 34,208 of CAVXWN010000027.1, read as the reverse complement.
TGAGGTGGGAAATAGTAAGCTTCCGGCTTGCCCTGCTGGCCCACCAGTTTGGCTTGAGCGTCGTTGAGGTGGATGTGATGGGGAAGAGGTTCCAAGTTGTCAAAAAACTTGCTGAACACGGGCCAGCGGTGATACTCCTCCCACATCTTGCGGCCTATAACCCGTGATCCCTCGGCTTCAATGCCATCCTTTAGAGTGAATTTCTGACCATCCAGCACCACGTAACTCAGACCCTCATCGGGCGCGCGGTTTTCGTTCATGGCTTCAGTGGTGGAGGCAAACCAGCGCTCGTCGATGCCCCCACGGTGGGTTCCCAAGGCGTAATAGTCCGAGGGCGCAAGACGCAGACGCCGGCCAGGCTTGCAGAAGACTCGCGGAACCCAGTTCGGCGCTAGACGCAGAATGCCTTCCCCTGCTTCGATCGCCTTGCACGTTAGTTGATTGATGGACATCTCGCTCATTTATTTCTCCTTCTCCCTGCGGATTACGAAAGGGTCATAACTTATTTCCTTCTAAAATGAAGGTGTTTTGCCTTTCCTTGCTTCAAGGTGTGAAGAATCGCGCCGTCGCGGCGGTCGATGACCGCCCAAACTTGGAATCAGTGAATTCGGCGCTCATAGAGCGCCGCTGCAAATGGCCAATCTGGTCTTTTCACGCCTTCACACACCATGAACGTTTAATATACTCCACCAAGCCGATTGTTACTATCTTGGCCCCACCGTCGTAGTGCGTATCCCCGTATAGCGCGACTACACCTATCGGCCATACCGGTCAATAATCTCGTTAAGCCGACGGCGGTAATAAGAAAAGTCTTCGAACGAAACATCCGGGGGAATGAAATGGTCCGCGAAGGGGACATACCCGCCCGTCTCCAGGACCGTCTCGACAGGCTTGAGGATTTCGTCAATCCGTGTTCTGCCTTTGGCGAATTCGCTTTTGGGAATCCCTCCCATGAGCTGCAACCTGGGGTATTGCTGCCTGACTTTCACGATGTCCATGCCGCAATGGACCTCGAAAGGATACATGCCAGTTACGCCTGCTTCCATGAACAATGGGATTACCGAATTGCAATCGCCGTCAGTGTCCAAGAGGATGTGCCGGACGCCACGCGCTTTGAGGAAGTCACCTATGCGCTTGATGTACGGAAGCATATACTCACGCACCATAGCCAACGAAATCATCGGCCCCTTACCGTACGAAACGTCTTCCCAAATCTGCCAATGATCGACCGAGCTTCTGGCGAGCACTTCGGAATAGACTGCAATCCAGATTTCGGTGAAGGTATTGAGGATGTCATGTACCAATTTCGGTTCGTCGCAGTACCAAAGGAACAGGTTTTCATACCCGATCAGATGGCTCAGCGTGCCGAAGAAGCCATGCGGATAACCACCCAGCGCCAGCGGGTAGTCGCGTTGATTGTATTCCCGCACCTTCTCATCCCAGCCGGGCGGGAAACGGGTGGCGATGTCTTTCAGATTCAGCCGTTCTTCCTTGAGTTTCTCCCAGCTTTTCCTGTCCACAATCGGCCACTTCATCGCGAACGGAATCGTCCCCTCCTCTTTCAAGAAGCGGCGCTGTACGCCATCAAGATCGATGTAATCGAGGATGTGATCATCCTCATTCAGGACTTGAACCTCGAACATAGGATCGAACAGAAGATTAACGTCCACAACCTGTTGGCCGGCATCCATGCCAAAAAAGTCTCGCACGTCACGATCCAGGGGGAAGGCTTGAGTCGGCCAGTAGAGCCCGCCCGCCATGACCGCGAGCCCCCGGGACAGCCTGTTCTCACCGATGCTGAGCCATGCCGGCGCATAGAGTGACGCGGTCGGCGTGGTCCTCGACCGTCTCACTGCGGGATAGTTTCTCTTCGGAAGGCCCTGAGCATACCAGTTGTCCACGGCTTCGCCCCAGTAGCCGAACTCCCATTTCAGGGAGTGCACGCCCGGCCTGAAGTCAAGAACCTCAAGAAATCGCTGACGTGTGTTCATTAACATACCTCTCAATCGGCCGCCCCGCCCGAAGTCGGCCTTCTAAACGATAGGTTTATCAAACGTCAATTCGACGATGGTATCAATCGGATCGCGGTGCTCTTTGGGTACGCGGATTTCGATTGCGTCATCGGTCTGATCTACCGTCGCCCTTCCTCCGGTAAGAACCCTGCTGGCAGTGATTCGCTGGGTGGTCGCGGGCAAGCATAAAACCTTGTCAATGGTCCATGCTTCCCGGGCCCCGCCCTTTTCCAGAACGCCACTCCAGCGCAGCAGATGTACGTAGACCTTGGTCCCCCGGTGCGTAGTGCCGCCCCACTCCGCGGAGATAAAGGGCCCGCCACGTGTCCCGTAAATCGCTTCGCCGTACTTCTTGAGCCATTCACCTATTTCCTTCATCCGCTCGACTTGCCGAGGTTCAAGCTGGCCGTCCGGCATAGGGCCGACACCCAAAAGCGCGTTGCCTCCTCGTACCACACACTCTACGATAATGTCGAGGCTGCCCTTGAGTGACTTTATTTGGTCATTCGGCTTCCACGCCCACTGCGTGGATACGGGGAAATCGTGTTCCCACGGGCGGTTGATCTGAAACTCGCTGACGTAATCCTCCGGAGTGTCGAAGTCGCCCGGCAGGCCCGAGCGGTTATTAATGAGGATGCCCGGCTGGAGCCGGCGGGCCATTTCAAATAGTTCCTCCGCCTTCCAGTCCGTCGCTTTGAAGATACCTGGATACCACGCATCGAGCCAGAGAATGCGAACCGGACCGTAGTTGGTCAGTAACTCGCGAACCTGCTCGAGCATATAGGCGATGTAGCGCTCGTGGTGCGGGCCGAAATAGTCCGGGTGATACCAATCGCGCTGGGAAAAGTATATGCCCAAGGGCATGCCGGCTTTCCGGCAAGCCTCCGCCATCTCCTTCAGCAAGTCCCGGTGGAGCGGAGTGTTCATGATGTTGTAAGGGGTGGTCTTGGTGTTCCAAAGACAGAACCCATCATGATGCTTGGCCTGGAAGATAAAGTACTTCTGGCCCGCCTGCTGCGCGGTCTGGACCCACTCGTCGGCATTAAACTTAACCGGGTCGAATCTCTTATAAAGGTTGTCGTACACCTCGACGGGAGTGAGGCCAGCTTCTTTAAGGGTTTCCCCATTCGGAGATCCTCCCTCCGGCCCGCGACTCCCCCCGCGCGACCATGAGACCTCTTTCCCTGTTAGGACGACCGGCCCCCACTGGATGAGCAGGCCGAACTTCGCATCCTGCCACCATTCCATATCCCTGGGTGCGGCCCGGGAACTCCTCTCCCACGCCGCCGGAGAAAACGATTCGATAACCGGATACCCCTCGATGACGGAAGTCTGGCCGAACGCCGCTTGCCCGGCAACCACTAGCCCCCAGACAACCACGCGCAGGATCGGGACGCGGTACAAGGGACGCATACTAACCTCTCTCTGATTGACTCGATAAGATACTGCCGCGTTTGGTCATCAATCGGAGCCGATTATGAGCTTGCTTTCGCCGGTTGGCAAGGCGATAGGCAGTGGGTCGTTGGTCGTTTTTGGCGTCGCTCCGCTTATACTGATGACACGACACTAGCTTCTCTTGCGTGGTTCCCAGAGCTCGATACGGTTGCCTTCGGGATCCATGATCCAGGCAAAGCGGCCGTAATCGTAGTCCTCTCGCCTCGGGTCAACCTCCACGCCTTCTTCGCGGAGAGCGGCCAGCAATCCGTCCAGGTCATCCACAACGAAGTTCATCATGAAGCTGGAGCGGCTGGGGTTGAAATATTTCGTATCCTTCGGGAAGATCGACCACACGGTCATGCCAGCTTTATCAGGGTCGTCAGCTTGACGCCAGTTGAAAACCACTGCTTCCTGCCCTTGGCGATTCAAGCCCAGATGTTTCTCATACCAAGCATAGAGGTTCTCGGGATGGGCAGCTTTGAAGAATATTCCGCCCAAGGCGGTGACTCTTTTCATAATGCGGCTCCTTTTGGAAAAGTGGCGAAATGTGGCAGCAAAAGCATCACGCCTTAGAATACAGGGACGAAACGAGACTGTTGAGCCGTGATTCGGCGGCCTCGAGGGCGTCAGGCGTACGCGCGATCATGCAGGCGTCAACCGCGTCAAGTAAGTGTTGCAACTCACGCCGCGTCTTGCAGACAGGGACACTTAGCTCTTCAAGCAACTCGTCAGATACCTGAAAGACATCTCCGGGGCGCGGGCGGTGCCCTGTGGTCAGCAACTCCTGAGCGTAAGATGAGTTCAGGAAGGCCAGCAGATACCGCAACACGGTTGGCATCTTAAGCTCGCGTCCCAGTAAATTACTTAGCCGCCCTCGAAACTCGTCATACGCGTGGCGGGTGTTGTCGCTGACCGCGAGGCACACGCAGGAATCCTGAACTCCGATTCCATCTTGATCGAGGGCGAAGCGCACGTGGGGTGTCAGCCGAGGTGAAATGATTTTGGGCTTGCCGAAGATTACTTCCGCTTCACGCGGCCAGATGAACTCATACCATTCGCGGCCGAAGTCGCGCAGGTTGCGTTTCTTGAACGTCCGGCTCGAAAGCTGCTCGTAGAAGCTTCAGGAGATACTCTGCAGCTTTAGGGTACTTGATCAAGTTCAAGGCGTCCCGACGGTGCTCGAAAAGCCGCTTGATACTAATCGGGCTGATGCCGCACTGCCGGACAAACTCTCGCTCAAACTTGTCGGCATGGCGCTCAAAATCGAGGGCATCGAGTATGGGTGGCTTCTTGCAGGCGAAGGCGGGACGCCACCGGCCATCTTTTTCGCGAGTGTACGGATACAGGATGACATTGCCTCCGCAGCCCCGTCGCCACGGCGTGGTTTCATGCCCCTTGATAATCGAGTGGAACAGCGCCTTTTCGAGTCCGAGCTCGCGCGCCCGATCTTCCGACATGAGGAAAATCGAGAGGCAGCCTTCGCCGCCTACGGTCAGGCCCTGGTTTGGCTCGAGCAATTGCGCCACGCGCGGCCATTCGGGCCGCGTTCGAATCTTGAATTCATTGGGCGCCAGCATCCACCGGCCGCCGCCGAACTCGCGCAACCGCGAGAGCGGAAATTGGAAAGCCGTAACGAAATCGTGCTTGAGCGGGTCACCCGACTTCTGGACGAGTTCAATGCAGCGTCGGACGTGGGAAACAACCGCCGTGCGCCGCTCGGCTGTGCCCATAGCTCTCGGCCATGATTTCCTGGAGGACAGCAGGACGATCGCCTGTTCACCGGCGTAGGCTGGTCGTTTTTCAAACACCCCGATGCAGGGGATGTTCACCGCGCCGAAAAAAAGCCGTCCGAACGGGTTGAGATCAATGAGGTAACGGAGGCTCGCTTGTTCGGCCAGCTTGCGGCGCAGGCCCATGGTGTGCATAGGCTGGCCGCGATGGTGCTCAGTGTGCGGGGCGGCCCAACCCTTGTCAATGAAGCTCCCCTGGGTCACGAGCGCGACCGTGCCACCGGATTTCAGCCATTTGAGCGCGCGGTCATAGAACAGACCGTAAATATCAAGCTTACCCGTGTATGTATCGCGGTATTCCCCGGCAAGCTGTTCCTTATAATGGTTATCGAAGATCGGGGCGAGATGGCCCTTGAGAATGCCACCCCAGGGAGGATTTCCCACAACGAAGTCGAGCTTCTCTGTGGCCATGCAGGCTGCGGAAAAAACCCTTGGGGCTGTCATCCTGAGGAGTCCCGATCCGATCGGAGCGACGAAGGATCCCTGTAGTTGCTTGGTTATGCAACTGCCGGGATTCTTCGCGGAGCTTGCCCCGAGCGAACTGCGGAGATCCTTCGCTTCGCTCAGGATGACAGGGGGCGGGCTCAGAATGGCAGCCTGCACGTTCTCCCCCGGCGTCAGAAGCGAGTCCCCTGAGAAGATGGCGGCATCCAGCCGAAAGCTTCGCCCCTGCGGGCCCGCTCGCGCATAGAGGGGCAACACCGCGAAAAGAAAGTTGACGAAGGTAAGGAAGGTTGCGAACGGATGAACGTCGACGGCGTGGATGTTCTTAACGATGATCTGCAACATCCCTTTGGCCCGCTGCCAATCCGGGACTTCGCGAGCGTGGAGGTGACGATGGCACGTATGGGCCTTGTCGTTGAGGTGTTCGAGAAGCCGTTGCAGAGCGCTTACCACAAACGCGCCTGAACCCGAGGCGGGATCGATCAGGCTCTTTTCGCAAAGTTTTTCGACGTGGGGCTTGTAATTCGCGAAGTCGAGAGTCAGCTCTACGAGCTTCCTGGGGCGTGTAGAAACCGCCCAGTTGCTGGCGTTCCTCGGCGGGCAGGTAATGCTGGTAAATATCCCTCCAGATGTCCAGGTCGATGCCGCTCAGGTCATAGGCACTGAAGAGGCGCAGCAGTCTTTTGCTTGAGGCGTCGAGTTGTTCCTCGAAGAACTGCACACGTTCGAGTTCCCCCTCCGTGAGCGAGTCGCGGTGCACCACCCGCCACCAGTCGAACTCGCCCGACTCGTAAACGCTGGGCGCGAACGCCGCCATCTCCGACCGCAGGCTTTCGATCACTGACAGGGAGAGAGATTCTGACTGGGGCATGACGCTGGTGGAGTCCACGGCTGGGGTGAGGATGCTTTCGAGCACCTGCCTCGAGATTCTCGGTTCAAAGACACCTTGATCTTCGCCAATGCGGTAAAGCAACAGCCGTGCCGCGTAAACGTGGGCTGTCTGCGTCGCGTAATTCCAAAGCGCATACTCGTAGAGCGGCCAGAGAAGCTCCATCCGCTTATCAGACGTTGACTTTTTCTTTTTCCACTCGACGTAAAGCAACTCAGAAACCGCGGCGGCGGCTCCGCGTCGGAATCGGAAGTCGTCAGTCAAAAGTCGCGCGACCTTTTCTGCCGATGCGTGTTCGGCGGCCAAGGCTCCTTCCACCTGCCGATGGAGTGGGCCGGGCGGCACGATGTAGCTGCGCTCGCACCACCGCTCGAAGCACTCGCAGGCCACGCCCTCTACCTCCGGACCGGCCTCGCCAGCACGTAATCGGTTGAACATGTTGAAGAAGAGCTGGCGAAAATCCGCGACCTGGTCTCGGACGGCGTCGCTAAAGGCTTCAACCAAATGCGGATCGTGGCGGGTCAGTCTGTGGCGGTGAGAGCCGGGCGGCAGTGCGGCGCTCAGATTACCGGTTTTTTCGCCCGCGGCCTTCACCAGGGCACTATATCCCCGAACCTCACCAACGCTCAAGGCACACGTTGCCCGGGCAAGCGGCGCGCGGAATTCCGCTGCCAGGCGCGATCCGGACTTCGGCAGGTGCTGCGCGGGGAAGATGACACGGACTTCCGAATCGTGTTTCAATGTGTCTTGCTTTGGCGTGGTTTGTTTCTGCGGGAAGTTTCATTTTCAACAGAACCACAACAAAGGAGGCTTATGAGGATACGAGCAACGAAGAATCGGTTTTGGGTCTTGGTTGGGCTGGCGGCGCTTGGCGCGGCCTTCGCGCAAACGGAGGGGCCGCAACCCCGCTACGTGAATCCGGGCAAGCCGGGTCAACCGCCTTCGGATGCCATCGTTCTGTTTGGTGGCCAAGACGGCTCTCTGTGGACGCGATCGGATGGGACGCCCAACCGTTGCACCGTAAGCGACGGCACGATGGTGTGCAAGACCGGCGTGGGGAATATTTATACCAAGCAGAAATTCGGGAGCGCGCAGATCCACCTGGAGTTTTTCCTTCCCTATATGCCGGACCAGCATGGGCAAGCCCGCGCGAATAGCGGCCTCTTTTTGCAAAACCACTATGAGGTCCAGATTCTGGATTCCTATCACAATCCAACTTACGCCGATGGGAGTTGCGGGGCCCTGTATGGTCAGTACGCCCCCCTGGTGAACGCGAGCAGACCGCCCCAGCAATGGCAGACCTATGACATTGTTTTTCATGCTACTAAGTGCAGCTCGGACGGCAAATTGCTTCGGCCGGGGAATCTCACCGTGCTCCAAAACGGAGTACTGGTCCAGGATCATGTCACTATCCGAAAGTATCTAGCCTGGAGGCCAGGGGGCGGGGACAACGCTGGGGACATTGTCGACCTCGAGAAGGGTGGCTGTGCTGCTGGCATCGGCGAACCCGGTCCCCTCGTGCTTCAAGACCACAGTGGCCCCAGCGGGCCCACCACGGAGCTGAAGTTCCGGAATATCTGGGTCCGGCCACTTGCCGACTAATTCCGCGACGGCAAGGGCCGCGACCGTTGGCGCGGGCCGCCGCCGGCCTCCGACGGAACCGTCAAGTCCGGTAGTTCTGTTATACTACAAGTCTGTGGGGGATAGGTCTCGCCGCGCGTAGGATCAGCAGGTCAACAGTCTGCTTACGTCTGTATGTTGCTGATGCCCTATCGGCCAAACCTACTTCTTTGCATACAGCCAGGGTATTCGTAGCCACAAAAAGCGCAGCCAGGCAGCCCTAAAGGTCTGGTTGCTCATAAGCGGAAGGTCGCGACCTAGAAGTGATTAACCAAGATTCAGTCGCAGTGATTCTCTTCCAACTCGGCGGACCGGACTCGCTTGCTGCTGTCGAACCCTTCCTTTACAATCTTTTCTCCGACCCCGACATCGTCGATTTCCCTTTCGCACGGCTGGCGCGCCCGCTTCTGGCGCGGCTGGTGGCGTCGCGGCGAGCCGGCAAAGTTCTGGAACATTACGCTCGCATCGGTGGGAAGTCGCCGATCCGCGAACTCACCGAGATGCAAGCAAAGGCACTGGAGCACGAACTGCGCCAGTACGTTGACGCTCGAGTCTTCGTGGCCATGCGGTACTGGCACCCCTTGGCGGAGGAAGTTGTGCAAGCGGTCACGTCGCGAGGCTTCGGTGAGGTGGTGCTGCTGCCACTCTATCCACAGTATTCCAAGACCACGACCGGGAGCAGCCTAAACGACTGGCACCGTAAGCTGGCGAACCTGCGAACGCATTTGCCCAGCGCAATCATTCGAGAGTTCTATGATCATCCGCTCTACTTAGAGGCTGTCGTAGAGCGCATCAATCAGGGACTTGCAAACTTCCGGGAGCCCAACGGATGCTCTGACCGTGGCCTGCGAAGCAACTCCCAGAGGGTCCACCTCATATTCAGCGCTCACGGTCTGCCCATTAGCGTTGTTGAGGCTGGCGACCCTTACCAAGCCCAAGTGGAGGCCACTGTGAAGCTGGTCATGGAAACCGGCGGCTGGCCTAACCCACACACTCTGTGCTACCAGAGCCGGGTTTCGCCGGGGCGATGGCTTCAGCCGTCGCTCGACTCAACGCTGGCGCGGCTGGCAGCGGGAGGGGCAGAGTCTGTCCTGGTCATCCCCATTTCCTTTGTCACAGATCACGTCGAAACCCTGCACGAAATCGACATCGAAGCTCGGGAGCACGCGGTACGCGCCGGCATCAGGCAGTTTGAAGTGATGCCGGCGCTGAACAACTCGCTTACCTTCATCCGCAGCCTCGCCAGCCTCGTCCTGCGAGAGGTCAGATCGCGTGCGGAGTCAGCGGCCTCTGCGGCTGGCTTGATGTAGGGGCGGCTTGACGCCGCCGTTTGGCGATCCCGCAGACGCGGGAGCGCCGCTACGCCGGCAAACATTGACTCAGAGCGGGTTACTTGGGATAATACACTCAACCTCAGGGGAGGGGTGACAGGGTGCCCGTCTATTACATTCCGAGCGGTGAAGTCTGCAAAAGTGAGCCCATGTCTCAAGGGATACAGACCCCCCGTAAGAAGAAGCCCAAGGAGCTCGCCGTCATCACCGAGTGTTGCACAGGCTGCGCAGGTTCGCCGGCCTGCGTTCCCTACTGTCCTGTTGAGGACTGCATGTATTGGGTAGCGGACGAAGAGCACCCGCCCTTTGGCCGTGTCGAGATCGATCCCCAAACCTGTATTGGCTGCAAGAAATGCACCAGTAAGGGACCCGACGGTTGCTTCCTGGACGGCTGCCCGTGGGATGCCATCGAAATGGTCCCGATAGAAGACGTTGAAGCGACCTTGGGTATCAAGTTCCAATACTGAGTTTCATTCCGAGGTCGAGGTCATCCGAGCTCGAGTTCAGCCGCAGTGTGACGTCGTCGATTGCAGGCAGTCGTCGACCTTCACGTCGGCTTCTGACTTGATTGCCTGAACCGTGATCTCCGCCTGTTGCTTCACGCGTTCCGGTAGTCGTGGTGTATTGCGGACGAAGCTCTCGATGTCTTCCACATCTTGCGCTTCCCCCACAAAGTAGAGCCCACGAAGGCATTCCCACACCTGTTCCACCCCGGGCAAGAGAACCATCAGCGGTCCGTCACGCGCCACCGTTGCTCCATCTGGCAGTATCGAGTCCTGGATCTCGCCGGCAAGCGGCGCGCGCACATCCACGGCTTCTCCCGACGCAGTCTTTATACGCGCTAAGATGCTGCTAGTGCTGACTGCATCCCCCTTCTTCGTGAGGAACTTCACAGTACCCGCCCGCGGTGCTCGAACAGTGTAAGGCCGCAGCATGAGTCGCAACTCGGGTTCACCCGCCGAATCTCGAAAGCGTACGAGGGCCAACGCAGCATTCAATCGAACTGCAGGCTCGGTATCGTCCAACAACTCCCGCAGTGCCTGGTGGAATCCCGCCGAACCGCTGTCCTGACCCATCACCCATGCGGCGGTCAGCCGGAACTGGGGCTGAGGACTCCGCGCGAGGGCAAGTACCTGCGGATACCACGGCTTGACGGATTCGTCGCCACGACTCATGCGCTCGGCCATCTGCACCAGAGCATGTTGGGTTTTGTGCGGCACGGAAGTGTCCGCCAGGTATTCCCCCATCTCTTGGTTGGACAGACGGCGGCCAAACCAGGTTTGATACCAGAAAAGGAAGGTGACGACCACCAACAAAACAGGGACAACGAGCATCGCCGGGTTCGGACGGGGCCGGTGATTTGCCATCGTGCGTGGGGATGCGCCTGGGGGTCGATCAGTGCGGCCGGTTGTCATTGGATGTGTCCCTTGGGACTCTTCAACAACTGTTTCAGGATTGATTGGGCCTCACCGGTACGAAGCGACCAAACTACGTTGCCACCGAAGGCCAGAGTGAAAACCAAGCATGTCGCAGCCAGCAGCAGACCGTCGAGAGTCAGGAGCAGTCCGCTAGCCACTGCCCAGGCAATGATTCCTAGCGCTGCAAGAGCAACGATCACACAGAGAATGAGAAGGGTGGCATTTTCCCAGGCCGTCGCTTGCTCGCTGCTCATAACTTTCGATCGTCCCCCGTTGTCAGCTTCTTCTCCAACTGTGAAATCGTTGTGTCAAGCCATTCCAGCAGGAGTTGCTCGGCACGCTCCCGCTCGGCTGCATCTTCTAGTGAGGCGATGGACTCACCCCGATCGTTGAGGGGAATGGCGTGGCATGGGATGTCGTCGTCCCGGTGTTCCGGGGGTACCCAATCCCAAAGGAGGCATTGATCACAAGGATGCTTCTTGACGAGCTCGTCGAAATTCAGGCAAGTGAGCGAATCTCGGAAAAGTTGCATCGATTTCCAAGGGGTTCGTACGGAACGCCCGTACCCACCGTCCTTGAGGATGCTGCGTTGAAGTTTCAACTGTTCAATGATCGCTTTTATGTCAGGCATCGGTGTCTCCTAAAGGCAATGAGGAGTGACGAGTGATGAGTGACGAGCAAGAACAACAGTCACAACTGACGGGTGGCGTGCAATATGTCGTCACGCTTGGATTGTGAACTCGTCACTCGTCACTTGTCACTGCCCTTTGCACTCGTCACTGCCTTTTATCGAGAATCATCAAGGTCCAAACCAAGGGCAGATAAATCACGGACCCGAACACCAGCCGCCGCGCTAAGGAGTTCGACCTATCGAGAGCGAGACGCGTGCCATAGAACAAGAAGGCAAGCCCTAAGGTGAGGGTGCCAAGGAAATACGTGATCCCTTCAAAGCCGAGGAAGGTTGGTATTAAGCTGACGGGGAGCAAGGCGAGCGAGAACAGCACCACCTGCCAGGCCATAGAACTGCCCTTGCGGTCACTTAGAGGCAACATCTGGTAGCCCGCGCGGTTGTAATCCTCACGATACATCCAAGCGATAGACAGGAAGTGCGGAAACTGCCACAGAAAGAGGATGGCATAGAGGACCCAGGCTTCCGCGCCGAGGCTGCCGCGCGCTCCCGCCCAGCCGATGAGGGGCGGCACGGCGCCGGGGAACGCGCCAATGAGAGTACAGAACGGTGTCTTCCGCTTGAGCGGAGTGTAGAGCAATAGATAGCTGAGGAGTGTGAAGGCGGCCAGAGCGCTGGCAAGCCAATTCACAGCTAGTGCCAGATAAACACCCCCAGCCATCGAAAGTAGAATGCCAAACCACAGGGCGCGCGCCGGGGCCAGGCGGCCCGAAGGCAACGGACGGCGGGCTGTGCGGCGCATGCGGGCGTCGTAGCGGCGCTCCACGTACTGGTTCAAGGTTGCTGTGCCACTGGCCACAAGCAAAGTGCCGAGGAGCGTGTGCACGAGAAGGAACAGACGCAACTGCCCAGCGGGCGAACCCAAATGGAAACCAACCAGCGTAGTCACGACGATCAGGAAGTTGACCTCAGGCTTAGTGAGCGTCCAATAATCCGCCAGCGTCGCTGACCAAACGGCTAATCTGCCGCGGGGCAAAGCCCCGCCGAGACCCTTCGAGCTCTCATCCAATTCGGGTACGTACGTCATCATGATAAGTCCGTACCATGGGAACTGACGCCGTCCGCCTCCTGCGTCAAAAGCCAGACGGCGCCGCGCGACTGTTCGAAGCCTTCCACTTCGTCGTTGAAGCGATTCCTCCCTCGCAGCGTGAAAAAGCAAACGGCCCCAAAGATGATAACCGGAGGGATCATGAGGATCAGGATGCCATTCCTGAGGGCGGCGATGCCCCTACCGCCGGCTGCCGCGGCGGTGTTGTAACACAAAGCACAACCCTGCGCCAACAGGGGATGCGCGATGGCGAGGTCCCCCATGGCAATCGCTATTCCGACCAGCCATCGCGTAACTCTACCTCGGGGGGTGATGGCCTGCGGCTCTGCACTGGTATGAGCCGCTAATTTGGAGAAATCGCCGTTACGCATTGTCTCCTCGCCACTACTCAGTCTATTTGGGCCTCATGAGGTAAAGCCGCACACTATCAGGGAAGACGACGAACATCATCAAGATCACAAAGATGAGCGCAGGCATCAGGGTCCAGGCAAGGCTGGGACGGTCGTAGCGGAGGTGCATGAAATAGGATATGATCAGCCCCGCTTTGACAATGGAGAGCGTCATCAGCAAAGCAAGCATCACCTTCAGCTCGAATCGCTGATAGGCCAGCATTGTTTCAACAGCCGTGAAGGCGAGGAGGAACACCCATACGATCATGAACGGCTTCTTCGGTTCGATGTGCACGTGCCCAGTGGCGTTTGCCATGATCAACTCCCCTTACTCGAACTTCATAGTTCATGCGGTCTTGGCCGACATCAAGTAGATGAGAGGAAACAGGAACATCCAGACCAGGTCGACGAAGTGCCAGTAGAGCCCGCTTACCTCCACATCATCTGCCGTGTACTTCCTTCTATTGAAGCCCCAGGCGATGACACCCAGGTAGACCACCCCAATCGTGACATGTGTCATGTGAAGGCCCGTGAGAGTGAAGAACGAGGCGCCAAACATCGGGGCTCCCCAGGGGTTCTTGGAGAGGCGAACTCCCTCGCCAATCAGGCCAAGCCACTCACGGACATGCAACACATCAAACAGGATTCCGCCGAGCATGGTGGCCATCAGCCATTTCGCTGTGGCGCCGTGCGCGTCCATCTTGGAGGCGCGCACGGCCATCACCACCGTGATGCTGCTGGAGAGCAGGATGACGGTCATGACAGTGGCGTTGACGACGCTGGGCACGAACGCGAAGGGCCTCGGCCAGTCGGGGCTTGCCACCCGCAGGTAGCTGTAAGCAATAATCAGCGCCGAAAAAGTGATCGCGTCGGAGACAATGAAGAGCCACATGCCAAGCTTCTTCGGAACCACCGCGTAGGGCGAGACGCCGCCGCTCCAAACGTCCTGCTTTGATGCGGTGAGCAGAGGTCCCATGGTGTCTTCAGTAGCCATCTCATAACCTCGCCATGAGCAGAATCAGAAGATAGACCCAGAGGCCATCCATAAAGTGCCAGTAGATGGAAGTAACTTCGACTGCCACGCGCTCCTTCGGGATGGCAGCGAGCTTTTGGGCCCGAATGCCAAGAACGAGAAGAGCGACGATCCCCCCCAGCAGGTGAATACCATGGGCCGCCGTAAGCAGATAAAAGAAGGAACTGCTGGGATTGCTAGACAGATACACACCATGGGAAGCGAGTTCCTTCCAGGCTTCCAGTTGGCCTCCCACGAAGGCCAGTCCCAAGGCAACCGTCAGGTACAACCGGCGGGCAAATTCCGAACCGCGCCGAGCACGCAGCGATCTCCGAGAGAGTTCGAGCGTGAGACTGCTGAGCGCCAGGACCAGCGTATTGAGAAAGAGGATACGAGGCAGCGCGGTGGGCACCCAGTCAATTGAGAGCCCTCGCCGTACCACGAGGGCGCTGGTGAAAGCGGCGAAGATCATGACGATGCCCGCGATCCCCATCCACATGCCTGTATGATAGGCGCGAGCCGGGACGGACCAGGGAGCAGATTCCCAGCCGTCGCCACTACCCCCGGAACCCCGGAAGCCGTTGCCGCCGTCTCGACCGCCCCCACGCGTCTTCGGCGGTTGCAGGAGCTTGGGGGGAGCTATGGTTGTTGCCATAATTGCCTGTCTTTGAGAACCTCGTCATTCGCAGCGAACCTTGTCATTCCGAGCGGAGCGAGGAATCTCGCTCCGAAAACAAGGCGAGATTCCTCGTCGCCTGCGGCTCCTCGGAATGACAGGCCGGACGCGTTTTCAGCATCCGATTCCAGCCTAGCCGGCCGCCACGTTCTCCGGCGAATCCTGCATGATGTAGTCTTCGGCGGCGTGCGGAACGCCGTATTCGTAGGGCCCGTGGTGGACCACCGGATGCCGCCCCCCAAAGTTGTCGAAAGGCGGTGGTGATGAAACGGTCCACTCGAGCGACGTGGCTTCCCAAGGATTCTGTGTTGCTTTCTCACCCTTGAACATGCTCCAGAATAGATTAAACAGGAAGATGAGTTGGGCCGCCCCGGTGATGAACGCCGCAATGGACATGAACTCGTGTACGTTGAGAATGTGCGGTGTGTTCAGAAACGCCACCTCTGTAAATCGGGAGTAGCGGCGGATGTTTCCCGCAATGCCCAGGTAATGCATGGGCATGAAGATGCAATAGACCCCAATGAACGTTATCCAGAAGTGAATTTTACCCAGGGTCTCATTCATCATTCGACCGAACATCTTCGGGAACCAGAAGAAGGTGCCGCCAAACATCCCGAAAATTGCCGCTACGCCCATCACCATGTGGAAGTGGCCGACCACAAAATACCCGGCGTGGAGATTGACGTCCACCGGCGGCTGGGCGAGGAACAAGCCGCTCAGCCCTCCGGTCACGAACAGCGAGACGAACCCAATGGCGAAGAGCATGGCGGTGGTGAGGCGAAGCCTGCCGCCCCAGAGCGTCCCCAGCCAGTTGAAAGTTTTGATGGCGGAGGGAACGCCAATGGCCATGGTCATGATCGAGAAGGCGAAGCCGGTATAAGGGCTCATGCCGCTGACGAACATGTGGTGGCCCCAGACGCAGAAGCTAAGGAAGCCGATGGCCATCATGGAATAAGCCATGGCCTTGTAACCGAAGATCGGCTTGCGCGAGAAGCATGACAAGATGTGAGAGGTAATGCCCATTCCGGGGAGAATGGCGATGTAGACTTCGGGATGGCCAAAGAACCAGAATAGGTGCTGCCAAAGCAACGGGGAGCCGCCCTGATGGCCTGTAATCATCCGGTCGCTGACCACCAACCCTGCGGGAACGAAGAAACTTGTCCCGCCCAGACGATCCAGCAACAACAAGATGCCGGCGCTAAAGAGGACGGCGAAAGAGAGCAGGGCCAGCACCGCGGTGATGAACCAAGCCCAGCAGGTGAGTGGTAGCCGCATCAGCTTCATGCCACGAGTGCGTAGTTCAAGAAGCGTGGAGATGAAGTTCAGCGCTCCCAGCAGCGAGCCGACGCAGAACAGGGCGATCGAAATGATCCATAAATCCTGGCCCAATGCCTCTCCGGGACCCGTGGCGGACCCGATAGCGCTGAGCGGCGGGTAAGCCGTCCAACCGGAAAGCGGCGGACCGTCCGCGACGAAGAAAGTGGCGATTAGAACCATGAGGGCAACGAAGGTGGTCCAGAACGACAGCATGTTGAGGCGTCGGGAAAGCCATGTCCTCCGCGCCAATCTGAATGGGCAGGAAATAGTTGCCGAAGCCGCTCTGCGGCGCCGTGGTGAGGACGAAGAACACCATCAGCGTGGCGTGCATCGTCATCACCGAGAGATAATACTCCGGCGTCATCTGGTTGTTGGGGGCGCCCGCTGCCGAGAGCCAGTGCAGCCCGGGGATGTGCGCGTCCGGCCACACCAAGTGCCATCGCATCAGGATCGACAGGCATAGCCCCACAAAGACCGAAAACAGGGCCAGGAAGTAGTACTGCTTGCCGATCACCTTGTGGTCGAGGCTGAAGATATACTTCCGCATCCAGCCTGTGGGCGCGTGATGCACATGAACTGCTTCCGCGTGCGCGTCTGACATCAGAACCTCCGCTAAGCAGTCAGCAGTCAGGAGTCAGAGTCGAAAAACTCGACCCGACCAGTGTCTTTGCCTTAATTCTGACTTCTGACATCTGACTACTCTTTTCACTGCGTTGCCGCCTGCTGTTGCAGCCACTTCTCAAAATCTTCTCCGCTCATGACTTGGAGGAATGCCCGCATCTTGTAATGCCCGAGGCCGCAAAGCTGCGTGCAAACGATCTCGTACCGGCCCGGGACTCCTCCCTCGCCGTTTTTCAACGCCTCATCAGTGGTGCTGAAATGGACGGGAATCTCCATTCCAGGGACGACGTCCTGGTGGACCCTGAGTTCACGACAATAGAATGAGTGATTGACGTCTTTGGAGCGCAGGATCAACTCGACTTCGCGGTTCGCCGGAATGGCCAAGGTGGCGGTGACGATGTCATCCTTAGAAGCCTGATCATGCTCTTTATCGAGACCCAGGTAGTTTCCTGTTCCGTCGTTCATTTTTTCAGGATGGATTGGACCGAACTGGCCGTCAGGGCCGGGGTAGCGGAAATACCACTGGAATTGTTCTCCCCAAACTTCTATCCGCAAGGCTCCGGGCGAAGCCCCGGCGAACCGCGTCTGGGCCCAAACGTGGTATCCGAGCAGGTTGAGCCCGATGAACACGACGGCCGCGGCGGCGGTCCAGGTTGCCTCCAGTGCATTGTTGCCGTGCGAGTAGATGGCCTTGCGGCCATCGCCGCGCTCGCGATACCTCCATACGAACCAGGCGAGTCCGAGCTGTGCGCCCACGAACACGATTCCGCAGATGATCAAGGTCAGGTTGAACTGGTGGTCCATCACTGCCCCGTGGGCAGAAATATCGACCGGGAACCACCAAAAGTGCCCCCAGAAGATGACTACGGAGACGACAGTGATCAGAACCAGCAAAACCGCCCAAGCCAAAGCTGCCATAGGCATGTTGCTCCCACTATGATTTGTCGGACGCCCCAAGCTGGGGACTGCGGTTAATCAAGTCAGCGCCATAACCGAAACCGCCGATACATTTTCGACGTTCGAGGGCGGGGCTTTAGCCCCGCCACCTCGAGGCGGCGAGTTGAAGGAGCCTTTAGGCCCTGAAGTCGCGCCGCTTCAGGGGCTAATGCTCCCGGATCCCGTGTCGGCTCTGCGGGGCTGGAGTCCCGCTCTTCCAGAACCCTAGGCAGTCGGCTTGAACGTGAAGCTAGCGGTCGCCGTTCCCTTGGCTGGCACTGTCACTTTTTGTTCTTGCTGTCCGAAAGTGGCCGTCCAGGCGCCGATGGTGTAGTCCCCAGGCGGCAGTCCCTTGAGCGTGAACGTCCCATCCGATCCTGTGGCCGCGTAGAACGGGTTTTTCATGACACCGACATACGCACGCATCCACGGGTGTTGGTTGCACTTCACCGGAATCATGATTTCCGGACGCGCGAACTTTTGATCGATTGGCATCGCGCCGGGCGCCTGGGACATATTCCACTCCCGGTTGTCCGTCGGCATGGGGTGAATGTTGTGCGTCGTGGGGTCGCTCGAAACCACGTGGAAGTCCTGCCCGACCATGATCCCCAGGACGTGCGGCTTGTACATGCAGCCGTCCTGGTCAAGGGTCACAGGATCGGCCGGCGTCGGGAAGCTGTATTTTTCCGCGCCTTCCTTCACGTAGACGAACACGTTTGGCAGCGTGCCGTCGGAGTTCACTTCCCCGTCTTCGGCGTAGACCGGGCCACTGTGCTTCTTCACGCAAACAGGGTCCTGATCCATCATGATTCGCCTCTGCTTGGGTTTCTCACCTTCAAACTTCACCGTGCCGGTCACTTCACCAACTGTCGACTGATCGATGGGCGTGGCCTGCTCTGTCGACGGAGTGGTTTCCTCGGTCGTGGTCTCAGTCTTCTTGCTGCAGGCCGTCAACAGACTGAGCGTGGCCATCGTGACAAAAAGGGGTAACACTCTCTTGGTATTCATAGGCTAGCCTT
Source organism: uncultured Acidobacteriota bacterium (assembly GCA_963765485.1). Taxonomy (GTDB): domain Bacteria; phylum Acidobacteriota; class Terriglobia; order UBA7540; family UBA7540; genus CAVROP01. Next base: position 15,561 of record CAVXWN010000027.1, on the reverse strand, counting down.
TCCGCGCCTCAGATTCTTCTGGAGCGCCTACATTGGGTTTAGTTTTTGTGCGTGTTGCGCAGCCCTTCGAGTTGCTACTTCTCCCCTCTCCCACGTTGGAGAAAGGTTTCTTGCTTCATTCCGAGCTCAGCGAATAGGGTCCGAATGACCCGGAAGTTCCTACATTCTCCCCGCTCCCGCAAGGTTGCCTCGCAGTTCAGACGTGGTCGGCTTCGCCGGCGCCAGGCTCAAGCTCCCACCACTCATCTGGATGAGCCTTTGCTGCTCCTGGGGCGTCAGTTGAAGCAGATAGCGAGCCAGGAGGTCGGCTTGGTCTCCGTTATATCCCTTGAAAATGGACGGGGTCGGCCCGGCGAACACCCAGTGTCCCTCCGCCTGCTTGAAGAGCCCGGAAGGCATTGCCGTCCCGGGATCGATCTTGGCGGGATCGAGAATCCAGTGCTTCACCCAGTCCCACTTCAATCGCTCGTGCGCCAGAAGGAAGTTGGGGGCCGTGGCATATCTGTCGTGGGACGGCGAGCCGATGGCGTGACATTTCAAGCATGGCGCTCCCTGGCTGGTGAACAGGGCGCGCGCCATCGCTATTTCTTCAGTCGTGAGCGGCTCCTGCTTCTGAGGAATGTAGGGCAACGGCTGCAGCGAGAGCGCCTGGAAGAACTTAACCAGGATGCGCACTTCGATCGGCGACAGGTAGAAGGTCGGCATCCGCAATTTCAGGTAGCTCCGAACCCCATCGCGATCGGTGTCCGTTTCACTCAAAGCAGGGTTTGCCAGGAACTTCGCCAGCCAGTCCGGGCTGACGCGCGCGCCCTCGGTAAGGAGGCGCGGCGGGAGCTGCCCTTTGCCATCGGGGGTCTGATATTGCGGAAGTGTCTGCAACACAGACTGCTGGCCGAGCGTGAACTGGTGGCATCCCACGCAGTTGTACTTCTTTACTACCCACCAGCCAGCCTGGATATCTGCGGCGGGACCGCTTGGTGCGTAAAAATACCGCTCCGGATACTGCGATTCGGCGGCGCCCATCAAAAATGTGGTGAGCTCGTTAACCTGCTGCCGGTCCGTGCGGTCAATCTCCGGCATGGCGTTGTGCACCCCTTTGCCGGCGGGCTCGAAGAAATCAGGCATCTTCAGTTCTTCGCCCTCGGCCTTGATCATGCCGTCGTCATAAATTTCTGGCCGGGCCAGCTTGTGTTCGAAAAAGCCTTTGTGGTTCCACCACCCCTCGTCCTTGGCCTTTCGGACGTAGAGCGCAAAATCCATCTGCTCGAGAGGCTTACTACCTTCTTTGGTCAGCTCGGTGCCAATCCTTCCTTCGTCTTCCATGCCGGCGATCTCATGACACCCCGCGCAGCCGTAGCGCCGCACGATCGTCGCACCGTCGGCGCGTAGCTTAGGGTCGTTCAGATAAGGCGCCGCCGCGTAGGAGGAAGGATCCTTGTCCTTTAGAGTCATCAGGTAACTCGCAATGTCGCGCGACTCCTGCCAGGAGAGGCGCAGGTTGGGCATCGGAGTCATCTGCTCCACTTGCAGCTCGTGACCATCGTTGGGGCACTTCGTATGCTCGAGGTCGAAAACAAACGGGAGGCCGTGCTTCTTGTAATCGTCAGGCGTCATGTCGCGCTTCTCGAAGGGGCAGTACGGCGCCAGACGGTCACGAGGGTTGTGGATCCAGCGGACAAGGTAATCGTAATTAGCCTTTTCGCCGACTCGGCCGAGGTTGGCCGCCCACCACCCTCCAGCCGCATTCGATCCCTCACCCACTGAGTGGCAGGCCATGCACCCGCGCGCCTGGAAGGTGTCCTGGCCCTTGGCAGGGTCGCCGGGCGCTTGAGGAGGAGCCTGGGCGTTGATCCCGCTCTGCCATATGAATGCGGCCACGGCGGGCAGTTCATCTTCGTCCAACCGGAAACGCGGCATGCGCGTGGTGGGCCGGAAAGCATGGGGATTCTGGAGCCATACCGGAATCCAATCGGGCCGCAGCTTGGCGCGTACCTCCTTCAGATCGGGTCCCACCTTCTTGCGGTCCATCATTAACGACTTGGTTTGGCGGTCCAACTGATCGACACGCATGTCGATCTGGCTGATTGAGATTTGCAGTTCGCTCGCCTTGAGGTAAAAGGCCTGCGCGGTCGTGTTGTCGGAAGCGGTGTCACCAGCCTGGTTGTCCTTCTGAATATCAATTTGGTTCTCACCGCGTTGCTTCTCGAGCTGCTGGATGCTTCGTTCCGTGGCGGCGAGATCCTCCGGCTCCTTGTCGTATCCCTCAAAGCGATGGCAGCCAACACAGCCCCGCCACTGGTAGAGGTCTTTCCCCTCGGTTAGCGAGGCCGCGTGTTCAAGCACCATATCCCGTGTGTGGCATTGCTGACACCCTGCCTCGAAGTTCTCTTTGCGGTGGAGTGGCCACAGCCAGTGCTCGTCGTGGCCGTGGGCCTTCTCGACATGCGCTATGTCCATGCCGTTGCCGCCGTGACAGGGCGAGCATCCGAACTTATCCGGATCGTGGATCTGGAGCAGGTCGGGATCCGGATGACTGGTGAACGCTCCCGACATTTCATCAGGAACCATCCTGTTGCCGCGCTTTACACCCATATCGGCGCGCGTTAGCACTGCCGGTTCGCGGATGCCGACGTGGCAGGACTCGCAGCGGTCCACGACGCCCATGTCGGAATTGTTAATCTGCTTGATCGCCACGTCGAAGGTCTCCATTTTGGCTTGGAGTCCTTGCAATGCCTCTACGGTAAGGCCGGTGAGGTGGTCCTTGACGTAAGCGCCGATCTTCGCCTGGAGCTCCGAAGCCGGCTTCAGCAGGGCGGCTTTCTGGAGCAGGAGCTTGCTCTTTTCCTGCTGGAGTGAATTAAACTCGTCTTCGAGCTGATCGAAGCTCACGCTCAGCGCCTGGTCTCTGGCCTCCGGTCCTCCCGGCAGCGTCAGCTTAAATGGCCCCTTCTTGTACTCCGCTAAGCTCTCCAGTCGGGACCGCTTACTCTTGGCGCTGGCCGTGTGTTCAATGACGTAGATCTGCGAGCCGACGTAAGCGCGAGCAGTGGTCAACACGTTCAGCACCGCGTTGGTGCGATCTTCCACCAGCGCTGACTGCTGGTCGATCTTCTCGATCTGCGGGCGAATGGTTTTCTCGAAGTCAGCCAATTGTTGCTTGAGGCCCTGGTACTCGGACGAGTTTTCCAGCGATTTCTCGGCAGCCCTTTGCTTGGGAATCTGACGCGCAAGGTAAGCGCTGTAGCGCTTGACGAAAACCCGCTGGTAGGTCTTCCAGGGGCGCAGGCCAAGAAACTCATCGTACAGGGCCCATCCCAAAGACAGGACCAGCAACAGGGCGGCGATTAGCAGATAGAATGCTAACGTTTGATGGACGACAGGGTCGTTCTCAGGAGTCTCAGGCAACCCACTCCTCCGTCTCGCTGCTATAGCCGTTCATGACTGGTTGTGGGGCGGCCCTGGTGGCCGCCCTGGGGCAGCCACCAGGGTTGCCTCTACGCTCTGCACATCACAAGCAGCGGAGCCGCAGGTCATCAATCCACGTCGCGACTGCTAAACGTTAAACCACGGCGTAAGCCATATGTACTTGATCCTGAACAGGTGTCTGATCAGAATCTTGATCGGCAACAGCAGCATGATGATTAAGAATACCTGCATGGTTGAGTACTGAAGGATGCTCATACGCTCGTAGATCTTGCGGTTGAAACCGGGTCGGGTGATGAGCTTGTGAAGCCCGTATCCCGCCAAAGCCGCATAGAGCCCCATCACGACAAGACCGAAAATCGTCTTGCCTGTCAGGCTGGTGATCCCGAAGAGGTCTGGCAAATCACGGTTCACCTCAAAGACCACGCGGCTCGGGTCCCATGTCTGACCCGGCCAGAACCACATCCACCCAGGTCCACGAATAAAAGTGCCGATAACCACCATCAGAAGCCACAGAACCATGAAGCCGAAACAAAACGTTGCGATGGCCCATTTTCGCTGTTTCAGCGTGTAGTAGCCGGCCCCAAGGGGGTTGGCGTCGATATAGGGAATCGCCATTAAGCCAACGATGATCAACGAAGGCATTACGACCCCAGCCATCCAGGGGTCGAAATACACCAGCATCTCCTGGAGACCGAGGAAGTACCATGGCGCCTTGGCCGGATTCATCGTTAAGTTTGGGTTGGAAAGCTCTTCGAGGGGAGCGTTGAGCGTCAGCGACCACACTGTCAGGATCACCGTGACGATGACCGCAGCCAACAACTCTATACGCATCAGGTAAGGCCAAGTGTGGACCTCTTTCAACCACCCCGCCTGCCACGGGTACGTCTTGCGGTGATGCGTCTTGGCCATTTGAGGATCTGCTTCCAGCTTCGCAATCAACCGGTCATTGGCCCTCGCTTGGCGATAAGCGTACCAGGCATAGAAGGGAACGAGAAAGATCAGAGCGACGATGGGGACATTGTCGGGTGCAGAGATGATTTCCCACAATTGGCGCCAGTCGAATCCACTCATCGGACTCTACCTCACAGAGGCCGTACAAGGTCGAGCAATTAAATCTTCCGGATTGGCTTAATCTCGGACTCCAGCGCTACGGGAGCAGGACCGGAAATCCCCCCGTCTTTTCGGACCCGCCAGAAATGCACCCCCATGAAGAGCGAGGCAATGATGGGAATCGCCAGGCAGTGCCAGATGTAGGCACGCAGCAGTGCGTTGGCGTCCACGATTGAGCCACCGAGCAACGCAAACCGGACGTCATTGTAAGGCGTCATACCAAGTTGCGGGCCGAATGGCCCTTCGTGTCCCAGGAGCGGCGTAGCACGGGCCATGTTGGTCCCGACCGTGACTGCCCAAAAGCCCAATTGGTCGTCGGGCAGCAGATAGCCGGTGAAAGAAAGCAGCAGGGTGAGCACGAGCAGGATCACCCCCACGCACCAGTTAAACTCCCTCGGCTTCTTGTAGGAACCAGTCAGGAAAACACGGAACATGTGCAGCCACACGGCTATCACCATCAGGTGCGCTGCCCACCGGTGCATGTTGCGAAGCAGTCGTCCGAACGGCACGTCGTTCATCAGGTAGATGATGTCCCGGTACGCCTGGCCCTTTGACGGGTGGTAGTAAAACATCAACAGGACGCCCGTGAAGGTCAGCACGATGAACAGGTAGAATGTAATCCCGCCCATTCCCCAGGTGTAGCTGTAACGCGTGGCATCGCGGTTGATTTTGGCCGGATGGAGGTGGAAGAAAACGTTGGTGAGAACGCTGAGGGCGCGTCCGCGCTCCGTGTCGTCGTGTTTGACACGAAACACCGACTTGTAGAGTTGCGTTTTCTCCGGCTTCTTCAGGTCCTCGACTTCTTCTTTGACCTTTTCCTTGAGGGCCTTGGTTCGCTCCTGCAACTCCTCCACAAGAACGGCGAGGCCTTTCTTTGTCCCGTTTTGCTCATCCCCCATCGGTCGCTCCGCCTTTCGACCCCTCTACACCAGGTCACCCGATCGCACCTCCCGAATGACCCGCGCAGCGCCTAGCTTAAGGTCGGCTGCTCCGTCTACCGTTCGTTATACATTGATGGACGCTCCTGGATCCTCGAAGTGGTCTGGACCACCCTGCGCCTTGAACCACGAGTAAAGCCGGCTGGTGTCCACGATGATCTCGCCTTGGGCGTTGAGTTCCACGTGCGCTCGATCCATCGGGCGCGGCGCCGGACCTTCAAAGTTAATTCCCTCCGGCGTATACCCGCTGCCATGACACGGGCATTTGAATTTGTTCTCGGCAGGCTTCCAATCCGGGGTGCAACCCAAGTGCGTACACTTCGCAAAAATGCAGAACAAACGCGGCGGCTCTTTTACCACCCAAATGCGGTAGGCCTGCTTATACTTCTCATCGACGCCGATCTGGAAGTCCGAAGGGTAGCCTAGGTTGTGAACAGTATCAGGCTCGAACAAGGCGCGAGGAAAAAAGAACCGCAGGAACATGAAGAAGTTGACGGTGAGATATCCCCAGATGGCCGTCCAGACAAGCCGGCGCCGCAACTTGTCGGGCCCGGGCGTGGCGGGCTTCCCGCCCCTGTCGCCCACAGTTTCCCGGCCGGACCTCTCGATGGGAGCCTTCGACGCAGTAGTCGCAGCAGGGGCTTTGGCCACCGGCTTGGCGGCCTCGCCTGCGGTTCGCGCCGCTGCGGATTTGGGTAATGGAGCGCCACTGGCCTCGACGTCTGCCATCCCACCGACCCCTTTCGATCCGAAGTGCTGGTCGCAAAATTGATTTTTTGTTTTGTAAGCCCTAAAAAAACACAATAGACGAAAGGCGACGCTTCTGTCAACAACTTCCGGCGCATGGCAGCAACTTCGGAATGTTGACAGGTAGTGGTGCGCGGGGGGCAGAAGCAGCGCGGGTGGGGGAGTTTAGGTCGGTCGCAGTGAGGAGGGGTGTATTTTCAAGAGCACTTCGCCGAGGGCCCCGAGGGGCGGAGGCAGAGCTGAATTGTCGTGGGGCCATGCGGGAGGGGGGAAACCGTTAACTGGTGTCGTTAGGGACGGGGCGCGACAAGCTGAGCCAGAGGAGTTGCCAGAGGGCAATGGCAGGAAGGACGGGATGGGTACCGCGGTGGAGGTAACGAATTCGGTAGAGCCGTTCGATGGTCAAGGCCAAGCAGATCAGCAGCCAGACCACCAGCAGGCTGTGGCACTCATGGTGGCAGATGTGTTCGAAGCCATAGCGGTTCTTGGCGTCGTTGAAACCTTGATTCTCGATCTCCCGGCGGCTCTTGGCCATGCGGAAGATGGCCCGGCTGCTGACCCAGCGGCGAGGGAAGTCGGTGAGCCAGTACGCCTCGTACACCTTGCCGTTGGGCTTGTGCTGGCGATAACGAACCACCCGCACCGTTTCCCAGCGCAGCGTTTCCCAAGGGTCGAAGTCATCGGCGTCCCAGATTTCCACCCGGTCTTCACCCCAGTGGAACACTTGGTGGGGAGCTTGGTGGCGAAATCTTTTCTGGGCAGCCGCAAACAATTCGGGGAGATTGTTCTTGAGGCGGGCGACCACGGAGAGTCCCAGATCCCCGACATCATGCAGAAAAGGGGCGGTGGCGTAGTCCCCATCGACGACCACATAATCGGCAAACCGGCGGCCCAGGTTGCGCGCGGCACGGCGGAGAAGCCGCCGTCCGGCGTTATACTCGCTGTCCCCAGGACCGTAGGGTTCCACATCCACGGGCAAGGTTAGGCCAGTTCCCACCACACTGATCATGACCAACTTATGATGGTAGCTGAGGATCTCCCTTTTCTGATTGCGCACGGGACGGCACCAATCGCAGCCCTTTTGCTCCGATCCTCCGGCGCCGGTTCCATCCAGCGCCAATCCGATGAAGCGGCAGTCGTCAAACGCTTTGTGGCGCTTGGCCTGATGAAGGGCGGTGACCGCCGCTTGACGGGTGACGCCGGGGTTGAGCCGTTCGGTGAAGTAGCTGAGTGCGTCGTTGCCGAAGCTGCGGGAAACGTCCAGGGCACGTGTCCGCGAGCCGACCAGGGCTTCAATGGCCGCGAAGGCCACGCGACGCAGTAACGCCCCGATCAATAAAGCCCATAACAGTGCCGTCGCCGGAATGCGCCCCTGCTTTCGGCCATCGCCGGGAGATTGCAAGTAAGATTTCAGACGCAGACACTTCTCAGCGTACCTCTTGAGGTGACGTGGTGACGGCTCCTTCACCGATACCTTTGCTTCCGCCACAGCGCCAGCAGTTGGGCGTTGGCGGCGAAGACCTCGGCCACGGCCTCTTTAAACTCGCGACCCGCCTCCACCAAGCGTTGAACTTCCTCCACCCACTCCTTGGGGATGTACTCCACCCGCTTCTTGCCCCCGGCCATGAAGGTGAGAGACCAAACGGGGTGCCCCACCTTGTCCTTGGCGCAATGGCAAGTGGGCTGGCCACAGCGGCGGTGAGTGAGCGCAAGGGAGCCGGGGAGCAGGTCGGGCGGAATGGGGAAACGGCGGAGGAGTTCGAACTTGCGCTGGCGGAGTCGTGCGGCTTGAGGACCCTTGGGTGCGATTTGCATATGCATGTACTAATACATGCAGTAGATGAAAGTCAAGCCCTTTTTTCAGGAATGCGAAAATAGGAGGACTTCAGGAGGGTGGGGACTATCACTCCAGGAGGTGCGCGGTTGTTAGCTCTCCGCGGGAAGGACTATTTGCCGTTTCCGAAGCTGCTGGGCGCATGGCAGCAACTCCGCACCAGTGGGTATTCGATTGCGCCGCACTCTGGAGGTGCGAAGCCGAATCCAGGCTCGGAGGACGCAACGATTCAGCCTGTCGGCGTGCTGCTCAGGATGGTCGAGTTTGGGCGGTACACCTCCTTCCAGGCAACGCAGAGGCCGGGCGAGTCAGGATAGCGAGCGTCGAATCCTTGCCCAAGGGGTCCGGCGATCGGTGGGCCGGTAAGGCGCCCGAAGCACCAACTCAGCCGGCGGGCCGATTCGGGAGCAAGGCTTCATCCAGGTAATGGACCCAGTCCTCGACGACCACCAACCGAAACCATTGCAGGAATCGTGGGGGTGCATGGCACGAGCGCGCGGTGGCGTAACGCCAATAAGCCTGGACCAGGAAGCAGGCGAACGGGCGCAGGGTCAGCAGGGCAATGATGGCGGGCACGGAATGATGGTAGTTGTGGGTGAGAGCGTGATCGCGGGTTAAAGTATTGAAGGTGCCATTTTCGATGCCCCAGCGGGAGCGTCCCACCTTCCAAGCCCGCCCGGCGGGAAGGATCTCGGCCGGCATCGAGGTCACCAGCCGCAATGGCTGCCGTTCATGCTTCCAGTCAGGTGCTGCATAGCAACGCGCACAGTGAATGATGCGGAGGTTGCGTTTTAACCCGCGAACCTCCGTTGTGATGCCGTCGTGGAGAAGCGAAAGTCGCCAATCACGTTTACGACGTACCCACAATGTTCATAGCGTCTCTACGAAGTTAGACTTTGTGCCTGGGTCTCGCGAGGTTTCATGCTGTCATTACGATGTAGCTGCACAGTGTGCAGAGCAATGCGCAAGGCTTGATGCTCCTGGGTGTTTAGTCTCTCGGCATTCCCTGGCCTCGGCAAGAGCAGGGCGCGGATAGCCATGCCTTAGCTTCAATGGCGATTGTGGCACATTATCCGGCGCGACTCTCCAAGAGGATTCACAGCCATCGCCGCACCCGCTTGCAGTAATCGCGGTAGGCTTCGCCGAACGTTCCAAGGAGATATTGCTCCTCCTTTCGAATGACATATCCGTCCATTGTGGCGATGAGTAAGGGTGTGAGGATGATCGGCCACCACGCGCCGAAGAATATGCCCGCGCCGCAATAAAGAAGCAGTACTGAAAGATAGAGGGGGTTGCGAGTGAGTGCGAATATCCCCGTCGTGATGAGCGAAGAAGCGGGTCTGTCGGGCCTCACCGTAGTGCGGGCGGTGCGGAACTCTCTGACGGCAAACAAAGCCACTAGGAGGGAAACAAGCGCAAGCGCCCAACCGCTCAACCGCGCCCACGAGGTCGCGGGGTACGGAAGGGGAGCGATCCGATCAAGTGTTATTCCCAGGACGAAGAAGGCGAGATAGACAATCGGCGGCGGAACTTTCACGCCGGAACTTTTCTTCACTTGGTCTGCGCTCATTACTCCCTGATTATATCGCTTGCTAATGCGAAGGACCAAACTCGCGCCCGCAGAAAATATATAAAATTTCGGAAAGGAGGAGGTACGCGTCCTTACGAAGTTTCACCGGGTGTTCAAAGTGTGGGCGTTTGACTGACTAGGGACGTTAAGGGTATCTGAATAAATACGTGGAAGATCTCGGTTGGGTCGGCGGGCACACCGCAAATTGTCACAAGACGACCACGGAGACTTCCCCGGTACCTGCCGGATGCAGAACCGGCCTCTGCGTATCTGTCGACTCCGCGCTATGCTGGTGCTTGCCCCACTGCGTCTAATGGCTCGCCGTCCAAATAGCCGAACTCGCACGCAAGGCGGTTCCGAATCTCCCGAAGGATGTATTTGAACACCCCGCGCAGGCCCATGAAGCGGAGTTCCAGAATGGGCGGGGTCGTGCCGTCCTCCTCAGCGCTTATCGACGCATACCAGGATGTATTCTCCATCAATCGAGGGTAGATGTTTATGTTCCCTGCCAGGAAGTTTGCCGGGCAATGGCCCCCAGCGAACTTCCGAGACTCTGGATTAGTGTCGAATTGCGCCACAAGACTCCCCACGGCATCCCTCACGTCCTGGGGTAGTGATTGCGGATTCTTGAGAGCATAGTGGATAAAGACAATCACTTCGTCCTGCCGGGTTTCGTCTCGAAGCGCATCTCTGTATTCGACCAGCATTTGAATTACGCGGATAGCCCTTTCCAGTTCCGGCTGGATTTCCTGAACATCCTTCAGTGATCCGGGGAGGGGGTCAAGACCCGCGGTGCGCCGTTGTAGTTCAGAACAGTACTTGGCCAAATCCCGTACGTCGCTGCCTCCCTTCGTCCCGCTTACTTCGATTCTAATCTTCTGTGGATCGAAGATTTCAAGGGACAGAATTTGACGAACACGATCGGGAAGCTTAGTAATGTCCGGCAGTCGTATTCCGTAGGCAAATTCATGAGGAGGCAAAGCTCCTAGTGCTCGCGCAAACCTGAGAGTCACACCCATGGCTCTCCAAGTTCGACCGATCAAAGCTACTCTACTGGCATTCCGGTTTTTCAACTCCCGACCGACAATATATAGACGGTGGCCTCTGAAAGCAATCGTCTGTTTGTGCGTTGGCAGTTGAGCAGGCGCAACGCGGAATTGCAAGGCGGCGACGAAGTTGTGGCTGCGTTAGTACGACGTAAAGACTCCGTGAGAGGAGATGTCTACGCGCCCAGCAACCACGTCCGTGGCCGGGGAAGTCAACGAGTTGTGAGGCATCCGAGCGGCTAATTTGCGTCTGCATGGTGTGCAGCACAACACCTGTGTAAACGTATTCACTTTTGTCCCGATCGCCAGTATATTGGGCGTGGATCCACTCCACGCAGTTTGGAGGAGACGTGCCCAATGGATTAATCGTACCGATCCTTGTCATCGCGGTGACCGGGCTAATGGGGTTGTATGCCGCACTGCGGCCTGAGCAATATACCCGGTATTTCATGGCCAAATGGCAACGCGAGAGAATCTTCGGCCGGTTTGAAACCCTCAGATGGGTTGGGTGGATCGTTTTCGGTGGCTGTGTCGTTATGTTCCTTTTCGTGGTGCTGCAAAGCGTGAGAGCCGCCATCCTTGCCTATCGTGGTGGATAACGCTCCTTTTGTTTGCCGGTGCGTGGTTGTGGTGGGGGCTGAGCCTATTGCTCAGGCCGGATGCATTTATTAGGCGAACGAATGCGCGTTTATCCACTCGGGTCGTCAAAGTATTTGGCGCAGTGCTCTTGCTCGGTGCTGTCCATTTCAGTTACCAGTTGATTGCAAAGGTTCGGTCGCTGCTTCGCTGAACAGTATGCGCTGTGTCACTTGCCACGCTTGCGCGAACAGATTGTCTACGCACTGAGTAGACGATTCGAGCCTTCCTTACGCGTCGGGTGGCCGGCACCGGCCGCGCCGCGCTATCTAGGCAATGGCTGAAGTCACTTCATTACGACGCAATCACGGTGTTCCACGGCGTTCTTACGAAGTGCGGTGCGGCTCCTAGACGATGTAACTGCAAAGTATGCAGCGCGACGCGCAAGGCTTGACGTTCCTGGTTGTGTGGTCTCTCCGGCATTCCCTGGCCTCGGCAGAACTGGGGCGCGACCTGGAAGGGTTGACAATCGGGCGGCAGATCGTTTGCAATCGCGAAGAGCGAAGTCTTGCGGGACCAGGCCCAGGCCGCGCCCGAAGGAAGACCCTCTTGACATCAGGAGATGAAAGGATGCGGCGTTAGGCTGCTTTGGGCTGACCCGCCACACACGCATGGGACAATCTGTTGAAGTAACGCCGTCGAACGCAAGCCCCCAGCGCTTGAGCCGAGTCCTGGGTCTTTGGGACGTGGTCTTCTTCGGCGTGGTCTTGGTCTCTCCAATGGCTGCCGTGCCGCTGTTAGGTATTGCTCAAAAGCTCTCGCACGGTTTTGCGGTCACGTGCATCCTGATCTCCATGGGGGCGATGGCGATCACGGCGGTGAGCTATGGCCGAATGGCCAGCCCTCTACCCTTCCTCGGGGTCGGCCTACACCTACATCAGCCGAGGGCTTAACCCACACCTGGGTTTTCTGGTCGGCTGGGCGATGCTTCTTGACTACCTGGACCAGCCCATCCTCAACGGCATCTACGCCGCTCTCACCATCCAGCGGTTGCTTCCCGGCATCCCGTACATCCTCCTGGCGGCCGTGTGCGTGGGGTTTATGACTTACCTCAATTTGCGCAGCGTTCGCGCCACGGCGCGCGTTAATGAAATCATGCTGGCAGTTATGACCGTTGTGATCGGGATTTTCATCATCCTGGCCTTTCGATATCTTTTCAAGACCCAAGGGATTGGCGGCTTTTTCTCGACGCAGCCGTTCTACGATCCGCACACGTTTCAATTGCAGGCTATCGCGACCGGGACGTCCCTCGCCGCCTTGACGTATATCGGCTTCGATGGAGTCACGCTCCTGGCGGAGGAAGTGAAGAACCCCAAGCGAAACATTCTTTTGGCGGGCGTGATGGTTTGCATTTTCACGGGTGTCTTCAGCGGATTGCAGGTTTACCTCGCACAACGCGTCTGGCCCGATTACCGCACCTATCCGCACCTGGAAACAGCCTTTATGGATGTCGCCAGGCGCGTTGGCCACTTGGGGCTGTTTGACGCCATGGCCGTGGTCCTGCTGGTTTCTAGTCTTGGCTGCGGACTCACGGGACAACTGGGCGCCGCACGGCTCCTGTTCAGCATGGGGCGCGATAAAGTTCTGCCGCGCAAACCTTTTGCCTACTTGGGGCGCACCAAGGTCCCTACGGCCAACGTCTTGATCATTGGCGTATTGGCCTTCCTCTTCACCCAAATCTTCAGTTACGAGCTTGCCGCCGAGATGCTGAACTTCGGCGCGTTCCTGGCCTTTATGGGCGTGAACTTCGCCTGTTTTGCCCAGTTCTATCTCGGCGGGCAGCCGGGACGAAAGCGGCATCTGCTGAAGGATGCAGTGATACCCCTGGTGGGATTCTTCTTCTGCCTGTGGATCTGGTGCAACCTGTCCAAACCCTCCTTGATCAGGGGAGCGGTTTGGCTAGGGGCCGGTTTGCTCTACGCGGCCATTAAGACCCGCGGGTTTCGCGGGCGCCCGCTCACCATGGACTTCCGCGAATCGTAACGAGGGTTTGGCGTAGACCGTTAAACCACATAGGACGAGATTGCAGTTAGGGTTGTTGTGCGGCCAGCGAGATCATGAGCGCCCTTCCGGTTTCTCCCGGCGGCCCTGAAAATGACGGGCTCGGATCGCCCCCAGCCTACAAGATTATCAGCCTGATTCCGATTGGGTATCCGGCAGAAGGGCCCATGAAGAGCAAAAGGCCCCTGTCAGATGTCCTGCATTGGGGAGAGGATTCTTCAGGGCTGCTTTCAATCTCATGTAATGCACGATGAGTGGGGCCGCGCTTGCGCTATACTTCGCGGGGTAAACTTTCTGCCGGACGCATCGGGCCATCCGTTGCACTACGGCAATGGAAGCGGGAATTACCGATCACATCTGCATGGTCGAGGAACTCTGCGGGAGGCTGATGTGGAAGTGGGGTTCGACTCCAACACAAATTTCAGGCACTACGCCGCTCCCCCAATCCGTTGATAACGACGCAGAGTGATTCACTTGATGGCAGTTGGCGTTGTTTAGCGGGGCCGTGGGTTAAGGTGACGCATCTCCACGGCGCTTCGGTGGGTTGGTCACGGTGCTCGGCTCACTGGAATACTCCTTATGGTGCCTATTCCGCGCCAAAGCAAGACACGCGGAGAAGGTTTTGAGAAAGTGCCTTGCAAATCCTTTGATAACTCGGCCATTTTGGCATACGTCTCAGCTCACTGCTGCCAACAACCGCAACCCTTCCCGGTAGGCGGCAATCCCTTCGGCTACCGCCGCCAACCGCAGCAGCAAGCGCCGGGCGTGACGCACCAGTCGTCCCGGCGTGTTGAAGATCAAAAAGCGCAAGCGCTTGGGGCGCGCCGTGAGCAACTCCGCCGGCAGCGCGATCCACTTCAGAGCGGTGAGTACGTTATGCGTTATCACCACCAAGCGCAGCCAAGCCGCATTCGCTCCGAAATATTTCGAGGGCAGCACCCCCGCCCCCAAGTCATTCTTGAGAACGTCATGCACCATTTCCACCGTGCCCGCTTTCTCCCGATGCCACTCGATCAGCCGTGCCGCCTTCCACTCCCACAGGTTCGACAGCACCGCAAAGTGGCGCACCCGACTGCCGTCCTCGAACAGTTCTCCCTGCTTCTTGCGAATCCGAATGGCCACATAGCGCAGAGGTTCTATATCCTTCTTCTCGGTCTTCTCACTGGGCACGAACGCGACCTCCGCGCACTCCCGGATCTCTTCCGGATGAGGCTTGCCGTAGGGTTCCCACGCGCCTTCCGGCACCGCCTCAATCGCCGCATGCAAAGCCTCCGTCAGGCGTGCACTGATGGCAAAACCGATCCGCCCTGGCGGCCCGCCCGGTCGTTGCTCGTTGCGCAGCCAATTCACCAAGCCACTTTCGTGACAGGCCGAATCACCCCGGAAGTAGTACTCGCTCACCGTCCCGGGCAGGGCGGTAAAAGCCCCTTGCGCCACTGCCAGAGGCTGCATCTGCGCCGGCACGTTGCCGTCTCGAAACTGGTCCGCCAGCACCAGACCGGTCTCCGCCCACACCGCCAGCATGGGCTGATAGCCGCGCTCCCCTTCGTAGGTCGCCTTCGCTTCCTGCTTGCGGCTCTCGATAATCGTGGCGTCCTGGTCCACCGTGGCGATGCGCTGTTCGGGACGACGCTCCCCGAAGCGCTGCACCAGATCGCAGTTGACTTGCCCCAATCCCGCCAACGGCACCGTTTCTTCCGGAATGTAGGCGATCTCCCCCGGCAGGCGTCGTTGCTCGGCTTCGCTGATCTTCTCCTCCTGGTGAAAGGCGTACAAAAACTGCAGCGCGGCGCTGGGCGACGGCAACTCGTGTCCGATCATGTCCGCCAACCCGGGGTCTTGCCGCAGCCGCTCAAAATCATCCACGCATTCGCCCCCCGCCGCGTTCAGAATCACGAAGCTCTCCACCAAAGTCGCTTCGTCGTAACCGCGCTGCCGCTCTTTCACTCGCACCCGCTCCCGCACGCTCTCCGGCAACCCCAGGGAGCGGAAGGCTTGCACCACCAGCGGTATCCCTCCCAACGCGGTGAGCATCTCCGGCAAGGGTTCAGGGTCAACCTCGAACCGCAACGGCGATTCGGTCGGGGAACGTCTGGGCGGTTTGCGCATGCCGGGATAATAACGGAATTCGGCACCCAGAGGGTGAGAAATGCACGCCGAAACCCGTGCCCTCCAAACCTGCGCACCGCCTTTGTCCGCAACATCCTACGATGCAGTTGCAGAGTCCGGTCGAAAACTAATCGACGGATCGGG
>CAVXWN010000026.1:0-55308 GCA_963765485.1 uncultured Acidobacteriota bacterium | reverse complement strand
GATAGTGAATAGTAAATGGTGAATTGCGGATGGGGTGCTTGCTTTGCGCGCGCCTCCCAAGACTATCCTCAATTTACAATTCGTAATTTAGTATTCACAACTCGCAACTGTTCTAGAAAATAATTCAGAATTCACTTTCCCTATTCATAATTGCTTTTCCCGCTTCTCCAACAGCTCCCGCACTTTGCGGTATGTAGCGTACATCTGCGGAAGCCGGGCAAATGCGGCGACGCATTTCATCCAGAGTGCGCTGTCAATAGCCGGCGAGCCCGACAGTATGCGGTTGGGTTCGACATCGCTGTGAATGCCGGACTGGGCTGACACCACGACATTGTCTCCGATGCTCACATGGCCTGCGACGCCGACTTGTCCGGTGAGGATTACATTACGGCCGACTTTGGTAGTTCCCGCAAGGCCCACTTGGCCGCAGAGCAGAGTATTTTCACCAATTTCGCAGCCGTGGCCAACCTGGACGAGATTATCGATCTTTGCGCCGCGGTGGATGCGCGTTTCCCCCACAGCGGCGCGGTCGATGCAGGCACAAGCTTGAATCTCGGCGCCATCCTCGACTGCCACCGTTCCGGACTGCACTATCTTGTAATAGGAGCCGTCCGCCTGGCGGGCAAAACCGAAGCCATCCGACCCAATAACCGCGCCGTTCTGTAACGTCACGTCGTCGCCGATGCGAACGAATTCACGCACCACTGCGTGCGAATGGGCGAAGAAGCGACGCCCGATCTTGGCGCCCCGGTAAACCGCGACGTGGCTCTTCAACACGCAGTCATCCCCAATCTCTACTCCTTCCTCCAGCACCACATAGGGGCCGATGGAAGGATTGCAGCCCAGTTTGACGTCAGGGGCAATGACCGCCGTGGGATGAATGCCCGCTGGAGGCCGGTAAAGAGGATGGAAAAACTCGAGTGCTTTAGCGAAGGTCAGGTAAGGATTGGCCGAACGCAACGCGGGGCGGTCCTCAAGGTTCTCCGCCGGGGCAGCAATAATGGCTGCCGCGCGCGTTGTCTTGATTTTGGGGAGATACTTGGGATTGGCAAGAAAAGTCAACTCGCTCGGTGTGGCCTCGTCCATTCCGGCGACACCCGTGATTTCGAGTTCTTCAGGGCCTTCCAACTTGCATTCAAGCCGCGCCGCAATTTCACCCAATTTCATTGTTGTCTCCTTTTGGGCCAGCAAGTGCACAGGCCGCCTTCAGGCAAGCATAAGCCACGTTGCCGGGCTGGAGCCCGCCGCTACTTCTCATGACGCGTCCGGGGAAAAGCGCCATCGGTCTCAGCAAGCGATCCACTCCGAATCCAGCAAGGTTAGCAGCGGTCGGCTGTGGAGGCAATGCCTCATACGAGGGTCCTCATACCAAAGTACCGGTACGGTCGTGCCCTTGGCAAAGAGGGGGACTAGAACTAGGGTTTTGAAGCGCCGCCTTCAACATGGACGGATGGCAAGGCTAAGAGAGCCGGCCGAGTCCTCTATGACCCGGCTCCAGGCGTGAACAGCGCCGCGCCCTGCCGGCGCGTGGCCGGGACGGAAGGCGCGCTAGACTTACATTGATTTACCATCCCTGCCGCGTTTACATCATAGGTCTAGAGGCAGCCTTGCGGCCAAAGACCCTCATTAACCCTCCAGAATTATCCCTCTTGCCACGATGGCAGAAACGAGATAATCTTTGGTGGGTGGTTCGTATCGTTTCGCCGGAGGGCCCATGAGCACCAATCAGCGCACAGGATTACGAATTCCGTTAGAGTTCCCTGTAGAAGTGCGCTGGAAGAGCCGCTTGGGGAACTCCCGGCAGGCGAAGGGAAAGACCGGAAACATCAGTGGGAACGGCTTATTCATGAGTCTTCCCGTCCGGCCTCCGCGCAAGACACCTCTGGCCATTAGAGTTTTCCTGCCTCCCACCACTACCCTTGTCCCCGTTGAGTTGACTTGCAATGGGCGGGTCGTTCGCTGGAGTTGCCCCGGCGAATCCACGGGGGTGGGCGCCACGATTGACGAGTACGAACTGCACCCCACACGCACTCAGCCTATTTGAGTTGATCAGAGCAGAGTGTGCATGATTCCAAGCAATTCAGACACCGCGCATGGTGCGGTTGCTCGGTAGTTCGCCCCTAGCAGCGAAGGGATGGGTAGGGGGGCAGCGCGTGTTGAGGTGGACGCTCGGGCTTTTGAAGAGGCCGGGCTGGGATGTGACTCAGGATGATCTCCCGCAGCGGCGCGAAAAAAAAGCTAAGGATCCTCACAGCCGACCGTGAGGCCATTTTCAGGTTCGGGCTGAAGAACCTCTTTGCGCTGGAGGATGACCTGCGTGTCGTGGCGCAAGCCGACACCGCAGCGCAGTTGATCGAATTGACAAAATCCCTGCAACCCCATCTGATCTTCATTCAGGCGGAAATCGTAGCGGAAGCGGGCGTCAATTTGTTTGCGGAGGTCCGGCGACAGGCGCCGGAGTGCAAAATCGTGGTCACGTCCTCCTGCGCACCTGCAGAGGAAGAGGGTCTGCGCTTCGTTCAGTTGGGTGCTGCGGGCATTATTCTCAAGTCAGTGGAGCCCTCGCTGTTCGTTCGATGCGTGCGCAAGGTTGTGCTGGAAAACGAAGTCTGGTTACCGAAGCGCCAAGTAACCCAGATAGCGAAGCTTCTGGAAACCGCGGCCCGGCCGCTGAGACCCGCAGATACGTTGACCCGGCGCGAGAAGACTATTATCAGCTACCTGATGCAGGGATGGCACAACCGGGAAGTTGCCCAGCATCTGTCCATTTCCGAACAGACGGTGAAGAATCATCTAAGGTCAATTTACGACAAGGTTGGGGTTTCGGATCGTCTGGAGCTTGTGCTTTACGCAATCCATCAACGGATGGAACTTCCCCCCGTGCAACCCACGGAGGCCACGGCACGCGCGCAACCGGTCCATTAATGGACCGGCGTATCGCCTGCAAAGGTCAGAGAAAACCGCGCTGTCGTGGGGGCCCGTGACCGCCTTATTTCAGAATCGATAACTACGACGCTCACAGAGCGCCGCTACAAATGGCCAAGCCGATTCTTCCCCCCTACCCGCCGACGGCGATTCCCAGAGATTTCATTTTCCGGTAAAGGTGGCTGCGCTCCAGGCCGAGGGCTTCGGCAGTGCGGGTGACGTTGCCCTGATTTTCCTCCAGCTTGCGCAGGATGTAATCGCGCTCGTAAGCGGCCCGGGCCTCCTGCAGGGACGAAAAGCCTGTGGTAGGGGTTTTCGTGGAATCGGCACGCGTATGGTCGTGATAGAGGGAAGGCGGAAGGTGCCGCCTCTCGATTTTTTCACCTTGGACCATGATGACCAGCCGCTCGACAAGGTTGCGCAGCTCGCGAACGTTGCCCGGCCAGCGGTAGCCGAGAATGACTTCCAGGGCGGATTCAGAAAAGTGTTTTGGCCGGCGGCCATAGGCGCGAGCGAATTCCGCCAGAAAATAGTTGGCGAGCGCAGGAATATCCTCCGCGTGGTCGCGGAGCGGCGGAACAAAAAACGGAATAACATTGAGGCGGTAAAACAGATCTTCCCGGAAGTTGCCTTTCTGGATCTCCTCCTCCAGGTTCTTGTTGGTGGCGGCGATCACACGGACATCCACGGAGAGGTTGTTGCCCGAGCCTACCGGGGTGAAGCGCTGCTCCTCGATGACGCGCAAGACCTTGGATTGGGTGCGCAGGCTCATGTCGCCGACTTCGTCCAGGAAGAGTGTGCCGCCGTGGGCCTGCTCGAACTTGCCAACCTTGTCTTCCACCGCCCCGGTGAAAGAGCCTTTCACGTGGCCGAACAATTCGCTTTCGATCAGTTCCTCGGGAATGGCCGCGCAGTTGACTTCCACGAAGGGCTGCTCGGCGCGAAGACTGAGAAGATGCAAGGCATGCGCGACCAATTCCTTTCCGGTCCCGCTTTCGCCAAAAATCAGGACTCGACCGTTGGTTGGAGCCGCCAGAGCCAACTGCTGCCGCAGGGCCTTCATGGGGACGCTGTCGCCAATAATGCGGTATTTGCCTTGCAATTCCTCACGCAACTGGCGGTTCTGCGTGGCCAGAGTCAACTGCTCGACGGCGTGTTTCAACGTCAGGAGAGTCTTATCAATCGAAAGGGGCTTTTCAATGAAATCGAAGGCGCCCAATTTCGTGGAGCGCACGGCGGATTCAATTGTTCCGTGGCCGGAGATCATGATCACGATGGGCGGGTCCTCCATCGCCTGGATCTTCTCCAGCGCTTGGATGCCATCCATGCCGGGAAGCCAGATATCCAGCAAGATCACATCGCAATTGTGGTGCCCAAGAAACTCCAGGCCGGCTTCGCCGCTCTCAACGGCATGCACGACGTATCCTTCGTCTTGCAGGACACCCGTCAGCGACTCGCGAATGCCTGGCTCATCATCGACGATCAGAACGGAATGAAGCGCCACCGTGAATTCATGCCTCCAGGAGACTACAGTTTAGCCAAATTTGAACGAAGTTGTCAGTAGCCAGTTTTCAGCAGGGACGCTACGCGTTATGGGTCGGGCGTGGGAGATTCCAGAGGCGTGCGCTCGACAGGTAACTCAATGATGAACTTGGTGCCTGTGGGTTGGTTCTCCTCCACTCGGATGATTCCCTTATGTTCGTGGACGATGCGGCTAACGATGGCCAGTCCCAAACCCGTTCCACGATGCTTGGTGGAGAAAAAGGGAAGAAACAGCTTTTCTTTGTCCTCCGGGGCAATGCCCGGGCCGCTGTCCGCAATGATGATTTCGGCGACATCGTGCTCCGCATCGAGCGCCGTTCGAATCCAGATCTCCTTCTGAAGGGCATGTTCGAGAGCCTCGGCGGCATTGTCAATCAGGTTCGCCACGGCGCGTTTCAATTGTTCAGGATCGACCTGGGCGAGGGGCAAATCCGGGGACAGATCCCGGTGAATTTCAATCGCGCTCAAACGGCCATCGAAAATCTCTCAAGGCGTTTTCGACGATATCGTTCAGGCTGGAGGGCAGGGGTTTGGAAGTGGGAAAACGCGCGAAGGCTGAGAATTCATCCACCAGCGACTTCAGTGTGGCCACTTCGCGGCCCACCAGCGAGGCGCTCTCCGAGACGGCGCGCAGCAGGTCCGGGGGAAACACCCCCGCACGCTCGACAAGTCGTCCTGATCCGCTCGGTAGAAAGTTGAATCGGAGTGAGGGGGTTCTTGATTTCATGTGCGATCCGCTGCGCAACTTCCTGCCAGGCCGCAGCCTTTTGAGCCTGCAAAAGCTCGGACAAGTCCTCAAGAACGAGCACGGACCCAATCTTGCCGTGACGAGCCCAAACCGAAGACACGGTCAGCGACGTAAAGGCGCGGCGTCCGCCGAAATCGAGCTCCATTTGGCGCGATGCCACGCCCTGGCGAGTCGAGCGGCGAAAAAGGCGGGCCACGTCGCGGGTATCCTCAGGAGTGAAAAGATCGTCCAAGGTTCGCACGGCTCCCATATCGTCGCGGCCAAACATGCGTTTTACCATCTTGTTCACGCTCGTAATCTGGCCTTGGGGGTCGAAGGAAATGACGCCGGTAGGGATGTTCTCGAGAATGGCTTCAATCGTGTTGCCGCGCTCCTCCAACTGGAGGTTCGCTGCCTGGAGTTCCTTGGCGGCTTGGTCGATGGCAAGCCGGTTTTCGTGAAGCTGGCAGGTCATGGCATTAAAGGAATGGATGAGTATGCCGAGTTCATCATCCGCGCGGGCCGACACCTGGAAGCCGAGATTCCCTCTGGACACCTCTTGCGTCGCCTCCGCGAGTGCCTGGATGGGAACCGTGACCTGCTTGGCAAGGAACAAAGCAAACCAGGTGCCAATAAATAGAATCAGCAAGGTGAGCAACCAAAGCATGGAAAGGTAGGTGCGCTTCATGGCTCGCCGTTCGCTGCTGAGCTGACCGTATTTTTGCGCCTCGCGCTCCATCTCCTGAGATATGACCATCAGTTTCAGGGGGAGGCGGGTAACACCAACCAGAGTTCCCACAACTCCCCCGGTAGAATCGAGGAGCACTTGCGCGGCGACGAACAACTCAGAATCGCCGGAGCGCCAGTTACCCGAAAGACCCGCGGGCGGAACCCGTCCGCTGGACACTTGGGGATACAATCTGACGACTTCAGAGGGCTCAGGAAACGGGTCGCCGGCATGGGCAAGGAGCCTGCCTTGACGGTCGAAGCACATCACAGACTCGAGGTTAAGGTCCGCCACTTCGCGCTCGAGGAGGGCCAGGATTTTTTCATGGTCGGAAGCGGCTACGGCGCGGGCCAGAATTCCACTGCTTGCCAAGTGGTGAGTGATGTGCGAGGAACGGCTTTGCGCCTGGAATTGCAATTGCCGGACTATTTCCTGCGAGTCCGAGCGGATGAGGTCGAGGGGAATCCCAAACCAGCGGTCGATGGTCCTATTCAGCAGGCCATAAGCGAACGCAAAAAGAAAGCAGACCGGCACAAGGGAAAGGCCCAGGAAGGCAACTACCATCTTTGTCTTGAATCTGGCGCCCAGTTGTCGCCGCTTGCGCTCGACGTACAACTTCAGCAGAATGCGCAAGAGAATCAATGCGAATATGACGAACGCCAGAAAGATGACGGCAGAAAGCGACAGCAGCAGGAGTGTTTGCTCGGGGTTGCTGGGACGGATGAAGGAAAGGTTCAACGAGGCCTGGCTCCAACCCAGAAAGAACAGGGCCGGCACCAGCACCAGCAAGAAAATCAAGACAACCTTGCGACGACCGATTGAATTCTCAGCCATCTCCAGACCTAGGCGAGCTGAAGTTCTTGCGAGGAGGCGCTTGCCGCCGGCCCTTCTCCTCGCGTCACTCTTGTAGCAGTACGTCTGTCGGGCAGGAATTTCTCCAGCGGGCAGCAGGTACAACGAGGCAACTGCCGCTTGCAGTGTTTCTTCCCGACCTCGACCAGGAGCGCATGGAATTCATTGAAGAGCGACGCATTCAGCGGTAAATGCTCGTGTAGAAACTCCTGCGCTTGATCGTAGCCCGCGGCGCCGGACAGAAACCCATGCCTTGCCAATAGGCGCCGGGTGTAAGCATCAGCTACGAAGACCGGACGTTGCGCCGCGTAAAGGATAACGGCGTCAACCGTTTCCGGCCCGAGACCCCTGAGGTCCAACAGTTGGCGGCGGAGTTCTGCCACCGGCAGAGAGAACAGCCGACCTAACGAGCCACCGTGCTGTCGCCAAAGCCAGTCAACGAAATCTCGAATCGTTCGTGCTTTCTGCCTGTAAAAACCCGAGGGCCGCACATACGCCTCCAGATCGGAAAGGGAGGCGCGCCGCAGTCCAGGCCAGCTTAGCAAGCCGGCCTTGCGGAGGTTGCGCAAGCCCAGAATCGCGTTGTGCCATGTGGCGTTCTGGGTGAGTATGGCGCCCAGGATGACTTCCAGACGGGTCCGGGCGGGCCACCACTGTTGTGGTCCGAAGCGGCTGCGCAGGACGGAGTAATACTTCAACAACTGGCTCGCGGGAAGCCCCGGCTGCTTTGTCACCCGTCGCATATCTTGAAACTTATACTCGCCTATGAGCAAAGTCAAGAAACGCCGAAGACCGGATCGATTGTGGCGACTCGATATCGGGCCAACGGCCTGAAATGGCAAGCCTTGTGGATAGTACCAACGTACAGGTTTCCGATAATCGCCTTGACAAGCATACCTGGCTTTCTTACGATTCGATTAACTACGCGGAAGTAAGAGACTTGGTACGAACAGACGCATTGTCGGGACGTTGCCCCTTCGATGGCGCTTCATCCAAGGTTAGAAGAGGGTCAAGGGAATGGCTGGGAAGCTTGGCGAAATCCTTCTGGAAGAGAACCTGATCACTCCCGACCAACTCAAGCAGGCTCTCGAACACCAAAGGGCAAACGGAGGGCGGCTTGGTAACTCGCTGGTGAGACTCGGTTTCTTGAGTGATGACGGGGTCGTGGCCGTCCTTTCCCGCCAATTCGGCGTCCCTTCCATCAATCTAGCTTGTTTTCAAGTTGATCCCGGCGTCACCAAATTGATCCCCATGGAAACAGCGCTGAAGTATCAAGTGCTGCCGCTGAGCCGAGTGGGATCATCCTTGACGTTGGCCATGGTCGACCCGACGAACGTTTTTGCCATGGACGACATCAAGTTTATGACGGGCTTCAATATTGAGCCCGTCGTGGCGTCGGAAACAGCGGTTGCCGCGGCGATAAAGAGGAATTATGGAAGCGTTGAGGAGGACGAACGAAAGAGAGAGCTGGAAGAAATCGTCAGCTTCATTGACGAGGGGGAACAGGAAACTGTTGAGCTTGAGGCCGAAGACGAATCCGCCTTAAACCTGGAGCAAATCGAAAAGGCTGCGGAGGAAGCGCCCGTCATCAAGCTAGTCAACTATTTCCTGACCGATGCTGTAAAGCGGGGAGCCAGTGACATTCACATGGAACCGTACGAAAAGGAATACCGTGTACGGTACCGGATTGATGGCATTCTGCAGACCATCATGAACCCGCCCAATAGGCTTCGTGACGCCATCGTCAGCCGCGTAAAGATCATGTCCAAGCTGGATATATCCGAGAAGCGGCTTCCGCAGGATGGCCGCATCATGATCAAAATGATGAAGGACGGGAGGAAGAAGCAACTCGATTTTCGCGTTTCCGTTCTTCCCACCGTGCACGGCGAAAAGATTGTCATGCGGCTGCTCGATAAAGAGAACCTGCGCCTCGACATGACCACGCTGGGGTTCGAGCCGGATTCCCTGGCAAAGTTCCAGAGGGCGATATCCAAGCCTTATGGAATGGTATTGGTCACCGGCCCAACGAGCAGCGGCAAGACCAACACCCTCTACTCCTGCATTGCCCATTTGAACACGCCGGAGACCAATATCCTGACCGCTGAGGATCCGGTCGAATTCGTGTTGCCCGGTATCAACCAGGTTCAGATGAAAGAGCAGATCGGTCTGAACTTTGCGGCAGCTCTGCGGTCCTTCCTCCGTCAGGATCCTAATATTATTCTGGTGGGAGAGATCCGCGACTTTGAGACGGCGGAAATAGCCATCAAGGCGGCGCTCACTGGCCACCTGGTTTTTTCAACACTTCATACCAACGACGCTCCTTCCACAATATCGCGCTTGATGAACATGGGGATCGAGCCATTCCTGGTTGCGACCTCGGTACATCTTATCTGCGCGCAACGCCTCGTGCGCTGCCTCTGCGAGGAGTGCAAAACTCGCGATCCCGTATCCCCGCAGGTTCTGATGGACGCTGGCTTTACGCCGGAAGAGGCCAGGACCGTTACCGTCTATAAACGGCAGGGCTGCTCGGCCTGCGGCAACAAGGGCTACAAGGGCCGTGTGGGTCTGTATGAAGTGGTGGAGTTCACTGACGAACTACGCGAGCTGATCCTCATAGGCGCTTCGACGCTTGAACTCAGGAAGAAGGCCATCGAGCAGGGAATGACGAGCCTTCGACGAAGCGGGCTGATCAAAGTAGCCGCTGGGACAACGACCCTTGAAGAAGTCATGCGAGTGAGCGTTCTATGATTCTTTTCGCGAATCGGGGTTGTCCGAGCGGGATGGAGAGAGTGATTCGATGCCGGGCGTGACGCTTAGCGATCTTTTGAAGCGAATGGTCGATATGGGGGGATCCGACCTGCATATTACTACCGACTCCCCTCCCAGAATCCGCCTTCACGGCGAGTTAAAAGCTCTTGACGATGTGCCGGCTCTCAATCCGGCCGAGACCAAGCGACTGGCCTACAGCATACTGACCGACTCTCAAAAGCACCGTTTTGAAGAGGATTTTGAACTCGACTTCTCATTCGGAATCAAGGGTATGGCGAGATTCCGGGGCAACCTGTTCAATCAGCGTGGCGCCGTGGCCGGGGCATTCCGGATGATTCCTTTTGAAATTATGAGTTTTGAGCAGTTGCGGCTGCCCCCTCTGCTCAAGAGGCTTTGTGAGAAGCCACGCGGGTTGATCCTGGTGACGGGACCGACAGGAAGCGGGAAATCGACGACACTGGCGACCATGCTCGACGTGATCAACCGGACGCGCCACGAGCACCTGCTTACGATCGAAGATCCTATCGAGTTTGTGCATCCCCACAAAAGGTGCTTGGTGAACCAGCGCGAAGTCCACTCGGATACCCATTCATTTGCGAACGCGTTGCGCGCCGCTCTACGCGAGGATCCTGACGTCGTGCTGATCGGCGAAATGCGTGACCTGGAAACCATCGAATCAGCACTCCGAATCTCGGAGACCGGGCATCTTACCTTCGCGACGTTGCACACGAACACTGCTTCATCCACAATTAACCGCATTATTGACGTCTTCCCCTCACACCAGCAGTCGCAGGTTCGCGCTCAACTCTCGATGGTGCTGGAAGGCATTCTGTGTCAGACACTCCTCCCCAGGGCCGACGGGAAGGGCCGAATTCTGGCCATGGAGATTCTGGTTCCAAACTTCGCCATCCGGAACCTCATTCGTGAAGACAAGGTTCACCAGATTTATTCCGCCATGCAGTTGGGGCAGGAGAAGTTTGGCATGCAGACTTTTAACCAGTCTCTATATTCTTTGTACTCGCAAAGGTTGATTACCCTGGAGACGGCCTTGACGCGTTCGAGCAGTGTGGACGAACTCCAGGATATGATCAACCGTGGTGGTGCAGCAGGCGGAGTAGCTCAACAACCGCTGGCCCCCCATGGCTCCATGCGTGGGTAGACGTGGTCATCAAGACTGGGCCGGAGGGAATTGGATGACACGATTCTCGCCGGTCAGAGCGGAGCATGGAATTGTGAGGTGGACGGATGCCGCAATTTGAATATCAAGGAACCTCTTTTACAGGCGCGCAGGTCAGCGGGGTGCGATCGGCGGCGACCCGGCAAGCCCTCGAGGCGGCGCTTCGCCGGGAGCGGATCACACCGGCCCGTATCGTTGCTAGGCGCGGAAGCGCCATCCCCAGGGCGAAGAGCCGCGGGAAGGTTCGCCCCAAAGAACTGGCAGTATTCACGCGTCAGTTTTCGGTCATGATTGACGCCGGCCTTCCAGTGGTTCAGTGCCTCGAGATCCTCTCCGGCCAACAGGAGAACAAGGCCTTTGCCAAGGCGCTGGCCGGGGTGCGCAAGACGGTTGAGAGCGGCTCGAGTCTCGCCAATGCGCTTCGCGAATATCCCAGAATTTTTGATGATCTCTATGTCAACATGGTCGAGGCGGGCGAGAGCGGCGGTATTCTGGACACCGTGCTGCAGCGACTTTCCGGGCATATTGAGAAAGCCGTCAAGCTGCGGAGGGCCGTGACCTCCGCCTTGATTTATCCCTCGGCCGTCCTTCTGATCGCGGCGGGCGTAATCTTCATCCTCTTGTGGAAAGTCGTACCCATCTTTGCAACCCTTTTTGCCGGCCTGAATGTGGCCTTGCCTTTGCCGACCCGCATGGTGATTGCTCTCAGTAACGCCATCGCAAGCTTTGCCCTCCCATTGGTGGTTCTGGTGGGACTGGGCGTATACGGTTTGAAGGTTTATTACGCCACGCCTCAGGGGCGACTGGTCATTGACAGCACCATTCTGAAGCTCCCCCTGCTGGGCAACCTGATGCGCAAGATCGCCGTGGCCATGTTTACTCGTACGCTGGGTACCCTGATTACGAGCGGCGTCCCGATGTTGGAGGCCATGAATATCACAGCCCGCACGACGGGCAATGCCGTCATTGAAAGGGCCATCCTGGAGGTTCGGAGGGCCATCGAGCAAGGGCGGACCATCGTGGATCCGCTGCGCGAAACCGGCGCTTTTCCGAACATGGTGGTGCAGATGGTCGGCGTGGGCGAGCAGACCGGGGCGCTGGACGCCATGCTCCAGAAGGTCGCTGACTTTTATGAAGATGAGGTGGATGCGGCCGTCGGCGATCTCTTGACGGCGATGGAACCAATGATCATCCTTGTACTGGGCGTGGTCGTTGGGGGGCTCGTAATTTCGATGTATCTTCCCCTGTTCAGCTTGATCGGAAAGCTTGCTGGTTAGTTCCTGTAACTCTGCCGGCGACTCCGTCCGACGAGCTCCTTCAGGGGGGCCGCAAGTTTGGTCTTTCCAATCGCTGGACCCAATGAGAGCCCAGAACTGCGCAGGGTTTGGTTCCGGCGAGCGCAGCCAGTCCAGGGATGATCATGAAGCCGTTAGGGCGCGCAACTGTTATGAACGGTTCCGATGGAGCGCATAGGTTTGTGGACTGGTAGCCATCTTTATGAAAGAACGCTCTGCCGTCAATTCGACCACCGCTTCCACCGGGTTCTCTGACCAGTTGAAGCAGTGGCTCCCCTGGCTCATCAAAATCCGGTTCGTCGTTATCAGTTTTGTATTCGCTATCGATTACGCCATTCGAACCCTTGTCGCAAACCCTCCCAGCCCTGCATCCTTGAAATACTTCGGTATGACTATTATTTTGTGGTATATTCTTGGATTATATTATGTGATTTATAACCAAATAAGCAGGGATTACCTTTTACAGGCTTATCTGCAAATCTTCTCCGACATTATCATCATAACAGCGGTGCTGCACCTCACGGGGGATTTGGAAAGCAATTACCTCTCACTGTACTTGGTGGTGATCATCCTTTCCAGCGTCCTGCTTCCTCGCGGGCGGGTCTTCCTGGTGGCGGCGGTGAGTTTCATATGCATGGGCGGAGTGCTGGAGCTGGCGTATCTTCCGAGTATCTACCCGGATTTGGCGGCCCATTATCCGGCCCTGCGCTTTTTCGGAACGTCTTCTGTGAGCGCAGTTGACTTGGGAACCCTGCAGGTCAAGATTGGTGCCAGCCTTTTCGGTTTTCTCGCTGTCGCCTATCTCTCCAGCCTTCTCGCGGAAAACCTGCGCAGAGTCGCAGAAGAGCTCAGAGACAAGCGCGGCCAGGTCGCCAGCCTGCAAGCAAAAACCGAGAACATCCTCGAAAGCATGCGTGATGGGCTGGTGAGCACGGATTTAAGAGGTTTCATCAGCGAGCTGAACAGTTCCGGTGGGACGATATTGGGTCTCACGCCTGACGAGTTGCGTGGAAAACCCATTCAATTTCTTTTCCACGACTTGCAGATGGACGTGCCTACGCTTTCTAATGAAAGCGCCTTTCCCACGCGACAGGAAGTGACTTATCTGCATCCGCGCGGCGATCAACGCATCCTAGGCGTTTCCGTTTCGCCATTGATTGTCCCAGAAGTCGGCGTAGTCGGCTACGTGCACAATTTCCAGGACCTCACGGAGGAAAAACGCCGGGAGGCTGAGTACCGCGCCAAGGACCGCCTCGCGACGCTGGGCCGCATGGCGGCGGGCATCGCGCACGAGATCAGGAACCCGCTTGCGTCTATTGCCGGCTCCGTCAACCTATTGCAGTCAATTTCGCGGTTGGATGAAGACCAGTCCAAGTTAATCGAGATTGTCAACGGTGAGTCGGAGCGGCTCAACAAGCTGCTGTCTGATTTTCTCGTTTATTGCCGGGATCAGCGTTTTGAGTTCCGGAAAGTTGACGTTGTGAAACTGGTCGAAGAGACCCTGGCATTGCTGCCACACCATCCGCTCTTTGGACCCAAGATCAGTTTGGAGAAGCGGATTCCCGCCAAGGCAAAGACGATCTGGGCAGATGCTGACAAGTTGCGTCAGGTTTTTTGGAATATAACGGACAACGCGCTCAAAGCGATGCCTGGAGGCGGAACGTTGATGGTGCAAGTTGAGGACGGCGGCGAAAAGGCCGTTCGCGTAACCATCAGTGACACGGGTGTGGGTTTCACGGAGCAGCAACTTGAGAAGGTCTTCGAGCCGTTCCAATCGGGTTTCAGTGGTGGGACGGGCCTCGGGTTGGCTATCGTTTACCAGATTATCCAAGGACACCAGGGTGTGATCCGGGTAGAATCGAAGTCCGGCAAGGGGGCGCGGTTTGTCCTTGAATTACCAGA
Organism: uncultured Acidobacteriota bacterium; assembly: GCA_963765485.1. GTDB lineage: Bacteria > Acidobacteriota > Terriglobia > UBA7540 > UBA7540 > CAVROP01. Next base: position 41,392 of record CAVXWN010000026.1, on the reverse strand, counting down.
CACGCCCATGGAACTGGGCGCAAATCAAGCGCGTCTCACACCGGCTGTGGCGAGCCGGCGTTGAGTTTTTGCACAAGAATTCATTTTTGGGGAAGTGTAAATGGCTCGGCTGTTAATAGCGGACGACGAGAAGTCTTTGTGCCAAATGTTGGAGATTGTCTTCCGGAAGGACGGCCACGTTGTGGAGACCGTGTCGAGCGGTCAAGCGGCCAAGAAAAAGATCGAGTCGCAAGCCTACGATCTTATCATCTCTGACATCCGTATGCCGGACCTCACGGGCATTGAACTGCTCGAGTTCTTCCGAGAAACTCGCAATCCTGCCGCTTTCATTTTGATGACGGCCGTCCCCACAGGGATGATGTCGACGGCCATTCACGCCCTCAACCTCGGCGCCTATCAGTACGTTATCAAGACGGATAAACTTGTTGACGAACTGCGACTCACCGTCAACCGTGCACTCCAAGAGCGGGCACTGCGCGAAGAGAATAGCCGCTTGCGCCGTGAATTGCTCCGTGTCTTTGCTCACATCAATATCATCGGCCGCAGCCGGCAGATTGAGAGCATCCTTGAAATGGTGCGGACCGTGGCCCCCACCACGAGTACGGTCTTAATTACGGGCGAGAGCGGAACCGGCAAAGAGTTGGTGGCTCGGGCAATTCATGAGGCCAGCTTGCGGCGCGAGAGGCCCTTCGTTTCCATAAACTGTGGGGCTTTTCCGGAAACCCTGCTTGAAAGCGAGCTGTTTGGATATCTCAAGGGGGCCTTTACCGGCGCAGACACCAACCGCAAGGGCATCATCGAATCCGCCCACGGGGGCACGTTATTCCTGGACGAAATCGGGGAGACAAGCCCCACGATGCAAGTGAAGCTTCTGCGCGCCCTCCAGGAGAGAAGGGTGCGTCCGCTGGGCGGCGCCGCCAATATTCCCATTGACGTGAGATTGATTGCTTCAACGAACCGCGACTTGAAACGCATGGTGGCTGAGGGGAGGTTCCGGGAGGATTTCTATTATCGTATCAGCGTCATACCGATCCACGTTCCTCCTTTGCGGGAGCGGCCTGAGGACATTGAGCCACTGGCGCGAAGCTTCCTGCGCAAATTCTGCGCGCAGATGGGCGAAGGAGGCGCTTGATTTCAATCGCGACGTCCTGGATGTTTTCAATCATCATCCCTGGCCGGGAAATGTCCGGGAACTTGAGAATGCGGTCGAATATGCTGTCGCCGTGTGTGGCGAACGCGATGGCCGGGTATGCCTCGAACACCTGCCTCAGTCCATCACCGGGGCCGGCCTGAGCGGCGAGACCACAGTGCAGATCCCGCCGGACGGGGTGGATTTCGAAACCCGCATGGGGCAAATCGAAAAGCAATACCTGCTTGCTGCCCTGCACGCCGCGAATGGGGTCCGAACTCATGCCGCGGAATTTCTCCGCATGTCGTACCGGTCGTTTCGCCACTATGCCAAGAAACACAACGTCTGAGGCCGGTGAATTGGACGCAGAATCCCACCTTCAACTCCAGCCTTTCTCCGAAGAATCTGGTCGCCGTGGAGCCTTCTTTTCCGGCCGGAACATCAACCGATTCGCTATCCCGCTCCTGATCACCTTCTCATTCGCCCTCTATGTCGCAACTACTGCTTACGATCTTGTTGGCGATGACGCCATACTGATTGATGCCAACCCCTATGTGAGAAGCTTTCATTTTCTGCCGCAGATTTTTACCCAGAGCTTCTGGAGCTTTCGTGGGGTGCGCGGGGACAGTCTCTATTACCGGCCGTTGATCATGTTCAGCTTTCTCATGCAGAGGATGTTGTTCGGTTCTCGGCCCGGCCTCTTTCACCTCTTCAATATCGTCTTGAATGCCTGGGTTGTCGTGCTGGTCTATCAGCTCGGCAAGAGGTTCTGGCCAAAAGGGAATGGGGTCTTGTGGGCAGCCTCACTGTTCGCTGCCCTGCCTGTGCACACCGAGGATGTCGCGACCGTCTCAGGGATATCCGATCTCGAATGCGCAGCATTCTTCTTGCTTGCACTGCTGATTTACACGAAACGGGGTGGCGGAGGAGATTTTTCGCGGCTCCGGGCATGGATGAGTGCGGTAGTTTTCCTCCTGGCTGCGCTCTCCAAAGAGGTCGCGCTGGTTATACCCGTCCTCATGGTTTTCTACGAGCATTTCATGAGTGGCGACGAAACAGCGCGATTTGGCGAGCGCATGAGCCGGTACATGCCGACGTTCCTGGCGTCTGCATTCTATGTGGTTGTTCATCTCGTCGTGATAGGGGATGTTTCGAGCGTCGGGCCGGCCAGCCGCATGCGTCTGCGCGAATCCCTTATCTTCGGCCTTACGCAGGTAGGTGAATACACGGGCAAGCTCCTCTGGCCTCAACACCTTTCCTATTCCTGGAAGTTTTATCCCCCCCTAACGTGGCGGGATCCGGCAATTCTCCTGGGGACAATGTTTACGCTTTGGGCGGTGGGAATGGTGGTGGCTTGGTGGAAGCGAAACCGGGCAGTTAGTTTCGCCATGATTTGGTTTTTCTTGACTCTTGCTCCTGTGCTGAACATCGCCGGAGTGGGTGTTCCTGCTTATGGGGAACGATTCCTTTACATTCCTTCGGTGGCAATCTGTTGGCTGATCGGTGAGGGTCTGGGCAGCATGGCCAGTATGTGTCCGGGCCGACCCGCATGGCGGAAAGTCCTGGCCGGAGCGTTCGGCGTGGCTCTGCTGGCGGCTGCGGCGGTTCGGACTCTCGTGAGGCTGCCGGTATGGCGGAATAACTTCACTCTGGGCCTGGCCACGGTGCGTGAAGATCCCAATGCGGCGGTGTTTCACGTTTACTTGGGTAACACTTACAGAGCAGAGGGTAAACGCGGGCCTGCACGTGTCGAATACGTGGAGGCAATTGCGTCCGACCCTCATGCCGGCGAAGCTTTCGTAAATCTGGCGGGTGTCCTGTTAGACGATGGGAACGCTACTGCTGCTGAGGAAGTCCTGGAACGGGGCGCTGAAATGAATCCCACTTTTTCCAAGCCGCTGTTCGTATTGGGCAAGATTGCGCTCCAACGAGGTAGTCGGGACGAAGCTCGAGGCTTCTTTGCCAGAGCTTTGTCTCTGGACCCGAATGATTCCGAGGCCCTTTTCGCGCTGGGGCTTTTGTCGCTGCAGGACGGCCGCCTGAACGAGGCCGAGAGCCTTTTCAGCCGGCTGACGACAGTGGTCCCTGCCTTTGCGCCGGCCCACGTGAACCTGGGGGCGGTGTTCTCCCGCGAAAAGAAATTCAGGGATGCTGAAGCCGCATTCCGGCGGGCCATCGAACTCGCTCCAAACAGCGAGTCACCTTATCTAGCTCTTGCCGGTGTGTACGAAGATCAAGGAAAGCAAGAGGCGGCACTCGACGTTTACCGGCAGATTGTAAAGGCCGCCCCCGAATCTGGAAACGCGCAGTTTCGGCTTGGAGTCCTCGCGCGGAAGATGGGAAAAGCCAATGAAGCGATCCGTGCTCTTCGAGAGGCAGTCGCAGTTCAGCAGAAATCGGCGCGGGTTCACGCTCAGCTCGGTCTGGCTTACCTGGATTCCGGCGATACTGCTGCCGCCAAGCAAGAAATCCAGACTGCGAAGCTGCTTGACCCCACTGAGGACACAGTGAGGATGGCACTGCGAAGGCTGGAGCATTGAGCGCCCTTTTGTCCGTTAGTTCACAATTGGCGCGACCGATAGAATGCAGAGGTAGCGTCCCGCTTGTCGTCGGGAGCGGGTTGTAAGCGCGTGCGGCGCTGACAGATTCCGTCGGCCTTTGGACAAAAACCGGCAGAAACTGCGTGCTTCGAAGTGCAAAAGGCGGAACAGCTTTCAGCTTTATTGAACTAACTGGTTGAATATAAGAGGCTTAGCATTACTCCGAAAATGCCCCGGAATGACGCGGTGGCAGGTAAAGTGCTCCCTCCCAAGTCATAGCACCCGTTGAGTTCTGAAAAGAGGAAGGAGGAAGAATGAGGAAAAGTTCACGAGGTTTCTCACTGATTGAGCTGCTGATTGTGGTTGCGATCATTCTCATTATTGCGGCAATCGCTATCCCGAACCTGCTCCGATCGCGAATCGCAGCCAATCAAGCTTCTGCGGTAGGATCACTGCGCACGCTCAACACCGCAGAGGTTACGTACGCTACTACTTACAACACAGGCTATTCTTCGACCTTAGGGGACTTGGGCCCGCCGGTTTCCCCAGGGAATCCCGTCGCCACTGCCGCAGGATTAGTTGACGAGATTCTGTCGGGGACCGGAGTGGTAGGAGGAGGAGGAGCAGGATCCGCCGCAACCCAGAGCTCCAAGAGTGGTTATCAGTTTACTTACTCGGCGCCTGGCACGGATCTGAGTGGCAGGGTTAACACCTACTGGATAACCGCCACACCGATCAGTGTGGGAACAACCGGGACCAATTACTACTATACAGATCAGTCTGGCGTAATCCGTCAAAACAGCACAACGGTAGCCGGTTCAACCGACTCGCCTCTGGCTGGCTAGACGTTGGAACCAACAAATTACATGTCGAGGGAGGGTATATACCCTCCCTTTGTTTTTTAGAGGCGATGAGGCCTGCCCTACAAGCCAGCCGCTCTGCGGGGGTCGCTGACTCCCGCTTTTACGTCGCGCCCCTTTTGACTTTCGACTCTTGACTTGTCCTGCCCAGCAATGAGAATTTCAAGAAGTCTGCTTCGGATTCTCCGGAGTTGCTGCCATCTGGTATATTAGTCCCGGTACGCAGCGACAGCGCGCGGCCGGTCTATGCACGGGGATGCAGCCTTCCCGATGCGAAGGGTTGATCATGGCGGTCGTTGAAACCATCGAACTCACCAAGGATTACCGCCTGGGTTTCTTGCGCAACCGGGTTAAGCGGGCGCTGGACCGTCTTAACCTGAGCGTGGAGGCCGGCCAAGTTTTCGGGTTGCTGGGACCGAACGGAGCCGGCAAGACAACCACGCTGAAGTTGCTGTTTCGCCTGGTTTTTCCCACGTCGGGGACTGCGCGCCTCCTAGGGAAGGAACTCGATGACATCTCAGTCCGGTTCCGCGTCGGGTACTTGCCGGAAAATCCCAGCTTCTATGACCATTTAAGTGCAGAGGAGTTCCTTACCTATGTTGGCTCCTTGTTTGGTCTGTCGGCTGCTGAACGGCGTCGTCGCATCGGCGAGCTCATTGACCAGTTGGGTCTCTCCGCATCCCGCAATGTTCCGCTGCGCAGATTTTCTAAAGGCATGATTCAACGTCTCGGAATTGCTCAGGCCTTGATCAACGACCCTGACCTGGTGTTTTTGGACGAGCCCATGTCCGGCCTGGATCCGCTCGGAAGAAGGGAAGTCCGTGAGGTCATATTGCGGTTGAGGGAGCGCAAGAAGACAGTGTTCTTCTCCACTCATATCCTTGCTGATGCTGAGACTCTTTGCGACCGGGTCGCAGTTCTTCACCACGGCCAGTTGCAAGGTTGTGGAGAGTTGAACGTAATCCTTAGCCTTGGAATCTCCACCACCGAGTTGGTGCTCGAGAGCCCGCCCGCGATGGCCATTGCAGAGTTGATGCCCTATGCGTCATCGGTTGTCCGAACGGGAGAACGTGTGCGCTTTGAGATAGCTGAAGAAGGCAAAGTCGAGAAAAGCCTCGAGGTCATTCTGCGCGGCCGTGCGAAGTTAATCTCTCTGAATCCGGTAAAGAGGTCGCTGGAGGATTACTTCGTGGAGAAAGTCGGCGCCGCGGCAGTCGAAGAGTCGAGCGTCGAGGAGTCGAAGACTTGAGAAGTCGAGAAGTCGAGGAGTCGAGGAGTCAATGAGTGCAGGACCGCTTTTTCGGCCTCTCGACTGTGGTCAGTATTCCTGCTCGGAGCTAGGAGAACTGGTTCTCTAACTTCTCGACTTCTCGACTCCTCAACTTTAATAGGGGCGAGCATGCGCGTGGCCACAATTGCCATTCACACGTTTAAGGAATCGGTCCGCGAAAAGGTTCTGTACAATCTGGTTGCCTTCGCACTCTTGCTGATCGGTGCCTCGATTCTGTTCGGAAGCATCTCTGTTGGCGTCGAACAGATTATCCTGATAACTCTGGGGCTCAGCTCGATCTCTGTTTTCGGCCTGCTGATTGCCATTTTCATTGGCATCGGCTTGGTCTCCAAAGAGATTGAGCGCCGTACGATCTACAACATTCTATCCAAGCCGGTCTCCCGAGTGGAATTCGTTCTCGGGAAATACTTGGGACTTCTGCTCACCCTCCTAGTGAACACGGCTATCATGACCGTGGGTTTCTATGGGGCTTTGTTTTATCAAAAACGCGCTCTGGCGGCTAACGACCTTATGCTTCTTGGAGCTATCTACTTCATTCTGCTCCAACTTTCGATCGTGGTAGGGATCGCTGTAGTCTTTTCCTGCATTTCCACCCCGGTGCTATCCGCGGTATACACTTTTTGCGTCTATCTAATAGGCAATTTCTCGAACGAGATACGAGCCTTCGGCCAGGAATCGCGGAGCGCGCTGCTAGGGGCTGTCAGCGACGTCTTCTATTATGCACTGCCTAATCTCGGGGATTTTAATGTTATCAGCCGGGTAGCTCACGCACAAAAGATCCCGGGTTACCTGTGGGTTGGGAACTCCCTCTACGCTCTTCTATACATAGTAGTCCTTATAAGCATTGCAGTTCTTATTTTCGAGGAACGAGAGTTCCAATGACATCGTCCTCCACGTCCGTTTTCCAACGCCGCCTCCGTCAGCGCGCCTGCTGGGTTTTGCTTTTGCTGTCCCTTTTGGGACTGATCCCAATCCAGCGGAGCATTGACCAGCGAACGGGAGGTAACGGGGGGGACGCGGATGTTTTGCTTCTCCCCTCAGGTAAGGCTCTACGTGGGCTCAGCTTGGGATACGAAGGGCTGCTCGCAGACATTTATTGGACACGAGTCGTGCAATACTTTGGCGGAAAACGCCTGCAGCATTCCACCGAGTTCAGACTCTTGGGGCCTTTGCTTCAGATCACTACAGACCTGGATCCCCACTTGTTGATTGCTTACCGCTTCGGCTCGATCTTCCTTGCGGAGAAACCACCGGAGGGAGCAGGTCAACCGCTGGAAGCACTGGCGCTCTTGCATCGTGGCATTGTTTCAAATCCAGACTACTGGCGGTTATGGGAAGATGTCGGCTTCATTTACTATTGGGATTTGAGAGATTATGCTGCCGCTGCCCGCGCGTTTCAAGCCGGGAGTGAACGGCCGGGAGCGATGCAGTGGATGCGCGTTATGGCAGCAAAGGTAGCGGCGCGAGGGCGGCCAACTCGCCACCTCGAGGTTCCTCTGGGCCGAAATCAGCCGCCAAGCCGGCAACGAGCAGATGCGCAAGAGCGCTGAAGAGCACCTGAGAGCCATCGCGGCGGAGGAAGAGATCACGAAACTGGAGGAGTTGATCGTACTATGCAACTCACGGCGGGGACAGGCCGCGCGCTCCTTCCAGGAGCTGATTGCCGCAGGTTACTTGCGCGGTCTCCCTCGAGATCCTTCGGGTGCACCTTACGTTTTTGAGGCGGGCGGGCATGTCCGATTGAATCCACGAAGCTCAGTGGACTTGAGCTTGCTGCATTAGCGGGATGTTGAAAACCTTTGTGTACTGTCATTCCGAGCGCCCGACAAAGATGGCGGACTCCTCTCCAGAATGACAGGCTAGTCAGGTTTTCCTTCGATAGCGATCCGCCAAGTCGGGAGTGGCCAAGTGGAGCAATTACGCTTCATGTTTTGGGAGATATTGAAAATTGTGGCCTTTACGTTTGCAAGCCTGCTGGCGGCCAAGGCAATTGCGAGCCTGAAGGCGACAGTTGACGGCAGTCTAGCAAGGAGGCTGGTTCGCGCCAAGCCCTGGTTATATGCTGTTCTTCTGGCTCTGGTGGGCCTTGGCGCCTGGAGCCTAGGTTACGATGTCGCGGCGGAGGTGTACTACTGGGCCGGTTTGGGCGATGCGCAGAACGCCCGGCTATCCAAGGCGTACCAGAATTCTCTTCAGGCGGTGGGGTTGCGTCCCGGAGTACCACGTTATTGGCAAGCGCTCGAGGCGGCCAAAATTAATCTGCACGAATTTGCCTCCGTGGCTGACGACTTGCCGGCGATGCAGCGCGTGACGGGTGGGAAGCTTGACGAAATCGATTCGTATCGGTTTGCGTTCTGTCTGTTTCTTCTCGGAAAATACGATGAGGCGCTGAGGATCACCGGTCCAGTTATCAGTCAGAATCCTTTTTATTTGCCGCCGTACATTCTGCAAGGGGATATCTTGACAGCCCAACGGAAGTATGGCGAAGCCAAACAGGCCTTCTTGGCGGCGCTCCAAATCCTTCCGACTGACCAGCTTGCCCTTGAAGGCTTGGCGCACGCCTACTTCCTGGAAGGCGACCGCTTGCAGGCTCTCAAGGTTCTGAATGAAACAACCAAGCTCCCCTTTCCCACCCAGGCGCAAAAAAGATTCGAGGCGCTGAAGGGCCTGTATGGCCAGTAATCATCGGCTGATTATTCGTCCGCGTCTGGAAGATTTGGTGGCTCTGGGTTTTTTTCTGATCAACCTTGCCCTGCGTGTCGTTTTGCGCGGACCCGAGCATACGAGCCTAGCCGGCCGATGTCTTGGTCATTATTCCCGCCGTGACTTTGCTCCTGGCTAAGGAATTGGTTCATTATTTCGTTGTCGGGAAGAGGGAGTCTTCGGGCCCTCCCACTGACCTGCGATTATTCGTCCGGCCCTATTGGGAAATCGTCAGGGACTGGTTTCCGTTTCTGGCGATCCTGCTCATGTACTACTCGCTTTGGGGTGATGCGACGCATCTCCTGGTCCCGCACGACCGTGACCGCGAATTGATTATCCTGGACCAGCGATTGTTTGGTTTTCAGGCCAGCTTGGCGCTCCAACGTTTTATTACTCCGCCGCTGACGGCTTGGATGGAGTTTTCTTATTTCTTTCACATCATGAACATCCCCATTGTTGCCTGCTTTGTGTATCTGTGCCGCCCTCGCGCGCGTTTTCGGGAAATGATGAGTGGTCTTATGGTTATCAGTTTCCTGGGACTTCTCGGCTACCTTCTGGTTCCCGCCATCGGTCCGATGTACACGCTGCGCGACCTATACACCATTCCACTCAGCCAGCCGATTTCCATCTTCAACCAGCAACTTGAATTGATGGATTTCGCTCGCATCCATCGTGACGTTTTTCCCAGCATGCATGTTGCCATTTCCTTTCTCGTGTGGTTGTATGCCTTACGCAACTCCCGGGCTCTATTCTGGCTGTTGTCGCCCCTAATCCTGAGCCTTTGGGTCTCCACCATTTATCTCCGTTACCACTACCTCATCGATGTGGTCGCGGGTTTATTCCTGGCTCCCGCGAGTTTCCTGCTCGCCAACTGGCTGTTTGGGCGTTTCGGCAATACGGCGCTTCCGATCCCCATTCCGGCGGCATGGGCTGCACGATTAGCTCGAATGGGGGTCTCACGGACAGGGAGAGCGATTAAGGCCTCCGGCAGAGTGGAGGAACAACCGTGAGCGCCGATAGCCTCAGCAGTCATGCTGTCAGCCGAGAAGATGTGAGAAGGGAGCAGGCCTCGGGGCCCGCAGCCACCCGCGGCCTAGTCCGATTCTCGACTCAGGAACTGCTCGCAGTTCTTATCCTGCTTGCAATCTTGCCTTACCTTAACTCGCTGTGGAACGGGTTTGTACAGGACGATAACCGCCAGGTTGTGTCCAATCCGTACCTTCGCAACTTTTCGCACTTACGGGAAATCTTTGCAACGAATGTATGGTCGTACGTGGGCGCTCAAGGCATGACCAATTACTACCGCCCTCTGATGACGTTTGGCTACCTTCTCTGTTATCAATTCCTTGGACCCTCGGCCTACGGATTTCATTTGACCAACGTGGTCTTGAATGCCGGCGTGGTCTGCCTTGTTTTTTTCGTCACCGAAGGGATGTTCAGAGACAGAACTCTGGGCTTTCTGGCTGCGGTCATATTCGCGTTGCATCCGGTCCACAGCGAGTCCGTGGACTGGATCGCCGCTGTAACAGACCTTCAGTTGGCTTTTTTCTACCTGCTTGCCTTTTGGTTTTTCCTCCGGGTGGCACGGACGAACGGAAAGCGGTCTGTGGCGGCGGAGTTTGGAATGGTTTTGAGTTTCGCATTGGCGCTCTTGGCCAAAGAACCAGCAGTGACGTTGCCTTTTCTGGCGACCTTTTTTGAGCACAATCTGCGCGACGACCGGACGCAAACAAGTTTTGGGCAGAAGTTTTCCCGCTATTTCACGTTGTGGCTGCTAGACGTCGCCTACCTGTTGTTCAGAACCCGCATCTTCGGCGGGCTGGCGCCCGTGTTGCAGTTGCCGCAGATCAGCCGGCGTCAAGCGTTCTACTCGTCATTTGGGTTGGTCGCACAATACGTTTGGAAACTCCTCTGGCCCGTGAATCTTTGTGCCTATTATGTTTTCCATAAGTGCCTTATGCTCTCTGACCCACGAGTGATCGGCGGGTTTCTCGTCCTGGGACTATCCCTGGTTGCGTTTGCGTATTCCTGGAGGAGAGAACAATTTATCTGCTTCGGTACTCTGTGGTTTTTCCTAAATATCGCGCCGGTCCTAAATGCTCGCTGGCTGGGAGCCAACGTCTTCACGGAGCGGTACCTGTACCTTCCCTCTCTGGGTTTCTGTTGGATTGCGGCATGGGGAGGCCGGATACTATGGATGAGGCTGACAGGAAGTTCCGCGGCGCGCAGGTTCTGCGCTGTGGGGCTGGTAGTTGTGGCGATCCTTTGCGTGGCCAGAATTGTAACTCGCAACCACGTGTGGCATGATGACCTGGCGTTTTACAGGAGCACTTTGGCAGCGCAACCGGACGCCGTTGGTCTCCGAATCAACTTGGGCGCGGTTTACTGGAATTCGGGCTACCCGGATCAAGCTGAGGTAGTGTGGCGCGAAGCACTACGACGATCCCCCGATCACTGGCTGATTCTGAACAACCTGGGGCTCGTCTCTGCCAGGAAGAAGCGCTACGATGAAGCGATCGAGGAGTTCCAGCGGTCCATCCGGCTGCGCCCGAACTATGCGGACTCCCACATGAACCTGGGGCGAACCTATGCAGAAACCGGGGCTGTGGACAAGGCGGAGGTGCAATTAAGGGCGTCCGTTGCCCTTGCCCCTCTCTACGTTCAGGCAAGAAACGAGTTGGGAAAATTCTATTTCGATGCCGGCCGGTTCGTGGAGGCGGAGCAGCAGTTCCGCAGTTCCGTATCGAGTGGAAGCACGACTCAGGCCTGGAACTCGTTGGGTAAGATCTACACTCGCTGGAAACGCTGGTCAGAAGCCGAACACTCTTTCAAGCAGGCTGTGGCATTGGACCCTTTCGACAGCCCTGCACACTTCGGCCTCGGAGCTGTTTTGGAAGCGGAGGGCCGGATAGACGATGCGCTGAATGAGTATGAGGCAGGGCTCCAAACTGATCCCAGGAATCCTGTTGCCCGCGAGTCCTTAGAGCGCCTGAAGAACCTGCTACAGGGTGTCATTCCCGCGAGAGCGGGAAGCCACAACTTTTGAGATGCCAACAAATCAAAGGACTGACGAGTGCAGATGCTTAACACACCGCGGCTCTTGGCCGCGACCGAACACCTCGTGTTGGGCCGGGGCTTGCTTCGGCCAAGGCCGCCCCAAGGGACAGCCCCACAGGAGACCCATGGCCCCACGAAAGAATCTTCACGGCCGGCAAAGAAGATGGCATCTGGTGGCAAAGAGTCTGGCGTGCTTCACCGTGGTGTTCCTGTTCCTGAGCGGGCCTGAGCTAGTCAACCCCGCCTTGTGCAGCTTCCCGCCCTCTCCGCCTTGGGGGAGAGGGTGGACCGCCGCCGGCGCTTTCACCAGCCGGGGCGGGCCGGGTGAGGGGGTCGCTAGCCTGCGTCCGTCCGTTGGCAGCTCACGAGCCGGCAGGGCAGTTGGTGGAAGTACGGATTCCCTGGAAGAGTACGTGCGTCAATTCGAGTCGAGCTATCATACGGTAAAGACTATCCGCGCAGATTTCACGCAGACCTATGTTAGCGAAGGCCGGACGCGCGTTGAATCCGGCGTGGTTTATTTCGCGCGCGGGGGCTTGATGCGGTGGGATTACCAGCAGCCCCAACAGAAGTTGTTTCTCTCGAGTGGGAAGACCATGATGCTTTACATTCCGGAAGAGAAACAACTCACGCGCTCAACCCTCAAGGCGAGTGATGATATTCGCATCCCATTCCGGCTTTTGCTGTCGACGCTCGATTTGCGCCGCGTCTTTTCGCGAATTGAGTTTGCACCAGACGCCGTGATGCACGATTCCGCTGACCGCGTACTGCGGGCAGACCCCAAGAAAGACTACGAGGGGGACTATCACCAGGTGCTGATGGTGGTGAGTCCCAAGTTTGATATCCGGCGGTTGGTCGTGATCTTTCCTGACCAGAGCACCATGGAGTTTTCTTTCGACCACATTGGACGGGATGTGCCCCTCAGCCCCTCTTTGTTTCGATTCATTCCCCCGCCGGAACCGAAGTCATCGATCAGCATTGATCGTGAACGTGCCGCGAGTGCAACCTGATTCCAAAGACACGCGTCCCCTTGAGGCGCTAAGCGGGATGGGAGCCCGCACGCTTGATGAAAGCCACGATCTCCGCAACGGCTTGGTCGAGGGAAGTCCCGAATTGTTCGTGCAATGCGCTCTCACAAGTCCGGCCGCAAGCTACCAGCTCGACGACCAGCGCCATCCGCCCAACAACGTCGGCGGCGTATTTTCGGTGATGTAAAGTAGCTCGCCTGCGGTATCATGACTTCGTTGCACGAACAGCCCAGGAGGTGGGACAGTCCATGGCAAAACAAAGTTCAATGAGCCGGCGCGCGGCTCTCCGGACAGGGCTAACGTCTGCAGCCGCGGTAATTGCCACCGCGGAGTTTGCGACGGCGGACCAGGATGTTCCGAAAAAGGCCCCGGGTGAGACGCGCGTGCTGTTCCTCGGCGGAGATGCCCTGCACAACTTCATGGCGCAGGAACAAGGGCTGAGGAGTATCTGCGAAAAGGCCGGCTGGAGGTTCTTTTCAGTCCATGACGCTCGGTACATCACTGCTGCTCTGGTCTCTTCCACCGATCTCATGATGATCGAGCGATGGGTCGGAGGCGTCCCGGGTTGGCTGCCTGGCCCGATCCAAACCGAAGGCGCGACGGACGACAACTACCTGAGCCAGGAACTGGAGAACATCATTGTCGAGAATGTCACGAGCCGCGGAATGGGGTTCATGAGCATTCATTGCACAGTATGGGCTCTGGGACGCGAAAAGTTCCTCGACATGCTGGGAGTTCGGCCCATCATTCACGGACCCCTCCAGACCGTCCGCTGCCAGAACTTCAACCAAGCACACCCAATCACTCGGGGAATGAAACCGTTTGACCTGGCCATCGACGAAAATTTCGGAGTTGAGATCGCCGGCAGCGGGACCGTCCCGCTTTATGAGACGTTCGGCTTCATGGACAAGAGGCAGGATTATGGCGGCTGGGCGCGCGAGAAGGACAAGGGGCGCGTGGTCGGATTACTGGCTGGCCACACCTATTTCGCTTTCCAAAACCCGAACTATCGCGAGCTCTTCCGGCGCGCCGCGTGGTGGGCGCTCAAGCGCGATATACCACCCGGGTCATGAATGATCCCGTGCTACCAGTAAAGGAAGAGAGGCAACGGATGTCAAACACCCGTGAAACTATAGAAGGCATAACGATGGTAACGATCCCGGCCGGGACGTACCGCATGGGCCACGATTACAAGGAGGATCCTTCCATCCCTGCGCACATCAACGTCTATTTTCCCGACGAACAGCCTGTGCACGAAGAGCACGTCGCGGCGTTTCAGATCGGTGCGACAACTATCACCCAGGCGCAGTATGAACGAGTGATGCAGGTGAACTGGTCCTCCCACAAGGGAGCCGATCTTCCCGTAACCAACCTAGGCCCGTTCGAGATCAGGACGTTCTGCAACCGGCTCAGCCGCGCGGCGGGGCTGGTCCCGTGTTATGACGAGAGCACGGGGGCCTGCGATGCTTCGAAGAACGGGTTTCGCATGCCGGCTGAGGTGGAGTGGGAATACGCCTGCCGCGCTGGAACAGGCACCATGTTCTACACGGGAAACACTGAGGCTGACCTTGCTCGCGCCGGCTGGTATCGTGGCAACAGCGGCGGCAAGCCGAAGCCCGTAGGACTCCAAGAGCCGAATCAGTGGGGCCTGCATGACATGCACGGCAATGTGTTCGAGTTCTGCGAGGACGACTGGATCCCAGCCATGAGCTACGGCCGCTACCTCCCGAAAGGGGAGAGGCGCGATTTCCACTATTACCATTCCCTGAACGTCGTCCGGGGTGGAAGCTGGTTCAGCGACCCTGCGGTGTGCCGGTCGGCGACCCGGTCTTGCTTCTGCAGTTGGAAGAACATCAATCAGAGCTACTACATCGGATTCCGTGTCGCCAGGGGTATGAGCCTGGAGCAGTGAGTGACTTCACCCCGGCGGCGCAGCGACTCGTGAACCCGGAGGTCGTGACTCCGTTGTGACCCCATTCACCCCAGAAAGTTTATGAGCAGTACGCAGGTCCGTTCAGTGGTGTCTTGTGGTTGCTGTCGGGTGGCGCATACATTGATTTTTATCTATGCGCCACCTGCGGTTCTGGTCTTTGACGCTGCGTGCAAGGAGGCATTGTGAGAGGTGGAAAAAATCGCCGTTCTTTTCTCGGGGTTTGTCTGGCGGGAGGGGCATTGGCTTCGTCACCGGTTGCCGGGGCCAAGTCCAAGGCGGCCACCCGTGCACAAGCTGTCTTCAATGTACAAGACTTCGGCGCGGCGGCGACCGGCCAAGTCCTGGAGACAAAGAGCCTTCAATCCGCCATCGATGCTGCGGGTCAGTCCGGCGGAGTGGTCTACTTCCCTCCCGGAACTTATCTCTCGGGGACGCTGACTCTCAAGAGTCACGTATCCCTCCATTTCGAGGTGGGAGCAGTGCTGCTGGGAAGTACGAACCTGGCAGACTACCCTTTCGTCCAACCGGCGCTCCGCAGCTACACGGATGTTTATGCCAACCAGAGTTTGATCTATGGCGAGAATTTGGAAGATGTGTCCTTGCTGGGGAAAGGAACCCTCAACGGGCAGGGCGCAAATTTCAAGAGCGTCCGTCAGTATGGAAACCGGCCTTATCTGATCCGGATGGTGAACTGCAAACGTGTGCAGGTGGCCGACCTCACGCTTCTGGATTCCGCCATGTGGGTGCAGCACTATTTGGCCTGTCAAGATGTTTCCATCCAGGGGTTGACGGTTCATAGTCGCTGCAATTCGAACAATGATGGCATCGACATCGATGCTTGCGAAAGGGTCCGTATTTCCGGCTGCGAGATCTCTTCTGGAGATGACGCCCTTGTGCTGAAGAGTACGCTGGACCGCACCTGCCGCGATGTGGTGGTGACCAACTGCGTGCTGAGCAGCCTCTCCAATGCCCTGAAACTCGGGACGGAGACTGTGGGCGGATTTCAGAACGTCGCCATCACCAACTGCACGGTGTATGACACGGGCCTGGCGGGCATCGCCCTCGAGAGCGTAGATGGCGGCGTGCTGGAGAACGTGACCGTTTCAAGTATCTTGATGCGCAACGTCGGTTGCCCTATTTTCCTGCGCCTGGGGAACCGGGCGAGGCCGATTTATGAAGGCGCCCCCAGGCCCGGGTTGGGCTCTTTCCGAAATGTGATGATTAGCGATGTTCAAGCTACCGGAGGCGGTACGTTTGGTTGCACCATCGCCGGCCTGCTGGAACGCCCCATTGAAAATGTCACCCTGGCCAACATTCGAATCCAATTCCAAGGAGGTGGAACCCTGGCCAGTTCCTCCCGGGAGATCCCGGAACTAGCGACCGGCTACCCGGAGTACAACATGTTCGGAGTGTTGCCCGCCTCTGGGTTCTACTGCCGGCACGTGAAGAACCTGCGGTTGCTCGATATACGCGTGGCTTTCGAGCACGAGGATTCGCGGCCGACCCTCGTTTGTGAGGATGCCGCCGACCTTCGCATTTCAGATTTCGCCGCCCCGAACAGTAACCCCGTGTTGGTTCTGCGGGATACGCGTGGCGCCTGGCTGGAAGCCAATCGTGCCCCGCGAGGCAACCAGGTGTACCTGCGTTTGGAGGGCGAACTGACCGACGACATTTCCATCGCCGCCAACGACCTGCGCGCTTCCAAGAAGCCCGTTGATTTGGGACCCGGCGTTCGACCGGAGTCGGTCCTGGCAGGCCCGCCCATGCAACCCTACCGTGGTTAGTGAAGGGGCGAATACGGCTCTGCCTGAAGGAGAAGAAATGACGCCAAAAGAGCGTGTGCTAGCAGCAATGAACGGAGAGGAGATGTTCCCTGTACCCGTTGACGTGTTTGAAAACGGAGTTCATCCGGAACTGTGGGCAAAGCTGCTCCGGCACTTCGGGTTGCCTGAAGGAGACAATGAAGGATTATTGAAGGCCTTCGCTGCATGCATCCGGTGGGCTAGGCCACTCTACATCGGCCCTCCGCTCGAAGAAGATACTTCCGGCGTCCACGTTCCCATCTATCCGGCATTGAAGATCGTGAAGGACATTTGGGGAACCTGGGGGGAAGGCGCGGCAACTTACTACGACGGACTCCCTCGTCCGCTGCGCTCGGCGGAGACCGTTGCCGATGTGGAAGCCCACCCCTGGCCGGACCCGGACTGGTTTGATTGTGGGATGGTGGGATGGATTCTGGACGCTCCCAAAGCCTACTTGCCGGTCGCGGAATGGGCGAAGCGCAACCACGACTACGCGCGGCTTGCGGGCGGTTGGAGCCCGGTGTTCAGCAAAGTGATGGACATGTTCGGCATGGAGACGGGGCTGGCCCACATTGCAGACCGTCCCGAGTTGATCGAAGCCGCCATCGTGCACATCGCTGACTTTCTCGAAGAATACTATCGCCGCTTCGCGTGCGCCGGTCGCGGGCACTTTGAGATTCTCGCGTGGGGTGACGACTTTGCCAGCCAACAAGGTCTTCTCTTGAAACCTCCCCTGTGGCGCAAATGGTTTCTGCCAGTTTGGGAGCGCCTGTTTGCTATCGCCCATGAGAACGGCATGAAGGCGGCGCTGCATTCTTGCGGCTCGGTTCGCGCTATCCTGGGTGACCTGGTCGATATTGGCCTGGACGTTCTGGAGAACATCCAGGTGAAGGCCGTCGGCATGGATCCTGCCGAACTCAAGCGGGAATTCGGAAAGCATCTGACGTTCTACGGAGGCATGGATACACAGGAGATCTTACCCCTAGGCTCTCCCCAGGACGTGCGCCGCGAGGTCAGACGACTGATCGACATCTTGGGCAAGGGTGGCCGCTTCATTTTCTGCACCGTCCACTACCTGATGGATGACGTCTCGGTGGAAAACGCCTTGGCAATGTACGACGAGGCCAACTCTTATCGGCCCTGACACGCGCTTCCGCCGCGATTCTCCTTGAGGGGTGCCGCTTGCATTGAGAAGCGGGCAGGGGTATGTTACGGGTCGGCCGGAAAGCTAAAACGAGAATTCCGGTCCAAAGAAGTTCCCGGCAGGCAGCCGTGCTCTCCGCAGCGTTATGAGTAGAAATAAGACGCGATTGTCGGATTTCCTGCAGTGATACGGGACACGGTCCTCGATCGTCGGAAAATACTACCGGCGCCGCCAGACACATGTCATATTGGAAGATCTTGCGAAACCTGTCCCGCACTTTGGGCAGGCACTTTGTATAAGCGCGGAGGATGACACGCGCAGGCCGCTCGAGCGCCTGACTCCGCGCTGTAGGAGCCATCATGTTGCACGAGGTGGAAGCTATACGCGCCCGGTTCCCGATCTTCAGGAACCGGGTGTACCTGAATAGCTGCTCGCAAGGAGCGCTTTGCGAC
This sequence comes from uncultured Acidobacteriota bacterium, assembly GCA_963765485.1. Classification (GTDB taxonomy): domain Bacteria; phylum Acidobacteriota; class Terriglobia; order UBA7540; family UBA7540; genus CAVROP01. Next base: position 23,453 of record CAVXWN010000026.1, on the reverse strand, counting down.
GCAGTGGCTGACGGCATGAAAGCCCTGGCTGCAAGCTGGGACGAGCTCGGTTCGCCCTGGGACATGTGGACGGAGCGCTACATGGAGGCGCGTCAGGCCTTCGCCCGATTTATAGGCGCGAAACCGCAGGAAGTGGCAGTCCTCACCAGCGTCTCGCAGGGCATCAATGCGGTGGCCAGCGCTCTGGACTTCGGTCAGCGGCCCACGGTGCTCATGGGCGAATTCGAATTCCCCACTATGGGGCATGTCTGGCTGGCGCAGCGCAAGCGGGGAGCCGAGGTTCAATTCCTGGCGGCGAGCGGCAATCGCCTGCCCGCGGAAACCTACATTCGTGCTATCGGGAGCGGAACGCTCATCGTACCGGTTACGGGCGTGTGCTTCATGAATGGGTTTCGCTCCGAGCTCCGGCCAATCGTCGCAGCCGCCCACGCTCACGGCGCCCTGGTGATGCTGGATGACTTCCAGGACTGCGGTACCCGCCCCGTGGACGTCAAGGCGTTGGATGTTGATTTCTACCTCGCGGGCACCCTCAAATATCTGCTCGGAGCTTCCGGACTCGCCTTTCTCTACGTGAGGGAAGACTTGATTCCGCAGTTGATGCCGTCGAGTAGCGGCTGGTTTGCCCAGGCCAATCCCTTCGCCTTCGACGTGAAGTTATTCGATCCAGCTCCGGACGCTCGCCGCTTCGAGGCTGGCACGCCTCCCATCCCCAGCATCTATGCTGCATTGCCTGCGTTGAAACTGTTGCACGAGGTGGGGATGGAAAGAGTCGCGGGGCACGTCGCAGAGCTGACCCGGACCCTAATTCGCGGCGCACAGGAACTGGGCATCGAAGTCAAGACTCCTGCGGACAGTGTGGGACCGCTAACGGTGCTGCGCTGCAAAGATGCGAGCAAACTCGTGTCGAAGCTGGCAGGCGAGGGCTTTCTGTGCTCCAGCCGGCACGACGGCCTGCGGATTTCGTTGCACCTGTATAACACGGTGGATGATGTGAAGGCCGTGCTGCGCACCCTGGAGAAGAACATCGACCTGCTTGTGGCCGGCGAGACGAGAGTAGGTGCGTCCTGATAACTTTGAATGCAAATTCCAGCAAACCTGAAACGCAGGGACCGGCAGGTTCGGCCAGCATAATAGTAGAGCGGGAAAAGGGGTTGGCGCGGCAATTGAGTACGCGCCAGCTCACCATGATCGCGATTGGCGGCACCATCGGCACCGGGCTTTTTCTGGGGAGCTCGCTGGCGGTGCGAATCGCTGGTCCCGCCGTACTGCTCACCTATTGCGCAGGGGCCTTGATCGCAGTGCTGCTGATGGGCGTGCTGTCGGAGATGGCGGTGGCCCATCCCGCGGCGGCTCGTTCGGCATCTATGCGGAAGTATACGTGTCCCGCTGGGCCGGCTTCACGGTCCGCTACACCTACTGGGCGGCCCAGGCCATCGCCATTGGCGGGGAAGCTACCGCGGTGGCGATCTACTGTCATTGGTGGTTTCCCGTGGTGCCGGCTTGGGTGTGGATCGTGGTGTTCTCCGGGATTCTGCTGTATGTGAACGCCCGCAGCGTGGGCAGCTTCGGCGAGTTCGAGTACTGGTTCGCCATGGTGAAAGTCGTGGCGATCCTGTTGTTCATCGCATTCGGAGCGCTGGTATTGGCCGGGTTCGTCAGGGGCGCACCCCACGTGGGGCTGAGGAACTTCACCTCCCACGGAGGTTTCCTCGCGAATGGCATTGGCGGCGCCTGGATGGCACTGGTCTTCGTGATCTTCGGCTATATCGGTACGGAAGTGGTAGCGGTCGCGGCGGGGGAGGCCAAGGATCCGGAGCAGAGCGTCCCGCGGGCCATCCGGCAGATGGTCGTGCGCCTCATTATCTTTTACCTCGGGGCCATGTTTGTGCTGGTCGGGATTGTCCCCTGGACCCAGGTGCAGCCCGGTGCTGACGTTACTGCCAGCCCGTTTGTGCGCGTGTTTCAGTTGATCGGCGTCCCCGCCGCAGCGCACATCGTCAATTTCGTAGTCCTGACGGCGGCGCTCTCCAGCATGAACTGCAATCTCTATCTGGCCACGCGCATGATCTTTTCGCTGGCGCGCGGCGGATACGCGCCCCGATCGCTGGGACGGGTGTCTGCCCGGGGAACCCCGGTCCGGGCCCTGATTGTAACCACATTTGGCTTGCTGGTCGCGGTGGTCATGGCTATCGTCTTTCCAAACAGCGCCTACGTGTACCTGTTCGGCATTGCCCTGTTTGGCGGACTTTTTGTGTGGTTCATGATCTTCGTTAGCCACCTATTCTTCCGCAGAAAGTGGGAGGCGGCCGGCGGCCGTCGCTTGCCGGTGCGCATGTGGGGCTATCCCTACAGCACGCTGCTAGGCGCAGCCAGCCTGCTGGCCATCGTGGTGACCACATGGTGGGTGCCGGCGATGCGGGTAACACTGGCGGCGGGGTTGCCGTGGCTAGCTGCGACCTCCGTTGCCTATCTGCTGTGGTTGCGGCGCAGCAGGCGGCCAAAAAAACCGTTCCGAGCATGAGAGGAGGACTTGTTGATGAAAACTGAACCCTTCGCGAATATGACCATGGTGGACCTGACACTTCCCATCGTCGATGACATGCCCATCTGGAGCGCGGAACCCCGATGTATCGTCCGGAATTGGATCGTCATGGATCGGAAGTACGGTTCGCGCGAGCCCCTCAACATGAAGTACTACTGCATGTCGGGCCACCAGGGCACACACACTGACGCGCCCTTTCACTTCAATTACCAGGGTCGCAAGGTGGATGAAATCCCTCTCAGCCGCTACTTGGGCTGGTGCAAGGTTCTTGATTTCACCGAAAAGAAATTGGGAGATTTTTTTACGCCCGCGGATTTCGAACGGCGAGGCGTGTCCCATGGGGACCGCATCCTCATCCACACAGGCTGGGACCGTTATTTCAAACCTTTCGATCCTCTCTACTACGACATGAACCATCCGCATTTTTCCGCGGACGGCATGGAATGGATCCTGGCGCACAGACTCGCCCTGGTGGGGATGGACGTGCCTTCTACAGACCCCTACCTTATCGATCACCCCAAGGTCTTCAGAGACGTCGAGCACTATCCGATCATCTTGGAACTGCTGGCGAACCTGGACAAGATCGTGGGGAAAGAAGTTTACCTGATGGCGCTCCCCATACACTTGAAGGATGGCGACGGTGCCTGGGTACGAGCGGTTGCTTTCCTGCCTGAAGGCTAGGCGGGGCCGCAGAGCCGCGCGGAGCACTCGCCTGAGCTGCTAATTTGCACGGTTCTGGACTATGCCCGCCTGTCTTAAGCATCAATAACTTCGGTGCTTTTTCATCTCCCTATTGCCTGGCCACAGAATAAAGGCGGACCGGCCCAAGCAGTCCCGAAGGCAGCAGCGCCGAGTTCGCCCTGTATGGCTTCACATCCGCAAAGGTGTATTTGGTCGTCGCCTCTGGCTGCTGATCGCCAATCAGGCGATTGACCCAGGCATTGATCACCTTGATCGTCACTTCGTTCGCACCTGGCTTTAAGGCACTGGTGGCGTCCACGCGATAGGGGGCATGCCACACGATGCCCAGCGATTTGCCGTTCACTCTCACCTCAGCCAGGTTCTTCACGTCGCCCAGGTCGATCCACAGTTTCGCGCCGTCCTTGAACCAATCGGGCGAAGCCTGCACCGTCTTGGTGTAAGTGCCCGCACCGGAGAAGTACTTCACACCCGCATCCGTGCTGTCACTCCACGAGATCAGCGTGTCCAGCGTAACGGAGGCCGGCGCGCCACGATCCGCCTGGAAGCTCACGTTCCACGAGCCCTCCACAGTGGCCAGTTGCGTCTCCACCACTTTGGGCACCGTGCGCGACGTCGCTTTCGTCACCTTGCGGAACACGACGAAAACCGTGCCCCACGGCTCCAAGTGTAACGGCACCGTGGTGCGGCCGTCCGCAATCGTATAAGACACGGGCTCCGATTTGCCAGTCTCGGCATGCCACAGTTCCGGCTCCTTACCGGTCACCCGGAAGCTTGCATCCACCGTTTCGTCGCGCTCGTTGCGGTTATCTACGAAGTACAGATCGCCATCCGCGAGCTTGCGATGCACGAAGAGGAGGCGCGTATCGCTCTCCGGTTTGGTGTAGTCGAAGTCCGGCGGCACATTCAGCGCGTTGAAGACGTCGGTCAGGCTTTGTCCTGCGTACACAGTGCCTTTGCCAACCTTGTGCACGCCCGTGCCGTCGCCGAACAGCTCGTCATTCAGTTTTTGGAACTCCGCCTGATCGTCGGCGAGGCTGGGATCGTCAGTCGGCTTCGGACCGGCAACCGCGGCGCCATCCTCTACCAATTTGTGAATGGCACGCAACACGGGCAACGACATGTGTTGGCTATACGGATCAAGCCCCAGCACCCGGTAGCTCATGCCGCTCTCGGCGGTGATGCGGCCGTTGGTGGCGCTTAGCATGTGAATCAAGCCGTCGGCGTTGATGTAGTCGAAGCCATAGCCCGCCGGCACATCGGGCGATTTATCCGCAAAAATGGCGGTCAGGTTGGAATCCTCGCCATAGAAGTAAACCAGGTCGGCGCCGAAGTGCCCCTGTTGCAGCAGATAGCTGCTGCGGGCAATGTAGTTCACCCATGGAACAGCCTCTTCCGCCCAGGTTTCGTTGCGGTTGAACCACTGGCCGCAAGGCCCAAGAGTCATTCCCGGGGCCTTGCCCACCAGTGGTTGGTGCGCCGACTCGTGAATGACAAAGCGGTTGATGCCGTTCAGCAACTCCTGGTCGGCGGCCGGCTTAAGTGTTGCCGGCGACCAGGCCCAAGCATAATTAAGATCACACGTAGTCAGCGACTCGGCCGCCACCAGATTCTGTCCGTAGATGTGCGCGACCGATGCCGATTCGCGGTCATCCGCGTTGTAGCCGTATTGCTCTTTGTACTCGCCCCCGGGCGCCTGGGTCCACAAGGCGCTCATGGGCACTTCGTTGAACTTCTTGACTTCCATGCCATCAGCAACAAAGGCGCGTCCGCCCTCGTGGGATTCCCCGTAATGGCCCATGCCCCGCTGATGGAGTGTTGCCTCCAACTGGCCGTAATGCTCGTCCGCGATTAGATCGCCAATAGTCTTACGGAAGTCCCACAGGAATCGGTCGCTGGCTTCGGCGTTTTCAACCACCCGCCCCGTGAGAACCGGCAGCCAGGGCAGCGGATCATAGCCGCGCCGTTTCTTGAATTGAGCGATCATGTTATCGGTCCAGTTTTGCGAGCCGGCCTCCCAGCTATCGTTGATGACGTAGCGAAGGCCCCGCTTGCCCATCAATTCGGGACCTACCGTATTCTTATAACTGTCGAGGTAGGTCTCCATATACTTCTTCACATATCTGCGGTCCAGCTTGTCGACCTCGAGGCCCGTAGCTTCAGCGGTCGCCGGATGGTTGGTGATTCCTAAGAGTGAGTAGCCGAACCAGACTACGACCCAATTGCCGGCTGGGGGCGTCCAGTTGAGCCTGCCGTCCGCGCCCAGCTTCGAGGTCAGGTCGACGACGTCAGACTTTGAAACGACTTCGGTGCCACTGGCCGCAGGTGTCGCGAACTGGTAGAGGTCGGGCTGGGGAGTGAACGCGGCCTTCTCTTCGAACCTGTTGACGCGCGCTCCCGGATGCAGCACCAGTTCGGCAATTTCATAGTCGGTCGGAGGCGCTCCAGCCTGGGCGGGATCCCTGCCGATCAACCAAGGAGGCAACGGAGGAGCGGGTGTCCGCTTGAGAACGGCGCGGAAAAACTTCGCCTTCACCGGCGGGAAAGAAATGGTGGACTCGGGAGCGCTGCCGCCGGCGAGGTTCACTATGAATCGGAAGTCCTGCCCATCGTCACTTGCCTCGAGCGACTTCTCGGGGTTGACGATCCCGTGCAGCAGCGCGGCGTCCGAATTCAAATCCTTCATCACGATGCTAACTGCGCGCATCGTCTGAGGCTCGGGGAATTCGTACTGGATCCAGGCGCTCTCGCCGACTGCTGGGATTGGCAGCTTTACCGTGTTTTGCAGATCTCCGTCGCTGAGCATCGCTGCGTCGAAACTGCCCGCACTGGAAGTCACTTTCGGGTGGAGTGATTCGATGGGCACGTCAGATGCCTGGCGGTAGGCGATGACCGCTATATCTGCATAGAACTCCGGCGTCGGATGAATGGTATCCGTAGCGGGCAGGCTCTGAAATGGTCCAGTGATCGACGGGGGCTTAGCCAACGTCCCCTCAAACGGCCTCCCGCCCTCGACTGAGGTCTCACTCCACACATACTTCTTCATTCCCTGCGACGCCGGCACCCACGGGCCGCCACTCTCGCTCCAGCCCGGCGAACCTGCAATCGCCTCTTCCAGCCCCAGCCGATCGGCGAGGATCGTCGCGTATTTGAAGGCGTCTTTCCACTCTGGCGTCATGTACGGCAGTCGATGCTCGACGACCTGGGGCGTGTCCAGCGCCGCATCAAAGTTCTGAAATCCGCCTAGTCCCACTCGATGCATCCACTCCAGGTCCAGCTTGATGCCTTCCTTCGTGATGTTGCCGTTCATCCAGTGCCACCAGACCCGCGGGCGCGCTGAACTGGGCGGATTCTCGAACCCCTTCCTCAGAGGATCGGTGGGCTCCTGCGCTAGGGCAACGCCGATTGCCAAAAAAAACGTTGCGCCGATAGCGATCTTTTTCCATATAGAATTTGTAGAAAGTCCATTCTTGTCACTCATTAGTCTCCTCGCTCTCCTTGTTAGAGCCGGATATGCTTGGCCGCTGCATCGGCCGTCAGCCGCAGCAGTCATAGCTAAGGCCCTCTTCGCCGTTCGCTGGCGTTGTATTCTACTGCTAAGGCATTTTTCCTTGCAAACCTCATCGCAGTCGCTTATGCCCGTCGGCTGCCCGGCACCCGGAAACCATGAAAATTCCCTGCCGGTGCATAGTTGTAGCGCGGGCGTCTCGCCCCCGCAAGAACTCGCGGGCAGGATGCCCGCGCCACAGCGGGCGAGACGCCCGCGCTACGATTTTCAAAGCAGGACAGGCCTGCCTCTGTGTCGGCCCTACGGGAGATCGATGTCCCCGCGAAAAACCCTTCGCGGCTCGAAGATGGCAACTCGTGATACACTGCGCGGCGTGCGTGCTGTCGCTGTCGTGACTCCGCCGAGTTAAAGCTAGAAGTTCCGGCAAGTGAGCAGGTTTTGAGCCGTATCGAGACTGCTTGGCGGTGATAGCGTAAGGAGGCGAGGTTTCCGTGAAAACTTTTGAACAGGGTGTCCTGAAACACAGAGTTATAACCGTCTGTTTGCTGATTGCCATCATGCTGGTCGCGGCGGGGGGTGCATGCCCGGCCCTCTGGGCGCAAGAAGATTCAGCCGGGCCGGGGGGATATCTGGATGACCTCTTCATTCTCAAGCGCACGAAGACGAGCCGCATCTCGTCATATGACCGCAGCGGCGGAAACCACGATTGGATCGACATCGCACCCGGTGACACCAAGACCTTGGCGGAGATCCAGGGGGCCGGGGTCATTCGCCGATTTTACGTTGCTCCCCTTGCGCCCGATCGGATGCGCTACCGCAAGCTGATCCTGCGGATGTACTGGGACGGGGGGAATGAGCCTTGCGTCGAGGTTCCGCTGGGCGACTTCTTCGGCTCGGGCCTCGGCACTCTAAGATATTTTCGCTCCTTAGTCGTCAACATCAACCCCGGTATCCGCGCTGGAGACTTTGATGGCTTGGTCTCTTATTTCCCCATGCCCTTCCAAAAAGGAGCGCGCATTACCCTGGAGAACGATGGTAAGGTCCCCGACTTCGCTATGTGGTATCACGTCGACTTTGAGCAATATCCCGACGGCGTGTTGCCGGCTGACGCAGGCAGGTTTCACGCCCAGTGGCGCCGCGTACCTCGCACCCCAGTGCGCGCGGGGACACCCAAGAACACGACGCTCGGCAACAATGCGGCAAAGAACACAACGGGCGAAGACAACTATCTCATCCTGGATGCGGAAGGGCAGGGAAGCTACGTTGGGTTGTTTCTCACCGTCGATAACGTGGCGGGAGGCTGGTATGGAGAGGGTGACGACATGATATTCGTGGACGGCGCCAAGTGGCCTCCCACCTATCCGGGCACGGGTCACGAGGAAATCTTCAATAGCGGGTGCTGTCCCGACTCGGAATTCTGGGGGCCGTATACCGGTTTTTATCTCATTGAGAATTTGAACGGGAACTTCGGTGGTAAGAACCAGATGTATCGATTCTTTGTTAACGACCCCGTGCGCTTTCAGAAATCGATCCGTGTCACGGTGGAGCACGGGCACGCGAATAATTTTGAGAATGATTATACTTCAACGGCTTTTTGGTATCAGAAAGAGCCTCACAAAGCATTTCCTTCTCTGCCGGGCGCGCAGGAACGTCTGCCGGGCTGGCCTGCGGGGGTAGGTGAAGCGCTGGAAAAGGAAGCTAAGTTGGGAGAGGAAGTGGAAGTGATGCAAAGAGGTACACTCCGCATGAGTGAACAGGACGGGAAACTGCTCGAGTCGCTCAGCGCGGACGCCAACAAGTCGTTCCGGGAGCTGCGGTACCAGGACTTCATGCGTGATGTGCTGGCTCTGGATTCCCTGGTGAATCGCTACAGACCAACGAAGCCCTAGTGCTGACTTAACTGTGAACTATCGACTGCGAACCGCTTTCTCAGCAACCTGGCAGGACATAGTCACGGATTGCCGCGGCGACGCCATCTTCGTCGTTGGGGAGAGTCAAGGTCCAGTCAGGCCGCTGCAGCTCGGGGCAATGGTTTCCCATGAGAACGGGAAACCCCGCGTACTGAAGCATCTCCACGTCGTTAAAGTTGTCGCCGAGAGCCATCACTTCGCCGGGCTCAATTCCGCACCGCTCTGCCCAGATCTTCAGCGCCCGTCCTTTCGAGCAGCCCCGGTTCATGACGTCGAGGATGGAAATGTTGGTGGTCAGGTACTTGGTCCAGGTGAGATGGACGCTGGAACGGACGGGGGATTCTGCCAGCAGCAGTTCCGCCGGTTGGATGCGTGCCGGGGGCCCTCCAATCATCACCTGGATAGGATCTGTGTCAAGCGCCGCCTCGAGGTCCGGAACGAGTCGCAGACCCTGAGGGCTAGTCTTGAGATACCAGCCGAGGGGCCCCTCATCCACGGCGTTATCCTGCATGGTGACTTGGCCACAGCCCGGCGTGTGGAAAATGACGACTGAGTAGGCGCGATATTCGTAGGCAACTTCCAGAACCTGCTGCGCCACTTTCCCGGGAAGGAAATCCCGATGGAGAACCTCTCCCGAGGAGTTCGCGATCAGGGCGCCGTTGGAGGTTATCAGAGTCAGGGGGCAGGGAATCAAGCTGATCAGCGGAAGGGCGGAATGATACCTGCGCCCGGTAACGATGACCACCTGGACGTCGCGTTCAACCGCCTCGAGCAGCGCGCGGCGGTTGCGGTCCGATACTTCTCGACGGCTGTTCAGGAGAGTGCCGTCAAGGTCAATGGCTACCAGACGAATCGACATGCAATCACGATTCTAACATGTTAGACTTCGAATCCTATGTCCATTGTTACTCACCTTGAATGCGCTCGTTGCGAGAAGCGTTACGAGCCCGGCCGGCTCTACAACCTGTGTAGCTGTGGAGCGCCTCTCCTTGTGAAGTACGACCTTCGCCGAGCGGCGGAGACGCTTGTGCTCCACCGAATGGCCTCGCGCGAACCCACATTGTGGCGGTATCGTGAAGTCCTCCCGGTGACACAGGATTCTTCGATTCTGTGTCTGGGTGAAGGGTTCACGCCGCTGATCCATGCCCGGCGCCTGGGCAGGGAACTCGGACTTCCCAATTTGTACTTGAAAGATGAATCCCAGAATCCCACGAGCTCCTTCAAGGCACGTGGACTTGCTGTGGCCGCCAGCATGGCCAAGGAATTGGGCATTCGAAAGCTGGCGATGCCGTCAGCGGGAAATGCCGGTGGCGCATTGGCCGCGTATGCCGCCAAAGATGGCATGGAAGCGGCGATTTACATGCCCAAGGAAACGCCCATAGCGAACCGCCAGGAGTGCGCCTTGTTGGGGGCCAAAGTTGTACTCGTCTCCGGAAGCATCAAAGACTGCGGCCGTGAAATGAGGGAGTATCAGAACGGCGGCGAGTGGTTCGATGTATCAACTCTCCGCGAGCCCTACAGGCTTGAAGGGAAGAAGACCATGGCCTATGAAGTCGTGGAGCAGCTTGGCGGCCGAGCTCCCGATGCCATGATCTACCCGACCGGGGGTGGGACGGGGCTCATCGGAATGTGGAAAGCCTTCGCGGAAATGGAGGAACTTGGCTGGACCGATGGACGAAGGCCGCGTATGTTCTCGGTCCAAGCACAGGGCTGCGCACCCATCGTTCGGGCTTTCGCTCAGGGTGGCGACCGGGCCGAGGAATGGGAGAACCCTCAGACGATCGCCTCCGGCCTTCGAGTGCCATCGGCAATCGGCGACTTTATGATGTTACGAGTCCTCCGCGAAAGCCGCGGGGCTGCCCTTGCCGTGCCAGACGGGGACATGCTCGTCGCCATGCGGCAGCTTGCCGAGACCGAGGGTGTGCTCACCTCACCGGAAGGAGGCGCGACGCTCGCGGCGCTCAGGAAGCTGTTGCAGGACGGGCTGTTGGCCGGTCACGAATGCATCGTTTTGTTCCTCACGTCCAGTGCATATAAATATCAAGAAGTACTTGAAACTCTGACTACAACTTAGGCAGCCCTGGGTGATCAAAGCCTCGCTGACCCCCGGCGTAAAAGGTGTCAAAAAATTCGAATCTGTCATGCTGAGCCCTCCGCTTGTCATTCTGAGCGAAGCGAAGAATCCCCGCAGTTCGCTCAGGTTAAACTCCGCGAAGCATCTCTGCAGTTCTTCGCAGGTAGCTGAAAAAAAACAACTACGGAGATCCTTCGCTTCGCTCAGGATGACAGACCGGTTGATTTCTTCACAGCTTCGTACGCGGTGGGCTACATTCGTTCGCCCCTCCCGCGGGCTGAATTATTCGACGAGCTCATGACTCAGGACACCCGCCGCATTTGAATCAGATGGCAAAAACCGACAGGCTCTATTACAGCGATTGTTATTTGCGTGAGTTCGAGGCACGTGTGCTGCGCTCGGAACCCGCGCCGAACGGGTTCAAAATATATCTCGACCGGACGGCTTTTTACCCTACCTCGGGTGGGCAGCCGGCCGATTCCGGCACAATCGCCGGCATCCAGGTCCTCGAAGTTGTTGACGAGGGAGACGAAATAGGGCACCTGCTGCCCCAAGCGCCGGCCGCAGAAACCGTGAGTGGGATCATCGATTGGGCGCGGCGGTTTGATCACATGCAGCAACATACTGGCCAGCATCTCTTATCCGCAGCCTTCGAAAGAAACGGCAGTTACAAAACCGTTTCGTTTCACTTGGGGGAGAACAGTTCCAGCATTGATTTGGATTCTGACCGCCTCGGCGCAAGGCAACTGGAAGAAGCCGAGAATGCCGCAAACCAGGTGGTCTTTGAGAATCGCCCGGTGAGGATTTCTTTTCAGGCGGCGGGAGAGGCTAGCCAGTTGGACTTGCGGAAACCTACGTCGCGCGAGGGCGAGGTCCGGTTGGTGGAGGTCCAGGGATTCGATCTGTCAGCTTGCGGAGGGACTCACGTGAGCGGCACGGGCGCTGTCGGCTTGATTCTGGTGCGCAAGGTGGAGCGCATGAAGGGTTTGACACGCGTAGAATTCGTGTGCGGGGGCCGCGCCCACCGAGAGGCGCGGCGGGATTTCAGGGTTCTGAGCGAGGCTGCGCGCCTATTCTCCGCCGCTCTGGAGACGGTGCCGGAACTTATTTCAAAACAAAGCCAGGAGCTGCGCGAAGGGATTCGGGGAAGGGAAAAGCTGCTGGAACGCTTGGCCGAATATCAAGCCAAGGAATTGTGGCAGGCTGCTCCCGTGATCGACGGTCGCCGCGTCGTTCGTCAGGTTCTCCCATCCGGAGAATCGTCACAGGCCAAGATGTTGGCGCATGCCCTGACGAAACTGCCTTCCGCAGTAGCCCTGATCGGAGTACAGGGGAAGCCGGCTACTCTCGTCTTCGCGCAAACCCCGGGCGGAGCTTCAGAAATGGGCAGCATCCTCAAACAGACAGTCGCGAAGTTCGGCGGTAAGGGAGGCGGAGGGCGCGACTTTGCTCAAGGCGGGGGCTTGGAAGAGAGTCGATTGGAAGAAGCGCTCGATTGCGCCGAGGGACTTGTGCAACAGGCATCTCGTCCCTGAAACCCTGAATTGTACACGGCGCCGCTCGCGTGCTATATTTTGGAATGCTATTGAGACGGATGGGCGCGTAGCTCAGTTGGGAGAGCGCGGCGTTCGCAACGCTGAGGTCGAGGGTTCGAATCCCTTCGCGTCCACCAATCGTTTCAAGCACGTAACCGCGACCTCTGGTTTTCCGTCTACAACGATGTAGATGATTTTGTAGACGGTCAAACCTTCAACGTTCTACTCGCAAGCATTCCAACGATAATTTCTTGTGAAAGCCCAACCAAGCTTTCTACTGGTTTTACGCTTTGACAGCTCGCCGTCGAATTTCTGGATGGTCGATGGTAGAGACGTTCTTGGAGCTTCGAGTGGGGGTTCCATAGGGAATGTGAATCCATTCCACCGTGGGCTTGGATCGTGTTTCGAACTTCCCTCACAAAGGCCATCTTCCTACAACGTACACGTGCTTTCTGGCTTTTTGTCTATGGCGATGTAGCTGATTTCATGGACGGCCGGTCCCCGTGAGCGCTGCTTTCGGGGTTGCGACCCCGCGTGCATATCACGAGAGCGGCTCTTGGGCTGACATCGTGTCGCGTGAGGATGTACATTAAGAAATATTAACGGTGCAATAAATTGTCTTGACAGAACTTCGAAAGTGGGCGTAGCCTAGGAGCACCGTTGGTGCAGGAACAACTCCATATGTTCGCTCACGCGCCGAGTCTCTCTTCCGCTTCGAGCTTCCATTTCCTTCCGGAGCTATCCCCGTGTTCAGGCACACCGATCAGCCAAAGACCTCGTCCGTTGACCACCCATTCGTGTTTGGACCTGCCTCAGTTCCTCTGCCTGTTCATGTCACGGGCGGCCCGACTGTTGTTGACGCCAGGGTGCTTGCTGTGCTGGAGACGGTCGCGCGTGAGCCCGAGAAACCGCACTCGGTGAAGTCGCTCGCCGCGTTGGTGCATCTGAGCCCGTCGCGGCTGGAGCATCTTTTCAAAGAAGAAACAGGACTAACGATCAAGGCTTTCCTTGGCGCGACTCGCATGGCCACGGCAAAGGAAATGCTTCGAAGCACCGCGCTACGAGTCAAGGAAGTGGCCGCCGCAGTCGGGTACGCCAACCATTCGAACTTCGCTCACGATTTTAGGAAGCGCTATGGCCGACCGCCATCTCAGACTCGATGACCCTGCCATAGCAGGTTTCACCACCAAAATAGCAGATTTTACCACCTCGATACTGTTGACTCGCCAGTAAACCCGCCTTATTTTGGGGAGGTATTTTGGATCTCCGCAAACCTGTTAACGAATATTGAACGGAGGCTACGAAGCGCCGAGCTCGGCAAGCCTGCTGTAGGGACGGCTCATTCACTGCCGCGCGACAGCCCGAGTGCACGAGGTTTGACCGCGGTGCACCCCAAGCGGAGATTTCAATTTCAGGAGGCACGTCATGTTCACTCGCCTTGCAATCTTCTTTTCACTTGCAGCTCTAGCCGTGAGCGCTGTCGCAGCCCAGACCACCACGGCTCCGGTGAGCAACCCCAATGCCGTGGCGCTGGCCAGCAAGGCGCTGCAAGCGCTCGCCGGCTACACGCCCCTCAGCGACATCACAATCCAGGCCGCCGCAAATTACATCGCGGGCTCCGACGAGGAGACCGGGACGGCGACGCTCGTGGCGCGCGGCAACATGCAAAGCGCCGTAACGCTCAACCTCAGCGGCGGCACGCGGCAGGAGATTCGCAACGGCGTGGCGGGCGTGTCCGTCGGAGCGGACGGCACGCCGCAAGCCATGGCGAACCACAACTGCTTTATCGACGCCGACTGGTTCTTTCCCGCCCTCAGTCTACAAGCGCTGGCCAGCGACCCCACGCTCGTGATTAGCCTCATCGGGCAGGAGGTGCGCGAGGGGGAACAGGTTTATCACGTCACCCTCTTCCACAATATATCGTCGCAGATACCCAACGTCGTGGCCACCGTGCAGCGCGTCAGTTCGATGGACCTTTACCTTGACGCCGCTTCGCTGCTGCCCGTCGCCCTCGATTACAACATGCATCCCGACTACGATGCCGATACCAACTTGGCTGCCGAAATTCGTTTCGGCGCCTACCAATCCTTTAACGGAGTGCAGGCGCCCACGCGCATTCAGAAGTACGTCAATAACTCGCTGGCGCTCGACCTCACGGTCACCAACGCCGCGGCGAATTCCGGCGTGTCGCCCAGCGCCTTCACGCTCCCCATCGTCGCCACAGGAGGTGGGCAATGACGCACAACGACACATGCGTAGCGCCGACCTTCAGGTCGGCAGGTGTTGATCATCACAGGAGGTGGGCCATGAGGCGTAAACAAGTAGCCCGGAGTCAGGAGCCAGAAGTCAGGAGTCAAGTACGACGTCATTCCCGCGCAGGCGGGAATCCACGCGGATGGCAATGGTCCCCCGCTTTCGCGGGGGTGACAGCGCTGGGCTGGCGCCGGATATCCGACCGTCATTCCCGCGCAAGCGGGAATCCACCAAGTTGTGGCACTACCATCTTGGCCATAGGACCAAGCGGGCGAGACTCCCGTGCGCGGCACAGTCATTCCCGCGCAAGCGGGAATCCAGGTCTGCTTGCTCTGCTGTTCGCACTCATGCTGCTGGCGGTATCGACGTCCTCAGCCCAAGTGCTCACGGGGATTCCGCCCTTCTCCAGCGTGAGGCCCTCAAGTTTCGACACTGTGAACAACGCCAACCTCAACGTCCATTTTTCTATTCCCATCTTCTCCCGGGCAGGGCGCGGCGGGTTCAATTTCTCCTATGCACTCAGCTACGACAGTTCTATTTGGCAGAATGCCAGCGGCCAATGGATACCCTACGGGCTGGATTGGGGTTGGCGCGGGACCGCGGGCGCGTTGACGGGTTACGCCACCGCGAACCACACGATGCCCTACTGCACGGTTGGTACGACTCGGTTGTACTATGACCAATACTCGAACTAGGCCTATCAGGACGCGCAGGGCGCTTGGCACTACTTCGCGATCACCATATCCGACGGGCAAGGTTTGGGTTGCGGGTTTGCCCCACCCTTTAACCAGACGGCTGCGGCGCCCGACGGCTCGGGTTGGACCATGTATGCAAGCATGGGCTTCGGTCCCCCTTCCGTCGTTAATGCCACATCGCCGTCTGGGGTGTCATTCAACAGCATACCATACGGCACTGACGATCCAACTTCCGGCAACGGCTACGTCGTTGACCCCAACACCAACGCGATTAGCGGCACGTTCTCTGCCTCCAGTAACACATTCTATGATATGCTGAGCAGCAGCAATCCTGCCCTGACGGTCGACACCTCCAGCTCACCGAGCACGATCAAGTACACGTACACCGGCCCCAGCGGCAGCTCCGTCAGTTGGGTGGTCAAGTACACCCAGAAGACCGTGCAGACTCATTTCGGGTGTGGTGGCGTTAGCGAGTACGGGCCGTACTCCGAATACCTGATTACCGAAATCGACCTGCCGGACGGCGTCAGCAAATACCTCTTCACCTACGAGGCCACTCCGGGGTACCCGTCGTACACGACCGGGCGCCTCGCCTCAGTGACCCTGCCCACGGACACGGCGACTAACGAGACCATCAGATACACGTACACCGGCGGGGGCAACGGCATCACCTGCGCTGACGGAAGCACAGCGACCCTCTATCGTTACACGCCAGACACGGGTTCTAATTATTGGCAGTATGCGCATACGGGGTCCGGGAGTATGGCGACTACCACCGTGACTGACCCTGCGGGAAACCAGACCCTATACTGGTTCGCGGGGATCAACGGAAGCTCGGTGACGCCAATATACGAGACCGAGCGCCAAGTGTACCAGGGCGCCACGTCCGGCACCTTGCTTGAAACCGTCAACACGTGCTACAAGAACGCTAGCAACTGCTACTCGGCGATTACGCCTCCGATTACCCAGCGCAACGTCACGATGACGCTGGGCAGCGAAGTGGCGGAGGTTGATACCTATTACAACAGCTATGGGCTGGTAACGAAGAGGGACGAACATGACTTTGGGAGTGGAGGAAAAGGTTCCCTTAAGCGTGAGGCTATGACTTGCTACTACACTACTCTCGGCAGTATCCTCGACCGGCCGCAGACCTCGCTGGTTTACAGCGCCACGGGAAACCCGAGCGATTGCTCCGGGGCCACGAACTTGGTTGCCAAGGCCGCCTACACCTATGACTACAACCCTTCGAGCGGCCCCAACGGCACCTTGCACACCGAGACCCATACCAACACGGGCGGTTCACCTTCCTCCATATCCCGCACGTTAATCCACAACCAGTATGGCGTGCTGACCAGCGCTCCGGACTTCAACGGCAACACCACGACTGTTTCGAACATCACCGCCTGCAACAACTCGTTTCCGACCACCATCACCGGTCCCGCGGTTGGCTCGTACACACCCACGTTTACGCTCACCTGGGACTGCAACGGCGGAGTGCTGACGTCAATGGAGGACGACAACAACAGCACCACAACGACTTTCACGTACAGCGACCCCAACAATTTCTGGCGGCTCACGGGGACCAGCTACGCGGACGGTGGGTCCGACACGATCACCTATACCGACACGCAAGGCGCCTACAGCCTCACTGATTCCAAGCTCGTCAGCTCTTCGGCCGGCAATCACGTCGTAACCCAATATCTGGAGGCTCTCGGGCGCGTCAAGCAATCGGTGGACAGCTCAGCCTGCAGCACGGTGGACACCACCTACGACAAGCTGGGCCGCATCTACACCGTATCGAATCCGTATTGCAATTCCGGTGATTCCACCAACGGTGTCACCACCTACACTTATGACGCCCTGAACCGCACCGCCGATGTGGGCACGAGTCATGCCATCAGTTTTCCTGACGGCAGCTACACGGGCATCACCTATCCGGGGAACTGCGCCACCAGTACTGACCCCGCGAGCAAAGTACGGACGCGCTGCTCGGACGGGTTGGGCCGCATCTCCTCGGTGACCGAGGACCCCAGTGGCCTTAATTACCAAACCACTTACACCTACGACGCCCTGGACGACCTCCATACGGTGACACAGGGGAGCCAAACGGCGCGGACCTATAATTATGACATGCTCGCTCGCCTGATGAGCTCCCAGACGCCCGAAGTGAGTGTCGGCAGTACGCAATGCACGGTCACATACGGCTACGACGCCAACGGCAACCTGATCTCGAAGACCGCTCCCCTTGAAAATCAAAATTCAAGTTGCAGCAGCACGGTCACGACCACGCTTGCCTACGACGCGCTGAACCGCCTGACCTACAAGAGCTACAGCGACAGCACTACGCCCAGAGCAAACTTCTTTTACGATCAAGCGCCCAGCTCCTGGCCGGCCTGGTCGGGGGTGACCTTTTCCAATGCCAAGGGGAACATGGTGCTCGCCTGTACAGGTTCGGCGGCTGGAACCTGCACGAGCCCCCAGACCGCCGTCGCCTTCAGTTACGACCAAGTCGGCCGAACGACGGATTTTTGGCAGTGCACTACAACCGCCGACTGCGCCAGCGTTAAGGACGCGCATTACAACTACGATAAGGGAGGGGACGTCACCAGTTGGATACATCCGGAAGGCTTCACGCTGACCAACACCATCAACGCCGCGCAACAAATAACTGCGATCAGCAGTTCCTTGACGGGCACGGGCCAGCCGCAGTATCTCGCGCAGTCGAGCATCGCCTACACCGCCTGGGGCGCGATCAGCCAGCTCGTGAATGGCTGTGCGGGCACCGGATGCGCGAACGGTCAGGAAACCTACATTTACAACAAGCGCCTCCAGCCCTGGACGATCGATGTGGGGACAACAGGCAATGCCACCGCGTACTATTGTCTGGTGTACAATTACTTCACGGGGAGCTGGACGCCGCCTTCGAGCTGCCCCACAAGCGGGTCAGCGCCGACGGGGACGACCGACAACGGGGACGTCACGGGCTATCAGTACGTGGACAACTCGAGGCCCGGTTCGAGCCACACGGCCACGTACACGTACGACAGCCTGAACCGGCTGTGGGGTGCGACGGCCAGCACATTCTGGAGCCAGACCTATACTTACGACCGCTGGGGCAACATGACGTGTTCTGGAACGGGCCTGTGCACCTCGATGGGCTACAACAGCAACAACCAGCTCACCACGGTGGGCAGCGCATCGCTGACCTACGACGCGGCGGGGAATCTGATGCAGGATAATAGCGCTCCGCACAGTTACCAGTGGGATGCGGAGGGACGCATGAGGCAGATCGACAGCGGCGCGAGTGCCATCGTCACCACCTTCAACGCCCTCGGGCAGCGCGCCTATCGGCAGAACAGCTCCAACTTTTCGGCCAGCTATTCGTATGACCCGTCGGGTCATTTTCTGGGCGGATACGGCTCGGGCTGGTGGAACGCTGAGGTTCCCTTCGGCGGGCGCGTGCTGGCGGAGTATGCGAACGGAACTCCCGCGCCGGTGTATTTTGACCATCCCAACGCTTTGGGCTCGGGGCAGCAATGGACCACCGCGGCGGGGGGCTCAGACGGGGAAGTACTCTTCTATCCTTGGGGGGCTCAGTGGGGGAGCACGACCAACGGCTACCAGCTTTTCGCCTCCTTGCTCTGGTACGACCCGGAGACGGATGGCTACCAGACACCCAACCGCTACTACATCCCCCGCTTGGCACGCTGGCTCACGCCCGACCCCATGGGCGGCGACGTCACCAATCCTCAGTCGCTCAACAGGTATGCTTACGCGCTGAATAATCCGACGAGTTCCAACGACCCATCGGGACTGTCGTCGGCGCTGGACCCGTATCCAAGGTGCTCGCCCGAATCGGCCTTCGCCGCCGACGTCGACTGCACGGATGATCCCGGCGCGTACAGTACCGACCCCACTAACCCTTGCTCGTATATGGACCTCAACGACGCCTCCTGCCGGCAGATGGCGGGGCTATGGCCCAATGGTGATCCCATCTTCGGCGGGGGGAGCGGCGTGATCATTGACTCCGGCGGTGGGTACGGTGGCCTGGGGAGCGGCCCCTTAAGCGGGGATTTCGGACCGCTTGCGCCGATGAGCCTGCAGGGGCTCCTCTGGCCTAGCAGTTGGTCGCAGCCAGGCTGCGAGTTTGGCGCTTGCGGGGGCTCTAATCCGGTGGCTAACGGCTTTCTGGGAGCCTTCACACTGGACTACACAGTCAGCGTCACAACGGCGTGGCCGTTCCTGGCGGTGGTACCAGTGCCACGGGCGAACAGCGTAGACTCAACGTTGGATGCCAGGGCGAACGCCCTTGCTCAGGCTATGAACAAAACGGGTATTCAGACTCTCAACAGCCCGTGCTTTGCCGTTGGGTGGTTCGGGGGGTCGGCGGGCGGCGAGCCGCTGGGGCGAGCGCAGCCACTGAGGGCGCCCTATGGCCTGGAATTAACGGGGCCATCATCAACGGCTACGTCTTGTACTATTCCCTACCAGCCTGGGCTCGGATGGGAATTAATAATGCAGCGGCCTTGGGGGCCGTGCTCCTCAAGAAGGCTGCGTCGCACTGCTGACCTTGAGGTGTATCCCTTGGCTTGCGACTTTCGTAGCAAAATGACCACAGGAGACAAAGGGCGCGCTTTCTGTCCAGTTTGCGGCGAGCGTTCAGTGGTTTTGGATCTCCGCGGGGGTCGACATGTGCGATGCCCCGAGTGCGGCGCCGACCTCGTAATCGGATTTAAATACCCCTGGTTGTATGTTTTGATCTGCTTCTTCGCGGGGCTCCTTCTCGCCCATTTTCAGAGTCTACAGGAGCCTCTCCTCGTGGGTTGCACTCTGATATATGGCGCCTTGTTTCTTGTTGCTTTTCTCCCTTTGCTCCGGCTGTTCCCTTTAAAGCTTAAGGCAGACGATCGGCAAAGCATCACTCGACTTCGATTATGACCGCGACCCGCCGGCTGACGCAGACTTCGGCGGGTGGCGCATACGTCCCGACGGTTTTTGCGGGATGTATGCGACCACCAACAGGCTGGCGCACACCGGTAGCTCCCCCGTGCCTGCCTCAGACTCCAGCTTCCTCGTCGGATGGCCCGTTATGCAGGTCCCATCAATCAGTCCTCTCACGCACCGGCACAACAGCCAAGCCGCCGGCAGCCCCGAGGGTTTCTCGCTCGTCGAGATGATGATGGTTGTGACGGTGATCCTGATCGTGGCCTCTATCGCGACTCCCGTCTTCACCGACCGCAATCGTGCGCACGCGGGAAGCCGTTCTGCGCGACCACCTCTACACCATGCGCTCCTTGATTGAGAGTTCACCCGTGACAACGGGCGCGCTCCCTTGCACCTGCAGGAATTGGTGGACAAAGGCTATCTGGGGAGGCTCCCCACCGACCCCTTCACGGGCTCAAACGAAACCTGGCGGGAGACGAAGGAAGACGAGCCGCTCTCACCCACGCAAACGTCGCTGGGGATTGTGGACGTGCACAGCGGCTCCGACCAGCTCTCCCTTGACGGCACTCCGTACAGCAATTGGTAGCGCAGGTCCCGCCCTCCGGACCTGCGGCCTTTCCGAGGGCCGCATACATCCCGACAAACCGCGTCGTGACGTATGCGCCACCCGCCAGCCCTGGACGATCGACGTGGGGACGACAGCTAACGCCTCCGCGTATTACTGTCTGGTGTACAATTACTTCACGGGGAGCTGGACGCCGCCTTCGAGCTGCCCCACAAGCGGGTCAGCGCCGACGGGGACGACAGACAACGGGGACGTCACGGGCTATCAGTACGTGGACAACTCGAGGCCGGGTTCGAGCCACACGGCCACGTACACGTACGACAGCCTGAATCGGCTGTATGGTGCGGTGGCCAAGGATTTTAGTAACAACACATTTTGGAGCCAGACCTATACTTACGACCGCTGGGGCAACATGACGTGTTCTGGAACGGGCCTGTGCACCTCGATGACTTACAGCAGCAGCAACAACAACCAGCTAAGCGCGGTGGGCGGGGCTTCGGTGACCTACGACGCGGCGGGGAATCTGATGCAGGATAACAGCGCCCCGCACAGCTACCAGTGGGACGCGGAGGGACGCATGAGGCAGATCGACAGCGGCACGAGCGCCATCGTCACCACCTTCAACGCCCTCGGCCAGCGGGCCTATCGGCAGAACAGTTCCAACTTTTCGGCGAGCTATTCGTATGACCCGTCGGGTCAGTTTCTGGGCGGATACGGCTCGGGCTGGTGGAACGCTGAGGTTCCCTTCGGCGGGCGCGTGCTGGCGGAGTATGCGAACGGGAGCCCCGCGCCGGTTTATTTCGACCACCCCAACGCCCTGGGCTCGGGGCAGCAATGGACCACCGCGGCGGGGGGCTCAGACGGGGAAGTACTCTTCTATCCTTGGGGGGCTCAGTGGGGGAGTACGACCAACGGCTACCAGCTTTTCGCCTCCTTGCTCTGGTACGACCCGGAGACGGACGGCTACCAAACGCCCAACCGCTACTACATTCCCCGCCTTGGCACGCTGGCTCACGCCCGACCCCATGGGCGGCGACGTCACCAATCCTCAGTCGCTCAACCGGTATGCTTACGCGCTGAATAATCCGACGAGTTCCAACGACCCATCGGGACTGTCATCGGCACTGGACCCGTATCCAAGGTGCTCGCCCGAATCTGCCTTCGCCGCCGACGTCGACTGCACGGATGATCCCGGCGCGTACAGTACCGGCCCGCACAGTACCGACCCCGCTTACTATTGCTCGTATATGGATAGCAACGATGCCTCCTGCCGGCAGATGGCGGGGCTATGGCCCAATGGTGATCCCATCTTCGGCGGGGGGAGCGGCGTGATCATTGACTCCGGCGGTGGGTACGGTGGCTTGGGAAGCGGCCCGCTAAGCGGGGATTTCGGGCCAATGGGCTATCCCACAGGCGGTGGGTGGGGTCCCCCGTGCGACTTCGGGACGTGCGGCGGCCCAGTCCCGGGGAATAGTTTCGCGCCAGCAGTTACAGCAGCGATCGGAGCCGGAGCGGCGGTATGTGTGGGGAGCGGGGCTTGCGAGGCTGCCGCCCTGGGCGTGGCAGCGGGTGTATTGGTCGGGTTGGCTGCCGTCGAGATCCAGCACGTTTTCCAGAATCGTGCGGAGCGGGAGCGAATCCGCAACATCGCCCGAGGCGTAGGAGTGGATCCTCACGAGCTAGGTGATGCAGTTGAAGTATACAAACAAGAGCACGGTATTCCTAACGACGAAAATCTCTCGTATGCAGAGATATGGACAATTGCCCAGCAGGTCAAGCAAGGTCTGTACAAGGGGCTAAAATGAATAAAGTTGATTCTGAGATTGGCGCACCTTCAAGTCCACTCAGGGGTCCAAAGTTGAAGTTTCGCGCCAGCATGCGTATGTTTGGCGAGCACCTTGACTTTGACCATATTACCCGCAGTTTGGGCATCCAGCCATCGAGTACCCATCGCGCGGGGGAGACCGGCCTCGGAGGACAGGCATTCACCCATGACTTGTGGTCGATTGAGGCCCCCCTCGAGTGGTCGGAGACGCTGGACAAACATCTCTTGTCGCTGAGTCAGATGTTGGAGCCACACTACGTCTTTTTGCGTACTCTCAAGCGACAGGCCCAACTTCGCAGTTTTTGCGGGATCATCTCGGAAGGTCGTGACTGTGCGTTTCGCCTGTCACCTCACGGCCTGAGGATCTTCACCCACCTAGACATCAAGATGGAGTTAAGCCTGATCTTCTTATGCTTGGATATGGAGCCGACGTGTTTAGGAACAGCACCAAACACTCCCACGAGTGAAGAGTCCGAGGCTGAGTCTCTGGGTTACAAGACGAAGTCAAACGTAACTATGGAAATAACGGGTGACGGCTCTGATCTGAAAAAGATTTCCGAGGTACTGGGTCTCCCGATCCTGGATCGCGAACCTGCCATAGACGCACACCCTCCAATGCGCGGAGGGGATAGTGGCCAGTGGAGCTTCACTTGCCCCCTCCCTGCGACTGACAAGCTTGACTCGCATATGAGATGGCTGGGAGAGATATTGCTCGGCCGGTTAGACATCCTCCGCTCGTTCAAGTCACGGGTCGCGATGCTTCTTCGCTGCGACTTCGCGACGGAAAGCGACACTGGCGGCGTCGACATCTCGCCCCAAGGCTTGAAGGCGTGTGCGGAGATTGATATTCCGCTGGAGTTTAGTGTAACCCTCCTTTGAGAAGCAAGCAAGGTAGCGCCCCCC